>NZ_JAEK01000027.1 GCF_000518865.1 Bacillus sp. J37 | reverse complement strand
AATTCTCGGATAACAGATGAAAGAGAGGGGAGAAAAGAGTTCGATTTCTTTCCTCTCTTTTTTGTTCTAACCCTTGCCATCATTGGGTTTATCCAATATCGCACTCAATAGCAAATCAATACTTATCCAATATTTTATCCTTATTCTGGACCTCTTATCTCCATTATTTTTCTTTGTTTTGTTCGCAAAACTCTATTATGACTCCGAAAAAACCATGAAAAAACGGCCGAAAAAGGCCCGAAAAACGACCGATTTTAATCCAAAATTGGATAAAAATGAGGGGGGTGTAGCAAAACTTTATTATGACTCGAACGGTGGAATGCGGGTTGGAGGGGTGGGGTTTTAGCAGATGATTATTCTTATGGTACAGGTGGAGAAATATGACTAAACAAAATACTGATAAATAAAGGGTTTCCTGACATTGAACTTTTCCCACCGCTACTTTGCCGAGGATGTTAATGTCGGGAAACCCTTATTTTTATTTTTAGAGGAAATATATCAACTCTCCTTAAAGTGATAGGGTTGAGTTGATAGATTAGATAACTTCGTGGGGTTGTGGAGATAGAATAGATGTAAATTTGTGAGCCATCAAGATTAGCAGAATTTTAGAATAAATAATATATATTTTATTATATTGAGAAACGAATAGCGTTATGATATAATGGTAAATGTTAATTTATAGCGATAATCGTTATTTTATACCCCTGAGGTGATATCTTTGATTAGAATAAAATTATCTGAACTATTAGGTAAAAACAAAATGACTAGAAAAGCACTTGCTGAGTTGGTTGGTGTGCGGCCAAACACTATCGGTGATTTGTACCACGAGAAAGTCAAAAGGGTCGATTTGGAATTGCTTAATAATATTTGTAGGGTTCTCGACTGCGACCTAAGTGATTTACTAGAATATCAACCAGACGAAGTAAAAGAAGAATAGCACAACTAGAAAAGGTGATAAGATGAGATATTTAGGCAGCAAAGCAAAATTGCTGAATACTATAGAAGGTATTATTGAAAAGTATGACATTGATGGATATACGTTTGGAGATTTATTTGCAGGAACTAGCTGTGTCGGAGAACAAAAATTATTGAACAGTATCTTAACATAAAGGAAGTAATGCAAACCTATATATCAAATTGATTGTTGATAAGGGGGGAGTGCCTTGGCGGGTAATCGTTCATTTAAAGATTATGTGGCAGAAAGATTCTATAATGAGATGTTTGCTACCGTACAAAGTTACATCTCAGATAATTACGACAACCTAGACTTACGGTTATACAGAGTTCAAAACATTGGCGGCATAGAATTGTCAGATGTAGAAGTTAAGTTTGTGTCAGTTAATGACTTACCGGACATGAAAATAGAATTTGATGTTGCTATTGAAGCTGAATTTGAAGTCCGAGAGTCAGATTATCACTATGATGAATCAGAAAATTGCCGGCAATGGTTTATGCTGGAATGCTCAGGAGATTTAAATTACAATTTGGATGATTTTGCAATCTCCAGTATAACTGAGTATACTAGCAAAAATAAGCAGCCAAAACCTATGTCGGACTCCCTTGTTCCTATCATTCATAAGGAACAACTAGAATCTGTTGCTACAGACTTCCTTAGAAGACATTACCCTGAAGCATTAAAAACTCCAATGGCAGTTGAGCCGCAAGTGTTAGCAGAAAAAATGGGCCTTACAGTAGAAATGCGAGAGATTACAAAGGATTTCTCTGTTTTTGGGCAGATATACTTTCACGACTGTGATTCAGAGTTTTATGATGAAGACAGCGATGAAATGGTACAAACCCGTGTAAATGCTCGTACAATAATTGTGGACCCAAAAGCTTACTTTCTTCGTAACCTAGGATCAGTCAATAATACTATTGTACATGAGTGTGTTCATTGGGATCAACATAGAAAAGCATTTGAATTGGAGCGGTTATATAACAGCAGTGCCACACGAATCAAGTGTCAAGTAGTCGGAGGTATAAAAGACAATACCAGAGATGCAACTGACTGGATGGAATGGCAGGCGAATGCCCTCGCTCCAAAGATACAAATGCCCCTTGCCATGTTTAAAACCCAAGCGTTCAAATTTATTAAGCAATTCCGTTCAGAACTGGGAACATCTGAACTTATAGATGTAATGGAGCCAGTTATTGACGCCTTAGCAACGTTCTTCAGCGTATCTCGGACAGCAGCTAAAATTCGAATGATTGATGCTGGATATGAGGAAGCAATCGGAACTTTTACTTACATAGATGGTCGCTACGTCAAGCCTCACAGATTTAAGAAGGGTGCGCTTGAAAGAAATCAGACCTTTTCTATAGGCGCAGAGGATGCTGCCATCCAAAGCATAACCAATCCAGAAATGGCCGCTTTAGTTAGGGACGGAAGTTATATATATGTAGATTCCCACTTTGTTTTAAACCATCCAAAATATATAACACAGGATATATTTGGACAAACGGTACTTACAGACTACGCACGAACCCATATGGAAGAGTGCTGCTTGGTTTTCGAGTTATCAGTCAAATCCGGGTGTAAGGAAAGATACTATACTGAATGTTTCCTCAATCGTGATAAGACATCGAATATTGATTTTGATATAAAATATTGTAATGGTTTTGAGTATGCGGCTCCAGAAAAGAAGGCCCAATTACTAGCCGAAACAATAGCTGAAGAAATGCGAATCTATAATGAATTGCCAAATAGTTATACCAGCTCTCTCAAAATAGTACGTGAGTGGAAAAAAGTAACTTATAAAGAATTAGCAGAGAAAATATTGGTCAACGAGCGTACCATAAGACGAATCGTTAATGGTGAGGAACCGGGATCGATTAATTCCATAGTATTAATCTGCCTTGGACTTCATCTACCGCCAAATATTAGCAGTCATATAATTCGCAACTCACCATTTTCATTGAACTTCAATAACAATAGTCATATTTGGTATAACTTTGCATTGACTCATCTATATGCAAAATCGATGGATGAGATTAGAACGTTTTTACAGGAACATGGCGCAGAGCCATTATAAAATTCAATAATATTTTTGAAAAAGCGGACACAGGATGTCCGTTTTTTAGTTATTAAATAAGTAAGCCATGCATGAATCCTTTTAAGGGTTTGTGAATGGCTTTTTTTTGTTGTTTTTAGGTGTTTTTGTTGAGAAATGCGTCATTTTGAGCCTGAAATTAACGGGCATGAGGTGTCCGCCAAGGCTGTCCAATTCTCACCTACAATAATGATAGATGAAGGAAAGGTCCTTCGTAGTTAGCAAGAATTAGACCATTCCTCGTCTACAAAAAAATATCAAATGCCTGATTTGCAATAAGGGCAAAGGATACATATTGCAACGTTTCAGTCCGTTTAGGATTGTTATGCGTTGCAATAGAAGTACCTTACCTTGTTGCGCTCATTTTCAGGACAAAGGGTCTGTGTACTTCGAGGCACAGACCTATTTTTGTATCCTTTGCCGCCAATGCAGTCCGGCGGAAAGGATGCAAAATGAAAATTAGAATTCAACACGAAAACAAATCTATCTACCTAGAGGTACCAGACGAGGACTTCACTTTAATGATTGATGCAGATTACGAGGACAGGCTATCTTCTGTTGAGGACAAGGAAACTGTAACACGCCGTTCCCCACAGGAGATTATGGACGAGCGTTTCAACAAACCCGAGTACAATAACTGGCATAAATTTGATAGGCACAGAGGGATGCCAAAGAAACCATTCCGCAAGGATGATGAATCCGAAGATGCTACGGACCATATGGACTATTTCCCTGATAACACCGATGAAGTGATTCGAGAGAAACAAGTAGAGTATGAATACCTCTGTGAAATTATCCGCAAGACCCTCAAGGAAAAACAAGCAGAGTTATTGATTGCTATATTCCTAGATGGTGTTTCTGTAACAGAGTATGCAGAGCGTGAGGGTGTTAGTAAAAGTGCCATTTCACATCGTTTAGATACAGCTAAGAAGAATTTCAAAAAAGTTTTTCCAGAATCCTCAACTTTCCCCTCTTGCCACGGCTAATAGGTAGAGGGCAGCACATAAAGGCTCTCGGAAAGAGGTGAAGAACATGAAACACAACTTAAAAATCAGTGTTTCAAAAACTCCACAATCTGGCGGGATTGTTTCCTGTCGTAATGTCACCATAAGGGAGCGTCTCCTCCGTTTCTTACTTGGTGATAAGCAGAAACTGACTATCCTTGTTCCAGGTGACACCGTACAGGAACTCGCCATTAGTGAGATTAAGGAGGGAGGATTAAACCATGAGCAAAATCAAACTACTTCTTGATGTGGTTTCTGATATGCGTTCTTTGGCGGACAGTATACAAGCGGTTGCTGATGTAATGGCCGGCAATGAACCTGTGGAAACAAAAGAACCGACTACAACCGTAAAAGAATCTGCGCCAAAGAAAAAGGAAATCACTCTGGAGGAAGTCAGAGCAAAACTTGCTGAAAAAAGTCAGGTTGGCCTTACTGCCCAAGTGAGGGAAATCATCCAAAAATACGGTGGCTCTAAATTAAGCGAAGTTGACCCAAAACATTATGCAGATATGTTGAAAGATGCGGAGGTACTAGGTAATGAGTGATCACGCAGTACTTTCCGCATCAGGGTCCCATAGGTGGCTTAATTGCCTTCCATCTGCAAGATTGGAACTAGAATTTGAAAATAGCGAATCCAATGCGGCCGCTGAAGGTACAGCCGCCCATGCTCTCTGTGAACATAAACTTAAAAAAGCACTTCACATGAGAAGTAAGCGTCCTGTTTCATCTTATAACACCGATGAGATGGAAGAACACAGCGATGCCTATGTTGAATTTGTAATGGAGCAGTTTGAACTGGCGAAACAAAGCTGTACCGACCCGTTAATACTTATTGAACAACGTCTTGATTTTTCCTGCTATGTACCACAGGGGTTCGGAACTGGTGACTGCATCATCATTGGCGATAAAAAGCTTCATATTATCGATTTTAAGTACGGCATGGGTGTGTTAGTAGATGCAGTAGGAAACCCACAGATGAAATTATATGCCCTTGGAGCTTTGGAAATCTACGATAGCCTGTATGACATCGAGGAGGTTTCTATGACTGTCTTCCAGCCACGCAGGGAGAATGTCAGTACATGGACAATGCCGGTAAATGAATTAAATGACTGGGCAGAAAACGAACTGAGACCAAAGGCCAAAAAAGCCTATGAAGGTGAAGGTGACTATCTTCCAGGTGAATGGTGTACTTTCTGTCGAGCAGCTGTTAAATGTCGTGCAAGGGCTGAAGAGAAACTGAAACTAGCACAAATGGAGTTTAAATTGCCACCCCTGCTTACGGACTCTGAAATTGAAGAAGTTCTTTCTAAACTGTCCGACCTTACAAAGTGGGCGAATGAAATTATGGCTTATGCCACAGAAGCAGCCGTTAATCACGGTAAAGAGTGGTACGGTTTTAAGGTAGTCGAGGGCAGATCTGTTCGTAAATATAAAGACGAAGAAGCTGTGGCTGAAGCAGCCAAGGCAAACGGTTATAAGGATATCTACCGTCACAGCCTTATTACCTTAACGGAAATGCAGAAACTGATGGGCAAAAAGAAATTTGAAGAAATCCTCGGTGGTCTTATACATAAACCACTAGGTAAGCCAACGCTGGTTCCACTTTCCGATAAGCGGCCAGCTATGAATATATCAAACGTAAAAAACGAATTTAATGAGATAACGGAGGAATCGTAATATGAATAATCAAAACAGAACAAAGGTTGTTACAAGCGTTAACACACGACTCAGCTACTTTCATGGCTGGGAACCAGTATCTATTAATGGCGGGGCGGAAAAATACAGTGTTTCCGTATTGATTCCAAAAACAGATAAGGAAACCATCAATGCTATCAATGCAGCCGTAGATGCAGCCATTGAAGAGGGCATTGCAAAGTTTGGCGGTAAAAAGCCGAATAAGGCTGCTATCAAACTGCCACTTCGAGATGGTGATGTGGAACGTGATGATGAGGCATATAAAGGGAATTACTTTGTAAATGCCAACAGCAAGACTCCACCCCAAATAGTAGATAAAGCAGTTAGACCAATCCTAGATCGCAACGAGGTATACAGCGGTTGTTACGCAAGAGTATCCCTAAATTTCTATGCTTTTAACTCTAATGGCAATAAGGGTGTGGCTTGCGGTCTTGGTAACATTCAGAAGATAAGAGATGGAGAGCCTTTAGGTGGAAGAACCAATGCTGCTGATGATTTCACAACCATTGAAGATGATGATTTTCTAGCATAAAGAATAAATACAGACGAGGTGGTGGAGGTTGTTCTTCTGCCACCTCGTTTGCATTGGAAAGGGCGGTAATACATGAATTCTATTTCTATTGATATTGAAACTTTTAGTGGCGCCAATCTTCAAAAGTCTGGTGTTTACCGTTATGCCGAGAGTGATGATTTTGAAATTTTACTATTTGGCTATTCAGTGGATGGCGGCGAAGTACAAGTTGTTGACATTGCTTGTGGAGAGGAAATCCCAGATGAAATTATAAACGCACTTATGGATAATTCCGTCACCAAGTGGGCTTTTAATGCAATGTTTGAGCGTGTGTGTCTATCAAAATGGCTTAACCTTACAAATTATCTTGACCCTACATCTTGGAAATGCTCCATGATCTGGTCGGCATATATGGGACTTCCGCTTTCGCTAGAGGGGGTCGGTGCAGTTTTAGGTTTAGAAAAGCAAAAATTGACTGAAGGTAAAGACCTTATTAAATATTTCTGTACTCCCTGCTCCCCTACTAAATCAAATGGCGGTCGAGTTCGTAATCTGCCGGAACATGACGTGGAAAAATGGGAGCGGTTTAAAGCATATAACCTTCGTGATGTGGAAACTGAGATGTCAATACAGCAGAGATTATCCAAGTTTCCGATGCCTGGGACCATTTGGGAGGAATATCATATCGACCAGGAAATCAATGATCGCGGCATTGCCATTGACATGACTTTCGTAAAACAGGCTGTCGAGATGGATGAGCATTCCCGTGAAAAGCTGATGGCTTTAATGCAGGATATAACCAATTTAGAGAATCCAAACTCTGTGCAACAAATGAAAGATTGGCTTGCCGACAATGGGCTAGAAACAGAGTCCCTAGGTAAAAAAGCTGTTGCTGAGATGTTAAAAACAGCACCTGAACCACTAGGCACTGTTTTAGAACTTCGTCAGCAACTTGCGAAATCATCGTTGAAAAAATACACAGCAATGGAGAACGCAGTATGTAGTGACGGTCGTGCAAGAGGAATGTTTCAGTTTTACGGAGCCAACAGAACAGGAAGATTCTCTGGCAGGCTGATTCAACTGCAAAATCTCCCACAAAACCATATGCCTGATTTGGAACAGACTCGTGCTTTAGTTCGAAGCGGAAACTTTGATGCTCTTACTTTACTCTATGATTCTATCCCAGAGGCACTATCAGAGCTTATTCGTACTGCTTTTATACCTCGAGAGGGCATGAAGTTCATCGTTGCAGATTTTTCAGCGATTGAGGCTCGCGTCATTGCCTGGCTTGCAGGCGAAAAATGGAGAATAGAAGTATTCCAAAATGGTGGTGACATCTACTGTGCCAGTGCTTCTCAAATGTTTAGTGTACCTGTTGAAAAGCATGGTTTGAATGGCCATCTTCGTCAGAAAGGAAAAATCGCTGAACTTGCCCTCGGTTACGGCGGATCTGTTGGAGCATTAAAATCAATGGGTGCTTTGGAGATGGGAATTGAAGAAGAGGAACTACAACCGCTTGTAACGGCTTGGAGACAGTCCAATCCCAATATCACAAAACTCTGGTGGGATGTTGACCGGGCAGTAAAAACTTGTGTTAAGCAAAAAACTCCCACAGAGACACACGGCATTAAATTTATCTATCAAAGCGGGATGCTCTTCATTGTCCTCCCTTCTGGCAGACGGCTTGCCTATGTGAAACCTCGTATGGGAGAGAATATGTTTGGCGGTGAGTCGGTTACTTATGAAGGGGTCGGTGGGACGAAAAAATGGGATAGAATCGAAAGCTATGGACCCAAATTTGTAGAGAATATTGTTCAGGCAATCAGTCGTGACATCTTGTGTCATGCCATGCAGACATTAAAGAATTGTTCCATTGTGGCTCATGTACACGATGAAATTATCATCGAGGCAGATATGGGGACGTCACTTTCCGCTATCTGTGAACAGATGGCTAAGATACCAACATGGGCAAATGGCCTGTTGCTTAGTGCTGATGGTTATGAGTGTCAGTTTTATCAAAAAGATTAAATTAATTGGTAATCGGATAATCGTGTGGGAGGAGGTTAAAAGACCTTCAATTTTTAAATAATGAAAACAGGATAGCACTTATTTTATGACCGGTACGTGCTATCTTGTTTGTTTAATAAACGCTCCATTTTTGTGGAATAAAGGGTTAAAATTCTAATCTTGAAGAAATATAGTGAAAGAACCGATTTTGACTCCTCTCTCTATAAAGTTAATAATAAATCAAGGGGTAAGACTAAATCTATTAAAAACAAATGGGACAATAATTGATACATCGACCGATTAGCTTAATTGATTTTATTGCAGAGTGTCTCTAAATGATAACGAATAACTTCCTTCACCTTTTCTGGAGAGTATACATCAGGTCTTAATAAAGCATGAATCGACAATCCCTCTATTAATGCCGTTAACCTACTCTTTTCTAATTCTGCATTCATTGAATCTGATAATACGCCTTTTAGAGCTAAGATTTCAATCATTGAATTTGCTAATTCATATGTACCGTCCGTCATTTCATCTTTTTTGTCCTTTATTGTATCACTTGTAAGTGAACGTAATGCAAGAATCCACCAAACACTCGTTTCAATTTTCTTTTCTTCATCTATTGGTACTAGCTCTAATAAAACTTCTTCTACTGCCTGCACTGGGTTTTCTGACCATTCTTTATTTTGAGAACGTTTTTTCCCTTCTTCTAAGTAGTAATTCATAATAAATAATAACATTTCATCTTGAGTTGAAAAATAATGTCTTAACGCACCAGAAGACATCCCTGCCTCAGCTGCAACTCTTCGTATAGACGCTTTCTCAACCCCTTCTTTCCTAATAATATTCCATGCAGCCTCAGCAATTTGTTTGCGCTTTTCATCATGATCAACAATTTTTGGCATTATAAAAATCACTTCCTTTATTTAGCACAGTGTGTTATTATCTTTTTATAGCACGGTGTGTTAAATAGATAATACCACAACATTTAAAGGAGGACTAGTTTGTTTGATCGAAACTATTGAAGCATTGATGCCTTCTTCATCATTAGACATTTCTTCAGCATTAATGATTATTTCTTTGTGTGCTTTAATTGATATTTTAAGTCCCGGTGTACTGACTGTAACAGCCTATTTATTACTGACACAACCGAATCAGTTATCTTCTCGTTTATTTGTGTTTTTATTCATCACGGGTTTATTACTCTACTTTGGTGGAAATTCATTATTGAAGAGAATAGAACAATTGTCTCAGTTTGACTTTATCAATTGGTTTTATATCCTACTTGGAGCAGTTCTTGTTCTAATAAGCTTCAGTAAACCAAAAGAGACTACAAAAAAACGTTTAATTTCATTTATCCCCAAAAATACAACAATTAAAGGGATGATTATACTAGGAATCATTGTTTTCCTAATTGAATTTGTAACGGCATTGCCTTACTTTTATTCAATCTTTTTAATGAATCATCAAACAATTGAGACTACACCTGCTATCTTAATAATAATTGGATACAATCTAGTAATGGTGCTTCCTTCTCTATTACTGTTAGGGGTTAATATTATATTTAAAGAAAGATTGCAACAATTTCTTATTAAAATCAGGTCAAAATTAAATGAAGCTCCAATCTCTTCGCTCTTGGTAGCGACAGGAGTCATAGGTGCAGTTTTTTTTAATATCGGTCTTAGAGGCATTTTAAATTAGAAAAAATATTAAAGAGGTGTTCATCATGAAAGAAATTATCAGTGGTCTCAGTCTACTTTTTATTATTCAGGGAATAGGCGGATTAATCAATCATTTGACTAATGGGGGAAAAAGTTGGTTTTTAGTAAATTATATTGATGCGTTTCAAGGGTTTGAAATCGTTTTGGACATTGTATTTATTGCAGTTGGTGGAATCATAGCTTTAGCCACTCGTAAAATAACATCAAGTAAAAGCAATAAGTGAATGATGTAAAATAAAAAATACAGAGTGAGAATTTCTCGCTCTGTATTTTTTATTTTAATTGATTCTCCTCGAGGCTCTACCAACCTTACTCATCCAGGTCATAGATAAAATATGATACCAAAATGATTGTTTTCCTCTTCTCTTATTAGCTCCAAATCCTATAGGCCTATTACAGTTTACGTTACCATTTTTTGTTCATCAATCTAGTCCGTTTGTAAAAGTAGAAAATTACTGAATCAGCTTTTAAATCTATTTTACATACACAAATTTCGAACAAAAATCCGGATGTATAATTTATTTTTTCAAAATCCTCAACAATTATTACCTCCTGTGGCTATTAGGTAGAGGGGTTTCCTCTCTGACTATATTGCAGGAGGTAATTCGTATGGACGAATTAGTAAAAATCAATTATGAAAATCAACGACCAACCGTACTCGGTCGTGATTTACATGAAGCCTTGGAAGTAAAGACCGCTTATAAAGATTGGTTTCCAAGAATGTGTGAGTACGGATTTGAGGAAGGATCAGACTTTAGCTCATTTTTGAGCGAAAGTACTGGAGGCAGACCAAGCATTGACCATCAGTTAACAATTGACATGGCAAAAGAGCTATGCATGATACAGCGTACTCCAAAAGGGAAAGAGTGTCGCCAATACTTTCTTGAAATAGAAAGAAGATGGAATTCCCCAGAAGCAATCATGGCAAGGGCACTTCAGATTGCCAATCAACAGCTAACTCAAGTAAGGAAACAAAATAAAGTGCTTGAAGGTACGATTGCCGTTCAGAATCAGCAAATTGCAGAAATGAAACCGAAAGTCTCCTATTACGATGTAGTTTTAAATTGCAAAGACCTCATTTCCACCTCAGCAATTGCCAAAGATTACGGCAAGTCAGCTATTTGGATGAATCGCTATCTTAATAAAAAGGGTGTCCAGTTTAAACAAGGCGGCATCTGGCTTTTATATCAGAAGTATGCGGAAAAAGGCTACACCAGCACCAAGACACATAGCTATCTTGGCAGTAACGGCCAGCAACATACAAAGGTCCATACATACTGGACTCAAAAAGGCAGACTCTTCATTTACGAACTGATGAAGGGAGACGGTATTTTGCCACAGATAGAAATGGAGGGTGTGTAATGGGAATCAACAAATTCAATCATGAAGGATACCATGATCCAACTCCCCATGAAGCACTGACTAACATAATGAAAAAGGAAAAGGCAGAGAAAAAATCTGCCTTTAAGCCGCTTGTATATATCTGTTCTCCCTATTCCGGTGATGTAGAAGGAAACATTAAAAAGGCTCGCAGTTTTTGCAGGTTTGCTCTAGACCAAAACTGTATCCCGATTGCTCCCCATCTTATGTTTCCTCAGTTTATGGATGATGAAAACCCAGAGGAACGGGAGCTTGCCATATTTATGGACATCGTGCTTATGGGCAAATGCTCCGAGGTGTGGGTGCTGGGCAATACCATCTCAACCGGTATGGCGAGGGAAATTGAAGTAGCCAAGAAACGCAGACAAACGGTCAGATATTTTAGTCCGGAGCATGAGGAGGTTGAAAGCTTATGAAAATTGCAGTGGGCAATAGCCGGATGGATAGAAAATGGAAAAACAAAGATATCTCCTGGGAGGATTTTTGCTCCCGTGTAAAGACGACGCAACGCACCACGGAAACAGTAGAAGAATATCGGAAGTTAAAAAGAGGTCAACAAGATGATATCAAGGATGTAGGCGGCTTTGTCGGAGGACATTTAAAAGAAGGAAGGCGAAAGAAGGGCAATGTTCTGTGTCGTTCTTTGCTCACCCTTGATATGGATTACGGTAGACCAGATATTTGGGAGCAAATCAGTATGCTTTTTGATTTCAAATGTTGCGTTTACTCCACCCATAAGCACACACCGGAAAATCCAAGACTCAGGCTTATTGTTCCCCTTGCTCGTGAGATCAGCGAAGAAGAATATGCAGCTGTTGGACGTATGGTGGCAAAAGAAATCGGTATTGACCTTTTCGATGATACGACATATGAAGCCCATCGCCTTATGTATTGGCCATCCACTTCCTCTAACGGTCAATTTGTCTACGAAGAGCAGGATGGAGCATTACTTGACCCAGATATTTATCTTTCAAAATATGAAAACTGGCGAGATACAACAACTTGGCCCGTATCAAGCAGGCAGTCTGAAGTTATTAATCGCAGTCTTAAAGAACAAGCAGATCCTCTTTTAAAGGAAGGTGTGGTAGGAACTTTCTGTCGCGCCTATTCCGTTCGTGAAGCAATAGAGAAATTCTTAGGTACAGTTTATGAAGCATCTGCTATGGAAGGGCGCTATGACTATATTCCAGCTGACAGTAGTGCGGGTGTAATAATTTATGATGATAAATTCGCTTACAGCCACCATGCCACCGACCCAGCAAGCGGCCTGCTCCTCAATGCTTTTGATCTCGTTCGTATTCATAAATTCGGTTCTTTAGATGATAAAGCTTCTACCACCACAGCTCCTGGTAAGATGCCATCTTTTGTGGCAATGTGCGAGTTTGCTATAAAAGATGAAAGAGTAAAAGCTGAGTTTTCTAAGGAAAGACAGGCACAGGCTGAAGAGGAGTTTAGTGATGAGGATTGGCAGACAGCTTTGGAATTGGATAAGCAAGGCCGAATAAAAGACACTTTAGACAACATCGTCTTGATTATTCGGCATGATAAGGAATTACAGCATATAGCTTTTAATTGCCACCGTGATGGTATTGATGCCAAAGGTGGCCTGCCTTGGGAACAGATCAAGGTGGGTTGGAATGATTCAGATAATGCACTTCTTAAAGTGTATTTAAGCAGCAAATACGGGGTCTATTCACCTACCAAGACCAAGGATGCTGTGTTAGCGGTAGCGGCTGAACGAGCCTACCATCCTGTTAAGGAGTATCTGGACTCCCTGCCAAAATGGGATGGAATTAGTCGAGTAGATAATCTACTAATTGATTATTTCGGTGCAACAGATAATTCCTACACAAAGGCAATTATTCGCAAAACGATGGTTGCAGCGGTAGCCCGCATTTATAGACCAGGTACAAAGTTTGATAGTGTTCTAATCTTAAACGGTCCTCAAGGTATCGGTAAGTCAACCTTCTTTGCGAGGCTTGCAGGGGATTGGTTTTCAGATAGTTTGACCATTACGGACATGAAAGATAAATCAGGTGCTGAAAAACTTCAGGGATATTGGTTGTTAGAACTGGGTGAGCTTGCTGGAATGCGTAAGACGGATGTGGAGATTGTGAAGTCCTTTATTTCGAGGGCGGATGATAAATACCGTGCCAGTTATGGAGTCAACGTGGAAAGCCATCCCCGTCAATGCGTGATTGTAGGTTCTACCAATGCCGAAAGCGGATTTCTTCGGGATATTACGGGTAACCGTAGATTCTGGCCAGTCCGCATTAGCGGCAACAGTAAAAAGAAAGCTTGGCAGATGACTAAAGAGGAAGTACAGCAGATTTGGGCAGAGGCACTAGTTCTTTATGAGAAAGGAGAAAAACTCTACCTTGAAGGTGATGATGTATCCATGGCAACTAGTGAACAGGCAGATGCCATGGAAACAGATGAACGAGAAGGACTAGTTCGTACTTACTTGGATACGCTCTTGCCGGATGATTGGGACACGATGTCTTTGTACGAGCGTAGAAATTTCCTTGGCGGTAGCGAATTTGGCGGCGGCACCCGGGTTGGAACAGTACACAGAACCCTTGTCTGCAATATGGAAATTTGGTGTGAGTGTTTCGGTAAAGAGGCATCCATGCTAAAGCCTTCAGATTCCTATGCCATCGGTGCCATTATGAGAAAGATCAGTGAGTGGAACAAGTACACTGGGAACAAGAATGGTGTTGTGACGTTTCCTGTCTACGGAAAGCAACGAGCTTATTCCCGAGTCGAGGAACAACGCTAAGTTGTACCTTACATTGTTCCCATACTGGTTCTTTCCCTAAAGTTAGTAATGATAAGGAAAATCAACGGTTCGGAACAAGTGGAACAAGAAGTATCCTATTTATTTATAAATAGTAAAAAGAAGTAATAGTAGCCTGTGCATACACGTATACACGCGCGTATAGGAAAATTGGGTCAAAGTTGTTTTCTTGTTCCGAGCCTTTTTATATGGGAGGTATTTATGCTTGAAAAATATATAGAAAAGAAACTGGTGGTTGAGGTAAAAAAGATGGGAGGCATTGCTGCGAAGTTTGTTAGTCTAGGTTTAGATGGGATGCCAGACCGCCTAGTGCTTTTACCACTTGGGAAGATAGCATTTGTGGAATTAAAGGCTCCCGGAAAGAAACCTCGCCTGTTACAGATTAGAAGAATAAAGCAATTACGGAAGTTAGGCTTTTCCTGTTATGTCATTGATGATGTTAAGCAGATTGGAGGGATACTCAATGAAATACGATCCTCATAAATATCAGACCTATGCAACAAACTTCATACTAGAGCATCCCATAGCGGCAGTGTTTTTAGAAATGGGTCTTGGTAAAAGTGTTATTACTTTAACCTCGATTTTTGATTTGACATTGGATAGCTTTCTTATTCGCAAAGTTCTGGTTATTGCACCCCTTCGAGTAGCTAGAGATACATGGCCTGCGGAGATTGAAAAGTGGGATCATCTTAAGGGGCTTAAATATACCGTAGCAGTTGGTTCTGAGGTTCAGAGAAAAGCAGCACTTATGAAAAGAGCACAGGTGTATATTATCAATCGAGAAAACGTAGAATGGCTCATTTCTAGAAGCGGCATTCCCTTTGATTTTGATATGGTAGTGGTAGATGAACTGTCATCGTTTAAATCCCACCAAGCAAAAAGGTTTAAAAGCCTAATGAAAGTTAGACCTTTGGTTAAAAGGTTTGTTGGGCTTACAGGGACACCATCATCTAATAGTTTGATGGATTTATGGGCAGAATATCGACTTTTGGACATGGGGCAAAGACTGGGGCGGTTTATTGGTAGATACAGGGAAGATTATTTTGTGCCGGATAAGCGCAATCAGCAAGTTATATACTCTTACAAACCAAAGCCGGGAGCAGAAGAAGCTATCTACCGAAAGATTTCGGATATCACTATCAGCATGAAAGGATCCGATTATCTTAAACTGCCGGAGCTAGTCATAAACGAAGTTTCAGTCAGGCTTTCTGAAAAGGAAATGGAAACTCTCGACAGTTTGAAATGGGATCTGATAACAACGGTTAAAGGTGAGGAAATTACTGCAGCCAATGCGGCTGCATTATCTGGAAAGCTCCTTCAAATGGCCAATGGTGCAGTCTATGATGATCAAGGTGCGGTGATTTACATACACGATCATAAGCTGGATGCGTTAGAGGATGTAGTCGAAGGAGCTTATGGAAAACCTGTCTTGATCGCATACTGGTTTAAGCATGATTTGATTCGGATACAAAAACGCTTTGAGGTTGAAGTTTTATCCAATGCTGATTCCATAAGGAGATGGAACAAAGGAGAAATTCCTGTTGCCGTCATTCATCCAGCATCTGCGGGGCATGGACTTAATCTGCAAGCTGGAGGCTCTATTCTTGTTTGGTTCGGATTGACATGGAGCTTGGAACTTTATCAGCAAACCAATGCTCGGCTCTGGCGACAGGGGCAAAAGGATACAGTGGTCATCCACCATCTGATAGCAAAAGGTACAATAGATGAACGTGTGATGAAAGCGCTGAAAGATAAAGACGTGAGGCAAGCGGCCTTGATTGAAGCGGTGAAGGCGGAAATAAATAAATACAAAGAGGGTTTGCCTTGTGGAAATACAGGAGGAATCAACGGTGAACGCTAAAGAATATTTATCCCAGGCTTTTAAGCTGGACCAACGAATCAACAGTAAACTGGAACAGATGGCCTTGTTAAGAGACTTAGCAGTAAAAACAACATCGGCGATGCAAACCGATAAAGTTCAAGGAACCAAACAGCGCTCGCCGATGGAAAATGCTCTTGTGAAGTTAATGAGCCTTGAAGAAGAGATTAATGCTGACATTGATCAGTTGATAGACTTAAAGCGAGATTTATCCAACTTCATTGCCGAAATCGAAAGCCCTTCTCACCGGTTGCTCCTAGAGCTCCGTTATCTTGGGGGCAGCACTTGGGAGGAGGTCGCCGCTGTTATGGGTTATGATTTACGTTGGACTTATCGGTTACATCGAAAGGCATTGAAGGAAGCCAACGAACGATTGGAAAGCAGCACGGTGGAATGTTTATGAATGCTGGAGTACCCACAACACCCTTGAAGGTCCAGTTCCTTTCAGGGTTTTTCTTTTACTTTTACAAACACGCCATTAAAAGCCATCCTACAAATGTGATAGAGTATAAGCTGTAGAAGTAGCATAGTTACGAGCCCTTGAAGGACTTAACCTTCGGGGCTTTTTTAATTGGAGTACGGAGTTGAGAACAATGCCAAAGAAACCAAAGAAGCCGTGCAAACACAACGGCTGTCCTTTGTTGACTGATGATAAGTACTGTGAGTTTCATGCGAAGCTTCATGTAGATGATAGAGCCAATGCAAGCGACCGTGGTTATGATAACCGTTGGAGGAAAGCAAGCAAACGATTCTTAAACGCTCACCCTCTTTGCAAACGCTGTGAGCAGAAAGGAAAGCTGACTCAAGCAACGGTTGTCGACCACATCAAACCACATCGAGGAGACCAGAGTCTGTTCTGGAATGAAAACAACTGGCAACCTTTGTGTAAAAGATGTCACGATCGAAAGACAAGAGTAGAAGATCAATATCCAGTTTATACGTTTTAATGGACCCCCTAGGGGAGGTCAAATCTCTACAACTAATTTTATGGCGACCGCGCGCCCCCTTCGCGTGAATTTTCGCAGAATTAAACAAGGGGGGTTACTCTTGAAGGACTAAATATGAGCTTCACCTCAATGGTGGGAAGGGTTTAGGCATCTTTAGATTTTGCGAAAAGGTTCGATTGAGGAAATGATAAAAGTAGTGTTCATCCCTTGTCAGAACTGAATTCTAACAGTCTTAATTAAAAAACTAAAAATATGAATGAAACGCATATTTTAGCTTGCTTAATAGCTATTAATGCGTTTTTTTATTGCCCTTTTAAATACTGTTTACGCAGAAAGGAGTAGGGGTAATGACCGAAGCCGAAAGGCAACAAATCTATAACTTGCGGCTTAAAGGAGTTGGGTATAAAGCAATCGCTGCGGTATTGGGAAAATCTCGTGATACTGTACGTATCTTTTGTAAACAAAATGGTCTAGATGGGGATGCAAAAGTTGTTGCATTAAATGTTAAGGAACAAATGAAGAACCATGTCCTCTGCTCCTCCTGCGGTAAACTCCTTAAACAAAAGGGGCGAGGTAGGATACGGAAGTTTTGCTCTGATGAATGCCGCCGAAAATGGTGGAATGAAAATCCTCAAGCGAGAAAGAAAAGAGAGACAGCCATTTATAACTATACGTGTCCACAATGCAAGAAAACGTTCAGTTGCTACGGGAACAAGAAGCGGAAGTTCTGTAGCCATGATTGCTATATCAAATCAAGATTTTGGAGTGAAGAAGATGGAATTTAAAAAGCTACCCATTGATCATTTAATTCCTGCGAGCTATAACCCTAGGAAGAAATTGAAACCGGGGGACAGTGAATTTGAAAAGATTAAAAAGAGTATTGAACAATTTGGTTATGTAGAACCTGTCATTGTTAACCAAGATATGACGGTGATTGGTGGGCATCAAAGAATCACAGTTTTAAAGACATTAGGTTTTACGGAAATAGACTGTGTCGTTATTGATATTGATAAAACAAAAGAAAAAGCTCTTAACATTGCCCTAAATAAAATCAGCGGTGAATGGAACAAAGAACTATTAGCTGACCTTATTCAGGATTTGCAGTCTTTGGACTATGACGTTTCGTTTACTGGTTTTGACCCACCAGAAATCGATCAGCTTTTTAATGAGGTACATGATAAAGATATTACGGAAGACGATTTTGATGTCGAGAAGGAATTAGCTGAACCAGCTATTACCCAAAAAGGTGACGTGTGGTTACTTGGTAGGCATCGATTAATTTGTGGAGACAGTACTGATCCAGAGGTTTATCAAGTTCTTATGAATGGTCAGAAAGCAAATCTTGTCGTAACGGACCCGCCTTATAATGTTAATTACTCATCTCAAGCTGGCAGCATCAAAAATGATAACTTGAAAGATGAAGAGTTTTATAACTTCTTACTCAAAGCCTATAAGAATATGGCGGCTAGTATGGAAAAGAATGCATCCATCTATGTGTTCCATGCGGATACGGAAGGCTACAACTTTAGAAAGGCCTTCAAGGATGCAGGCTTTTACTTATCAGGTGTTTGTATCTGGGCCAAGCAGAGTCTGGTTCTTGGCAGAAGTCCATACCAATGGAAACATGAACCGATTTTATTTGGTTGGTTAAAGGATGGAAAGCATAACTGGTATGCCGATCGAAAGCAGAGCACTATTTGGAACTTCGATAGACCGTCGAAGAATGCTCTTCACCCAACGATGAAGCCGGTTAACTTGTGTGCCTATCCGATTCAAAACAGTAGCATGAGCAATTGCATTGTATTAGATCCTTTTGGCGGGAGCGGATCTACTCTCATGGCTTGCGAACAGACTAATCGGATTTGTTACATGATTGAACTAGATGAGAAATATGCAGATGTGATTGTCAAAAGGTTTATTGAACAGGTCGGTGTTGATGAGAGTGTATATCTTCTTAGAGATAACAAGAAGTATAAGTATAGTGACCTTGAGGTGAACAATAATGCGTAAGTTGACGCTCGGTTCACTGTTTGACGGAAGTGGCGGTTTTCCGTTAGCGGGTCTGCTCAGTGGGATAGAGCCATTGTGGGCATCTGAAATAGAACCGTTCCCCATTAGAGTAACGACAAAACAAATACCACAAATGAATCATTTAGGAGATATTAGCCAACTAAATGGAGCGGACTTATCACCTGTAGACATTATCACATTTGGTTCTCCTTGCACAGATTTGTCTATTGCAGGAAAGCGAGCAGGACTTGATGGAAGGCAGTCATCCTTATTCTATCAAGCTATCCGAATTATAAAAGAAATGAGGTATAAAACAAATGGTGAGCATCCAAAATATGCAGTTTGGGAAAACGTCTGTGGTGCCTTCTCGTCAAACAAAGGACAAGACTTCAGAAGTGTCCTCGAAGAATTCTGTAAAATCAAAGAAGAGAATACTGTTATCACTAAACCTAACAAATGGGAAAACGCAGGTGAAATTGTGGGAGAAAACTTTTCACTCGCTTGGCGAGTCCTCGATGCACAATATTGGGGAGTTCCCCAGCGTAGAAAACGTATCTTTCTTGTCGCAGATTTTAATGGACAAAGTGCATCCCAAATATTATTTAAGCGAGAGTGCTTGTCGGGGAATTTTACGAAGGGCGGAGAAGCGAGGGAAAGAACTACCTCATGTTTTGAAAATGGCTCTGGAGCGGCAAGCGAACTCTGCCTAAATGACCAAGGTGGCAGTCGTATGGATGTCACAAATGGAATGACGGCAACACTACGTGCTCAATCTAATCATCCACCGCTTATTTTTGAAAATCATGGTAGAGATGCGAGGGTTAAAGGACCAATGGAAGTTGCTCAAACGGTTTTATCAGTTTATGGGACTGGTGGAAACAATCAACCGTTTGTAATGGACATTCCTAAAACTTTTGATGTTCGTTTTACTTCAGAAGGTACTGCGAATGTTAGAGCAAATGTTTATGAAAGTTCTATTTCAAGAACAATCGATACATCTGGAAATGTGCCTGACAGTAATCAAGGGGGAATTGCTGTAGTTGCTGTACAAAGTGGGGAAGATATGAAAGGGAATAATCTAATTTTTTCAGCAAGTAAGAACTCCCATTTTACACATGCGAGAGAAGAAGTTGCAAATACCTTAGTTGCGACAGATTACAAAGATCCTCCACTCATTAATGAACCAAACTGTATAGTACGTAGATTAACACCGACTGAATGTGCTAGGCTTCAAGGTTTCCCTGACGATTGGTGTAGTGACCTTGGTACGGAGGAGCCAACAGAAGACGAGATTTTATTTTGGACAGAAGTGTGGGAAACGCATAGAAATATAATGGGTAAAAGTAAACGGCCAAAAACAAGAAAACAAATTATCAAGTGGTTAAAACAACCACACTCTGATACTGCTGAATACAAAATGTGGGGTAATGGTGTTGCATTACCATGTGTTTTATTTGTGCTATCAAATATACATGAGCATTACACAAAAAATGCGAATTGAGGTTAGGCTATAAATTCGATAAAAGACTTGCTATACCTTGTGTTTAGAGTGATATATGTACTACACCAAAACACAGGAGTGATGATTAAATGAAAGTATTGTTTGGAAGGAAAGTTAGTAATCTAGCGGAGCTGAAGGGAATTACGATAGAAGCCATTAAGCAAGGGCAGCGAGGGCAAAGTTACATCGTAACGAAAGAAGTTGAGTTAGAAGACAGCGATTTTCAAAACTTTGCCAACGACTTCTTTAACGACCAACCTTGGATCACTGAGGAAGACGGTGGAGTGAATCAGAACCGAGAGGCCCGCTGCATTAGAGTGATCAATAAAGATACGGGTGAAAAAGTTTTAGTGAACAGCGAAGGCTATAGTTATCCAAGATATACAGCAATTGAAAATGACTAGAGTGGGGCCTTAACGGGCCTTTTTCTATTGGTCTATAAATATACTCATTTTGGTCAGGAATGACTTGCTATTACCTGTGTTAAGAGTGATATATGTACTACACCAAAACACAGGAGGTAGTGAAAATGGATCGAAAAGAAATGGTCAAAAAACTAGGAGAATTTTTAGGAGTGAAACCCAAGTATCTAAACGTTCCAACCTTTGCCTACGAAATTATAACCAAGGATGAAACTTACACCATTGACAGGCAGGGCACGATTACAAACTCAGCCGGAGAAGTGAAAACCTTTGAAGAGATAACTAATCCGCCAGAGCCTGAAGAAGAAACAGGTGAGGAACAGCCAGCGGTTCTTGATTTGGATGGGATTGAAGTAACGCTCCCGCTTGAGGGTCACACCGGAAACACATTAAGAAATCTAGTAAACATGCTTTATAGCAAACAGCACCTGATCATGATGGCGTTTGAAACAAACGAGCCGCTGATAGATGATACCTTTCCACAGGATTTGGGCGAGAAGGAAACAAGTGGCATTGAGGAGTTTAAGAAGGCACTTGATGAACTTGGAGTTAAGAGAATTCCAGGCGTAGCTTTTGATTTTGAAAAAGAAACATTCACTATCAAACTAGCAGCGCAAAATTGGGATTCAGAGAAGGTTGCGGCCTTTCAGGACCTTACCGTATTTATCAACCAAAATGCCAAAAATCAAAAGCGAGCAACCTTTAAACGAGCCCAGGATGACAATCCAAAATACGCCTTTAGAACTTGGCTGATTCGCCTTGGGATGAATGGCCCTGAGTACAAAACGACGAGGAAGGCACTCCTGCAAAACCTTGAGGGAAGCGGAGCCTTTAGGAAGGTGAGTGGGCCGAATGGATAAGTTCTTCACACAAACGAATTGTGACCGCTGTGGCAGCAACTTAAAAGGCGGGCGGATTATGTCCATGTACAATACCGATTGCATTTGCTTAAGCTGCAAGGACAAGGAATCCAAGCGGACTGACTATGGTGAGGCAGTCAAAGCGGACCATGAGGAAATTAAGAAGGGCAATTACAACTATAAAGGCATTAAGGGAGATAAAAATTAACTTGATAATCCCTGTGTTTAGAGTGATGTATAGACATACCAAAACACAGGGAGGTTGTTTGAATGACCAGAGATATGGTTCAACTGCTACAAGGAAACGTTGATGCAGTAAGGGGAATGGAACTTTTACTACAGCAGAAACGAGATTTAGAAGCATCAGGATATCAAGAAAATGAAATGTATCTATTACCTGGAATGTTAGTCCTACAACTTGAAGATGGGGAAATACGCTGGATGGTTTTTGAAGGAGAATTCAAGATGGAAATATGGAAGAACTAAAGGAATGAATCAATTGGAGTCTATCAGGAGGTAGGCTCTTTTCTTATGCCAAATTTGAAAGGAGGTGGCGCCTGTGGCTCAACGTGGAAGGAAACCAAAGCCAACTGCACTGAAAGCATTAGAAGGCAATCCAGGAAAGCGAGATTTGAATCAGAATGAACCGAAACCTGAAAAGAAAGCACCAAGATGCCCAACTTGGCTTGAACCTGAAGCTAAGAAAGAGTGGCGAAGAATGGTCAAGCAACTGGAGCAATTAGGTATCCTGACTGAAGTGGATATGGCTGCCTTTGCGGGATATTGCCAAGCCTATGCTAGATGGAAAGAGGCCGAAGAGTTTATTACCAAGCATGGAACCATTGTAAAAACTCCTTCAGGATATTGGCAACAGGTGCCGCAGGTTTCCATCGCCCAGAGCTATTTAAAAATTATGAATCGGTTCTGTGAGCAGTTCGGATTAACTCCTTCATCGAGAAGTAGAATTGTGGTAGACAAACCAAGTGATGCAGATGACCCAATGGAATTTATGCTCTTTCAAGGTGGTGGTAAAGGTGTATGACGAGGAAAAGGCTCAGCATGCCGTTAACTTTATCAACTGCTTAAAACATACGAAAGGTCAGTGGCGTGGGGTTCCTTTCGACCTTCTACCTTGGCAAGATAAAATCATCCGAGATGTATTTGGTACGGTCAAAGAAAATGGATATAGACAATATAATACTGCCTATATTGAAATACCAAAGAAAAATGGAAAGAGTGAAATTGCCGCTGCTGTAGCTTTATTAATGACTTGCGCTGATGGTGAGTGGGGAGCAGAGGTTTATGGCTGTGCCTCTGACCGGCAACAGGCCTCGATTGTTTTTGATGTTGCAGTGGAGATGGTGGATCAGTCGCCCGCCCTTAGAAAAAGATTCAAACCCGTCATGTCAATGAAGCGGCTAGTCTATAAACCTACCAATAGTTTTTATCAGGTATTATCCGCTGAAGCTTATACGAAACATGGTCTGAATGTTCATTCGGTTGTCTTTGATGAATTGCATGCCCAGCCAAACCGAGAATTGTTTGATGTTATGACAAAAGGTTCTGGGGATGCTCGATTACAGCCGCTCTTCTTTTTAATCACAACCGCAGGAACCGATCGGAATTCTATTTGTTATGAAGTCCATCAAAAAGCGGTAGACATTATCGAGGGAAGAAAGATTGACCCTACTTTTTATCCAGTCATTTACGGAATCAAAGACGACGATGATTGGACCGATGAAAAGAACTGGTATAAGGCCAATCCATCATTGGACCATACCATTGACATAGAGAAAGTTAGAAATGCGTTTATTAGTGCAAGAGAAAATCCTGCAGAAGAAAATATCTTTAGACAACTGAGACTGAATCAATGGGTGAAGCAATCGACCCGTTGGATGCAAATGGAGAAATGGGATGCTTGTGATGATCCAGTTGATCTGGATAGCCTCCGTGGAAGGGAGTGTTTTGCTGGGCTGGACCTTTCTAGCACAACAGATATTACAGCGTTTGTGTTGGTATTTCCACCGAGAACAGACGATGAAAAATTCATTGTTCTTCCTTACTTCTGGATACCAGATGAAAACCTGAAAGTAAGGGTAAGGAGAGACCACGTTCCTTATGATATTTGGGAGCAGCAAGGATATATCAAAACTACTGAAGGGAATGTTGTTCATTACGGATTCATTGAGGCTTTCATTGAAGAACTAGGGACAAAGTACAACATTAAAGAAATAGCCTTTGACAGATGGGGTGCTGTGCAGATGGTTCAGAACCTTGAAGGAATGGGCTTTACTGTTGTTCCTTTTGGACAAGGGTACAAGGATATGTCACCAGCATCAAAAGAATTGATGAAGATTACTCTTGAGAAAAGAATCGTTCACGGTGGAAATCCGGTTTTACGATGGATGATGGATAACATCTTTGTCAAAACCGATCCGGCGGGAAACATTAAGCCGGATAAAGAAAAAAGTACTGAGCGGATTGATGGTGCGGTTGCTTTGATCATGGCACTGGATCGGGCAATTCGAAATGAAAATCGAGAGAGTGTTTATGATGGTCGAGGGATATTAATTTTATAGAAATTCTACTGAATAATATATTTCAGTAAAAATATATTGTAAATCAGAATTTCTACTGTATAATGAAATTAAGTGAAAGGACATTATAGAGTAGAAGGGAGATTTATTGTATGGGAAACAAAAGTGTCCAGATTCTTTTTACAGATGACGAATTTAAAGGTCTGCAGAAAAAAGCTAAAAAGAAAGGGTTAACGGTACCTTTATATATTAAAGGGGAGATCTTGCAAAATAATGAGTTTGGTGAAAGTTATAAGAAGTTAATTGAAAAAGTTGATCAGTTATCAAGCGGTACTCGCTTTACGATTAAGCTTCTTTTTGGAACGGAATGGACGATGTCCAAAGGAGTAAAATTAACATTGGGCAAAACCTTCTTTAGTAGAGTTAGTGATGGAACAATCACTAATGTTGAGGCAGAAGGAAAAGATTCCTCAAATGTTATGTGGTATAAAAAAATATAAGGGAGGAGCTTTTGTTATGCCTAGTCAATTTGCGTTAGCATATGTTAGAGGAAGCCATGGATGTACTACAACCGATATTGAAAACCATGTGATGAGTTTTGGATTTAGTCAAAATCAGGTTTTAGGAGCAATAGGGTATTTAAGAAGTAAAGGGTTGATAAGTATTTTAGGTCAATATCTAAACCCAATAAGCGGAAGAAAAGAGCACAAATTTAGATAGCAATTGTAATCTAAACTCTAAATATTCTGAGGGTTAATTGCGCATCTCAATAGAGGTGCTTTTTTTATGCCTGATTTTAGGATGTGAGAACATGAAAATACCACTGATATCTAGACTTTTTCAATCAAGAGATGGTCCAAAGAACAACTTTTTAGGAAGTACTTACAGCTTCTTCTTTGGTGGGACAACGAGTGGAAAAACAGTAAATGAAAGAACAGCGATGCAGACCACTGCAGTCTATGCGTGTGTACGTATTCTGGCAGAAACCATCGCCAGTCTCCCGCTTCATCTTTACAGATACACTGACAATGGAAAGGAAAAAGCAGTAGAAAACGGTTTGTATTACAAGCTCCATGATGAGCCAAATGCCGAGATGACTTCGTTCGTGTTTAGAGAAACACTGATGAGTCATCTTTTATTATGGGGAAATGCCTACGCCCAGATTATCCGAGATGGTAGAGGAAATGTGCTTTCTCTTTATCCTTTATTGCCTGATAGGATGACGGTGGATAGAACTTCTACCGGGGAACTTTACTATGAATATCGAAAAGACATGGGTACGGTAATCCTTCGAAAAGAGGAGGTTCTTCATATTCCTGGGCTTGGCTTTGATGGTCTGGTGGGATATTCACCAATTGCTATGGCTAAAAATGCGATAGGAATGGCCCTTGCAACCGAAGAGTACGGGGCGAGGTTCTTTGCGAATGGTGCTAACCCAGGCGGTGTGCTGGAACATCCCGGTGTAGTTAAAGACCCATCGAAGATACGGGAAAGCTGGAATGCCGTATATCAAGGAAGCAACAATGCCCATCGAATTGCTGTCCTTGAAGAAGGAATGAAGTTTCAAAGTATCGGTATTCCACCAGAACAAGCACAATTCCTTGAAACGAGAAAATTTCAAACGGAAGAGATTTGTAGAATCTTTCGAGTTCCACCTCATCTGGTAGCCAACTTGGATAAAGCAACTTTTAGTAATATTGAACATCAATCGATTAGCTTCATCGACAATACGATCATACCTTGGGTTACGAGAATTGAACAGTCCATGAAGAAGGCATTGTTAAGTGAAACTGATAAGAAAGAATACTTTATCAAGTTTAATTTGAACGGGCGACTCCGAGGAGATGCAGGTTCAAGAGCGCAATTCTATCAAATCATGCGGCAAAACGGAGTGATGTCTGCGAATGACATTAGAGAACTAGAAGAGATGAACTTAATCCCTGAAGAACAGGGTGGAGACAAATATTTGGTTAACGGAAACTTTGTCGACATGTCAAAGGCAGGAGCATGGACAGAAAAATATGAGGAGGGATAAGCCATGAAGAAGTTTTGGAATTGGGTCAAGAATGAAGACGGCAGGACACTTCATCTGGATGGAGTCATTGCTGAAGAATCATGGTTTGGCGATGAAGTAACACCGAAACAGTTTAAATCAGAGCTAAACAATGATGGTGGGAAAATCACCGTTTGGATTAATTCACCAGGTGGCGATGTTTTTGCAGCGAGTCAAATTTACAACATGCTCATGGATTACAAGGGGGATGTAACCGTAAAGATTGACGGAATTGCTGCTAGTGCTGCCTCAGTCATTGCAATGGCAGGTGGTGAAGTTCAAATGTCACCCGTCTCCATGATGATGATTCATAATCCCATGACTATCGCTTTTGGAGATACAGCTGAAATGAAAAAAGCGATCCAGATGCTGAGCGAGGTCAAAGAAAGCATTATTAACGCTTATGAGCTAAAGACAGGTCTTTCAAGGACCAAACTCTCACACATGATGGATGATGAAAGCTGGTTTAATTCAAAAAAAGCGGTGGAGCTTGGTTTTGCTGATGCGATTATGTTTCAAGAAGAAAGTAATCAAGAGTCATCAGATGAAGGGGTTATTTACAACAAAATGGCGGTGGTGAATTCCTTTTTGCACAAACTGCCTAAAAGAGAGAAGAAAACAGGAACAGACATCACCATATTGGATAAGAGGCTAGACCTCTTAAAATTTTGAGGAGGAGATTTGGATGAGTAAAGTATTAGAACTACGTGAAAAACGAGCAAAAGCATGGGAACAAACAAAGGCATTTCTTGATTCAAAACGTGGGGAAGACGGGATCCTTTCAGCTGAAGATACCTCCACCTATGAAAAGATGGAGGCAGAAGTCGTTAATCTAGGTAAGGAAATCGACCGATTGGAAAGGCAACAAGCCATTGATTTAGAACTTTCCAAACCGATTAATCAGCCCATTACTTCAAAGCCAACGGGTGCTGAAGGGCAAAAAACAGGCCGAGCAACAAATGAATACAGGGAAGCGTTCTGGAAATCGATGAGAAACAAAAGTAATTATGAAGTACAGAATGCCTTGAAGATTGGAACCGACTCTGAGGGTGGATTCCTTGCTCCAGATGAGTTTGAAAGAACACTCATTGAATCCTTAGAAGAGGAAAATATCTTCCGTTCATTAGCTAAGGTCATCACAACTTCCTCAGGAGACCGTAAAATTCCAGTGGTTGCTTCAAAAGGAACTGCTTCTTGGGTGGATGAAGAAGGGCTTATTCCTGAATCGGATGATAGCTTTGGACAAGTTTCGATTGGAGCTTATAAATTAGCCACCATGATTAAAGTGTCCGAGGAACTTTTGAATGATAGTGTGTTTAATCTTGAAGCGTATATTGCAAAAGAATTTGCCAGACGGATTGGTGCCAAAGAAGAAGAAGCATTCTTTGTTGGAGATGGTACCGGAAAACCGACTGGCATTTTTAATGCAACGGGTGGAGCGGAACTTGGCGTGACTGGAACTTCAGCAACCGCTGTTTCAGTGGATGAAATTATGGATCTATTCTACTCATTGAAATCGCCTTATCGTAAAAAGGCCATTTTTATCATGAATGATGCGACGGTCAAACTGATTCGAAAGCTGAAAGATGGGAATGGACAGTACTTATGGCAGCCTTCGATCCAAGCAGGTCAACCTGATACAATCCTGAATCGTCCAGTTAAAACATCTGCCTATGTTCCAACCGTGGAAGCTGGGGCGAAGACGATTGCTTTTGGTGATTTCGGATACTATTGGGTAGCTGACAGACAAGGTCGTTCTTTCCAGAGATTAAATGAATTATATGCCGCAACAGGACAAGTTGGTTTCAAAGCCTCACAGCGGGTGGATGGAAAGTTGATTCTTCCTGAAGCGATTAAAGTCCTTCAACAGAAAGCGTAGGTGATCGTTCATGAGTAATGTCAAAAATTATACCGAACAAGGTGGAAATCGAACCGTCATTGGTGGGGAATTAGATATAACTCCAGAAGGAAAGTTAGCTTTTGACGGAACACCATTAAGTCCAGCCGCACTTCAAGCAGATAGTACTGCTGTAGATGTAGCTGGACTTGTTACTGACTTTAATGCTTTACTAGCAAAACTAAAAGCAGCTGGTCTGATGAACATTGAATAATAAAGGGAGGAAGCAGTGATGGAGGAGTTGTTATCAAAGGTAAAACAAAACATTATTCTTAACCATGATGAAGACGATGTCCTGCTTTCTGGTTTCATCAATGCCGCTGTTTCCTATGCAGAAAGCTATCAAAAGAAACCTGATGGCTTTTACAAAGAGAATCCTTTGCATCCTACGACCGAACAGGCTGTCATCATGCTATCGTCTTACTTTTATGAAAGTCGGGATGGTAGCACGGGTGGCTTTTTTGCTGACAATGTGGAAGCGAGTAAGCAAGTATGGAATGTGGTCAATATGCTCCTTCGATTGAATAAGGACGTGATCATATGAGTTTAGGGAAAATGAATGTCCAGATTGAAATTTTTAGCACTGTTTATGTTAAAGATGAAGAAGGATTTGCCACCGAGGGGGAGCAACTATTAACCTCCATGAGGGCTTATAAAGAGAATCGTCATGGGAGTGAAGCTTGGAAGAACCGGGCTAGTTTTTCTGAGGCTAGCTCTCTTTTTCGTTTTAGAAAACCTCGGGGATTCGAGCTAACCACAGATTTAGTCATTGGCTGTAAGGATGAACGGTACAACATTTTGAGTGTTGAGGATATCAAAGAGCGAGGCATGTATGTAGAAGTATTGGCTGAGAAAATTACAGGGTCAAAGGGGTGAGGCTATGGCAAGAGCAGCAGTAAAGATGCCGGATGACTTTTTAGAAAGAATCGCAACATTAAATCGTCACTTTGATGACATTGTTCCAAGAGTATTAGAAAAGGGAGCAGAGCCAGTGATTCAAAAAGCAAAAAGTAATCTAGCTGCTAGAATTGGGCAGGGAACAAAAGAACCTTCTCAATCTTCTGGTGAATTATTAGCATCACTTGAAACGACAAAGGCAGTCCAAGATGCAAAAGGGGACTGGAACCTTAGGGTGGGTATTCCTACAACAAAGGACAGTAGGGGAGTTTCGAATGCATTGAAGGCAGCTGTATTGGAGTATGGCAAATCCGGCCAACCTCCTAGACCGTGGCTAAAACCTACAAAATCCGCTACAAGAAAAGCCTGTGCAGAGGCGATGGAGAAAGCACTGAATAAGGAGATTGAGAAACTATGAGTCTATTAAAAGACCTGAATACCTTACTTGAACCCATCGGGATTCCCATTGAAACAGGTGTCTTTTCCAAGAAACCGCCTGATGAGTACATCGTAATTACACCGATGTCAGACAGGTTGGACTTCTTTGCCGATAATCAAGCCCATTCAGTTATCGAGGAAGCACGGCTATCGCTTTTTATAAAAAAGAATTACCAACCATTAAAAAAACAGCTTACAAAGATCCTGCTTAAAGCGGATATAACCATTACGGATCGACAGTATATCGGGTTTGAAGATGATACTAAATATCATCATTATGCCATTGATATCTTGAAAGAATATGAAATGGAGGAATATTAAATGGCAACAATCGGATTGGACCGTTTATTTTATGCCAAGATCACAGAAGATGAGAATGGTATTGAAACATATGGAACTCCAAAAATACTAGCGAAGGCCATGACCGCAGAACTCAGTGTTGAACTCATTGAAGCTATCCTTTATGCGGATGATGGCGCATCAGAAATTGTAAAGGAATTTAATAGTGGAACATTAACCCTTGGAATTGATGATATCGGCTCCATAGCAGCACAAGATTTAACAGGAAGTAAGATTGATAGCAACAATGTCGTGGTTTCAAGAAGTGAAGATGGTGGGAATCCTGTGGCAGTTGGGTTTCGTGCCAAGAAAGCGAATGGAAAGTATCGATACTTTTGGTTGTATCGAGTTATTTTTAGCATTCCTACAACGAACCTTACGACAAAAGGTGAATCAATTACGTTTAGTAGTCCCACCATAGAAGGTACCGTTTTTAGAAGAAATAAGCTGGACACTGAAAATAAACATCCATGGAAAGCGGAGGTCACAGAAGGGGACAATGGTGTAGCGCAAGAAACCATAACCAAATGGTTTAGTTCTGTATATGAGCCTGACTTTTCACCAGTAACTCCAGCAATTACGGTTACCGTGCAGCCCGCTGATTTAACAGAAGTAGTAGAAGGTAGCATTTCTGGCAGTTTATCGGTTGTTGCAAGCACGAATACTAGTTATCCTGTCACTTATCAGTGGTATGAAAATACAACCGATAGCACGACAGGTGGAACCGCTATTAATGGGGAAACGTCAGCGAGCTTTGATATCCCAACGAATCTTATTGCAGGAAGCTATTATTACTACTGCGTGTTGACTTCAGTTGGTGCTAGTGCTGTAAAAACGAACGTGGCTACGGTAACCGTATCGTAAAGGGGGATGAAGAACATTGGCAAATGAAAAAGTGGATCCTTCAACTCTAGATGTTGATTTTGCAGCTGAGGAAAGAAGTGCTGTGATTGAAATTGGGGATGTAGAATACAAGTTGATTTTAACCACGAAGGCGACAAAGGAAATTGCAAAAAGGTATGGTGGTCTTGAGAATCTTGGAACAAAGCTGATGAATTCAAAGGATTTTGAACTTGCTCTGGATGAAATTGTTTGGCTTATTACTCTACTAGCGAATCAGTCCATTCTGATTCATAATCTGAAAAATAAAGAGGATAAAAAAGAGCTATTGGCAGAGGAAGAAGTTGAATTATTGACTACTCCTTTTGAATTGGCAGAGTACAAGAATGCGATTATGGTTTCCATGTTGAAAGGCACAAAACGGCATATACAGAGTGAACCAGCAAAAAACGTGCAAGTCGGGTAAGCGATGAAGAGCTGTTTATCCGACTTATTTATTATGGAACCGCTCAGTTAAATCGTAGTGAAGAAGAAGTGTGGCTCATGCCGATGGGTTATTTAATGGATTTATGGGAATGTCATAAGCAGTTTATGGGAATTGCTAAGCCATTGATGGAAGTTTCGATTGATGATGTTATTCCTGTAGGGATATAGGATATATACTAGTGTTTGAAAAAAACTTCAAGCCCTAAAGTTGCTCTAAATCATTGGTAAATCAAGCCTTTTTCCCAGTCACAACACTAATCACAATACACAGTCACTGTCTTGACTTACAAAAAAGTGTTTGTGATACAATCCCAATAAAAGGGAAAGGGGTTGTAGTAATGGTGATTCCAAAGCTTGAGGATTTTGTGAAAGAGATTAAGCAATTGAAGGTGGATGCAAAAGAGTCTGGAGAAAGCAGTATCGAAATTTGTAGTGGCATACTTCATAAAATGATGGGAGATCATAAAGGGAAAAATGCTAGAATGGCAAGCTGCTGTAGAGCAATGTATAAAAGCATGAATCCTGGCGATGAAGTAGTTCAATTACCAAATCCAAAGGCTGGTAATACAGAGACAAAAGGATTTGGTTCTAGATTAATCATTAGGTACTATTTGTGATAAATCGTTAGGCACTCTTTTAAACGGGGTGTCTTTTTTATGCCCAAAAAGAGAGGAGGTGAAGTCGTGGCTGATAACTTTGGACTTCGAATCGGTGTGGAAGGCGAGAAGGACTTCAAAAATGCCTTGAGGGATATCAATCAAAATTTTAAGGTGTTAGGAAGTGAAATGAAACTTGTCACCGCCCAATTTGATCGGCAGGATCAATCCATTGAAGCATTAACTGCAAGAAACGGAGCACTTGCAAAGTCAGTTGATGCACAAAAGGATAAAATTAGTACATTAGAAGCGGCACTTAGAAACGCAGCAGATTCTTTTGGAGAGAATGATAGACGAACACAAAATTGGCAAATTCAACTGAATAACGCTAAGTCTGAACTGATGAAGATGGAGCGAGAACTTGAGAATAACAATCAAGCCATCCAAGAGTTGAATGAAGGATTCAATGATGCTGAAGGAGAAGTTGAGGAGTTTGCTGATGAAGTACAGAATGCAGCGGATCAGACTGAAGATGCTTCCGGTCGGTTCGAAAAGCTCGGTGGCGTCTTAAAAGGAATCGGTGCAACCATCGGAGCAGCTGTAGCTGCCATTGGAACTGCAGCGGTTGCCACAGGGGTCAGCTTGATAAAACTTGGTGATGAGTACAATATGGCTGTCAATCAGATTTCTGCCTCTACCGGTGCAACAGGTGCCGAACTTGAAGAGTTGGGAGAAATTGCTCAAAACGTGTACAAGCATAATTTTGGAGATAGCTTGGATGATGTCGCAGTAGGAATTTCAGAGGTACAAAAGATAACCGGACTCATGGGTGAAGAGCTAGAAAAAGCCACCGAGTCCGGTTTTGCTTTGAGGAAAACTTTTGACTTTGATATGCAAGAATCGGCTAGGGCAGCCAGTGCTCTTATGAAAAACTTTGGCATCTCTGCAGATGAAGCTTATAACATTATTGCCGTTGGTGCTCAAAACGGTGCCGATAAAAATGGCGATCTATTAGATACCTTGAATGAATATTCCGTTCAATATGCGTCACTTGGCCTTAGTGCGGATGAGTTTATTGCTAGTTTAGTAGCTGGGGCAGAGAGTGGTGCTTTCAGTATTGATAAGGTTGGGGATGCTGTTAAGGAATTTAATATCCGAGCCAAAGACGGCAGTAAGTCGAGTATGGAAGCCTTCACTGCACTTGGGCTTAATGCAGAAGAAATGACGAATAAGTTTGCCCAAGGTGGGGAAACAGCTAATGCTGCATTCTTTAATGTCATTCAAAAACTTCAAGAGATTGAAGATCCTCTTCTAAAAAACACAATTGGTGTGCAGTTGTTTGGTACACAGTTTGAAGATTTAGAAGCCAGTATACTACCAGTTCTTGGTGGGATAAAAGATAGTACCATCGCGAGTGGAGATGCATTGGCTCAAATAACAGAGGTCAAATACGATAACCTAACGGATGGAATTGAGGGTGTAAAACGTTCCTTACAAGGGGTGTTTCTACCAGCGGTAAGTGAAGTTTCTGCTGGAATTACGGACTTGTTTTCTGGCTTATCGAATGGGATTAATGAAGCGGATGGAGATTTTGAAAAAATTGCAGAAGTGATAGGAGAGACCGTTGCTGGTATAACAGAACTCATCACCGAGCAATTGCCTCAGTTCGTTACGTTGGGACTTCAAATTATTATGTCCTTAGTGGGTGCGATTGTAGAAAACCTTCCAATGATCATCGATTCAGCCATGCAAATTGTAACGACTCTACTTCAAGGGATTATCGAGGCTCTACCTCAAATCACAGAAGGGGCACTTTATCTTGTTCTTAGTTTGGTAGACGGTATTCTCGCTAACCTCCCTGCCTTAATCGAAGCTGCATTAACTATGGTTGTGACTCTAGCAACTGGGATTGGCGAGGCTTTACCTAACCTGATTCCATCCATTGTATCAGCGATTCTATTAATTGTGGAAACCATCATCAACAATCTCGACATGGTTTTGGAGGCGGCTTTTAAAATTATTGAAGGTTTAGCCGTAGGAATTATCAATGCTCTACCTAGACTCATAGAAGCATTGCCAGCTATTATTTCATCAATCATTAACTTTATTACTGGGAATCTACCTAAAATTGTTGAGTTGGGTATTTCACTGATCATTCAGTTGGCAGCGGGATTACTCCGGGCTATCCCTCAGCTTGTGGCGCAATTACCACAGATTATTTCTGCCATCATCGTTGGAATTGGAAAAGCGGCTGTTTCCATTGGACAAGTAGGGGTAAACATAGTTCAAGGACTTTGGAATGGGATTGCTTCCATGATTGGCTGGATAAAAGATAAGGTTAGTGGTTTTGTCGGTGGCATCGTCAGTAGTGTAAAAGGTGTGCTTGGGATTCGTTCACCTTCACGAGTTTTTGCTGGAATTGGTGAAAACATGGGTGAAGGGATTGGTGTTGGATTCTCTGATGCCATGAGCAATGTAGAAAAAGAAATGGAAGGCGCTATACCTACAGAATTTGATTTAAATATGGACAGCGTGGTTACTGGAGTTGAAGGCGGCAAGAGTGGTGCATCATTTGATATCACGATTCCATTAACGATTGATGGGAATGTGTTAACTCGTATTATTGCTCAACTACAATGGAACCAAAATACAGTAACCGTTAGAAACTTAGGAGTTGCTGGTTCGTAAAAGGAGGGCAGTTTGGTGATAGAAATTTATGCAGGAAACACGTTGATACAAACGATCCGTAAAGTGATGTCTGCGAATATAAGGGAAACGCTAGAAGGAGAGTTTACACTATCTTTTACGGTTCTAGCCAAGTCTGCCCTCGCTTTAAAAACAAAACAGCTGGCAAAGCTTAATGGTCAATATTTTGAGATTGTACAAATAGCGAAGTCGTTACAAGGTAGCCTTCCAGTCTGTTCTGTCACGTGTGAACATGTATCTTACATTTTAAATGATGAGATTTTTAATATAGATGCGTTTGATTTTACGGGAGATCCTGCGGCTGGATTAAATCAGCTATTATCAGGAACTCCTTTTTCAGCTGGCACAGTTGATTTTACCGATAGTTGCACAATGAAAATTAACCAGGAAGTGTCTAGAAGGGCAGCTCTTATGCAGTACATTGCCATTTTAGGGGGAGAAATTGAATATAACGGCTACTTAATTAATATCCGTAAGCACCGTGGCAGTATGGAGTACCAGCCGGTAATGGGTTCGAAAAACGTTACTAATGTGTCTGTTTCTCACGATTCAAGGGAAAATGCATCTTCCTATAATATTTCATTCTTTAAACTATTGAATCTAGCAGTTGGAGATAATGTCCATATTGTATTCAAACCACTCGGTATTGATGTGAAAACAAGGATTATCTCATTGGAATATAACCCCTTCTATCGTTATAACATTCAAGTTGAGGTTGGCAGATACAAACCAAGTATTTCGGATACTTTTTATCGGATAGAAAACTCAATGAGCAAAGTGGAAAGCTCTCTGAATGATGTGGGCAGCTCTGTTGATGGTCTTAAGTACCAAATGGACCAACTTGGGGTTTCTTACACAATCGTAAAAAATCTAACGGTTGATGGTAGTTTTATTAATGTAACTTACGAAGTGGAAAAAGGGGATACACATCAATATCATGTTAAATATAGCTATTCCACTGATGGTAGCGGTAGAATTACGAGCATTACTTTAGAGGATATATTTTCAGAGCTTTTATTAAAAGAAGTGTCCACTTTGTTGGTGGATGCAGCGAGATTTGAAATCACATATGCAGATGGAGAGACGGCAAGTTATAACTATACGACCGATAGCAGTGGTCGGATTACTGGAATTGAAAAGGTGGTGGGATAGGGCATGAGTTACCATAGTAATTTTAACAATACACTAGCAATCTGGACTGCTTTTGGAGGCAGGGGTGAACTCATTCTTCCCATCCCCACCTTAAGTTGGCATAGAAAATATTATAACGATTTTGGCTATACCAAGTATGGAAGTGAAACAAGAATTGATGTTCACGACAATGGGAACGCACAGATTGCGGTGTATCGTGCAAAGACCCCATATACGTCCTACTACAATAAAACCACTGGAAAATGGACCGTGGTGAATGTTTCTTGGTGGAATAATGGTGCCCCAGAAATTTTATGGGCAGGTGACGGTGTGTTTTTAGCCAAAATTATAGGCTTGGCCAATATTATCGCTTCTTTTGATGGCATCACCTGGTATAATGCTGGTTACTGTCAAGGAGCACAAAACTCCATGACGACTGGAGCATATGACATAAATAGGGGAGCCGGAGTGGTTAGTTGGTGGTATTATAAGTCTCCTGTATATTACAATTTTGCTTCGTTAACACAAAGAGTGGCTTGGACTTTGGTAGGTGCTGACGGGACATCTGTTCCCATCTTTAGCTATATGACCGCCCATAAAGGGAGATTTATCGGAATCGTTGGAGGTGATCGGTCGATTGCATCGGCAAGTACTTCAAGCCCAGGTACATGGACAACCACCATTCCAGAGGATTTAAATACTTATTATATGTATATCCGTTCGGTTCACGATAAACTTTTTGTAATGAAATATCGATATGTTAGTGGAATCTTTCATGTGAATTTGTGTGTCATGAACGATAGTGCTACAGAGCTGATAGAAACAAACCTATCTCATGTTGGGAATCTGGCCAATAACAACATTCCGAATCCACAGAACATCATTTGGATGGAAGATTGGGGAAAATATGCTCTTTTCAATGAAGGCATGCTTTATGTATCGGCTGATGGTCTGACTTGGGAAGGAGTCGAACAACCGGGATTTACTACTACCAATTCAGATACATTTGGCGGGGCTATCTATGTACCGGGTGACGGATTTTATGTGAAAGCTAGTGGTTATGTGTATTATGCACCGTATTAAATAATGAAAATACAGGCGCTTGGTGGCTCTCTTGTCACAGGCGCCTTTTTATATAGATTAAACAGATGGAGAGCGAGGGGAGAACATGGCAATAAAAGAGCTTTGGGTAATTTTGCAAACTGTAATTGCAGTATTGGGCGGTTGGTTGGGTTGGTTTCTTGGGGGACTTGATGGATTTTTATATGCTCTCATTATTTTTGTCATTGTGGATTACATTACTGGCATTATGGTGGCGATTATCAATAAAGAGCTTTCAAGTGAAATTGGAGCAAGAGGAATTTTTAAAAAGATACTTATTTTTATACTTGTCGGGATTGCTCATATCATTGACAGCCGACTGATTGGTGAGGGCAGTGTCATTCGCACAGCCGTCATCTTTTTTTATCTCTCAAATGAGGGCATCAGCATAATGGAAAATGGCTCAAGAATCGGGCTTCCAATTCCACAAAAATTGAAAGATGTCTTAGCTCAATTACATGGCAAGGGGGATGATAAAAATGAAACTAAACACTAAATATATGACGAGAAATGATTGTTTTACAGCAGGAAAGAAGATTACTCCAAAAGGAATTATGGTCCATTCTACTGCAACTCCGGGTGTGATGGCAGCAGACTGGTTCAGTCGTTGGAATAAGTCGTACAAAGCGGGTGAAACCAATCGTCAAGTTTGTGTTCACGCTTTTGTTGATGACAAAGAAGTATGGCAGTACTTACCTTGGAACCATAGAGGTTGGCACTGTGGTGGAGCGGGGAACAACACTCATATTGGTATTGAAATTTGTGAACCAGCGGGGTTTTCCTATGGTAAGGGATCTACGATGGTTGGCTACAATGTCTCAAAGAATGAAGCTTATTTTAGAAAGGCTTGGCAGAATGCAGTGGAGCTTTGTGTGATGCTTTGCCGAGAATATGATTTAACAGAAAAAGATATCATTTGCCATTCGGAGGGTCATAAACTGGGCATCGCAAATAATCATGCAGATGTGATGCACTGGTTTCCTAAGCATGGAAAGAGTATGAATACCTTTCGTGCAGATGTGAAGAAGCTACTGAGTACAGAAAATAAAGCAGCAGAGCCGGTGAAAAAGAAATATTACCGTGTGCAGATCGGTGCATATTCGGACAAAGCAAATGCTGAGGCACAGCTTGTCAAAGCTAAAAAGGCAGGCTTTACGGATGCATTTATTAAGTATGATTAATAAATTGGTAAGCTAATAAGCAGTGTTTCTTGATTTTAATCGAGTTTCCCAAATAAAATATTAAACTATTAGATTTATGCAGCCTGTAGGGGTTCTTCCCTTGCAGGCTCTTTTTTTATGCTCTGATTCATATTAAATTTTTCAAATCCTCAACTTCGACCTGTTCCCACGGCTATTAGGTAGGAGGTGATTCCTAGTGAATCAGTACGAAGATAAAAAGATTACAAAGATTTCAGATGTGATTATAGACAAAAGCGTTGAATTAAAGAGAGTATCACAGGAACAGCTACAGCGTGAGTTTGATTATATCCAGGCAGAAAAATTACTAAGAAAGATGCTCGGAAAAGGCTTAATAACTGAAATAGAGTTCCACAAGATAGACGCACTAAATCGCCAAACTTTCTCCCCTTTTTTAGCAGAGATAATGCCCTGAAATCGTTGATATATAAGGGTTTCAGAGGTAATATGTGACATACCAAGAAGGAGGTGAGAGGATGAAAAAGATAACGAAAATAGAAGGAAATCTAGCCAACTCTTTTATTAAGCCAAAAACACGAGTAGTTGCCTACTGCCGAGTTTCAACAGATAGTAATGAACAGCTAGTCAGCTTGCAAGCACAAAAGGCCCATTATGAAACCTACATAAAGGCGAATCCAGAATGGGAATATGCTGGCCTATATTATGACGAGGGAATCAGCGGCACGAAAAAGGAAAACCGCTCTGACCTACTTAGAATGTTATCAGAATGTGAAACTGGGAGAATTGACTTAATCATTACAAAGTCCATCAGCCGATTTGCGAGAAATACTACAGATTGCTTGGAGATGGTTCGTAAACTGATCCACCTTGGGGTTCATATCTATTTTGAGAAGGAAAACATCAATACGGGTTCAATGGAAAGTGAATTGATGCTCTCCATTTTAAGTGGGCTTGCAGAAAGTGAGTCAATTTCCATTTCTGAAAATATTAAATGGGCCATTCAAAGACGATTTCAAAACGGAACCTATAAAATTTCCTATCCACCATATGGGTATCAAAACATTGACGGTCAGATGATAGTAAACCCCAAGCAGGCTGAAGTTGTGAAGTATATTTTTGCAGAGGTGTTATCGGGCAAAGGCACACAGAAAGTTGCAAATGATCTTAATCAAAAGGGTATCCCTTCAAAAAAAGGTGGTCGTTGGACAGCTACTACGATTCGAGGGATTCTGACCAATGAAAAATATACTGGCAATGTTATTTTGCAAAAGACTTATACTGACAGACATTTTAATAGGCACACTAATTATGGTGAGAAAAATATGTATCTAGTAGAAAACCATCATGAGGCAATTATCAGCCATGAGGATTTTGAAGCAGTAGATGCCATTCTTAATCAGAGAGCAAAAGAAAAAGGCATCGAAAAGCGCAACAGCAAATATCTAAACCGATATTCTTTCTCCAGTAAAATTATCTGCTCTGAATGTGGCAGTACCTTTAAAAGACGGGTTCATTCAACTGGAACAAAAAAATACATCGCTTGGTGCTGCAGTAAGCATATAAGACAGATAAATGAATGCTCCATGCGGTTCATTCGAGATGAAGATATAAAGACTGCTTTTGTTACGATGATGAATAAACTCATTTTCGGTCAGAAGTTCATATTAAGACCACTTTTGAATGGGTTACGTAACCAGAACAATGCAGCAAGTTTTCGCAGAATTGAAGAATTGGAAACTAAGATTGAAAGCAACATGGAGCAGAGTCAGGTGCTGACGGGGTTAATGGCCAAAGGGTATCTTGAACCTGCTCTGTTTAATAAAGAAAAGTATTCACTGGAAGCAGAAAGAGAAAGGCTTCTTGCCGAAAAGGATCAACTTACTCGGTCCGTAAATGGCAATTTTTCTAAAGTAGACGAGGTTGAACGTTTGCTTAAGTTTGCTTCTAAGTCCAAAATGCTTACAAGCTATGAGGATGAGCTGTTTGAAAATTACGTAGAAAAGATTATGGTCTTTTCACGAAAGGAAGTAGGATTTGAATTAAAATGTGGAATCACATTGAAGGAAAGGTTGGTGAATTAGATGGGTCACACACCTTATGGATATAGAATTGAAGATGGAAAGGCTGTTGTGGATGAAATAGCATCAGAGCAAGTAAAAGAACTATTCTTAGGATATTTGGCAGGACTTTCTTTGAAGGATGCTGCTAAACAAGCTGGGATAGACTGCTACCATGCCACAGCAAGTAAGATGTTGCAGAACAAGCACTACCTTGGTGATGAATTCTACCCTCCGATTATTGATGAGAAGACCTTTGAAAAAGCCAGAGTAGAAAAACGAAAACGAGCAGAAAGGCTAGGAAGGATATGGGAGCTTAAAGATGAGCCGAAAAGGGATTATCCTGTGAAGTTCAAAGCAAAACCTCTGGTGCAAAAATATGAAGATCCATACAAGCAGGCGGAATATGCCTACAGTTTGATAGAAAGTGAGGTATAACAAGTGGCGGTAAGTAGGAATGTAACGGTGATTCCTGCCATTAAACGGATTGGAAATAATAAAAGTAGTGAAAGTAAACCTAAAATACGGGTCGCTGCTTACTGCCGTGTTTCAACGGATAGTGAGGAGCAGGCTTCAAGCTATGACATTCAGATCGAGCATTATACAAACTATATTAAGAAGAACAAGGAATGGGAATTGGCAGGAATTTTTGCGGATGACGGCATCACAGGCACAAATACAAAAAAGCGTGAAGAATTCAACCGTATGATTGAAGAGTGTATGGCAGGAAAAATAGACATGATCATCACAAAGTCCATTAGCCGATTTGCTAGAAACACTTTGGATTGCCTTAAATACATCCGTCAGTTAAAGGATAAAAACATCGCAGTATTCTTTGAAAAAGAGAATATTAACACCATGGATTCTAAGGGCGAAATCATGCTGACCATTATGGCATCCCTTGCCCAACAGGAAAGCCAGTCCTTAAGCCAAAACGTAAAGCTAGGTATTCAATACCGCTATCAGCAAGGTGAGATTCAGGTCAACCATAAGCGTTTCCTTGGATACACCAAGGATGAAAACAAGCAACTAGTGATTGACCCAAAGGGTGCTGAGGTTGTTAAACGGATTTACAGAGAGTACCTTGAAGGGGCTAGCCTATTACAAATAGCTAGAGGACTAGAAGCAGACGGTATTCTTACAGCAGCAGGAAAAGCAAAATGGAGACCAGAAACACTGAAAAAAATACTTCAGAATGAAAAGTACATTGGTGATGCCCTTTTACAAAAAACATATACGGTTGATTTCCTTTCAAAAAAGCGAGTCAAGAATAATGGCATCGTTCCCCAGTATTATGTAGAAAACAGTCATGAGCCTATCATTCCACGCGAGCTTTTTATGCAGGTTCAAGAAGAGATGGTTCGAAGAGCCAATCTTCGTGGCGGGAAAAGCGGTAAAAAGAGAGTTTATAGCAGCAAGTATGCTTTATCGAGTATTGTTTACTGCGGACACTGCGGCGATATTTACCGACGGGTACATTGGAATAACCGAGGCTACAAGTCTATTGTTTGGAGATGCGTCAGCCGATTGGAGGAAAGAGGGTCTGAATGCACTGCCCCTACCATAAACGAGGAAACGTTGCAGACAGCGGTGGTCAAGGCTATTAACGACCTTTTGGCTAAAAAAGAATCCTTTCTCTCAACGTTGCAGATAAATATCGCTACTATATTAAATGAAGAAAATGATACTGCCACCGATGATATTGATGGCAAATTGGAAGAATTACAGCAACAGCTTCTTATACAAGCAAAGTCAAAGAATGACTATGAAGATGTGGCTGATGAAATTTACCGCCTTCGAGAATTGAAGCAAAATGCACTGGTTGAAAATGCAGAGCGAGAAGGGAAAAGGCAACGAATCGCTGAAATGAATGATTTCTTGAATGAACAGTCCTGCGGGTTGGAGGAATATGATGAGCAGTTGGTAAGGCGGCTGATTGAAAAGGTAACGATATATGAAGATAAGCTCACTGTTGAATTCAAGTCTGGGATTGAGATAGATGTAGAAATATAACATTGGTGGCTGACCGTCAATCAGGAGATAAATTCTCTTGGTTGGTGGTTTTTCTGCAAGATCAGGGTTTGAATTACCTCATTTAACTATTGACCCTTACGTTACGTGATACTTTATAATGACAACTGAAGGAGGTGCATATAAGGCATGAGTATGAAAGTAAAAGAAGTAGCTGAATTGGTTGGTGTTAGTGTTCGTACACTTCATCATTATGATCAGATTGGGTTATTAACTCCAAAAGAAACCACCTATTCTGGCTATCGGCTTTATTCTGAAGAGGATCTTGAAAAATTACAGCAAATTTTATTTTTCAGAGAGCTTGATTTCTCCTTGAAGGAGATTAAAACGATTATCAATAGCCCTTCATTTAATCAACAGGAAGCGTTAATCTTACAACGGAAAATGTTAATTGAGAAACGAAATAGAGTCGATAAAATGATTGAAACCATTGATAAAACGATTAAACACACGATGGGAGAAATTAAAATGTCGAACGAAGAAAGGTTTGAGGGTATTAACTTTAGACTCAACCAGTATGAACAAGAGGCTCGCATGCGTTGGGGGGATCAACCTGTTGATGAGATAAGCGCAAAATTAAGAGACATGGCTATAGATGAACAACAAGATTTATCTCAAAATTGGGATGTGATTTTCAATAAACTTGTACAACTTCGCAATTATTCTCCTAACTCGCAAGAAGTACAAAAAACGATTAAAGAATGGTATGACTTTTTAAATAAGAATTTTGGTAAGTATTCTCTTGATGCCTTCCAAGGATTAGGTCAACTCTATATTGAAGATGAACGCTTTACACAAAACATTGATCAGTATAGTGAAGGATTGGCCAAGTTTATGAGTGAGGCAATGAAAATTTTTTCAGTAAATCAAAAGAAGAAAGGTGGTAGCAATGCAAATAATAATTGAAGATACAATCAAACAATATGAAAAATTATTTAGTATGGAAGAAGAGAAAGAAGACTTCTATCGATATTCAATGATGAAGCCCTTTGAAAAAATGTGGAATATCATTAACGTTCCATTAAAGGCAAATCAACCTAATGGATACGACGTAATAATGGCTACAAAAATGCTTGGTTACCTTGATATATCAAATACCGAAACTGGAAAGATTGCGTTAGAGAAGCTAAAAGAAATTCAAGCTCTTCAAACTGCCTATGACACTTTGAAGACCTGTGTTAATTTTATTCAAAAAAATAATCTGAAAATAAATGCCGATGAGTTAAAATTTGGAATGTATATAGCTGATCCAAAAAAGCTCGAATTGCAAAAGGGATATTGTGGGTTCGGTGGAATCCCAGGTTTTATTCAAGTATCTATTTATCCTAATTCCTATAATATTCCGAAGATACCTGCTGTAATTGCACATGAATTTCATCATAATATCCGTTTTTCATATTTTGATTGGGATCATGGGAACGTTACTGTTGGTGATTACTTAATTATAGAGGGGTTGGCAGAGTCTTTTGCAAGAGAACTGTATGGTGATGAATTTTTAGGACCTTGGGTTACTTCTTTTGACAAAGAGGACTTGGAATATTCAACAGAGATAATAAAGGAGTCACTAGATGTTAAAGGATTTGCTGAGGTTAGTAGTTATATGTTTGGTGACACTATTGCAAAAGAACAGGGCTATCAACCTGTTGGCTTATCACCATTTGCTGGTTATGCAGTGGGTTACCAAGCGGTACAATCCTTTATGAAAGTCAATAATGTAGGAATAGAAGAAGCTACCTTACTTGATACAAAGGAAATATTATACAATTGCGAACTATTTACAAAATAAATAACTCATTTGTGACCGTTAATCAGGATATAAATTCTTTTGGTTGGCGGTTTTTATTTTGTAATTGAAAAAAGTTAGTAGTGTGTATATAATCTTATTAACAATGTTGTTGATATTGTTATTGATAAGGAGATGACAACATGAGCGATGTTAATGAGCTACTAGAAGAAGCTATTAAGGAAACTGAAAACTTGAATGCAGGTGAAGTCTTTCTTGTTAAGGACCTGTTCAAGGGTTATGTATGGAATAGAATACCCAGAAAGGATCGACTTCTGCTTGGGACTTTATTTTTAAACTACGTAAATAAAATAGAAGGTAATATAAAGGCAATTGAAAAGACCTCATCTAACCAGCAGAGGTATAAAAAGACAATTGGCAAGTAGGAAGAAGGGATAAAATTTATGAGTATCAATATTTTAGTTGTTGACGATGAACAAGCTATAGCAGATCTAATTGAAGTTTATCTAAAAAATGAAGGTTTTACAGTATACAAATTTTATAACGGTCAAGATGCGTTCCGATGTGTTGAGTCGAAGCAGTTGGACCTTGCGATACTTGATGTTATGCTGCCAGATATTGATGGCTTTACTATCTGTCGGAAGATTAGGGAAAAACATAATTTTCCGATTATTTTACTGACAGCTAAAGAAGAAGAAATCGATAAGATTACCGGGCTGACATTAGGTGCCGATGACTATATCACTAAACCATTCCGTCCTTTGGAATTAGTTGCTCGTGTAAAGGCGCAGCTCCGAAGATTTACCAAATATAATTCGCCAGAGCAAAAACAGGAAGAACGCTTGATTGCCTTTTCCGGCTTGGTGTTAGACATGGATGCTCGTGAATGTACGCTGAATGAGAAAAAGTTATCGCTTACACCTACGGAGTTTTCTATTCTTTGGGTTCTTTGTTCCAATCGAGGACGAGTGGTAAGTTCTGAAGAATTGTTCCGCGAGGTATGGGGAGACAAGTATTTTAGTAACAGCAATAATACGGTAATGGTTCATATTCGACATTTAAGAGAAAAAATGGGTGATAGTGCGGAAAATCCTAAATATATCAAAACGGTATGGGGGGTTGGTTATAAAATTGAAAAGTGACAGAGATAAGAGAAACAATGATTATACAAAATTAAAAAGAAAAGTATTTATTAGAGTGCTCCTTATTGTTTTTGCCACGATCGCAACTGTTATTTTTTTGCGTGATGTAATTCAAGACAATTTCAATATTGGAGAGAGTATTGTAGAATTTTTAAAGAATAAGTTTTATTTGAGTGAAAGCGATGCTGTAATAATTTATCGGTATACATTTCTTTATAATAAAGATATTATTACACTTATTGTGATTATCATATTCTTAGTTATTTTGCTTAGATTTTCAATTTCTTGGTTTACTAAATATTTCGATGAAGTAAGTAACGGAATGGATAAACTTGTTGAGGAATCCGATAATGAAATTACATTATCACCGGAATTGGATTTTATGGAAATTAAGCTTAATCAGATAAAAAACAACTTGGAAAAACAAAAAAAAGCTGCACTTGATGCCGAACAGCGCAAAAATGATTTGGTCGTTTACTTGGCTCATGATATAAAGACACCTCTGACCTCCGTTATAGGATACTTAAATCTACTGGATGAGGCTCCTGATATGCCACCTGAACAGAAGGCAAAATATGTCGGTATTACTTTGGAAAAAGCTTATCGATTAGAACAGCTTATCAATGAGTTTTTTGAGATCACAAGATTCAATCTTCAAACTATTGTTTTGAATAAAGAAAAAATAAATTTACTGTTCATGCTCCAGCAGATGGCAGATGAATTCTATCCAATGCTGACTCCACAGGGAAAGCAGATATCTGTCAATGTACCTGACGGACTCACTCTGTGGGGAGATGCAGACAAATTAGCCCGTGTGTTCAATAATATTCTGAAAAATGCCATAGCCTATAGCGATGAAAATAGTGTCATTGACATTTCTGCAGGGCAGCAGGATAAAAATATTGTTATAACTTTTATGAATCAGGGAAATCCAATCCCACAGGCAAAGCTTGATACTATTTTTGAAAAATTTTACCGATTAGATTCTGCACGTTCCACAAACACCGGTGGAGCAGGGCTAGGTTTGGCAATTGCACAAGAAATTGTCACAGCTCACAATGGAACGATTTCTGTAGAAAGCAACCCGGAAAATACTACATTTACAGTAAAGCTTCCGTCTTAAGAAAATCTTAAGAAGTTCATAAGATTGAATTCCAACATAGCTTCTTGTTCTGTGGTTAAATAATTTCAAGCAGAATAAGGAGGTATTTATTATGGTACGAAAAATAAAAAAGAAAAAGTCAGGAATACGCGAATTTGTAATATTTTTATTGATAGTTGTTGTTTTTGCTTTTGTTTTCAAATTCATCATTACTCCGGGAAACCAACATGAGTTTGAGAAAGAATATGTCGATAAAACAACGCCTATTCCCTCGTCAGAGATAGAACCCGATTCCTCTATTTCTATATCTCCCGATAAACTGAACAGTACTAATGCGATTCTGATCCGTTTAAAAGATCAAACCACTCTGATGCAAAAAAATAGCGAGGAAAAGATCTATCCTGCTTCATTGACTAAAATGATGACAGCTATTGTTGCTATAGAAAATTTGACAAATTTGCAGAAAGAAATACAACTTACCCACTATACCTTTAATGGTCTTTACAGTGCTAATGCTTCTATGGCCGGTTTCCAGCCAGGTGAGAAGGTAAGGGCTATTGACCTTTTATACGGGGTGATGCTTCCAAGTGGTGCAGAAGCTTGTATTGGGCTTGCGGATCAGATTGCTGGTTCGGAGCAGGACTTTGTAGCTATGATGAATCAAAAGGCGGCAGATCTAGGGATGGACAACACTCATTTTGAAAATACCACCGGACTTCACAATGAAAACCACTACACAACAGTGAAAGATCTGGCTGTTCTTCTAAGCTATGCTTTGCAAAATGATACTTTCAGGGAAATTTTTACTTCGTCTCGTCATTCCACACAACCCACGAATAAGCACCCTGGAGGGATAACCTTTAACAATACCATGTTTGAAAAACTCAACAATCAAAACATTATTGATGGAGAAATTTTAGGAGGGAAAACTGGATATACCGATGAAGCTGGTCTGTGTCTTGCGAGTCTTGCAAAAGTGGGTCACCAAGAATATATATTGATTACAGCTGGTGCAAAAGGAGATATCTATTCTGAACAATATAATATTACCGATGCATTAGCTGTATACAATAGAATTGGGAAATAATAAGTTTTTCATAAGATTTTGATATGTTTCCACCTACCGATAGTGCCAAAAACACGGTAGGGAGGAGAAATAGAAATTTAAAAATACCCATATATAAAAGATTTACCGACATTGAGTAAAATGCGGGTATTAAAACGGAGTTACCAATGTTAGGAAATTCTTACTTTTTAGTTCGTGGAAGCATATCAATCGCCATAAAAGTGGTAGGGTTGAGTGGATAGATTAGATAACGGGTAGGTTGATGAGATTTATTTGATGACAAGAGGTTGAGTTGACAAGATAGGTGGAATACACATCCCCGGGGGTCATACTCTAATAAAAGAGATAAAGTCTGTGATATTATTTGAAAGGAGATTTTGATTGTGAAAAACGAACAAGAAGAAATCCTAAAGGGCAATGAAGTGTTAGCGAATAGTTCCGAGGTTATGAAGGATAAATTACGTATATATATTCTTATAGGAACCGTTGTATATACAATTTTAGTATTGTATTTCATGTTCTTGGGGTTTAATAGAATAGATCAAAGAAGCGATTATAATCAGTATACATTTATGATTGTCCCAGAAGGAATCCCACTAAGGTTTCCAGAACTAACTATGTCATGGTTATACGATTTTGGAAACATTGCTGCCTTTATCCCTTTTGGAATAGTAATTCCATTGATGTATCCAGTGCGTTTTAGAAAGTTTATAGCATTATTTATATCAGTGATTTTATTTTTAGAAGTGTTGCAATCTTTAACTTTCTTGGGTACATTTGATATTATGGACGTAATATCTAATACATTAGGCGCAATGATAGGATTTGTGGGATATAGAGTAGGATTTTATTCTAAGCTTAACTTTAAGAAACTTGTTGCATCAGCAGCAACTATGCTTATGTTAATCGTGGGAGTTATGGTTGTTTCTGAAACAATTGATTATGGTGTGAATGTGAATAAAAAAGTAGGACCTATTCAAGCATTAAACGAAATAAATACAAGCTCAGCAATAACTAAAAAACTTCCAACCTTTACTGTGCTAGGGGAAAAGGTACAGCCCAAATTTAATTTGTTTAGCAGCGAGGATGGAATGGATAAAGAGTACTTATTTAATTTAGAAAAGAAAAGTCTATGGTTCTATGCTAATTGTGGTATTCCAGACAATGAAGTATATGAAGGCTCGGTTAAGATTATGATCAATGGACAAGAGTGGGTTCAATTTAGTGATAAAGATGAAGATAAACATATATTGAAGGTAAAGTCGTATTTTGATGGGGAAATAGAAGACGTTAAAATTATAGTTACTGGAAACGCTAAAGTATGGGATGTTAGCATTGCAGAAATAAAGCATTGGTGGGAGTAACTACTATGAACAGTTTCCTGCCTACACTGAATCTGTAAATAATATGTTTGCGCAGTTAAATACCTTGTACAATAACGAGAAGAAGTTTGTAACGCGTAAAAGCGGAGCTAGTAAGGAGCTAGTAAGGCGAATTATTGAAAAGTGACAGTCTTTGATGATAAGTTAATTATAGGATTTAAGCCTGGAGTCGTGATTGATGTTGAAATATAATTATAAAGATAGCCACCGATTATATTAATATACGGTGGCTTTTTTTAGTATTGCTTTTATCAAAAGTGAATGGTATAATCATATTCATGATTCGTTTACTAAAAATAATACACCATTTTAACTATAACGTATTTTTAGCTAAATGTCAATAGTAATTTGAAAAATATTTATATTTATTTTTTTTATTTTTATTTTTATTTTGGAGGTGATCCTATTGTCATTTGAGATTATGAATGTATTTTCATCATTAATACAAAAACAAGCAGTTGATAAAATTGTAAAATGTAATGATTTTACTTTTAGATTTGGGTTAACTTTATCTTGTCAAGATGCCATTGAACTAGTTGAAACGAGAACTGTTTCACTAAAAAGTAATGGACGTATTGAATTTGGTGGTGGCGTAGTTGAAAAAATAATCAAGGAGTTTTGTGATTCTCCTTATATTTCTATGCATAATTATGTAGATACACTTCATGAGTTAATTGAAATCTTTTATTTTTATAAAAATGAAACTCTCGATTTAATTAGTGATGATGAACTGATAAAGTTTATGAAAAATTCCTTTGATGGCAAATGCCAAGGATCACTAGCATTGTTATCAGGAAGAGAACTGGAGAAAATGGCACGTAATGTACGATATGGATATGCACCTGATTATTCAGAGGATAATGAATATGATGAGGAGGATGAAGATGGCGAATATTGAAAAGCAACATATCATTAATAGTCATAATTTGAGTGGAGAATTCTATTTTAATTCTATTTTACAGGAGGCCTATATCTGTGGACTTTTAAATGAGTCTGATTTAGAAAATATTCAGCTACAATGTATTAGTCTCTTAGCATATAAAAGTGAGAGATATAATATGGGTGAAAGCAGTTCTATAAGAGTTGAGACTGCTGAAAGCATTATGAAATCTAATCTTTATTCAATAGGGGTATACTTAAAGTCTATACCAGATCCAGACTATGCTGCATTCGAGTTAAAAACAGTAAAGATTTCTGAGCTGTATGAGAGAGGCAGAAAATTAGTAAATACTAGATTTCAAATAGCAAAGCGTATCTATAATATGGTTCAAAAGAATAAACTAGATACAATAAATCATTCTTATAATTCGACACTTAGTGAAAATGGGATTGGGATTTTCTTTAAATTATACAACTTAGAGTATGAGGCCCATGATTCTCCCGCTTCTATTGATTATCAGCTTTGCAATCCTGTTAATGATTTGGCAGGAATAGAATTTATTCAAAAATACCTTGAGAATTTATACCTTGAGAATGAATTTTGTAAAAAATTTGCAACAGAAAACATCCATCATCTACTTTATGGATATGACAAGAGTTATCCAGAATTATTGATCAATATTTTTGAACAAGTATTAACAGCGGCTTTGGGATGTTCTCTTGCAAACCGTAACATAGTGGAGTTCAATATTACGGGAGAAGATATTCAATACTTATATAAAAAATTACGAAAATATGATCATCATACATTGATGTTAACTATTAACTACGCAACGAATCACATATACGAAGAGTTAAATCTTACAAATCCTTTACTCCAAGAATATATTGAAAGAAGTTTGCCGAAGATTGTAACGAATATAGAAATTGCACTAAAATTAAATACCCTCAGTAAAGTATTTATAACCCCACAAAATCCGGATTTAGAGCCGAAAATCCACTTTGAATCCAGTATTAAAATGGATGATGAAGATTATAGAAAGTTAATTGAAGAACTTATTAGATGCAGATATTCATCTGATAAATTAGCCCTTATAAAGGATAAAGTAAAATCTTTTGATGATTTTGAAGATATATTACTTGATGCACAATTAGAAGAAGAGGAATTTATTTTGCTGTTTAATACTCTCGGAGATGTTGAAATTGCAGAAATGATTAAAAGACACCCCTTTGAGTCGGACATTCAAGTAGATTTATCGGAAGAGGAACAGGTAGTACGATTATATTTGGAAAATTATATGAAGCAACTTTCACCTAATAGACAAGAAAAAATTCTCCAAATTGCAAAACAGCTTATAGGGGTTGATATATAGGAATGGTTTAGAAGAGGTGACATAAAGTTATCAAAGAAAATTATTATCTAATTGGATGGAAACGTATGAGCTCGTAAGTGCTTGGTTTTTAGGAAATTGATAAACGAGCATTGTAATGCAATGGATATGTTCCCGTCTACCGATAGCCCCAAAAACGCAGTAGATATGTTTCCGAGAACGGACTACTCAAATGACATTCATTCTGTCCTCTCAAGCCATGTCGAGGTAGTTTCGCAGATGATTTTAATAAATGAAGCAGGCTCCCGATAAGGGGAAATCCTGCTTCTATTCAAATGTTGGGGCGGCAAATCGTAGTGAATAACCGGTGTGCCGTCTTCTTTTACATCGACCCGATTGACTTCAAGATACTCCCTAGAGTTCCTATTGCAAAAAATCATCCGGACCACTTGCAAACAAAGTGCCATTAATTTATCTGAAATCAAAAATACCTGTATTAGAAATTACTCCATAATACAGGCTCTTCGACGTTAACTTGTGAATCTTTTCAACTTCTGCAAGTAGGAGTATACCCAGATTGACTTTTGACTCTCCCTTAACTGTCCAAAAAAAATAAAAACTTGCTAAATGATAGGGTAATTAAAACTATAACGAGGGTTTGTATAGAATGGCGGTCTCCATCCAATTTCAGGCATTGGCCAGGAATGATTGATATAATCCATCTTTACTTTCTCGTCGGAATAGTTTACCAGCAATAATTTTACTTCCGGATTAAATTCGAATCTCAAAATAGCAGCCTCCTTGATATTTTCTCTTACGTTTTACCTTATTCAAAGCCCATCAATGTAGAGCAAGTCTTTATTTCCTAGGTGTCCTTATAATAACTCGTTGAATGGAAACAGGCACTTCACTTTTCTGCTCATCATACAGTAAACAGAACGTTTACTATCAGGAGGTTTGCCATGAGCCAAGAAAAGAAAGATCGCCAAATGCCACAGATCGATCAAATGCAAGATATTGATTCCTTGGTCCAAATGTCGGAAATGCCCCAACCGCAAATGAATTATATGCAACAAGCGAATCAGATGCCGTATTATCAGATGCCTCAAATGTCTCAATATTACATGTCACAAATAAATCAGTATCCAGGGGGCAACGTGATGGGCCAATATCAAAAAAATCAAATGATGGGTCCGAAGAATCAAATGAAGCTGCAGCAGATCCAACAGCTGCAACAAGCGTTTGATGCAAACAAAGTGGAACACCCATATCCGATGTACCCTAACTATGGGAAAATAACTAAGTATGAGGAAATTCCGTTGAATTTACCGGAACAGCGCCAGCTCTTTCATCCAGGTGTAGAAGGGTTAATGGTGCCTCGGCCGATCATTGAAAACCCAAATTATAAAGGCAGCGGAAAATTAAAAGGAAAGGTCGCGCTTATTACAGGTGGTGCAGCGGAATTGGGGCGGCGGTCGCAATTGCATTTGCCAAAGAAGGCGCGGACGTAGCCATCGCTTATTTAAATGAACATGAGGATGCAAACCGAACCAAAACGAGGATCGAACAACTCGGTCAGCGTTGTTTGTTAATGCCGGGTGACTTGCGGGATAAACAGCAGTGTGTCGCAATCGTAGAGCAAACCATCCGGACGTTTGGCCGTCTGGATGTCCTCTGCAACCATGTAGGGATCCAGTTCCAGCAAAAGAGCCTAACGGACATTACGGACCAGCAATTCGATGATACATTTAAGGTGAATATCTATTCCCACTTCTATACAACCAGAGCAGCACTTCCATACATGAAACCGGGAAGTTCAATCATTCAAACTTCTTCTGTAGTGACTTATGTTGGAGAAAAACAAATGATTGATTACACTGCAACAAAGGGGGCTAACGTAGGATTCACGCGCGCTTTGTCGAAAAATGTGGTAAATAGAGGAATCCGGGTTAATGCAGTAGCACCTGGGCGAATTTGGACACCTCTTATCGCAGCTAGCTTCTCATCAGACCAGGTTGCCGTATATGGTGCCTTTAACCCGATGCAACGGGTTGCCCATCCATTTGAGCTTGCCCCAACATATGTGTATTTAGCTTCTGATGATTCTCGTTTCGTTACAGGCCAAGTGCTCCATGTAGACGGTGGGGAATCTACTCATTCATAATCAGCTCTGCCATCACCAGCCAAGCCATGTGGAGTGCGTGGCCAAATTAATATTAAAATAGGTTGGATTAATAACCAATTTAAGATGTAGGTAAAAAATAAAATAGTGCAGGGTCCTATATTGTAAAAGAATCAGGCTCTTTTATTTTCAACCTGCACCTCAATTGATACTCTATAAAACTAATTGGATATAATAATATTCGTGAATTGTGTCAAATCAGCCAGTAGGGAATCGGTTGGGGGATCAGGTTAAGCATCCTATCTGTTAAATAGACGGATAGATGCCGCATTTCTAACCGGAAAACGTGGAAAATGGGATGGGGGAATTTTTCTTGCATAATCGGAAAACTGTCCCTTATTTACTTCTGTTAGTTACTTAATAAGGATAAGACGCCCTATATAAAAGGGGTACCCAAGTGAATTTTTCATCATTAGGTACCCCTTAATCTACAGGTAAGAAAGTATAAAATTTTGTACTGAGTGTGGGTGTCTAGCTCCAGCGCCTAGCCCCTCGAGGTCATAAGCCACAAAGGAATTGAAGACAAAGAACGTCTTCTATTCCTTTGCGTCTTATGCTTGTCGGGGCTGATCAAGGCGCTTGCGCTTTTCTTATTATTTAAAACACTTTTGTCGTCCAATCCTCACAATTCCAAACTTCGGTCGCAATTTCACGATAGAATTCAGGTTCGTGGGAAACCATTAAGATACTTCCGCGATATGCCTTTAAAGCACGTTTCAATTCTTCTTTCGCGTCAACATCCAAGTGATTGGTAGGTTCGTCTAGAATTAGTAAGTTCGTTTCTGTGTTTAGAATTTTACACAATCTAACTTTTGCTTTTTCGCCACCAGAGAGAACTTCGATTTTACTTTCAATATGTTTCGTCGTTAATCCGCATTTTGCAAGAGCAGCCCTGACTTCTGCCTGATTCATACTTGGGAACTCGCTCCAAATCTCTTCAATACAAGTGTTGTAGTTGGACTCTTTAACTTCCTGCTCGAAGTAACCGATGTATTGATGTTCACCACGTTCCACTTTACCTGAAATTGGCTTAATCAACCCAAGAATACTTTTTAAAAGAGTAGACTTACCAATACCGTTTGCACCCACGAAGGCAATTTTTTGTCCGCGTTCCATTTTCAAATTCAATGGGCGAGAAAGTGGTTCATTGTAACCAATAACAAGATCTTCAGCCGTGAAAATCCAACGACTAGCTGTACGAGCTTCTTTGAAATTAAATTCAGGTTTTGGCTTCTCTTTCCCCAATTCAATTATTTCCATTTTGTCGAGCTTCTTTTGACGGGACATTGCCATATTACGAGTCGCAACACTTGCCTTGTTACGAGCAACGAAATCCTTTAAATCTGCAATTTCTTGTTGTTGACGCTTGTAAGCAGACTCCAGTTGCTGCTTCTTCATTTCATAGATTTTTAAGAAGTTATCATAGTCACCAACATAGCGATTCAATTCTTGGTTTTCCATATGATAAATCAAGTTAACAACATTGTTCAAGAATGGAATATCATGTGAAATCAAGATAAATGCATTCTCATATTCCTGTAAATAGCGCTTCAACCATTCGATATGCTGTTCATCCAAATAGTTCGTTGGCTCGTCTAGTAATAGGATTTCAGGCTTTTCTAGTAGAAGCTTAGCTAGCAAAACTTTCGTACGTTGCCCACCGCTAAGATCATTAACATCCCGATCGAGTCCAACCGCATCTAATCCTAGACCACGAGCAACTTCCTCAACTTTTGAGTTAATTTGATAGAAATCATTACTATCTAGAGTTTCTTGGAGCTCTCCAACTTCTGCAAGTAATGCATCGATATCAGCACCTTCATCACCCATTTTTGCGTAAAGTTCATTGATCTCTGATTCAGCATCAAAAAGATATTGAAAAGCAGAGCTCAAAGCGTCACGCATCGTCGTACCTTTTTGAAGGACAGCATGCTGATCTAAATAACCGACACGAACTTTTCGTGACCACTCAACTTTCCCCTCGTCGGGTTGTAGCTTCCCGGTAACAATATTCATGAAAGTAGACTTACCCTCACCATTTGCCCCAATTAGTCCAACGTGTTCTCCTTTTAAAAGTCGAAAAGACACATTATTAAAAATTGCACGATCACCGAAACCGTGACTTAAATCTTTTACGTTTAATACGCTCATTTTTTTAACTCCTTATCTAATGTCACATGTGGATATCTTACTAAATTTTATCTGCTTTTTCTATCCTTAAGTTGCTTTTGTGGAAAATGCAATTCACTTTTAAGTCTAGCCCTTATTAATTAAATTAGTTTATTGAATTTATTTATTACTTGGGCGTTTAGCGATTGGGGAAAAGTCTATTATACAACCGATCTTGGAGGTAGGATACGAGTTATTTCCATATGGAAATAACTATACAAAAAAATAAGAGAATGAAGGTGAAAATTCTACAAAATACGTCGAATCAAATGGATTGTATTCTTCGGAATAACGGAATATTATGTTAATTTTATATTCCCTGGAGGTTGGGGAGGTATGTTTTTAATCGCAGGGCTAATTGCTTCTATTGGATTACGTTTATATATTGGTAGTTATCATATAGTTGGAAAATTAGTAGAAGGAGAGTATTTTACGGGTTCGGAATGGGATGAAGAATACAAAACTTTACTTTTGGACTCGAGAAAGAGTTAATGTTTGTATATGACGAGTTTCCAGGACCAGTTTTGCAATTAGAATTTGAAGCTCTCATACCGTGGGTATTAAATGAAAAGCCAGGGGACTAGGGAAGGATTGAAAAGGGTTTAATATTCCCTGAAGAAAAAATATACTTAAAAACACTACAGAATCGAAGGCTTCACTTCGGTTTTTTTGTGGTTGGAAAAATTTGTGTAAACATAGCAATATATATCAAAAAAATTATCATCCTTTTCTTTTTGTTCTCGTATTTGTAAGGAAGTTCATGGAATGAGTTACAGTCCCATTATTCTAAGAACAATTAGGTAAACAATATAAGCATTGATTCAGGTTGCCTTTTTATTAGATACATAAAAATGGTGCTCGATAATTTGCTCACTAAGAGGAGAAGAGCGAATTTTTTTTAAAGCTCTTATTTTAGTTTATCTATGGCTAACCGATGAATCCTCAATTCGTCATATATATTTATTTTATTATGGGAATGCTACGGGTAACAGATGAAATAGGAGGACTTCATTTTGGGTAACAACCATGACCTGATAAAGTTAACTTCATCAGAATTGTCATATTTATGGGCAACTTATCTTGCTGATAGCATGGCTATGTGTGTACTTAAGTATTTTCTCGAACATGTTGAGGATGAAGATATTAAGTCACTTACAGTCCACGCATTAAAGTTATCTGAAGAGCATGTTAAGTTCATAAGTGAAATTTACACAAAGGAAGAAATACAGATTCCACAGGGATTTACAGAAGACGATGTGAATTTAAAAGCAAAACGATTATTTTCTGATGTTTTTTATTTAAGGTATATAAGAAATATGGCCAAGGGTGGATTAGTTACTTACGGAAGAGTGCTGCAAAATACATATCGACAAGATGTTCGTTCATTTTTTTCCAAGTGTTTAACGGATACAATTGAACTTGATACAAATGCAGCTGTTCTTTTATTGGAAAAGGGGCTTCTACAACGGCCTCCTGCTATTCCTTATCCTGAAAAGCTTGAATTTGTACATAAACAATCGTTTATTTTAGAAGGGTTAGGGAGAAGGGATGCACTAACAGGAACAGAGGTTACGAATCTTTACGCAAATATACAGACCAATTATTTAGGAGTAGGTTTGGCGACCGCGTTTAGTCAGGTTGCTAAGTCTGATAAGGTACGTAAGTATTTTCTAAGGGGTAAAGAAATTTCATTGAAACATATTAAGGTTTTTGGCAGTTACTTGGAGATGGCTTCGTTACCATTGCCGGCGTCTTATGAACAAGAGGTTTCTGAATCACAGGAAGCACCTTTTTCTGATAAAATCATGATGTTTCACTTTAGTCTAATGATTTATGCAGGAATTGGAAATTTTGGTGTATCTATTGCCGAAACTCAAAGAAGTGATTTAGTTGTAGATTATTCACGTTTAGTAGCTGAAGTTCTGAAGTTTTCGGAAGATGGGGTCAATATTATGATAGCAAACGAATGGTTAGAACAGCCCCCTTTATCAGCAAACCGCAGGGATTTATCAAAAGGGTAAAAACAAATTAAACAGTTATTTATGTTTAAATATGGTAATATAAAATTGAAACCTTTACAACTTATAAAGGGGTACGTCCTCTTTATTTTGGAGGAGAAGGCAGAGAAACCTTTTAGTAGGTATTTTCTGCTTTCTTTGATGGGTTTTATTTTTTTATATAGGAGGAGTTTTATAATGAGCAACTTATCGAAAACATGCAAGAGACAAAATCCAAGTTTGGGGGTTATCTATTATGAACCATAACATCCCTCGGCACAGAGAACACTTAGTACAGCAGATGGTTTATGTTGATGAGAACATAAAGGAGCTTACAAACCTTTACAATGCATCCACACCTGTGCAAGAACAATTAAAAAACTTTTTTCATTTATATTTGCTGGAACTGGAGGAGTTGTTAAGTGCTGACCAGAAGAGCAATCTAACTTCTTCGCTTCCGAAAGTTTATATCGGTACAAGGGTTACAGTATTGTTTGATGATGAAAATGATACAGAGGATTTTGTCATCTGCTTCCCAGAAGAGTCAGATCCCGACTCTGGATGTATTTCTTTTTTATCACCAGTAGGCAGACAGCTTTTACTAAAAAAAATGGGTGAAAAAGTCATGCTTAAAGTCCCAACAGGTGAACTTCCTGTAGTGATCAAAGAAATAACATATGTTGGACATCTTTTTGATGAACAACAAAATATGAAAGAGGCTTGATGGGATGTGTTGAAAGCGTTTTAGTATAAATTAGTAATATAATTGAATAGAATGATATTAGTCCCGGTTTTTCTGCATTGTGCCCGTAATAGTGGATTCGCAATAAATACCGGGACTATTTTAAAATCCATCTAAGTGAACGTTCGATGCCAATAAATAAAAAGGAGGATACGATGAAGAAGTTTTTTAGTAAACCCTCAAAGGTAGCATTATTTTCCTTAATCGCCACAATGGTTGTAACCATTTTACTTTTATGTGTCTTGAGTTTAGCGGGAGTAGATTCAAAAGTCGTCCATCTGATAGGCAAAGTAACAGTCGTCATCTCCTTACCCTTCTTAATTTTGAACCCTCTAGCAGGCTTTATCTATTCATTTTTCATCAAAGGAAAAATCAAAATCGTATTTATCCTCCTGCACTTGGCTTGTGTTTGTACGATATCAGTATTCGCATTTATATCTTTTATGTTTAGATATTTTGTTCCTTTTGCTCCATAGCTGGGACAGGGGGACAGGTCGAGACCACTGAAAAACGCCCCCTAAAAACTGGTAATATATAAAAGCATATTTAAAAAGAAAACCCTCCTACTTTTGGTATAATTGAATCGACCAAGAAACAATTAATCAAAGAAGGAAGGTTTTCTTTTTATGCTCAAAGACAAAGATATGCAATTAAGCATCTATTCAGTATTATACAATAAAATTCCTAAAAATCATCAACTTAAAATTCTTAAAGACGAATTAGATTTTAGTTTTATTAATATAGAACTCGAAAAAACTTATTGTAAGTATTATGGTAGACCGGCAAAAGAGCCTGAGCTTATGGTAAAACTTTTAGTCTTACAATATCTTTATAATTTATCTGATGAACGTGTTATCGAAGAAGCTTCATTGAACCTTGCTTACATGTATTTTCTAGGCATTAACCCCGAAGATGATCTACCTCACCCAAGCCTTTTGACTAAGTTTCGTAAGAATAAATTAGAAGGAAATTTAACGATTGATGATATCATCTCTAAAATTGTAAAACAATGTGTAGATAAAGGGATTCTAGAGGGATCTGGGTTAAGCATTGATACTACTCACACAGTAGCTAACACATTTAAATGTACCGCAGAAAGAGTAATGAAGCGTCTAGCTAAAAAAATTTTTAAGACTGTCGAGAGCGAAAATGGTGAAGTACCAAAGGAAATGAATCAAGAAATTCCAGATTATAAAGAAATAGAAGATCATAAAGAAGCTAAGGCAACCATGAAATCTTATCTCGAAGAGACAATTACAAGCATAGAAAAACATACAGAAATTCAAAATAGCTCCAAGGTGAAGGAATTACTAGAGGTTGCGAAAGAAATTCTGGAGGACCCTAAATTTTTGGAACAAAAAGGAGTTCGTTCTATTGTAGATCTGGACGCTAGAGTTGGACATAAAAGTAAAACCTCTCATTTCTTTGGATATAAAACTGAATTTATGATGATGCCGCAAGAACGAATTATTACTGCAGTCCATGTTGATAATGGAGCCTATGTGGATGGTAAGATGTTTGACAAGTTATTGGAACAGACAAAAAAAGGCGGTATTACAATAAATGAAGTATTGGCCGACAAGGCATACTTCCGCAAGAATATCCTAGATATAATAAAAGAAATTGGAGCCACGGCATACATACCAGTTAGTGAAATGGCCTACAGAGTAAATGAAGCATTATACAACTACAATAAAGATTCTGATGAATGGTTCTGTATTCAGGGGAATATTTCCGTAAGGAAATACCACAAAAAGACTAAAAACCGACAATCCTATCGCTATTACTTTGAAAAGGAAACATGTAGAAATTGCCCATTTAGAGATGCTTGTATCTCTGGTAAAACTGTAGGGAAAGTTTTAGAGGTTGGGATCAATACTCCAGAATTCTATGAATACAGTCAACAACAAAAGTCAGATGAATTCAAAGAAAAATATCGGGAAAGAGCTTCTCACGAATGGAAAAATGGTGAGATGAAGAATTTCCACGGGTTAGATCGTGCCAGGGGGTACGATCTAAAAAGCGTGGCCTTACAAGCAAAAATAACTGCATTAGCAGTAAATTTAAAGAGGATAGCAGCGATACTATCCTCTAAAAAGACACCTATAGCCATTTTTTATTGCATTTTCTTGAATTCAATAGATAGAAATCGTCGATTTCTTAAAATTGCATTTAAAAAGGGCACTTTTTCAGTGGTCTC
>NZ_JAEK01000026.1 GCF_000518865.1 Bacillus sp. J37 | reverse complement strand
GGCTAACCTTTTTCGACTGTACCCTTTGTACATCCGCAAGATCTCCCAGGGTAAGACAACCATCTTTCCTCTTTTACTCGCCTGATCTACTTTACAAAGTTACGCACATCTTTTGGACTTTAACTTGTTTGGGAGTCTTATCCCTTTGTAAAGCCTTAGTATCAGATTTCTGTTCGTCGAGCCAAGATTTTATTCCACGCTTCCTCCAGCCCTTATCTCACGATAAGTACCTTGCGCTTCCTTAGTGGTTGGTCGATGTGTACCCCCACAGTGGACTTTCACNACCTAGATAGTTGCCATGCCTGGCACACCAAAAACAAGAAGAGGCATCAGCCTCTTCCTCCACTGACAACAATAAACCTGAATAACATCGAATTGATTGTATTAAAAAAGAGCTGTAATCAGCTCTTTTTTATTTGTTATAAATTAATCTTCCATTGTTGATAAATCACCGGTTGGTAAATCCAATTCCCATGCTTTTAGGACACGTCTCATGATTTTTCCACTTCGTGTTTTCGGCAATTTGTCACGGAAATCAATTTCACGTGGTGCAGCATGTGCCGCCAAACCCTTCTTTACGAAAGAACGAATTTCTTCCTTCAGTTCATCTGTTGGCTCATACCCTTCTCGAAGGGCAACAAATGCTTTAATAATTTCTCCTCTTACAGGATCAGGTTTTCCAATTACACCAGCTTCAGCAATAGCAGGATGCTCCACAAGTTTACTCTCAACCTCAAATGGTCCAACACGTTCACCTGAAGTCATGATTACATCATCTATTCTGCCTTGGAACCAGAAATAGCCCTCTTCATCCATATAAGCGGAATCACCTGATACATACCAATCACCAGGCATAAAATAGGATTCGTACTTTTCTTGATTATTCCAAATGGTGTGCATCATGGACGGCCAACCCTTTTTAATTGCTAAGTTCCCCATTCGATACGGTGGTAATTCATTTCCTTGATCATCCACAATGGCAGCTTTTACTCCAGGGATAGGTTTTCCCATTGAGCCCGGCTTTATTTCCATCGCAGGATAGTTACAAATAAGTTGTGCCCCTGTTTCTGTCATCCACCAAGTATCATGAATGCGATTATTAAATACCTTTACACCCCAGCGAACAACTTCCGGATTAAGAGGCTCTCCTACACTTAAAACATGTCTTAATGAACTCGTGTCAAATTGCTTAACAAGTTCATCTCCTGCACCCATAAGCATTCTATATGCGGTTGGAGCACTGTACCAAACAGTCACACCAAAGTCTTCAATCGTTTGATACCATGTTTCAGGCTTGAACCTTCCTCCAACGATAACATTAGTTGCACCTGACAACCAAGGTGCGAAAATACCGTATACCGTTCCTGTTACCCAGCCTGGATCAGCTGTACACCAATAAACATCATCTTCTTTTAAATCAAGCACCCATTGTCCTGTTTGATAATGTTGTACCATGGCCTGATGAACATGAAGAACCCCTTTTGGTTTACCGGTTGAGCCTGATGTGTAGTGGAGAAGTAATCCATCGGTTTTATCAACCCATTCAATTTCCAGCTCTTTACTTGCCGTTTTCATTTCATTTAAAAAATCAATATGCGGTGCTTCAACAGAATCACCAACAACTACAATATGTTTTAATGATGGAAGTTCATTTAATGGAACTCTTTCTAGCAACTCAGGAGTCGTTACTATAACTTTAGCATCACTATCTTCTAATCGATCCTTTACTGCACCTTGCATAAATGCTTCAAACAGAGGCCCCACAATTGCGCCAAGTTTAATTGCTCCTAAGATGACTGAATATAATTCAGGAGTTCTTGGCATAAAGACGAAAAGACGGTCACCTTTTACAACATCTGCCTTGTTTTTCAGGATATTTGCCGCTTTGTTTGATAGCTCTTTTAACTCTTTAAACGTATATTTTTCCTCTCGTTCAGGGTCGCGATAATAAAGCGCCACCTTATTTTTACGAGCAGTTTCTGCATGCTTATCAATGGCCTCATAAGCTGCATTCATACGTCCGGTTTCTGACCAAGTAAAATTCTTTTCAACCTCTGACCAGTCGAACGCCTCATAAGTATGATCGTAATCTGCTAAATTATGATTACCCTTCACCACTGGTAACGCTTCCAATTTCATCCCTAATTCCCCCTTATGTAGAATTCAATTTCTATTATATTACAATACTTCATTTTTCTCAATTTTTGAAATTTATATTCTCAACTATCTTGTAAACGCTTAATTTTTTCAATTAATCTAGTATAATAGAAAAAAGATATGATATCTCCCAAAAGGTTATTTTCACAAGTATTGATAATCATTTACTAAAACTAAAGGGCGGTGACTTAATGAAACACCCTAAGACATATAATGCAAAAGAATTAAAAACACCCATCGGAAGTATTTTAATCGAAGGACCTGTTTCACCTGATAAACTTTCAAGCTACGAATTTCACAATGGTTTAGTTGCTTTTCGTCAACCTGATCAACAGAAAAAGGCTCTAGTTGAAATTGGAGAATTGCCAGAAGGCAGAATTATAATTGCCAGACACCGTGATGTCGTTATCGGCTATGTTACATATCTATATCCTGATCCTCTTGAAAGATGGTCTGAAGGAAAAATGGAAGACTTAATTGAACTTGGGGCCATTGAAGTTGCACCTGAGTTTCGAGGATTTTCAGTTGGGAAAAATCTACTAAAAGTCTCCATGATGGATGACGCAATGGAAAATTATATTATTATTACAACAGAATATTACTGGCATTGGGACTTAAAGGGTTCTGGTTTAAACGTGTGGGAATATCGAAAAGTGATGGAGAAAATGATGAATGCAGGTGGATTAGAATGGTATGCAACAGATGAGCCGGAAATAAGTTCCCATCCCGCTAATTGTTTAATGGCTAGAATCGGAAAAAGAATTCATTCTGAATCTGTTCAGAAATTCGATCAGTTAAGATTTAAAAACCGTTTCATGTATTAACGAATAATCAAAACTATATTGCACGCTCTAAAGGATAAGGAGGGCAAAAAAATGCTTGTTAAACATATAATGAAAAAAAATGTGATCACTCTTCGACCTGAAGACACGATTAGTCTGGCATTAAAGTCAATGAAAGAAAATAAAATACGACATATTCCTATCGTAAACGATCATCATATTCTAGTAGGAATTATTACTGAACGTGATGTTAAAGATGCCAGTCCCTCTATTTTTCAATTAGAGTTAAAAGAAAACTTTCTAACAAAACCTATTAAAGATGTAATGTCTACAGATCTCATTACTGGACATCCTCTCGATTTTGTTGAGGAAATTGCAGCAGTCCTCATTGATAATCAAATCGGTTGCCTCCCTATTCTACAAGACCGGAAACTTGTTGGATTGATTACTGAGACAGACTTATTACATACTTTTGTAAAGCTTACAGGTGCAGACCAGCCTGCTTCACACCTTGAAATAAGAGTTCCAAATAAGCCCGGCATGCTAGCAGAAGTTTCGTCCATATTATTAAATCGAAGAGTAAATATTGCGAGTGCACTCGTTTATTCTGACACTGATGACCGATATAAAATTCTTGTTCTTCGTGTTCAAACAATAAATGTAACTTTGATTATTAAGGATATACAATCATCAGGATATCAGGTTATATGGCCGGAATTGCCGGAGAATGCAAAATGACAAACCAAGACACTGTCTTTATTTACTCACCGGATTTTCAACAATATAAATTTTCACATGACCATCCTTTTAATCAGTTGCGGGTAGAGCTCACTTATGACCTATTAAAGAACATGAATGCATTAGATAATTCAAAGATTGTCACACCCAGGGTTGCATCAATTGAAGAATTAGCTCTTATCCATGATAAAAAATATATTCAGGCTGTAGAATTAGCCGGACACGGAAAACTAGCAAATGAAGAAGGAAATAATTATGGGATCGGGACAGAGGATACACCTATATTTCCACAAATGCATGAAGCAAGTTCCCTGCTTGTTGGCGCTACTCTAACAGCTGTAGATTATGTCATGGAAGGCAAAGCAACACATGCTGCTAATTTTGGCGGTGGTTTACATCATGGTTTTAGAGGAAAGGCCTCAGGCTTTTGCATTTATAACGATAGTTCTGTTGCTATCCGCTATATACAAGAAAAATACGGGGCAAAAGTCTTATACATTGACACAGATGCACATCATGGTGATGGAGTTCAATGGACATTTTATGATGACCCGAATGTGTGTACACTATCCATTCATGAAACAGGGAGATACTTATTCCCCGGAACAGGAAATATTACAGAAAGAGGTGCAGGCAAAGGATATGGCTTTACGTTTAATATTCCATTAGACGCATTTACAGAAGATGATTCTTGGCTCCATGCCTATCGAACATCAATAGAAGAAGTCGCTGCTTTTTTTAAACCGGATGTTATTTTAACCCAAAATGGTGCAGATGCTCATTTTTATGATCCTTTAACACATTTATCCGCCACAATGGCCATTTACCATGAGATTCCTAAGATTGCTCATAAAATCGCTCATCAATATTGTAATGGTAAGTGGATTGCCGTTGGAGGAGGAGGATATGATATATGGCGTGTAGTACCAAGAGCATGGAGCTTAATTTGGCTTGAAATGAATCAAATAGAAGTACCGGAACACCTTCCAAAAACATGGATTGATAAATGGCAGAAAAAAGCACCTGTTACCCTGCCCGATCACTGGTACGATCCAACAGATATGTATAAACCAATACCAAGAAAACCAGAGATAGAAGAGAAAAATGCTTTGACTGTCGAAAAGGCACTACATCCAATTCGACCAAATTGACCAAATAACAAAGAAGGGTCTGCCTAAGATTTAGGACAGCCCTTCTTATCATTTAAGCTATTGATTACTTGGTTGATTGTCTATATTCCAATCGATGCGGTAATTCAACGATGTGGTTTTCAACTTCTTCTTTATTCATATATTTTGTCAATAAACGCATAGCTACAGCACCAATATCATATGTCGGCTGAACTACTGTTGTTAACTGCGGGCGTACCATTGTTGCTAATCTTGTGTTATCAAATCCAACAATTTCGAAATCAGAAGGAATGGAATAGTTTCGGTCCTGTGCCCCGTGAATGACACCTAATGCCATCTCATCTGTACCAACAAAGATAGCTGTTGGCTTTTCTGTTAATTCATCAATTTTTTCAAAAGCTTCTATACCAGAATCGTATGTGTAGTCACCTTCTACAACCAATTCTTCATCAAACGGCAGTCCTGCATCCTCAAGAGCACGTTTATATCCTACTGATTTTTTCAGACGGTTAACTGGTTCCTCTGCTGGTCCCTCAACATAAGCGATTCTCTTATGGCCTTTTTCAATAAGCATGGAAATTACATCATATGCAGCCTGTTCATAGTTAATGTTAACCGATGGTGTAGTATTCGTTAAATCTACCGACGCTGCTAAAACAATCGGTACCGGAGAGCGTTTGAACTGTTCTACAAGCTCTTCTGTTACATTTCCACTCATAAAAACTATTCCATCCACTTGTTTTCCAAGCATTGTATTTAACAAATGTAATTCTTTATCTTTATTTTGATCAGAATTACTTAAGATAATATTGTATTTGTACATTGTAGCAATATCTTCAATTCCACGCGCAAGCTCTGAATAAAAGATACTTGAAATGTCAGGAATGATCACCCCAACTGTTGTTGTCTTTTTGCTTGCAAGACCTCTTGCTACCGCATTTGGACGATACCCTAATCTTTCAATTGCATCCAGGACTTTTTTTCTAGTTGTTGGTTTAACATTTGGATTACCATTTACCACACGAGAAACAGTCGCCATTGATACATTTGCCTCACGAGCTACATCATATATTGTTACACTTGACATATAAAACACTCCTTCTGTTACATTAAGAACATTTATTATCTGACTTGGTTTTACCAGTCTCATTTTGTTATGTAGAAAGTTGTTACGTCTTGTCGTAATTCCAATTCTATGTTTCTTATCATACGATACTCTGAAAACGTCCGCAATCTATTTCCACCGATTTTCAGGCTGTTTTCACATATTTGTTCGATTTTCACACTTATATTCGTTTTTTGGGGTATTACTTATTATCATTTTGCCTAACTTTTTCATTTTTATGAATAAAAAACAAAAAAAGAGGGTGACTTTATATAATAGGAATTGTTCCTCTAAAAAGAAGAAGCGGAATTCCTATCTTAAGTCAACCTCTTTGTTCAAAGTACCTTTTTAATACTATCAGAATTTATAAGTTTTGTAATTAGTTTCAGTGTCTAGCTCCAGCGCCTAGCCCCTCGAGGTCATAAGCCAATTTGAAATTGAAGGCAAAGAACGCCTTCTATTCCAAATCGCCTTATACTTGTCGGGGCTGACCAAGGCGCTTGCGCTTTTCTTATAACAATCAAAAATCTTTTTCTAAATTCTTATACATTCACTTTAACTAAAGGCTTTAATTCAGTCATGAATTGATCGAATTGATCGAAGTCCATTTGTTGTGCAGAGTCAGATAGAGCGACAGCCGGGTCCGGGTGTACTTCGGCCATTACACCATCAGCTCCAATTGCTAGTGCTGCTTTTGCAGTAGGAACTAATAAGTCTCTTCGACCTGTTGAATGGGTAACATCAACAAATACCGGTAAGTGTGTTTCTTGTTTTAAAATAGGAACTGCTGAAATATCCAACGTATTTCTTGTTGCACGCTCATACGTACGGATTCCACGCTCACATAGAATGATTTGATCATTTCCTTGTGAAATGATATATTCTGCTGCGTTTACGAATTCATCAATTGTAGCTGCAAGACCACGTTTTAAAAGAACAGGTTTACGAACAGCACCCGCTGCTTTTAGCAATTCGAAGTTTTGCATGTTACGTGCACCAATTTGAATAATATCAACATAATCTAATGCTAATTCAATATCTGCTGGATTTACAATTTCACTAATAATAGCTAAACCGTATTCGTCGCCTACTTTTCTTAGTATCTTAAGACCTTCTACACCTAAGCCTTGGAAGTCATATGGACTGGTACGCGGTTTGAAGGCACCCCCACGCATGATTTTAATCCCTTGTTTAACGGCTTGTTCTGCAACTGCTGCTACCTGCTCATAGCTCTCAACAGCACAAGGACCTATGATAAATGATTGGCTTCCATCCCCAATCCTAACACCATTTACTTCAATAACCGTATCTTCCGGCTTTTTCTTACGTGATACTAGCAATGCTTTACTATGATCATCTTCTTGAAGCTCTAAACCAGCCTTAAAGATTTCTTTAAAAATATGTTGTAAAGTTGAGTCTAAAAATGGTCCATCGTTATATTCTTTAATACTATTTAACATTTTTCGCTCGCGAACAGGATCATAACGATTGACACCTTGTGCTTCTTTAGCTTTACCAATCTCTTGAACAACTCTACCTCTCTCGTTAATTAACTTTAAGATTTGTAAGTTAATTTCCTCAGCTCTCGCTCTTAATGCTTCTAATTCTGCATTACTCATCTCTCTCATCCTTTCGCAATTAAAATTGATTAGAAATTCGACTTTTTTACTAGTATGGAAACTAGGGTAAGATTTCTTTATCATTCAATAAAAGTGTGGTACATTTTCTTTAATTAGTTGTAATTATAAACCATATAATTGTGATTGTCATTAAAAACTTTAACATTTAAACGCTTTTAAGCTTTCATGTAATAAAGCGAACGAACACAATGAAAGTGTATTATCATTTATTTGTAAATGATAATAACCATCTGCTTAAAGAAGGTGTACAAACATGACCCCTAATGACCTAACATTTGCACTTGATATAGGAACTAGATCTGTAGTCGGATTAATCTTAAAAGAAGAGAACGATTCTTATCTTATTGTTGATACTATAGTAAAGGAACACACAAAACGATCTATGTTAGACGGACAAATTCATGATGTTTTGTCTGTCGCAAATGTCATCTCTTCTGTAAAAAAAGAACTTGAAAAGAAACACGGACCTCTTCATAAAGTATGTGTTGCTGCAGCAGGTCGTGCATTAAAAACAGAAAGAGCAACTGCTTCTCTTGAAATAACCGGCAAACCTATAATTCAAAAAGAAGATATTCTTCATCTTGAACTCATGGCTGTACAGATCGCTCAGCAACAACTTGCTAAAAAACATGAAAATGAGCGTGCCCATCATTATGATTGTGTAGGATATTCTGTTCTTCATTATGATCTTGATGGTGAAGAGATTGGTAGTTTAATTGATCAACAAGGTGAAGAAGTATCGGTGGAGATTATCGCCACTTTTCTTCCAAAAGTTGTGGTTGAATCTTTGCTGGCTGCACTGAATCGCGCCGAACTTGAAATGGAAGCCTTAACGTTAGAACCAATTGCCGCCATTAATGTCCTAATTCCCACGTCAATGAGGAGATTAAATGTTGCTCTTGTTGACATTGGAGCAGGAACATCTGATATAGCCATTACTGATATGGGAACGATCATTTCGTATGGAATGGTTCCTATAGCAGGTGATGAAATTACAGAATCTGTATCAGACGAATTTTTACTAGATTTCCCAAAAGCTGAAGAAGCTAAGAGAAAACTGGAAGCTGAGAATAATATAACAGTTACAGATATTTTAGGATTCGAAGCTGAACTATCAAAAGAAGATATTTTGAAAAAAATCTCCCCTGCAATCGATAAGCTTGCTGCAGCAATCAGGAATGAGATCATCCGTTTGAATAATGGTGTATCTCCTAAAGCGATAATGCTTGTAGGAGGAGGCAGTCTAACTCCGGAACTTCCAAAAAGGTTGGCAGCATTACTAGAGTTACCTGAAAATCGGGTGGCGATCAGAGGTATTGATGCTATACCTCAGCTTAAGCTAGAAGAACATGTTCAAAAAGGACCGGAATTAGTCACTCCGATTGGAATTGCCGTTTCATCCAAACAAAATCCGATTCAATATATAAGTGTAACCGTTAATGAGCGTACTGTGCGGCTATTCCATATGAAATCTTTAACAGTTGCTGATAGTTTATTGTCTTCTGGCATCCAATTAACAAAACTATATGGAAAACCTGGAATGGCCTTAATGGTGACTGTAAACAATAAAGCGATTACCATACCTGGCGGGCATGGCACAGCACCAATTATAAAGAGAAACGGAATGATCTGTTCCATTGAGGATCCAATTACACACGGTGATACAATTACAGTAGAAAAAGGAAAAGATGGAGATGCTCCTGTTGTTCCAGTCAGTTCTATTTTAGATGATATTCCTTCAAAATCATTTCAAGTGAATGGCCAGGCCTATACATTAACTGCTTCAATTTTGCTTAACAACAAGAAAGCTAGCCAAAATGTACTTTTGTCTGATCGTGACCATTTATTGTGTTCAATACCTGCAACTATTGAAGAAGGACTATATACCATTGGTTTAAAACAGGAATTAGACAAGATAAAACCGTTTTCAATCATGATAAACGATAAAATTTTGCCAGTTCCAGCATGTTCAGGAAAACTCTTTAAAAACGGATTGGAAGCCTCAAGAGATTCAAAACTTGAAGATGGCGATATTCTCGTTCTCAAACCTATGAAAGAGCCACTATTGAAAGAATTTATCTTAGAAGCCAACATTCAACAATCTCAAACAATGCCGATTATTTTTAATGGTCAATCCATTGCCCTAGAAAAAACACTACAGGAATTTTATCGAGATGGAATAAAGCTAACCGATTGTGATGTTCTATATAATGGAGAATTTTTAGAAACGAAAAAAAGAAAGATAGAACCCTTTATTTTTCAAGACCTTTTTACAGCCGTTGAGATTGACATACCTCATTCAAGCAGCAATCAATTTAAGTTATTAAAAAACAGCCGGGAAGTATCTTTTCAAGAGCAATTGAATCCTGGAGATGAGCTTGAGATTCAGTGGATATAAAGAAAGAAAAGAGGATCATGCCATAACAAGGCATGATCCCCTTTTCTTTCACCCTACAATTTCCTGTTTTAAAGCATCATATGTAATCTTCCAGTGTGAAGCATTCCAGACAACTTCATTTCCCCGAAAAATTAAGGCTTGTGGAGATTCATGTTTTACACCGTATGTTTCCGCAATATAATTGGAGAGTTCACGAGCTTCTTGAACATGTAAATGATAGCTGGGATAATCTTTATGAATTTCAGTAAATTCCTGGTATTCATCAAATGCTGCTTGGCTTATAGGACATGTTAAACTATTCTTAACAAATAAAAATTCATTATGTTTTTGTAATAGTCCTTCAAATTGTTCAATTGACTCAATTACCTGGTTGCTCATTCTATCACCTCTACACCTAGTCAATTATTCACTTTCATCTAAGAATGTTCATGTTCAATATTAACTATTAGATTTGACCGTACTTTCTGTACCCTCTTCTTTTGGGGATTCTTCTTGAACATGATTATTTTCTGTTTGTGCTTCAGATGCTAAAGGTGTTTCAGTTTCTGTTTTATCTTGATTCTTTCCTTCAGTTGATTCTTCTGTTAACTGTTCTAAAGCATTTGTTATTTCTTTTTCTACAACATCTGATTGTTCACTTGAGTTCGATGAATTTGTAATCGAACGAACTTTGTCCATAATTTGTGAAGACTGTCCTGTTACTACTTGTGTAAGAGAGGATGTTTTATCTTTTGCAACTGCTGCAAATTCTGAACCTTTCTCAAACGCATCATTGGTCATCTTGCCTGTGCGTTCCTTCATTACTGATGCTTGTTGACCTAAATTGCTTCTCATTTCTTTTCCGGATTTAGGAGCCAAAAACAATGCAGTTGCTGCACCAACAAGTCCTCCGATTAGTGAACCGATAATAAAGTCTTTGCCATTGCTATTTTTAGCCATGATTTCAACCTCCTCAAATTATTTGTGCATCTAACCATTCAATTGTTGTTTTTTTTCACTCTTCTGTTTCCATTTTGCCCATATTTCCATTGCAGCATTACTCCATTGAACAACTTGATTAATTTTATCTTGATTTTGCTCAAGATTTGTTGACGCTGTAGTTGTTACCTTCTTGACAGTTACATTAAGTTGTTGAATGGTATCCCCTACATCTTTTACTGATTCGACAACATTATTCAACTTTTCTGACTTGTGTTGAATATCTTCCGCAAGTGCATTTGTTTTATGTAATAATTCTGTTGTTTCGGTCGTAATTCCTGCCATTTGATTCTCAAGACCTGATAAAGTTCCTGCAACATTTGTGAGCGTAGCTTGTAATGCTTTTAATGTTTTCGACACATATACCACTAATATTGTAAATGCAATGGCTATTAATGCTACGCTTAAGTATAAAATGATAATCAAATCATACACCTCCCATATTTTCCTTGTTATATTCCATACCCTATCATTTCTATTATAAACATAAATTTTACATAATAGCTAAAATCTCCTTCTTTTTAGACATCATTTTAATCTTAGACTGTTATCGCTAACTTTGCATGCTCTATAAAAGCGTCTGGACTGGTTAATTGCAGCTCCAGGATGATCGCTTTCCGTGGGGCATGCGGTGAGCCTTCCTCGGCGCCAGCGCTGCATGAGTCTCACCTGCCATGCAGCTCCCACAGGAGTCTCACACATCCGTTACAATTAACCTAACTAGTTTTATTTAAAGATGCTTTTAAAATTTATTAGGCGTAATAAAGCTCTTACCATTGTTTCATGAGAATCGGGTACAATAAAGGGGTACGTAGAAATAATAAAGGAGGATTTACATGAAAGATTCACGTATCGAAACTTTAGCAAAAAACTTAATTAATTATTCGATAAAATTACAAAAAGGTGAAAAGGTTCTGATCGAGAATTTCGGTCTGCAAAGAGAGTTAGTTGTTGCTCTTGTAAAGGAAGCCTATAAGGCTGGAGGATATCCATTTGTATCATTAAAGGATCATCAAGTAGACCGCGCCCTCATGATGGGCGGAATCCAAGAACAATATGAAATGATGGCTGACTTCGAAGCTGAAGTAATGAGTAAAATGGATGCGTACATAGGTTTAAGATCTGGTCATAACATTAATGAATTTGCCGATATCCCGGACGATAAAATGAAGCTGCAAGGTCAAACAATCGGCCAAAAGGTTCATCGGGACATACGTGTACCTAAAACAAGATGGGTAGTCTTAAGATACCCAACTTCTTCTATGGCTCAATTAGCCAAAATGAGCACAGAACAATTTGAAGACTTCTATTTTAATGTATGTAATCTAGACTACAGCAAAATGGACAAAGCAATGGATGCTTTAGTAGAGCTTATGAATAAAACAGACAAAGTGCGTTTAACTGGAAATGATACAGATTTAACATTTTCAATTAAAGACATTCCGGCAATTAAATGCTCTGGACAAATGAATATTCCGGATGGAGAAGTCTATACAGCACCTGTTCGTGATTCAGTTAACGGAAAAATATCATATAATACTCCATCGCCATATAATGGCTTTACATTTGAAAATGTACAACTTACTTTTAAAGATGGAAAAATTGTAGAAGCAACTGCAAACAATACAGAAAGAATCAATAAAATCTTTGATACTGATGAAGGGGCACGCTTTATTGGAGAATTTGCGATCGGAGTGAACCCGTTCATCCAGCATCCAATGCAGGATATTTTGTTTGATGAGAAAATTGATGGCAGCTTCCACTTCACCCCTGGTCAAGCTTATGATGATGCCTATAATGAAAATAACTCCAATATCCACTGGGATATGGTTATGATTCAGCGCCCGGAATATGGCGGTGGCGAGATTTATTTTGATGATGTTCTTATTCGAAAAGATGGTCGTTTTGTCATACCTGAACTAGAGCCTCTTAATCCGGAAAATTTAAAATAATATTCGAGAAAAGACGGTAGAGTTCCTTCTACCGTCTTTTACGTATTAAACATGCACATCTTTCTTTGTAAATAAATAACCAGCAAGTAGAAAGAATGACATCATATGAATCATAATAATGACAATTGAAAAAAGTAAGGTCATTCCCTCAAACATTGGTTCTCCAAAAAAGTAAGGCATTAAATTTGTGTTAGCAAACAATAAATACTTTGCTGCATCAACATGATAATGTTGAAATAGTGTCATAAGTGCACTTGAAGTAAAAACCAAGAAAATAGGCAGTGCAATTGAAATGATACTATTTCTCGTTATGGCTGATAAACCAAAAGCTATTGATGCGATAATGCCAATTTCTATCAACTGAAATAAGTAACTACCTAATCCAAAAAGTACTCTTTGATCAAGTACAAAAAGTGAATCAGCATAAAAGATGAGACCAATTATGATCGATAAAAATAATTGGAACATTCCCAGTAAAAATACATTGGCTTGAACAGTTATATATTTGGAAACTAATATATTTACACGTTTAACAGGTCTGATTAACAAAAATTTAATCGTACCTCTTTCAAACTCACTAGAAACAATGTCCCCCGCTATAATAATACTTATTAATTGAATAACAAGCAGTACGTACGAACTCACTTGAACATAATCCCAAAAAGAAAATTCAGTATCCTTAAATAAAAAATGGAAAAAGAGACCCATTAGGATATTTGCAACCACGATCAAACCAAGGAAGATCCACATCCTCATGCGCTTATATAACTTTTGATGTTCATTACGGATAAGCTGGTAAAGGATATTCATGGCTATTCCCCCCTTCCTAACTTCTGTAGAAATATCTGCTCTAAAGGGTTATCTATTCTCTCGATACCTACTACATCAAATCCCCAACCTACTAACAGTTTATTTAATCTTGCCACTTCTTCAAGCTCCACCTCAATTGAGAATCCATTAGAATGAAAAATAATATCATTTCCTCTGTATTCATCTACTAAGTATGTTTTAAGGAAATCTACATTTACTATTCTGAATTGAAAGGTTTGCTTTTCAATTCGATTGTTTTGCCAATCTCTTAATTGTGAACGCTCAATACATCTTCCATCCTTCATCACGAGCACGCTGTCACAAATAAGCTCAATTTCAGAAAGAATATGGCTTGATATAATGATTGATACGCCTTCTTTGTCTGCGAGTCTTCTGAGGGTATCTCTTAGACTTTTCATTCCTTCAGGATCTAAGCCATTTGTTGGCTCATCTAACAGAAGGATTGAAGGACGGTGGAGTAAAGCCTGTGCCAAGCCTAATCTTTGCCTCATCCCTAATGAATAAGTTTGGACCTTGTCCTTTATGTACTCGTCCATTCTTAATAATTCGATCATTTCATCTATTCTTTCGTAGGAAAATTGGTCTGTCATTCTAAATAATTGGACAAGGTTCTCATAACCGGAAAGAAAGTCATACATGATCGGGTTCTCGATAATTGCTCCAACATTGGAAATAGCTCTTTCAAAGTCTTTCTGAAGATCAAACTCGTGAATAGAAATAGACCCTTTCGTTGGTTTTAATAATCCAACAAGCATTTTTAGGATTGTTGTCTTACCTGAACCATTTGGCCCCAATAAACCGAGGATTTCACCATTACACAATTCAAAGCTAACATCATTTATAATCGATGTTTTCCCTATTTTCTTCGATACATTTGATACTTTTAATCGTATATCTTGCTCTTGCATAATACACCTGCTTCCTAAATCGCTTCTTCCACATTTTTATAGTAAAGATTCAATTGCCGATAAACAATAGTTATAGGATAATAAGTGAATGATAGGAATCTAATAAATAGGAGTAATTAGAAAAATGGACATTTATTCTTATCTTGTTGTTCAACAAGCGCCATATTTTGAATCAGGGGATATTATTTCCTTACATAAACCAGAAACAACCTTTGGCAGGAAATCGAGTACTTTGACACCTGATATATCCTTTAATAATATTTTTGTTTCCAGGAAGCATTTCACCATTTTCCTTAGGTCGAACAATATTTTTATTAAGGATTTGGCTAGCAAACACGGCACTTATCTTAATGATAAAAAATTAAATCCTTTTAAACCCGTTCAACTCAAAACCAACGATAAGATCTCATTTGCTAAAAATTTAGTTGTTTTATCATTTTCACTTAGAGATTTTGAGCAAACCTCTGAGCTATCAATCCTAAATATAGAAAATCTCGCGAAAATTGAGCCTAAACTTGACTTTCTTAAGCAAACATTACACATTCAAAATGACACTATTTCTTTAACTGAGAAGGAATTCAAGTTCATAGATATTCTTTTACAAAGAAAAACATTTATATCGAAAGAAGAAATTATTGAATATGTTTGGCCGGAAAGACAAATATCGGGTAATAACGAATACTTGGTTGGGAATGAAGAAGTGAATGCGCTCATTTATAGGCTTAGAAAAAAATTACCGAATACAATAAAAATCAACACGATTAGGGGCAGAGGTTATACACTAACCATGATAGAGGATAGGATCCATCTGTTAGCAGGTAAATAAGAAAAGCGCTAGCGCCTTGGTCAGCCGCAAATAAGTCAAATTGAAATAGAAGGTTCTTTGCCTTCTATTCCAAATTGACTAGACCCTAGAGGGGCTAGTCGCTGGAGCTGGACACTAAGTACGAAATTATATATTTTCTTTCATGTATACAAAAAACAGCTGACATAAATGTCAGCTGTTTTTATATACTTTATGCTAAGACGTTTTCATAAGCTTCTTGATATTTTTGAATATCACCAGCACCCATGAAAACCAATACAGCATGTTCATGTGCTTTAAGCACAGCAGTACCTTCTTCCTTAATAAGACTAGAATTATCAATTTTTTCAAGCAAATTATCAATTGATAACTTTCCAACATTTTCACGTGCTGAACCGAAAATATCACATAAGTAGACGTAGTCTGCTCTTTGTAAGCTATCCGCAAACTCATCTAAAAAGGATTGTGTTCTTGTAAATGTATGCGGCTGGAAAACAGCGACAATGTCACGATCAGGATATTTTTGTTTAGCAGCATCAATTGTTGCGTTAATTTCGGTTGGATGATGTGCATAATCATCAATTAAAATTTGGTTTCCAATTCGTTTTTCATTAAAACGTCTTTTAACACCTTCAAATGTTTGAAGTCTTTGTTGAATGATTTCAACATCAACTCCTTCATAGTGACATAGTGCAATAACTGATAATGCATTTAATACACTATGATCTCCGTAAGAGGTAATGTTGAAAGATGCATAAAATGTATTACGAACAAAAACATCAAATGCTGTACCATCGGTTGATTTCACGATGTTTCTAGCTTGAAAATCATTATCTTCATTAAATCCATAATAAACAACTGGTACTTTTGCCTGAATTTGCTGCAACTGTTCGTCATCACCACATGCGATGATCCCTTTCTTCACCTGAAGAGCCATTTCCTGAAATGCACTGAAAACATCTTCAATGCTTGTAAAATAATCAGGATGATCAAAATCGATATTTGTCATGATCGCATAATCCGGCTGGTAGGATAAGAAATGCCTGCGATATTCACATGCTTCGAAAATAAAATACTTGCTTTCAGGAACTCCACTACCTGTACCATCACCAATTAAAAACGATGTAGGTTCAGCGCCTTTAATTACATGTGAAAGCAATCCGGTTGTCGATGTTTTTCCATGTACACCCGTAATACCAACACTGATATATTTTTGAAGGAATTCTCCCAAAAAGCGATGATATCGAATAACTGGTAAGCCTTGGTTTTGTGCTTCAACAATTTCTTCATGTGTATCCGGATACGCATTTCCTGCAATAATCGTTAATCCTTCTCTAATATTTTCTTTTGAGAAGGGTAAAATTTTAATATTTCGTGCTTCAAGTGCTTTTTGTGTAAATACTTTTTTCTCTATATCAGATCCCTGAACTTCATAGTTCATATCATGTAAAATCTGTGCAAGGGCACTCATTCCAGTCCCTTTAATTCCAACAAAATGATAAACAGTCATAATTAGAACCTCCAACAAACGTCTATCTGATTGACAGTATATGACGCTTATCTTGATTTGCAACCCGTTGTATAGTAAACGTCTCTTAGGAAATACAAACAATTCTTGTTTTTTCCCCTAATATGTAATCAGCCTACAAAATTATATTATACCATTAGCCATCCGTAATGACTATGAAAAATCGAATTACTCTTTTGAACTCAATTTCACCTTCGTACAATTCCAACTATATTTTATGGAATATTTCTTTAAAAATGTACGCCAACTATCAGTACTTTTTTCGAAGTGTATACGTAATTCATCCATCATCATATGATCATGTTGAATAAACATATCACTTATTAAAAATAAATCATCGAATACAGGAATTGAGCGTAAAAAGACCCATTCATTATCATGTAAATCAGGAATTCCTTCATCGAGCTTTATTGTGCAGATTTCATTCGTTAGTAATTTCTTTGCATGTATATGTGGTTTATCATATTTTATTACTTTAAATGGTTCAAGTACACTAGCCATAAATAAAGCATGTACGACAGAATCCAGTGGATGCTTCATGCGGTTCCCGTATTTAATATAAGTTTGATAGTTGGTCAAGCCTTTTATCGTTAAATAATCAAACGTAAACCAGTCTTTAAATAATCGCTCTTGAGATAGGGTTAAAACCGCTGATTTCTCATTCAAAAGCTTTTTGGTTAAAATATGTTTTGCTTTTACTTTTTCCCTTATGTTTACATGGCGGTCAACATGTGTATGGACCGCCTTTAAATGGTCACATATAAAAGTTGTAAGCTGATTTTCTTTTTCTTTACGAAGAGCTTGTAGATAAACAATATTATCCATACAAAAAACCTAACCTTTTTAATCGTATCTTATCATATTTTTTAAAGCACGTGGGTTTCGTGGATTGCATCCAACTCTTCTTCAGAGATTAACACATCTCTTGGCTTGCTTCCTCGATTTTCGGAGATAATTCCTTGTTCTTCCATCATATCGATTAATCTGGCGGCACGATTGTATCCAATTCTAAATCTTCTTTGCAGACTGGATGTTGATGCACCACCCTGATTTACGACAAACTCACAGGCCTCGAGGAATAGCTCATCCTCTTCTGATTGAATGGTCGCTTTTTTTACCAGTTCATCTTGATGAAATAAATAATCAGGCTTTGATTGAAGCTTCACATGTTTCACAACTCGCTCAATTTCTTCATCTGATACAAAGGTACCTTGAAGTCTAACTGCTTTTGATGAACCATTTTCCAAAAACAGCATATCACCTTTACCTAATAATTTCTCAGCTCCATTAACATCAATAATTGTCCTTGAATCAACCTGTGATGATACAGAAAAAGCAATTCTTGTTGGGATATTTGCTTTAATTAATCCTGTAATAACATCAACAGATGGTCTTTGAGTTGCAACAATAAGATGAATACCACATGCCCGTGCTTTTTGAGCAATCCGACAAATCGCTTCCTCAACATCATTTGGAGCAACCATCATTAAATCAGCTAACTCATCTATGATAATAACTAGATATGGTAAATGCTCACCTTGTTTGTGCTCTTTGACGAGCTGGTTATATCTTGTAATTTCCCTGGTACCGGAGTGTGCAAATAATTCATAGCGTCTTTCCATTTCCTCCACAGCCCATTTTAATGCAGCTGTTGCAGCTTTTACATCTGTAATCACCGGACTTACGAGATGAGGAATTTCATTATAAGGGGCTAATTCAACCATTTTTGGATCAATTAGCATTAATTTCACTTCATGTGGTGAAGCCTTATATAACAAGCTAATAAGGATCGTATTGATACACACACTTTTCCCGGATCCGGTTGCTCCTGCTATCAAACCATGTGGCATCTTCTTTAAATCTGTAACAGCTGGTTGTCCGGCAATATCTAAACCTAATACGGCAGTCATCGGTGAAGGATTTAAACGAAACTCAGTACTTCTTAAGATTTCCCGTAAGTAAACCATCTTACTTACTTTATTAGGGACTTCAATTCCTATTGTATTTTTCCCCGGGATTGGTGCCTCAATTCTTATGTCTTTAGCAGATAAGCTTAATTTAATATCATCACTTAAATTTGTTATCTTATTTACCTTTACTCCCGGCTCAGGATGTACTTCAAACCGTGTTACAGAAGGTCCTTGTGTAACATTTACAACACTGGCTCTCACATTAAAGTTTTTTAATGTGACATTCAAAAGATCTTTTTGAGATTCCAGCCAAGTATGATCTTCGATTACTTCTCTATCCGCTACATTTAAATAGTTAAGTAATGGAAATTGATAGCCATGTTCCTGACTTTTCTCTCTTAATTTTTGCTTATCTCTCCCTAACATCATCACATTAAATGGAGCTGACTTGCGTCTAGGTGTGTTTTCACTATGACTATGGCTTGTACTATCCGGTTTCTCCTGTTTCATACTTTCTGTTTCTGTCTGCTCTTCCTCAGTTGATGGAGATTGCTCTACAATTATCGTGTTTTCAGCATGTATAATCTCATCATGCTGTTCACCTTCTTGTAGAGTTTCTTCTAGTTCAATGATAGCTTCATTTTCTTCATATCGGTACTCAGCCTGTTCTTCATGCTTCGTTATTTCTTTTAAATTTACTTGATCGTCATGTATTTGTTTTTGATACTCTGTTTTTACAATCGTTAGAGCCTCATCTACAAGATCTTCTTCCTCAAGTTGAATTTCAGTTTTTATTTCTTTACTATCAATCTCAAAAGTTAATGATGTATCTTCATCTTCATCTTCATCAACTGCAGTAAGTTGATCATCTGGAAGATGAGCAGGCTGCTGTTCATCTCTATGTACTTGTTCCATGATATGATTTGGTTCATATGATTCTTCAAGTTCCATTGAACTGATCTTTTCTTCCACGGATTCTATTGTTTCAGCTGCAAGCTTTTGTTCATGATGATTCCTATTGTTATCGAGGTGAATTGGCCGATTCTTTATCCTCTCATCTCTAGGCTGAAACCCATAAACCGGTGATGGAATAGCTGTTGGATGAAACGGCCTTTTCTTTGCGTATGTTATTTCTTTCTTTTCAACCGCCGATTCCTGTGCCTGTTTATATCGATCGAAGCTTTTATATTCTTGAGTTTTTTTCTCAGCTTGCTTCCTTTGATTGTTTTCTTGATTGTCTTTTCTTCTTGGACGTTCAACTCTTTTTATATGTCTTTCATCAGGAATAATAGGAAATCGAAAATTCCCTTTTGGATATTGATAGGAAACTCTTGCCTCAGCTTTCATCTGCTGACGGTTTTCCCATTCAGTTGTTTTTGGATCGCTAAGAACATTTTTTACTGATTGATGCTCTTGATGAGATTTTGGCTGATGCTCAAGAGCATCTGTCTCCGTTTCTTCTTCATCTCCGAACAATAGTGAAACCATTTTTTTAAACCAACTCATATTATCACTCTTTCAATATAATCAAAATATGGCTAATCCCATAATCAAGGAGCCATTTATTTTAGTTAAGAACTAAAAAATATCTCTTCTATTGTATCAATAAATGTCTGAATTTGTAGATATAAGTGTAAAAGAAAATTATGTTTCACCATTTGTATTCATAAAAAAAGAGGTACCAATGCAATTGTTTCTGATTGCTCGGCGCCTCCTTTTTCATTTATATGTACATGTTACGTTTCAATTGTTTTTTTATGGGTGTTAATAAAGCCCTCTATTTATGGTTACATTCATACTATTTAAATCAAAGCTTGGGCTTATTTTTCCCTAAAATGAAGATTGGCTCCAACTCATTGTTTTCATACAAGAATGACAAAGCCGTAATAGGAACTCTTCCGCTTGCGAAAAAGCTCATCGTTAATTGAGCCAAAATGTCATATCCCGTTTCGTTTTGAATGTCAACAATAATGAGGACATCCTGGTGTGGAACAGCAACAGCCATTTTTCCAACCATTCTTTCTTTATACGAATGGAGAAGACTTTCATTTAATATACGGCTTGCATCGTAACCATCATTAGCATTTAAGAAATAGAAAACATTTCCTGCGACATGATCTTCTTTCACACTTGTCTTTAATGACCTTATATTAAATGATGCAATCTCTTTGATTTGCTCAATATTCCAATTTTCCCTTTGCATCATTTTCTCATCAATCAGCCTATACGTATTACCTAGGTCAAGCGCGTAATAGATTCGTGTCTCAGCTGTGTGGTCTGTATAAACTAATGCAATGCCTTCATTGCTTTCAGTTGGAAAGGAAGTTGAGCGGATAACCGGAAAAATTGATTTTTCCTTACCTGTTAGCTCCTGCTGATTTTTCATTGCATGAAGAGCTTCTTCAACATAATAAACAACCTCATCTATCGCATTTTGGTTTTTTGTCTCCCATTTGGCTATAATGCCTGGCATTGACAGCGTTACACCTTTTTTGGTTTCATCGTCTTCTATTCGTAGTGTGTCTTTTTCACGATCAAAATGAAACTTTAAGCCTTGATTAGAAAGTTGGTTTTTTAGTATTTCGACTAATTTTCTTGATGTCATTTTCATCTCTACCCCTCCTTTCTAAACACTTTCACATCTCTTTATATTGAAATACTATCAATAAACTCCTGAATTTGTTCTTTCGATTTACGTTCTTTATTAACAAAACGACCTACTTCTTTTCCTTCATGAAATGCGACAAAGCTTGGAATTCCATAAACATTCAGCTCCGCACATAAATCAATGTACTCGTCACGATCTACATAATAAAAAGTAAATTCGCTATTTTCCTGCTCTATCTCTGGTAGAATAGGTTCGATTACTCGACAGTCCGGGCACCAATCAGCAGAAAACATCAGAATAACCTTTTCTTCTTGTGTGATCTTTTTATATTCATCAATGGATTGTAGCTGTTTCATTGTTAGTCCTCCTTTATTCATGCAACCTTACTTTTTGTTACATATTATAGTTTATATGATATCCTCTTATGATTCCACTTAGCCACCTTGCAAAATGTGTTTTTCGAACCTAACTAACAAAAAAAACGTGGTAATCACAGGGATTTTCTTTAATATTGAACAGATTTCACAATTTCCATCATTACTTGTACATCATCGTGCAGATTATGTGCTTCCGATTCTGTCGTAAGCTTTGTTCCACCTAAGCCAACTGTTACTTCATACAAGTTTTTATCAACCTTGACTACAAATATATATCCAAATTCATTATCTCTTTCAAATGTTTCAGATATGAAAGGTTCTTTATATTGTTCCGCTAGTGTTTCAAAGGAAACCTTACTGCTTTCATCTTCATTTTGATTAACAAAAAGAATAAAGCTTTGATTCCCCTTTTCAAGCAGAACATTCGCTTTTTTCGTTTCTTTCACTTGAAAATCTTCTGGAAGATAATAGGAAAACAGGTCTGATGATTCATTTGACTTTTGTTTCTTACTTGAAAAAGCTTGTTCTGCATTTTCTATCGTTTCTTTCTTTATTTCTTCACTTGATGGCATACAGCCTGTTAAAATAAATATGACAATTCCACTTAAAAAGCAAGAAAATATTCTCATATAAATCCTCCTCTACTGAAAAGACGTCTTAATCTCCTCAGGATTTAACCTTCATCCGAGATAGGAAAAAAGGCCCTATTTAATTCTACCTTTAATTTTTTCTATTTGACAAGTTTTATGGAATATATTGTTTACATAGTAGGAGAATTACATACAACATAAAAGACTAGGAACATCTCCTAGCCTCTCTACCTTAATACGGATATAATTCATCGATACTTTTTGTTTTAGCTCTTGAAAGAATTTCAATTCGTGTCATTAATTGTTTCTTAGAGAAATTCATTAGTTCTTTAGTAGCTGTTTTTCCTTTTTCATCCTCTTCAAAGGCCATTCCTTCCTCGTTTAAAGCTAGAGCCAGAGGGGCCAATTCTTCCATTTTTTTGATTACCCGATCAAAAAGCTGAGGATGCTCACTAATTAATCGCTGAAGCAAATACGTCCCATATGCAATATGTCTTGATTCGTCTTTTTTTAAATATTCAATACCTTTTAATAATCCGGGCATGATCCCCATTTTGTGTAATCCATCTGAGAAAACTTTATACCCTGTTTCCGCTAATACTCCTTCTGAAAACATATTGTATACAGTAGCTGCATCAGCAAGTGCTTCCGGAGTAGGATGATTCCACAGTTGTTCCATTGTATCAGGGAGGATTTCATAAAAAAACTTCCGATATGTTTTTGAATGCAGGTGTGTTAAATCTTCTCTTTCACCCAACTCATCTAAAACTTTTCTAAATAGTTCTGTATGCTTTGCTTCATCATAGAGAAATGTTGTTAAAAACAATTCCTCCTCGATTCTCCCTTCAATAGAAGCAATTTTAAGAAGGGGTAGTAAATCGTGTGTTACGGCCTCTTCTCCGCCTTGAAACTGGGCAAGTAGTTTTATAATCCAATCGCGATGTCTAGTAGAAAGGTTTTTCCAATCCTCTTTGTCTTGCGTAAAATCTATGTCTTGAGGATTCCATGCTCCGAATTTTTTTGCTTTTTGATATAACTGATACGGGAAGGCCGTTTCCCTTATTCCTCTTGTACTCGTTGTAATGAGTTTCTTTCTCATAGATAATACCCTCCTTTTACACTATGGTATGAGGGATATACAATTGTGTATAGACAACCGCTCTTGTTTTAAAAGAAACATGTTACGAATTGATACGCAATAAAACTCTGTTTAATAGATAATAGGAAATTTATCTTTCTCATAGACTGCTTCAAATATTTTGTACAGGCCCATAAACTCTTCAAAGGTCATATCCTCACTTAATTCAAAATGCGATAAAAACGCATCTACTAGTTCTACATCCATAAACCTCAATACCTGTGAAGACATCAATTGTTCATAGTATGGTTGTATGTTTCGATGAGCATCATGATCGTCAAGTAAATCCAGAAATTGTTTTTCAGTCATAACTTTATCCCTCCTCTACATATTTAAGTAAACGAGATAGTTTATTCGCAACTCTACTTTCAGGTTACGGATACAAAACTATTTTTCATTAAATTAGTTATCTATTTTTAAAATCAGGCTAAGGCAAACTCATTATTTTATGCACCTTTTCTATCATTACTATCTAAAATAGAGTATAAAAGTTTTTATAAAACGTATACGGAGAACGTTAGATTGGAGGATTAAATAGGTTATGTCAAACAGTGAAAAACCAGAATTGTTTTCACTCTTAAAAAAGCTGGGTTTCCAACTAGAGGGAAAAGTGAATAAATATATTCAAGATCAATTGAATAAAGAAGAAGTAGCTCTTACTGCCAATACAGCTGGTCACGTACTTGCACACTTAATTGAAGCCATACATGACTATGTTGAGCAACTGTCTTCACAATTAAATTTCCCTACCAAAAGGGATGTAGGACGGTTAGGAAAATTAATTGTTCAGTCCGAAGATAAGCTGGATAACGTTGAGGAGGAGTTACATGAGGTTTTGAATTTAGTCAAAGAACTTAAAATGATGATCTTAAAGGATGTTAAAGACATCCCAACTCCACTAGAAGGGTTAGAAACGACAATTAAAAATAGAGTGTTACCATATAAGGAAAAATTAGCAGCAAAATCAAATACGAATACACTAAAAGAGGAATTACAAAGAGAACTAATGAAGCCGCCGGGTCAAGTGGATTTAAAGGAAATAAACAAAAAGCTATTGAGTCGACTTCAAGAAAAACAGACTAATAAATGGGGGAATTAATATGAATAATCAGCATAATTCCGGCCCAAAGTATGACCTTGAAACAGAATTAAAAAGATGGAAGGGCTTTTTAAACGCTTGGAACCGCCCGACTCCAAAGATTGGTGCTACTCCCAGGGAAGCGATTTGGAAAAAAAACAAAGCTACTTTATGGTATTACGCCCCTGTAGAAAAAAAATATAATGTTCCTCTTTTTCTGGTCTACTCCCTTGTTAATCAGCCGTTTATTTTAGATATGGCACCTGGAAATAGTGTCATCGAAAATTTCACACGAAATGGATTTGAAGTCTATTTAATGGACTTTGGTATTCCAGGATATGAAGACAAAGATATATCTGCAAGTGACTATGTTGTAGATTACATTCAAAAAGCAGTAAAAAGAGCACTTCGACATTCTAAAGCAGATGAATTAACCATTATCGGATATTGTCTCGGCGGTACATTAGCTACAATGTACGCAACGATTGCTGAGGAGCCCATCCGAAACCTCATTTTAAATGTTTCTCCGATCGATTTTGAGGTCGTTCCTTTTTTTGATAAACTAGCTCAAGCAAGTAAAGAGGATAAACTAAATATTAATAGGCTTTTAGATGTTGTTGGTTTAATTTCCGGCGATTCCATGAAAGCCGGAATGAGAATGGTGACAAATCCCATATATTTTAGCCCCTATCTTTCGTTACTAAATAAAGCGTATGATGAGAACTATGTTGAAAAATGGAAAAGATTAAAAACATGGACAGATGGGCATATTCCTTTTTCAGGTGCAGCTATGAAAGAATTAATGAATGAATTAGGGAAGAAAAACAAATTAATTGACGGCGGATTAATCATTCATGGAAAAAAAGCAGAACTAAAAAATATTCATGCAAATCTATTGGTCATCTCCACTGAACATGATCGTCTTGTCTTAAAGGAGCAAAATATGCGTGTTATTGATTTTGTTTCAAGTAAAGATAAGACATTTTTATTGGAAGATGGTGGACATACAACAAGAGCAAATGATAGAGATCTGCCTTCCTATTTGGCTAATTGGTTGCCTCAACGCTCAGAACCAATATGAACAAAAGCGCTGGAGCTAGATGTCGCACACTTATGCACAGTTCAAAAAATTTTATAAATTTCCTGGACGAAAACAAAATCCCCTCAGTTGATCATACAACTGAAGGGATTTTTTACTATTCATTGCACATTTTGTTTATATAAATACTGACCTATCAAAAGATTGGAAAGCTCTTTAAACATTGTGGTCCGATCCACAATCCCATTTGTAAAAATGCCAATAGCTCCTTCATTGTGACGAACATTCTTTTTCCTTGCATATATATCCATCACATCACCTAATTCTCGACCAGAGAAAACAAGCTCTCCTATTTCATCAGGTACTACTATCCTTGCTCCACCTGCAATAATAGGCTGTTGATCTTTTACATAAATGGCTCCCCAATTACATAAGAAATAGCCAAAATCAGTTTTGATGAGCCCACCTTCTAAACCAACTCCAAGATCGGCTCTTTCAGCTTCCAATGCATTCTTTGCCCGATTGATTGCACCTGTTAATGTTTCCAAATCTGTAAGTGGCTGTGCCGAAACATTGGAAGGGACATTTGTTGAAATAAATTCAGCTTCTATGAATGAAGCAAATGCATCATTCACCGCTTTAACTTTGGTAGGATTTTTTGTTCCTATTGCAATTTTCACTGTTGCATCTCCCTTATGAAATTACGAATTACGTTTTATCGTTTGGACTGTAGTTATATCACATGATTTAACAAGCTTTATGAGAAGCTCTTTTGCCGCCGCATAATCATCTACATGTAAAATTGACCCTGAAGTATGAATATATCGTGAGCTTACCCCAATTACTGTTGATGGGACTCCACTGTTTGAAACATGGACCCGACCAGCATCTGTTCCGCCTTGGGACACAAAGTATTGATATGGAATGTTATGAGTTTCTGCCATATCAAGTACAAATTCTCTCATTCCACGATGAGTGACCATTGAACGATCAAGAATGCGGAGTACAGCACCTTTTCCGAGCTGGCCGAATTCCTTTTTATCTCCACTCATATCATTAGCCGGTCCTGCATCAAGTGCAAAAAACAGGTCAGGATTAATCATCGTTGCAGCTGTTTGTGCTCCCCGCAGGCCAACTTCTTCCTGTACAGTGGCTCCTGAATATAATGTGTGAGGAATATCCTCATCTTTTAATTCTTTAAGAAGCTCTATCGCTAAACCGCATCCATAACGGTTATCCCATGCTTTTGCCAGGATTTTCTTAGGATTTGCCATAGGAGTGAACGGACAAATAGGTACAATTTGCTGCCCTGGCTTAATTCCGATTTTTTTTGCATCTTCGCGGTCATCAGCACCAATATCGATCAACATATTTTTTATATCCATCGGCTTATTTCGTTGGCCTTCACTTAAAAGATGGGGAGGAATTGAACCAACAACGCCGATGATTGGACCATTTTCGGTGATAATTTGTACTCTTTGAGCTAAAAGAACTTGACTCCACCAACCTCCAAGTGGTTGAAATCGAAGCATACCATTGTCTGTAATGGCCGTAACCATAAAGCCTACTTCATCCATATGGCCGGCCACCATGATTGTAGGTCCGTTTTCTTTTCCACGTCTGACACCAAAAATACTGCCTAATTTGTCTTGAACAATTTCATCTGATACTGGTTCAAGTTGCGTTCTCATAAATGATCTTACTTGGTGTTCGTTTCCAGGTGCTCCGGGCAGTTCTGTTAATGTTTTAAATAATTCTAATGTTTCTTGGTTCATATAATCCCTCTTTTCAGCCAGATAGCTTTTTATGTAATACTGTAAATATTTTTAAAACTTGTGCTCTTTAATACTTAAAGATAGAAAATAGTTCGTTCCATTGCGCTCCAGCCACTCGCTTTCCGCGGAGAGGAAGCTGAGCCTCGGCTTCGCCTGTGGGGTCTCAGCATTTCCTCTAGTTCAAGCAGGAGTCAAGTGGCTTCCGCTCCATTCCACTATCTTTTTTAAATGTGCTATATAGCATAAACTTCTTTAAAAAAAATTCAGAAAAAAGCCTTTATGTAAATAAAACCTTATATCAAATTATAAATGTTTCCCTTCTTTTATTCTTCCTTAACATGCACCTATGGTTTTTGTATACTTATAGAAGAAGGAATACGAATACCCGTTATACTAGTCATGTATACATAAAACTAAAGGGGTGTTGAAAATATGAAAACAAGGTACTTTTTATTGGGATTAGGTATAGGTATTGTTGGAACCTATTTTATGAAAGATCAAATAATGCCTCACAGTATATCTTCTGATAAAGCACTTGAAATTGTAAAAAAGGCTTTTAAAGAAAAAGGGCCTATCGATGGATCATGGATATATACAGTTCCTGAAACTTTTTCCAATGAGCATCTATCCTATGATGTTTACAAAGCCGGTGTTTCAAGGTCAGTAGATCATCATCTCGAGCAATATGAAGCTTTCGTTGATAAAAAAACAGGAACAATCGTGCATGTTGATCGGATTCATTAATGTATACGGGGGCATTTAATCGATTTATGCCCCTATCATTTATTCATTATTCGATCAAGCTTATCGACAATTTCACCCTTCCCATCCCATTTTATGCCCCGATAAACAGCATCATGATAGAATGTAAACCATGCTTGGTGTTGCTTTCCAAAATCAATCCACTTCTGCTTATTTTCGATGGATGTCATAGGATAATCATCGAAGGCAAGTACCCATAACGGATTTTCATGGGCATGTGTCGGCATTAAATCAGCCATATGGACAAGGGTTTCTCCTCCATCCTGCAGAATGACGATGCTATGTCCATCGCTATGTCCACCAGTATGATGCATTTCTAAACCGTCCAGTATTGAAATTGTTGAATCAAATGTTGTTACTTGATCTTTAACAGCTTCCCAATTTTGTTTCCAATATGTATTTGCAGATCTTATATTCGGATGTTGCATCTCTTCCCATTCAATAGATGACGTCATAATTTTCGCTTTAGGAAAAACAGATGTCAAACTGCCATTTTCCCACTTCGTTAATCCGCAGGCATGATCAAAATGCATGTGAGTCATTAATACATAATGGATGTCCTCAGTCGTTAATCCTAATTTTTTTAAGGACTCTTCAACTGACGATTCTTCTTCTACCCCATAGTTTCTCATTTGCTTTTCGGTTAGTTTACCGGACCCTATTCCTGTTTCCAGCAAAATATTCAGACCGTTTTTTTGGATAAGCAATGGATCTGTTCTGAGTTCAATTTGGTTTTTTTCATTTACAGCATACTTTCTCGACCATAATGGTTTTGGAACTACCCCGAACATTGCTCCTCCATCCATATGGGTTACTCCGCCATTTAGCCACGTAATGATTGTCTGCCCTATTTGAAGTGTTTCCATTTCAAATCCCTCCCTATATAATTTTACCATATGAACAGTTTTTAAAGAAAACTTGACATACTCTATACAACATTCCAATAACAGCAAAAGACCAAAGTCGTTGATGACCTGGTCACATGATTAAGTAAAAATAACGATTTTTTACTCTTCCTCTGCTTTTTGGGGGTTATTGATTTCTTTGGAAAGGTCTTTTTTCATTAATTCGCTTAACATGACCTTTAGAGCCTCTTTCTTAATATTCTGTTGTCCTTCCCGTCTTTGTAAAGCCGCTCCCTGCTGGTCATTGCCTTCCATTCTTGGAATCATTTCCGATATTGATCCATTAACCATTATAAATTCTCTGCCAAGGGAAATAACGTTTTCGATTGGGAAAAACAATTCCTGGTTAGACGAATTGATGAGTAAGCTCTCTAATTGACCATTTTCTTCATTGAAGTAATAATCGACGACCCTTCCTGCAAAGTCTCCTCCTGTTGTCACAACTTGAGCTCCATTTAAGTTCCCTTTTTTATATAATAAAGGTATGTCTCTTAAATCCAGTAAAGATTGATCTCCCTCTACAATGACAGCAAACTCTCCGACACCAATAACATTCTCATACCGAAGAGCATTCAAACCCACTTGCCAATCCCCCTGGCCAACAATAAAAAATTCTACAGACAATTCGTTTGGATCAATAACCAGATCTTTAACAAAGCCTACCTGACTTCCTCCCGTAATATTGATAATAGGAAGATTTAATAATTCTTTCGCTTTTTTCATTTTCCAAGCACCCCTGTTTGATCACAATTTAGTAAGGAAAATCTCCTTGGGCAAACATATCGTTCTAAATAGTAAGAACCTTATATAGGCAATTAACTCAGCAATTCATTTATTTATATGTAGGATCAAGGGTATTTGTGAAGCTGCATTGTTTGAAAAAATTAAAAAATACCACAGATAACCGTGGTATTTTTTCATCATCTTATTTTAATTTTGAATAGCATCGTTCATATATTTTGCTTCAACACGGTAAATCCTCTGACCTTTTTCTGAAAACTTCTCTTCATACTCTGTCATGACATTACCCTCATACTCGCTATTATGAAGATCTAAACTGACAAACTTTAATTGTAATCCATATTCGGAGAAGCTTATTAAAGAATATTCAAATAAACCTTGATTATCTGTTTTAAAATGAATTTCTCCACCTTTTACAAGAATTTCTTCATACAATGCCAAAAAACTTTTATATGTGAGTCTTCTTTTAGCATGACGCAATTTTGGCCAAGGATCTGAAAAATTCAAATAAACTCGATCAATTTCACCAGGTGCAAAATATTCTGCTAAATCTTTAGCATTTACATTAAGAAATTTTAAGTTACGACTCTGTAAATCCACAGCTTTTTGAATAGCTGCCACAATAACACTATCGAATAACTCAATACCTAAGTAATTAATATCAGAATTCTGTTGGGACATTCCTGCTAAAAATTGACCTTTACCTGTTCCTACTTCTATATGAATTGGATTATTATTTCCAAAGACCTCATGCCATTTTCCTTTATATTGTTCTGGATTTGAAATAGCATATTCTGAGTGCTCGGCAATAAAATCACCGGCCCAGGGTTTGTGACGTAAACGCATGTAGACACCTCTATCGAATTAATATCGTTCTAAAAGATACCATGAATAAAACCTGGTCGGCAAGGATTATTTCGTTCTTACCAATATTTAAGACATCTTTCTTTTAGAAACTAATTAGAAAAGCGCAAGCGCCTTGATCTTATCAATAAAATATATATACATTCTGGCAGTACAAAGAAAAAGAATGATTTGAATTAAGGCTGTTCCCTTACTTCTCTCATCCTTACTTGGTCTATTCTTGAATATTTTTGTTCTAAAGTCACACATTATATGTATATGGCCAATGAAAAGGAGTGTTTATTTTGCCAATCCAATACCATGACCAAGTGAATTTATTAAAAGATATTTTATCAGATCATCAAAGTGAATGCTGTGGAACAGTTGCAGAGTGTGAACAACTTGAAAGAGTCATTAAATCGTTGATGGTTCACGGAAATACAAACCAACAAGCGAAAACCTTACTGGAAGATATTTATTCTTACAGTCAAGCTGGCAAAAATTCAACATCTCTGGATCAGCATATTGAATCACATCAACAACAATTGTCTCAGTGGATTCAAGATATTGACACCTATTCTTAACATGTCATGATCTTTCTCATAATAATGTGAATATGCTCAATCCAATTCTGTTTTTCTTTTTCATTATTTTTCGCATAGTACCATAAAAATGAAGTAAGTGCTTGTAAAAGCACATACCAGTAAATTCTTGTTTTTAAATGTTCATCCAATATAAGTCCATATGATAAAAGCCACTCTCTCCAATCAGCTTCATCAATATACCAGTATAACAATATGCCGACATCAATAGCCGGATCGGCAATCATTGCACCATCCCAATCAATTAAATATAGCTGGTTTTCTTCAGACAAAAGCCAATTATTATGATTGACATCGCAATGACAAACAACCTGCTCATCACATTGTACATTTGGCAGCTGTTTGGTTAATAATTCAAGTGCTTCATTTATAATTGAAAGGTTTATCCCTTCAAAAGCAACTGCTTCCTTTATATCTTCCACAATGGAATTAGGAGTGAGCGGTTGCTTCCCTAAGCGCTTGAGCATATCAAGAAGTTCTTTAGAGCGATGAATTTTTCTTAATAGCTCGGCAACATTCTGACCATTCATATCTTTCGGTTTAAGCTCACGACCAATTCGGTGTTGTGCTGTAATTACATCACCATTTTCCATTCGCTTTGTCCATATTAGCTTTGGAACGATGCCTTCAGCAGAAAGAACAGCTAAAAACGGAGAACTGTTTCGCTTTAAGAAAAGCTCCTGCCCATCATTTGTTGCAAAGTATGCATCTCCTGTTGCTCCTCCAGCAGGTGTAATCTTCCACTCACTACCTAATACTTGTTCCAACCAGTTCACCTTCAATTTCAACCCAACATTTCGTAATATAATTTATCATTTAAGATTAGCATGTTTTAACGTTTTCCTATTCAAGTATAAATACAGTCAATACTATGCTCTGTTTAATGTTTATTCACATAAAAAGGATAGCTATTAGTAATGATAGAAAAATATTGCACTATAGCCATCCTATTAAATTTTATCCCCTTATGATAAGACTAGTCAAGCAAAACTAAAATCCTAGTTTTTACAAAAAACATACGTTCCTATTTTATCCACTTTGATTTCATTTTTCACTGAAGTTGGGGAATCCAAATAGACATGTGTTGGACTAACAATTTGCATCCATTCCCCATCACCCGGAAGTCTTAAATCATGGGAATGATTTAATTGAACATGATGTACAACATATATCTGCTCCCAAGGACCGAATTCTCCTATATCTCTCAGGTGATAAGAAAGTAGCTGTTGATTAGTACTAAAGGATAAATGCTTCTCAATATGTTTTTTTGTTGTGAGACGAAAACCGCCATGCTGTTTTCTTAGTTTTATTAATCCTTTAATATACTCAATATTATCTTTATAACTTGAACGGTCGCTCCAGTTAAGGCAATTGATATGATCAGGGGAATTATAACTATTCTCCACACCTTTTTTCGTCCGGAAAAACTCCTGACCGGCATGTAGAAAAGGGACTCCCTGTGATAATAGGACGATACCTGATGCCAACCGGTGCCTTGCTTGCTTTATCTCCTTTTTCTCTGTTTCAGAGAATAAGAAGAATCGATCCCACATTGTATGATTGTCGTGTGATTCAACATAGTTGATGGATTGTTCGGGATTAGCAAATATTGTTGTTGACCCACTAATCAGCAGCTTTGTTTGATCAAATTTATCCATATTTTCATACACAAATCCAGTGTCATTCAGACTGAATGTACTTCCTTTTATCACATCACGAAACTGATCATTGAAAAAACTGATTTTGGGTACTTTATGTGCATTTTTAATGATTGTTTTTTGTTCCAATGGTAGAGGAGTATTTAAATCCCAACCTTCTCCTAGCAGGAATGCATCCGGCTTTAATGTTAGAACAGCCGCTTCCACTTCATTCATTGTTTCTATATCATGAATCCCCATTAAGTCAAACCGAAAACCATCAATATCAAACTCTTTCATCCAATATGTGACACAATCAACAATAAATTTTCTTACCATATAACGTTCGGATGCAAGATCATTTCCTACACCTGTTCCATTTGAAGGCATTCCATTTTCATCATATCTGAAATAATAACCTGGTAATAATTTTTCAAATGATGAATTTTCTTTTGAATAAACATGATTCAATACAACATCAAGAATGACTCTTAATCCTTGCTTATGAAGAGATTGAACAACTGATTTCAGTTCAATAATTCTCTTATACGGATCCTCCGGATTTTTTGAGTAACTACCTTCGGGAGCAAAGAAATGAAGTGGATTATAGCCCCAATTATAGGAATCTTGCGGGTTTTTTTCATCCACTTCTTCAAAATCATTTACCGGCAAGAGTTCGATATGTGTGACCCCTAATTCCTGCAAATAACTAATTCCTGTAGGATCACCTTCGCTATTATTAGTTTGAGTTTCAAGCCAAGCTTCATATTTTCCCTTATGAACAAGACCGCTGTTTTCATGGACAGAGAAATCACGAATATGGGCTTCGTATATAATGGCATCTGTTTTGCTTTTTAAAAGAGGAAGTTTAATTTTTGGTACATTTGTTTTTTGTTCATCAATAATTACACCATATTTTCCATTAATAGAAACCGCCTTAGTATAAGGATCTACTGCTTCATTCCACAATAAATTTATACAAGCAAGATAGGTGAAATAATATCCATCATAATCTCCCTCTAAGGAAATTGACCATGTACCTTTTTCTTCTCTGGTCATTTGATAGGTTTCAAATACTTGTTCATTTTGAAAATAAAGACGTAGTTTCATATGTGTAGCTGTTGGTGCCCATACTTTCCATTCTGTACGTTCTTTTGAATAATTTGCTCCTAAATCTGATACAGGGTAAGCAAATTTTTTATCAAACTCGAACGTCCGTATAACAGAACCTATTTGCAGATCTGTTTCTGTCCCTTGCTCATCGGTAATCATATACGTTTTCCCGAACTGAAACTCACAAGGAAGTTTACAAATATATTTACTATGTGTTCCAATATCCATTCGATCTATAATTAAAAGGGGTTCAGTCCCTTTGTTTAATGTAAGTGAGAAATTCTTCTTTTCTCCATCCCGATCCTTCGGAATAAGAATTGTCACTTCATCTATTTTATCTAAGAAAGCTTCAAATGGCCTATTAATATTAAGCAAGATGAGCACCCCCAAATGAGAGTTTAAATTTATATGACTAATTCACTATGAGACTTTTTTACAACGACTGTTACCGGGCTTTCACCTATTAGCTCACCGTCGGCCTCAATAGCTTGAACAGCATTCGTAGAAATTGTTATTTTCTCACAAGTGAATTCAGAGAAAGCATTCTGTTTTACACGATGACTCATTTGTTTAAATACAAGAAAGACAACCAGCTGAAATAGAGATATATTTTTAATCATTGTTATTGTTAACATTCCATCATTTTCTTTGGCTTTCGGAGCAATTTTAATTCCTGCCCAATGACATGGTTGGTTTGATACAGATAGTAACCAAACATGATCATGCTGTACTATTTCCTGATTTTCAGTCTTCATCAAAATGGAGATTGGCTGATAATCCCATAATACCTTTACAAAGCCTGTCATAAACCTAATGCGCCCTAAAATGGGCTTCATTAATTCTTTTTTCAGCAAGTTTTCTTGTTCAATCACCTTTGTTGTGAGACCCATTCCAAGATTGTTAAAATAATTTCTTTTTACACCTTTTCCTTCAAGTTGGTATTCAACAAGATCTATCTTTTTGACAGGCCTGCTCAACATCTTAAGGATATCCTTTATAGCTTTTGATGGATTAGAGGATAATCTGGTATGAGACCGTTGTGTAGTTCTTCCTGTATAGAGAAAGGCTATTTTCACTTTGGTAAAACCACTTAAACCGTTTACAATTTCATTCATAGTGCCGTTACCGCCGACACCAATAATTGTTTTTAAATGATAGTCTTGAATGGTGGCAATTTGTCTGGCAAGTACTTCAGCATGTCCATGATAGTCTGTATAAAAAGAACGGAACGATATCTTTTTCTTCTCGAGTTCTTTTTTTACTTTTTTCCACGCCTTTTCACCCCTGCCAAACCCTGAATGTTGATTAATAATAAAAAATAATCCTTTCATCCTTATAACTCCATCTTTATCATAGTTTATGTACTCGTTTATGTATGTGTTCATGTCTAATATCCAACTTCACCTAAGGAGTGTCATTCCACTCCTTACGGTAATAGGAGTTTGTTACGCAGTGTGAAAGAAGTACTTGGGCTCCTTTTAATTGTGTATGTTTTAATGGAGCAGAAGTCTGTCTCAGCCGCTGGAACCACTCATTATATGATCTTTTATCTAAGATTGAGATATCATATGGAACAAAGGGATAGTCGATATATCCATTTCGACTGATTACCATTTTTTTGACAGAAAGATCAATATTGTTTGACGTAATCAGCTTCTGAACAATCGTACCTGTCCGATTTAAGCTAAGCAGCGGATTGAGGAATTTTTTTTGATCCTCACCTTTACGAGCAAGCCAAAAATTTTCTTTTGAGCCTATAAAAACTGTATCGTTTTGTTGTTCAATAATAGTGATACAGTATATCTCTGTCGTACCAATTAAAATGATATCTAATTCTACCGGTGCATTTTTCAATTTAAAAACCGGTCGATAAAGGAACAAATAATGATCCGGGAGTCGTTTAGCAAAGTATTGTAATAATTGATCTCGATATATTGCCATGTCTACAGACGATTTCTCGCGTATTGTTGAACTTGCCCAGCGAACTTGAAATCGAAAAATATAATCTAAAAATAAGTGTTTTAAATCCTCCTTTGTTCTAGGAACGGTTGTAAATGCAAATTGTAATTCATCATCATCCAAAACTGCATCCCTAATTAAAGGCTTAGCTTCCTTTGGCGGCTCTTCGTGCTTCGACAATCGATTTTTAATTTTTCCAATGAAATTCCCCTTCGGTTCTTGCACAGTATTAATTGGTTGTTCACTTACCTTCATGACAGTATGAAACATGTTATGTTCCCATGCATGTGAAACCTTGTTCCATTGCTGACGTTTTAACCGTATAAACTGACTAGGATACCGATAAGCATCTATTTCATAGCGTGAAATATAGTCATAAAGTTTAATAATTTGCGCCAAATGTTTTCCAACTCCTCTTAAAACATGACCTAAAAAATAATAGTTGTAATGATCGGACAAAAGATGCTGGTCATGATCGCACTTAATGTCATAGATATAGAGCTAATTGCTCCTTCTAAGCTGCCTATTTCTAAAGCTTTTGCTGTACCGATTCCATGTGATGCAGTCCCAAATCCAATTCCTTTTGCTATTGGGTGTTTCACCTTAAAGAGGTTCATGCCAAAATGTCCAAACATTGCACCGGAAATCCCCGCTATCATCACATACACTGCAGTCAGGGTTGGAGTTCCGCCACTAAGCTCACTAATATCCATTGCTATCGGTGTGGTAACTGATTTTGGTGCTATCGAAAGAAGCAGATTTTGATCTAATTGAAAAACAACCCCTAATGCCAGTCCACTGGAAATGCCGATAATGGCCCCAATACAAACACTAAACACGATAGTAAAAAAATATTTTTTTAGCATCTCACGGTGATCAAATAATGGAATAGCTAATGCCACTACAGCAGGTCCTAAAAGTTTTGCAATCCATTCGCCTCCGCTCATATATGTATGATAAGAAATGTTAAAAAGAAATAAAAAACAAACAATGAGTAGACTCGTTGTAAATATCGGAACAAAAACAGGATATGAAAAACGCTGATAGAGTTTTTTCATTAAGAAAAAAACAAGAACTGTTAGAAAAATAAATCCGGCAGCATAAATGATCAACCTCATAAATGGAACTCCTTATTGTTTACACGCCTCTTCTCATTATTCAACAACTTTTCACTTATGATTGATGAAGCAATGAAAACAACCATTGTACTGACAAAAGAGATGATCAAGCTGAGAAATCCATAGCCACTAAATAATTCAAGATAATCAATAATCCCTACGGTAGCAGGAACAAAGAGAAGTGGAAGATTGTTTAAAAGGAAATTACTTCCCAAAGAAATCCACTCCCGTCTGATAACCTTAAAGATTAGCGCTAAAAACAATATGATCATTCCAATAATACTTCCTGGTATTGGCATGTGGGTCATCAGTTGAATCCATTCACCTATAAAAAAGATTAAATATAAAAGTGCAATTTGTAGAATAAAATAAACATATTTCAACATCTCTGCCTCTCTCCCCCAAAAAAAGCAGTTTCAACGATAACCTTATTTCCGTTTTAAAGGAAAATTATTAATTGCTTCGTATTTAGGAATTTGATCAAGGTTTGTTTGATATAAATGAATTGACGATACAAGGCTTAGTGATGGTTGTTCATTAAACACTTGGTGCAACCCTGCAAATTTTATAAAAGGTTGGACAGAATTCCATTTTCTAGCCAGTGTGATATGAGGACGAAATGGTTTACGGTCAAGTTGAAACCCTGTTTCTTCACATGTTTTTACGATAAGTGTTTGCATATGATTTAGTGATTTGGAAAACTCTACACTTGCCCAAAGAATTCTTGGTGATTCTGCTTTACCAAAAACATCAATCCCCTTTAGCGAAATCTCAAACTGAAGATCATTTTTCAATGTTTCACTCACTCTTTTTGTTAACTCGATTAATTTGCTATGTTGTTGAATATCTCCTAAAAAAGCAAGGGTAATATGATAATCTTCAGGATGAACCCATGACTTGAAAGGTAGAGATGATTTATGATTTTGTATCCAGTTTTGAAGAATCATTCTTTGCTTTTCTTCAATAGGTACTGCTAGAAAATAATGTTTCTTCATTGTAGCCCTCCAAGAAGATTTGATATGCACTAAAGATTGTTATCTCATATTTGCCAACGTTTCAGGTTGAGTATATTTCTTTATTCTATCCCACAATGTCTCCTATTAAAAGGATATAGTTTACTCATTTCATATAACCTAAACCTATTATTGTGATATTTTTTTTAGTTACGTTATAATTTTATCAATCCTTTTAACCTTTAAATGACACACATAACTTAGAAACTACTGAAAGGAAAGTGATTGTCGTGAAAGTTGTTCAAAATATGTCTGAACTTATAGGGGATACCCCCTTAGTAAAATTAAATAAAGTGAGTCCAAAGGGAGGGGCAGCCATTTATTTAAAGCTGGAGTTTTTCAATCCAAGTGGAAGTGTAAAAGATCGGGCTGCTTTCAATATGATTGTAGAAGCTGAACGTAAAGGTTTATTAAAACCTAACTCAACCATTATTGAACCAACCAGCGGCAATACAGGAATTGGGATTGCTATGAACGCAGCAGCACGTGGGTATAAAGCTATACTTGTCATGCCAGATACAATGACTAAGGAGAGAATTAATTTATTAAAAGCTTATGGAGCAGAGGTTGTCTTAACACCCGGTGCTGAAAGGATGCCCGGTTCAATTAAAAGAGCTGAACAGCTAGCAAAGGAAATACCAAATTCTTTTATACCGATGCAATTCGATAACCCTGCTAACCCTGATGCACATAGGCATACAACGGCAAGAGAAATTATAGAAGCAATGGACGAGATTGGAAAGCCGCTTTCAGCATTTGTTGCAACAGCAGGAACCGGTGGAACGATTACAGGCACAGGTGAAGCGCTAAAGGAACATTATAAAAATTTAACGGTTCATGTAGTTGAACCAGCAGGATCCCCTGTCCTTTCTGGAGGAAAACCCGGAAACCATAAATTAGTTGGGACAAGCCCCGGGTTTATCCCTCCTATTTTAAATCAACAGGTTTACGATGAAATATTTAAAATTGAAGATAAACAAGCATACGATATCACTAGAAGACTGGCAAGTGAGGAAGGATTATTAGTCGGTCCATCATCAGGTGCAGCTTGCTTCGCAGCGATTGAGGTTGCCAAGCGCTTAACTCCTGAGGATGTTGTTGTTTGTATTACATGTGATACAGGCGAACGTTATTTGTCTAGTGATGTGTTTGTTTAATTAAATTCACAAGAAAAAGATGATCGTAAAATCATCTTTTTCTTTCTCTTATTTTGCTAATTCATAAATAGCTTGAGCATAAATCGCTGTTGCTTTTAAAAGATCTTCAATTTCAATGTATTCATCTTTTTGATGGGCAACATCCGGTCGTCCCGGAAATAAAGGTCCAAAAGCAACTCCTGCCTCTAATGACCTTGCATATGTTCCCCCGCCTATTGCAATTAATTCAGCATGATCACCTGTTTGCTCTTCATATACTTTTTGGAGAGCTTGAATGAGTGGATGATTTTTCTCAACATGATGAGGTTTGGAATCATCAAATGATTGCAGCTCAAAACCATTTATCTGTAACATTTTTTCTTTAATGTTTTCAGAATCTCCTGTCACCGGATAACGAATATTAATTCCGATTTGTCCAAGTCTTTCTTCCTGATAAGAGATGATTCCAACATTTAACGTTAGTTCCCCACTAATCTCATCTTTAAACGCTATGTTTAGTTTGTTTCCTCGAGTGTCACCTTCAAATTTATCCATAATCGTATTCACAAAATGATGTGCTTTTTGATCAAGTTCCAACTTATGTAAAAATGCTGCTAATATAATTCCTGCGTTTTTCCCATTATTCGGTTCCATTGCATGAGCAGAAACACCCTCAACTGAAAGTTTTAATGAGTCACCCTCAAGATGATGTTGCCCTTTCACTTCATTGTCTCTTAAAAATTTGGCAAATAACGTTTCAACCTTTGCCAGATTCTCTTCCCCTTTTAATACTGCTTCCGCATAATCAGGAACCATATTATATCTTCTTCCGGACTGAAAAGAACCAAGAGTTAATTCCGTTCGCTGTATTTTTTCAACTTGTTGTTGTTTTATTGTTAAGTCAATAATTCCCTTTTCAGCGTGGATTATAGGGAAATCTGCATCAGGGGCAAATCCAAGCTCAGGCATTTTTTCATGTTTAAAATAATGATCCACACAACGCCATTCACTTTCTTCATCTGTCCCAATAATCATACGGACATTCTTCGTTAATGGTAAATTAAGTTCTTTCACTATTTTCATTGCGTAGAAGGCTGCTATTGTCGGTCCTTTATCATCCATTGCTCCTCTTGCAAAAATTTTACCGTCACGGATTTCTGCCTGATATGGATCACTTGTCCATCCATCACCTTCAGGTACTACATCTACATGACATAATATCCCGACAATTTCTTCTGAAGTACCTGATAATTCAATATGACCAGCATATCCGTCCACATTTTTCACTGTGAACCCTGATGCTTCCCCAAGTTCGAGCAAATGCAAGAAAGCTTCGTTAATTCCATCACCAAATGGAGCTTCTGCTGATTTTGATTCTTCTTCAAGTACGCTTTTTATTCTCAGAAATGCTTGTGTATCTTTTATGAGATCATCTTTTCTTTGTTCTACTTCTTTCTTCCAATCCATTTGTAAACCTCCTGCAAATGATATAAATGTTCTACTAACATACTAACATGTGTGTGCGCTCCTAAGTGAACAAAACCAACTTATCTGTAGTTTCTATCTATTTTCACTTAAATATCATAGAAATGCAAAAAGAAGAGAAAACTATTGCAATATAGACAAAAAACGAATAATATATAAGATGTTTTGAAAAATGTTCGTAAAACGGAGGTACATATGTTTAAGTTATCAGAAAACAAAACGAACGCACGAACTGAGATTATTGCAGGAATTACCACTTTTTTAACAATGGTTTATATTGTTGTTGTCAACCCGATTGTATTGGCAGACGCCGGAGTTCCTTTTGACCAAGTCTTTACAGCAACAATTATTGCAACGATTGTCGGAACTTTATGGATGGCCCTATCTGCAAACTATCCCATCGCTATTGCTCCCGGAATGGGATTAAATGCATACTTTGCTTATTCTGTCGTAGGTGCTAATGAAAACATTACATACATGACTGCATTTTCAGCTGTTTTTGTGGCAGGTATTATCTTTGTCATCTTGTCTTTAACGCCTTTTCGTAAAAAACTGATTGAAGCAATCCCTAATAATTTAAAACATGGTATTACAGCTGGTATCGGCCTTTTTATTGCCTTTATCGGATTGCGCTTAACTGGTATTGTTACATCAGATCCTAACAATTTAGTTGCATTAGGAGACCTACACTCACCATCCGTTGTTTTAGCTTTAATCGGACTTGCTGTTACATTAGTATTGATGAGTTTAAATGTTCATGGAGCATTGTTTATTGGTATGGTCATCACTGCAGTCATTGCTTTCTTCACCGGCCAGCTTTCCTTTGAGCAAGGCTTTGTATCATTCCCTAGCTTACCGGAAGGACTTATTGTCACAAATCCTTTTACAGCTTTAACAGATGTGATCTCACATGGTTTATATGCTGTTGTTTTTTCTTTCTTACTCGTAACAATATTTGATACGACAGGCACAATGATTGGAGTGGCACAACAAGCCGGTTTAATGAAGGGAAATGAACTTCCTCGTGCAAGAACCGCTCTTTTAGCTGATTCTGCTGCCACTACAGTTGGAGCTATGTTCGGAACAAGCCCTACTAGTGCATATATTGAATCATCTTCAGGAGTTGCAGCCGGAGGTCGTACTGGTTTAACAACCTTAACAGTATCCATCTTGTTTGGACTTACCCTTTTCTTTAGCCCTTTAATTGGAGCTGTGTCGAATCTTTCAGCTATTACAGCCCCTGCTTTAATCATTGTTGGGAGCTTAATGATGGGAGCAATCTCGGAAATCAATTGGAAAGAGCTTGATGAAGCATTTCCTGCATTCCTGGTCGTATTAAGCATGCCGCTGACTTCCAGTATTGCAACTGGTATTGCACTTGGATTCATTTCATATCCTTTAATGAAAATAGCTAAAGGAAAATGGAAAGAAGTTCATATATTTGTCTATATCTTTGCAGTTTTATTTTTTATCCAACTCGCTTTTATTGGGGGACATTAAAAAGTTAGAAAAACACGACTTACCGCCAAGAGTGGCGGAAGTTCATGTCTTTTCTTATACTTTAATCCTTTAATACAGTTAACTTTCTTAAAGGATTAAAGTAGGGCCAGATCGATTTTCCGATCTGGCCCTTTCCTTTTTAGAAAATATCACTGTTTTGTTAAAATAAATGGTCCTTCTTTCGTAATCGCAATTGTATGCTCATATTGGGCAGAGAGTTTTCCATCTCTTGTTCTGGCAGTCCAGCCGTTACTGTCCATTTTGGATTCCCATGCACCGATGTTTACCATTGGTTCTATTGTTATAACCATGCCTTCTTTAAGCCTTTGCCCTTTATTAGCGTCTCCATAGTGGAGGATCGTTGGCGGTTCGTGAATGGTTCTGCCAATGCCATGACCGGTAAAATCTCTTACAACCGAAAAACCTTCTGCTTCAACAAACGATTGAATCGCATGTCCTATATCACCAAGGCGATTTCCTACAACGGATTGTTCGATCCCTTTACTCAAAGCTTCTTCTGTTACTTGTAATAGCCTCTTTGCCTCAGACGATATATCGCCAACTGCATATGACCATGCAGAGTCTGCAAGTGCACCATTGAGGTTAACAACCATATCAATAGTCACAATATCTCCGCTCTTTAAAGGAGTTTTTCTCGGAAAGCCATGACATATTTCATCGTTAATGGACGCACATGTTGCATATTCATAACCTTTGTATCCTTTTTGCTCTGGAGTTGCTTCATGCTTTTTCAGGTAGTTTTCAACAAAAGCATCGATTTCCAACGTTGTTATACCCGGCTTTATCAACTTAGCAATTTCTTTGTGACAATCTGCTAATAGTTGACCAGCTTTGTGCATGAGTTCAATTTCACGTTTACTCTTTAAAATAATCAATACATTTTCCCTCCGATAGTTCCATTCCTTACATTGTATACAAATATATGATATTTAGTATGTAAACAAATAAACTTTTTGTCTATAGATTATAGCCTAGCACACCTTTATGACAATTACGAAGAAAGAGACTAGAAAAACATAATGGAAATGGAAGTAGATAAACATGTTTCAAGGAACACAACAATCAGAGCAGGATAGACGAATCGATTTTCACATTTTTTCTTAGCTTTAAACATATAATCTTCTTTTCCATAGTCAATTGACAAGTATGGATTTTGTTTTACCAATTCCTGGAACAACATTCCTATCCACATACTAAAGAAAAAGAAAAATGCGATAAACACCAGCCATTTAAACCATATCGGCACAGCAAAAATAATAACGGTGGTAACAGAGAGAAGTTGCAGATAACGAAATATATTCGATTTATCACGTAGGAAAGCTTTGATAAAAAGCTCAGTAACGCCATTTTCCGGTGATCGCTCTTGTAGGATTCTAGTAGAGTGTCTCCATAATACCCACGAACGTTTCTTCTGTTTCTTTGCTTTTGGCATATAAACTTCAGGGTTAATAGCAAAAAATAAGGAGATAAATTTAACCTTAATTCGCTGTTCTTTCTCAAAATCAGCATAGAATGTTCCTAGTTGAGACTGATAGATTTTCGCTTGCCAAATGGCATAAATAATAAAAATAAATGAAATCATGGTGATTAACCAGTTTATCGAGTTGAATAGATTGACATAAACCAATACAGAAATAAAACTAAAAACAATGCAATGAATAGGAATTTTTCTCAATAATCCATAACGATAAATGATTTGCTTATACGTTGTAAGGAACACATTTAAACTAAAAAAGAATATGACGTATAAATAAAAGTGTACTGCTTCTAGCTCTGGAAAATGATTAAGTAAAGGATATAGCCATATAGAGATCAATATCCATTTTCCTATAATCAAGCCCCACGAATAGATCACACCGATATATCTTATTGTATAAATCATACTAGGAAACTGAAGAAGTGTAAGTTGATCTGCCTCCTCCATAAACGTTCGGATTCCTCCCTGCCAGCTGAAGAAAAAACAAACCAGAAAAAAGAGCTCGTATGGAAAAGGGGAGAGCCAACTTGGGATGGAAACCCACCAGGATTTATAGGCAATTCCAGCAAAAATCATTGCCGGAATGAATAGATATACAATGATGGTCCAATCGAAAACAGACCGTATAATATTAAATTGATAAAGCCCATCTCGCTTTGCACGTAACCACCATATATTATAACCACTCATCTTAAAGACCTTCTTCAATTAGATAAAAGCAATCTAATAATGACCCATTCTCTAAACCTGTCTTTTCTCTTATATCATCAACTGTCCCTCTAGCAACAATTCTCCCTTCTGACACAAGCAAAAAACGGTCACAAATTTTTTCAGCTGTATCAAGAACATGTGTACACATTAATACACCTGCACCTCGTTTTCTTTCTTCCTCTATAATCATTAAAAACCTCTTAATCGCACTGGGATCAAGGCCGATAAAAGGTTCATCTACAATATAAAAATCAGGCCTTAGAATCAATGCTTGGATGATCATCGCTTTCTGCTGCATCCCTTTAGAAAAAGTAGCAGGCATATCATGTTTTACCTTTTCCATTTTAAATGTTTTCAAATAGGTATGAGCACGTTCATTTAATATGGTATCGTCTATCTTATTGATAGAAGCGATTAAATCAAGATGTTCCCATAATGTCAAATGATCATAGAAAATCGGTTTTTCCGGAATATAAGCATATACACTTTGATCCTGCTTCGTTACTGTCCCTTTTACATATTCCATAACACCTAGTAATGTCTTAATGGTTGTACTCTTTCCAGCACCATTGGGTCCAATTAGTCCAATCATTTCACCTTTGTTCAGGATAAATTCAACGTCTTTTATCACCGGTGCCTTTTCATCATAACCAGCTTCTTCAATCTTCACAGTTAAGATACTCATCTGCTTTTCCTCCTTAATTTTTATACGGAAATAACATAAAAAGGATTCAAAAAACTTGAAGTTTTTTCATTTTATTGTCATACTATTCAGAACAATAATCATATAGATTTAGTGTGTTAAGTACGCGCGTGCAGGCTTTTTAACATATTAATATGTAAATATTGTGTAAATTGAATCTTTTCTATGGATTATTACTGTCGAAATCGTGTAAAATATTGTTGTAACGTTTAACCGCAAAAACTAAATATGTATGAAGTGACATCTGAAGTTGCAGTCATCGAAAGGTTGTAGTAGGCATTGCCAGTGCGATCAAACGATAAGGAGTGGTTTTTTGAAACCTTCAACAAACCGTATGCTAACCAGAATTAAATCAGTCTACATGTTTATAAGTGAGCGGGGAACTGTGACGACACAGCAACTCGTTGATGAATTTGGAATTACTCCCAGAACAATACAGCGGGACTTAAATGTGTTAGCATATAACGATTTGGTTCACAGCCCAACAAGAGGTAAATGGGCCACTACAAAGAAAAAGGTTAAGATGTCTTCTTAAATTTTAGTGTGAAAATTAGATCCCTATACATATAAAGGAACCTTTCTGTTAAAAGGTTCCTCTTTTTTTGTCGTTTAGGAAATGATAAAATTCTTGAACTGTGGATAAGCGCTTAAATATCCAACGCTTGCACTTTTATTCCTAACTATAGTTCTATAGGTTTTGCCTCTCTTAGTATCTGAACCTCTTCCTCAGTTAGCTCTCTATATTCACCTGTTTTTAGTTCTTCTTCATCCAGAACAATCGGCCCCATCGAAATTCTTTTAAGATACGTAACTTTTTTCCCTACTGATTCAAACATTCTTTTTACTTGATGGAATTTCCCTTCTGTGATTGTCACATGGATGATGGATTGATTTCCTGACGATATAATCTCAAGATTAGCCGGCTTTGTTACATACCCGTCATCTAACTCTACGCCCTTTTTAAATGCAGCGATATCATCATTTGTTACTTCACCAAGAATTACAGCGTAATAGGTTTTCGGTACATGCTTTTTCGGTGAAAGAAGTTGATGGGAGAGTTGTCCATCATTTGTTAATAACAGTAATCCTTCTGTATCTTTATCAAGACGGCCGACTGGAAATGGTTGAAGCACAGCATCCTCCATTTCTAGTAGATCAATGACTGTTTCTTGGTATTCATCTTCTGTTGCAGATAAATAGCCTGCAGGTTTATTCATGAGCAAATAAACAAACTCTTTGTACTCAACTACCTCTTCATTTACCATAACCTCTTGTTGATCAGGGTCAACATGTGTTTTTGGGTCTTTTACAGGCTGTCCATCTATTTTTACGACTCCTTTTTTGAGTAATTGCTTTACTTCTTTTCGACTCCCAAAGCCTATGTTAGATAATAGCTTGTCAATTCTCATGTTTTAAACTCCTTTTTGATTTAGGCTGTGTTTACTAATACTATGTCGTTTATAGACAGTTAAACAAAGAACAAGGACGTTCCATTACACTCCACTATCTGTTTAAAAATAGTTTTCAAGGTACATTTTTACAAATATATCCTTTATTTAAAAAGACTCGGTTATACCGAGTCTCTTCCCCAAACCTTGTTGATTCTAATTGTATGCCCATTAAGAATCTAGGTTTTTTCCTTTACACGTACTAGCTTTCTATGGTGTTATCTATTCAACAGATCTCCTTTTTGGTAAGAAACGATTAAGTCGGTTGCCCATTATTTTTTCCAGGAGGTGTGAACGGTATGCTAAGTATAAGTAAATGGCTCCTCCAATTGCTACCGAAACACACGTTACAATTACCGCATTCGTTCTTCCATCAGCATAGTTGATGAAAATGCCTAATATGGATTGCATAACCGAAACAGCTAACCCCATAAACATACATAACATAGAGATCAGAACCGTTCTTTTTACTAATAACCTAAATGAATATCCTGAATGGCGTTTAATCATTGCAAACCCGTAAATTAATGAAACTAGATATCCTGCAGCTGTAGCCAGGATCGAACCTACTCCTTCGTATAGCTCGATTAATGTTGTATTTAATGCTAACTTCACAATAATTCCAATAACTAAACTAATGACAGCAAGTTTTTGTTTATTTAATCCTTGCAGAATCGCAGCATTAACTGTAAAAAGTGAAAACAGTAATGCTACTGGTGCGTACCACATTAAGATTTGCTTCCCAATTTCTTCCGAAGTACCTGCATAAAATACATTATAAGCGGGTCCTGCTAAGATAGAAAGGCCTACAACCGCAGGTAATACAAGCAGCATAATTAATTGCAAAGTTTGATCAATTTGCTTATGCAGAAGTACACGGTTATTATTTGTAAAAGACTCCGTAATCGTTGGAATTAACGTTAATCCAAAAGCGGTAGCCAATGAAACAGGTATCATGACAAGTTTTGGTACATACAAAAGGAGTACAGAATACATATCCATAGTGTATGATTGGTCATTTCCGACATGTAGCATCGCCCTATTAAACGTAACGGTATCAATATAATTATAAATCGGGATGGCCAGGCCAACAAAAACAAACGGTCCTGCATATCTAAATACCTCTCTAAACATTTTCCCTAAAGGCATAGATACTGTCTCCACCACATTTTCTTTCATGGCTAAAAGTGTATGTTTGCGACGGATCCAATAAATAAACAGAACGATTAATCCACCAATTGCGCCAACAAAAGCTGCAAAAGTCGCATAGCCAACCGCTAAAACAAGTCCGCCATTTAACACATTCATTATTAAGTATGTCGAAGCTAAAAGAAACACGATCCTAACTAATTGTTCCACAACCTGTGATACAGCTGTTGGTCCCATTGACTGATGTCCTTGAAAGAATCCTCTAATTAAACTCATTAAAGGAACAACAATAAGAGCGATACTTACCATCCGAATCACAAGTGTTGCATCCTCAACTGTGATTCCGTTAAGCTCGTTTTCAGCGAGAGACATGATTGCAAATTGAGGTGCAAGCATATACAAAATGGCAAAAGCAATAAACCCTGTTGCAAGCATGACGAAAATACCTGCTTTGAACATTCTCCTGCTTGTTTCATAGTCACCAACTGCATTATATTTCGATACAAATTTGGAAACAGCTGCTGGAAATCCCGCTGTCGCTATACTAAGGAAAATTGTGTATTGGGCATACCCAGTTTGAAATAATCCCCCACCATTTGTTCCGACCATCGCCGCAAATGGAATTAAATAAATCATTCCCAATATTCTTGATATATAGGTTCCTAATGTTAAGACAAAGGTACCTCTTAATAATTTATTTGACATATTTTCTTATTCACCATTCTTCTCTATGAAGATTCAACTTTTCTATTTTACCATAAACCTTCTTGTATACCACATCATTGTATGGTTTCATAAACTTCTACATAAAAAGTAACGTATCTTGTTTTTACTTTTCTAGAGCTTTAGCTATAATATTAAAGCAGACGAAGAAATAAAGGTGTGAAAAATTAATGACATATGATGTAGTCGTAATTGGCGGAGGTCCTTCAGGTTTGATGGCTGCAATTGCAGCCGGTGAAAAAAGGGCAAAGGTTCTCCTCATAGATAAAGGAAACAAATTAGGTAGAAAATTAGCCATCTCGGGAGGTGGCCGTTGTAATGTGACAAACCGGCTGCCTATTGATGAAATCATCAAGCACATACCAGGTAATGGGCGCTTCCTCTATAGTGCTTTCTCTGAATTTAGTAATGAGGACATTATTTTATTCTTTGAAAACTTAGGGATTCAATTAAAAGAAGAAGATCACGGTCGTATGTTTCCTGTCACAGACAAGGCCCAATCAGTCGTTGATGCCTTAATTAGTGAATTAAAACGACTAAATGTCGAAGTGAGAACAAACGAACCCGTAAGGGATGTTCATTATCATGAAAATCAAGTACAAAGTGTTGAATTAATTAGCGGTGAAACCATTTTAACTAAATCTATTGTGCTTGCTGTTGGCGGCAAGAGTGTGCCACACACCGGAAGCACAGGTGACGGGTACGCTTGGGCGGCAAAAGCAGGACATACGATTACGGAGCTGTTTCCAACAGAGGTTCCTATTACTTCAAATGAACCATTTATCCAAGAGAAAATACTTCAAGGACTTTCTCTCCGTAATGTTGCATTAAGCGTGCTAAATCCAAAGGGAAAAGCGATCATCACTCATAAAATGGACATGATTTTTACCCATTTCGGTATATCAGGTCCTGCTGTCCTTAGATGTAGTCAATATGTTGTGAAGGCGATGAAAAAAGACAAAACAAATGCAATTACTGTCAGCATTGATGCTCTACCCGACACAAATGAAGAGCAGCTGTTTCAATCAATTGTAAAAGATTTAAAATCGGATGCTAAGAAAGCAATCAAAAATGTTCTTAAAGGATTGCTACCTGAACGATATTTACTATTTTTATTAGAAAAAAATGAGATAGATCCACTCATTACTTATGATAATCTTTCAAATGAAAAACTTCGCTTTTTTGTGAAAGATTGCAAACAATTTCAGTTTGAGGTTCATGGAACATTATCAATTGAAAAAGCGTTTGTAACCGGTGGCGGTGTATCCGTTAAGGAAATCCATCCGAAAGAAATGGCCTCAAAATTAATAAATGGCTTATATTTCTGTGGAGAAATTCTGGATATACACGGATATACAGGTGGTTATAACATTACATCTGCTCTTGTAACAGGTCGTCTGGCCGGAACAAATGCAGCTTTACACGCTATTTCCATCAGATATTGATGATCTGATTGTCTTTGACTTTTCTTTTTCAAAAACTAGGTATACACAAGGATGATGCCTAATATAGTGTAGGTAACTAGTATTTTCAAAAGGATGTGACAACGTATGTTAAAGGTTGCATTATTTGATGAAGAACATGAAAAAGACTTAGAAGAAGAAATCAATGAATTTTTAGAGGAGCTTGAGGAAAATCAAATAAGAGATATTAAATACAATGTTGCTTTTTCAACCGATGAAGACGGTGAGCAAATTTATTGCTACTCAGCCCTCATTATTTATCATGAAAAAAGATAAACGTGCTTGTCTTTTGGACAAGCACGTTTATTTTTCACCTTAGAGCTCACTCTTTGGCTTTGTTTTCCCTTTATAGTCAAGCATTCCGCCTACCATGTTCACAACATCATAACCTTTATCCTGTAAATAAGCACATACATTTGCACTGCGTCCGCCAGAACGGCAAATGAAAATCGTCTCTTTGTCTTTATCAAGTGCATCTAGCTGCTCTGGAATATCATTCATACGAATATGGCGTGCTTGCGGAATCATTCCAGCTTCTACTTCATCATCTTCACGAACATCAATTAATTCAATGTTCTCACCATTTTCTAACTTGCGTTGCACTTCTTCAGCTGTTATTTCTTTCATTTCGTACATCTTGTACACCCTTTCAGATTTAATAGTTGCATTATATCAAAGTGAGGGGAGGTGGTGCTAGTTTTGGGAAGCTGTGACGAAAATATGTACTCTATTATTGGAGATAGTGTACTCGCACCTCCTGATTCAACCACATTTTCTTGTTTTTCAACCAACTTTTATTTTAATTCGATCACTTTCTTGTATGATTACGGTATCATTTCACTTTTTTCGACCAACTCCTTACTCTCACCACCTGATTCAACCACTTTTCTTTGTTTTTCAACCAACTTTTATTTTAATTCGATCACTTTCTTGTATGATTACGGTATCATTTCATATTCCCCACCTATACTGTATATATTTCTCCCAATATAAAAGCCGACTCTTTTCCAAGAGTCGGCTTTTAACTACCTATGATTAATTTGCAACAATATTTACTAGCTTGCCTGGTACTGCAATGACTTTGCGAATTGTTTTTCCTTCAATTTGATCTTTCACACGATCATCTTCAAGAGCAATTTGCTCTAACTGATCTTTTGTTACATCTTTTGCAACTAAAAGTTTTGCACGAACTTTTCCGTTTACTTGTACAACGATTTCCACTTCGTTTTCTACTAGTTTTGCTTCGTCAAATGCTGGCCACGCTTCGTAAGTAATGGTTGTGTCATGACCAAGCTTACTCCATAGCTCTTCGGATAAGTGCGGAGCAATTGGAGATAATAATTTCACAAAACCTTCTACGTATTCTTTTGGTAGAACAGTTGCTTTGTATGCTTCATTAATGAACACCATCAACTGCGAAATAGCTGTGTTAAATCGCAAGCCTTCTAAGTCTTCGGTTACTTTTTTAACCGTTTGGTGATAGATGCGTTCAAGCGCATCACTTGATTCATCAACAACCTTCGGACTTACTTCACCGTTGTCTTCAATAAATAAGCGCCATACACGATCTAAGAAACGTCTTGCTCCGTCAAGACCTGTTGTTGACCATGCAATAGAAGCTTCTAAAGGTCCCATAAACATTTCATATAAACGAAGGGTATCAGCACCATGTGAGCCAACAATTTCATCCGGGTTAACAACATTTCCTTTTGATTTACTCATTTTTTCATTGTTCTCGCCAAGAATCATCCCTTGGTTAAATAATTTTTGGAATGGTTCTTTTGTTGGAACAACCCCAATATCATATAAGAATTTATGCCAGAAGCGAGCGTATAGTAAGTGAAGAACAGCATGCTCTGCTCCACCGATATAAATATCAACAGGCAGCCATTGCTTTAACTTCGCATCATCTGCTAATGCTTCACTGTTTTTTGGATCAATATAACGAAGATAGTACCAACAGCTTCCTGCCCATTGCGGCATTGTGTTTGTTTCACGACGACCTTTTTTACCTGTTTCAGGGTCAACAACATTGACGAAATCTTTAATAATCGCTAATGGTGATTCACCTGTTCCAGATGGTCTGATTTCTGTTGTTTTTGGTAAAACAAGTGGAAGCTCTTCTTCAGGAACTGCTGACATTGTGCCGTCTTCCCAATGGATAATTGGAATCGGCTCACCCCAATAACGCTGACGGCTGAATAGCCAATCACGAAGTCGGTATGTTACTTTCTTCTCACCTTTGTGGTTTTCTTCCAGCCAAGCAATTGCTTTTTCAATCGCTTCCTGCTTTCCTAATCCGTTTAAGAAATCAGAGTTTACATGTTCACCTTCACCAGTATACGCTTCTTTTGTTACATCTCCACCGCTAACAACCTCTTTAATCGGGAGATCAAACTTTACCGCAAATTCATAGTCACGCTCATCATGAGCTGGTACCGCCATGATTGCACCTGTACCATAAGTTACAAGAACATAATCAGCAATCCAGATCGGCATTTTTTCACCGTTTACAGGATTAATCGCATATGCACCAGTGAACACACCTGTTTTTTCTTTTGAAAGCTCTGTACGTTCTAAATCACTTTTATGTTTTACTTGATCAATATAAGCTTCAACCGCATCTTTTTGATCATGTGTAGTAATCTTTTCAATAAAGCTATGTTCAGGAGCTAATACTGCATACGTAGCACCAAATAATGTATCAGGACGAGTGGTGAAAACAGTGAATGTTTCATCATGACCATCAATTTCAAACGTAACATGTGCACCTTCTGAGCGGCCAATCCAGTTACGTTGCATATCCTTAATACTCTCTGGCCAATCAACTTCTTCTAAATCTTCTAATAAACGATCAGCGTAGGCTGTAATTCTTAACATCCATTGCTTCATTGGACGACGTTCAACAGGGTGTCCCCCTCGTTCACTTTTACCATCAATAACCTCTTCATTTGCTAAAACTGTTCCTAAAGCAGGGCACCAGTTTACAGGCACTTCATCTACATATGCAAGACCTTTTTTATAAAGCTGCAAAAAGATCCATTGTGTCCATTTATAGTATTCAGGATCTGTTGTGTTTACTTCTCTGTCCCAATCATAAGAAAAGCCAAGTGCTTGAATTTGTCTTCTAAAGTTATCAATATTTTGTTTTGTAAATTCTGCAGGGTCATTTCCTGTATCAAGCGCATATTGTTCAGCAGGCAACCCGAATGCATCCCACCCCATAGGATGAAGAACATTGTAGCCCTGCATGCGTTTCATACGGGATAAAATATCAGTAGCTGTATATCCTTCAGGGTGACCTACATGTAGGCCTGCACCAGATGGATATGGAAACATGTCGAGCGCGTAAAACTTCGGCTTGTCTGTATCCTCTGTTGTTTTAAATGTTTTGTTATGCAGCCAATAATCTTGCCATTTTTTTTCAATCTCTTGATGATTGAAGCTCATCTGTATTTCCTCCTTAAATCTCATTCTTTCATTATATATATTAAACCGGTTGAACGGGTCAAAGCTTTAAATATAGGTGGAGGCACTTTGGCCAACCAAGGGCAATAAGACGCTACTGAATAGAAGGTTTTTTCACCTTCCATTCAGTAGTGGCTTATAGCCTCTGAAAGGCTGACCTCAGATTCAACTACCAATTCAAAAAATCAAAAAAACCCCACATCCCAAATAGGGACGAGAGGCTTAATTCCCGTGGTACCACCCAACTTTGGCATAGTGTTATTATGCCCACTTTGACATCCGTAACGTGGATCGACGACAAATATTACTTTACCTTAAGCGGTGTTCACATTTGTAACTCAAAGGTGAGTTCATTAGCAAAAATTGATTGACTCACACCACCCGTCAACTCTCTGAGCACATTTTTACTAACTACTATTCCTTTTCACCGTTCATTTCCTATACATATTAAGCTTATTTTATATAACTTTGTCGGGATATGCAAGTAGCTGGTAATATGTCAGCTACATAATGAAAATTTTTTTATTCATATTACTGGACTGTGTATCCTCCATCTAAAACAACTGCCTGCCCTGTCACTCCTTTTGCCTTTTCACTGGCTAAAAATATAGCGTAATCTGCCACTTCCTGAGGATCTAGTAATCGTTTCTGAGGAATGAGAGGGTATAATACATCCTCTAAAACATCCTCTAATGGTACTTTTCTTGTATTTGCCAAATCTTGAAGCTGGTTTCTAACAAGAGGTGTGTCGACATATCCCGGACACAAGGCATTCACGGTAATACCATAAGGAGCCCCTTCTAATGCCGCGACTTTTGTTAATCCAATGACGCCGTGCTTTGCACTATTATAAGCTGCTTTGCCTGCAAAGCCAATTAAACCATTAATAGAGGCGATGTTTAGAACTCTCCCAAACTGTTGATTTTTCATAAACGGAAAAACATGCTTTGTTAAAACAAAAGGTGCGACTAACATAACACCAATGAGTTGTTCAAATTTTTCTGTTGGAAAATCTTCGATATGTGCGACATGCTGAAGCCCTGCATTATTTATAAGTGTATCGATTCTTCCATATCTTGCGGCTGTTTCTTTTACAACATCAAATATGTTTTGTTCGTTTGTGACATCACAAGGTAAACCACTAACATCCAATCCTTCTTCTTGCAGCCGTTTTGTACTAGCACGAACCTGTTCTTCATGTAAGTCTGTTAAAACAACTTTTGCTCCTTCTGTTGCAAAGGCTTTTGCCAGTTCAAAACCTATTCCCCGGGCAGCTCCTGTTAATAGCACAACTTGAGCTTGAACCATTTACACCCAACCTCCGTTCCTAAATTCCCAGTCCAAATGAAAATAAAATAATGGCTAAAATAACACCTAATAATGGAACAATGACCGTTAGTGCACCAACCGGATTATAAGCATCTTTATGAGTTTCTCCACAAATTCCCCGAATGGTTGTAACAACGTAGCCATTATGTGGAAGTGAATCAAGCGCCCCTGAAGAAATTGATACAACTCTGTGTAACGCTTCAGGATTCACCCCCATATCCATGTAATGTGGTGAAATCAACGGCAAAGCAATAGCCTGACCTCCTGATGCTGAACCTGTCATCCCCGCTATCACACTTACAGCAATAGCCCCTCCGATGAGAGGACTGCCCGGTATGCTTGTCATCGCATTAACAGCCACTTCAAAAGCAGGTACTGCTTTTGCTACTCCGCCAAAGCCAACAACTGCCGCCGTATTCCCGAGAGCGATTAAAGCTCCCAACGTCCCTTCTGAGACTGCACTCCAAAAAGATTTGAAATAGGTGCGATTTAATAAATACGTAACAATAACTCCACCTAATAAAGAAATAATAAGGGCTGATTGTTGTAAAGAGTCATGGAAAACAAACGAAATAATTAACACAACAACCAATGGAATTATTCCGAATAACGGATTTGGCAAAACTTTATCTTCATTAACTGGATCATTTTCTCTTGCCACAAATGTTTCACCATTTGCAACAGCTTTTGTGATCATTCGACGTAACCACCAATACCCGAAAATGATCATAAATACAGCTACAATTAAACTAACTTCCCAGCCTGCGTACGGTGATGTACCAAGGTATTCAATTGGAATCCAGTTCTGAATTTCCGGTGAACCGGCGGATGTCATCGTAAATGTAACAGACCCAAAAGCAAGAGCTGCAGGAATAAAACGACGAGGTAAGTCAGCTTCTCTAAATAAACTAACAGCCATTGGATAAACAGAGAAGGCAACAACGAATAAGCTGACACCACCGTATGTTAAAACAGCACAAGCAATGACAATTGCCATAACAGCTCTTTTCATCCCAATCTTACTAACAATCCATTTTGAAACACTATCTGCCGCACCACTATCCTCCATCACCTTTCCAAAAATCGCTCCTAATAAAAACATGAGGTACCATGATGATATAAAACCTGAAAAGCCTGTCATATAATTACCTACGAAGTTTGCTTCCCCTTCACCAACTAATTGAGGAAATAAAGGTAGCCCACTACAAATAGCTACAAATAAAGCACATAACGGACCTGCAACTAACAAGTTCATCCCCTTCATAGTCAAATAAATTAAGAGTGCTAAACCACCGACTAGCCCAATCATACTTAACATTACGTTTCCCCCTTTGTTTGAGGCTTTTGTTTGTATTTCCTGTTCTCAACTAGTAAACTAGCAATAACTCTAACCTGTATTTTCGGTACAAGCTTTAGATATATTCATTTTCACGCCTTTGAGTAACCGCTTTCATTTCTTTATCTTTTACGTTCATCTTATTACAACCTTCCTTCTATGCATAAAAACTGTCACATCCTCCTTTCACATATATAAAAGCAAGAAGTGTGCCAATTCTTCTGTGTTAATAAACAATATGATTAAACCGAGATTCCTTTACATGCCCTTTTGATTAAACTAGCGAATTTGTTCACATATCAAGAGAATCATTCCACATTTTCGGACACTCAACCTTAATATGAGACTTGTCCATCTACTATACGTATTTATATGACACTAAAAAAATAACAGTCCATCATTCCGGACTGCTTTCCATTTTTTCGGACTATTAATTTAACCCATATTTTTGAATTTTTTCATACATACTTGACTTACTAATTTCCAATTCTTTTGCTGCCATTCTTTTATCACCAGCATGCTTTTGTATGGTCCGAATAAGAATGTTCTTTTCTGCTTGAGCTAACATTTCCTTTAATGAGTTGACTTTCATATCAGAATGATAAATTGGCCGATTTTTAATATATTCAGGAATTGCCTCCAGTGTGATGACATCTGTTTTAGCTAAATGAATGGCTGCTTCAATAATATTTTCCAGTTCACGAATATTCCCTTGCCAATGATATTGATGAAATGTCTTCATCACGTCTTCATGAATCATAGAAATTCTTTTACCTGTTCTTAAAGAAACTTTTTTAATAAAATAACGGACAAGCGTTTCTAAATCTGCCATTCGATCCCTTAAAGGTGGTATAAACAGCGGAATAACGCTGATTCGATAATAAAGGTCACTTCTAAAGTCATTTGTTTTCATGAGTTCTTCTAACGGTCTGTTCGTAGCTGTTATAACTCTAACATCCAATGGTATCGTTCTATTGCCTCCAATCGGTTCTACTTCTTTTTCTTGGAGAACACGCAATAACTTAACTTGCATATGAAGACTCATATCACCGATTTCATCCAAAAAAATTGTACCACCATTTGCTTGCTGAAACTTTCCCTTCTTTCCACCTTTTTTAGCTCCAGTAAACGCACCATCTTCATACCCAAACAATTCGGACTCAAGCAACTGCTCAGGTATGGCTCCACAGTTCACCTTAACAAATGGCCCTTCACTTCGATGACTTAACAAATGAATGCTATGTGCAAACAATTCCTTTCCTGTCCCACTTTCCCCACGGATTAAAACTGAGCTATCTGTAGCAGCTATCGATTTGACCTTCTCTTTTAATTCCGCCATAATAGCAGAATTTGAATGAATATCATTTAAAGTATATTTCGCTCCAGTAACTTCCTGTTGTTCAATAAAAGACTGAATGGATGAAAGGTGATGCCGAACATGGGAGTTCATCTCACTCCATTCCTTTGTATCACGAAACATAACCGTACCAAATGCACCAATTATTTTGCCATCTGCGAAGATTGGAATTCGATTGGCTATCATGTAATTCCCTCGGATATACTGAAGATCAGCTATTTCTTCTTCTCCGGTTTTAACCACAATGTGCATTCGTGTATTTTCTATGACTTCTGTTACATACTTTCCAACGACTTTCTCTTTTGTTACTTCACAAAATCGACAGTAGTTTTCATTCATATAAATAATCTTTCCGTCAGCATCAACAATCACAATCCAAACGTAAGCGTTTTCTATTACGGTTTCAATTATTTCTTTCGCATACGGAAAACGATGATCCAACATAGTATCTTCCCCTAGTAAATTTTTTCTTTTATCGTATCACACCGTAATTATTTTTAGAGTTTTAATTTGCTTTAAAATGCAGGAACTAAAAAAAGGTCTTAGACCCCGACAGCGTCGGAGGCCTGAGACCCTTTGCTTTCCAGCTTTGCATTCAATTTTTTATCATAGATCAGAGTAGTAAAAATCCCAACTATTAACAAGCTCATGATGATCATAAATAATAAGCTCATATTGTAGTAATCCACAACCATTCCTCCAAGGAGAGGACCAATCATTTTTCCTCCCGTTGCAGTACTGTTAACAAATCCTTGATAAAAGCCTTGTCTGCCACTAGGAGCTAAATCATTTGCAATCGTTGGCACAGCAGGCCATACTAACATTTCTCCGATCGTTAATATCACCATTGCCACAAGAAATGCTGTAAATTCCTCTGCATATGTTGCCACAGCAAATGAGACGATAAACACGATAAATCCCAGAACCATTTGTTTTTTCAATGTTTTGGCAAAGTGCTTTACAAACAGAGAAATAAGCGGTTGACCAAGTACAATCAAGATACCATTTATTGTCCAAAGTAAACTATATTGACTTAATGAAATATTCAAGGTTTGGGTATGGGATGAGATCGTTGAAGGCCACTGAACATATCCTACCCAGCAGAGTAAATATCCAATACATAAAACAACCAAAGCCCCAAACTTTTCACGATTTTTTATGGTAGGATTTTGATCCAATATCGATACTTGTTTTACTGACGAATCATCGATATTTCGGAAACCGAAGAATGCAAGTAAGAAAAAAACAGCATAAAGTGCTGCGTTAGCAACAAATATATAATGAAATGAGATAGAAGCAACAAATCCACCTAGGGAAGCTCCTGCTGCTACACCTGCATTTTGTGCAACATAAATAGCATTAAATGCTTTTCTGCCACCTTCCGGCCATACTGTTCCTGCTAATGCATATGTAGCCGGGAAAACAATTCCAGAACCTAATCCAATAAAGATTAATAAATACATATATACAGGCCAAGAATGGTTAAACATAAGGGCAACGACAGAAATTAACGTAATCACAATTCCTAACAGGATGGATTTATAACCACCGATCTTATCAAATAATACCCCACCAAGAAGATTTCCAACAACGCTTGCTGCAGCGTTTAACATGAGAACAATTCCTGCAACCGTTAAAGACTTACCAAGATGATCATGAATATATATCGTATTTAACGGCCATAAAAATGAAGATCCTGTCACATTAATCATCATTCCAATTACAAGCAACCAAAGAGAACGCGGCATAAATCCTCCTCCTTTACATGATTTTCACGAATTCACACGTGAATATTCCTCAGAGAATTTTAGCCCCTTTTCCCTTGTTTTGCAATGAAGAAATGCTCCATTTCATAATGTTATAATAATGCGAAAATATAGATTTTTCTCCTAATCTAAAAGTTTGTACATCAATAGATCATTTACATACTTTCCATCAATAAAAAACTCGTTGATCAGTTTACCTTGCTTACGGAAACCACATTTGTGATAAAAACGGATTGCTCCACTATTTGTTTCTAATACACGGAGCGAGAGTTTTTTAATGCCTTTTTCTTTAAAGATATTTTCCGCACTCAAAAGTAAACTCTTTCCTACACCACTACCTTGAAAATGCCGGTCTACTGCAATATCTATTTCCAATACATGTTGATTTGTATTCAAAGGTGTTGGTGAATGAAACCCAAGATAACCTGCTACTTGTCCATTCGCCAATGCAACAAGCTGACTTCCCTCCGGATTTCTTTCCTTATATTCACTTGCTGAATTCCATTTAATGATTGCAGGTGTTGTAGTTGTATTCCAAATTCTATTATCGATTTCGAGTAATTGCTCAACATCACTTTCTTTTGATAATCTTACCTCAATTGACATCTCATTCCTCCTGTCTAATTTGTCTATATCATACTTTCACCTCATGATTCAACCACTTTTCACACTTATTCAATCGCTTCCCCAGATGATTACGCTATCATTTTATTTTTTTCAACCAACTCTATGTTCTCACTACCTGATTCAACCACTTTCCCTCGTTTTTCAACCACTTTTTCCTTTTA
>NZ_JAEK01000025.1 GCF_000518865.1 Bacillus sp. J37 | reverse complement strand
TCTTTCCCAATAATATTAAGATCAAAACCGTGATCCATAAAGATTCGGGCTGGACTTTCCCCTTTAATATTCTCTAATACAGCTTTCACTTTAAAGTCTGGGTGGTAGGTAATAACCTTTTCAGTCACACTAAGTACGTTAGGGTTCTTTTCTAACTCTTTCATTTCGCTTTTTGAAAATAACTTTTTCTTCATTAAAATCCTCCGTCCACAATAGGTTCTTTTATTATAAACGGGTTTTAAATCTAAAGACATAGAAAAACCCGAATAACGTCCCTTTTTTAAAGGTGTCCATTATTCGGGTTATAGTTCACTGTCCCCGCGTCTCTTTATGAAAGTAATTTTTTTAGTAGTGCTTTTTGGACATGAAGTCTGTTTTCTGCTTGTTCAAAGACTGCTGAGTGTTCGCCGTCAATAATGGAGGCTGTAACTTCTTCCTCACGGTGCGCTGGTAAGCAGTGCAAGAAATGATAGTCTGCTTTTGCATGCTGAACAAGCTGGTCATTAACTTGGAAGTCTTTAAATGCAACCAAGCGTTCTTGTTGTTCACTTTCTTGACCCATGCTTGCCCATACATCTGTATAGATAATATCAGCATCTTTAACAGCCTCAATCGGATCATATGTGATGGTAATCGTAGCACCTGTTTTTTCAGCAAGCTTTTGAGCTTTCGCCACAATGTCTGCATCAGGTTCATATCCCTTTGGACATCCTAATGAAAAATCCATTCCGACTTTGGCTGCAGCAATCATTAAGGAATGAGCTACATTATTTCCGTCTCCTAAGTATGCAGTCTTTACACCTTCAAATGTTTCTTTTATGCGGTAAATTGTCTTTAAGTCTGCAAGTGCCTGACATGGGTGGAAAAGATCTGTTAATCCATTGATTACAGGGATACTAGCATGCTTGGCCAATTCTTCTATTTTATCATGACCAAATGTACGGATCATAATCGCATCAACATAGCCGGACAACACTTTCGCAGTGTCAGAAACAGGTTCACCTCTTCCTAATTGAAGGTCCTGGCTACTTAAAAATAATGCATGACCCCCTAATTGAAGCATTCCTGTTTCAAAAGATACCCGTGTTCTTGTAGATGATTTTTCGAAGATCATCGCCAGTGTTTTTCCTTGTAGAACAGGTTGAATTGGATTTTCTTCTAATTTAAATGCTTCTTCTATTAAAGCTAAAATTTCCTCTTTGCTATAATCAAGAAGAGTTAGAAAATCACGTTTTTCGACTGCAGTTTTATTTTTTACATTTATACTCATTTCAGCTCACTACCTTCCTTAGCTTAGGCGGAACCTATTGGTTTTTCACCAATGGTTTCAAAAATTCCTGAATTGAAGATACATCATCTTCAGTGGCAGTAATGGATGTTAAACAAGCGTAAAATGTTGAAAGGTTTGTAAAAAGAAGCATTCCTTTTTCAATCGCTTGTTGACGTGCTAATTTCGCTTCATCACTGTCAATCAATGAGACGAATATGCCTTTTTCTCCATCAACCCATGTTTCGTACTGATCTGTCACAACTTCAAGTCCAACTTCCTTAGCTGTTTTTATCGCCTCATTATCTGCTACATCAAAAAAGACACTTCGTACATTCTCTAAGTCCTTTGTAAAGATCTTGCGATAAACAGCCTCTAAATTATTTCCAATACACATTCCTTCACCAGTTGCCTTCATTTCCGGTCCAAGTGTAATATCAACATCATGTAAAGCATGACTGGAGAAGACCGGATATTTCACCGCCACCATGTTATTAGACTCTGGGGAGGTAATGTCTAGTTCTGTTATTTTTTTACCACATAGTAAATACGTAGCATGCTTAATAATAGGAATACCAGTTACTTTACTAATAATCGGCGCTGTTCTGCTTGCACGTGGATTTACTTCTACAATATAAATTGTATGATCTTTCACTAAGAATTGAATATTCATAATTCCTCGATAATGCAGCTTTTTCACCAACGCCCTTGCGTAATTAGCAATAACCTGTTTATTTTCGTCCGTCAGGTTTTGAGAAGGTAGGATGGCTAAGCTATCCCCTGAATGGACACCTGCAGGCTCAACATGCTCAATATATGTTGGTATAAAGGCATCTTGACCATCTGAAATGAGGTCAATTTCTCCCTCAAGTCCTTCAACAAATTGATCAATAAGAACCGGATAAATCATATTTGTATTTTCCGCAAGTAACGTTTCTAATGTTTCTTCATTATGAACAATGACCATTCCTTTTCCGCCAATAACATATGATGGTCTAAGAAGCAGCGGGAAACCTATTTCTTTTGATCCTTTTAATGCTTCATCCGCATTGTTTGCCGTTAGTCCTGCTGCGTGTGGTATGGATAATTCATCTAACAGTTGATAGAACTTGTCACGATCCTCCAACCAATCTAATGTTTCAGTATCAGTACCAAGCAGCTTTACACCTGCAGATTCTAATTGTTCAGCAAGGTTAATCGCTGTTTGCCCGCCATATTGGACAATAACAGAATCAATTCCCTCAGAATCAACAATATTTAATACATGTTCAAGCGTAATCGGTTCAAAGTACAACCGATCTGCTGTTTCAAAGTCAGTACTAACCGTTTCCGGATTATTATTTATCATCACCGCTTCATAGCCTAATTGTTTTAATGCCTTAATTCCATGAACAGCACTATAGTCAAATTCAATCCCTTGACCGATACGTATAGGACCTGATCCAATGATTAAGATCTTTTTGTTATCTGTTAAAGCAGGCTGTTCATTTTCACCGAAATAGGTTGAATAAAAATAATTCGTACGAGCTTCAAACTCTGCTGCACATGTATCAACATATTTATAAGAAGCCTTTACTCCAGCATCAAGTCTTGCTTTTCTAACTTCAGCTTCAGGAGCATTTAATAATGATGAGATCGTCTTATCAGAAAAGCCTTTTTCCTTCACCTTAGCTATAAATTCAGTGTCAAGTGTTGAAATCGTTTTTTCCTGGATTTGCTTTTCCAGATCGATCATTCGTTGGAATATTGAAAGGAAATATACATCCATTTCTGTTTGCTCATGGATATCTTGTATCGTGCTTCCTTTTCTTAATAGCTCCATCACAGCAAAAAAGCGGCGATCATCTGTTTTATTCATGACTGTTTTTAATTCATCAATGGATAAATCTTTAAGCTCTGGCAGGTGTGTGCCGATATTATCAAGTTCTAGTGAGTCACATGCCTTTTGAATAGCTGCTTCGAGATTACGCTCAATCGCCATAACTTCACCAGTTGCTTTCATTTTAGTCCCCAGCTTACGGTCAGCCTTATTAAACTTATCAAAAGGCCATCTTGGGAACTTCACAACAACATAGTCAAGTGCCGGCTCGAAGCTTGCGTACGTACTCATCGTTAGAGGATTTTTTAATTCTTCCAATGTATATCCTACTGCAAGCTTTGCAGCAATTTTTGCAATTGGATAACCAGTTGCTTTTGATGCTAATGCAGATGATCTGCTGACCCGTGGATTTACTTCAATAACATAGTATTGTTTGCTATTAGGATCTAACGCTAATTGAATGTTACATCCACCGATCACACCAAGTGCTGAAACGATTTTAACAGCTGCACTTCTTAGCATATGATAATCTTGATCTGTTAATGTTTGTGAAGGTGCAACAACAATCGAGTCACCTGTATGAACACCAACAGGATCAATATTTTCCATATTACATACAGAAATACACGTTCCTTTGTGATCACGAATCATTTCATATTCTACTTCTTTAAAGCCGGCAATGCTTTTTTCAATTAAACATTGTGTAATCGGACTTGCTTGCAAACCACTTCTTACGAGCTTTTTAAACTCTTCAAGATTTGAGGCAATTCCGCCGCCTTTTCCACCAAGAGTATAGGCAGGTCTGATGATAATGGGGAACCCGATTTTATTAGAAAATTCAAGTGCTTCCTCTAATGTTGTAACAATGGAGCTCTCAGGGATAGGTTCATTTAAATCATACATTAATTGACGGAACTCATTTCGATCTTCACCTTTACGGATCGAATCAATAGAAGTTCCTAATAATTGCACACCATATTTATCTAAAACGCCTGCTTCATGAAGCTCCATTGCCAGGTTAAGCCCTGTTTGACCACCTAAAGATGCAAGTAAACCATCCGGTTTTTCTTTAACAATAATTTTTGTTAAACTTTCCACTGTTAATGGTTCAAAATACAAAACATCTGAAAATTCCTCATCTGTCATGATGGTTGCAGGATTGTTATTAACAAGAACGACTTGGTAGCCTTCTTCCTTTAAAGCCAGACAGCCTTGTGTGCCTGCATAATCAAATTCTGCGGCCTGCCCAATCACAATAGGACCGGAGCCAATAACAACAATTTTCTTGATAGACTGATTTTTAGACATAAAGTATATCTCCTTTTGCAACTGCGACTAACTCTAAAAATTCATCGAAGATCCATTCACTATCTGAAGGTCCCGGATGTGCTTCGGGATGAAATTGCGCTGTTAAAACTGGTAAACTTTTATGTGATAACCCTTCAATTGAGTCATCATTAATATGATAAAAACGCATCGATAAATCTGTATCTGTTAAACTCTCTTTAATGACAACATAACTATGGTTTTGAGACGTCATGAAAACTTTATTTGTTTTAAGATCAAAAACAGGTTGGTTTGCTCCTCTATGTCCAAATAATAGTTTTGTCGTTTTAGCACCGAAAGATAGAGCGATTAATTGGTGACCTAAACAAATGCCTAATGTCGGGTAAGCAGAAACAACTTTTTTAATTTGACTATAGTAGCTTGATAATTGCTCGGGATCTCCAGGTCCATTAGATAATAAAACACCATCAGGCTTTAAATCACCTATTTGGTCCATCATTTTAAATGGGACAGTCGTTACTTTGCAGCCTCTATCTAATAAGGATGTAAGAATTGATTTCTTATATCCAAAGTCTACTAATGCAATATGCTTTTCCCCATTCCCATATGTTTCAAGCTTATCTGATACAACTTCAAATACTCCATCTTCAAAAATGGTACTCGGCTTTTCAGCTAATGCAGATTTTGACGTTATTGTAGCTGCCATCGATCCGTGATTTCTGATTTTTTTCACCACTGCCCGGGTATCGATATGATGAATAATCGGGATGTTCCACTTTTCCAAATATTCTTTAAAGCTATACTGTGCTTCATAATGAGAATATTGTGATGTACACTCATAGATGACAACTGCTTTAACCTGCGGCTTTTTACTTTCATCATCACTTATATTGACACCGTAATTCCCGATCAACGGGTACGTGAATACAACGATTTGATTTTTATAAGAAGGATCAGTTAGTACTTCCTGATAACCTGTCATTCCTGTAAAAAATACGATTTCTCCGTTTATATCCTCCAAAGACCCATGCTCTAGTTCTCCTGTATAGGTTGAACCATCCTCTAAATGGAGATATCCTTTCATCTGCTTACACCTCGTTTGTCTTTAATTCTTCTCTATACCCTATTGGATAATTATTAAACCATAGGTATTTTTATTCAATCACTTGTAAAAAAAATGCTCAAATTAATGAGCTCCTACAGAATCGTTTACCTTTGAGAAAACTTCTGCTATTGTTTTTACCGCTATATCCATTTCTTCGTATGAAACGGTTAATGGCGGCAGTAAACGGATTACATGAGGACCAGCCGGCAGAACAAGGAAATTATGCTCTCTTAATTGGTCAATGATTGGTGAAACTTGTTCTTTACATTCAATCCCAATTAATAATCCACTCCCGCGAACTCCATTTACGAATGGATGATTTCCTACGATCTGATCTAATTTTTCTAGTAAATAGTTACTTTTCTTATTCACTTCATTTAAGAAATCTTCATTGAAAATTTTCTCTAATGTCACTTTTGCAGCAGCCATGGCAATTGGATTACCTCCAAAGGTAGATCCATGGCTTCCAGCCTGAAATGTTTCGATGAGCGATTTATGACCGATCATTGCACCAACTGGCAGCCCACTACCAAGACCTTTTGCAGATGTAATAATGTCAGGCTTAATTCCAAAGTGCTGATAACCAAATGGCTTACCTGTTCTGCCGATTCCTGTTTGGACCTCATCTATTATAAGTAATGCACCGATCTTCTCACATGTTTCTGTTATTTTTTCGATAAATTCTTTATCAGCCGGAATGACTCCGCCTTCACCTTGAACAACTTCGAGCATAATGGCTGCCACATCAGTTCCAAGTTCATCTAATGCTTCTACATCATTAAAGGTGAGGTATTGGAAGGTTTCGAGTAAAGGTCCAAAGCCCTTATGAATTTTCTCTTGACCTGTTGCAGACATTGTCGCAAACGTTCTGCCGTGAAATGATTGTAAAAATGTAACGATCTTTTGCTTGCCGGTATGCTTTCTTGCAAGTTTTATAGCCGCTTCATTTGCTTCAGCTCCACTGTTACAGAAAAACACTGCATCTCCATCGCTAGCTTTAACTAGAAGCTTTGCTACTTCTTCTTGAACGGGCTGGTGAAATAGATTGGACATATGCCAGTATTTTGTAAGCTGTTCTTGTACAGCATTGGACACTTCTTCATTGGCATGACCAAGGTTGCAAACCGCAATACCTGATATAAAGTCCAAATACTTTACATCATTCACATCTGTTACCCAAGAACCCTTTGCTTCTTTAATCGTTACGTCCCAGCGTGCATATGTTGGAAATAAATAACTCATGATGACAAGACCTCCTTCTCACTCACAATTTTTGTTCCCTTAAAATCATCTTTTTCAATGAAAGCTTGTTGACCACTTACAATCATGACTTCCTGACAAATATCTGAAAGTGTGGAAACAGCTGACTCCACCTTTGGGATCATTCCACCAGTAATGACTTCATTCTTTATCAGTTCATCAATTTGGGATGGTGTTACGGTCTCAATGACTTCCTTTTCTTTATTTAAAATGCCAGGTACATCTGTTACAAATAAGAATTTTTCTGCTCCGACTGCATTTGCAATTGCTGCAGCTGCTAAATCAGCATTAACGTTAAGGGTATCATGTGTTTTAGTACTTGCAAGTGGCGCTACAACGGGAATATAGCCGTTATCCATTAGTAATTCTACAGCAGCTGTATGAACTGATATTACTTTCCCAACCATTCCCAGGTTTTCTTGATCCAAGAAATCCGCTAGTAATAGTTGATCATCTGTACCGGACAATCCAATTGATTTTAATCCCTTTTGGTTTAATAGACCTGTCAGGTGCTTATTAATTTTCCCGGCTAACACCATTTCTGCAACTTCAAGTACCTCTTCTGTCGTCTTACGTTGACCATTGTAGAATTCAGCTTCTATTTTTAAAGCTTTCAGCATGTTTGTGATATCAGGACCGCCACCGTGAACGATCATCACTCTCCAATTTGAGGAAATCAATGCTTTTAAACTATGAAAAAATGACTCTGACAATTGGTGAACAGTACTTCCGCCACATTTTAATACAACTGTTTTTGACATAACAATCTCCCTTACGTTCTATAGCTTGCGTTTATTTTCACGTAATCATATGTTAAATCACAGCCCCAGGCTTTTCCTGTTTCTTCCCCAACACCAAGATGAACTGTAATCTTTACTTGATCCTGTTTTAAGTATTCTGAGGCAACTTCCTCTGAAAATGATTGAGGACGATTATCTGTAAATAAACAGATATCCCCCAAGTAAATATCAATGCTCTCAGGTTCAACTTGTGCTTCACTATAACCTACTGCACAAATAATTCTTCCCCAGTTTGCATCCGCTCCGTAAACAGCTGTTTTGACAAGGCTTGACCCGACAATCTTCTTGGCAACAACATTTGCTTCCTGCTTTGTTTTTGCTCCTGTTACCGCTACTTCAATTAGCTTTGTTGCCCCTTCGCCATCTTTTGCAATTTGTTTTGCTAACTCTTCACTAACTTTATGAAACGCTGTTTTAAAATCATTCCATCCTGGGTGTTGCTCGTTTAACAGCTCATTTTCAGCCATCCCATTTGCCATAACCAATACCATATCATTTGTGGATGTATCACCATCAACCGTGATTTGATTATATGTTTTATCTGTTGTTTTACTTAAAAGTGCCTGAAGTGATGCAGAGTCAATCTTTGCATCTGTTGTCACAAAAGAAAGCATCGTTGCCATGTTTGGATGAATCATCCCTGAACCTTTAGCCGCACCAGCGATGGTAACCGTTTTTCCATCAATTTCAACTTGATAGCATGATGTTTTCATAACCAAGTCAGTTGTTAAAATGGCTGTTTGAAAGGCTTCAGCAGCTTCATGTGTTGAATGGGGGTTTAGCTGCTCGATTCCAGCCCGAATTTTATCCATTTTTAAAAATTCCCCAATTACACCTGTAGACGCAACCGCAACATAATGAGGTTTGATATTAAACAAGTCTGCAGTTCTTTCTCGCATTTCATAAGCATCTTTTAATCCTTGTTCTCCTGTACACGCATTAGCATTCGCACTATTGACGATAATCGCTTGCAACAATTTCTCTTCAGCGATGCTTACCTGCGTTACTTTTAGCGGAGCTGCCTGGAAATGACTTTGGGTATAAACGGCTGCACAATTTGCTGGTACCTCGCTGTAGATAACTCCCAGATCATTTCTTGAATATCTGAGTCCGGCATGAACACCGTCACTTGAGAATCCTTTCGGTGTTACAATAGATCCATTTTCAATTTTTGTAATAGCAGATGTTTCTTTTGCTTGTAGCACTTCTTTTTCCTCCCTGGTTGTCATGATCAACACTCTTTTACAATGACATTGGTTTAGTCAATTTGCCCCTTCTTTAGAGTCTGACCTTCCATTTCATCTGCAAAATAGCCTTATGGATAAATAGGTGCAAAATACAAGCCGGTTGTTTCCTCATAACCGTTCATTAGGTTGAAATTTTGAACCGCTTGACCTGCTGCACCTTTCATTAAATTGTCTATTACTGAAACGATGGTGATTCTGCCTGTTCGTTCATCAAGCTTTAACCCGATATCACAGAAATTTGAACCGTACACTTCTTTTGTTGAAGGAAATACATCCTGCTCACGAATACGAACAAATGATGATTCCGCATAGTAGCTTTTATATAAATCTAGTAATTTTTCCGTTGTATATGAATCTTCTACACTTGCATAGATAGTTGCCATAATTCCACGTGTCATTGGAATCAAATGTGTTGAAAAAGAAATAGCACCAACTGCTTCATTTAAAGAATGAAGTGCTTGCTCAACTTCCGGAACATGCTGATGTTCATGAACCTTATAAATTTTCATATTTTCATTTACTTCTGAATAATGTGTGGTTTGTGATGCATTGCGTCCTGCACCAGATACTCCTGTTTTGGCATCAACAATGATTGATTTCACATCAATGATTTTGTTTTGGACAACAGGTGCCAAGCCTAAAATCGTTGCTGTCGGAAAACAGCCTGGATTTGCAAGAATATCAGCATTCATTATTTCCTCTTTATTAAGTTCAGACAGCCCGTATACAGCATGTTCCAAAATATCTTCTGATACACATGGCCGCTTATACCATTGCTCATAAGCTAATCGATCTTTTAACCTCAAGTCACCGGAGAGATCGATGATCCTGACATTTGATCCTTGAAACTTTGGTGTTAAGTCTCTTGAAACTCCAGGTGGTGTTGCAAGAAACAAAAACTGTATGTCTCTTTTTATTTCTTCGACATTGATATCTCGCAATATATGATTACTTAATTGATGTAGATGTGGAAACGAGTTGCTATATGGAACATCCATTTCTGAAGATGAGTAAAGTATACATTCTTCTACATGTGGATGATTAGATAATATACGATGTAATTCGACTCCACCGTATCCTGTGGCACCGATAATTCCGACCTTCACCAAATCACCTTCTCTTAAGTTCGTTATCTAAATTATTTCTCAATTATAAATATGTATAAAAATAAAATCAAGTGTATAAATAATATTTTTGCTAATTTTTCAAAAAAATCACGTAAATGAAAGGATTTATTAGAAACTACGTGTATTCGCACGACATAATATATATGCATTTAATTGTATAAAAAATTTGAAAATTGAATAGGGATTACATATGTGTAAGTTATTTGAATAATCAGAGTCTGGTTTATCATTGCATATTCTATGCTTTGATATTGGGGTTGTGATAATTTTTGGGATTGAACTGCTCCTATCAACCTAATAGTTTATATCCATATTTCACTAGGAACAAACATCTTTTTTAAAATAGCAATTAGAAAAACACGACTTACCGCCAAGAATGGCGGAAGTCGATGCCTTTTCTTATACTTTAATCCTTTAGTATAGTTAAACTTTTTTAAAGTACAAAAAAGTAACCCTTATAACAATGTATAAGGGTTACTCTCAAACGATTTATTGAATTCCTAATGCAATCTTTGCTATCCTTGACATTCTGTCTTTTGACCATGGCGGACTCCAGACGATATTTACTTCAGTGCTTTTTACTTCCGGTATATCTTGAATGGCTACTTTGATTTGTTCAACAATAGTAGCTGCCAGCGGGCATCCCATTGAAGTTAATGTCATTGTAACAATCGTATGGCCCTCATCATCCATTTCCACATCGTATACTAAGCCAAGATTGATAATGTCAACACCAAGCTCCGGATCTACAACTGTTTCTAACGCACCATAGATATTTTCTTTTAGTAATTCATCCATATTTAAACACTCCTTTCAGATAGTTGGTATTTTGAGTATAGTAAAAGATTGAAGTCAAAGAAAGTATTCTGCTTTATTTGAGAAATTAATTACTTTTAAAAAAGTTGAAGGTGTAAAATTAGTCCGTTCCATTGCACTCCAGACACTCCATGCGCCGGGGAGGAAGCTGAGCCTCCCTCGGCTTCGCCTATGGGGTCTCAGCCTTTCCTCTACTTCCCGCAGGAGTCGAGTGTCTTCCGCTCCATTCCACTAACTCTTAAAATTAAATCAAAAATTAAAAGCAACAATCTTCCAAAGAACCTTAATTAATTATAAATACCTTTCAAACCATTCGACCAATGCCAGGACACCTTGTCTTGATACTTTGTGATCTGCTAGCGGATCTGCTATGAATTGAAGTTTTTCGGGTTCTTTATCATACATTGGGACAATATCTTTATAAAATTGATATGTTGGAGCAAATGGGACGACTTGGTCACGTTCACCATGCCAGAAAAGCAATGGGCGATTTTGAAGTTTCTCTGTTTGAAGACTTAAGTCAAATGGCTGTAGTAATGCAAGCTGTTCTTCAATTTCTTCGTTTGAAAGAGGAATTTCCGCACCGCTTTGCTTTAACGAGTAAAGCTGACTTTTAAGAAGTTCTGTATAACAAGGGCTTCCCATTAAACTAACCGCTGCTTTTATCCAATCATACTGTGTCAGTGAACCTAGTGTTGTAATCCCGCCCATTGAAGTACCCGCGAGTCCTACTCGGTCAGAATCAATTAATTGATTTATTTCAAAGTATTCCTTAATCTTCGTTACTTCATTTATTTCATTTAAAACAATTTTCCAGAACCTGAAGGCAAGCTCCTTCGTGCCATATTGTTTACTTCTTTCTCCATGATACAATGCTTCCGGCAATGCAACCCTGAACCCTTTTTCAGCTAAATGATAAGCAATATGGAGATTATTTTCTTTAGCACTTGTAAAACCATGGATAAATATCACAAATGGTGTTTTTGTCTCTCTTAACGACTCTTTAACAACGTGTAAAGTCGGTATTCCTTCTATATGTAATTTCTCAACAATAATCACATTAATTGCTCCTTCTAGTTATATTCCCACTAAATAAGTGTAACATGTAGACATAAATCTTGGAAAAAAGATACACTAATAAAGGAAAGCGGAAGCGCCCGTTCAGCGACGTATGAACTGGAGCAATCCGAATGAGATATAGGAAACACGAAGAGCGATAGCGATTCGATGTTGACTTATCGTAAGGAGGAGTGTGAAGTTCACTAGTCGCTGGGCGCTGGAGCTAGACACCACACTAAGTAAGAAATGTTTACTTCCTATCCGAAAGAAAACGCAAGCGCCTTGACGTATGAACTTGATCATAAAATATTGTATAACAAAGGAGACATTATGGATACAAAACCTTATTTAATCGCTTTAGATTTAGATGGGACACTTTTAAAAGATGATAAGACCATTTCAGCTTATAACAAAGAAATCATTAAGAAAGCAAAGGAAGCTGGTCATATTGTTTGTATCGCAACAGGAAGGCCATTCCGTTCAAGCTCCGTTTACTATGAAGAGTTAGACTTATCAACACCGATCGTCAACTTTAATGGTGCATATGTTCACCACCCAAAAGACAATAAGTGGGGTACCTACCATACTACCCTTGATTTAGAAGTAGTGAAAGAAATCATCACTGTATCTGAAAAGCATAACCTACATAATGTATTAGCTGAAATTATTGATGATGTATATTTCCATTATCACGATGAAAAGCTACTTGATGTTTTTAGCATGGGAAATCCAAATACGACTATTGGAGACTTACGTCAGAACTTAAGTGAAGATGTAACAAGTATTCTTATTCATGCAGATGAAGAAGATGTTGAGAAAATAAGAACTTATTTATCAGATGTTCATGCAGAGGTTGTTGACCATAGAAGATGGGCTGCACCATGGCATGTTATTGAAATCATCCGGGCAGGAATGAATAAAGCGATTGGCTTACAAAAAATTGCTTCCCACTACAATATTCCTCAAGATTGCATTATTGCCTTTGGTGATGAAGATAATGACTTGGAAATGCTTCAATACGCAGGCCATGGCGTGGCCATGGGGAATGCAACCGATGAAGTAAAAAATGTAGCAAATAAAAAAACAAAAACGAATGAAGAAGATGGAATTGCTTACTACTTAAAGGAAGTTCTATCCCTTTAAAACATGAGAAACTCGGGGAAAATGAGATACATTTTGCCATCTATATTATTTGCAGGATCGTACAAAATAATCTTGACGCAAGAGAAAGGCGTCACTATTTTAAAGGGGGGCTTTTTCAATGGGTAAACGTAACAAATCAAAACGTTTTGTACAACAAGGCAAAGATACAGTTACTAAGCACGATGAGAGGTTCCCTTACCATTCAACACTTTCTGAATCAGAACAACAAAAAATGAGTAAAACTGACGATAGTATGCTTGGAGGCTTTTAAATGACAAATCCATTATTCCAACAAGCACGTGAAGCTGTCGCATATGCCGATTCGGTTGCATCAGGGTCTGCACAGGGTGATAAACATGAAGCTGTCATGAAAGCAAAAAACGCCCTGTCATCTGCTTTTGCTAATAGCACCGATGCTGAAAGAGCTCAACTAAGAGAGTTTCAGCAAAAAATCGACTCAATTTAACCAAGATGGACTGCCCTTCGTTTAATTGTTTGGAGGGACAGTCCATTCCCTTTCTAAACTGAGATTATCGGACTTGTGCGATAAAATGGATACTTTTGCTTTATATTGTCCAGGTGGCAATGGATCATGTTTCCATGTTTCTTCCCACTCCATATTCTCTCCAGACTTAAGTAGGGCTGTCTCTAGTGCCTGTGAAAACATTTTTCCTTTTGAGTAGATAAATACTTCTTCACCCTTATCATTGGTTACTATAATTTCATATTTTTGACTACTATGAAATTCAAGTTTTTTCAACTGATCTGATCGATTTGTTAAAGAGATTAGAAATTGAGTTTCTTTTGATAATGGTATAACTTGAAAATCCACCTCAAGCTCTTTACTCATTACTTCCTGCACCTCCACCTCTTGATTCATCTCCTCGGCATCGCCATTTCTTTCAGATGCACAACCTGTCAACAGGGATAAAACACCGATAGTTAGAAATATTATCCATTTCATTTAAGTACCTATTCCTTTCTAAAGAACCCAAATATCCCTGTTGTTTGAACAATATTTGTAAATGCATTCGGATCTTCTTCTTTAATTATTTTTTCGAGGTCATATAATTCATATCTTGTAATAACAATAATAAGCATATCCCTCGGTTCATTCGTAAACGCTCCTTTTGCAGGAATCATCGTTATCCCTCTGACCAAACGAGAATGTATGGCCGCCTTTAACGAATCAGCTTTTTTTGTAATGATCATTGCGGTTAGTTTTGCATGTCTTGTATGAATAGCATCAATCACCCTTGTTGACACATAAAGTGCTACCAATGTATACAATGCCTTTTCCCATCCATATAATAAGCCTGCAGTTAGAATAATGATCGAGTTAAATAAAAAGAAATACGTCCCAACTGGCTTATCTTTCATCCGCGATAGAATCATAGCAATGATATCTAGTCCTCCTGTTGATGCACCATATTTCAATGTAATTCCCACACCAACAGCTACTATCACACCACCAAAAACAGCATTTAGTAAAATATCACCTGAGAATGAATGTAAAGGTACAATTCCTAAAAAAACAGTTGTTGCTGCAACGCTGAAGAAGCTGTATAAAGTAAAAGATCTCCCCACTTTTAACCATCCTAAAATAGCAACGGGTATATTCAAAAGTAATAATAACACACCCGTCGAAATAAAAAATGGTGTATATTCCTCAAGTATACTTGAGAGAAGCTGGGCAATGCCTGTAAAACCACTTGCATATACATTTGCAGGGATTAAAAACATATTTAACCCAACAGCATTTAAAAAAGCACCTATAATGACCACGATAATTTTCATTGTCTCATTTTTCAGCATGCATTCTCCTCCTTACTGTATTTCTATCCTTGCTCTAGTTTTTCCCAACTTTGCTCCATTTGAATACAAAGATTGTTTTTTACCTTTAGAAGGATACCATCGGTCGGGTGAAGTGGGAGTTGTACTGCCCGTTAAGGTGGGATAAACTAAACATATAAAGATTTGATTTACATATAACGATTCGATCTTATAATTCGAATATAAAGAGGTGTTAAAATGAATGTTCACATTTTAGCTGATAGTGCTTCCGATTTGCCCATTGAGTTTTTTGAAGAAAACTCTGTGACATTTCTTCCTTTAAGTGTCGAAATTGATGGGAAACAACTGGAGGACCAAAAAGAAATTAAACCAAAAGAAATTTATGATTCCATGCGATCTGGAACAGTAGTAAAAACCTCTCAAATATCACCTTCATTATTTAAAGATGTATTTACTGACCTGGCTAAAAGGGGTGTTCCCAGTTTGTATGTATGTTTTTCATCAGAGCTTTCAGGTACATACCAAACCGCAATGATGATTCGAAATGAAGTGCTGGAGGATTTCCCGGAATTTGAGTTATCCATTATTGACTCTAAGTGTGCTTCATTAGGTTGCGGTTTAGCAGTTAAATACGCCGTTAATCTGGCTGGTAGCGGAAAATCTCTTACTGAAATAGAAACTGCTGTAAAAGCTTATTGCAAAAAGGTTGAGCATATTTTTACGGTCGATAATTTAGAATACTTAGCCCGTGGTGGCAGAATCAGCAAAGCATCTGCTTTTGTTGGCGGTTTGTTGAATATTAAGCCACTTCTTCATGTTGAAGATGGAAAGCTAATTCCACTCGAAAAAGTCAGAGGACGGAAAAAAGTGTTCAGAAGGATCATTGACATTATGAAAGATCGAGGGGTTAACCTCGAAAATCAAACAATCGCCATAAGCCATGGTGACGATGAAGAAGCTGCCAATGAAATGAAGGCATTAATTCAAGAAGCCTTTTCACCTAAAGAGATTTATGTGAATCTTGTTGGCGCAGTAATTGGAGCTCATTCAGGCCCTGGAACACTGGCGATTTTCTTCTTAAATGATGAGGAATAACACATAGGAGCATTTTGGATTGGGAATGATAAGCTTACATTCGTTTGAAAGGAGCTTCATCATGCCACATACTAGTGATAATGATAAAAAAGCACAAGACAACAATGCGAAACGCCACGAGAAAAATATGATGCGGGAAAAAAACCGCCAAAAAGGCGAAAGACAATATTCTAAAAAAACAGATCATATCTAAAGCGGAAGCGCCTTGTTCAGCCTCAGGCAAATAAGGCGCAAATGAATAGAAGATGTTCTTTATCTTCAATTCATTTGTGGCTAGGCGCAGGAGCTGGATGTCAAAATGCACTTAGCCATAGTTCCTGCAATTTTCAACCTTCCTAAGCAGGTAAAGCAATAAGGGTGATTCTTTTTAGAACCACCCTTTACTTTATTTTAATTTAAAATAATTCATTGTTGACTGCAGGTCATCAGTAAGCTTTCTCAACTCCTCAACCTTATCCACTATTTTTTCAAAGGCAGATAGCTGTTCTGTCGTAGAGGCGGAAATTTCTTCGTTTCCTGCTGCCGTTTCCTCCACTACCGCACTAATGCTTTCCACACTATTTAAAACCTGTTCGCCAAACTGTTTGGAGGTATTCATTCCTTCTACTAAAGAAGTGAGCCTCACCATCATTTCATCTACACGATCACCGATCTTAATAAATGCCTCTGTCGTTGTATTCATAGATTGTTGCTGATCATCTGCAATGAACACAGCTTCTTGAACAGCTTGTCTAACATCTGAAATTCCTTCTTTAATTTTAGCGACCATGTTGAAGATATGCTTTGTCGAATTGGTTGCCTCTTCTGCTAATTTTCGAACCTCATCTGCCACAACCGCAAAGCCTTTTCCGGCCTCTCCAGCTCGTGCAGCCTCAATCGCAGCGTTTAATGCTAACAGATTCGTTTGATCCGCTATACCTGAAACGGTTTTGGCCATATCTTCAATTTCAGTGGTATATTCCGCAAATGTTTTGGTTGCTGTGTCTATCTGTTGACTTGTTTGCTGATTTTTCATCATTAATGTTCGTTGGACTTCAATTGCACCTTGTCCATCTGTAATTACTGATACAACCTCTGTTCCAAATGAAGCAGATTCTTCTGATGTCCGGACGTTTTCCTTAAAGTTGTTGTCCAATTTCTCAATTAATGTGACAGCATCTTGTAAGTCACTGGAAATACTTTGTGTTCCAATAGACATTTCATTTGTTGAAATCGCCACTTGGTTTGTTATAGCTGTTAGCCCTTTATTCTCTGTTTCTAAATCCCTTGCAAAACTTTCGACATTCTTACTTGCTGTTTCAATTGAAAATAATAATTCTTTCAGCTGTTCAACCATTTGTGTAAAGGACTTATTTAGTGAACCCAATTCATCCTTTCCCTCGTAGGTAATTGTGTCAACAATAAGATTTCCGGAAGCAATTGCTTTTGCATTTTTAGATAATTGCTTCAGAGGACGGGTAATTGAATTCGTTATTTTCATCGTGATGAAGATGGATAATCCAATTAAAACAATACTCCCAACAACCGCTGAGATAATAACATAAGAAATTTGATTCGCTAATTTTGTTTGCAAGGCGGAATATTGCTCATTTGCGTATTCATTTAAAAGATGAATATCGTTTAATACTCCATTCATCCGGATAGACTGTCGCTTTGCTTCCGGACCGCCTTTTTCTTCCAATGCAGTATTTGCTTCAACTTTCCACTCCTCATATTTTGAGGTTGCCTTTTTTAACGTATCAACACTTTTTCCATAGGTGACTTCTTTTTCTAATTCTGCTAATAGTTCATTACTATTTGTAATGCTTACTAAGACCTCTTCCTTTTGTGCATCTGTTCCTGAAACAGAAAAGTTATCTAGTCCCTGCTTTGTAGCATTCATCTCAGCTTGAAGTTTTTGTATATTTAATAAAGTGTTTACTTCACCCTGGTTGGATGATTGAATTGAAAGCATATTAAAAATAATATAGACAATCATGATAATAGCAATGATCAGTACACTCATTGAATTAAATAATATCTTTTTCTTAATGGTCATAGTGTCCTCCTAGCTGTCAGTTGATAGTTTTGTTTTCCATTCTTCGATGATGTCTTGCTGTTCTTTTGAAAATGGAAATACCCTTAGAGGAGCAAGCCCTATTCCATCGTCCTCTATCCCTAATTCAATATGTCCTGATTGTACTTTCCTGTTTTTTATTAACTGTTCCGCAAGTTGATACATCGCCACATCCACATTTTTTAACATAGATGTCACAACTGCCTTTTCAGCATAAAAATATTGGTCACTGTCTACACCGATTGCTAATACTTTGTTAGCCTGAGCTTCTTTCAACATACCAACACCCGTAAACCCTGCTGCGGCATATAAGACATCTACATCATTTTGAATCATTTCACGCGCTAACTTTGCTCCTAATTGGTCATTACCGAAGTCACCTGCATATGTGACATCAACTTGTATTGATGGATTAATAGATGTTGCCCCTTCTATAAAGCCTTCCTCAAATTTATTAATAAGAGGAACATCATCTCCTCCAATAAATCCAATTTTATTCGTTTGAGTCGTTAAAGCGGCAACAACCCCAACCAAATAACTCCCTTGATCTTCCTTAAATGTAATGGATGTTACATTTTTTAATTCTGAAATTGCATCTATTAAGACAAATTGCTGATCCGGATATTTTTTGGCGACCTTTTCAAGCTCTTCTTGAACCATATATCCAAGACCGACAATAATATCATGATCCTCTTCAACTAGTTCGGTTAACCCTTTTTCATATGTTCCCGAATCCTTTAACTCCCGATAATCAAATCTTATACCAAGTTCATCTCTTGCTTTTATCAATCCATTAAAAGCTGAATCACTAAAGGATTGGTCGCCCAAGCCTACATCAGACAACATAATTCCAACCTTAACCTTTTCATCTACTTTACTAGCTGCCTCCTCTTGGGAACAACCTGCTATTGTGAAAATGAATATGAATCCCAACATGGATGCTATTTTCTTGATGATCATTTTAACAACCTCTCTTTACTAACTATTCTTACACCTTTAGTTGTATCGGTCATAAAGATAGATGTTTTAGGCTTTTTACAAATAAAAAATGGTTTTCACTCTATAGTTACAAGTGAAAACCATTACATTTTTTATTCGTTGTTTTTTTCTTCTTTAAAGTACGTCCACCCATCCTTTTGATACACACGATCGGTTTTCATTAGATGACCTAATGCTCTTTTAAACGCCCCCTTACTAAGGTTAAATCTTTCTTTTATGTCATCAGGGTCACTTTTGTCAGTGAATGGCATCGCACCATTTCTTTCTAGCATGTAGGCATAAATTCTCTCCGCATCACCACTTTGTGCTTCATGCTTTCGAGGGAGAAGAGAAACATTAATTGTTCCATCCTCTTTTACATCAATGACTCTTCCAGTCACCGTCTCGCCAAGCCTTGGTTCAACCACGCGCTGTGATGAATGAATAAACCCTTTATATCCTTCTTCTGTTAATATAAATGAACCTGCCACAATCATTCGGTAAACTGTTCCTATTACCTCTTTATTAAATATCGTGCGGTCTGCTTCCTTCATAAGCGGCTCAACGATTTCCTCTGTAGCTAATCGAACAAAAAATCGGCCGTTGCCTGATACTTTTAATGTACAATAAAGCCTGTCCCCAACGTTTGGCCAAACTTCTCTCAAATAAGGAAGATGATCTTTCGCGACAAGAGCGTCTTTACTAAGTCCGATATTCACGAAAGCTCCCATATCTTCTACGACATCTACGACCTCGACCCAACCATACGAATCTTCTGTAATGTATGGTTTTTTCATTGTGGCATATAGTCGATCTTGTGTGTCAACGCCAAAGAAGACCTCAACCTTGTCACCTTCTTCTACTTCTCCTATCACTTCATTATTATGTAAAAGCACCCGTTCTTTTCCATCTGTTAGAAAATAACCGTAATCTACCTTTTCATCTATTGTTAATGTTGCAAATGTACCTGGGATCATAAATATATCCTCTCTTTCTTCTTTCTGTAAGAAAATTCTTTTAACATCACTTCAAAAGTTGTGATCATTGTTATATTTTACTATAATCAACCTATATTATATACGTAATGGAGGATAATTATGGCGAAAGATAGTTCATTTGATATTGTATCAAAGATTGAGTTTCCCGAAGTAACGAATGCGATTAATATTGCAATGAAGGAAATTGCGACAAGATATGACTTCAAAGGTAGTAAAAGCACCGTCTCATTAGAAAAGGAAGAGCTTGTTTTAGTTTCTGACGATGAGTATAAGCTCGAGCAATTAAAAGACGTTCTTATTTCCAAATTAATTAAACGAAATGTACCAATCAAAAATATTTCGTATAAAAAAGTTGAGAATGCTTCAGGCGGGACTGTCCGTCAAAGAGCTGAACTTGTTTCAGGCATTGACAAAGATAACGCTAAAAAAATTAACAGCATTATTAAAGACAAAGGCTTAAAAGTAAAATCGCAAATCCAAGATGATCAAATCCGTGTAACAGGTAAAAGTCGTGACGATCTCCAACAGGTGATTGCCGCAATCAGAGAAGCTGACTTACCAATCGATGTACAATTTATTAATTACCGATAACATAGTTATTAGAGCTAACTCAAATGAGTTCAGCTCTTTTTTCTACCTCAAATATGAAAAGCATAATTTCCTCCTCCCTTCATATTTTTATAAAGGCTCCAATAAAATACTAAGTAAAATTTGACAAACTGTTAATTTACTATTGATATTTTTCTAAATATTAGATAAATTAGTTGTAATACTTTTTCACACGTTAAAGGTTATATGAAAATTTCATATCTTATCAAGAGAAGCAGAGGGACTGGCCCTATGAAGCTTCAGCAACCGGTCAATAACGAGTGAAGTCTGGTTAATATGATTGACTAAGTTAAGCACGCAAGCCTAGGTTGTTTTCTTTTAGCACAGAAAAATAATTTAAAATGAATCGAACAAAGCGTCCTTTTTTGTTCGAGGCATTTTAAATTATCTTTCTCAAGGCTTGCTCGTCAAGCCGCAGCAAGCGCAAGCTTGCCGTGCTAAAAGAAAAGACACAACACTATTTTCAAAGTGTTTAATTCTAAACCGTCAATCATTTCCCACCACGAACCAAGACTTCTGCAAGTGCCAAGGTGCTAATTCCAGCTAAGCATGTAAGATGCTTGAAAGATAAGGAGAAGCTAATAATGATTAAAGCCTTCTTCCTAAAGAAGGCTTTTTTAATTTCCTTTATCTAAAACAATGTTTACCTATTAATCATATAGATCGGAGGCTTCATACAATGAGTTTTTTAGAAGATTTAAAACATAACATTTTAATTGGTGACGGTGCGATGGGTACAATGCTTTATGCACATGGTGTTGATCGTTGCTTTGAAGAATTGAATCTATCAAGACCTGAGGATGTCCTTGCTGTTCATCAAGCGTATATAGAAGCTGGCGCAAACTTAATTCAAACAAACACATATGGCGCTAATGATATCAAACTTTCACGATATGGATTAGAGGATGAAATCAGACAAATTAACAAAAAAGCAGTTGAAATCGCCAAAAAAGCTGCTGATCAATCCACATATGTATTTGGCACAATTGGCGGGGTCAGATCTTTTAAAAAGAGTGCACATAGTATTGAAGAAGTGAAACGAAATTTTAGAGAGCAGCTCTTCCTCCTTCTAAACGAAGATGTAGATGGTCTTCTACTTGAAACCTATTATGATATGGAAGAAATGAAGACTGTTCTTCAAATTGCCCGTAAGGAAACGAACAAGCCCATTATTGCAAATGTTTCCCTTCATGAAGCAGGTGTCCTGCAGGATGGAACGTCAGTGAAAAATGGTCTCATTCTTCTGGAAGACCTTGGTGCAAATGTTGTTGGCTTAAACTGCCGCCTAGGTCCTTACCATATGATTCAATCTTTAGAAGAAGTTCCAATACCAAATGAAGCCTATTTATCTGTTTTTCCAAACAGCAGCTTACCTGCACTAATTGAAGGGAATCTTGTCTATGAATCTGATGAAACGTATTTCAAGGAAAGTGCTCTAAAATTTAGAGATCAAGGTGTGAGATTAATAGGAGGATGCTGTGGGACTACGCCTAGGCATATTAAAGCAATGGCTGAAGCTGTATCAAACTTATCCCCTGTTACAACAAAACAGGTTAAAGTCCCTGCAACATCTCAACTGCATGTTCAGGAACATCACGTCACATCTCCAACTCCGCTTGAGGATATTGTTCAGGAGAGACGTTCTGTTATTGTTGAATTAGATCCCCCTAAAAAACTGGGTATGGAGAAATTCCTTGAAGGTGCAGAAGCGCTTCACCACGCAGGAATCGATGCTTTAACACTTGCAGATAACTCATTGGCTTCACCAAGAATTAGTAACTTAGCTGCCGGAATCTTAGCAAAAGAAAAGACCGGGGCAAGAACATTAATTCATATTACATGCCGCGATCGGAATTTAATTGGACTGCAATCACATCTCATGGGCCTACACTCTCTTGGGATGTCAGATATATTAGCCATCACAGGTGATCCATCTAAAATTGGTGATTTCCCTGGGGCTACATCAGTATATGATGTGTCATCATTTGACCTTATCAGTTTAATTAAACAATTTAATAAAGGTGTATCCTATTCCGGAAAACCGCTTGGACAACAAACAAACTTCTCTGTAGCGGCAGCGTTCAACCCTAATGTACGTCACTTAGATAAAGCTGTAGTCCGACTAGAAAAGAAAATTGCTCATGGCGCTGATTACTTTATTTCTCAGCCCCTTTATTCAAACCAGCAAATTATCGATGTATATGAAGCAACACGAAACTTGCAAGCTCCGATTTATATCGGGATTATGCCATTAACCTCAAGCCGAAATGCGGAATTTATTCATAATGAAATTCCTGGTATAAAGCTATCTGACTCTATTCGTGAAAAAATGGCTTCAGCCGGATCAGATAAAGAACAGGCACGCCAAGAAGGCCTTGCCATTGCAAAAGATTTAATTGATACAGCCTTCGAACTGTTCAATGGTATTTATTTAATTACACCGTTTTTACAATACGACCTTACAGTGGAGTTAACAAATTACATCCATGAAAAGGAAAAACAGCGAGCTGAAAGGAAGATTACACATGTGTAGCATCAACAAAGAGCTAGAAAAACGAATCCTTGTCCTAGATGGTGCGATGGGGACAATGATTCAAGCAGCAGACCTGTCCCCTGAGGATTTTGGCGGAGAAGATTATGATGGATGTAATGAATATCTTACATTGACTTCTCCAAAGACGATTGAAACCATTCACGAAGCCTATTTGGAAGCTGGATCAGATATTATCTCTACCAATACCTTTGGGGCTACAAGTCTTGTTTTGGATGAGTATGATCTAGGACGCCTGGCTTTAGAGTTAAACATTGAATCTGCTAAAATAGCGAAACGTGCCGCTGAAAAATACTCAACACCTGAAAAGCCCAGATATGTCGCAGGTGCAATGGGACCAACAACAAAAACACTTTCAGTTACAGGTGGAACAACATTTGATACTTTAGTCGAAAATTATGAAGAACAAGCAAGAGGCTTAATTATTGGAGGAGCAGACTTGCTCCTTCTCGAAACAAGCCAGGATATGTTAAACGTAAAAGCTGGATTTTTAGGAATTAAAAAAGCCTTTGAACATACAGGCAAGGAACTTCCCTTAATGATTTCCGGAACGATAGAGCCTATGGGTACAACTCTTGCAGGTCAAGATATCGAAGCATTTTATGTATCATTAGAACATATGAAGCCACTTTCAGTTGGATTAAACTGTGCAACTGGACCTGAATTTATGACAGACCATATTCGTACACTTTCCGGTTTAGCTAATACAGCTGTTAGCTGTTACCCGAATGCAGGCTTACCTGATGAAGAGGGGAATTATCATGAATCACCAGAATCACTCGCGAAAAAGCTTGTTGCTTTTGCAGAACAAGGCTGGCTGAATCTAATTGGCGGATGCTGTGGGACTACACCAGAACATATCCGTGCTATTACTGAAGCAGTTTCAACCATTACTCCACGTAAAATCGAAGAAATATCGACTGGTCACACTGTATCTGGAATCGATGCCCTTCTTTATGAAGAAGGAATGCGGCCTTTATTCGTTGGTGAACGTACAAATGTTATTGGCTCCCGTAAGTTTAAACGTCTGATTGCAGAAGGCAAAATAGAGGAAGCATCTGAGATAGCAAGAGCACAAGTAAAAAGCGGTGCACATGTTATCGATATTTGCCTGGCTGACCCTGATAGGGATGAGCTCGAGGATATGGAAGTATTCATTCAAGAGGTTGTGAAAAAAGTCAAAGCTCCTCTTGTTATTGACTCCACAGATGAGAAAGTAATTGAACGGGCGCTAAAATACTCTCAAGGTAAGGCGATCATCAACTCCATTAACCTTGAGGATGGTGAAGAGCGTTTTGACGCAATCGTTCCTCTTGTCAAAAAATACGGTGGTGCTTTAGTCGTTGGAACAATAGATGAAGTGGGAATGGCCCTAACAGCAGAAAAGAAACTTGAAGTGGCGATTCGCTCTCACGACCTTCTCGTCAAAAAGCATGGACTAAAGCCGAGTGATTTGATATTTGATCCACTTGTTTTCCCGGTAGGAACTGGTGATGAGCAATATATTGGCTCGGCAAATGAAACGGTTCGCGGTATCCAGCTTATTAAAGAAAAGCTGCCTGAATGCTTAACGATATTAGGCGTTAGTAATGTTTCTTTCGGACTTCCTCCTGTTGGACGCGAAGTTCTGAATGCTGTTTACTTGTACCACTGTACACAGGCCGGGCTCGATTATGCGATTGTTAACACGGAAAAATTGGAAAGATTTGCTTCAATTCCTAAAGAAGAAATTCAAATGGCTGAAGATCTTTTATTTAAAACAACTGACGCATCATTAGCAAAATTTACTGCCTTCTACCGCGGTAAGAAAAAAGAAGACAAAAAACCTGTTCAAAACCTGACCTTGGAAGAAAGGTTAGCAAGCTATATTGTAGAAGGAACGAAAGAAGGTCTTATTCCCGACTTAGAGTTAGCATTAAAAAAATATCCTGAGCCTCTTGATATCATTAATGGACCATTAATGGAAGGTATGGCTGAAGTCGGGGTTTTATTCAATGATAACCAATTAATCGTTGCAGAGGTTCTCCAAAGTGCCGAGGTTATGAAAGCATCTGTTTCCTATCTTGAGCAATTCATGGAAAAACGCGATGATAGTGGAAAAGGTAAAATCCTACTTGCTACAGTAAAAGGTGATGTTCATGATATAGGTAAAAATCTGGTTGATATTATTTTAAGTAATAATGGCTATAGAGTGATCGATCTTGGCATCAAAGTAACACCACAAACATTAATTCAAGCTGTAAAGGATGAAAAACCGGATCTTATCGGTTTATCCGGCTTACTTGTTAAATCAGCACAGCAAATGGTGATCACTGCCCAGGACTTACACAAAGCGAACTGTGAATTACCAATATTGGTTGGTGGTGCAGCATTATCAAGAAAATTCACGAGAATGAAAATTGCACCTGAATATAACGGTCCTGTTGTCTATGCAAAGGATGCAATGGATGGCTTATCATTAGCTAATCAATTACGCACAACACCTGAACTATTCGCTGCAAAAGAAGCTGCCGTAACAGAAGAGGCAAAACCAAAGAATTCTCAAGCACAAAGTGTTACAGACCTGCTAATCAAGCGTGGAACTGTAACTGATGCGCCAATTTTTAAGCCTGTTGATACAAAGCGTCATATACTCAAGGATATCTCCCTTTCCCACATCATTCCTTATGTAAATATGCAAATGCTTATCGGTCATCATCTGGGATTAAAAGGGAAAATCAAGGAATTAGTTCAAAAGAAAGACCCTAAAGCGGTCGAGCTTGTTGAATTGATACAAGAGCTTTTAAAAGATGGAGCAAAACAGGAATGGTTCAAACCAGCTGCGGTCTATCAATTTTTCCCATCGTATAGTGATGGAAATAAGCTTCATATCCTTGATCCGGAAAATACAGAAAGAATCGTACAAACTTTTGACTTTCCAAGACAAGAAAAGCTGCCGCACCGCTGTATTTCCGACTATGTTCGTCCGAAACAAAAAGACGGCTTTGACTATGTTGCCATGTTCGCCGTTACTGCAGGAAGTCAAATTCGTGAGCTTGCCCAAGGATTTAAAGAACAAGGTGACTATTTAAAGAGTCACGCTGTTCAGGCACTTGCTTTAGAGCTTGCAGAAGGGTTAGCCGAACGTACACATCAACTCATTCGTGATCGCTGGGGTTTCCCTGATGCACCAGATTTCACAATGGACCAGCGCTTCTCAGCTAAATACCAAGGACAGCGCTATTCCTTTGGATATCCGGCTTGTCCTGATCTTGAAGATCAAGAAAAACTATTTAACCTTATTCGTCCTGAGGACATCGGCATACAGCTAACAGAAGGTTTCATGATGGAACCAGAAGCATCTGTTACAGCCATAGTTGTTGCACATCCGGATGCAAAATATTTTAATGTTATGTAAGGTATGTGCCCTAAAACAGTGTTTTAGGGCTTTTCTTTATCTAAACCTGTATTTCTTCATAAACTTGCAAATTTGGTACGTTGAGAACCTTAAAAGCGGGCAAATTGAGATCTTTCTTCATTATGGGGAGCCATTGAAATTGATCTTTGCTCAGGAATGGTCATCAAATGGCGGTTGCAAAAAAAATCGGGAAGGTTGCAAGAATAAACTATATACCTGCAAAAATATGCTCTGACTTGCAAAAATACAGACAAAGTTGCAAAAAAAACATAGGAACTTGCAAAATTGGGTACGTCGAAACCTTAAAAGCGGGCAAATTGAGATCNTGCTTCAGTATGGGGAGCCATTGAAATTGATCTTTNCTCAGGAATGGTCATCAAATGGCGGTTGCAAAAAAAATCGGGAAGGTTGCAAGAATAAACTATATACCTGCAAAAATATGCTCTGACTTGCAAAAATACAGACAAAGTTGCAAAAAACATAGAACTTGCAAAATTGGGTACGTCGAGAACCTTAAAAGCGGGCAAATAAAGATCTTGCTTCATTATTGTCAGCCATTTAAATAAATTCCTACTCAGGAATGGTCATCAAATGGCAGTTGCAAAAAAATCGGGAAGGTTGCAAGAATAAACTATATACCTGCAAAAATATGCTCTGACTTTTGCAAAAAATGGAGACAAAGTTGCAAAGGTACATTTTTCCTTCAATTCTGCTTAACATGCTATCCACTTCCTAATAAATCTATCAAGTTGCATGATTTGACGTCCATCTCCCCAAAATCTCATCCTTTTGACTGACCTTTTCTTCTAACAAATACGCTATAATTTTCCGCATGGACAATATTGTTGACACATTCATCAATATTCATTAAAATCAAACTTATGCAGATTAGTATGTATAGCAACATCTTTTGGTCAAACTAAATGAATTTGAGATACTTGATTTTCCAGTAGTTGCTATGCCAACAAATAAATAATGGCAACTGAGTTGCAATCAAAGTTAATGGAGGAATTTATATGTCAAATGTATTATTTATTAAAGCAAATTCTCGCCCTGCAGATCAGGCTGTAAGTGTTAAATTATATGACGCTTTTGTACATTCTTACAAAGAAACTCACAAAGAAGATACAATCACAGAGCTTGATTTATTCCAAGAAAACCTTCCTTACTATGGAGTGGACGCAATTAACGGTATGTTTAAACGTGCAAGAGGAATGGAATTAACAGCTGAAGAAGAAAAAGCTGCTAATTTAGTTCAAAAATACCTGGATCAATTCGTTGCAGCTGATAAAGTTGTATTCGCATTCCCACTTTGGAATTTCACAGTTCCAGCTGTTTTACACACATACATGGATTATTTATCACAAGCTGGTACAACATTCAAATATACACCAGAAGGTCCTGTAGGCTTACTTTCAGAGAAAAAAGTAGCTCTTTTAAATGCTCGTGGCGGCGTATATTCAGAAGGTCCAGCTGCGGCTGTAGAAATGTCTGTTAACTATGTTAAAAATGTATTGGCATTCTGGGGAATCACGAATACAGCTGATGTAATCGTTGAAGGACATAATCAATTCCCTGATCGTGCAAACGAGATCATCGAAGACGGTATCCGTCAAGCTGCTGAATTAGCAAGCAACTTCTAATTTAGTCTCTAAAAAGCGAGTGAAAACACTCGCTTTTTTATATACTCACTCTTCTCTTTCTAAGTACTTTCCTCCCATAAAATTGACAATATAGTAACTTCTTACTAAACTAACATTAATGATATCTAGAATGATTAGGAGTTTACCGAACATGACACTCTCGCTAAATGACTTAATTAGCATTTTTATCCACCAAACTGATTTAGAGCTCACAGGATATATAAAAAATAAATTATTACCTTTTAATATTGCTCCTGAACAGAATTTGATTATGATGTTACTTTGGGAAAAAGATGGACTTAGTCAAAATGAGGTTGCATGTAAACTAGATAAAGATAAAACAAACATTGCAAGAATGGCTTTTGGACTTGAGCAAAAAGGTTTTGTAAAAAGAATAAATTGTCCAAAGGACCGTCGTGTTCAGCGATTATATTTGACAAAAGAAGGGCTGGAATTAAAAGAACATATCATCCCTATTGCCAACCAATTTAATTCACTACTTTGTCAAAATATAACAAACGACGAACTGAAACAGATAAGACAAATATTATGTAAAATGAGAGCGAATTTAAGAAATTCATGATAGAAGCCTGAAATTGGGCTTCTTTTTTTGTTTACTCTAATGAACAATTGGGAATAGAAATACCATCATGACATCATGAACATACTTTTAGATTTTCTTCACATAATAGGTAAACGATAAGATTATAGGAGGTAAAAACTTTGAGTAATAATCAAAATCAACAAAAACAAACATTACCACCACAACACCAGGATGTTCAGCCCGGGCATGAGGATTTGATGAATCCAAAACCTACATTTGATGATCAATCATATACCGGAAGTGGAAAATTAAAAGATAAAGTGGCCATTATTACAGGTGGAGACAGTGGAATTGGACGAGCAGTCGCAGTATTTTTTGCAAAAGAAGGAGCTAATGTTGTCATTTCCTATTTAGATGAGCAAGAGGATGCTGAAGAAACAAAAAAACACATAGAAGCAGAAGGTCAAAAATGCCTGCTTGTTTCTGGAGATATCGGTGAGGAAACTGTATGTCAGCAAGTTGTGGCAAAAACAGTTGAAACTTTTGGACAAGTAGATATCTTAGTAAATAATGCAGCTGAGCAACACCCTCAAAAAGGAATTGAAGATATTACAAGTGAACAGCTGGAACGTACTTTCAAGACAAATATTTTCTCGTTTTTCCATTTAACAAAAGCTGTCCTTCCTCATTTCAAAAAAGGAAGTGCGATTATTAACACCTCTTCTGTAACGGCTTATGCCGGAAATGAGCAGTTAATTGACTATTCTTCAACCAAAGGTGCGATTACTGCGTTTACCCGTTCGTTGGCCCTTAATCTAGCCGGTAAAGGAATCCGCGTGAATGCAGTGGCTCCCGGCCCAATTTGGACACCACTTATCCCATCTACGTTCCCGGCAGATCAAGTTGCAACATTTGGGGCAAATACACCTATGAAGCGACCTGGACAACCTGAAGAACTTGCACCTGCTTACGTATTTTTGGCTAGTGATGATTCTTCCTATATGTCAGGGCAAACACTTCATGTGAATGGTGGAAAAATTGTTAATGGTTAGAAAAGCTCAAGCGTCTTGATCAGGCCCGACAAGCATAAGTTGATTTGGAATAGAAGGTGTTCTTTGCCTTCAATTCCAAATCAACTTATGCCCTCGAGGGCCTAGACGCTGGAGCTGGACACCAACACTAAGTACAGAATTTTATGCTTGCCTATCATTATAAAACAACAGGGACTGTTCTAAATGAACAGTCCCTTTCTATATCATTTCTGCTTTCCTTTTCTATAAGCCATGACCAAAAACAAAATAAACAATGTCGGAACGATGATAAAGACACTGATAAATGGTATATTTAACCCTGTCTTTTCCTTTATTTCATATACTTCGGCAATTTCACGATCTATGATGAACTCGTATTCGTCATTTTCTTCTTCAAAAGTGTCACCAGTTAGCAAACCTTCAAGCTTGTTATCTTTAGCTATTTCAGCAGCAGGTATTTTTACCTTTTGAGTCTCAGTCGTATTATTAATAGCAACAATCAGGGACTCATCCTGATAGGATCGTTTAAAAATAATCATACCGTCCTTTTCATATAAAACTTCATAATCTCCCCTTGTTAGAGCAGGGAACGTTTTTCTTACAACTGAAAGCTTTCCTAAATACTCAATCAATTCTTCATCTGATTGAAAGTTCATTAAAGGACGGTTTGTCGGCGGCTCTCCTCCATCGACAGCAATTTCTGAACCATAATAAACGAACGGAGTTCCCGGGATCGTATACATATAGGAGAAAGCCATTTTCAACCGAACACCCGGATGCTGATTATTTTCGATGGCATGTCTTGTAAAGCGGACTGTTCGGTCATTATCAACATATGTACTTAGTAAAGGTGATGACTTAGTTACAATTTCCGTAATTGGTTGAAAAGATTGATCAACATTAGAAAATACACTAGCTGTTTCTTCATAAAAAGATTGATTCAGAATAGAATCAAACCCATTTTCTAGATAAGAAGAAAAAACATTCTCATCTTTTGATTCAATTGATCCTACTAAGTAAAAATCCTTTTTGAGTTCTTCTAAGTCCTTGTGAAACTGATTCCAAACACTCACATCGATACTGTCTGCTTGTTCGATATAGTATCCATCAACATCGGTTTCTTTTATCCACCATGATGCTGATTGTGTTAGATTTTGCTCAATCTCACCATAATCCAACAATAATTTCATATCCAGCTTGTGAGCCGCTTCTACAAGTTTCTTTACATCTTCAACTGTCCCTGCATGCTCGTCCATTGTTTTCACTTCAACTGCATTGTTTTCTTCATTAAAAATCGGGGAAAGAATGATTGAGGTAAACCCCATTTCATGAATATACTCGATTTTCTTAGTAATTCCTTCAATGTCTCCTCCATGATAAGCAGTTGGATCCTCAAAATTGAGATCATTACCATCATTTCTAGAGTTTCCGTTATTAAATCGGTCAACGACAACATAGTAAGCAATTTCATCTTGCCATACCCTCTCTTCTTTTTCAGCAGCATTCACGGGAATTGCGCCTAAAAGAAGAAACAGAATAAGCAAAAATTTGCCAGCACTTTTAAACATCTTGGTCCGTTCCTCCTATATTCTATATCTCTACGTTCTTAAGAGTATCGCTTTGTGTCATATACCGTCAAATCTTATTTAAATTTCTTTCCATTATTCATTAAATATGAATTCCATATTACTTTCCGATAAACAAGATCCATTTGACAATATCTATACTTTGGTAGTAGAAAAGCGGTATGCTTAGATCAAGCCAGCACTATACTGCTATGAACCTCCATTAAATGAATCCTTCTTTTTCCATACATAAAATACATAATCGTTTCAGTATAAAACTAGTATTAATGTGCAAATTAGTATTATTTAGATGAAGGGATCACATACTATGGATCGATTAGTTGAGGAAATACAATCTGTGCTTGGAAATAATGAAGATTTTGTTCAGTCAAGGGATTATCTTGCTGATACATCTGTTATCCTATTAGGTTTTAGTACTCTAGTTGATTTTACAAAAACCAAAATGACCCTCCAAAAGCATTCAGAAAGTTTCATTTCTCAAGATAGGTCTTCTGATGATTTATGGTGTGCAATAGGCAAACTAATCGAAGGTGATGTTAAGAAAGCTATTTCATCCATATATGTAGGCAAACTAGTTATTATTATCGAGAATACCAGTCGGTTTATCATTATGGATCCTGTATCTAAAATACTAGATCGTTCCATTGAGTCGCCTTCAAATGAAAATGTCATTCAAGGTCCATTAAATTCTTTTACGGAGAATATTGATATAAATATCGGTATTGTTCGTAAACAAGTGAACTCGAATGAATTACACTTAAAAACATACTCAACAGGGCACAATGTGAAAAAAAAACTTTCCTTGTTTTATATAGACGGCAAAGCTGATACTAAATTATTAGACAACCTTATGGAACATATTGAAAAAAATATCAATATGGAGATTGATGATTTGCAAGGATTATCAAATATGATGGGTTTTCGAAGCTGGGACGCGGTTTCGAAATTTAATACAACTGAATTGCCTCTTTATGCCGTTCAATTTCTGAAAAAAGGAAGAGTTATTCTTTTTGTGGATCAATTCCCTTTTGCGCTTATTCTTCCTAGCCATCTATTAGATATGTTCATTCTTGAAAATGATCGAAATTTCCCTCTCCCCATAATGGTTTCCATTCGATTCGTAAGAGTTATAGGTCTTTTGGTAACGCTGATCTGTCCTGGTTTGTATGTAGCACTCGTTGCAGTTAATCCTGAAATTTTACAGATACAGCTTGCCTTGTCCGTTGCCCAGAGCCGTGAAGGAGTTCCATATCCTGCATTAATCGAAATTATTCTCATGCTTGTTATTCTTGAATTAATTTTGGAAGCTAGTGTCAGGCTCCCCAAATCCATTGGACCTACGATTACAATGGTCGGAGGGATTATTCTAGGACAAGCTGTTGTTGAAGCTAAATTGGTCAGCAATCTCCTAATCATTATTCTTGCAGCTACTACCATTGCCAATTCAACAATTGTCGGTTTTCAAAACTCTGTTTCCATCAGATTATTTAAATATGTCATTGTGTTTCTTGCATCCATTTTCGGCTTATTAGGCATTGTAGCAGGCCTTGTATTAATTGGAGCTTACTTAGCGAGTATCAACACCTATGGTAGGTCCTATCTAGACATAAACATGAAAGGGACTGAAAGCAACAATGAATAAAAGTGTACATGTCATGATATTGTATATTTTAAGCCATTTGGGACTCATTTTCTTTATGTATCCGGGAAATATTATTTCAAGTACAGAGCAGGGTCACTGGCTTCCAATTCTATTAGGAATAATCGTTCATTTTACTTTTTTATTTGTTTATTTAAAGGGACTAAGTTTCTTTCCGAAAAAAGATATTATTACGATCTATACAGAGATTGGAAAAGGTATAGCTCTTTTATTTCTTATTCCTATTTTCATTTATTTCATGATGATTTTATTAATAACCGTACGTGCTTACGCAGAAATTATTACAATCGTCTTTTTATCTAACACTCCCTTATGGGCCATCATGTTATTATTACTATCTATCTCAACTTATATTGCTTCAAATGGAGTTGAAGTCATTTTTCGTACAGGGTTTCTCTTATCCATCCTATTTCTTCCGATCATTTTATTTATCTTCTTTACTTCTTTTCAAAATGTTGATTGGAGATATGCCATCCCTTTTGATACTGATTTTCGATTCATTACAAAACGTCCCTACTTAGAAAGTTTTTTTGCCTTCTCTGGAGGGTTTCTGTTTCTTGGCTTTATTCAACCCTATTTCTCTTACAGTAGAAAATCGATTTTATGGGCAGCTGCAATCCTGATTCCTTTTTTTATATTTTCTGTTTATATACCCATTCTTACATTTGGGCAGGCCACTTCGGCAACAACATTCCTCCCTTATGTTGTTGTGGTAGACGCCATAAATATTAATTGGTTGATGTTTGATAGGGTCACCATGTTTTTTTTGTTAAGTTTACTATCTTTTATTATGCTTTACCTATCTCTCGTAACATGGAAAACACTCCGCATCTTAAGACATTACATTCCATCGATTAAACCAGTTAACCAGGTAATCACACTTTCAGTAGTAGTGTATTTTTTATGTTTTTTGATTCCCGGATGGGAGGACATTGAGAAACTATTTTGGTGGAATACTTTTTTACGATTTTATATCTTAATAGCAGTTCCCTTATCCATCTATTTTTTTGGATCTCGTATTAAGAGGAAGGATAAAAATGAAACCATATAATTTAATGTCGAAAGTGACTATCGTTTTTTGTCTTTTTTTGATAATTCTCCCTCTAAGCGGCTGCTGGGATAATAGGGATATCAATCATCGAGTGCTCCCTGTTGTCCTGGGCGTATCTTTGATTGACGAACAATACAGGGTTTTCTTAGAGATTCCTGAGCATGAAAAAGATACAACAAATATCAAAATTATATCCGGAACAGGAGAAACAATTACAAAAGCGGTAGATACAATAAGCAGAAATTTAGAGAGCAGTGTAGACTTACTTCATGTAAAACTAATATTGATTGATCGGAAAACTGCTGAAGAAGGGGTGAAAGATATTATCGCCGGCTTTATGCGCTCGCGAGAAGTATCACCAAAAGCATTAGTGGCAATATGCAATCAGGATATAGATGAGTTTTTTTCAAAACTGTCAGACTTAAAGGAAATTCATGGAACTGAGATGTTCGATTTTTTTGAAAAAAATGCAGGATGGAATCCTGATATCGCTCTTACAAGGATATGGGAGGTATACCGTAGTATCCATTCTTATACACGTGATGTTGCGATCCCTCTAATTGTTACTGGCAAAATGACAGCAGTTGAACAATCTGGTTCAGCTGTAATAAAGAATGGAAAGATGGTAGAACAAATCAGTGCTGATGAAACCCTGCTATTTAATTCTTTTGACGGAGAAAGTACCAATGGTAACATTGAAGTTTTGAATCATGCAAGTGTTATGATCATTGGCAATTCTATGCGCCATAAAAGCGAATTAGTTGATAAGCAGCCTATTTTGCAAAGCCGTATCAATTTAAAAGTCGTCATCCTTGAAACAAGAGGAAACGCCTCTTCGAAATTAATTAAGAAGGAATTGAACAAACTCTTAACGGACAGATTTAATAATATGTTTGCCAAAATACAAAAGAGTGAAGCCGATATTTTAGGTATAGGCCAGTTTTACCGCAACAAACTGACTCGAAAAGAATTAAAAAATTGGAGATCGGTATACTATCCAAATATGAAAATGAATATTCAATTCCACATTGACATTCAAAATGAAGGATACTTAAAAACAACATAATAGGAACATGTCAGTAGAATAGTTACACCTCCTTTTTGTATATGATTTACATCTAGAACCAGGATTGCACATTATGGCCAGGCACCTATTTGAGTTTAAATTTTTCTGAATGAAAAAGTTAAATACATTTTCCTTGTATCTCCTGTTTATAATTGGAAAAAGCTTATTAATACAAATTCATTTAAGATAAAGGAGACATCATGCTGAGAGAAGCTATTTATCATCGTCCGGGAGATCAATTTGCTTACCCAACTTGTGATGGGTCTTTTCAAATTCAACTTCGAACAAAGCATCAAGATGTTAACTCCGTCAATCTTCTTTATGGAGATCCATTTGAATTTGATCAGGGGCATTGGAAGTCTACATCATTACAAATGTTGCATAGTGGTACAGATGGATTATTTGATTACTGGTCCGTTACTGTTTTCCCACCACAAAAGCGTCTTAGGTATGCCTTTCATTTAAAAAGCGACGAGTCGGAGCTCTTTTTCACTGAAAAGGGATTTACCGATCATGTTCATGAAGATTTTTCAGCTTATTTTTGCTTACCTTATTATCATCGTGCAGATGCCTTTAAAGCACCTGAATGGGTAAAAAATACGGTCTGGTATCAAATCTTTCCAGATCGATTTGCAAATGGAGATTCATCAAAAGATCCTGCAGGAACATTAGCATGGAACAGCATAGAACCTGCCTCAGACTCTATTTTTGGAGGGGATTTACAAGGTGTCCTCCAACATCTGGATTATTTAGTAGACTTGGGAATCAACGGAATTTACTTTACCCCGCTCTTTCGGGCCCATTCAAATCATAAATATGACACAGTGAATTATTTTGAAATAGATCCGCAATTTGGAAGCATACAAGAAATGAAAGATGTTGTTAAGGAGTGCCACGCAAGAGGAATTCGAGTCATGCTTGATGCGGTTTTTAATCATTGCGGGCAGGACTTCCCTCCGTTTCAAGATGTGTTGCAACATGGAGAAGCTTCACAATATAAGGATTGGTTTCATATAAGCTTTTCATCAACTGGTGACATACAGTATGAAACCTTTTCCTTCGAAAAATCAATGCCGAAGTTGAACACTCAACATCCTGAGGTTCGCAAACTTTTATTTGATGTTGGGCAATTTTGGATTAGAGAATGTCACATCGATGGATGGAGATTGGATGTGGCGAATGAGATTGACCATCAATTTTGGAAAGATTTTCGTCAGGTGATAAAACGTGACCACCCTGATGTGTATCTAGTTGGAGAAGTATGGCACGATGCGATGCCATGGCTTGACGGGGATCAATTTGATGCTGTGATGAATTACCCTTTCGCACAACTTCTTCACCAATTTTTCGCATATAATGTGATAAATGCTGAGCAATTTACTAAGTCATTACAACACTATTTACACCAATATCCAAAACCTGTTTATCATACATTATTTAATATGGTAGGAAGCCATGATACACCAAGAATCGTAAATCTTGCAAAGATGAATAAGAAAAAAGTTAAGCTGTTATCCGTTTTTCAGTTTAGTTTCTATGGTTCTCCTTCGATTTACTATGGAGATGAAATCGGCATAACCGGAGATCAGGATCCCGGATGCAGAAAGTGTATGGAATGGGATACTTCAAGACAGGATCAGAACATGCTAACATTCATGAAAAGATTGATTCACCTTCGTAAGCAATATCCTGTCCTCGGAAATGACGGGGAATTCCAGCTCTTATCTTATGATATCAACCAAAATTCCATTTGTTATCAAAGAGAAAATTCCACACAACTTGTCATTGTTGTCATTAATAATCATCCTGAAAAACAAACGATTTTGCTTCCGTTACAACTTAAAGACCGTACGATTTTTGACCTCTGGCTCTCAAAAGAATTTGCTGCACATTCCGATCAGCTTTCTGTCACACTTGATGGCTATGACTTTGCCCTTTTGCTTATTAAGAAATAACTGTCTTGTTATCTCCTTAGTATGACCTTTCGATATTCAATTGGTGTGAGACCCTCCATTTTCTTAAATAGTTTTGAAAAGTAAGTGGAATCCAAAATCCCCACTTCATTTGAGATATTAGCGATCTTTTGATCTGTAGTGGCTAACAATCTTTTTGCTTGGTTCATCCGATATCTATTTAAATAATGATTTGGCGTCTCACCAACAATTTTTTGCATACAACGAGTAATATAATCCGGGTGAAAATGGATAGCATTTGCAAGATCCTCCATTTTCACCTCATCTCTGTAATGTGCTTGAATATAAGCTACCACTTCTTCTACTACCTTTTCGGCAGCAGAAGGGATTTTGCATGCTTCCTTTTGGAGGTGTAAAAGAAACTCCTGAAAAAACAATTGCTGCCTTAATTGATAATCAGGTGTTTGATGATCAACATGTAATATTTGGTGAAAAATGGATTCTACAAAGCTTGTATTCTCTATTTCCCCATAACAAGGAATAGACAGTCTGTAAGAAGGAGGGTGTTCATAGTCTCCTTCTGATTCATGAATATCAGCCCAATTTGTAATCCCCTCTTCTACAATTTCATAGTTTGTAGGAATCATAAAATGAAACCAATAATATTCAGATTTCACCTGACAGCCTTTATGACCGAAATGTTCAAACCCTGGAAGTAAAATAATATATTGGCCCTTGCCAATTGAGTAAGGAATACGATCTTCTGTTAGATATAATTCCCCTGATTTTACGTAAATCAAGTCAAGCACCGTAAATGTACGATGAAAATGTTTTTTACCCTTTTCAAAAACAGCATATCCTCCTTTAATCAAGGTCGGAAAAGCCGGTACCTGAAACTGTATATGTGACAAGCTGCATCATCCTCTAAGTCGTATTTCTCCAAATTATATCGTAATCTTCTCTTTCTATTATACTGCAATCTATGTAAACTTATTAAGTATTATCGACATGCAGTAAAGGAGGTAGATGAAAATGTCTACTTTAAGACAAGATCGTAAAATGACATTATTTGCATTAACCTGGCCCATCTTTATTGAAATCATGCTTCATATGTTAATGGGGAATGCTGATACATTGATGCTCAGTCAATATTCTGATAATTCTGTAGCAGCTGTCGGTGTTTCCAATCAAATCTTATTTCTCTTAATCGTGATGTTTGGGTTTATTGCGACAGGAACAACCATTCTTGTTGCTCAATATATAGGTGGAAATCAGTACAAAAATGCGAAAGAGATATCATCTGTATCTCTCTCTGCAAATCTTTTATTTAGTATCCTCATTAGTGTTGTGATCGTCATTGCAAGTGAGGATATCCTGCAATTGATGAATTTGCCACAAGAGCTAATGCCTGAAGCAACTTTTTATTTACAGGTTGTTGGAGGATTTTCTTTTCTTCAAGCTTTAATTATGACCGCTGGTGCCATTCTTAAAAGCCATGGATACACGAAGGATTCTATGTACCTAACGATCGGGATGAATTTGATTAACGTGATCGGAAACTATTTATTTATTTTTGGACCATTTGGTATTCCAGTGTTAGGTGTTCAAGGTGTTGCAATCTCAACAGTTGTGTCCCGTTTTATTGGGTTACTCGTTATCCTTTATATTTTAAAGCAACGTGTTCACTTTACTCTCAATCTAAAAGACTTGTTCAAGTTGCCGGCACATCATATTAAAAAGCTCCTTCATATCGGTATCCCGACTGCCGGTGAACAATTGTCATATAATACATCACAAATGGTGATTACCTTCTTCATCACCATGATTGGAACAGAGGCATTAACAACAAAAGTATATGCCCAAAATCTTATGATGCTCATTTTATTATTCAGTTCAGCTGTAAGTCAGGGGACACAAATTTTAATCGGCTATATGGTGGGAGCAAATGAATACGATCGTGCATACAAAAGATGCTTACAGAGCCTGCATTATGGGATCGTCATTTCCACGCTGATGGCGATCGTCTTTACTTTATTCTCAGATCAATTGCTTGGCATCTTTACATCAAATGAAAGAATTTTGGAAATTGGCGGGACTTTAATATTGCTCACCATCTTACTTGAACCTGGAAGAGCCTTTAATATGATTATTATCGGATCTTTAAGAGCAGCGGGAGATATTCGATTCCCTACCTATATAGGAATTCTCTCGATGTGGGGTGTTAGTGTTCCAATCGCCTATGTGCTGGGCATTCATTTTGACCTTGGTCTTATCGGAGTATGGATTGCCTTTATAACTGACGAATGGGTAAGAGGAATCATTATGTATTACCGCTGGAAATCAAAGGCATGGCAGGGAAAACGATTTGCTCAAGAAGCCATTGTGTCGTAAGCAATTTCAATACTTATACCCAGTAATAAAGGCCAGACCCTCGATCTCACACTTTATGTGTGATCCAAGGGTCTGACCTTTTTCCATCTATTTTTCTCGTAATCTCTTATCTTTCATCAATATCAATTGAATAGTTGTCAAACCAGACATGGATTTGCGCCAAATGGGCTAGAAGCTGTGGACCTGACATTAATTGACCGAACCATGGAACCTGGAATGCCTTCCCCTCTGTTTCAATTATATCGTTGAGCTTTTGCTTGTTGAGAAGTTCATGCAATATGGAATCCTTCCCATCCACAAGGGATAGCAGCCAATTTTTCACTAATCTCGTATACTCAGGGTTATGTGTTTTTGGATAAGGACTTTTCTTCCGATAGAGGACCTCATTTGGCAAAATTCCTTCTAATGCTTTTCGAAGAATGCCTTTTTCACGGTCACCATACATTTTCATGTCCCAAGGAATATTCCATACATATTCAACAAGACGATGATCAGCAAATGGAACACGAACCTCCAAGCTTGCCCCCATACTCATTCGATCTTTTCGATCCAATAAATTTGTCATAAACCAATGTATATTTAAATAAAAGAGTTGTCGTCTTTTTGTTTCAATTTCTGATTCACCTTCAAGCAATGGTGTTTCTTTCAACGTTTCCTGATGTCGAGCCTGAACATATTCATGTAATTGTAATTTATTTTGCCATTCAGGTTTTAATAATGACATTCTTTCATCTGTTGAACGCATCCAGGGAAAGCCGGAGCTGGCTAAATCTTCAGGTCGGTGAAACCATGGATATCCCCCAAAAATTTCATCTGCACATTCACCTGATAGACCTACAACAAAGTCATTTTTTATTTCACGGCAAAACCAAAGCAATGATGAATCAACATCAGCCATACCCGGAAGGTCACGTACAGATGTAGCTTCAATGAGATGGTCCACTAACTCTTGTTGAGTAATTACACAGCGATGGTGAACAGTATTGAATTCGTCACTCATTTTTTGAATCCATGGGCCATCCGAGTTCGGCTGAAACTCATTAGCCTTAAAAAACTTCTCATTATCCTCGTAATCGATTGAATACGTATGAAGCTGCCCCTTCCCTTCTTTTCTGTAATGTTCGGCAGCAATTGCTGTAATGGCACTGGAATCTACCCCGCCTGAAAGGAATGTACAAAGTGGAACATCTGAGACCAGTTGTCTTGTTACTGCATCCGTAAATAAAGAGCGTACCTTTTCTGATGTATCTTCTACAGAATCTTCATGTGGTTTGCTTTCAACATCCCAATAGCGCCATTTTTTCAAGCCGTTTTTCGTATATACTAATGCATGAGCCGGACGGAGCTCATCAATGCCTTTAAATACACCAACACCAGGTGTACGAGCCGGTCCGACACCAAATATTTCGGATAAACCTGTTTTATCTAATTTCGCCGAAACCGATGGATGTGCCAGAATCGCTTTAAGCTCTGAGCCAAAAAGAAGTGAGCCATTCTCTTCCTTATAAAATAAAGGTTTTACCCCTAAGCGATCTCTTCCAATAAAAAGTTTTTCCTTTGATGTATCCCAAACTGCAAAAGCAAAAATCCCATTTAATCGGTGGACACATTCTTCTTCCCATTCTATATATGATTGGAGGAGCACCTCTGTATCGGAATGTCCTTTAAATGTGTACCCCTTTGCAAGAAGTTCTCTCCGAATATCTTCTGTATTATAAAGCTCTCCATTATAGCAAATGGTATAAGTGTGGTCATTCTTTGTTCTTGTCATTGGCTGGATACCACCAGCCGGATCAACAACGACTAAACGCTTATGGCCGAACAGCACATGGTTTTCTCCCCAAATATTTGTATCGTCTGGTCCCCTTTTAGATAAAGTTTCTGCCATCTTCTTAATGGTTTCTCTTTCCGTGCTTATATGTCCCTTAAAGTTTACCCACCCAGTGATTCCACACATTTACCTATCATCTCCCTCATCTATTTACAATCCATGTTATATATTCTCACGCCAATTACTCCAACAGGTGTACCTAGTCTATGCCCATGACATAACAATGTTGAATTGTCCTAATCAAAATATCCATGCATAAACTTACTCACTTTTGTCTAAAACGAGTAACAACACAAAATCTACTACAATACTCGTGTCAGAATGATTTGGAGGTAAATATCATGTTTCCATTAAAACGGACAGATCTGCTATTAAACCAAAAACGTTCGTATTTAACCGGACTGATCGAAGTAGCGAATGATCAGTACGTCATTTATGATGATATGAATGATGAGCTTCTTTTATTAGATGAGATTCACAATTCGCATATAGAAATTTTGCAATCTACAGGGTGGAAAACCGGGGTATGGATAGGTTTGGGGAAGATTAAAACAAATACGGGGACTTATTCAGTCAATGATGGTGATACTGTTCGCGTACGAAAAAAACTACAGATTGCACTGGATGAAATGCTGAAGGAACTACAAGATGAGACATTTGTCCGGTTAATAAAGCAAATTAATTCACTTGGCTTCTCACCTTATGACTGTATTTATTCATATAACCAATTATTATTTCTTGAAAATCGCGTTCATAAAAAAGGAGTATCTTTTTATCAGCTGGACAATGAAGAATGCATACTCGGAATTCAACATCACTTTGAAAGAGGGGTTCATTCCTCAGACCGGCTGGAAATGACAACAAGCCTTGGAGAGAGAAGATTGGTTTGCAGTAAGTTTTATTAGAAATGCGCAAGAGCCTTGGTCATCGCCGTACAAACTGGAGGAGCGTCGACTAAAGATTTAGGAAACACGGTAAGCGAAGCAAACCGATGTTGACTTATCGTAGGGAGATAATCTGATGTTTGTACGGCGATAGGCGCTGGCAGTCTAACTACGCGACGTCAATCTCCACGACTGCACTTGCACGTCCTGTGCTTCGGAGCTAGACACTAAAACTAATTACGAAGTTCTATACTATCTTACCTGTGAACAAAAAAATGCCTACTCTTAAGAGAAGGCATTTTTTGTTTTACGAAAAGCTCCAGATTCCTAAAGGTAGACGCATTCCTAATAAAATCGTAAGGATCACAACAATCACAAATTGAATCCAAAATACTCTTGTTGGCTTCCCTTTTTTCAAGCGGACTAATACCATTTCCATTGCTCCAATGGTCCACACACCCAAGATCATTTTCGCAATGTATTCGCCATCTATCTTATAAATAGCTGATACAAGCAAACCACCTGTCACAATAATTAAAATGTAAAATAATCTTAGAACCATATGTACAATTTTAGACGGCTTTTCTTTTCCAGACTTATACAGCGAGTGTGCGACAAAGAATAAAATAATCGCCACAACCCAGGTTGTTATGTGTGCATGTGTCATATTTTTTCCTCCTTAAACTGATCACAGACAAACCTATTTTAGCATGATTTACTGCAAATATTAAAAAATTAACATGAAAAGAATGAACTTCCTGTGAATATTAGGACCTTAAAGTAAAAAAGAAGTCAAATCCAAAGACAGACTCCTTCCATTTCCTTACCTTGACACCTTATTTCGTAATGTTCCGATTCCCCCAATCTCAATTTCTATCACATCACCCGGTTGTAGGAATTTAGGCGGCTTAAATCCTTTTCCTACACCAGCAGGAGTTCCTGTTGCGATGATATCTCCCGGTTCTAATGTTGTTCCCTGTGAAATTGTTGAAATGATATGCTCAATTGAAAAAATCATATCCTTTGTATGGCCATCTTGTCTTATTTCATCATTCACTTTTGTTTTTATGGTAAGATCATATGGGTCTGAGATCGCAGATTTATGAATTAAGTACGGACCAATTGGACAAGATGTGTCTAAGCTTTTGCCCAATAGAAATTGCTTATGCTGTGTCTGTAAATTTCGCGCTGTAATATCATTAACAATCGTATAGCCAAATACATAGTCCATTGCTTCAGCCTCGCCAATACGCTTTCCCTTTTTGCCTATTACAATCGCTAATTCACCCTCGTAATCCAATTCAGTTGTGATATGGGAATGTGGATCAATTTCTTGTTCATGACCGATGACGGTCGTCGGTGCTTTTGAAAAAAGCATTACATGCTTTGGTATATCTTCTTCCGTTCCCATTTCAATCGCATGCTCCCGATAATTCTTTCCTACACAGAATATGTTTTTTGCCGGCCTCGGTATGGGCGCTAAAATAGTCACATCAGATATCGCAAATACATAGCTTTCCACTCTGTCTGCATCCTTCAACTTATCGACGATTTGCTTAACATTTTGAATAAATTTATCACCTAATGCAACACATTCGACTAATGTTTTTGGAAAAGAATTCATTTCAAAGATTACCTGTTCCGCTTTATGTATGTCGATTATTTTTTCTTCATGTAATAAACCAACAAACGGCTCATTATGTATAATAGCTGTCACAAATTTCACTGTTTTTCCTCCCTCATTTGTTCGTGCTATAACAAAGCTTTTTAGTTTTACCTTTCCTTTTTCCTTTTATGTTCAGATCTAGTTATGTTCTATATTCGCTATAAAGAAGAGGATTTCCTTTTGTAAATTTTTGTATAATTTTAGGAAATTTTATCAAATATATGCTTTTCATCATGTAAACATTGTATAATATTCTTGTCCAATACTCATAGAAATTTGCGAAATGGAGAATACCATATATGCCAGTGAATGAAATTGAACGTAAGAGACAACAATTAATCAAAACAGCTCTACATCATGGAATTAATTCAACTAAAACGATTCAATGCAGTCAAGAGTTAGACTTATTGCTTTTACAAGAAATAAAAGGACTTAACAAAGAAACATTAAAAGGGAGTTCACGAAATGTTTAACAAATAAAGTCCCATGTTTCCCTTCCAATTTATCATGATCAATAACGATCTTTTCAACACTTATTTTTCTCCCCATTGTTCACACCATTTCCACATGCTTCATATTCTAAAACTAGGTAATTGTCACAAATGTTTACTCTTGTTTTTCATTTTCATGCCAAAGGATGTTAAAAATGCCAGCTATTGTAGGAGCTTTTAAGGTAAATAGTGTAGGAACAAGCAGCATCGTGCATGTTGGAGATGTTATTACCATTTCTCCTCATAGTGAGGTTAAAACATTTGCAGGTGCAGGTTCATTTAATACAGGTGATGGATTGAACATATACAATCAAAACTCAGTAACTAATACGTACGATAATGATGTTGTTGACCAGCCAATCACCGGGAACTTTTAACCCATATCATAGCCTTCAACACAAAGGAAGTGTAATGATGAATTTTTATATTAATCAATCTATTTGTATTAATTACCTCCGAGTAGATGCAGTTAGTAACTCTTCGGTATTGCAGATAGGGAGTGCAGGCATGATTAAGCCTTTATCAAATTTGTATAATACCGGCGGCTTTTATCAACCGGCACCTCAAATTGAAACAGCAACGCCAACAGGTGTTCAATCACCTTCCACAGATGGTCTTGTTGTTCCATTAACCTCGCCTACTACCGCATCATAAATGTTCTAGGCATTCACCCATTTTTCATTGTGTGCATACACTATGTGTAACAACTGTTGAGCGAGAAACAAAGGTGGGTGAATGACTTTGAACTATAACGATATGATGAATTATTTACAGCAAATGCATCATTATGTTCAGCAGCAAGACAAAATGATTCAACAACTTACCAAACAAATAACAGGTCTTCGCACTGACATTGAAAAATTAAAAAATCAACCTGTCACCAATATTGAAAGAATTGAATATAAATTTGATCAATTAAAAGTAGAACAACTTGATGGTGTGTTAAATATTGGACTAAATCCAACCGATCCTGATCAAATCGATAACTTTGAGGTTCAACAAAACGGAATGAATGTAAATGGAGGCCAACAACAGCTTCGTGATCAATTGTTAAAAAAATGCTCACATGATATTCATCATTTTTTAAGTCATGATTGTGTCCAATATATTCATCATGCAGAGAAACAATATGATTTAAAGCTTGATGAACCTCATCGTCAGCATATTATCGCAGATATTCGAAAACAAATTGATAGTCGAATTCAATATTACTTAAATCTCCAGCCATTAACGAATCAGGACTCTCTTGAAACAAAGAAACAGGAAATTTTCGCTTTAGTGAAAAAGGATGTTGAGAATTCCATAAATCATTTTTTACAGCACTTGCCTAAAGATTCTGTTCAGTAAAGTGAGACTACCATCAGTGGGGTTTTTCTTCATCCCCCACTGGTGGTGGTTAGCGAAACTTATCACGCCCAAAACGCCATATCCTGTGGCTTCGCCTGACTCGGACGTCAATCATTCGTCGGATCTTTATTACGGGCAGTTATCTTCCACTTATCTTCTAGGTTTCTCTCGAACCTTGAAGTCGGAGTCTTATTGCCCGTTAAGAATGGGATAAAGGAGTGACTTTTCTTATGAATTTTACAGTTGTGAATCGGAATATAGAGGTTGGAAACATCCGTATCGTCGGGGTAGCGAGTTCATCGGTTTTCCTTATTGGAGATACACAAACCATTTCGCTATCATCTGTCTTTGATACGCCTCCTGAATCTCTAATTATCGGTCCGCTTGTACCGTTGGCTCCACAATGATTAATCGGCAGTCAAATGTTTCATCCGCTTATGTAAATTCTGTCGGGCTAAGTTCTGTTTTTCAGATTGGTGATTCTTTTCAGATAAAGCCTACAACAAATGTCCTGGCCGTACAGCGTGAGGAGGAAAGGTTTTTCGACTATGAAGGAGATACCTCTATGTTTCAAGCCTTTCAGGAAGAAATTCCTCAACCGATTATCTATGAAGCAATAACAACGAATTTTTTCCATGAAAAACCAATGATCAATGTTTCTTTTGTTAATATTGCAGCTCTTTCAAGTTCTGCTGTTTTTCACATTGGATCTACAAAAGATATTATAGCTGAAGCCAGAGTGAAACATATCCGACAATTAAAGGGTGAAAACGGATAAAGAAAGGCCCGGTAGATGTTTCAGTGTAGTCAGAACATATTTAATATACCCAGCATATTGTAATGTAGTAGTAAACTATAAAGGGTGTTTTATATGCCAGCAATTGTCGGTCCGATTAAGATTAATCATGTAGGTGGAGGAGTAGTTAATTTTGGTGACACGTTCTATCTTGCTCCAAAAAGCCAGTCAAAGTCTGCCTCAGGGTCTGGCGGGGGAAGCACAGGTGATTTCCATATTATTAATAATGGAATAAGTGCTACTAATTTAATTGATCCTGATGTAGCTGATCAAAACATGGTTGCTAATAATTAAACAGAATGTTAAAAGAGGAGGATGTTGTTATAGCATCTTCCTTTTATCAAGATTTAAAACAGTAAAAAATGGCCATGCAGTATGCTTGACCATTTTTAACGCCTTTTTTGTTTCCGTTCATTTGATTTTCTCGTTTGAACCAACTTTGTTGATGGTTGCTTACGAATCCATTTAATGAAGCTTTTGAGTTTTTCATCTTGTTTTAACTCTTGGATTGTTGAAAGCCTCGCTGCTAATTCCTCGTTCGTATAGAGTGCATGAATTTGTTTATGGCAGGCTATGCAGAGCTTGGCTGTCGGTAAAAAGGTTCCACCCATTTCTTTAGGTGTTAAATGGTGAATGGTTGTTTCAACCTCTTCTCTTTCACATAATTCACATGTACCGAATTCCCTTTTCTTCCCCATATCTGTTTCAATCCTTTTAGCATTAGAGAGATTCTACATAAACAGAAGTTCCTTTTCCGGAAGGTTCGGCCGGTTCGACAATTAGTTTTCTTGGTAATCTGGCCCTTAATTCCTGGACATGACTTATTACTCCAACTGACAGGTTTTGTGCTTGAAGCTTTTCCAGTGCTGAAATCACGGTATCAAGTAACTCAACATCAAGTGTACCAAATCCTTCATCCAAGAAGAAAAATTGAAGCGGGTATTCTCCCCTTAATTGAATTTGAGTTGATAATGATAACGCAAGAGCTAAAGATGTGAGGAAGGTTTCCCCACCGGACAGTGTTGAAACAGGGCGTCTGACTCCGCCATTTGCGTCATCTCTCATGATGAAGCCACCTTGAGAATCCACTTCGATTGCATAGCGGCCACGTGTTAACAGAGATAAACGTTCAGAAGCATCTCGACTGACTTGCTGCAGTTGTTCTTCTGCCACATACTCTACAAAGCTATTTCCTTTAAATACGGATTGAAGCTTTTCAAGTTTTTGCAGCATGTCATCAAGTTCTTTTTGCTTATTTTCAATAGCAGTAAAGCGTTCATGTTTATCAAGCAGCACTTCTAATGCATTTATTGCTGCTCCTTTATTTGCAACAGCTTCGTCTGTTTGCAGCTTCATCTCATGTCTTATCATTTGGATATGATCCCATTGCTCTGGTGTGACCGCTTTTCCTTCTAATTTCTCTTTGATTCGGTTTAAGTCTGTGTTAAGTTGTTTCATTTTATCCTTAAAAGCTTCTATTTTCAGTTTCATTTGTTGTCTCTCATCAGAAGATAATAGAGAAGCCAGTGTTTCTTCAATCGTTAAAAAGTCTGTGTTATGTTTGGCTTGTTCCCAGGCTTTCTCAGACTCTTCAACTTGTCTGGCTGCTTGGTTTAATGATTTTTCATGTGCTGTTTGTTCACTTTGCAGTGTATGAAGCTCGTTTGACTCTTTTTGCCATAATTCATATAGGTTATTTTCTTTCTCTATCAAATTCTTAATTTGTGATTCAGTTTCCTGGATTTGTGCAGCAATGGTCATCTCAATTGTTATTCCATTTAGCCTTTCTTCCTTATTCTTGACGGATGAACGACGATTTTGCAACGTTGCATTTAATGCAATTTGCTGCTCTGTTAGTTGTTGATTCACCTGTTCTTGTTCTTTCACTAATGCTTGTTGTTCTTCAATAAAAGAGAAACTTTTTTGAATTCTTTCTGTTAGGAGTTCATTGGCAGCATCTTTTTCCGAAATTTCTTGTTGTCTCTTTTCAACCTCTTCAAAAGGGATCACTGCGAATTTCTCATTATAATAAGACAAGCTTTGTTCATAGCTTTCCTTGTATGAATTCACCTTATCTTCCCACTCTTTAGCATCCAAAACCGCTGAGGAGATACTGTCTTTCCTTCTTATTTCCTCCTTCTGGCATTCGCGGTACTGTTTTACCAGTTTCTCTATAGCATCTCTTACTTGTAAATAATCCTGGATTAGTCGTTTGAATTCAGTTTGAAGAAGGTGAGACATTTGTTCAATTGATACATCCTGAGCATTTTGGAGTATTTCGTTTACTTGAATATCTTCTGTTTGTTTCACTGCTTGCAAAAATTCAAATTCTGAAACAAGCTGCTCTGATAAACCTTCCGCCTTCACCTTTAAAGATTGTGGCTCATGCCCTAACATTTGCAGCTGTTCAAGCTGTTGCTTCATTGATTCTGACAAACTTTCCAGCTTGTCATGATCTGGTTCAGCATGAACAGGACTAGGATGATGACAAGACCCACAAACCGGACAAGGCTCACCTTCTTTTAAATTCTTAACTAATTCATATGCAAGTTTTTTGCTTTTCGCCTTTTCTTCTTCCTTAACCGCTTTTTCCACTCTATTTTTAGCGATTGAAACTGTCTGCTTATATTCATTTTCCCGCTCAGCTACATAATAATAAAGCTTATTTAACTCACGAAAATGTGTTATTAACTGTTGTTTATTTCTTTGTAATTGCTCGGTTGTTAAACCTTCTTTCTCCTTTTCGGTCTGAATAGCTTTTGTTTTTCTATTTAGTAATTCAGCTGTTTCAACATATTGCTGCTTACTTCTAAGTACATGTTGTTTCGCATCTATCGCACCACGTGCTTGATCACGATCCTTTGTCGTCACCACATTGTTTTGCAGCTCATCTTTTAATACTTGTTGTTTATTAACAGCTTTTTCTACTAACTGTTGAGTCTTTACTAATAATGACTGATGATGTTCCCGCTGTTTTTGGAGGTTAACGTACTCTTTTTCTGCTTCTTGAAGCAGCTTTCGCTCCTGTTCAAGCTCCTCTTCAACCTTTTGCAACTGTAATAGCTTCTCACGCTTTGTTACAAGCAACGGTTCCTGTTCCGCTTTTTCCGCCCGAATTTCCTCATACTCCCGACTTGTTATTTCGTACTTTTCTTTCATTTTTTCATAGCTTTTTTTAGCAGTAATCAAGTTGATTTCTTCTTCATTTTTTTCCTTTTTCCTAGCCTGAAGGGCTTCGGCATACGGTCTTAAAGCCTCTGCTTCCTCTGCAGACTTCAATTGTTTTTCTAAAGCGGCAATTTGTTCTTCTGCTTTTTTTACAGACATCATTTCTTTTTCAATTTCAGCCTTTTCCAACTGCAAATTCCAATGAGTTTGTTTTTGCTCAAAGTCTTTTGTGACACTTTCTAGCTCTTTTTGACGCTTTTCTAACAAGATTTTTGCTTCATTCACATGATTTTTCGCTTCTTCAACTGCCTCGACTGACGCATCACCTAACCCTGTTTTTTCTGCTTCCAGTTCATTTCGTTCAATACGGGTTGAAGCTAAGCGTTTTTTTAACTTTTTCAGCAATTGATCACCATATTGCTCTAGATGGAATAAACGCTGAAGCATTTGCCTTCTTTCTGCCCCTTTTAAAGATAAAAATTCAGCAAATTTTCCTTGCGGCAACACAACGGCACGAGTAAAATCATCAATTGTCAGCCCGAGCAATCCATAGATTTTTTCATTTACATCCACCGCCTTGTCAGCCAGAACAATATGTTCTTCATCCTCTTCAATTAATCGGCATATAGCAGTTTTCACTCTAATATCATCTGTTCGTTTAAACACACGTTCAACGATATACCTTTTCTTTGCTGAAGCATTTTCAAGTTCAAAGATGAAGGAAACCGATAGCTGATCTTCCGCATGATTAAGGATGCCATGTGTATTGTTCATCGCCCGCTCCACTTTTCCATATAAAGCAAGTGTCATCGCATCTAAAATGGATGATTTTCCGCTTCCAGTTGGACCAAAAATTCCGAAAATCCCTCCATCGCAAAGAGAATCAAATTGAATGGTCTGCTTTTCACGAAAACTATGCAGACCAGCAACACTTAATGAAATAGGCTTCATGCTTCATCACCTTCCTCTTGCACCTCATCCTGATTGACCAGTTCCAAAAACAGTTTAATAAGCTCATCTTCAGGTTTGGCTCCACCTGTTTGTTTTTCATAAAATTGTGTAAACAATTGATCAATCGGCAGATTTGCTTCTCTTGTTGCTGCTACTTCCTGTTCTGCTTGGAAAACAGGACGAATATGGATAAAACCTGGATGCCATTTGCGTAATCGATGGATTTCTTCAATAGATAATGTGCTTGTTAAGTGGATTTCTAAATCAATCCAAGCGTTTGAATCTCTTCCTTCATCTAGCCATTGATGAACCTGACTAATTCCATCGGTCGCCTTCCATTTCACTAACGGCTTTCCGGATGATAACGGAATTTCTTTCATGACAACCGGTTGATTTGGTTCAGCATCAAGAATTGTAACCGATTTGGTATAGCCGATTTCCGAAAAACTATATGCAAGCGGAGAACCAGAATATCTTGTCAACGTACTTGCACGCTTCATATTTTGCGGGCGATGCAAGTGACCTAATGCTACATATTGAGCGTCTTTGGGCATACTTGTTGCCGCAACAGTATATGCCCCGCCTACTTCGATTGGCCGCTCTGAATCAGAAGAGCTTCCACCTGCTACATGAATATGACTCATGGCAATATTGACTGTATCTTGCTGAAATTGCTTACTCATGATTGAAAATAAATCACGTATTCGTTCATCATATTTATTTCGAAGGAGAACTTCATCGTGTTCCTGTGATAACACTTGCTCAAGGCGAGCTTCAGAAGGATAAGCGAGTGCCGCAACCATCATTTGTTGGTTGACTGCAGGTATATCTACCTTAATAACCTCTGTCTTCGGATATCCTATTAAATGAATGGAATGATTACCAGCCAATGGAGATGCAGCAGATAATCGATCCGGATTATCATGGTTTCCTGCAATGACAACAATGGGACGTTTGCCGTTGTCCGATAATCTGGATAGTCCATCATAGAATAATTGTTCTGCCGCAGCAGGCGGGTTCACTGTATCAAAGGCATCTCCGGCCATTAAAATGGCATCAACCTTTTCTTCCTCGACTATTCTGACAAGCTCGTCAATAAATTGTGCCTGTTCTGCCAGCCGGCTTCTTCCTTCAAGAGCTCTGCCCAGATGCCAATCTGCCGTATGCAATAAACGCATTTGTAAACATTCCTTTCTGGTCTGTTTTCCACTTGAATAGCAAGAGCAATCGGCATTAGACCGATTGCACTTATGTTTTTCAATGAACTTTTTCTACATGTTGATCAAATAACCACCATCAAAGAAAAATAAGTACTTTTCCTGAAGAGGGCGGTGCAGTATATCTTCCACTGCCTTTGTATATAAATCTATCTGTATACGATAGCGGTCCTTTAGTATTTCTTCAACAGCTATTCTGTCCTGATTAAAGCGTCCTTTGATTGTATCTGTCTTATAATCTAGCAAAACTGTCCCTTGCTCGTCCTCAAATAAACAGTCAATAACACCTTGTATTAAGATTGGTTCATCTTTCATATCTTTATAAAGTTGATCCGCGTCTAATGCGTAACTAAATGGAACCTCACGATAAACATGTCTCGCATGTACCATTCTTTGACCAAGATCTGAAGAGAAAAAAGCGATAATTTGATTCACATCAATCACTTTGGCCAGCTCAGGAGTAAGAATTTCCCTTTGAACAAGCTCTTCTATCTTTTGTGTGATGGTTTTTTCTGTTATTTCTCCTTGGAGTTCGATATGCTGCATGACAGCATGCATTGCTGTTCCTCTCTCCGCCGGAGTAATGGACTTTGTTTGCATAAAACTAGGTCGATTAAAAAGAAGTGATTGTGCATCCGTCTTCTTTATCAGCTGCTGATCACTATATTCGTCTTGAACTTCACGCTGTCTTTTTAATTCTGTCACCGATTGCTTTGATCTGCTCACTGTTGCCTGCTTATAAGGATAAAACCATGAAAGCTGATGTTGAACGGCTTCCTTCAATTCACTTTCTATTGATACAGTTTCACCTTCTTGAATAGAAGTCAGAAGATCATAATTTAATTCCTGCTCGGCTTTAAATGTTTCTTTCAGCTCTTCCCCTTTTACATTTTCGATGATCCATCTTGATGGATGTCCTGTAATGTCGTCATTAAAACAAATCTGTCCATCACTTAGTACAATACAATCTTTATGACGAATTAACGCCGGGCCAATCCAATCCAAATAGCTTTTTGCTTTTGCACGTTCAAAGTCAGGTAGCAGCCATTCTGTATGTGAAAGATGATTTCTCCAATTTGTCATTGTTTTATCAGGGTCCTTTAACGTCCCTAACAAGTAGAGCTTTTCTTTTGCACGAGTAAGGGCGACATAGAGGACACGCATTTCCTCTGCAAGAAGCTCCATTCTCATTTTTTTCTTTAGTGCAATATATGGTAATGTTGGGTAACTAACACGCAACTTAGGATTGATCAACTTTGTGCCGAATCCCAGCTCTTTATCAAGCAAATATTTTTTATTTAAATCCATCATATTAAATTGCTTGGAAAGACCTGCAACAAATACAACCGGAAACTCCAATCCTTTACTACTATGGATAGTCATTAATCTGACAACATCCTCCTGCTCACCAAGAGCACGAGCTGCCCCTAAATCATCCCCGCGATCCTGCATTCTTTCAATAAAACGTAAAAAGCGGAACAAACCTCTAAAAGATGTTGCTTCATATTGTCGTGCCCGATCATATAGTGCACGGAGGTTTGCTTGACGCTGCTTACCTCCAGGCATTCCGCCGACAAAATCAAAAAACTTTGTATCACGGTAAAGCTGCCAAATTAAATCAGAAACAGAACCTTTCCTCGCTAAGTCACGCCATCCTTGTAACAAGTCAATAAATGGGTTTAATTTATGAAATAATTCTTGGTGGTCCTGTTCTCCAGTTACAATAAATGCTTTCACAGCATCATAAAACGTGCCTTTTCGATCATAGGTTCGAATTAATGCTAATTCATTTTCACTTAGTCCGACAACAGGTGAGCGTAACGCTGAAGCTAACGGAATATCCTGAAATGGGTTATCGATAATTTTTAGGACAGAAAGCATAATGGCTACTTCTGTTGCTTCAAAATATCCATTTGACAGATTTGCGTAGACGGGTATTCCAGCCTGTTTGAACTCCTCCATTATTTGCGGAGCCCATGGCATAGAACGAAGGAGAATCACCACATCACGATATGTGATATTTCGTGTTCCGCCGATTCCCCGATCATAAATTTGAAACTGTTCATCTATTAATGTTTTAATCTTTTTAGCCATTAATCTTGCTTCAAGTTGAACAGTTTCCAGCTCTTGCTCATCAAAAACACCTTCAGCATCTGCTTCTTCCTTTTCAGAACCGGTTTCTTCACCACCACGTTCAATGAGTAGGAGTTCAGTACTCATCAGCCTGTTCTCCGGATAGTCAGCTCCGAGCTTTAATTCTGCATCATGATCATATACGATCTCTCCTACCTTCTCACCCATTATCTGCTTAAATAAATAGTTTGTTCCATCAAGCACTTCTGAACGGCTTCGGAAGTTCTTTGATAAATCAATTCGCATTCCACTGTTTTCCGGCACTTGTGTAAATCGTTTATACTTACTTAAAAATAGAAAAGGCTCCGCCAATCGGAAACGATAGATTGATTGTTTTACATCTCCTACCATAAAAAGATTTCCATTAGCTTCTTCTTCTTTTGTGACATATTTCAAAATCGATTCCTGTACAAGATTCGTATCTTGATATTCATCAACTAACACTTCGACAAACTGTTGTTTATAATAAAGAGCCGCCTCACTTGGTCGCCCTTCTTCTGTTTGAAGAATTTGCAGGCAGTAATGCTCCAGATCAGCAAAATCAACAATGCCTTTTTCCTTTTTCATGCCTTCATAACGGTCTGCAAACTGTTGAACAAGAGAAACTAGTTTTTTCACTACAGGTTTTAAGTGTTTGAAGTCTTGAATATATGCTGCCAGCGGACGGGTAAAAAGTTCATCCCGAAGCTGTTCGATTTGTTTTTTGGCTGCATTTCGTAATGCCGTCACTTGATCTGTAAGGCTTTTATCATATTGATCACCTTTCACAATTTTTGCACGAGTCATTTTGAATTTTTTAAGTTGTTCTCCAAGCAAATCCCATGAATCCTTATGTGCAAGAATCTCAGCAATCTGTTTTAAATCATCCTCTAAATTTTCCGCTCTTGGTGCCGGGCCTGCCGGCTGCTTTGTGAGTTCCATAGCTTGTAACAGCTGGTCTTTAGCTCCTGTTAGCTGCATGTCAATATCCTGCAAAAGATACGTAATAAACGGCAATGAATTCATTTCATTTTCATCAATATCGTACATCTCTGTAAGCTGATCAAGCCAAACAGATGGTTTTGGATGTGATCTGGAGAAAAAGTAAAGTTCCCGTATTAATGACTGGAGTTCCATATCACTTCGATCTGAAGTATATCGATCAACTAAATCAAAGAACTCTTCATTCTCTTCTCGGCTATATTCCTCTTCAAACATTTCATCAAGAACCTCATCAATCAGTAACTGGCCCTCAGTTTGATCGGCGATGCGGAAGCTTGGATCAATGTTGATCAAATAATAGTACTTCCGGACAACCTGTAAACAAAATGAATGTAATGTTGAAATAGATGCCTTATTAAGCAATGTAAGCTGTCTTCGTAAATGCAGAGATGACGGATTCTCCTTTAGCGCCTTTTCGAGCGCTTCACCAATACGGCTCCGCATTTCAGCAGCGGAGGCATTTGTGAACGTAACGACTAAAAGAGAATCTACGTCAACAGGATTTTCCCGATTTAAAATCTTCCGGATAATTCGCTCAACTAAGACAGCTGTTTTCCCTGAACCAGCTGCAGCTGCAACTAAAATATCCTGTCCGCTAGCCACAATTGCTTTCCATTGATCATCAGTCCATTGGCTATTTTCCGGTTTTGGAATTAGTTCACTCATGACGCCCTGCCTCCTCTCTTAGTTTTCTTAGCACTTCATCATTTTTCTCACTTTTTAAGATACGGAAATTGTTTTCCTCTAACGATTCATCGAATTGACAAACCGATCTATATTCACAATACGTACATGGCATTTTATCTTTTAGCTTGTATGGACTAATATCGGTCACACCATCGGTAATATTGGTGCCTATTTTCTTAAATGTTGAACGAACATGGTTACGCAACAGCTCAAACTCATCTTCACTCGCTATAGCAGAAGTTGAACGGAATCCTCCGTCCTTTTTTAAGCCTGCCGTGATTATATTTGACGTACTTCCTTCCGTTAAGGTGTTATCCATTAATTTAACGGCTTCTTCATCACCTAATAAGAGGCCCTTCATTTTAAACTTTTTAAAAATTTCATCGTCAAGCTTTTCTTCCGGTAATAGAGTTGATGCTTGAATCATCGGATCATGCACATGGAAGTACAACACACCTGCAGGAGTCGCCTTCACTCCAAGCCAAGATTGCGAATTTGAAATAATAACGTCTAAATATGTGAGCATTTGCAGTGCTAATCCGTAATATACTTCGGAAAGCTGAACATTTTTTTCACTTGATTTATAGTCAACAATTCGCAATAATACACCATTTGAACCTGTTGCTTTATCCACACGATCAATTCTCCCTGCAACCTCCATCGTGCAGCCGTTTGGCAATGTAAAACGAATTGGTGGCAGCTCTCCGCCTTGACCAAAGCCCAGCTCTAATCCAACCGGTGCAAATCCGCTTGCTTTGGCGTGCTCACTTAAGATCGTTGACGCACGAGCAAGTATTTTTTGAAGCTTGCGTTTAATATAGTGATAACGATTTGAGCTCAATAAAATTTCCTTTTGTAAACGTGGTGCCAATCTTTCAACAGCATCATTCGAAAGTCGCTCACACTGATCCTTTGTAAGCTCCTTCCAATCAAGCTTTAACTGCTGCAATCGATCGGAAATGAGCTTAAGAGCAGAGTGGAACATCTGTCCTATGTCAGGTGCCTCCAGCTTGAAAAATTGTCTTTCTCTAAGCTTTAAGCCGTGTGAGGCAAAATGGGAGAATGGACAACTATTAAATTTCTCCATTCGCGACACACTGCCCTGAATATGCTCACCGTACAGATCCCGGCTAATGGCCGGTTTAAGCTGCTTTGATTTGTTTTCATAGGATAAACTGCTTAACACTCTTTTGGTCATTTGCTTCGTTTCTGAGTTCAAAAAATAATTATAAGCATCCCACCATAAAGGATGAATCGGATATCCTCTTTTCCATGATTGCAACTGTGAGGTCACATAGGAAAGTGTTACATTCTGATTTATGATAAAAGATAACTGGTCTTCGGTTGTTAACTGTTCCGGCTCATTGATCAGTCTTTTCTGTTCAATTTGAGGAAACATCTCCTGCATTCGCTTAATGATTACCGAAGGAAGCAATGCCTTACCTTCTTCATCTGCCATTGGATAAGAAAGAAACAACCTTTCAGAAGGGCTTGCTAACCCCATATAAATAACAAAGTTTTCATCAAGAAGCTGTTGTCTCGCTGTAGGGGCTAATTCTACACCTTGATAGTGAAGGAACTCTCTGTCATCCTCTGTTAAAATCCCTTCTTCCTTTGGTCTTGCCGGTATGACACCATCATTTGCTCCAACAATAAAAGAACACTTCACATGAAAGAACCTTGATTTTTCCAAGTCTGCAATTAATACTTGATCAATGGCAGGTGGAACGAGTGAGAATTTCATCGATTCTAAACCTGTTTCAAGCATTTCAGAAAAAAGCTTTAATGAAACCTGCTCTTCTTCCATCATTTCAACAAACTCGTCTAATAGATTCACAACCGCTTGCCATACTTGATCATGCTCTCGTGCTTCTAACAACCGTTCGTTTTCCTCCGCCTTCAGACGAAGTGTTTCCAGCTTTTGAGGAATCTGTAATTCTTCTAAATACAAGTACAACGCCTCCGCAAGAGAACGTCCGGTTTTACTTCGTTTTAATCTTTTATGAAGGGATTGGACCGGTTGAACAATCAGTTCCCGTAGCTGATTTAATTTGTCTTCCATTTGTTTTTCTTCATCTGTCACGACAAATTCATCATCAAGTGAATAAAAACGTCGGTAACGCCAACGCTCATCTTTCGTCCATTTTGACCCTTGAATACCATAGGATAAAACATAGTTTTCCAGTAAATCCATATCTTCGCGAAGAGACTCGAGTTGTTCTGTTAACGGAAACAGCATTTCTGTTTTCACCGCCCGAAACACAGCCTCATATCGCCAATGACCATTGATCACCTCCAGAGTAGAACGAATAAGTTCCACTAATGGATGATTTAACATCGATCGCTTTTGGTCAATAAAGAACGGCACCTCATAATCACGAAAAACTTGTTCAATCACATCCCGGTATTCATTTGAATTTCGTACAAGCAAAGCGATATCACGGTAACGATACTCACCTTGTCTCATAAGTGCTTGAATGTTTCTTGCAATTCCTTCAATCTCAGAGCGGCGGTTTGCAGCTTGATAGATGGTAAGGCTTGTCCTGTCTTCAAATACTTGTGTTGGTCTGATGTCATAATATGTTTCTAAATGTTGTAGTGATGGGCTTTTATAAAAGCGATGTTGTTCTTTAAGAAGCAAAGGTTCATCAACTTGTTTACCTGCTTCTTTAGCCAACTCGAGAATTTTATGATAGGTTTTTCCCGTCATTTGGAATAAATGCAATTCATGTGGAAGAAAATCTTCATACGGCTTGTCCGCAGTAAGGGCGATTTTCACATTTTTTGCATGCTTGATTAATGAGCCTATCACTTCATATTCTTGTGGTGTAAAACTATGAAAGCCATCAATATAAACATCGGCTGATTGTAAATAATGTGAGTCTTTTACTTTTTCTGCAAGCAATCTTAAATAATCTTCAGAATCAACATACTGCTGACTTAATTGAATTTCCATTTGTTTATAGAGAATCGCCATGTCGTGGAGCTTATCTGTTAATGATTTTTGATCTATCTCTGTTTGCGCACCTGCTAAATATTGCTCCAACTCTTCCGGTGATAAACAATACCGTTTAAACTCTATTAGCATTGTCTCTAATTGCTCAATAAATCCATTTTTATCACTGGCTTTTGAAAACACCTTAAATTCTTGTTTATATTGTTCTACTAATTTTCGTAATAGCATTTGGATTCCGGTGCTTGAAAGATGCTGACGCGTCATTCCGCCTGTTTCCTGCAACACTCTCCATGCCAAACGACTGAAGCTGAAGGTTTGAGCTCTAATCATTCCACCCAGGTTTGGTGTGCGGATTAATTCGTATTCCGCACCAAATGTCATTTGATCTGGAACAAGATAAATAATCGGTCTTCCTATTGGTTCATCAAATAATCTGTCTCTTATTTCGTTCAATATTGTTTCTGTTTTTCCGCTCCCGGAGCGACCAAGGATAAATTGAATCGTCATGCTAAATACCCCGCTAACGTTTTAGGATGTTTTCTATTAGAAAAAATAAATACCACAACTAAAATAGCGTGGTAGTGATTGATTTTGGCTGTTTTCGAATTAAATGCATTTACGTGAGAACTAGTTCGTTCCATTGCGCTCCAGACACTCCATGCGCCGGGGAGGAAGCTGAGCCTCCTCGGCTTCGCCTGTGGGGTCTCACCCTTTCCTCACTTCCCGCAGGAGTAGAGTGTCTTCCGCTCCATTCCACTATCTGCAAAAATCTTTATGAAGATGTCTTTTAGAATAAAAGTTCTACTTGTTGATAAAACTAAAATCCCTTTATTAAAGTTCTAATGTCTATTACTATTTTACTTTACTTTTTAAGCAAATTCCATTTTTCCCGCTTGCCAACTTTTGTCTTAGGGACACCAAACCATTTGGTGGTTCATAAGATGACAGAAGGGGGTGGTTTTGGTGAGAAGCCGGTTAGTTAGTTTGTATTTTTGGCTTGCTGCTGTTTGTGTTGCAAGTAATATATATTTTCTTATTCCTATGTATTCTTACCTGGCTGAAGGGCTGTCCTCTACATATGAAGAAGCTGTTTTCTCCAGCACCGTCTTTACCTTTTGTTATGCCATTGGCCTTTTAAGCTTCGGACCTGTTTCGAGAGCTTTTTCAAAAAGATATGTTCTATGTTTTGGTATGTTTGCTTCTTTTCTTTTAACATTTAGTCTTACAATGGTTTTATCTTTACAAAGCTTTTATATTTTAAGAGGGATTCAAGGAATTGTATTAGGAAGTTTTGCTCCGGTTGCCTATGCTTACTGCTTTGATGCTTTTCCTGTAAAACGGAGAACATTTGTGATCGCAGTCATTAATACAGGCTTTCTAATGGCAGGTATCATTGGGCAGCTTATTAGCTCAACTCTGGTTCACATGTATAATTGGCGAGCTGTTTTCTACTTTTTCAGCCTGTCATATTTGATTCTATCCATTTGTGCTATTTATCTTCTTCCTAAAGTAAATTGGAGCAAACCTGCTCATCCGACTCCCTTTTCCACATCTAAAAATAAACTTTTTCAAGCACCTGTTATTATTGGACTTTGCATGACTTTTATAACACTCATGTCCTTTGTCTCTTTTTACGAAGAGCTTGCCCAATATTATGCAGGACAGGAAAAGGAGCTATTTTTTAGTAGAAGTATTGCACTAATTGGTACGCCGCTTTCTTTGTTTAGTGGACACTGGTTTAAAAAAATGACACCTCAAAGAATCATGCTCATTTGCTTAATGTTTATGATTCTTTCCTTTGCATTTATGTTGCTTGTTAAACAATTGGTCATCATTACAGCTATATCCATCATATTTGTTTCTGCAATTGCTGTTTTTATTCCATCTTTAATTACGTTTATAGGAGAAGCTGCTGCAGAAAGAAGAGCAACTGCCATTTCTCTTTATTCATTTATCCTATTAACTGGAGCAAGTATTGGTCCGATTGTATCAAGCTTATTACCTTTTCAATCAATGCTGGTTACATTTATTACGTTATTTGGTGTTAGCTTCCTGGTGCTTATTTTTCTCATGCCGCAAAGATCGAGTAGAGGGAAAATAATCTAATTATTTTCGCCCCTCTCACACCACCGTACGTACGGTTCCGTATACGGCGGTTCAATTTATATTACAGTGTGTACTTTTAGATAATGATCTAAAGCAGAGGGAAGACCCCTCTGCTTTAGTCTTTTGTTTGAGATTGCTCTTTGAACAACTTTCGATAAACCGATGTATCGATAACCTCTTCGACAGAAGGTTAATCCCTTCGCCTCTCCCTCAGGGATTCCTAATTGGATAAGCGATTTGATTCGTTTCTTCGATACCTTCCATTGCTTCCATATGATGACTCTAATTCTGGAGCGAAG
>NZ_JAEK01000024.1 GCF_000518865.1 Bacillus sp. J37 | reverse complement strand
AGCTCCGGTTTCCCGGAGTTATCCCAATCTTACAGGCAGGTTACCCACGTGTTACTCACCCGTCCGCCGCTAATCTTTGGGAGCAAGCTCCCTCAGATTCGCTCGACTTGCATGTATTAGGCACGCCGCCAGCGTTCGTCCTGAGCCAGGATCAAACTCTCCAATNAAGTGTTTGATATAGCTCATAAAAATTTGTACTATATAGTACGTTTTTGTTAATCGAAATTAACGTTGGCACGCTTGGTTTTGTTTAGTTTTCAAAGATCATTTTGTTTGTCGCTCTCTCAGAAGCGACCTTATTAATATAACACTTGGTGATTCACGTGTCAACTTCTTTTTTTATTATTTTTTAAAGAAGTTTCTCTAGTCGCTCCACAGCGACGTTTATTAATATAACACCTTTAATTTCTAAGGTCAACCTAATTTTCAATTTTTTTTTTGATACTAAATAAAACATTTATTCTTTCTTGAAGAGCTCTTCTTTTTACCCAATCGGAACTATCAATAGTTCCTATAAGTTGGTGAACTTCCTTAATCTCACGACTAATTATGCTTTCAAGTTCAATTCTCTCTTTTTCATGCAACAGGTAATAAATCATTTTGTAAACCTCCCCTTACATTCTTTCTATTTATTTGGATTTTTAATCATTTTAATTGAAGTCCAAGCATAGACTTGTCTCAAGAGTATGCTGTTTTAAGGGGGATCGTAATGAATCAATTTCATGTCATTCATATGAAGAAAATTAAACAACTTGCACTCATTATGCTAGCTGCTTTTTTTACAGCAGGTATCCTATTTGTAGAGAACACTTTGAACTATCCTGTGTTTTCAACATCTGAAGGCCCAAAAGCAGTTTATAGAGGTGAAACAAAGAACAAAGAAATTGCTTTAACTTTTGATATTAGTTGGGGAGATGCAAAAGCAGCAACTGTTTTGGACACATTAAAAAAGCAGAACATAAATAATGCTACATTCTTTTTATCTGCTTCTTGGGCTGAAAGACATCCAGATGTTGTAAAACGGATCCAAGAAGATGGTCACCAAATTGGAAGCATGGGATACAATTATGAAGATTATCGGGATTTAGAACCGAACGAAGTTAGAAAAGACCTTGCACTGGCTAAGGAGGTTTTTACACAGTTAGGAATGAAGGACATCACTTTACTCCGACCACCTAGTGGAGGATTTAATAAAGATGTACTTAAAATTGCAGATCAACAGGGGTTGACTGTTGTTCATTACAGCGTAGACTCTGACGATTGGCAAAATCCCGGTGTAGAAGAAATAATAAAAAATACGACATCTACTATTAAAGGTGGAGACATCGTTCTTCTACATGCATCAGACTCCGCAAAACAAACAGCTCAAGCATTACCAACAATTATTAAAGAAATTAGAAGTAAAGGGCTTCAAAATGTGACAGTCGATGAACTTATTGCAAATGCTGAAACAAAGTCTTCTGAAGTGAAATAAAATAGCATATGCCAGATAGCAATAGACAGCCGATGCTATATGGAACTAACTCATAAAAGTTAAACTTCCTTACCTGTAAAAAAAGAGCAGCTTAGCGCTGACTCTTTTTTGTTTGGGTGAATCTAGGCAACATGATTAATTGATATGCGTTACATACTTGCAAAGGAATCAGCATTAACAATAACCAGTCCTCTTGATTTACACGCAGAGCAGGGAACCACTCAATAACAGTGACAACAATCATAAAGAATAAGGCTGGAACAAATGCCCCCTTATTTGTATCTTTTCTTTTAAAGAACGCAACAATCAATCCAAATATAAGCACATAAATGGCCAAAAATATGTACGAAATATAGGTGTCTCCTTCATTAGCGAATAATTGAAAACGGAAATAGGCCAAATCAAATAGGACAAAGAGGATAAGGATGATTTGAGCAAAATTCCAAAGCGAAGCTGACTTAAATATCCCAAGTCCAAATCGATGAACCGTTAAGTAAGCAAAAAAGCCCATCTGACTGATGACACTAAATATAAGTCCTACACCAAATAACCAAAATAAAACTGAGAGTATCTCAATGATATCAAAGTTCAAAAATAAATCCTTATATTCTGCCCACTTAAGAAGAAATCCAATTACACCTGTTGTTAATCCTCCAACAAGCAGCGTGCTTAAAAACAACCGTACCCAATTTCTACTGTTCACGTTTACATCCTCCATCACATTACTCCTTTTTGATTTTACCAATCCTTTTAAAAAAAAGCCATATGAATGCTATTTCCCTCGTATAAATTCTCTTTTCTAAATCAAAATATAACTAGTAAGTAAATATTGAAAGGAGCTAGGATTACCATGAAGAGATACTTGCTCCTCATGACTCTCATTGTTTGTATTTTGGCATTATCCGCCTGTGCTCCAAGGGAAGAATCCGGAACACAAATGGACTATGAAGAAACAAAGAAAATGGTTGTCGATATTCTCAAAACAGATGATGGTAAAAAAGCATTACAGGAAGTAATGAAAGACGAAGAAATGAAGCAAGTCCTAATCATGGATCAAAATGTCGTCAAAGAAACAATTGAAACAACGATGACATCAGACAAGGGTGCAGAATTTTGGAAAAAGGTTTTTGAGGATCCTAAGTTTGTCGAAAGCTTCGCAACAAGCATTAAAGATGAACATGAAAAAGTAATTAAAGGATTAATGACTGATCCTGAGTATCAAAAGATGCTAGTAGATGTGTTGAAAGATCCTGAAATGGAAAAGAGTATGCTCGAGGCAGCAAAAAGCCAGGAATTCAGAAAACATTTACAAGACATTGTAATGGAGACATTATCAAGTCCACTTTACAAAGTGAAAATTCAGGAGACTCTTTTAAAAGCAGCTGAAGAAGCTGGGCAACAATCAGGTGGCAGCCAACAAGGCCAAGAAAAAGATCAAGGCAGTGGCGGCGGTCAAGAACAGGGTGCAGGTGGGGGAAGTTAACACCTACATCCTTGCAAAAATATAAAAAGCGCCTTGGGCGCTTTTTATGCTTTGACAGGTACTATCTTTGTGAATTCCTGTCCGATATCTGAATATATTTTTCCAATCGGATGATCTGCAGCATATACAGAAGGTGCGAAATCATCATCATTCCAATCAGGCTGTTGTAAAGGGATTTTTCCTAGTAAAGGTACTCTTAGTTCTTCAGCTAGCTTTTCTCCTCCGCCTCGGCCAAATACATATTCCTTCTCCCCGGTTTTTGCACTTTCAAAATAGGCCATGTTTTCTACAACTCCAATGATTTCATGGTCTGTTTGAAGCGCCATAGCCCCAGCTCTAGCCGCTACAAAAGCAGCAGTTGGATGTGGTGTGGAGACAATAATCTCTTTACAAGCAGGCAGCATAGAGTGCACATCTAAAGCAACATCACCAGTTCCCGGAGGTAAATCTAAAAGAAGATAGTCAAGATCTCCCCATTCAACTTCGGAAAAGAAGTTATTTAACATCTTCCCCAACATTGGACCTCTCCAAATGACTGGGGCATTATCTTCAACAAAGAACCCCATTGATATAACTTTGACGCCAAAACGTTCAACTGGAATGATTTTTTCTCCTATAACTTCCGGACGTTTCGTGATCCCCATCATATCAGGAACACTAAATCCGTAAATATCTGCATCAATCAGACCAACTTTTTTACCTAGGCGTGCTAAAGCTACAGCTAAATTTACTGATACTGTTGATTTACCAACGCCACCTTTTCCACTGGCAATTGCAACAAACGTTGTTTTGTTCCCGGGTGATAATAAAGAATTTGATTTATCTTCGTTTGTATCATAATAGGATGCAATTGTCTCCTGAGGCAGCTCCTGAAAGCGAAGACCTACTGATTCAGCACCTTCTTCTTTTACTAATGCAACGATATGCTGTTGTAACTGTAGTTGCTCTGGAGTGTTTATTTTTGAGATACTTATTCTTAAACTAACGTGTTTTTTCTCTTGCTTAATTTTAATTTCTTCTATGGCTTTTAACTCTTCTAATGATATATGTAAGAAAGGATCTTTGAGTTGTCCAATTACTGTGCGCAGTGCTTCTTCTTTTAGCATACTATTCCACCCTTATCATGAAGTCGTTTTCATTAGTATACCATATTTTAATTTAAAGACAGAATATCAGTGATTGCTTCACTCGGGTGGATTTTTCTCATTTGAAAAATATCTTAAAACTCCATTATAGATGGATGCAGCAACCTTCTCTTGATATACCTTTGTAGAAAGCAGCTCTTCCTCATTTGGATTAGACAAAAAGCCAACTTCAACTAAAGCGCCCGGCTTTTCAACATTTTTAAGCAGGTAAACACCATCTATAGGTTTTGCAACTCTAGTTGTATTCTCGAGATTTCTTCTTAGCTCATCTTGAATAAATTTTGCAACATGTTCATTTTCAATATATCTCCCGCTATAGAACGTTTGTGCCCCACTCCATCTTGCTGAGGGAATAGCATTAAGGTGGATACTTAAAAATAAATCAGCCTCAGACTCATTAATGATATTTACCCGTTTTTTTAAATCTTCTCCTTTTCGTCTGCTATATCCTTTTGTATCCTCATCTGCAAGATCTACATCCTCTTCTCGAGTTAGTAATACAAGTGCCCCTTGCTCTTGAAGATAATCTCTTATGATTAACGAAATACTTAATGAGATATCCTTTTCTAAAGAATTATTACCAACAGCCCCACCATCCGGGCCACCATGACCTGGATCGATATATATAACTTTTCCTGTAAGTGGTAAGTTCCAAGAATCCCATGAATTATTGTTCGTAAATTGCCATTGAAATAAAATTAATAACACAATAAAGCCACTTATAAAAGCCACCCATTTTATTTTTTTCTTCATCTCATTCCCTCCTGCTCGTCCTCAGGTTAAATATATGGGACAACCGGAAGGAATATGATAAAGTTCCGTGGGTTTTCATTACTATTAATGTAGTCTCAATTTATATCGTTTTTCACCCTTTGTATAGCCCTGTTCCCACCACGAATGGATAAAATACTCACACGCTAAAAAAAGTTCTTCAATAGACAATTCGCCTTCTTTTATTTTTCCCCAATTCATTAAATAGTCAAAGAAATCATCAATTAACCTTTTTTCTTCAAACTGACAACGTTTATTTGCAGACTGCATCGATTCTCCATAATAACCAAAGCGACTATATTTTGCTCCTAGCAAAAATGCCTCTATTGCAAAGTCAATACACCCGTCTTCAATGATCGTCTTTTTGAATTTTCCTTCAAAGCTTCTAAAACAATGATCTATTTTGGCCTTAATCTCTGTTAAATTTAATTCTTTGAGCATTTTTCTTTCATATTTTAATTCCTTTTGGTGTCTCTTTTGCTTTAAAGAAATGATCTCAGTCAATGTCTATACCTCCCTTTCTATCTATTGTTTATCAGTCCTTTTTTATCATTCGTTAAATGTCTTCCAATTTCATCTAGATAAGAAGAATTGGTCTAGTTGAGAAATAAAAATATTTCCCAAGAAATGAACGTTATTAAACGTTATTGGTTAAATTAAAAATCACTTTCCAAAAAAATGAGGTGTAATAAAAAACACCTTTAGAATAAAAATTAAACACACATTATTTATATTAGGAGCGGAAATTGATGAAAGAAGCAAAACTTCAAACTTTTTTACCCGCTATACAATTACTTGATATTACAAAACCATTGACAAAACAGGATTTATTAACAGATACATTTTTAATTGCAAGTGAAAATGCATTATCCATGTATTACTCACCGCATAATGAATATGTAAATGATCAAGCAAAACTCATCATAGTTGGAATTACTCCAGGCTGGCACCAAATGAAGGTAGCCTTTGAACAAATAAAACAATACTTAGCTTTAAAACAAAATCTTCCACTCGATTACATCTTAGAACAAACAAAAAGAGCCGCGAGTTTTTCAGGAACAATGAGGAAAAACTTGGTTGATATGCTTGACCAAATTAATATTTCTCAAGTACTTCATATACCAGACGCCGCTTCTTTGTTTGATGTAAATAGAGATCTTATCCATACAACATCTGTTATAAAATACCCTGTGTTTTTTCAAAATAAAAACTATACAGGACATAAGCCCAAAGTAAAGCAGTCTCCACTTTTAACAACATATGCCTATGGGGAGTTTGTAGATGAGTTAAATCAAATAAAAAATAGTGCTCTGGTTATCCCTTTAGGAAGAATGGTTGAAGAGATTTTACAACATATTCTCAAAAGCGGAATCCTTACCAAGCATGTATATCTGTTCGGATTTCCACACCCATCTGGTGCAAACGGTCATCGAATAAGACAATTTAATCAGAATAAAAACTTATTTTCATCTATCATTTATAAATGGGAAAGAAATTCTTAACAAGATGCTTTTTCTTTTTATGATGAAAAAACAGCTTGATAGGCATATTAAGAAAAAACAATTGGAAAGGACGTTTTCAAAAATGAAATATAGTAATCGTGATGAAGTAATAAATGATCTTCAAAAGGCTTTTCAACCATTAATAAGTAAATATGATATTGAAGATATCGGTGTTTTTGAAGAACAAGGACAAAAGGATCAATACCATATGGGATATACAATAAGAAAAGATGGAAAAACCTTTATGGTACATACCCCATACTTAAAAAATGAAAGTGGTCAGCTGTTAGCTGCTAATAATGAATGGACAGTTGAAACAGATGAGCCTAACTCAAAAGATGTGAATGGGTATAAAGGATTGGATGAAGCTTTGCGTTCACTATAGAATTGGTCAAATTATGAAGATGACACACTACTTTAAAAGGAGTAATTAATCTTGAGAAACGAAGATGAATTTTATACTGACTTTTCAAATGTTGAGACTCAAAGAACCTTTTTAACTGCAGAGGAGTATCCGGAAGGTCCTTTCGGATCACCTGAAGGAAAAACAGAACCTGTAAAGAATAAGGACACTCCATGGAAACACGGACAACAATTCTATAGCAATTTTGTGTATGAAGATCGCAATTTCCATGAAGACTTACCTAGACAGGATCCTGGGGCACATCCAACTCACGATGAAAAAAGCAAAGAAACAGAAGAACCGTATAATGAAGCAAATAGTGGTAGAAAAAATTAAAGGGACATCTCTTGATGTCTTTTTTTATACTAAAATATCAACATTTTTTCATAGCAAGGAAATATTTCTTTCTATACATTCTTTGATTATTTCTTCACTCCATACTGAAGCTTGAACCTCCCCAATATGTGCCTTTTTTAAAAGGAACATACACAACCGTGACTGTCCGATTCCTCCACCAATAGTAAAAGGAAGTTTTCCATTCAGAATCGCTTGGTGGTATTCAAGTGCTTTACGTTCTTCACAATTTGAAGCTCTTAATTGTCTCAAAAGTGCTTTTCGATCAACTCTAATCCCCATGGATGATACCTCAAATGCGCTATTTAATATAGGATTCCAAAGGATGATATCCCCATTTAATGTCCAGTCGTCATAATCTGGAGATCGTCCATCATGCTTTTCACCGGATGGCAGAGTACCTCCAATTTCCATAATAAATACAGCACCTTGTTCTTTAGCAATTTCATTTTCTCTTTCCTTTGGTGATAAATGAGGGTAATGTTGTTCGAGCTCCTGTGTAGTAATAAATACAATTTCTTTAGGAAGCGTTGGTTGAAGTTCCGAATATTGTTCATACATATAAAGTTCTGTTTGTTTTATGACACCGTAAATTTTGTTTACTTCTTGTTTTAACATTCCCTCATTTCGTTCCTCCTGGCTAATCGCCTTTTCCCAATCCCATTGGTCTACGTACAAAGAATGAAGATGATCCAACCGTTCATCTCTTCTTATTGCATTCATATTTGTATATAGACCCTCACCTACCTTGAAGCCATAACGTCCAATCGCAACTCTTTTCCACTTGGCCAATGATTGGACAATTTCTATTCTACTTTTTCCAAAATCCGCTGCATCGAAAGAGACAATCCTCTCTACGCCATTTAAATTATCATTTATTCCTCGGCCTTCTCTTACCATTAGCGGAGCTGAAATCTTAATTAAATTTAGTGATTCTGATAAATACATTTCAAAATGATCTTTTAACTTTTTTATAGCCTTTTCCGTTTCAATTAGATTCAATATCTTTTTATAATCTTTTAGGGAAATAAACGTTTTACTCATTCTTATTAAAAGCCTCCAGTTTCAATTTCTAGGGTCTTGACTAATTTAAAGTATGAATGTCACCCATTAAAGTAAACTAACTATTAGCCTATTTTGTTTTTAAAACAGATAATGAAGAATAATTTTGGAGGTTTGTTTCTTATAGATTTCTTGCTTAAAGACAAAAGTCGTGTACATAGTTCAATAATTGTAGCGCTATGAAGTTACTGTAAGATTAACTAATGGAGAAATTTATTAATAAAAAAAGCTCCCAAGCATATAGCTTGAGAGCCTTTGAAACGTAAAATTAACGTTTTGAGAACTGAGGTGCACGACGAGCGCCTTTAAGTCCGTATTTCTTACGTTCTTTCATACGAGAGTCACGAGTTAATAGACCAGCGCGCTTAAGTGATGCACGGTATTCTGGATCTGCTTCTAATAAAGCACGAGAGATACCATGACGGATAGCGCCTGCTTGACCTGCATATCCACCACCTGAAACATTTACAAGTACATCATAGCTACCTGCATTTTCAGTTAAGTTTAATGGTTGTTTAATATCTTCGATTAATGCTGCTGATGGGATATAATCTTTAATATCACGACTATTTACAACAATACGACCTTCGCCTGGTACTAAACGTACACGTGCTACTGAGCTTTTACGACGGCCTGTACCGTAATATTGAACCTGTGCCAAATTAATAACCTCCTCTTATAATTATCCGCGAAGTTCGTAAACTTCTGGTTGTTGTGCTTGGTGTGGATGTTCACTACCAGCATAAACATGTAATTTTTTAGCCATTTGACGACCTAAAGAACCTTTTGGAAGCATACCTTTGATTGCTAATTCAAGCATTTTCTCAGGATAGTTCGTGCGCATTTCTAATGCAGTTCTTGATTTTAATCCGCCAGGGAACTGGCTATGACGGTAATAAATTTTATCAGTTAATTTTTTACCAGTTAATTCGATTTTCTCAGCGTTGATTAGAATTACATGATCTCCAGTGTCAACGTGTGGTGTGTAAGTTGGTTTGTGCTTACCACGTAGAATAGATGCAACTTCACTTGAAAGGCGACCTAAAGTTTTGCCTTCAGCATCTACTACGTACCATTTACGTTCGATATTTGCAGCGTTTGCCATAAACGTTGTACGCATATGTGTTTTCCTCCTAATGATTAAAATAAAGATGGTTCCTATTCTATTTCATAACACGATAAGTTTCCGGGGCTTATTCGTGGGGTTGAAATACATACCATTAGATATGATATACTGTATAGAACCTAATGTCAAGGGAATGTTACACCTGGTTTAGTTGTCATAATAAACTTTCCATAAATATAACCCATGACCCGGTACTGTTTTACCACTTAGGGATCGATCCTTCCCTTCAAGTATAAAAGGGATTTGATCAGGTGTTTTTTTTCCTTGGCCTACTTCTAATAATGTTCCCGTTAATATTCGGACCATATTATAGAGGAAACCATTTCCTGTAAAACAAAAAGTAATGTCTGTTTCCTCTTCAATTAAATCTATCGAATAAATCGTTCTAACTTTGTCCTCTACTTCGGTTTTCGCAACACAAAAACTAGTAAAATCATGTGTACCACAGAGGTGATGACAAGCCTTTTTCATTGATTCTACATCTAAAGGATAAGGAAAATGGTAGGTATAATCTCTTTTAAATACATTGGGTATGTTTTGTGTTGAGATTTTATAACGATATTCCTTTTTTCTAGCATTAAATCGCGAATGAAAGTGATCTGCAACATACTCAGCTTCTAAAATGACAATATCATTTGGTAATAGACTATTCATGGCATATGGCCACTTTTCAGGAGGAATTGTTAATGTTGTGTCAAAGTGAATAACCTGTCCTAGTGCATGTACATTTGCATCTGTTCTACCGGAAGCATGTACTTTCACTGATTGGCCTTTATGAAGCTTCGTTAGAACAGCCTCTATTTCACTTTGTACTGTCCTTTTATTCGGTTGAACTTGATAGCCGCTAAAGTGTGTGCCATCATAAGAAACAATACATTTAACCCTCATTCTTTTACTCCTACGTACGCAAATATAGTAAAGCCAGCCCTAATACGACTAATAAAATAAGGAATACTGTGTCTATAAGGCTCCAGTGTAATTGTCTAAGCTTCGTTCTTCCTTCTCCCCCTCTGTATCCCCGTGCCTCCATAGCTGTAGCAAGCTCTTCTGCACGCTTAAATGCGCTGATAAAGAGTGGAACAAGTAATGGTACTATGGCCTTAAATCGATCCTTTATAGGACCTCCAGTGAAGTCTACGCCTCTAGCCATTTGTGCTTTTAAGATTTTATCTGTTTCTTCCATTAAGGTTGGGATAAATCTTAACGAGATGGACATCATTAAAGCAAGCTCATGTACAGGTAATCTCATTTTTTTCAGAGGTCCTAATAGGCTCTCCATCCCATCTGTAATTTCAATAGGTGTTGTGGTTAGCGTTAAGATCGTGGTAATTAATATAAGATAAAAGAAACGAAGAGATATATAAATTCCCTGAATCAATCCCTCTTCATAAATTTTCATAAAACCCAGATCAAGCAATACATTCCCTTCCTTCGTTACGAATAGATGTAAAAGGAAAGTAAAGAGAATTACCCACAAAACAGGCCTTAGCCCTCTAATTAAAAATTGAATAGGTAACTTTGTCATAAGTATGATCATTAATGTGTAGATACCTAAAAGAATATACGTGAGTAAATTATTAGCTAAAAAAACGATAAAGACAAAAGCGAATATCATTAATAACTTCGCTCTGGGATCCATTCTATGAACAGGAGAATTACCTGGTACATATTTCCCGATTATCATACTATTCATCATAGATGATCCTCCTCTTTCATAAGAGCTTTTATTTGCATAACAGCCTCATCTAGAGTGAGTGGGATTTCCTCAAAAGCCAACCCTTTATCCTTTAGCTTTTGTTGAAATTTAACAGTTTCAGGCAAATCCAATCCGTAAGAAGTTAACTTTTCACCTTGGCTAAAGATTTCTCTAGGGGTACCTCGCATAGCAATCGTGCCTTTATGCATGACTATCATTTCATCAGCATATTTTGCAGCATCTTCCATACTATGAGTGACCAGGATAATTGTAAGATTTCTCTCTTCTTTGAGACGATAAAATAAATCCATCATTTCTTTTCGACCTTTAGGATCCAATCCTGCTGTTGGTTCATCCAATACAAGCACTTCAGGACCCATTGCTAAAACACCGGCAATGGCTACTCTTCTCATTTGGCCACCACTTAAGTCAAACGGTGATTTCTGAAGTATTGATTCTGGTAAACCAACAAGTTGTAAAGACTCTCTTGCTCTTTCATATGCATCCTTCTCATTAACACCAAAGTTCATCGGTCCAAACGCAATATCCTTCTCAACCGTTTCTTCAAACAGTTGATGCTCCGGAAATTGAAAGACAATTCCTACTAGTCTTCTCACTTCTTTTAAATTCTTTTGTTTTTTACCTGCCTCAATAACGTGGTCTCCAATTTGAATAGATCCTTCTGTTGGCTTTAACAATCCATTTAAATGTTGAAGTATTGTTGACTTACCAGAACCAGTGTGCCCAATAATAGATACATAAGACCCCTTTTTAACGGATAAATTCACATCATATAACGCTAATTTTTCAAATGGTGTCCGAGCCTGATATCGGTGCTCTACATTTTTAAATGTAATGTCCATAGCTCTTCCACCAACCCTTCCTCAGTTAAATGATGATCCTTAATAGGTATACCGGCTTCTCTTAGCCGTTTGCTTAATTGAAGTGGAAATGGTAAATCTAACCCAATTTTGACCAACTGATCATCTAAATGGAAAATTTCATCAGGATTACCTTCTGTGAATTTTTTTCCACCATTCATGACAATTATTCTATCAGCCTTTGAGGCCTCTTCTAAATCATGGGTAATCGAGATAACAGTCAAGTCACTTTGTTCTTTCAGCTCACGGACTGTTTGGATAACTTCTTCTCTACCGATAGGATCTAACATTGATGTAGCTTCATCCAGGATAATAATATCAGGCTGAACAGCGATTACACTAGCTATCGCTACACGTTGCTTTTGCCCTCCTGAAAGGTGATGTGGCTCATGTTCTAGAAACTGATCCATTCTTACCTTTTTAGTCGCCCAATCAATTTTTTTTACCATTTCTTCTCTTTTAACTCCATTATTCTCTAAACCGAATGCTACATCATCTTTTACAGTAGTTCCAACAAATTGGTTATCCGGATTCTGAAAGACCATACCTACGTGTTTACGAACATCCCACACAGTGTCTTGCGTTAACTCAATTCCGCACACGTTGATTTTTCCTGTGTCAGGTAGATAAAGTCCATTTAAAATTCTTGCTAATGTGGATTTACCTGAACCATTATGTCCAACGATCGCAAGCCATTCTCCCTTTTTAACTTGTATAGAAACATCATCTAATGCAGGAGGAGCTGTTTGATCATAATGAAAAGTAATGTTTTCCACACTGATGATTGTCTCACTCATTTCTCGTCTCTCCTAATCTTTCTTGCTAATAACTAAAGCGCAAGCGCCTTGATAGCCTTGGGCAAATAAGGCGCAGATGAATAGAAGACGTTCTTTGTCTTCAATTCATTGTGACTAGGCCCCTAGAGGGGCCAGGCGCTGGCAGCCAAAATACGCGACGTCCTGTCGCACTTACTGCACTTGCACATCCTGTGCTTCGAAGCTGGATGTCGTGCGCATAGCCAAAGTTTAAAAATTTTAAATGCCAAAGCTATAACAAAAGTGAAATCTCCTTGATCAGACTATAGTAAAAGATTTTCAAACTATATGATCATATAAAAAAAGGGCATTGATCCAGTTATGAAACTGTCACGCCCTTGTGATAAATATATTAAACTAATTCAATGATGACCATTGGAGCACCGTCTCCGCGACGAGGTCCAAGTTTCATAATACGAGTGTAACCACCTTGACGGTCTTCGTAACGTGGAGCGATATCACTGAAAAGTTTTTCTAAAGCATATTTAGGTTTATCCTTAGTTTTACCTTCTTCAGTTGTAACAGATACAACCTCAGCAACTTCGTTACGTACATATGATGCAGCCAAACGACGTGCATGAAGGTCACCGCGCTTACCTAGTGTAATCATCTTTTCAACAGTTGAACGTAATTCTTTCGCACGAGCTTCAGTAGTTTCGATACGCTCACTGATGATTAGATCAGTAGTTAGGTCACGAAGCATAGCTTTACGACCCGCACTAGTACGGCCTAATTTTCTGTATGACATGAGATGTCCCCTCCTTCATTAAATAATGAATGTTATTTCATGGATTTATAGGCTGAAAGCTATTCTCTAATGATAGCATACGAAAACGCTAGTTTATTACAAACTAGTCATCAGTCGTCTTTTCGAAGACCTAAACCTAGTTCTTCTAATTTCGCCTTAACTTCTTCTAAAGATTTACGACCAAGATTACGAACTTTCATCATGTCTTCTTCTGTTTTATGAGCAAGCTCTTGTACGGTATTAATACCGGCACGTTTTAAACAGTTGTAAGAACGAACAGATAGATCTAATTCTTCAATCGTCATCTCTAGAACTTTTTCTTTCTGATCCTCTTCTTTTTCCACCATAATTTCTGCATTCTGAGCTTCATCAGTAAGCCCTACAAAAATATTTAAGTGTTCAGTTAGGATCTTTGAACCAAGAGCAATCGCCTCTTTAGGGCCTGTACTTCCATCTGTCCAAACATCAAGAGTCAGCTTATCATAATTAGCAACTTGACCAACACGGGTTTTTTCTACTTGGTAGGAAACACGTGAAACTGGAGTAAAGATCGAATCGATCGGGATAACACCAATAGGTTGGTCCTCTCTTTTATTTGAATCAGCTGGAGTGTAACCACGTCCACGCTTAGCCGTAAGCCTCATTCTGAAGCTTGCATCTGAAGCAAGAGTAGCGATATGAAGATCTGGATTCAGAATTTCTACATCACTATCATGAGTAATATCTGATGCAGTAACACTACCTTCGCCTTGAACATCAATTTCTAGCGTCTTTTCTTCATCTGAATAGATTTTAAGAGCAAGCTTTTTAATGTTTAAGATAATCGAAGTAACATCTTCAACAACACCTTCGATCGTTGAAAACTCATGAAGTACGCCATCTATTTGGATCGATGTTACAGCGGCACCAGGGAGTGAGGATAAAAGGATACGACGTAAGGAGTTACCCAAAGTTGTACCATATCCACGCTCAAGTGGCTCGACGACGAATTTACCATATTTGGCATCATCGCTGATTTCAACCGTTTCGATTTTTGGTTTTTCAATTTCTATCATCTATAAACCCTCCTTCAAAACGTCGAAACCCCGGCTAGACAAATCATTAAACTAGCGTCTAACCGAAATTCCCCATTCAAAAGTTCCCGAATGTGCACAACAACAGAGTGAATTCTGCTAGAACTTATATACTGTATCATAACCCATTATTGACAGGGATACAAAATCTATACAGAAAATTTACACACGACGACGTTTTGGTGGACGGCATCCATTATGTGGAACAGGAGTTACGTCTCTAATTGCAGTTACTTCAAGACCTGCAGCTTGTAGTGAACGGATTGCAGCTTCACGTCCTGCACCCGGTCCTTTAACAGTAACTTCTAGAGTTTTTAATCCATGATCCTGTGATGCTTTTGCAGCAGTTTCCGCAGCCATTTGTGCAGCGAAAGGAGTAGATTTACGAGAACCTCTAAAACCTAACGCACCAGCACTTGACCATGAAATTGCATTACCATGAGTGTCAGTAATTGTCACGATCGTGTTATTGAATGTTGAACGGATATGAGCAACTCCACTTTCAATATTCTTTTTCACACGACGTTTACGAGTATTCGTTTTACGTGCCATTATTGGTTAACCTCCTTTTACCTTATTTTTTCTTGTTTGCTACAGTACGACGTGGTCCTTTACGTGTACGAGCATTGTTTTTCGTGTTTTGACCGCGAACTGGTAAGCCACGACGGTGACGGATACCACGGAATGAACCGATTTCGATTAGACGTTTAATATTAAGTGAAACTTCACGACGAAGGTCACCCTCAACCTTTAACTTATCGATTACATCACGGATTTTCCCTAATTCTTCTTCCGTTAAATCACGTACACGTGTATCTTCAGAAACACCAGCTTCAGCTAAAACTTTCTGAGCAGTAGAGCGTCCGATCCCGAAAATATATGTTAAAGAAATCACAACACGTTTGTCGCGAGGAATATCAACACCTGCAATACGAGCCATTATGCTTGCACCTCCTTATAAATTAACCTTGTTTTTGCTTATGTTTAGGATTCTCACAAATAACCATGACTTTGCCTTTTCTGCGAATGACTTTACATTTTTCACAAATTGGTTTAACAGATGGTCTGACCTTCATGATTTTAATACCTCCTTAGTAGTACGGAGTGCTAAATTATTTAAAACGGTACGTAATTCTGCCACGAGTTAAATCATATGGAGATAATTCTACCGTAACTTTGTCTCCTGGTAAAATACGAATGAAATGCATGCGAATCTTTCCGGATACATGCGCTAAAACCGTATGACCGTTCTCTAGTTCTACCTTAAACATTGCATTTGGTAATGTTTCAATAACAGTTCCTTCAACTTCAATTACATCGTCTTTTGCCATTGAACTGTTCTCCCTTCTTCAAATCAGTAACTTGCTCATCGACAAACTTCCATTTGTCATACGACATGTTTCCATTATACTGTCTGAACTTCTGGAGATACGCTAATTAGTAATTCTTGATGATGAGCATCCCTTTAATCAGAGAGAGAAACTTTCGCTTTTCTCCGTCAAAAAAACGAATTCCTTTTCAATTGGCGCATATATTATAGCTCATCCAGTCGGTGCTAGACAAGCATATACACACCAGGAATGGAAGTCCCGATCTAAAATAAGTAATGTCACCTTCATTTACTCTATTGTCAGAATCTCAAAGCCATTTGCAGTAATGGCAATTGTATGCTCGAAATGAGCACAATACTTACCGTCTACTGTAACAACAGTCCAATCATCTGCCAACGTTTTAACATATCGAGTACCTGCATTAACCATAGGTTCGATCGCTAATACCATACCTGGCTTTAATCTAGGTCCTTTATTAGGTGGACCATAATGTGGAATTTGTGGATCTTCATGCAATTCCTGCCCTACTCCATGACCGACATATTCTCTAACAACCGAAAAACCGTGTTGTTCAACAAAAGTCTGAATTGCATGAGAGATATTGGACAATCGAACTCCAGCTTTTGCTTCCTCCAAGCCCTTAAATAAAGATTGTTCTGTTACATCTAACAGTTTTTGGGCTTCATCGGAAATTTTGCCAACAGCGTATGTCCATGCAGAATCACCATGATATCCATTATAATTCGCACCAATGTCGATACTAATGATATCCCCTTCATTTAATACGCGGTCACCCGGTATCCCGTGAACAAGTTCTTCATTTACTGAAGCACATATACTTCCGCGGAAACCATTATACCCTTTAAAAGAAGGAATTGCATCATTTGCACGAATAAACTTTTCGGCAATTGCATCCAATTCTTTTGTAGTAATTCCAGGTTTAACATGTTTTTTCAACTCTTTATGAGTTAAAGCCACAATGCGGCCGGCTTCTCGCATAATATCAAGTTCACGCTGAGTCTTACAAATGATCATGCACCTAGTCCTCCAACCAGCTGATCAACATCATTAAATACCATATCGATATCCTGCTCACCATCTATGTTTCGTAAATAACCTTTTTCGTTATAGAAGTCTAATAGAGGTTGAGTTTGTTGAAGGTTAACTTCCAAACGATTTGCAACCGTTTCTTCGTTATCATCTGCACGTTGATAGAGCTCTCCACCACATTTATCACACTTGCCCTCAATAGCAGGTGGGTTAAATACTAAATGGTAAGTTGCTCCACACTGTTTACAGATTCGACGACCAGTTAAACGTTCCATTAAGATATCTTTGTTCACTTCAATGTTAATAACGTAATCAATCTGTTTGTTAAGTTCCGATAAAATTCCCTCAAGCGCATCTGCCTGAGCTACTGTTCTAGGAAAACCGTCTAACAGAAAACCTTTTTGACAATCATTCTTGCCTAATCGCTCACGAACAATACCAATTGTTACTTCATCTGGTACTAATTCACCCTTGTCGATAAAAGATTTTGCTTGAAGACCTAGTTCTGTTTCTTCTTTCATAGCAGCTCTGAACATATCTCCTGTCGAGATATGAGGGATATTGTATTTTTCTACAATACGTTCAGCTTGAGTACCTTTACCAGCACCTGGAAGACCCATCAATACTAGATTCATTTGTATTCCCCCCTCAGTCTCTATTTAGAGGGAATGGGAAGGATTTCCCATATCCTCATTATTTAATAAAGCCTTTATAATGACGTTTCACTAACTGACTTTCAAGCTGCTTCATCGTCTCTAAGGCAACGCCCACAACGATAAGTAAACTTGTTCCACCAATCTGAGCAGATTGAGGCAGGTCAGCAAATTTAATAAAGAAAACAGGAAGAACAGCTATAGCTGCTAAGAAAAGAGAACCAACAAAAGTTAAACGATATAATACCTTTGTAACATATTCCTGCGTGCTTTTTCCCGGACGGATTCCAGGAATATAACCGCCTTGTTTCTTCAAGTTTTCAGCCATTTGTTCAGGGTTAACTTGAACAAATGTATAGAAGTATGTGAAAGCAAGTATTAAAGCGATGTAGACAATCATACCTACAGGCTGAGTGTAGTCAAAGGTTTTCTGAATCCAATCTGTGACATCGTTTGGACCAAAGAATGCTGCAATTGTTGGTGGTGTAATAATAAAAGACACTGCAAAGATAACAGGAATTACACCGGCAGGATTCACTTTTAAAGGGAGGTGAGTTGTATGTCCTCCACCCATATTTTTATTACTGGATCCTTTTGCATATTGAATTGGTATTTTACGAAGTGCTTGTTGAATAAAGATGACTCCAACCACAACAGCTAAAATTGCTAATAATAGAATGGCAACCGTCACTATTTTAATAAATAATTGGTCACCTGCATCTTCAAATTGTTGTGCATAAATTTGGTTAACAGTTGAGGGGATTCCAGCTGCAATCCCTGCAAAAATGATAATGGAAATCCCATTACCAACACCCTTAGAGGTGATTTGTTCTCCTAACCACATCAAGAATGCTGTACCAGCAGTTAAGACAATCGCAATTAATAAGTATGTGCCTATACCTGGATTTTCAATTAACATCCCACCTGACTGGGTGTTAAATCCATAGGACATACCTAACGCCTGGATGAAACCTAATATTATCGTAAAGTATCTTGTAAATTGAGCAAGCTTACGTCGCCCAACATCACCTTGTTTAGACCATTCAGTAAACTTCGGGACAACATCCATCTGTAAAAGTTGAACGATGATCGAAGCTGTGATGTACGGCATAATCCCCATTGCGAGAATAGAGAAATTAAAAAGTGCACCACCACCGAAGGTATTAAGAATTCCGAATACATTTAGTTCATCCTGAGCTCTTAATACATCAGCATTAACATTTGGCACAGGAATGAACGTTCCAATACGAAATACAACTAACATTAAAAGGGTGAATATGATCTTACTTCTAATATCACCCACGCGCATAAAATTGGAGATTGTTTTAAACATTAGATCACCTCAGCTGTACCGCCAGCAGATTCAATTGCTTCTTTAGCAGAAGCAGAGAACTTGTTAGCTTTTACAGTAAGTTTTTTCTCTAACTGACCGTTACCAAGGATTTTAACACCAGACTTAACATTACTTACAACACCTGTTTCAAGTAATAATTCTGGAGTAACCTCTGTGCCATCTTCAAAACGATTTAGGACATCAAGGTTAACAATTGCAAAGTCCTTGCGGTTAATGTTCGTAAATCCACGTTTAGGTAAGCGTTGGAACAAAGGAGTTTGACCACCTTCAAATCCTGGACGAACTCCACCACCAGAACGAGCATTTTGTCCTTTATGACCTTTACCAGCTGTTTTACCGTTACCAGAACCGATACCACGACCAACACGATTACGTGTTTTACGTGAACCTTCTGCTGGTTTCAACTCATGAAGTTTCATCGGGACACCTCCTTATTTATTTATATTTCTATTATTGTTCTTTAACTGTAACTAAGTGAGCAACTTTATTAATCATACCGCGAATCGCAGGATTATCTTCTTGGACTACAGTTTGATGTAACTTTTTAAGACCAAGTGTTTTAACAGTAATACGTTGGTCTTCAGGACGACCAATCACACTGCGAGTGAGGGTAATTTCTAACTTATTCGCCATTGTTTTCCCTCCTTATCCTAACAGTTCTTCTACCGTTTTTCCACGTAACTTCGCAACTTCTTCAGCACTCTTAAGTTCACTTAATCCAGAAATTGTAGCACGAATCATGTTGATTGGAGTGTTTGAACCTAAAGACTTAGAAAGAATATCAGCTACACCAGCTAACTCAAGTACCGCACGAACAGGTCCTCCTGCGATAACTCCAGTACCTTCAGATGCAGGTTTTAAAAGGATGTTACCAGCACCAAACTGTCCGATAATTTGGTGAGGAATCGTTGTACCTACCATAGGTACCTCGATTAAATTTTTCTTAGCATCCTCAATTGCTTTACGGATCGCTTCTGGTACCTCTTGAGCTTTACCAGTACCGAAACCTACATGACCGTTTTTATCACCTACAACAACAAGTGCTGCAAAGCGGAAACGACGACCACCTTTAACAACTTTAGCAACGCGGTTTACCGTAACTACGCGTTCTTCAAGCTCTAATTTGTTTGGATCAATACGACGCATTCTTTATGTCCCTCCTTTTGCAATTAAAATTCAAGTCCAGCCTCGCGAGCAGCTTCAGCTAGAGCTTTAACACGACCATGGTATAAATAACCCCCGCGATCAAATACAACTGTTTTAACGCCTTTTTCGATAGCACGTTTAGCTACTAATTCTCCAACCTTTTGAGCAGCATCAACATTGCTTTTAGAATCTAAATTAAGATCTTTATCTAAAGTAGATGCACTTACTAAAGTAACAGAATTCGAATCATCAATTACTTGAGCGTAAATGTGTTGGTTAGAACGATATACGTTTAGACGAGGACGAACTGCAGTGCCTTCTAATTTAGCACGGACACGAGCATGTCTTTTTTTACGTACAACATTTTTATCAGCTTTAGTAATCATTTAGGTCACTCCTTTCTTATCATCTAGGCGATATTACTTCGCAGTTTTACCTTCTTTACGACGCACATGTTCGCCTTCATAGCGAATACCTTTACCTTTATAAGGCTCTGGTGGACGAACGTCACGAATGTTAGCTGCAATTGCACCAACACGCTCTTTATCAGTTCCTTTTACAAGAACTTTTGTTTGTGATGGTACTTCGATTTCAATACCGGATTCAGGTGTGATTTCAACAGGGTGAGAGTAACCTACGTTTAGGACTAATTTGTTACCTGATTTTGAAGCACGGTAACCAACACCGATAAGTTCTAAACCTCTTTCAAATCCTTTAGAAACACCTTCAACCATGTTACCTAATAGACTACGAGTAGTTCCGTGTAATGCACGGTGCTCCTTTACATCTGAAGGACGAACAACTGTTAATACATTATCTTCAATAACGATTTTCATATCAGGGCTGAATGTACGAGTTAATTCACCTTTAGGTCCTTTAACTGTTACAGTATTATCCTCAGCGATGTTAATCGTAACATCAGCAGGGATTTCAAGTATTTTCTTACCAATACGAGACATTCATTACACCTCCATTCTTTTTTAAACTTTTTACCAAACGTATGCTAATACTTCTCCACCAGTTTGTTTTGCACGAGCCTCTTTGTCAGTCAAAACACCTTGAGAAGTTGAAACGATCGCAATACCTAATCCGTTAAGTACACGTGGTACTTCTCCAGTTTTAGCATATACACGTAAACCTGGTTTACTGATTCTTTTTAGACCAGTGATTACACGCTCATTGTTGGCACCGTATTTTAAGAAAATACGAATGATACCTTGTTTGTTATCTTCTACATATTCAACATCACGTACGAAACCTTCACGTTTAAGAATTTCTGCAATTTCCTTCTTAATTGTAGATGCAGGAAACTCAAGTTTTTCGTGACGTACCATATTCGCATTACGAATGCGAGTAAGCATATCTGCAATAGGATCTGTCATAACCATTACTAAATAACCTCCTTCCCGTTTTACGGTTTTACCAGCTAGCTTTTTTCACGCCTGGAATTTGACCTTTATAAGCAAGTTCACGGAAACAAATACGGCAAAGCTTAAATTTGCGTAGTACTGAGTGTGGACGTCCGCAACGTTCGCAGCGAGTGTACTCTTGTACTTTAAACTTTTGCGTGCGTTTTTGCTTAGCAATCATTGATTTTTTAGCCACAATTTCGCCTCCCTTTACTAGCGATTATTTTTGGAACGGCATGCCGAACGATGTTAATAGTTCGCGTGCTTCTTCATCAGTATTCGCAGTAGTTACGATAACGATATCCATACCGCGAACTTTGTTTACTTTATCATAATCAATCTCAGGGAAGATTAATTGCTCTTTCACACCTAGAGTGTAGTTTCCACGGCCATCAAAAGATTTCTTTGATACCCCACGGAAGTCACGTACACGTGGTAATGAAACAGAGATTAATTTATCTAAGAATTGGTACATACGCTCACCGCGAAGTGTAACTTTTGCACCGATTGGCATACCTTCACGAAGACGGAAGCCCGCGATTGATTTTTTTGCTTTAGTTACAACAGGTTTTTGACCAGTGATTTGAGTTAACTCTTCAACAGCTACATCTAATGCTTTTGAGTTTGAAACTGCATCACCAACACCCATGTTGATAACGATTTTCTCTAATTTTGGAGCTTGCATTACTGATTTGTATGAGAACTTCTTCATTAATGAAGGAGTGATTTCACTTTGATACTTTTCTTTAAGGCGGTTCATCTATATACCTCCCTTCCTGATTTACTATTTATCTAAAGTTTCACCAGATTTTTTTGCTACACGTACCTTTTTACCGTCTACCACTTTATAACCAACACGAGTCGGTTCACCAGATTTAGGATCAAGTGGCATAACATTTGATACATGGATAGGTGCCTCTTGGTTTAAGATTCCACCTTGTGGGTTAACTTGAGATGGCTTAGCGTGTTTTTTCACGATATTAATACCTTCTACAAGTACACGATCTTTTTTAGGATAAGAAGCAAGAACAACGCCTTGTTTACCTTTATCCTTACCAGAGATAACCATTACTTTATCACCTTTTTTAACATGCATCCTCGTTGCACCTCCTTAGTAAGGCAATCGAAATTTATTATAGAACTTCTGGAGCTAAAGAAACGATTTTCATGAAGTTGTTTTCGCGTAGTTCACGAGCAACTGGTCCGAAAATACGAGTACCACGAGGGCCTTTGTCATCACGAATGATAACACATGCATTTTCGTCAAATTTGATGTAAGAACCATCTGAACGACGAGCACCACTCTTCGTACGAACGATTACAGCTTTAACAACATCACCTTTTTTGACAACGCCACCTGGTGTTGCTTGTTTTACCGTACAAACAATTACATCACCGATATTAGCAGTTTTACGACCAGAACCACCTAATACTTTGATTGTTAATACTTCACGAGCACCAGAGTTGTCAGCAACTTTTAAACGAGATTCTTGTTGGATCACTTATGTTACCTCCCTTCGGAATTAACTATCCGAACAATATTAAATAATGATAGCTTCTTGTACAACTTCTACTAAACGGAAACGTTTTGTAGCTGATAATGGACGAGTTTCCATAATCTTTACGATGTCACCTGTTTTAGCTTGGTTGTTTTCATCATGAGCTTTTAATTTCTTAGAGTATTTTACACGTTTACCGTATAGTGGATGTGTTTTGTATGTTTCAACAAGTACTGTGATAGTTTTATCCATTTTGTCAGAAACAACACGACCAGTATACACTTTACGTTGGTTACGTTCACTCATTCTGTAAACCTCCTCTCTTATTAACGATTATTAGCAGCGAGCTCTCTTTCACGGATAACAGTTTTCATACGAGCGATCGATTTACGAACTTCACGGATGCGAGCAGTATTTTCTAATTGTCCTGTCGCTAATTGAAAGCGAAGGTTAAATAACTCTTCTTTAAGAGATTTTACTTTTTGTTCAATTTCAGCAGTGGTTAGTTCACGAATATCATTAGCTTTCATTTGATTCACCACCAATTTCTTCGCGTTTTACGAACTTCGTTTTGATCGGTAATTTATGAGAAGCTAAACGTAATGCTTCACGTGCTACTTCTTCAGATACACCTGAGATTTCAAACATTACTTTACCTGGTTTTACAACTGCTACCCAACCTTCTGGAGCACCTTTACCAGATCCCATACGGACCTCTAAAGGTTTAGCTGTATAAGGCTTAGAAGGGAAGATTTTAATCCAAACTTTTCCGCCACGTTTCATGTAACGAGTCATCGCGATACGAGCTGCCTCGATTTGGCGGTTTGTAATCCAAGAAGCTTCTAGAGCTTGAATTCCGAACTCACCGAAATGTACTTCAGTACCGCCTTTAGCACGACCGCGCATTTTTCCACGGTGCTCTCTACGATATTTTACGCGTTTTGGCAATAACATAATTAATTTCCTCCTTCCTCTTTTTTCTTCTTAGTAGGAAGAACCTCTCCACGATAGATCCAAACTTTTACGCCTAATTTACCGTAAGTTGTATCAGCTTCAGCTGTTCCATAATCGATATCAGCACGAAGTGTGTGTAGTGGAACTGTTCCTTCGCTATAATGCTCAGCACGTGCAATATCTGCTCCGCCTAGACGACCAGAAACTTGAGTTTTGATACCTTGTGCACCAGCACGCATAGCACGTTGGATTGTTTGTTTTTGAGCACGACGGAAAGAAATACGGTTTTCCAATTGACGTGCAATATTCTCAGCAACTAATTTAGCATCTAAATCAGCTCTTTTGATTTCTAAAATGTTGATGTGAACTCGTTTACCAGTTAATTGGTTAAGAGCTTTACGCAGAGCTTCAACTTCCGTACCACCTTTACCGATTACCATACCAGGTTTAGCAGTGTGGATTGTAATATTTACACGGTTAGCTGCACGCTCGATTTCGATTTTAGAAACAGATGCATCACTAAGACGTTTAGTAACATATTCACGAATTTTGATATCTTCATGTAAAAGAGTTGAGTAGTCTTTTCCAGCGAACCATTTTGACTCCCAATCACGAATAACTCCAATACGAAGACCGACTGGATTTACCTTTTGACCCACGGATTATCCCTCCTTCTTTTCTGTTAAGATGATTGTGATGTGGCTTGTGCGCTTATTAATAGCACTTGCACGACCCATAGCGCGTGGACGGAAACGTTTAAGAGTTGGACCTTCGTTTGCATAAGCTTCAGATACAACTAAGCTATTAATGTCCATTTCATAGTTATGCTCAGCGTTTGCCACTGCTGATTTTAAAACTTTGTCTATGATTGGAGAAGCAGCCTTTGGTGTGTGATTTAAAATCGCCACTGCTTCACCTACTTGCTTACCTCGAATAAGATCTAGAACTAAACGAGCTTTACGAGGAGCAATACGAACTGTTCTTGCGACAGCTTTAGATTGTTGCATTTAAATGCCTCCTCTCATTAACGTCTTGTTTTTTTGTCATCACTTGCATGACCTTTGTAAGTACGAGTAGGTGCGAATTCACCTAGTTTATGACCTACCATGTCTTCAGTTACATATACAGGAACATGTTTACGTCCATCATAAACAGCGATAGTGTGACCAATGAATTGTGGGAAAATTGTAGAACGACGAGACCAAGTTTTAATAACTTGCTTTTTCTCAGTTTCATTTAACTTTTCAACTTTGTTCATTAAATGATCATCAACGAATGGTCCTTTTTTTAAGCTACGGCCCATGATTGTACCTCCCTTCGCGATCGTGCTACGGTTCGAATGAACCGTAGTTCAATCACGTTATTTTTTACGACGACGCACGATAAACTTATCTGATTTGTTTTTCTTCTTACGAGTTTTAGCTCCAAGAGTTGGTTTACCCCAAGGAGACATTGGTGATTTACGTCCGATAGGAGCGCGTCCTTCACCACCACCGTGTGGGTGATCGTTAGGGTTCATTACAGATCCACGAACAGTTGGGCGTTTACCTAACCAACGAGAACGACCTGCTTTACCAATGTTAATAAGTTCATGTTGCTCGTTACCAACTTGACCTACAGTTGCGCGGCAAGTAGCAAGAATCATACGAACTTCACCAGAGTTTAAACGTACAAGTACATATTTACCTTCTTTACCTAATACTTGAGCAGATGTACCTGCTGAACGAACTAATTGTCCGCCTTTACCAGGTTTTAATTCGATGTTGTGTACTACAGTACCTACTGGGATATTTTGTAATGGAAGTGCATTTCCTACTTTAATATCCGCTTCAGGACCAGACATAACTTCTAAACCTACTTGAAGGTTTTTAGGTGCAAGAATGTATCTTTTTTCACCATCAACATAGTTGATAAGTGCGATGTTTGCAGAACGATTTGGATCGTATTCGATTGTAGCAACGCGTCCTGGTATACCATCTTTGTCGCGTTTAAAATCGATCACACGATATTGGCGCTTGTGTCCGCCCCCTTGGTGACGAACTGTTAATTTACCTTGGTTATTACGTCCACCTTTTCTGTGAAGTGGAGCAAGTAACGACTTTTCCGGTTGGTCTGTCGTAATTTCAGCAAAATCAGATACTGTCATACCACGACGACCATTTGAGGTTGGTTTATATTTTTTAATCGCCATATCGATATCCCTCCTTTTCTATTAAAATTATACTTCGAATAATTCGATTTCTTTGCTATCAGTTGTAAGCTTAATGATCGCTTTACGACGACGGTTAGTTAAACCGCTGTAACGACCAACGCGTTTGAATTTACCTTTGTAATTCATGATGTTTACTTTTTCAACTTTTACACCAAAGATTGATTCGATCGCATCTTTAACTTCAGTTTTATTAGCCTTAACATCAACTTCAAACGTGTATTTTTTCTCTGACATTAAATCAGTTGAACGTTCAGTGATTACGGGGCGCTTAATAATATCACGAGGATCTTTCATTATGCAAGCACCTCCTCTACTTTTTGCACCGCTGCTTTCGTCATAATCAATTTATCATGGTTTAGTACATCAAGTACGTTAACACCATTTGCAGTAACTACAGTTACTCCAGGGATATTACGTGCTGATAATGCAACATTTTCGTTGTTGTCAGCTGTAACGATTAACGCTTTTTTCTCAACAGAAAGACCTTTTAATACTGAAGCCATTTCTTTTGTTTTAGGTGCGTTAAGAGCTAAGTCTTCTAATACAACAACGCTGTTGTCAACTACTTTAGATGATAAAGCTGATTTGATAGCTAAACGGCGTACTTTTTTAGGTAATTTATATGCATATGAACGTGGAGTTGGTCCGAATACGATTCCACCGCCGCGCCATTGTGGAGAACGGATAGATCCTTGACGAGCACGACCAGTACCCTTTTGGCGCCAAGGTTTACGACCTCCGCCTGCTACTTCAGAACGATTTTTTACTTTGTGAGTTCCTTGACGTAAGGAAGCTCTTTGCATGATAACCGCTTCAAATAATACATGCTGATTAGGTTCAATACCAAACACAGAGTCATTTAGTTCGATTTCTCCAACATTTGATCCAGCTTGGTTTAATAATGCTACTTTCGGCATTACCCAATTCCTCCTTTCCTAGTGAAATTATTTAGATTTAACTGCGCTTTTCACAGTGATTAGGGCTTTTTTAGGTCCTGGAACGTTTCCTTTGATTAATAGTAGGTTGCGTTCTGCATCTACTTTAACAATCTCTAAGTTTTGAACTGTAATACGTTCTCCACCCATACGACCAGGCAATAATTTGTTTTTGAATACACGGTTAGGTGCTACAGGTCCCATAGAACCTGGGCGACGATGGTAACGAGAACCGTGGGACATAGGTCCACGAGATTGTCCGTGGCGTTTGATAGCACCTTGGAAACCTTTCCCTTTAGAAATCCCTGTTACATCTACAGTTTCACCTGCTGTGAAAATATCAACTTTGACTTCTTGACCAACTTCGATTTGCTCTAAGCTTGCTTCACGAAGTTCTTTAACGAAGCGCTTAGGTGCAGTATCAGCTTTCGCAACGTGGCCTTTTTCAGGTTTGTTCGATAACTTTTCACGTTTGTCTTCAAAACCTAATTGAACTGCGTTATACCCATCAGTTTCAACAGTTTTCTTTTGAAGAACAACGTTTGGAGCAGCTTCGATAACAGTTACCGGAATTAGATCACCGTTTTCTGCAAATACTTGCGTCATACCAATTTTTCTTCCTAAGATTCCTTTGGTCATGAGTCACACCTCCTAATAGTCTTTTCTTATTTATTTTAAGAATTATAATTTGATTTCAATGTCAACACCAGACGGTAAGTCTAAACGCATTAGAGCATCAACAGTTTGTGGTGTTGGGCTGATGATATCAATTAAACGCTTATGCGTACGCATTTCGAATTGCTCACGAGAATCTTTGTATTTATGAACCGCACGTAGGATCGTGTAAACTGATCTTTCAGTTGGTAGTGGAATCGGACCAGATACATTTGCACCAGAACGTTTTGCAGTTTCAACAATTTTCTCTGCAGATTGATCAAGAATTCTATGATCATATGCTTTTAAACGAATACGAATCTTTTGTTTTGCCATTATTTTCCCTCCTTTTCGCCTACTTTTAAAATAGACATTTTCTCCGCAAGAATTTTCCCTACACACGCCATGGCAAAGCGGCCGTGTGTATCGGCAACCTCCTGCTTCATCGCAGTCAAAGACCAACATTGTCTATTATACATAAAACCTATAATAGATGCAAGAATAAATTTTAAAAAACCTATTACTCTCACGCACTTTTCATATTATACATAGATTATTTACGAATATCAAGAATATCAATGATGGTTTAATCTGTAACTTTTTCCTGTAGATTTAAATTTGCCTGATCAAATTAAAGTTAAGTTCTTATTTCTTTATTCCACGTCTTAGTAAGGGGGATTATTTTATTAGTAGAAAATGGAATCATCAGTAAAACAATTCATTTGTTTTATATTTATATAGAAGCAACTAATTAATTTTCAGCTACAAAATAAGTCTAATATATAGAAGAAAAAACAAAAAAGACGAGCAAAATCGCTCGTCTTTTATTAACTTTATCTAATTATTCTTGAATAGTTGCTACAACGCCTGCGCCTACAGTACGTCCACCTTCACGGATTGAGAATTTAGTACCTTCTTCAATCGCGATTGGAGCGATAAGCTCAACAGTCATTTCAACGTTATCTCCAGGCATAACCATTTCTACGCCTTCAGGAAGTTGACAGATACCAGTTACATCAGTTGTACGGAAGTAGAACTGAGGACGGTAGTTAGTGAAGAATGGAGTGTGACGTCCACCTTCTTCTTTAGATAAAACGTAAACTTCTGCTTTGAACTTTGTGTGTGGAGTGATTGTACCTGGTTTAGCAAGTACTTGTCCACGTTGGATGTCATCACGTGCAACACCACGTAATAATGCACCAATGTTATCACCAGCTTCAGCATAATCAAGAAGCTTACGGAACATTTCAACACCTGTTACAGTAGTTGATTTTGGCTCTTCAGTTAAACCGATGATGTCGATTACGTCTCCAACTTTAACTTGTCCACGCTCAACACGACCAGTAGCAACTGTTCCACGACCAGTGATTGAGAATACATCCTCAACTGGCATCATGAAAGGTTTGTCAGTGTCACGTGTTGGAGTTGGGATATACTCATCAACAGCATTCATAAGTTCAACGATTTTTTCTTCCCACTCAGCTTCTCCTTCAAGAGCTTTAAGAGCAGAACCTTTAACTACAGGTACATCGTCACCAGGGAAATCGTACTCAGAAAGTAAGTCACGAACTTCCATCTCAACTAATTCTAGTAATTCTTCGTCATCTACCATGTCACATTTGTTTAAGAATACAACAAGGTAAGGTACACCTACTTGACGAGATAAAAGGATGTGCTCACGAGTTTGTGGCATTGGGCCGTCAGCAGCAGATACTACTAAGATACCGCCATCCATTTGTGCAGCACCAGTGATCATGTTTTTAACATAGTCAGCATGTCCTGGGCAGTCAACGTGTGCGTAGTGACGAGTTTCAGTTTCATACTCAACGTGTGCAGTTGAGATTGTGATTCCACGCTCACGCTCTTCTGGAGCAGCGTCAATCATATCATAAGCCATAGCAGCACCTTTACCACTACGTTTAGCTAGTACAGTTGTAATTGCAGCTGTTAAAGTTGTTTTACCATGGTCAACGTGTCCGATAGTACCGATATTAGCATGCGTTTTGGAACGGTCGAATTTTTCTTTAGCCATTCTAAAAATCCTCCTTAGAGATTGTATTTTTTAGGATAATATATGTAACAGAAAGCGAGATTCTCACTTTCTGTTCTCACATAAGTAGTTATACTTCATAAAAGGGGTAAAAATCAATTACTCACCTTTATTTTTTTTGATAATTTCTTCTGAAACTGATTTTGGTACTTCTTCATAGTGATCAAAGTGCATAGTGAAGACACCACGACCTTGAGTACTTGAACGTAATGCAGTAGCATAACCAAACATTTCAGAAAGTGGAATCATCGCACGAACAACTTGCGCATTCCCACGAGCTTCCATACCTTCAACGCGTCCACGACGTGCTGTAACTTGGCCCATAATATCACCCATGTATTCTTCAGGAACTACTACTTCAACTTTCATAACAGGCTCGAGAATTACAGGGCTACATTTTGATACAGCATTTTTAAGTGCTAATGAAGCAGCAACTTTAAACGCCATTTCACTTGAGTCAACATCATGGTAAGAACCATCAACTAATGCTGCTTTAACATCAACTAATGGATAACCAGCTAATACACCGTTTTGCATTGCATCTTCAAGACCAGCTTGAACAGCAGGTACGTATTCACGAGGTACTACCCCACCAACGATTTTGTTTTCGAACTCAAAACCTTTACCTTCTTCATTCGGTTCGAATTCGATCCACACGTGTCCAAATTGTCCACGTCCACCAGATTGACGAGCGAATTTACCTTCGACTTTAGCGCCTTGGCGGAATGTTTCACGATATGCAACCTGAGGTGCACCAACGTTTGCTTCTACTTTGAATTCACGTTTCATACGATCAACTAGAATATCTAAGTGAAGCTCACCCATACCAGCAATAATTGTTTGACCAGTTTCTGCATCAGTATGTGCTCTGAAAGTTGGATCTTCTTCTTGAAGTTTTTGTAAAGCAGTTGTCATTTTGTCTTGGTCTGCTTTAGATTTTGGTTCAACAGAAAGTTGGATAACTGGTTCTGGGAATTCCATAGACTCAAGGATAACAAGGTTTTTGTCATCACACAGAGTATCACCAGTTGTTGTATCTTTCAAACCTACAGCTGCTGCGATATCTCCTGAGTGAACCTCAGAGATTTCTTCACGGCTGTTAGCGTGCATTTGAAGGATACGACCTACACGTTCACGTTTCCCTTTCGTTGAGTTTTGGATATAAGATCCAGAACTTAATGTACCAGAGTAAACGCGGAAGAATGTAAGTTTACCAACGTAAGGGTCTGTCATTACTTTAAATGCTAAAGCAGCAAACGGACCTTCGTCGCTAGATTCGCGAGTAACTTCTTCATCTGTATCAGGAACGATACCTTTAATAGCAGGTACATCTAATGGTGATGGAAGATAGTCAATAACAGCATCTAGCATTTTTTGAACACCTTTGTTTTTGAAAGCTGATCCACAGATAACTGGATAGAAATCAACGCTACATGTACCTTTACGAATTGCTGCTTTTAGCTCTTCGTTAGTGATTTCTTCACCACCAAGGTATTTTTCCATTAATTCTTCATCAAGTTCAGCTACTGCTTCTACTAAGCTTTCTCGGTATTCATTTGCTTGATCTTGGTATTCTTCAGGAATTTCTCCCACTTGGATATCAGTTCCTAAGTCATTACCATAGAACGTAGCATTCATTTCAACTAAGTCAATGATACCTTCGAATTGATCTTCTGCACCAATTGGTAATTGGATTGGGTGAGCATTCGCTTGAAGGCGTTCATGTAATGTTTTCACAGAATATAGGAAGTCCGCACCGATTTTGTCCATTTTATTAACGAACACAACACGTGGTACTCCATAAGTTGTAGCTTGACGCCAAACTGTTTCCGTTTGAGGCTCAACACCTGATTGAGCATCAAGTACTGCTACAGCACCATCAAGTACACGCAGTGAACGTTCAACCTCTACTGTGAAGTCTACGTGTCCCGGAGTATCGATGATGTTTACACGATGTCCTTTCCACTGTGCAGTTGTTGCAGCAGATGTGATCGTGATTCCACGCTCTTGTTCTTGCTCCATCCAGTCCATCTGTGATGCACCTTCATGAGTTTCACCAATTTTATGAATACGACCAGTGTAATAAAGTACACGCTCAGTTGTTGTTGTTTTACCAGCATCAATGTGAGCCATGATCCCAATATTACGTGTATTTGCTAAGGAGAACTCTCTTGCCATTGGGTAATTTCTCCTTCCTTATAGGAAAATTTAGTGTATTTAAAGTGTATTGATTACCAGCGATAGTGAGCAAATGCTTTATTTGCTTCAGCCATTTTATGAGTATCTTCACGTTTCTTAACTGCTGCACCAGTGTTGTTAGCAGCGTCAAGAATTTCGTTAGCTAAACGCTCTTCCATCGTTTTTTCTCCACGAAGACGAGCGTAGTTTACTAACCAACGTAAACCTAATGTAGTACGACGATCTGGACGTACTTCTACAGGTACTTGGTAGTTAGCACCACCAACACGACGTGCTTTAACTTCAAGAACTGGCATGATGTTTTTAAGTGCTTGTTCAAACACTTCCATTGCATCATTACCTGAACGTTCTTTAATTAAATCAAAAGCATTGTAAAGTACAGATTGTGCTTTACCTCTTTTTCCGTCGATCATAATTCTGTTTACTAAACGTGTAACAAGCTTTGAATTGTAAAGTGGATCTGGTAATACATCTCTTTTTGTTACAGGACCTTTACGTGGCATGTTATGTCCTCCTTTCATTTTGGGTTTTTATTTTAAATGTTTATTATTTTTTAGCTGCTTTAGGACGTTTTGTACCGTATTTAGAACGGCCTTGCATACGACCATCAACACCAGCAGTATCTAACGCACCACGAACGATGTGATAACGTACCCCCGGTAAATCTTTTACACGTCCACCACGGATAAGAACAACACTGTGCTCTTGTAAGTTGTGGCCAATACCAGGAATGTATGCTGTAACTTCAATTCCGTTTGTTAAACGAACACGAGCATATTTACGAAGCGCTGAGTTTGGTTTCTTCGGCGTCATCGTACCTACACGAGTACATACACCACGTTTTTGAGGTGAAGATACGTTTGTTTGCTCTTTTTTGAAGCTGTTGTAACCTTTGTTTAATGCAGGTGATTTTGATTTCTCAATTTTGCTTACGCGACCTTTACGCACTAATTGATTAATAGTAGGCATTTTTAGTTTTCCTCCCTTCATCATTAATACCACACATCCAGGTGGTTCATATTTAGGCAAAAACAAAGTTTCTGCAATATTAAACTTGCAAAAACAACTTTTTACCGGATTATAGCTACAGCTGCAGCTCCAACTTCTATTCCACAAGCTTTTCCAAGCTTTTTCATAGATTCAACTTTAATTAAGGGCACTTGCTTTTGTTCTGCTGTTTGAACGAGTTTTTGTACAATTCGTTCATCAGCATCCTCAGCAATGACTATTTCCTTAACATCATTGTTTAAGAGAGCTTTAACTGATTGCTTAGTACCAACAATGATTTCATTTGCCTGTGATACTTTATCATAAGACATAATCAAATATCCTCCAAAGCAACAGGTTTAAGATTGAGCACCTTGAATATAGTAACATTGAACATGATAGATGTCAACACGCATTAAAAAAACTTTATTACCTTTTTCTGCATGTTTATCTAATTAGTTAAATCACTCATTGAGGGAAATTCCCTCAATGAGCTACAGTAGTGATTTTAGATCTTAATCAACAGAAACAACTTCCTCAGTTTGTTCAACCTTTGCAATTGGCTCTGCTTGACGATATCTCGGCATACCAGTACCCGCAGGAACAAGTTTACCAATGATAACATTCTCTTTAAGACCGAGTAATTCATCGCGTTTTCCTTTAATTGCTGCATCTGTAAGAACTCGAGTTGTTTCTTGGAATGATGCTGCAGATAAGAAGGAATCTGTTTCTAGAGATGCTTTTGTAATACCAAGTAATACAGGGCGACCTGTTGCAGGACGTTTTCCGTCTAACAGGACTTGTTTATTCGCATCAGTGAACTGATGAACATCCAATAAAGTACCTGGTAATACGTCTGTATCACCTGCATCCATAACACGGACTTTCCGAAGCATTTGTCGTACCATAACTTCTACGTGTTTATCACCAATTTCTACCCCTTGCATACGGTATACCTTTTGAACTTCACGTAACAGATACTGTTGAACTGCTTGTAAATCCTTCACTTTTAGTAATTCTTTAGGATCAATAGAACCTTCTGTTAAGACTTGACCACTCTCGATTTTATCGCCTTGAGTAACCTTAAGTCTTGCATTATAAGGTGCTGTATAAGAACGGGATTCTACTTCACCCTGGATGACAATCTCTTGTTGTTTATCACGTACTTCATTGATCTCAGCTACAACACCACTAATTTCAGAAATAATCGCTTGACCTTTAGGGTTTCTAGCTTCAAATAACTCCTGAATACGAGGTAAACCTTGAGTGATATCATCTCCGGCAACCCCACCCGTATGGAATGTTCGCATTGTTAACTGCGTACCAGGTTCACCGATTGATTGAGCAGCGATAATACCCACTGCTTCCCCAACTTCTACTTCACTACCAGTTGCAAGGTTTCTTCCGTAACATTTTTTACATACACCATGTCTGGTGTTACATGTAAATGCAGAACGGATCCAAACTTTATCAATGCCAGCGTTGATAATTTCAACTGCAATATCCTCAGTAATTAGCTCATTTTCGTCTACAAGAACTGCACCTGTTTCAGGATGCTTTACAGCCTTACGGCAATAACGTCCAATTAGACGTTCATCTAACTTCTCGATAATTTCAGTACCTTCTCTAATTGCCTCAGCCAAGATACCACGATCTGTTCCGCAATCATCATCACGTATGATAACATCTTGCGCAACATCAACAAGTCGACGAGTTAAGTAACCTGAGTCAGCTGTTTTAAGGGCTGTATCCGCAAGACCTTTACGGGCACCGTGTGTAGAGATGAAGTACTCTAATACGGTTAATCCTTCACGGAAACTAGACTTAATTGGTAACTCAATAATACGTCCAGCCGGGTTGGCCATAAGACCACGCATACCAGCTAGCTGAGTAAAGTTAGATGCGTTACCACGGGCACCTGAATCACTCATCATGAAGATTGGGTTACGCTTATTAAGAGACGCCATCAGCTTGCCTTGGATATTATCTTTAGCTGCACTCCAAATGGAGATAACACGTTCATATCGTTCGTCTTCAGTAATTAAACCTCTTCGGAACTGCTTTAATACATTATCAACCTTTGTCTGTGCTTCACTAATGATTTCTTGTTTTTCTTTTAGAACTATGATATCAGATACACCAACGGTAATACCTGCTTTTGTTGAATATCTAAAGCCGAGATTCTTCATGCGATCAAGCATTTTAGATGTCTCAGTAATATGGAATTTCTTAAAGATTTCAGCAATGATTTTACCTAGAATTCCCTTCTTGAACGGAGAGATCTCTTCTAGCGCTGAAACATGCTCTTTTACATTAACAGTTGGATCAACAAAATACTTTTCAGGAGTTTTTTCCTCAATGTTTTCCTTTGTTGGCTCATTCATGTATGGGAAAGATTCAGGTAAGATTTCATTAAAAATCAACTTACCAACTGTTGTGACAAGAAGCATTTTATTTTGTTCTTCAGTAAACGCTTGTTTGTTTAATGAAGATGCCTGAACAGCAACACGTGTATGTAAGTGTACATATCCGTTTTGATAAGCAAGCAATGCTTCATCTGTATCTTTAAAGATCATTCCTTCACCAATTGCACCCGCACGCTCAAGAGTTAAGTAATAGTTACCTAGAACCATATCCTGAGAAGGTGTAACTACCGGTTTTCCATCCTTAGGATTAAGGATGTTTTGTGCAGCTAGCATTAGAATACGTGCTTCAGCTTGAGCTTCTGCAGAAAGTGGAACGTGAACAGCCATTTGGTCACCATCAAAGTCAGCATTATATGCAGTACATACAAGAGGGTGGAGACGAATTGCACGACCTTCTACTAGTGTTGGCTCAAAAGCTTGAATTCCTAATCTATGAAGAGTAGGGGCACGGTTAAGTAATACTGGATGTTCTTTAATAACTGACTCTAAAACATCCCATACTTCCGGTTGTACTCTCTCAATTTTTCGTTTCGCACTCTTTATGTTATGAGCTAATCCTTTTTCTACTAGCTCTTTCATAACAAACGGCTTGAAAAGCTCCAGAGCCATCTCTTTTGGTAATCCGCATTGGTACATTTTTAGGTTAGGACCAACGACGATAACCGAACGTCCTGAATAGTCAACACGTTTTCCCAATAGGTTTTGACGGAAACGCCCTTGTTTTCCTTTAAGCATATGAGAAAGTGATTTTAAAGGACGATTACCTGGTCCTGTTACAGGACGACCACGACGACCATTATCAATCAACGCATCCACTGCTTCCTGAAGCATACGTTTTTCATTTTGCACAATAATGCTAGGTGCGCCAAGATCTAATAATCGTTTCAAACGGTTATTACGGTTAATAACACGTCTATATAGATCGTTCAGGTCGGATGTTGCAAAACGTCCGCCATCAAGCTGTACCATTGGACGTAGTTCAGGTGGAATAACAGGTAGCACATCTAGGATCATCCAAGATGGGTCATTACCGGAGTTACGGAAAGCTTCAAGAACTTCCAATCGCTTAATTGCACGTGTTCTCCGTTGTCCTTGTGCTGTTTTTAGTTCTTCTTTTAATGAATCAACTTCTTTATCAAGGTCAATATCTGATAAAAGCTTTTTAATAGCTTCAGCACCCATTGCTGCTTGGAAAGTGTTACCGTACTTTTCACGGTAAGCTCTATATTCTTTTTCAGATAGAAGTTGTTTCTTCTCTAGTGGAGTATCCCCTGTGTCAGTCGTCACGTAAGAAGCAAAATAAATGACTTCCTCAAGCGCACGTGGAGACATATCTAATACTAATCCCATACGGCTAGGAATACCTTTAAAATACCAGATATGAGATACAGGAGCAGCAAGCTCAATGTGTCCCATTCTTTCACGACGAACTTTTGCGCGAGTTACTTCTACACCACAGCGATCACAAACTACACCTTTGTAACGAACTCTTTTATATTTACCACAATGACATTCCCAGTCTTTTGTTGGTCCAAATATGCGTTCACAAAATAGACCATCCTTCTCTGGCTTCAATGTACGGTAATTGATTGTTTCTGGTTTCTTAACTTCACCAAAGGACCAAGAGCGAATCTTGTCAGGTGAAGCCAAGCCGATGCTCATATATTCAAAATTATTTACATCTATCAAGGGGCCTACCTCCCTTTTCGTCTTCAGGTTATACCCTAATTTAAGTGCTATTTATTGAATTTTTAAGATCTATCACAAACGGAAAATTGTATGTACCTAGAGGTGAAATTTTATGAACGGAGAGATAATTCTCCCCGTTCGTTTATCACATCATGTTAGGCAACTATCACAACATTATTCTTTCGCTACAGTATCTTTTTCCAATTCCTCAACTTCAGGCTCAGGTTCTACTGTTTCATTAACGGAAAGACCTTCTGCTTGTTGTGTATCTTCATCATCATCAAGGTCTCTCATTTCTATTTCCTGCTCATCACTTGAGAGCATTTTAACATCCATACCTAAGCTTTGAAGTTCTTTAATTAATACTTTAAATGACTCAGGAACACCCGGTTCTGGTACATTCTCACCTTTTACGATCGCTTCATATGTTTTTACACGACCAACAACATCATCAGATTTCACGGTTAAGATCTCTTGTAAAGTATATGCAGCACCGTATGCTTCAAGTGCCCATACCTCCATCTCACCGAAACGCTGACCACCAAACTGTGCTTTACCACCCAGTGGTTGTTGTGTAACTAGTGAGTATGGTCCAGTTGAACGAGCATGTAACTTGTCATCAACCATGTGAGCAAGTTTGATCATGTACATGATCCCTACAGATACACGGTTATCGAATGGTTCACCTGTACGTCCATCATAAAGAACTGTTTTTGCATCACGTGCCATCCCAGCTTCTTCTAATGTTGACCATACATCTTCCTCACGAGCACCATCAAATACTGGTGATGCAACATGAATGCCTAATCTGCGAGCAGCCATACCTAAATGCAACTCTAATACCTGACCGATATTCATACGAGAAGGTACCCCTAATGGATTTAACATGATATCCACAGGTGTTCCATCTGGTAAGTACGGCATATCTTCCTCAGGAAGAATACGTGAGATAACCCCTTTGTTACCATGTCGTCCCGCCATCTTATCTCCTTCAGAGATTTTACGCTTTTGGACAATATATACACGGACTAATTGGTTAACACCTGGTGGTAATTCATCACCATCTTCACGGTTAAATACTTTAACATCTAAGATGATTCCTTCTCCACCATGTGGTACACGTAATGAAGTATCACGTACTTCACGAGCTTTTTCTCCGAAGATTGCATGTAAAAGTCTTTCTTCTGCTGTTAGTTCAGTTACACCTTTAGGAGTAACTTTCCCTACTAGTAGATCTCCGTCTTTTACTTCTGCGCCGATACGAATAATTCCACGCTCATCTAAGTTTCTTAGAGCATCTTCCCCAACGTTCGGGATATCACGTGTAATTTCTTCAGGTCCTAGTTTTGTATCACGAGACTCAGACTCATATTCTTCAATGTGTATAGAAGTGTATACATCATCTTTTACAAGTCTTTCACTCATGATGATAGCATCCTCATAGTTATAACCATCCCATGTCATGAAGGCAACCATTACGTTTCTTCCTAATGCAAGTTCACCTTTTTCCATAGACGGTCCATCCGCAAGGATTTCACCTTTTACTACTTCATCACCTTCACTAACGATCGGGCGTTGGTTGTAACAAGTACCTTGGTTCGATCGGATAAATTTCAACATGCTATATTTATCTAGATTACCTTTTACCTTTTGACCATCCACTTCTTCATAACGACGAACCCATACATTTTTCGCTTCCACACGCTCTACAATACCAGGATATTTACAGATAACAGCTGCTCCTGAATCTTTACCAGAAACATATTCCATACCTGTTCCAACAATTGGAGCTTCAGGATTCATTAATGGTACTGCTTGACGTTGCATGTTCGCACCCATTAATGCACGGTTTGAGTCATCATTTTCCAAGAATGGAATACAAGCTGTTGCTGCAGAAACGACCTGCTTAGGAGAAACATCCATGTAGTCGATACGATCTTTATTAACAACCGTATTCTCCCCACGGAAACGAGCAACGATATCATCATCGATAAATGATCCATCATCAGCTAGTCTTGCGTTTGCTTGGGCAACAACATAGTTATCCTCTTCATCAGCTGTTAAGTAATCGATTCTTGATGTTACTTTTCCTGTTTCAGGGTCAACTCTACGATACGGAGTTTCAATGAAACCGAAACGATTAACTTTTGCATATGAAGAAAGTGAGTTGATTAATCCGATGTTCGGACCCTCAGGTGTCTCAATTGGACACATACGACCATAGTGAGAGTAGTGAACGTCACGAACTTCGAAACCTGCACGTTCACGAGTTAAACCACCCGGTCCAAGTGCTGATAAACGACGTTTATGAGTTAACTCAGCTAAAGGATTTGTTTGATCCATGAACTGAGATAATTGAGAGCTTCCAAAGAATTCCTTAATAGACGCTATAACCGGGCGAATATTAATTAATTGTTGTGGCGTGATTGTGTTCGTATCCTGAATAGACATTCTCTCACGAACTACACGTTCCATTCTTGATAAACCAATTCTGAATTGGTTTTGTAATAACTCACCAACAGAACGTAATCGGCGATTTCCTAGATGGTCGATATCATCTGTATCACCTACACCATGTAATAGGTTAAAGAAGTAACTGATAGAAGCTAAAATATCAGCAACAGTAATGTTTTTAACTGCCTCTTCTACATATGCATTACCTAATACATTAATGACCTTTTCACCATCTGGGTCATTTGGCGCATAAATCTTGATAGACTGAATCGTTACTTCTTCTTCAACAACGCCGCCTGATGGTTGTTCTTTTTTAAACCCTACACCACTCTCCAAGTTTGGAAGAATACGATCAAGCGTTCTTCTGTCAATCATTGCGCCTTTTTCTGCAATAATCTCACCTGTTTCAGGGTCTACAAGCGTTTCAGCTAATCTTTGGTTGAAAAGACGATTCTTAATGTGAAGCTTTTTATTAATTTTATAGCGACCTACATTTGCTAGATCATAGCGCTTTGGATCGAAAAATCTTGAATCTAACAAACTCTTGGCATTATCCACAGTTGGTGGCTCACCTGGACGAAGACGCTCATAGATTTCAAGCAGAGCCTTCTCTGTACTTTCCGTATTATCCTTATCAAGAGTATTACGTAAGTACTCATTTTCACCCAGTAAGTCGGTGATTTCTTGATCAGAGCCAAACCCAAGAGCACGTAACAAGACAGTCACTGGTAATTTACGCGTACGATCAATACGTACATAAACAACATCTTTCGCATCTGTTTCGTATTCTAACCATGCTCCACGGTTTGGGATAACAGTCGCAGTAAAGCCTTTTTTACCATTTTTGTCTACTTTACCACTGTAATAAACACTTGGTGAACGGACCAATTGAGACACGATAACGCGCTCTGCTCCATTAATCACAAATGTACCTGTTTCTGTCATGAGAGGAAAATCTCCCATAAAGACATCCTGATCTTTTACTTCACCAGTTTCCTTGTTAATCAAACGCACCTTCACACGTAATGGCGCTGAGTAGGTAACATCGCGTTCTTTTGATTCCTCTACAGGATACTTAGGATCTCCCAAGCTATAATCAATAAACTCTAGCGAGAGGTTACCAGTGAAATCCTCAATAGGAGAAATATCCTGGAACATTTCTCTCAAGCCCTCATCAAGAAACCACTGATAGGAAGAGGTTTGAATCTCAATAAGATTTGGTAATTCTAACACTTCACTAATGCGTGCATAACTTCTGCGTTGGCGGTGTCGTCCATACTGAACTAGTTGACCTGTCAACTCATTCACCCCTCAAATCAAGCGTAATAGGTTTTGCGTCGTACCATTATGTATACCTTTTTTTTAGACAGACGAATAAGAGAACTCACATAAGATCATTCTCTTTAAACATAATATCTTAATATACTACCAATAAAATATCTGAAATAAAAACATAGGAAATTCTAGTACAGACGCAAGGAAAAAACAAAAAATAAAAAGGGTTTCTAGTAAGAAAACCACAATTTAAACGTACTTTTGATTTTATAAGTATCTCCAAAAAGCTATCTTTTATACATCATTTTCCTCAAAAAATAGATAGTTATGGAAATTATATATTGGCATTTTATAATACTAACACAACAGGAATTTGGAGTCAACATTTTTTAGCTTTAATGATATAATAGCCTTTTTTCTTCTCTACAACATCAACTTCAGAAAATAATTCGTTTAACTTATCGATAGCCGAAGGAGCTCCCTGCTTTTTTTGAATCACAATCCACAGCTCTCCCCCATCTGATAAATGAACATAACTTCTTTCAAAAATCTGATGAACAACATTTTTACCAGCACGTATTGGTGGATTTGTTAAAATAGATGCATATGTATCATCTTGTATGTTCTCAAATAGATTACTTTGAAAAACTTCTACATTCTCAACCTTATTTAATTCTGCATTATCTTTCGCTAATTCCACTGCACGCTCATTAATATCAATCATATCTACATGTCTGTTAAAATGCTTCGCGATCGCAAGACCAATCGGACCATACCCACATCCTACATCTAAGATATTCCCTTCAATTTCAGGAAGATCAAATGATTCTATTAAAAGACGGGAACCAAAGTCCACTTCATTTTTTGAAAACACCCCACGATCACTTTGAAATGTAAAGAGGTGACCTCTTAACGTAAACGACCAAGTCTTCCGTTCACTTTGTACAGTAGGCTTTTCTGAATAATAATGATCACTCATGTTAGTTCCTCCTCTTTCAGAAGTATAGGATTTACAAAATAAAGTCATTTTATACAAAATAATTTTTTGATATATAAAAAGCCCGCCTTTGACGGCGAGCTTTTTATATTTATATTAATTACTTAACTTCTACAGAAGCGCCAACTTCTTCAAGTTTAGCTTTTAATTCTTCAGCTTCTTCTTTAGTTACGCCTTCTTTGATTGCTTTTGGAGCATTATCAACTACTTCTTTAGCTTCTTTTAAGCCAAGACCAGTAGCTTCACGTACAACTTTGATAACTTTGATTTTTTGTCCGCCAGCACTTGCAAGTACTACGTCAAATTCAGTTTGTTCTGCAGCAGCTTCGCCACCAGCAGCAGCAACAGCTACAGGAGCTGCAGCAGTTACACCAAACTCTTCTTCGATTGCTTTAACTAAGTCGTTTAATTCTAAAACAGTCATATTTTTAACTGCTTCAATGATTTGTTCTTGAGTCATTATAATTTCCTCCTTGATTTTTCAATTAATAGTTTTATTGTCATGCACATGCAACTTCGTTCAGATTAAGCACCTTGTTCTTCTTTTTGATCTGCAACTGCTTTAGTAGCAAGAGCAAAGTTACGAATAGGAGCTTGAAGAACGCTAAGCAACATAGAAAGTAAGCCTTCGCGTGATGGAAGTTCAGCAAGAGCTTTCACTTCTTCAACAGATGCAACATTACCTTCGATAACACCAGCTTTGATTTCAAGAGCTTCGTGCTTTTTAGCAAAATCGTTAATGATTTTTGCTGGGGCAACAACGTCCTCATTACTGAAAGCAATAGCGTTAGGTCCAGTCAAAACATCGTTAAGACCAGCAATCTCAGCTTGCTCAACAGCACGGCGAGTCATTGTGTTTTTGTAAACTTTGAAGTCAATTCCAGCTTCACGTAATTGCTTACGTAATTCAGTTACTTCACTAACAGTTAGTCCACGGTAATCTACAACGATTGTAGACTTGCTTTCACGGAACTTAGTAGAAATCTCATCTACGATCTGTTTCTTTTGTTCGATAATTGCGCTCATTGTTACACCTCCTGTAGATTCATGTAACACTAGTACCGTTCGGTGTTGGTCATTAAAAAACCTCCACGATAGACATGGAGGTTTTGTATATACAATAAGCAAAACATGCTTTATTCGTAAATACACCTCGGTAGGATATTTAAGCTGATTGCACCTACTGTCTACGGTATAGCGATATTCATTTAAACAACATTGATAATTATATATAAACTTCTTTATGAAGTCAATAGTTATTATTTTACAGCGAAGCTAGAAGAATCTACTTTCACACCAGGGCCCATAGTAGAAGTAGCATTTACGCTCTTCATGTAAGTTCCTTTAGCTGCAGATGGCTTAGCTTTTAATAAAGTTTCATAAACTGTTGTGAAGTTCTCAACAAGTTTGCTATCTTCAAAAGAAACTTTTCCGATAGGTACGTGGATGATACCAGCTTTATCAAGACGGTATTCAACTTTACCAGCTTTGATTTCATTAACAGCTTTTGTTACATCAAATGTAACTGTACCAGTTTTAGGGTTTGGCATTAAACCTTTTGGCCCTAATACACGACCTAATTTACCAACTTCACCCATCATGTCAGGTGTAGCTACGATTACGTCAAATTCAAACCAACCTTGTTGGATCTTGTTGATGTAATCAGCATCTCCTACATAGTCAGCTCCAGCTGCTTCAGCTTCTTTCGCTTTTTCACCTTTAGCAAAAACTAACACACGTTGAGTTTTACCAGTACCATTTGGAAGTACTACTGCTCCACGGATTTGTTGGTCAGCTTTCTTAGGGTCTACTCCTAAACGGAAAGCAACTTCTACAGTCGCATCAAATTTTGCTACACTAGTTTTTTTCACTAGTTCAACTGCTTCTTGTACCGGGTAAAATTTAGCACGGTCTACAAGTTTAGCAGCTTCTAAAAACTTTTTACCTTTTTTAGCCATTTTTATTTCCTCCTTAGTGGTTTTAGCGGAATAACCTCCCACGAATAAAGGTTGCGAACTTGTTTTTAAGCAAACTCGCAACCCCCTAAAACATACCAGACTAATTCAATATTAGTCTTCGATAACGATACCCATACTACGTGCAGTACCTTCAACCATACGCATTGCTGATTCAACGCTTGCTGCGTTTAAATCAGGCATTTTTGTTTCAGCGATTTCACGTACTTTGTCACGTTTAACAGTCGCTACTTTATTACGGTTTGGCTCACCAGAACCAGACTCAATTCCAGCTGCTTTCTTAAGTAATACAGCAGCAGGTGGAGTTTTCGTAATAAATGTAAATGAACGGTCCTCGAATACCGTGATTTCAACTGGAATGATTAAACCAGCTTGATCAGCTGTACGAGCGTTAAACTCTTTACAGAATCCCATGATATTAACACCAGCTTGACCTAATGCAGGACCAACTGGTGGTGCTGGATTAGCTTTCGCTGCAGGAATTTGCAATTTTACAATTTTAATTACTTTTTTAGCCACGAGACACACCTCCTTAAGTCCGTGATGTGGTAAATGGGTTAAAACCCTCCCACTCATCTAACCATTCAATCTCAATTAAACGGTAAAATTAGGGCAACTCACATTGAGTTTACCTACCCTTATACATACAGAAATGAATATTTCTGATCAAAATTATATCCCAAACCATTGAGACATACTGACCTATGAAATATTACCACTTTTCGTAAATGATTTCAAGTTTTTTCAGATTATAATTTATCAACCTGCGCAAAATCTAATTCTACCGGTGTTTCACGGCCAAACATATTAACAAGAACTTTTAGTTTATTCTTGTCATGGTCAATTTCTTCAATTGATCCTGTAAAGTTAGCAAACGGTCCTTCTGTTACTTTTACTGTTTCCTTTAACTCAAAATCAAATTCCACCCGACGCTCATCCATACCCATACGTTTTAAAATAAAACTTACTTCATCAGGTAATAGTGGTGTTGGTTTTGATCCATGACCGGCAGAACCGACAAATCCTGTTACACCCGGTGTATTTCTAACAACATACCAGGAATCGTCAGTCATAACAATTTCAACTAACACATAACCAGGGAATACCTTTTTCTTTACAACCTTTTTCTTACCGTCCTTAAAATCTGTTTCTTCCTCTTCAGGCACAACAACACGGAAAATTTTATCTTCCATACCCATCGATTCTACACGCTTTTCAAGATTTGCTTTCACTTTATTTTCATAGCCTGAATAAGTGTGCACTACATACCAATTCTTTTCCATAGCATCAGGACAACTTGTCCTTCCCTCCCCACAATAGGTTAAAATAATCTATTTCACTCTTGTTTAGTCCAAAAGCGCTAGCGCCTTGGTCAAAGTTAAACAAATGTTATTACTTTTTTATACAATGAAAAAACCCGTTTAACGGGTTTTGCAGACAAAGATTAATATTTTCTATTATAGCACGATTTTCCATTTGTTATTCAAAAAACAAACGAATTAAAGAAGAAATACCTAGGTCAATAACCGCAAAGAACACTGCAACAAACGTCACAGTTGAAACAACCGTAATTGTATACTTTGTTAGCTCTTTACCTTTAGGCCAACTAACCTTTTTCATTTCACGAGTAACATCTCGGAAAAAACTAATTAAACGTTGCATTGAGCTACCTCCAGGAATAATAGGGAAACTTCGTGTAAGAAATAAAATAAGGGCTATTTTGTTTCACGGTGGTTTGTATGCGAATTACATACTTTGCAAAACTTTTTGACGTCTAATCGGTCGTTTGAACTAGTTATGTTTTTCATTGTTGTATAATTTCGACTTCCACAAGATGTGCATGCCATAATGATCTTTTTTCGCATGTCGTCACCTACCGCAACTTTATATTCTTTAAAACTGTATCATAGTAAATTTTTTTCGTCAATAAACGATAAAAACGACCTATCTTCTAGTTATAAACTAATCTCTCTTAATTCTAAGTAGCGCTCCAGCTTTCTTTTTACTCGTTGCAGCGCATTATCAATTGATTTCACATGACGATTCAATTCTTCCGAAATTTCATGATAAGATCTGCCATCCAAATACAAAGCTAAAACTTTACGCTCGAGATCACTTAATAATTCTCCCATTTTCACCTCAATATCGTCAAACTCTTCTTGGTTAATAATGAGTTCTTCAGGATCCATTACCTTAGCACCGGTAATAACATCCATAAGTGTCCGATCGGACTCTTCATCATATATAGGCTTGTCCAATGAAACATAGGAATTTAGTGGAATGTGCTTTTGGCGAGTTGCCGTTTTGATTGCGGTAATAATTTGCCTTGTAATGCATAACTCGGCAAACGCTTTAAAAGAAGTAAGCTTGTCCTCCTTGAAGTCCCGAATTGCTTTGTATAAACCAATCATTCCTTCCTGGATAATATCCTCACGATCCGCGCCAATAAGAAAATATGATCTTGCCTTCGCCCGAACAAAATTACGGTACTTTGTAATCAAGAAGTCGAGTGCCTCACTGTCCCCATCGTGAACAAGTTCAACCAATTTTTCATCTTCCAATAAATCTAATTCTTCCCTGCTGACATTATCTTTGTTGATTGGTGAATTCAAGCCGATCCCCCCGACCGCACGCAAGATAACAATAGTATACAGTATTCATTTTGTAAGCGTCAACCAAGTTCGAAAGTGCAAGCATCTCATGAAGCTGGCACAACAGACTGACTTGCAACATCATATACTAAAATACACTTATACATCACCCCTACGCCACTTCTCCAGTTTTTCCATTACATCCTCCGGAATGGCGATTTTTGATGCAGGCCTCTTTTGCTCAATTTTCTTCACTTTATGTTGTATTCTATTTTCAATTGAATTCATTTCATTTAAAAGTTCCCTGGCAGATTTCCTCAATGCTCCCTGTCCAAATATAGCCCATTGTTCAGTGAAATCTGAAGTTGCTACATGAACCTGTGTTTTTATGTTGCTTAATGAAATAGCCAGCTTTTCAATTCTTTCATCCGCTGTTTCATTTTCGCGCGTAAAAATTACCTCTACACGGTAATTTTTTTGTTTTTTCTCAATTCCTTTTACCATATGGGCATCAAAAACGATCATTACCCTAAATCCCGTATATGCCTGATATTCAGCCATTTTTTCAATTAATAGATCCCGTGCTTCTGCCAAACCATTTTTCTTAAGCTTTTGTAAGTCTGGCCAAGCACCAATAATGTTATATCCATCCACTAAAAGGATATCCATTTTTCACTACTCCCCTAGAGGGAATCGCTTTCTGTATACCTCATACATTAAAAGACTGGCTGCAACAGATGCATTCAGTGATGTAACATGGCCAACCATCGGCATTTTAATAAGAAAGTCGCATTTCTCCTTGATTAACCGGCCAATTCCTTTACCTTCACTCCCAATTATCAGAGCTAAGGACATCTTACCATCAAGGTTTCGATAATCATCTGCACCTTTCGCATCTGTCCCTACAATCCATACTCCCTTTTCCTTTAACTCATCGATCGTTCTTGCCATATTTGTTACTCTTGCTACAGGTATATATTCGATTGCCCCTGTTGATGATTTCGCAACTGTTGCTGTGAGCCCTACTGCTCTACGCTTGGGAATGACAATCCCATGTGCACCAACAGCATCTGCGGTTCTCATAATAGACCCTAAGTTATGAGGATCTTCTATTTCATCTAAGAGCAATAGAAACGGTAATTCTCCACGCTGTTCTGCAACATTCAATATATCATCAACATGAACATACTCATAAGCAGCAACTTGTGCAATAACGCCCTGATGATTTCCTTCTACCATCTGATCAATTTTCTTTTTTGGTACAAAATTAATCGTGATTCCTCTTTCTTTTGCCAGCTTTGTAATTTGCTGTGCTTGTCCTTTTAAAGAGTTTTCAGCCACCCAAATTTTATTAATATCCCGTGAGGATTTTAGCACTTCAATAACAGGGTTCCGACCTATAATGAAATCTTCACTCATGATAACCCCTCCTTTTCACCATCAACAAATTCAAAGGATTGCTGAATCAATTCCTCAAGACGTTCATGTTTTTTTTCTAAATATAAGTATCCGATAAGTGCCTCAAAAGAAGTACTGTATCGATATGTTTGAACATTCGTATTTTTAGGAATTGTCCCCGATTTTGCATTTCTTCCACGTCTTAAAACACCTTGTTCCTCTTCGGAGAAAATTTCCTGAGAATAGAAATGGTGCAGTACACTTGCTTGTGCCTTTGCTGACACAAATTTTTTCGCTTGATTATGCAGCTGGTTTGGGCGAATCGTTCCTTTTGATAAGAGATAATGTCTCACATAAATTTCAAAAACAGCATCTCCAATATATGCCAAAGCCAGGCTATTTAAATGCTTAGAGTCTTTAATTGTCTTAACATCTAAAAACATATTGGTCCTCTTTTCTTAAAATAGCAGAGTAAAACTAAAGCGCAAGCGCCTTGGTTAGCCTCAGGCAAATAAGACGCAAATGAATAGAAGACGTTCTTTGTCTTCTATTCATTTGTGACTTATGACCTCGAGGGGCTAGGCGCTGGAGCTGGATGTCTTGCGCTTATCCACAGTTCAGTGATTTCATAATTCCCTAAACGCAAACTAAACTGCAAGCGCCTTGGTTAGAACAATTCCTCTGCCACTTCCTTGCTAATATCTTTATTCCCTAATATTTCATCGTGTAATCAATTACGCTTCCATCTTGTTCCTTGAGGAGTATCCTCTAATATGATGTTTAAGTCTTTTAATTTATCACGTAATTCATCTGCTAATGCAAAATTACGATCCTTTCTAGCTTGAATGCGCTGGTCAATCATTAGTTCAATTTCTTCATCCAACAGGTCAGTAGTACTAAATGTTACCCCTAAAACATTTCCAAGCGTGTCGAATTGATCAAGAAAAGCTTGGATAACCTCTTCTGATGTATTTAGTTCCTGCATGTAATAATTAGCTTGTTTAGACAGATCGAATAAAACCGAAATCGCATTTGCTGTATTAAAATCATCATCCATTTCTTTAATAAATTGTTCTTTATAGGAGTTGATTTTATCAAGCCACTCTTGGTCATTTTCCGTTAGATTATTGCTGCTATTTTTGCGATGTTTAAGATTACCATAAGATGTTGATAATCTTTCAAAAGCATTTTCTGTACTTTCAAGTAACTCTTGAGAAAAATTAATTGGGTGTCTGTAGTGTACAGATAGCATAAAGAATCGAACAATCTGTGGATCAATTTCCTTAATGATATCGTGCACTAATACAAAGTTACCCAGTGATTTAGACATCTTTTCGTTATTGATATTAATGTAGCCGTTATGCATCCAGTACTTTGAAAATAGTTTTCCCGTTACTGCTTCTGACTGAGCTATTTCGTTCTCATGGTGTGGAAAAGTTAGATCCTGACCACCAGCATGAATGTCTATAGTATCTCCCAGATATTTCTTCGCCATAGCAGAGCACTCAATATGCCAACCGGGTCTTCCATGTCCCCAAGGACTTTCCCAGGAAATTTCTCCTTCTTTCGCCGCTTTCCAGAGTACAAAATCCAATGCATCTTGTTTTTTATCGCCAACCTCAATTCGATTTCCAAGGCGCAACTCCTCAATTGATTGATGAGAAAGCTTACCATACTCCTTGAATTCACGGGTTTTATAATAGACATCTCCACCCGCTTCGTATGCATATCCTTTATCAATTAGCGCTTGAATAAAATCAATAATAATATCAATGTTTTCTGTCACACGTGGATGAATCGTAGCACGTTTGCATCCTAGTGCTGAAACATCCTCGTAATAAGCATCAATAAATCGATCTGCTATTGTTGGCACATCTTCTCCAAGCTCATTTGCTGCTTTTATTAATTTATCATCGACATCAGTAAAGTTTGAAATAAACGTTACTTCATATCCTCGATACTCTAAATATCTCCTAACGGTATCATAGACAATTGCCGGTCTGGCGTTCCCTATATGAATATAGTTATAGACAGTCGGACCGCAAACATACATTTTCACTTTCCCTGCTTCAAGAGGCTCAAATGTTTCTTTTTGTCTCGTTAGCGTATTGTACAACTTTATTGTCATGTTCACTCGTTCCTTTCTTAAATTGTTGTACTTCATATCTCAAATTAGCCAATTCCGTTTCAAGTTCTTTAAATCGGTCTGCTACTGGATCTGGAAGATCACAATGGTTTAAATCCTGACCTACTCTTCTTCCATTCTGAATCACTACTTTTCCAGGTATACCTACAACAGTTGAATGATCGGGAACATCTTTTAGTACAACAGAACCTGCTCCTATTTTAGAGTATGCCCCGACAGTGATAGACCCTAACACTTTTGCTCCCGTTGCTATTAAGGCATGATCTTTAATGGTTGGATGCCGCTTTCCCTTTTCCTTGCCGGTCCCACCTAAGGTAACTCCCTGAAAAACAGTCACATTATCTCCTATTTCACATGTTTCTCCGATAACAACTCCCATTCCATGGTCGATAAAGAAACGACGTCCAATTCTTGCTGCAGGATGAATTTCTACTCCTGTAAAAAATCTACTTATTTGAGAGACAGCTCTCGCTAAGAAGAAGAGCTTCCTTTTATACAATGCATGTGCAATACGATGACTCCAAATGGCATGTAGCCCTGAATAAGTCAAGATAACTTCAAAATAACTTCTTGCTGCAGGATCTTGCTCGAAAACAATATCAACGTCTTCCTTCATCATTTTTAACACTGGTTTTACCCCCAATCCCCAACTGTTTAACGGATTTGCCCTTTTAAAATATAAAAAAGCGCCTCTGTACAATGACAGAGACGCTTTGATGCGCGGTTCCACTCTGTTTAGGTAAAAGACGTATTTCCTCTCACCTCAACTTTAGCTCTGTAACGTAGAGCGACACGCTTTTACTTACTAGTCGCTTAAAAGGACGTTTAGTAAAAGACTCAAAGGTGCATTTCAAGAATTATTTCTCTTAAACCCCTTCCAGCCTCTGAGGGTTCTCTCTAAGAAGGAAATAAAACTCTACTCTCCTTATCAACGCTTTAAATATAGTTAACCCTACTATATTACATTTTTATCTAAATGTTAACTAATAATATTTTTTATTCTTGTTAGGACAGTATCTTTTCCTAATACTGCGATAGATTTTGGCAAATCAGGTCCATGTGTTTGCCCTGTTGTTGCAACACGTATTGGCATAAACAAATTTTTGCCTTTCTGACCTGATGTTTTTTGTACAGCCTTAATTAAACCTTTAATTGTCTCAGCTGTAAAATCATCTGCATGCTTAATTTCATGCTGAAAAGCTTTTAGCACCTCAGGAACTTGTTCTCCTTCAAGAACTTGTTTAGCTTCTTCATCATAGCTAATCTCTTCTTTGAAGAATAGTTCAGTTAATTGAACTATTTCTGCTCCGTAGTTTAGTTGATCTTGATACAAAGCAATTAACTGGTTTGTTCTTTCTTTTTCCTCACTGTTCATATCTTCAGGAACTTTACCTGCCTTCACTAAATGCGGTAATGCAAGTGGAATAAGGTTTTCTACCTCAAGTTGTTTAATATATTGATTATTCATCCATGCTAATTTTTGTGTATCAAATACAGCCGGTGATTTTGACAACCGAGTTGCATCAAATATTTCAATAAGCTGATTCTTTGTAAATACTTCTTCTTCTCCTACTGGTGACCATCCTAGTAAAGAAATAAAATTAAATAACGCATCTGGCAAGTAGCCCAGTTCCTCATACTGCTCAATGAACTGAATAATCGATTCATCACGCTTACTTAACTTCTTACGGCTTTCATTCACAATTAATGTCATATGACCAAAAATAGGGATTTCCCATCCAAAAGCTTCATAGATCATCATTTGCTTTGGAGTATTTGAAATATGATCTTCACCTCTAAGAACATGAGAGATTTTCATAAGATGGTCATCAACAGCAACAGCAAAGTTATAAGTTGGTGTTCCATCTTTCTTCACAATAACAAAATCACCCATGCCTTCAGATTCAAAGGAGATGTCTCCTTTGACCATATCATAAAAACGATATTCCTTATTAGCCGGGACTCTAAAACGTATACTTGCCTTTAAGCCTTTTGCTTCTAATTCCTTTTGCTCTTCAACTGTCAGGTTTGCATGCTTACCGGAATACATAGGCGTTTCACCACGTGAAATTTGTTCTTCACGCTCTTTTTCTAATTCTTCTTCCGTGCAATAACATTTATAAGCCAATCCTTTTTCCAGCAGCTCTTCATAATATTTTTTATAGATGTCATTTCTTTCTGATTGGCGATATGGACCATACTCTCCACCCACATCAACACTTTCATCCCAATCAATTCCAAGCCATCTCAAGTACTTAAGCTGGCTTTCCTCTCCACCAGCAATATTTCGTTTCTTATCTGTATCTTCAATTCGGATGATGAACTTACCGCCTTGATTTTTTGCAAACAAATAATTAAATAATGCTGTTCTTGCGTTACCAATATGCAAATGTCCCGTTGGACTTGGGGCATAACGCACTCTAACTTCATTTATCATTTTTTCTACCTCCGTTATTTCTCTGTAAAATCCTATATGTAAAATACCTTATCGTTCACATCATAGTTAGATCCGAATTCATTTTATCACCAAAGATGATAAGACACAAAAATAATTAAACTATTTACGAGCGCTTCTGTATTAATACTGTTGCTTGCGAGGCAATTCCTTCTTGTCTGCCAGTGAAACCCAACTTCTCTGTCGTTGTTGCTTTAACATTCACCTGTGAAATATCTGCTTCCAAAAGTTCCGCAATACGCGATCTCATTTGTTCAATATATGGAGCCATCTTTGGTTTTTGTGCGATAATTGTACAATCAATATTCCCTAATTCATATCCTCGATTTTTCACCATGTTCCAAACATGAACTAACAATTTAGCTGAATCAGCATCTTTAAAAGCCGGATCTGTATCAGGAAAATGTTTTCCTATATCTCCTTCTGCAATCGCACCTAAACAGGCATCTGCAACTGTATGTAATAAAACGTCAGCATCTGAATGACCTAATAGTCCTTGTTCATAAGGGATTTCAATACCGCCAATAATTAAAGGACGCCCTTCCACCAATTGGTGTACATCAAATCCTTGTCCTACTCTTATCATTTTTTCTCCTCATTTCTCTTTAAGATAGCCTCTGCAATATAGAGGTCTTCTGGTGTAGTGATTTTTATATTTGTATAATCCCCTGTTACAATTGATACAGGTTGTCCCACTCTTTCTAACAAACTTGCATCATCTGTACCTAGATATCCTTCACTTCTAGCTTTATCATGTGCCTCTAAAAGCAATTTTATTTGAAAGGCCTGTGGTGTTTGTACAGACCATAGAGTTGATCTTTCAACAGTTTCAGAGACAATTCCTTCTTCGACTTTTTTAATGGTGTCCTTTACAGGGACAGCAAGAATGGCTGCTCCCGTATCAACTGCCTTTTCCACTAAATTCTCAATTCTTTTTTGAGTAACAAATGGTCTTGCACCATCATGAACAAGTACAAGTTCATCATCTTTCACTGCCTTTAACCCATTATAAACACTATACTGCCTCTCTGTACCACCTAGGACAAATTGATGAACCTTTTGTATTCGATACTTTTCAATAAGATATTGAAAATCAGCTTTTTCCGCTTCATTAATAACCAGGATAATGCCTGAACATTGGGTATGTTCTTCAAATACTTTTAATGTATGAATAATGATAGGTATTTCATTCAATTCAATAAATTGTTTATTTTTCCCTGCTTTCATACGCTTCCCTTGTCCTGCAGCAGGTATGATTACTTGATAGTTCATAAAGTTACTCCTTAAACGAATTCAATTTTACGTTATTGGAACATATGTGGTTTTCGGAACCCTAATATCTTTATCTGTCCCCATTCCATTTTATACTTTCTAATAGAATAATAAAATATATAAAACAAAGGGCCAGGTTCCTTTTGCCCGGAACCTGACCCCATTTTTATACAATTACAGTGCTTTTTCTAAAAGCTTGGGCTTGGCAAAGATCATTCTTCCAGCTGACGTCTGAAGAACACTCGTTACTAATACATCAATATGTTTGCCAATATAATTACGGCCTTCCTCAACAACGATCATCGTTCCATCATCAAGATAAGCAATACCCTGATTATGTTCCTTACCATCTTTGATAACCTGAACATTCATTTCCTCTCCAGGCAATACAACCGGCTTAACAGCATTTGCTAAATCATTAATATTTAATACAGCAACTTTTTGAAGTTCACATACTTTATTTAAATTAAAATCATTGGTTACGACAACACCCGATGTAAGCTTAGCCAATTTAACCAATTTACTGTCTACCTCTTGAATTTCTTCAAAATCACCTTCATAAATCTCTACATTTATTGAAAGTTCTTTTTGAATTCTATTCAGAATATCCAATCCTCTTCTACCGCGATTTCTCTTTAATACATCAGATGAATCGGCAATATGCTGGAGCTCCTCTAAAACAAACTGAGGAATAACAATCGTTCCTTCCAAAAACCCTGTTTGACAAATATCAGCAATTCTTCCATCAATGATGACACTTGTGTCCAAAATTTTTAACTTTTTATCCTCATTTTCTACTTCTTCATCAGGTCCGCCTTTTTTCTTTCCAATACGATTTGGAGCAGAGAATAAATTAATAAGTTCGTCTCTTTTCTTAAAACCGACCTGGAACCCTAAATATCCTAATAATAACGTTAAAAAGATTGGAATGATGGTGTTAAATACCTGGTATTGGATATCTTTTAAAGGAATAACAATAAGAAAAGCAACTATAAGACCAAAGATTAATCCTAAACTACCAAACAGTACATCAGTTACAGGTGCCCTAACAACAGCCTCTTCTAATACTTTAATCCAGTTTACAACATAATCAACTAACCAAAACGTTGCGATAAAAAATATAATTGCACCTATTACTGCTAATGTATAAGGCGTGTTAATAAAAGGTATGTCCTGCATATTCATTAATTCAAGTAGCTCCGGTATAAAAAGAATTCCCAACATTCCACCGATACTTAGAAATAGCAATTGGATTATGCGTTTAATTAACATACCTTCACCTCCCTCTGAGTTAATACTACTTTATCCTAATTCTGAAGCTTGTGAAATAGTTATCTAAAATTTGTAAATAGATTGATACAAGCTTGTAATGTTGAACTAAATACACACAATAAAAACAATTTTAATATACCCTATTTTTCAGTAATTAAAACAAAAATATGAAAAATTTCATGAAATCTTCTTATATATGACGATCAATGAGAAGCTGATCTTGCAATCTTTTTAAACCCTGTTTGATTTTCTTTGCCCTTACCTCACCTATCCCTTCCACTTCATCTAACTGTTCTACGGATGCGCCCATAATAAGTTTCAAATTTTTATATGTTGTCACTAAATTTTCAATAATTATCGTGGGTAGTCGCGGAATTTTATTTAAAATACGATAACCTCTCGAAATAACAGGACTATCTACATTCGTAAAAGAAGAATAACCAAGTAATTTGAAAAGAACTGCATCTTCCAAAAGCTCAAAGCTGGATAGATCTTGAAGCTGTTGGATAATAGGGTAAGGATCAACTGATTTGTCTTGGGCATAATCCTTAATTAACAGTGCTGCTTCCTCTTCTACACCTGTAAGAAGTTCCGCTAACTGCAGCCTTATCAAATGCCCCTCTGCTCCCAATTCATTCACATAGTCAATAATTTCATCTTTAATTCTCAAGACCATCTCAAAACGGTGAAGCACTTGTAGTACTTCTTTAAAGGTAACGAGTTCTTCGAGCTCTAAAGCACCTAATGTTAAAATGGATTGATCAAGGACTATTTTGTATTTTTCCAATGTCTGAATAGCCTGATTTGCCTTTGTTAAAATGACACCAATTTCACGCAGTGCATATCTAAGCTCTCCATGATACAACGTAATGACATTCCTTCTTTGAGAGATTGCAATTACTAAATTACCAGTCTGTTTCGCAACACGCTCTGCGGTTCTGTGCCTCATTCCTGTTTCCGAAGAATAAATTGAAGAGTCGGGGACCAGTTGTGCATTTGCATACATAATTTTGTTACCGGAATCACTTAAAATAATTGCTCCGTCCATTTTTGCTAGTTCATATAAATGAGCCGATGAAAAAGCACACCCTATTGCAAAACCGCCATCAATAACCTTTTTTACTTTCTCATTATGACCAACGACAATTAAACCACCTGTTTTTGCACGAAGGACATTTTCAATTCCCTCTCTTATAGGTGTCCCTGGTGCAACAAACTGTAAAATTTCGTTTAATGTCTTTTCACCCGACTTACTCTCTATGTCTGTCATTTACGATCCTCCTAAGGTTTTTTGGAGAGCCTCTGCTACATTTTTAACCCCAATTATTTCAATGTCTTCCGGTGGATTCCATCCTCCAATATTTGCTTCTGGAATAATTGCTCTCTTAAATCCAAGCTTAGCTGCCTCGATTACTCTCTGTTCAATTCTTGATACTCTTCGAACTTCACCTGTTAATCCTACTTCACCAATAATTACGTCTGTCGGTTTTGGTGGTGCATCTTTAAAGCTTGATGCAATACTTACAGCAACAGCTAAATCAATAGCAGGTTCATCTAGTTTTACGCCACCGGCAACTTTTAGATAAGCATCTTGATTTTGCAATAAAAGACCTACACGTTTTTCTAATACAGCCATTAACAATGGTACCCGATTATGATCTATACCTGTAGCCATTCTTCGTGGATTTCCAAAACTCGTTGGAGATATTAGTGCCTGTATTTCAACTAAAACAGAACGTGTACCTTCCATAGATGCAACTACGGTTGAACCTGCTGCACCTTTTGACCGCTCCTCAAGAAATATTTCAGAAGGATTCAGAACTTCTTCTAAACCAGCTTCCTTCATCTCAAAAATACCCATTTCATTTGTAGATCCAAAGCGGTTTTTCACTGCGCGAAGAATTCTATATGTGTGATGTCTTTCTCCTTCAAAATACAAAACAGTATCAACCATATGTTCAAGTAATCTTGGCCCTGCTATTGATCCCTCTTTTGTAACATGGCCCACAATGAAAATCGCAATACCTTTTGTTTTGGCGATTCTCATTAATTCTGCAGTTGATTCCCTTACCTGTGATACACTTCCTGGTGCAGAACTTATTTCGCTATGGTAGACAGTCTGTATAGAATCTACTACTACAAAGGATGGATTCGTATCTTCAATAGCTTTTGAAATAAAGCTCAGATCTGTTTCTGATAAGACTAGTAATTTATTTGACTTTACTCCTAAACGATCCGCTCTTAATTTTGTTTGTTTTACCGATTCCTCGCCAGAAATATATAAAACATCATTCCCGTTATCTGCCAACTGGGAAGATACTTGTAGTAACAATGTCGATTTTCCAATTCCAGGGTCTCCACCAATCAGCACTAGAGATCCTTTCACAATACCACTGCCTAACACACGGTTAAATTCTTTTAAATTTGTAAATATTCTTGGTTCTTGGGTTGTTTCGATTGTTGTTATGGGGGAGGGTTTTTGTACAGTTTGGTTAGAATGAGCAAACACTGCCCTACGAGGTGATGCAGACTTTAGTACTTCTTCTGTCATCTTATTCCATTCACCGCAGCCTGGGCATTTTCCCATCCATTTTGGTGATTCATAACCACAGGATTGACAAATAAATTTCACCTTTGATTTCGCCATTCAAATATTCCTCTCTTATTAAGGTTAGCAAGTAGACGAGCAAATTATGATAGTAAATACAAACAAATCGTTTGGGGATAAATGTCCATTTTTTAATTTTAACATGTGTTGGAATATGTAAGTGGATTTGATTCTCAACTAAAAATAAAGTGAGGCACACAACAGAAAATGTGCCTCAACTTTTTTCATATGTTAATTTGCCTTTACTTCTTCTTTCTCATCGGTTTTGACAACAAATTCGCCATTTTCAACATCTAAAATAATTTTCTGACCTTTATTAATTGTCCCTTTTAATAGTTCTTCAGAAAGACGGTCTTCAACATTTTTCTGAATAGAACGACGTAACGGTCTTGCTCCATACTCTAAATCAATACCTTCGTCAGCAATTTTCTCCTTAGCCGACTCTGTTAGCTCCAGTGATAAATCTTGTTCTTTTAGTCGTTTGGTTAATTGGTCTGACATTAACGAAACGATTTCTTTTAAATGTTTCTTCTCTAAAGAATGGAACACGATAATTTCATCGATGCGGTTAATGAATTCAGGTCTGAATGCACGTTTTAATTCATTCATGACTTTATCCTTCATATCCTTGTAATTTTGTGTTTCATCCTGCACATTAAATCCAACGTATTTATTTCGTTTTAACTCACTTGCTCCAACATTGGAGGTCATAATTAAGATGGTATTTCTAAAGTCTACTGTACGTCCTTTTGAATCTGTTAATCGTCCATCTTCCAACACTTGCAGCAGGATATTAAATACATCAGGATGCGCCTTTTCAATTTCATCTAAAAGAACAACTGAATAAGGTTTTCTTCTTACTTTCTCTGTTAACTGACCACCTTCATCATATCCAACATACCCTGGAGGTGAACCAACTAAGCGAGAAGTAGAATGTTTCTCCATATATTCTGACATATCAATACGGATCATAGCATCCTCATCACCAAAGATAGATTCAGCTAACGCTCTTGCAAGCTCGGTTTTTCCGACACCTGTAGGCCCCAGGAAAATGAATGAACCAATCGGACGTTTAGGATCCTTTAATCCTGCACGAGCACGTCGAACTGCTTTTGCAACAGCCACAACAGCTTCTTCCTGACCAACAACTCTAGAATGCAGTAAACTTTCCATATTAAGAAGTTTATCGGTTTCTGTTTGAGCTAATTTGGAAACAGGAACACCGGTCCAGCTAGAAACAACCATTGCGATATCTTCTACCGTTACTTCAGTGTTTTCCTGACCTTGCTTTTCTTTCCATGTCTTCTTCGTTTCCTCTAATTGTTCGCGGAGACGTTGTTCTGTATCGCGTAAAGATGCTGCTTTTTCAAATTCCTGACTTTGAACAGATGCATCTTTTTCCTTGCGAATTTCTTCAAGTTTTAATTCCAATTCTTTTAGATTCGGAGGTGTAGTAAAAGAACGCAAGCGTACTTTTGATCCTGCTTCATCAATTAAATCAATTGCTTTATCAGGTAGAAAACGGTCTGAAATGTAGCGATCTGATAATTTTACAGCTGCATCAATTGCCTCATCAGTAATCGATACTCTGTGATGCGCCTCATAACGGTCACGTAATCCTTTTAAGATCTGAACACTTTCATCAACAGTCGGTTCATCTACTTGTATCGGTTGGAATCTACGCTCTAACGCTGCATCCTTTTCAATATATTTTCTATATTCATCAAGCGTTGTTGCCCCAATACATTGCAACTCGCCTCTTGCTAATGAAGGTTTTAAGATATTCGAAGCATCTATAGCACCTTCTGCTCCACCGGCACCAATTAATGTGTGTAATTCATCAATGAAAAGAATAATGTTTCCTGCTTGGCGGATTTCGTCCATTACCTTTTTAAGACGATCTTCAAATTCGCCTCGGTATTTTGTACCTGCAACAACTGTTCCCATATCCAAAGTCATTACACGTTTATCTCTTAAAATCTCAGGAACCTCATTTTGTACAATCTGTTGGGCTAAGCCTTCTGCGATAGCTGTTTTACCTACTCCAGGCTCACCAATTAATACCGGGTTATTCTTAGTACGTCTACTTAACACTTCAATCACACGTTGTATTTCTTTGCTTCTTCCAATTACCGGATCTAAGCTGCCTTCTCTAGCAATAGCTGTTAAATCCCGAGCTAAGCTATCCAAAGTTGGTGTATTGGCATTTGTAATGCCTCCGCCCTGATGATTTGCTGAGGACTCATTACTTCCTAGTAATTGTAGGACCTGCTGTCTCGCTTTATTTAGACTTACTCCTAAATTATTAAGTACTCTTGCTGCTACTCCTTCTCCTTCACGGATAAGACCTAGAAGAATATGTTCTGTTCCAACATAGGAGTGCCCCAGCTTTCTCGCTTCATCCATTGATAACTCAATGACCTTTTTTGCTCTTGGTGTATAGTGGATTGTTTGTGATGCATCTTGACCTCTTCCGATTAAGCCTTCTACTTCTTTTTGAATTTTATCAGGGCCTAGCCCTAATGCTAACAAAGCTTTAGCTGCAATTCCTTCTCCTTCGCTTACAAGACCTAATAAAATATGCTCTGTTCCAATATTATTATGTCCTAATCGAACCGCTTCTTCTTGTGCTAATGCTAATACCTTTTGAGCGCGCTCTGTAAATCTTCCAAACATCATGATTCATCATCCTCCATCCGTTTATTACGATCCATTTCTAGATTTAGACGCTCTCTAATGAGTGCTGCCCGTCGAATATCTCTTTCATTAGGACGTAATGGTCCACCAAAATACTGCTGTAAAAATCCTGGTTGAGTTAAAATCATAAGTTCGTTTAGGATCGTTCTGGATATGTCTTTAATAATACCCAAATCAATTCCAAGTCGAACATCAGACAAACATTTCGCTGTTTCATTTGATTCGATAATCCGACTGTAAGCTAAGGTTCCAAACGAACGGTAAACCCGATCCTCCAGTTGGGTATGAGAGGACTGATAAAGGGCTTCACGAGTTGATCTTTCTTGGTCAATCAATTGTTGAACAACACTAATCAAATCCTCGACAATATCTTTTTCAGATTTGCCAAGTGTAATTTGATTTGAGATTTGAAAGAGATTCCCTATAGCTTCGCTACCCTCACCATAAATTCCTCTAACAACTAATCCTAATTGATTAATCGCCGGAATAATGCGATTGATTTTTTGCGTTAAAACAAGAGCAGGCAGATGCATCATGACTGATGCTCTAAGACCTGTTCCTACATTTGTAGGACAACTCGTTAAATAACCTCTTTGTTCATCAAACGCATAATTCACTTCTTCTTCAATCCAGTCATCCAATTGGTTGGCCATACTCAATGCCTCTCCAAGCTGTAACCCCGGAAATAAACACTGAATTCGAATATGATCTTCTTCATTCAGCATAATGCTTACTTCTTCATTTTCCGAAAGTAAACAACCTCCATAAATGGAATGTTCAGCAAGATTAGGACTAATTAAATGCTTCTCTACTAACACCCTCTTTTGAATTGGTTGCAGCTCATTCATTTTTAGAAGTTCCAAATGACCAATATTTTGGAATGTTTTATTTGCATATGTGTGTTCAAAGAAATTTAGAACATCTTGTAACTCTTCATTTGTAGAAAGTGTTGGAAATTTATACTTTTCAATATTTCGAGCTAAACGAATTCGACTGCTTAACACAATATCTGAATCAGGACCTTCTTGACTCATCCAGGCACTCATTGCTTTATTCATAAAGTTTTGGAGTGACATACTTATGATCCCTCCTCATTAGAGCTGCTTAATTTCTTTTCAAGCAACCTAATTTGATCTCTGGCTTTAGCCGCCTGTTCAAACTCTTCTTGAACAATGTAGGTATGAATTTGACTTTTTAATTGTTCAATTTCTTTCCTAACATGAAGATCGCCGCCAATTCTTTTAGGTATTTTTCCAGTATGAACTGTATTGCCACCATGAACCCTTTTAAGAATTGGAGTTATATAATGTTTAAATGTAGAGTAACAGTTAGAGCAGCCAAATCTTCCTACTTTTTTAAATTGGTGAAACGTCATCTTACAACGGTCACATTGTGGGAGTTCTTCTGTTTTAAAAACATTTTGCTCTTCCGACTTTGCAATACCGTGGTCCATATTGAGTAGGCCTGTTAATAAATTATTCAATGAAAAACCTGTATTTGTATTAAACATAAAAAGATCACTATTTTGTTTTGCACAATGTTCACAAATATGGACTTCTGTTTTTTCACCATTAATCACTTTTGTAAAGTGAAACGTTGCCGGTCTTTCGTTACATTCCTGGCAAATCATCCGTCTCCCCTACTTTCACTTATATTTCAATGAAGTTAACATGGCTTTAACCATTCTTGCCCTTAATTCATCCCGATGGGGAAGTTCAATATATAAAACAGAACGATCAATAACACTTAACATAAGTTTTGCTTCACGAGAAGAAATAACTTCTTCGGTGACTAATCTTCCGATAATATCTTCAGCAGCAGCCTGTGATAGCCTCTGGTTAATTAATCGTAAAATCTGTTCCAGCAGATGGGCTTGATTATCAGCACGAACTTTAATAATCCGGATATATCCCCCACCACCTCGTTTACTTTCAACCACGTAACCTCTTTCAATTGTAAATCTTGTATTAATAACATAGTTTATCTGTGAAGGCACACATTGAAATCGATCTGCAATTTCACTGCGCTTTATTTCAACAATTTCTTTTCCATTACTGTCCAGCACACTCTTTAAGTACTGTTCAATAATGTCTGAAATATTTCTCACTCAACCTCCCCCTCACTGACTTTGACTATATTTGACTATAATCTAACTATAAAACGAACAGAAAAATTTTTCAACTCTTCTGTTTCATATTAAATATTGCCAAATTTGATGCTTGTAAAACCTTTTTAATATATTTTTTCTACTTCATTTATATCAATAAGAACCTTTTCAAGAATTCCATGCTGGGTAGCGTCAACTTCTACATCAAATTGATAATAAAAGGTAACTTTTTCATCTCTATCTTTTTTACAAGAAGTCATGAAAACTTTATTTGTTTTTATTTTATACGATGTTAACTTTTCAATCACTTCATCCACTGTAGATCGGTTTGAATTCAAAACGACTTTCATTTTCCTGCGCGTCTTTTTCGCGCTCATATATTCTTCTAGTCTATTTAAGAAAATTAAACACATTAAAACAATAATCGTTGTGAACGCAGCTAAAATATACATACCAGAGCCAATAATCAACCCTAAACCTGCAACAATCCAAATAGAAGCCGCAGTCGTTAGACCTCTTACTGTAGCTCCTTTCACTAATATGGTTCCTCCACCAAGAAATCCAATACCACTTATAACATAGGAAGGAATTCTAGCTGGATCAAACTGACTGTTGTCATGATTTTTTAGATAATCTTCAAATCCATAAAGTGATAAAATCATCATTAAGCACGAACCAATCCCGACTAATAAATGAGTTCTAAAACCAGCAGGATGACTCTTAAATTCACGCTCTAACCCTATAAATCCACATAGGATTGCAGCAATAAAGATTCGAAAAAACATAGTATATGTATCTTGATCAATATATCCCCACAACTCCATATGCATTTCTCCCAGTTAGATAAAACATATTTTATTATATATATACGCATTTTTTTGACATCAAACACTTTTAATGAAAATTTTTTTATTTAATTTTTATTTCTGAAAGAAGCATTTAGGAATTACATTTAAATATTCTATTTTCAAATAAGGATTTTTATATTTTGAAATAACAAGGACAAGTGTAATGTTATTTCCAGAAGAAACTTCGGCTTTTGTTTTATTCACATAAAAAAGGACCAATATCTCTACTGATCTTTTCTTCCTCTTTTTACTTGGCAACGTCCTACTCCCACAGGGGGAAACCACTAACTACCATCGCCGCTAAAAGCTTTACTTCCGCGTTCGGATTTCGGCTTGCGATAAGCGGCGAATCTCCGCGTCAACTTGTTCGTTCAGATCCTCATATGCCAATTACGCACATTCCGGTCTTCTTTCTCTGCGTTTCCTTACTTGCACAGGATGTGCTGACTTCTACGTTGCCACAGGACACGTGGCGCTCTTAGTAGAAGTTCCTTGATATGCTTCTCCCAAGCCTCAGGCTAGTAGGTATACTTTGTCTCTACATCTTTACGGAAAAACCTTCGGTTTTGAGGAAT
>NZ_JAEK01000023.1 GCF_000518865.1 Bacillus sp. J37 | reverse complement strand
AGAGTAATTTGTATAGGATTCTTGTAAGCCAGCTACGCCATGAATTTGATATCTCACTATCCACCTATGTAACATAGATTTACTAATCTTATACTTTTTAGCTATTTTTCTTATAGAATCGGCACCTTCCAGGTAGGTATTTACAGCTTGTAGTTTAAATTCTAAGTGATATTTCTTCATGAAAAAAGCACCTCCAATTGTTAATTGTGTCTAACAATTGGGGTGCACCTCAGACCTGTCCCCCCGTTCCATTCTTGTGGTACATTATTAGGAGAAAGCCATTTGGAGTGATTGTGTTAATGACTATTTTAATTTTTTTACTTGCAGGCTTGGCTGAAATCGGTGGCGGGTACCTTATATGGTTATGGTTACGGGAAGGAAAGCCGTTCTATTTCGGTTTGAGTGGAGCAATAGCATTAGCCTTATACGGTGTAATTGCCACATTTCAATCCTTCCCTTCTTTCGGAAGAGTGTACGCTGCTTATGGCGGTGTTTTTATCATTCTATCTGTGCTATGGGGATGGGGAGTTGATAAACAGACACCAGATAAATACGATTGGATCGGTGCAGGTATTTGTCTTATAGGTGTCTCTGTTATGCTTCTTCCATCAAGACAATAGGGACAGAGAACCTGTCCCCCTGTTCCATAATGAAAGGAGACTTGTATGTTCCGGACTCAAAACATATATTTGTATTTATTTTTATATTTGATAAAATGGTCGGTTTTAGCAGGATTGGTTGGTTTGCTTGCGGGTTCTGCTTCTGCCTTTTTCTTAGTGAGTTTGGAATGGGCTGCTGAAACCCGTGAGACTTATTCCTGGTTTCTTTTTCTCCTTCCGTTAGGTGGAGTGCTTGTCAGTTTTTTGTATTGGAAATATGGGATGAATTCTGCAAAAGGTAATAACCTCCTAATAGAGCAGGCGCATGGCGCAACGGAAAGCATTCCGTTTCGAATGGCTCCATTAGTGTTATTCGGTACCATTGTCACTCACCTGTTTGGTGGTTCTGCCGGGCGTGAGGGTACGGCTGTTCAGATGGGTGGAGCTTTCTCTGAACTGGTAGGAAAAATATTTAAATTAGATGAAGTTGATCGGAAAATAATCATTATTTGTGGAATTAGCAGTGGATTTGGTTCTGTTTTTGGTACACCTTTAGCTGGTACTGTATTTGGCTTAGAAGTGCTGGCACTAGGTTTAATTAGACATGAAGCCATTTTCCCGGCTTTTATTGCTGCATTTGTAGGTGATATTGTCACGACCACTGTTTGGGGCGTTGGCCATCATCATTATGAAATTGGCACAATCCCTTCATTGACTGCTCTTTTATTACTTAAAATTCTTTTTGCTGCTATTTTATTTGGTCTAACAAGCACACTTTTTTCTGAACTCACTCACTGGTTGAAGAAACAGTATACAAAGCTATTTCCAAATCCAATGTTAAAAAGTTTTGTCGGGGGACTTGTTATTATTGGGCTTGTGTATATGGTGGGCACGAGGAAATATCTTGGCTTAGGGATCCCACTTATTGATGATGCGTTTGAAGGAGAGGTCTCACCTCTTACCTTTATCACAAAACTACTTTTTACTTCTCTTACCTTAGGCGCAGGTTATCAAGGTGGTGAGGTTACACCATTATTTGCTATCGGCTCAACACTCGGTAGTTCATTAGGTGATATCTTGCAAGTATCCATTCCGTTCCTGGCCGCTTTAGGTTTTATCGGAGTTTTTTGTGGAGCAACAAATACACCCATCGCATGCTTTATCATGGGAATAGAACTTTTCGGATCAGAAGCCAGTTTGTATTTATTTCTAGTTTGTATTATTAGCTATTTATTCTCTGGGCACACAGGTATCTATACCTCGCAGCAAATTGGTGTATCAAAAAGTAAACTGATACCGATTCATAAAAATGATACACTGCAAACGTTCAAATTAATTAAAAAAGGGAAAAGAAATAAGACATAAAGAAACTCCACTGTTCCTCATAAACTGAGGGTGTGGAGTTTTTTATGTCTCGATTTTATTTATTCTAGCACTTCTAAATGATCTCCAACCATATTTTAATAGCCGTAGCAAAAATTAATAAAGCCAAAATAACTTGTAAAACTTTTGTATTGACCTTCTTACCCGCCATCGCTCCTAGCGGTGATGCAATTAAACTCGCAATAACCATTATAGCTGCCGGACCGTAATCAACTTGCCCGGTCGTTATCTTCCCTACAGTTGCACCAATGGAAGAAATAAACGTAATAGCGAGAGATGAAGCGATCGTCATACGAGTCGGAATTTTAAGTACAACTAGCATAATTGGGACTAGTAAAAACGCTCCTGCAGCACCAACGATTCCTGCCCCTACACCAACGATTAAAGCTAATATAGCTGCAAGCCATTTATTAAATTTCACTTGGTCCAATGGAGTATCGTCAATTCCCTTTTTAGGAATAAACATCATCACAGCAGCAATGAAAGCTAAAATTCCATAAATTAAATTAATGCCTCCTTCGGACATTAACTTTGAACCATATCCTCCAATAAAGCTTCCTATGAGTATGCTGACTCCCATGTAGCCTATTAAGGTTTTATTTAAATAACCGCCTTTTCGATATGCCCAAACACCACCGATCGTCGCAAAAAATACTTGTACCGCGCTAATCCCTGACACCTCGTGAGCACTAAAGGCTGCTAAACCAAATAGTGGCGGGATATATAATAGCATAGGATATTTGATAATAGAACCGCCAATACCTAACATTCCTGAAATATATGAACCTATAAAGCCTATTAGAAAAATTGTCATAATAAACCCTAATTCCATGTTTCCTACCTCCAATTTAGAAAAGGGAACCTAAACTCGGTTCCCTTTATATTTCAGCTTTTTATAATTAACGCACCGCACAACGGTTTGGTCCAATTTCCATTTCACGCTGCTCTTCTTCATTCGGAGTGATTTTCCCCATATTTGTTTGACGAATTTCTTGATATGCATTCGGTTGTGGTGGTAAATTTTCAGTTACCAGCTTTCTAAATTCTTTTTCATCCTCAATGTTTAAACCATGGTTTTCTGCAAATAACGTTCCTAACTTTTTAGCTACACTTCCATCTTCATTTAACTCTTCAATGATCATAAAGTGAGCAGGTAAAACAATTAGTTCCTCTGATAATTCTCTATAGCGTGTATATAAACTCTCTCTTAAATCTGCAACCCAATCTTCAGCCATTCCTGCTAAATCCGGTCTTCCAATTGAATCGATAAAGAGAATATCTCCTGATAAAAGGTAAGATGAATCAACAACAAATGATGTTGAACCAATTGTGTGACCTGGTGAATATAAAGCATGAATATCAATAGCTGTATTTCCGATTGTCACTGTATTGCCGCCTTCTAGCGGGCTATATTCAAACGTTACCTCTGTTGCATCTTTTGGCGGCAACCAGTATGTTGCACCAGTCGTTTCAGCAATGATGCGACCTCCTGAAATATGATCAGCGTGAAGATGAGTATCAAATACATGAGTAATGGTTGCACCAATCTCTTTTGCAAAATCAAGATAGGTAGCAGTCATTCGAGTTGAATCAATAATTGCCGCTTCACCATTTGAAATAACCATGTATGATAAACAACCTTTGCCTATACGAACAAACTGATAAATTTCTCCGCCATCTCTTAGATCGCCGATTTTCACAGGCTCTAAGTGTTCACTCCAAGCCTTCATACCACCTTGTAAATAAGAAACATCCACACCTTGTTCTGAAAGCATTTCTGCGACCATGATAGAAGAGCCTTCTTTCGCGCACACAACTAGAACTTCTTTATCCGTAGGAATACTACCTAAGATTTCTTCAACACCATCAAGTAATTCAAAATATGGGATGTTTAAATAACCAACGTTTTCTCCTTCTATCTTCCAATCCTGAAAATCAGCTTCATTACGAACATCAAGAATAAATAATGCTTCTTTATCAAAGACCTTTCTTGTTACTTCTTTTGAAGTCATTGCTTTTACTGTCATTCTGGTTACCCCCTATGGTATTTTTGAGATTAAAGAAAAGCAATTCCGTATACAGTTAAACGTAGGAACCTAGTCCGTTCCACTGCGCTCCAGACACTTGCTTTCCGCGGGGAGGAAGCTGAGCCTCCTCGGCTGCGCCTGCGGGGTCTCAGCTTTTCCTCTACTTCCCGCAGGAGTCAAGTGTCTTACGCTCCATTCCACTATCGTTTAATAAATAGTATTGAAAGCTTTTATCTTTCTAAAAATAATTTAACTTCATTTGCAATCTTATAAGAATCCAATAACATATATCATAATAAACCCTCTAGTTCATTACTTAGTTAAGCTGGATGTAATTCCAGACCATTCACTCATACCAGGTACCACATTATTTACTTTAGCAAACCCTTTTTCAGCTAATTTTTGAGTTGCAAGATCACTACGGCTGCCTGTTCGACAAACTACATAAATTTCATCATTTTGGTCTAATTCACTTATACGCTCATCCAATTCCCCTAATGGAATCGAAATTGCGTTTGGAATATGGTTAAATGCATATTCTGCAGCTTCTCTTACATCTATTACCACAATGTTTTCGTTAACTTCTAGTTTTTTCTCAAGTTCTTCGTTCGTTGTTACATGTGGATGTTTTGTTTCAACCATTTCTTCATCTGAAGATTTACGTAAATAATGCTTTAGAACGTCCCCTTCTTCAAGTGTACCCAGATATTGATGACCAGAGCTTTTCGCCCATGCTTGGAGATCCGCCTTTGACCCTTTATCTGTTGCTTGAACTTCTAAGACCCGTCCTGCTTCGATTTCATTCATCGCTTTCTTTGTTCTAACAATTGGCATTGGGCATGCTAAACCTTTTGCATCTACTAATAAGTCTGTTTTAATTGAGTTCATCTATTAAGTTCCTCCTAATTACCCAATGGGGTATATTTACATTTAAAAAAATTAGTTTGTTTCGCCTTCCCAGTCAAGCATTCCACCAGTCATATTGATCACATTGAACCCATAACTCTCAAGAAATTGACAAGCACGACCACTTCTTCCGCCAGAGCGGCATACCATTATATATTCTTTCGTTTTATCTAACTCATTCATACGAAACTCCAATAATCCTAATGGAATATGAATGACACCGGGTATTTTCCCTGCTTCCACCTCTTCTACTTCTCTCACATCGATGATGTTTACATTTTGACCTTGAGTTAACATGTTTTCGACTTCTTTTGCCGTAAATTGTTTCATTTTTATAATCCTCCTTTTATCTCCAGGCGCTCATACCGCCCTTTACATTTGTAACATGTGGAAACCCTAATTTTTTAAGTATCTTACTAGCCTTTTGGCTTCTCATCCCACTTTGACAAATGACAATGACTTCTTTGTCCTTTGATAATTCTTTTTTAGCTTTTTGACTCAGTTCGTGAAGCGGAATATTTTTAAATTCTTTAATGCGATTGCCATTATATTCACCAGGTGTTCTCACATCCACAAACTGCTTATTTTTATCTTTCAATTCATGTTTCAATTCTGATGTCGAGATCTGTCTAACTCCTTTAGTAGGAATGATCCTGTTCAGGATAAAAAATATGAAAAAAGCAATGACGATATAGTTCAAGTATTCCATTGGTTTCCTCCCTGCATACTTAGGGGAGTATTCCCCTATTCGTGTTAGATAAATAAGTTCACATTTCCTTCTTCTGCATCACCGAGGTATGCTGCAACACCTGCATAGTCAATGTTGTCTAATAGTTCTTCTTGTTGAAGACCAAGTAAGTCCATCGTCATCGTACATGCTACTAATTTGACTTCTTGTTCTTGTGCCATTTCGATTAAATTTGAAAGAGGCATGGCATTGTGCTTCTTCATCACGTCTTTAATCATTTTAGGACCAAATCCGGCAAAGTTCATTTTGGACAATCCCATTTTTTCTGCCCCTCTAGGCATCATTTTGCCAAACATCTTTTCCATAAACCCTTTCTTCACTTGGATATTTTCATCTTTACGTAAAGCATTTAATCCCCAAAAAGTGTGAAAGATGGTTACTTCATGATCATAGGCAGCTGCACCGTTCGCAATAATATAAGCAGCCATCGCTTTATCATAATCCCCACTGAATAATACAATTGTTGTTTTTTTCTTTTCTGTCAAAGTAGTTCCTCCTCTTACCCCTCAGGGTATAAAATTCATTAAAATTTTTTATCCCTTTTTAATCCAAAACTTTAGCACTTGATCTTCTTCCTCATGCATTAAAAATTCATGACCACCAGATTTAGCCCAAGCTGTTAAATCACTTTTTGCACCTTTATCTGTTACATGAATTTCTAAGATTTGACCTGATTCTAAATCATTCATTGCCTTTTTAGTTTTCACGATTGGCATTGGACATGCTAAACCTTTTGCATCTAATACTTTATCTATATTCATTTATAAATCCTCCTAGTTTTTAATTAGCACTATTACCCCTATGGGTATATAATAATGTAAATAAAAGATGATGTCAACCCATTCATTATCGACTTTTAACAAGTAAATTTACGGCTTCTTTCACTAGTTCTTCTGTGTTGTGTTCTCCTGTTTCTTCTGCATGTCGAACACATTCTACTAAATTTGAACTAACAACAACGCCCATTGTTCGATCAATTGCTGTTCTTGCAGCAGATAACTGTGTGATAACTTCCTTACAATCTTTTCCTTCTTCCATCATTCTTAAAATACCTCTAAGTTGTCCCTCAATACGCTTTACCCTATTTTTCATTTGATCAGTATACTCCAACTACAAAAACCTCCTTTAACAAAAAATTTCTGATTTTAATTGGTTTTCCATTTCTATTCCTTTGCGGGATGTCACCTTGTATCCAACTACCTTAAATCCCTTATTACGAAGAATTCGAACCCCAATATTTCTTTCCATACAATTCGAGGCTACGACTATTAATTCATGATTGGGAATTTCACTGTAGTATCTATTAAGGTAGGCAATTGGAATATTCATTCCTATATCGATAGGATCTTTATATGATTCGTTATAATCCCTTAAATCTATTACATAAAAATTGTTTGACTCTATTTTATTTATATCAACTTCTTTCAATCCAAAAACGGGAAAATATCTAGCAAATAAGACATGCATGATACTTATTAGCACAAATAAACTGACGATCACCATGTGAAAAGCTCCTCCCTTTTTTGTAGCAAGGAACAACTTACAAGATTCATATTATACCACTAGGGGTATAAAGTCAACACCTCATATTTATTTTTTCCTCCAGCTTTTGAAGTAGTTAAATAAATCATTATTCCAAAATACAGATTCAATAAGGAAGGGTAACAATGTTTACCCCTCTCCTTCATATAGGATGTTACTTTAACTTTGAATACTTTTATTAATACATTGAATCAATCTTTCCTCAATATCCTTAGCAAGTCTTTTTATTTCTTCATTATTTATTAAATTTATTAAAGCTGTAGGTCTCGGCATTCCAATTTTTGTTTTACCATTGTCACTGTAAACAACAATTTTACATGGTAGAAAATAACCAACTAATAAATTTTCTTTCAATACTCTTTCAGCTTCATGTGGATTACAAACTTCTAAAACGAGATAATCTGATTCAAACTCCAACCCTTTCTCTTGAAGCTTTTCTTTAATATCAAACATCCATAATACCCCAAACTTCTCTTCCGTTAGCTTTAATTCAAGACTAGATATGGCTTCGTTTATATTTTTAGAAGTTGTAACAGTATAATCGAACAATTGAAACAATCCCTTCTCTTTTGGACTTTTTCATAATTTACCCGAAAGTCTCCAAAAGAAACTGACTAATGTCTGAACTTTACAAACACATTGTTTCTATACCAATAATTTTTGCGATCAATACTTATTCAGATACTTCTACTCAGAACGGCAAGGAGCAAGTAAATTTAACTGATATAGAAAGAAAGTCGGGTTGGAATGATTTGCTTTATATTTGTAAACTCTAAGTTTCAGAGGTGAAATACATGGCTGAACATTATGAGGTTATTTTACGGTCAATCACATCCTTTATTCTTCTCCTGATCGGGGCACGAATTCTAGGAAAACAAACCATCTCACAAATGACAATGTTTGATTTTATTGCTTCCATTTCTATGGGTGCTATTGCTGCAAACTTAGCATTTAATACATCAATTAAGGTTCATCATACGATTCTTGCTTATAGCATTTTTGTCGCCGTCATTTTTTTTATTGCCCTTATTTCACTAAAAAACAGAAAAGGGAGAAAATTTTTTGCCGGTGATCCAACGATTGTTATTCAAAATGGAAAGATCCTAGAAAGAAATATGAATAAAATGCGTTATACTCTAGATTATTTAAATCAACAGCTAAGAGAAAAAAACACATTTAATATCGAAGAAGTTTTGTTTGCCATTGTTGAGACGAATGGAACTTTAACGGTACTTAAAAAACCGCAATTTAGGAATGTAACAAGACAGGATTTATCGGTTGCAGCAGCACCTGAACAAAGACTACCTATTGAGCTAATTATGGATGGTGAAATCATTAAAGAAAATCTTGAGCAAAACAACCTAACTCAAAATTGGTTACAATTAGAATTAGAAAAACGAAAATTAACTAAAAATGATGTGGTTTATGCAGTATTAGCTGCTAATGGAAATATGTATGTTGATACGTTCAAGGATCATATTCATTCTCCTATTGACCAGGAATAACTTATCTCAGGAAAGGATGATAGGAGGAATACACTTCCAATTAGCCTTCCCTGAGATATGACACTCCTAATTTCTTGCTTGCCCTCTTTTAAATGCTTCTAGATGATTTAAAGAAGCATTGCGTAGCTGTGTAAAGACTGCTTTCACATCATTAGGAATATTCTGTGATATGAATTTCTCATACATAGCAATATTTTCAATTTCACCTTGAACACCAGCAGAATAGGCTGACTTTATGTTTGAAGGTGTTGTTACGTATGGGCTTGAATCATCTTCTGGAATAGACACTTTATATCGTTCAAAAAGTGGTAATAGTGCACTTATATGCCTCAATTCCGCTTCTTTTATTCGGGAAAATGTGCGGATATTCCCGAATGTTTCTAATATGTTTTTATACCGTGCCTGTGCTAAATATTCATCTTGAAGAGCATAGGTTAGCATACTGGGTAAGGTCAGTGTTGATGCACTCAAAGCCCCTTTTGCACCGTAATTTTCACCTTGTCGATCTAGAGTCTTAATTATTTTTTGAAAAAAAAACAAAAACCAAACAGCATGATTTTGCTCATCAGCTGCAGCTCGTCTAAATCTTCCTTTAATAAAAGGATCTTGAGCTTGATCAGCAATATCTAAATAAAAATCAACCGCTCCCTGCTCATCTTTAAATGCAAATTCAATTCCCTCTCTAAACTTTCCTGGACATTCTTCACTGATTTTATAGGTTGGCTGTTTACCTGTTACATTTGTGTAAATTCTACTGAATTCTTCAAGATGTCGTTTCTCATCTTTTTGTATCTCTAAAATTTGCTTTCTTATGTCCTGGTTAGGTGCCAATTTAGCTAATTTTTCATAACAAGAAATGGCACTGTATTCGGCATTGATTGCTTTCTGAATATCTTTTAAGAGCCTTTTATCATTTGTATTCCGATGATACCCATTATGAAATGGAACATATTGATAGGTGGGATTATATGTGTACATGATTGTCCTCCTCAAACATAAAATGTCAACTTATCATATGCTTCATGGAAAAGCTGTTGTACAAGGCCCATTCAATTTTTGATTCGTGATTGTCTAAATGTGCAGATTCAAAGGAGTTGATAAAACTACGTTTCTTTAAAAATTTGGACGGGTACTATTATTTATGTGAAAAAATAAGGAGGTAATGTCAAATGTTAAATCAACAATTTAAGGAATGTATTCAGGCATGCTTAGAGTGTATGGAGGCTTGTAATACTTGTTATCATGCCTGCCTAAAAGAAGATGATGTAACTATGATGTCAAACTGTATCCGTCTGGACAGGGAGTGTGCCGATATTTGCGGTTTTGCAGTAAAAGCTATGCAATCGAATAGTCCTTTTGCTGAACAAATTTGTAAGCTATGTGCCGATATTTGTGAGGCATGTGGTCAAGAGTGTCAGAAACATGAACATGACCATTGCAAAAACTGTGCCGATTCTTGCTTTAAATGTGCTGAAGCATGTCGACAAATGGTTTCATAAGCAGCACTAGAAATTGGAGAATCTAAGGGTTATAGTCAAAGAGCAGAGCGTGATTAGCTTTGCTCTTTTATTTCTGCATATTTTCTCAACAATTTACCTTTACAATATTCATATAAAAATTAAGAAGGTGTATCCTATGAAAATTTCTATTAAACTCGGTCTATGGTTTTTTATCTGCATTTTTATCATTGAAGCATCTTCTATGTTTTTCTTACATCGTAATGTTGTCCATTCTCTTGTTAATGAAGAGTTAAACGCCCTAAAATTACGAGGAAACAGCCATCGTGATGTTATTGAAATTTCTTATGATGAGGCAACATTACATCACATTAAAATAATGGAGTCACAAACAGATACTGAGGTGGTTATAACAAATGACGTTGGAAAAGTCATTACTTCATCTAAAACAATAGACAAAGAAATGAACAAAATCCTAAAAACAAAACTTGAAGAATCTAAAAATGGTCTTCTCATTCAACCTGACTGGCAACATGAACGATATATTTCGACGGTTTCTTCATTCCAGGCTCGTAATGGAGAGGTTGGGTTTGTTTATATGTTCAAAAGTACCGACCAAATACAACATGTTATATCACGATTAAATGAACATTTTATCCTTGCTTCAGTTCTCATTATCTTTCTCATGCTGTTTACCATATTCTTCTTATCAAACGCTCTAACTAAACCTTTGATTTTAATGAAGGAAGCCACAAGAAGAATAAGCAAGGGGGATTTTTCAGTTTCCCTGCCTAAAACTTCAAATGATGAAATAGGAGAGTTATCAACTTCCATTCATATTTTAGCTAACGACTTAAACTATTTAAAAAAAGAAAGAAATGAATTTTTAGGAAGTATTTCTCATGAACTACGTACCCCTCTTACCTATATTAAGGGTTATGCAGATATCGCAAAAAGAAACAACATATCAGAAACGGACAGACTTCATTACATACATATTATTTATGAAGAATCAAACCATGTGAGTGATCTTCTAACAGAACTATTTGATTTAGCTAAAATGGATCAACATACTTTTTCTATTTCAAAGGACAAAGTTAACATCTGCTTATTCATACAATCCATTTTTCAAAAAATGAAACCGGCTTTTGAAAACAAAGGAGTAAAACTTGAGTTTATTTGTCAAAAAGAAACTTTTGCATATATCGATCCTATTCGATTTGAACAAGTCTTCTTAAATTTGTTGGATAACGCACTAAAATACTCTGATACCAATTCATTGACTGCAATTGAAATAAAAAAGGAAGAAGAGATAATAGATATTTATGTCAGAGACCAAGGTCCAGGAATACCTGCTGAAGATTTACCATATATCTTTGACCGCCTATATCGAGTAGATAAATCACGCTCAAGGTTAACAGGAGGTTATGGGTTAGGATTATCAATAGTGAAAGAAATAATTGATGCCCATGGTGGAACTATTTCGGTAGAAAGTCAAGTGAATAAGGGAACATGCTTTAAAATTACGTTAAAGGGGCTGTATGATGAAAACCGTTTTGCTGATAGATGATGAGCAAAGAATGCTCGATTTATTATCTTTATATATAGAACCTTATGGATATACCTGTATTAAAAAGAGATCTGGTAATGAGGGCTTAGAAATTCTGTATCACAAAAGCATTGACCTTGTAATCCTTGATATTATGATGCCTGAATTGGATGGATGGAAAACCTGTGAAAAAATAAGAAAAATATCTGATGTACCAATAATCATGTTAACAGCCAGAAGCGAAAAGGAAGATATTGTAAAAGGCTTAAAAAAAGGTGCTGACGATTACCTGATCAAACCATTTCATGAAGACGAGTTAATCGCTCGTTTAGAAGCCATTATGAGAAGAACAAGCAGAACTTCTCACTCTGAAAACATAATTTATTTTGAAGGGTTATTACTAAATCAGTCCACATATCAGGTAACATATCAAGAGAAAGAACTTGTTCTGACACCTAAGGAATACGGCTTACTCGGGTTGTTCTTAGAAAACCAAAATAAAGTATTTTCAAGAGAACATTTACTTTCAACTTTATGGGGCCTAAAGGCTGAAACAGAGGATCGAACCATTGACTCACATATACGGAATATGAGAGAAAAGCTGCGTAAAGCAAACTTCCCTGTAGAACAATATTTAAAAACAGTTTGGGGAATAGGTTATAAATGGGTTTCCGACAAATAAATAAACGATATTGAACAGAGAACTCGGGTTATCCCAAGTTCTCTTTTCCTTCATACTTACTCTTCTATTGGTGATAATTCACTTTCTGTTACCCATTTATGGTTTTTCACTTCTTCTCCACCCGTTGCAGGTATGTAATCAACCATATACACAGTCGTCTCTTCAACAGAGTCAATTACAGCTTCTGCACCATTCATACCTTCCATATGATCAGCATTTAAAACAACTTCTTCACCTGGCTTAAATGGTGTATTCCCTGCATCTTCGATTTCCTCATGAATGATCCACTTATGATTTTCAACTATATCTCCGCCTGTTGTTGGTGTATAAGAAACAGCATAAACTTCTGTATCATAAGCCCCAGCAATTGTTGCTTCTGCTCCCTTCATACCCTCCATATGATCTGTTTCAAGGATAGCCTGGCTCCCCACTTTATATGTTGGGTTTTCTGCTTCCTTTAAACCTACCGGAACCTCACCAGAACTTGAATGGTTCATCTCAGAATGATCCATTTCAGAATGTTTTGCCGTATTTGTATTTGTATCCTCATTATTTTCAGTTGTTTCCTCATTATTACTAGTACATGCAGCTAATAAAATGGCTAATAAACTTGTCAAAATAATTAGGTGGATTTTTTTCATTTTACTACTCCTTTTTCTTATTTTAGTTGTTAAAGTAATTCCCTATATTTTCTTATTTATAGGTCTCTATATTTCTAACATAACAAATGACTTTGCAGAAAGTATGCAAAAATCATATCAACTTTATTAATTTCTTAGAAATGTAAAGGTTTTGTAAATATTGTAGGTATGAGTGGAAAAATTAGATGAAGATGTTACAATACCTAATATCGGAACCCAATATTGAAGTTCGATATCAACATAAATTAATGAGGTGATTTATTGGAAGACAAAGTCCTGCGGAAATTGTTTCTCGGTTTTATTCACATTCACATCCTTCACCATGCAAATGAACATCCAATTTTTGGTATCTGGATGCTAGAAGAACTCAGAGAACATGGGTATAATATCAGTCCCGGCACCCTTTATCCTATCCTTCACACCATGGAGTCAGATGGTCTCTTAATAAGAGAAGACCGAAATGTAGAAGGAAAAATACGAAAATATTATACAACTACAGAAAAAGGGAACATGGTTCTAAATGAAGCTCGGGCAAAAGCATATGAGTTATTCAAAGAAATAATAGACTAGGAAAGGCAGGTAAATAATAATGGAACAAAAAAATACACTAAAGACGTTGCTTGAAATACTAATTGTTTCAACAAGACTCGGTTTTACATCATTTGGTGGACCCATTGCACACTTAGGTTATTTCCATGAAGAATATATTCGACGAAGGAAATGGATGGATGAAAAAAGCTATGCGGATCTAGTAGCACTTTGCCAGTTTCTACCCGGGCCGGCCAGTAGCCAGGTAGGGATTGGGATTGGTGTCATGCGTGCGGGAGTATTGGGAGGAATCACTTCCTTTATAGGCTTTACCCTTCCCTCGGTTTTTGCACTTATTATCTTTGCTTTAATTCTTCAGGGCTTTGATGTCGCTGATGCCGGATGGATTCACGGCCTGAAAATAGTCGCCGTTGCCGTGGTTGCCCATGCAATCCTAGGAATGGCACAAAAATTAACTCCAGATTTAAAGAGGAAAACAATTGCTTTATTTGCCTTAGTAGGAACACTTTTATGGCAAACAGCCTTTACACAAGTCGGTGTGATTATCATCGCCGCATTCGTTGGATTTCTCTTATATAAAGATCACGCAGAATCTGAAGAATCAAGAGTTGAGTTTCCTATTTCAAAAGGATTTGCCATTGTTTGCTTATCATTATTTTTCGGGTTACTCATTCTACTACCAATCTTAAGAGAAATGACTTCGATAAGTTGGATTGCAATGTTTGATAGCTTTTACCGCTCAGGATCATTAGTATTTGGCGGAGGGCATGTCGTCTTGCCTTTATTGGAACGTGAATTTGTTCCAACCGGGTGGCTGTCTGAAGAAGCCTTCTTAGCCGGTTATGGAGCAGCACAAGCAGTTCCCGGCCCACTTTTCACATTTGCAGCCTATTTAGGTGCCGTTATAAATGGTTGGCAAGGTGGATTAGTAGCAACAGTTGCTATTTTCTTACCCGCATTTCTATTAATTTTAGGAACATTGCCATTTTGGGATACTTTGCGCCGTAATCCTAAGATTAAGGGCGCGTTACTTGGAGTAAATGCAGCGGTTGTCGGGATCTTAATCTCTGCGTTTTATCATCCTATTTGGACCAGCAGTATACTGGCACCAATTGACTTTGCCTTTGCTGCCGTATTATTCAGTATGTTAGTTTACTGGAAGCTTCCTCCATGGATCATTGTGTTGACCGGGGCTGTTGGAGGTTTACTTATTGGATTGATTTAATGTCGAACAAAAAGAAGTTACCTAATCTGGTAGCTTCTTTTGTTACTTCACACTTTTTATCTAAAATAAAGGTTTCTATGTTGTAATTTAAATAGTTGAATATAAAAACCGATTCGTTCCATTGCGCTCCAGCCACAAGATTCGCCGGGGAGGAAGCTGAGCCTCGGCTTCGCCTGTGGGGTCTCAGCCTTTCCTCACATCCCGCAGGAGTCAAGTGTCTTCCGCTCCATTCCACTATCTATCATTACATAATAATTTATAGCAACGATCTATGCAAAAACAGTTGTGATAAAAAACTCAGATATCTTTTACATTATATACATATTAAAAAATCCATTTACATCAATTTTTTTGATTAATAGTTGACAAAAGAAAAATTTGGATATATAGTTTAAATATCAAAAAAAATTGATATAGAAAAGGTGTATCTCATGAAACAGGAAATCAACTTCCAAGATGTGTCTTTAGAAAAAACCTTTGAAATGTATGAGAGTAAGTTTAAAGCCATTGCGGACAAAAAAAGATTGCAGATCATGAACCTTCTAACACAGAAAGGTGAAATTAATGTAAATGATCTAGCTCCAATGGTAAATATGACACAATCAAAGTTGTCATATCATTTAAAAATACTTTTAGATGCCAACCTTATTATAAGAGAAACAAGAGGTACATGGAATTATTACAAACTTAACCTCGATGAAGTAAATCACCTATTATCAGCAGAGCTTTGTTGTCTATTTCGGCCAACTTGCTGATAAATTTTTTCTGTATTATATCAATTTTTTTCGATTAATAAATCAAATAAATTTGTTTTAGGAGGAAGTTATGTTTAATGATTATGAGGTTTATATGCTTTCAAAAATAAAACAAAATGAAATGACCGAATTAAGTCTTTTTTCAATACCTTTAACCCAAAAGGATAAGCGCACCGTTGAAACGAAATCAATTGAAATAACCTGTTGTCAAACAGTTTGTTGTTAATAACGTAGAATTAATGACGAAATCGACCCTTAGGAGGAAAGGAAATATGAACATCCATATTGGTTTAAATGTAACAAATTTAGAGACTTCCCTTATCTTTTACTCTAAGTTATTTGGTGTAAAACCTGTAAAGGTAAAACCAGATTATGTGAAGTTTTTGTTAGAGAACCCGGGGTTAAACTTTACATTACGACCGGTAGATCGTGTAGAGGGTAATCATATCAACCATTTTGGTTTTCAAGTATTCAGTACTAATGAGTTGGTAAAACATAAAGAGAGGCTGGAAACGGAAGGTTTTTTCTCTCGTAATGAAAGTGATACTACATGTTGCTATGCTAAGCAAGATAAGTTTTGGATCACAGATCCTGATGGTCATGAATGGGAATTTTTCTTAACAAAAGAAGACACTGAAGTAGACACCATCGATACTTGTTGTGATGAATGAATATGTATTGGTAAAGGCAAAGCCGCGGGATGTCCCACGGCTTTTTATTATTCTCCCGTTTTTGCGAAACGTTCAATTCTTTCTCCGATTTCATCACGTACACGCCCAAAGAATGCCCATTTTTCTTCATCAGTTCCTTCTGCTTTCGCCGGATCATCAAACCCCCAGTGTACTCGTTTAGTATGTGGAGGAGTAACTGGGCAATTGTCTGCCGCATGACCACAAAGTGTTACAACTAAATCAGCATGATTTAAAATTTCCGGATCAATTACATCAGATGTTTGATTTGAAATATCGATACCCGCTTCTTTCATTGCTTTCACTGCATTTGGATTTAAACCATGTGCTTCTAGTCCGGCACTTTTTACTTCCCACTCATCACCTAAATGTTTTTTTGCCCATCCTTCTGCCATTTGGCTTCTGCAAGAATTTCCTGTACATAAGAAGTAGATTGTTTTTTTAGACATGTTCATTTCTCCTTTTAAAATAAGATTAATGGATGATAAGTAACCAAATATATAAACCAACAAGGGTAATAAACAATGTTGGAATGGTTAGGATAATTCCTGTTTTAAAATAGGTTCCCCAAGAGATTTTCACACCTTTTAAAGATAAGACATGAAGCCATAATAAAGTGGCTAAAGAGCCGATTGGTGTAATTTTCGGTCCTAAATCGGAACCAATTACATTAGCATAGATAAGAGCTTCTCTTATTACACCTGTAGTATTTGTATCCGAAATGGCAAGTGCATCAATCATAACAGTAGGCATGTTGTTCATGATTGACGATAAGATTGCCGCAATAAAACCCATTCCAACTGTCGCTGAAAACAACCCTTGGTCTGCTGTTACTTGAATTAAATCGGCTAATACATTTGTTAAACCAACGTTTCGTAAGCTGTAAACAACGACATACATTCCGATTGAGAAAAAGACAATTGCCCAAGGTGCCCCTTTAATGACGGTTTTTGTGTTAACAACAGGACTTCTTTTTGCCATGATTAAAAAGAAGATGGCAACAATACCGGCAATGAACGATACAGGGATGCCGATGAACTCACTTGCAAAGTATCCAACAAGTAAGATTCCCAATACAGCCCAGGACAATTTAAACATCTTTTTATCACGAATGGCTTCTACTGGTTTTTTCAATTGGGATATATCATAATTTCTCGGGATGCTTTTACGGAAAAAGAGAAATAAAACCAAAATACTTGCACCTAGTGAGAAAAAGTTAGGAATAATCATTCTTGATGCAAACTCGACAAATCCTATCCCGAAAAAGTCTGCTGATACGATATTCACTAAATTACTAACGACTAATGGAAGTGAGGTTGTATCTGCAATAAATCCACTAGCCATAATAAATGGAAACACCATCTTTTCATTAAAGTTTAAGTTTCTTACCATCGCAAGGACAATCGGTGTAAGGATTAGTGCTGCTCCATCATTTGCAAAAAGTGCAGCCACAATTGCACCTAATAAACTGACATAAACAAACATTTTCATGCCGTTTCCTTTTGCAGCCCTTGCCATGTGTAAAGCTGACCACTCAAAGAAACCTATTTCATCTAATATTAAAGAAATAATAATAATCGCAATAAATGCTAAGGTTGCGTTCCAAACAATTGACGTTACATCGATTACATCTTTAAAATCAACAACACCTACAAGAAGGGCTAAAATCGCCCCGCCACATGCAGACCAGCCAATGGATAACCCTTTTGGTTGCCATATGACGAGCGTAAGTGTGAGTAAAAAGATAACTGATGCCAAAATTACTGATGTCATTTCATCCCTCCATTATTCACACGAAATACGTAATCCTTGTTCTTCTAATTCTTTTATTCGATAATCCTGATTCGGAAGGTGTTCAAGTACGTTTTGAACAAATGGATAATAATCACTGCTTTTGTTTAATGAATAAATGATCCACTGCCCTCTTCTCGTTTCTTGAACAATTCCTGCATCTTTTAGTTTTCTGAGATGTTGACTGATAGCTGGTTGACTTGCTTTAAAAATTTCAACAAACTCACACACACAACAATCATTTGAATCCAACATTTTCACCATTGTTAAACGTGTTCTGTCACCTAATAGTTTTAATACTGTCGCAGCTTTATCTATTTCAAGAGTTGTTTCTGACATTGCTTACACCTCCACTTGTATCCGTAAATTAATATATAATAATTTACTTATACATTCAATAGCTAAATATAGTTTCTACATTCATGCATATCCTTATGCTAATAAAAAAATCACTGCCTAAGCAGCGATTTTTTTACAAATATCTTCTCGATACACTTTTCCCATCATAAGAAAATAACACATTTTTTCCTTCCAGCATACTTTCCATATGAACAGGTCTGCCCCATAATTGATAAATATATGGAAGCACCTTCTCTAAGTATTTTAGATCAAGCTCAATGTCTTCAAACCAGTGCTTTAAGTAAAGTTCATTATTTTTCAAATAGTCCCCATCATTAACCGTAATATATGGGAAGCCGCCGTTCACCCTCATGCTGACAAGCTGATCGCGAACTGATTCCCAGCCTTTATCTACAATTTTATAATCCCGGCCTTGCTTCTGGAATAAGTACATATCCTCACGCATGACAAGGTCTTTTGTTAAATAATTACGGATAAACGATATATCGGATTCCACTTCACGGACTTCAAACATTTTTTCACGGCCTGACCCGGGTTGCGCACCGAACATTATCATTTCTTCTGTCGGGTTATCGTATTTTTCTTCAATGTCTTCAAAAATTTTCAGCCCTAAATAATATGGATTGATGCTTGTTTTTGATGGCTGTACAACACCTGCATTAAGCTTCGCAAATTCTATAGCTTCATCAGAAGTTAAATCAAGCTCCCTGATAATGCGTTGGTGCCAATATGAAGCCCATCCTTCATTCATGATTTTTGTTTCAAGCTGAGGCCAGAAATAGAGCATTTCTTCTCTCATCATCGTTAAAATATCACGTTGCCAATCCTCTAATTCCCGGCTGTATTCTTCAATAAATAATAAAATATCTTTCTCTGGTGAAGGCGGAAATTTTTTTTTCTTCTTTTTTATTGTAGACTTTGGTTCAGCCTTTTTATCAAGATTCCAAAGGTCATCATATGGAGTAACCTTCGGCTCTTCCGCATCCTCGTCAAATTCAATATCATCAATCGTCCAAGAAAGCTTTGGACGAACAAGGGAAGGATCAATATGTTCCTGTATGGAAAGAACCGCATCTAAAAATGTTTCTACCTCTTGCCTTCCATGAATGAGTTCATATTTCTTAATTCGCTCTGCTGTGGCAGACATACTCTCAACCATTTCACGTTTTGTATTACTAAAACGTGAATTATTTTTAAAAAAGTCACAATGTGCCAAAACGTGAGCGACGATTAATTTATTTTGGATTAAAGAGTTTGTATCCAAAAGAAATGCGTAGCAAGGATCTGAGTTAATGACAAGTTCATAAATTTTACTCAACCCTAAATCATATTGAAGCTTCATTTTGTGAAATTGTTTCCCAAAGCTCCAGTGTGAAAACCTTGTAGGCATACCATATGCACCAAATGTATAAATAATATCAGCAGGACATATCTCATATCTCATTGGATAAAAATCAAGTCCGAAGCCTTTCGCAACCTCGGTTATTTCACTAATAGCATATTCCAAAGCCTTTTGATCAGCTGCTTTCATGGTCTCCCCCCTAAAGCAAATCTTACAATAATGTATGAGCCTTAGTTGAAAAACATGCTAATCTTGTTCAAGGGGAGACGCTAGTATCTTCTACATTAATAAAAAGTAAATCCCAAAAATAAACGCAATAACGATCACAAAAATCCCAAGTGTAATCACGGTTATTTTCGGGGTTCTAAATGTCTGGTCGTTAATTGCTTTATATTTTCGTAAATAAGCAATGGTTGCCATAATGATCGTTAAAATTCCTACTCCAACTGATGTTATCCCAATAATATTGGCTAAATAATCACTAGTCTGTGAAAGATTCGGTTCCATATTTTCATGTAAATTTGAAACGAGAAATCCCACTCCAATAATCGCAATCGCCGTTCGGATCCAAGCTAAAAATGTTCGCTCATTTGCCAGGTGTTGTTGTATGTATTTGGAATCGATTGTCTTTTGCTTTTGTTCCAAGTCTTTCTCCATCTATCTCACCTAACTTTACAAATATATAAGCATAATACTAGTTGATAAGTTTATCTATACCCTTCCAAGGAAAAATTACTCTGAACAATAAAGCCCTATAAATACAAAAAAACCACTTACTGTAAGGAATACGATTCCTAAGTGAGTGGCTGGCTTCAAAATTAACTTTACGCTTCCTGATACTGCTTCAAATCAATTGCAGGACCAAAAAATTCATAATTAATATTCTCTGATTTCACACCAAGTCTTTGAAGGTTTTCGATTACACTTCCCATAAATGGTGCTGGACCACATACATAAAATGTTGCATCCTTTTCTTTCACAAGTTGTTCCAGCTTTTGTAAATCTAAGTATCCTTCAAAATCAAATTTATTTTCCTCACGGTCAGATGCAGTTGGCTGTTGGAGGATGACATATTTCTTTGCATTTGGCATTGATTGAACCGTTTCACTAACTTCTTGTCCAAAGGCTTGTACATTTCCATCATTTGCTGCCTGGATAAATGTTACCATTCGACTTGGCTGGTTATCTCGAACTGTTTTTAGCATACTAAGCATCGGTGTAATGCCGACACCACCACTAATGAGATAAAGCGGAGAATTTGCTGATCCATCTAGAACAAAGTCACCTGCAGGAGCAGTCATTTCTACTTTATCACCAACATTGACTGAATCATGAAGATAGTTTGATACTTTACCATTTTGATCTATGTTTTCTCCTGTTTCTTTCTTAACGGAAATTCGTAATGTTTGTTTCCCCGGAGAGTCAGAAAGACTGTATTGACGATTAAGTAAATACTCTTCACCTGGAATAGATAATCTTATCGTAATATACTGACCCGCTTGAAAATTTGGAACTGGCTTACCATCAGAAGCTTCAAGATAGAATGATGTAATAACAGAGCTTTCTTGTTCCTTTTTAACAACCTTAAATGCCTTGAATTCTTCCCAAGCCTCATTCTTGGCTTTGTTATACATTTCTTCCTCAACATCGATAAAGACTTGGGCGATCACTCCATATGCTTCTCCCCAAGCTTCAATAATGTCAGGTGTTGCTGCATCTCCTAATACATCTTTAATCGCTTTTAATAGGAATTCTCCTACAATTGGATAATGTTCTTTTTTTACATTTAAACTTCTATGCTTGTGAGCTATTTGTTTAACCGCTGGTAATAATACTTCTAGTTGATCAATATATGTTGCTGCTGCATAAACCGTATTAGCTAAAGCAGTTTGCTGACGACCTTGTTTTTGATTTGCATGATTAAAAATATTTAATAGTGCAGGGTGTGCTTCAAACAGGCTTTTGTAAAAATAAGATGTTATTTCCACTCCACGCTCAGCTAAGATTGGTGCTGTTGATTTCACAATTTCAATTGTTTTATTAGATAACATCTATTCCAACTCCTAAAGAAGTATTTTGAATACATCTTTATCATAGATAAACCATAATTTAAAAGCAATATATAAAATACATCTTTAAAAAAGCTGTCACATTTTCCTACAATAATATCTATAACGTACACACCCTATGGTAAGATAGGTCTAAAGTTACTTTTAAACATAGGTTCTATTAAGAAAACTGTTTTGGTTGATTGAAGCGAGCATCCTGGAGCTTCATTCAACCATACGCTATACTAATTATGAAGTAATATCATGACCAAAAAATCCATTTCAGTCCGACTAAATCTTTTTAAAAATAAATGTGAGGTATGTTTTATGCGACTAACCCTTTATACAGACTACTCGTTAAGAGTCTTGGTATATCTTGCTACAAAACCTAAAGAAGATCTTTCAAATATAAAAGAAATTGCAGAAGTTTATAATATTTCAAAAAACCATTTAATGAAGGTCACATATGAGCTCGGAAAAATGAATGTCATCGAAACAATCCGCGGGCGGAATGGCGGAATTCGGTTAGCAATGCCTCCAGAGGAAATTAATATCGGAGAAATTGTTCGCAAAACTGAGGAAGATTTCCATCTTGTGGAGTGTTTTGATCAAGACAACAATCAATGCATTATCTCTCCTGCATGTGGCTTAAAACATGTATTAAACAAAGCATTACAAGCATATTTGGAAGTCCTTGATCAATATACTTTAGCTGACGTAGCAAGGAATCAATCTGCTCTACTCTCCTATTTTTTATCTAAATGAAAAAAGGCGACCTCACAGGTTGCCTTCTCTCATTTCGGAAACATTCACGGTAATCAATTGCCCTGTTTTCGGGTTAAATACAACATCAACCTTTACAATAAACGGTTTATTGTTTTGTTTTCCCTTCACATGGAAAACATCTTTTGACTCTTCTTCATTTACAGCTTCTCTTCCATCATACTTATAATCAACAAACTCAGCGTCAGGATATTTTTCTTTTGCAGAAGATATAGCAATACGGCTCCATTTTTTGTAATCCACTTCCTGTACATTTTGTTCCCCGTAAGCTTTTAATCCTGCAGTAAAAATAATTGAGAGAGCAATGAACACAAAAAAAACTTTTGATAATGTTTTCATAAGACAGACCTCCATTACGGCTTTCTATCAATTAATCTGCCCCGACATTTTGTCCATATTCTCTAAAGAAATAATTTATTTTTCTACCAGCAACTCTTTCTTTGCATATTCACAGAGAATAAATCCAATTTCTTTATTCCGTTTCCACTCCTCGACAAACACTGACAATGGAGGGTTTGTATCCTCAACAAGATAACTAAGTTCAATCGTTACAGCCGGTCGTTCATATGCTTGAATAAACCAGTCAGTGTATCCCCCGCCTATAGCATCAAAGGGCGGATAGGAGATTTCATAGCCTGTTTTCTCTGAGATTTTTTCAATAAGCGAGTAGTCACGCTGAAGATGGTGAAAAGAATTAAAATAATACCAATACAGCTCTCGGCCAGAGGTATGATAGGCAGCAGCTGTAAGAGGCTTTATTTGCTTTGTAAAATGTGTTAAAGCTTTCGTTTCCTTTGATTCCAAAGGCTTATCCCCTTTAAAATGTGAGTAGGATGCATATGCCGTATCTCCTTCAATATTGTCCCATCCGGCTGGATACTGTCTATTTAAATCCACTCCTAAACCATTTGCTTTCCAACGGGAAAAATCTGTATTTCCTTCATTCATATCGATATAGACCTCTTGAAATAGATAGGGAAATGAGCTAACCCCATTTTGTTGAATTGTCACACCGTCAGGATTCACCATCGGGATAAACCAAATCGCAACATCATCTAAAATCTTAGGAGAATGCCCTGAAAATGGACGGGAATGCTTATAAGCCTCCGCGTATTGCTTGATCATTTCCATCATGATGTGTGTTGACAGCCATTCGCGTCCGTGATGACTTCCTGTAATAAAAACGCTATTCTCTCCATGACCGATTTTCACCGCAAGAAGATCTCGTCCAAATTCTGACTTACCAAATCTTCTTACTTCCAGGTCATACTCTTTTGCAATCGAAAGAAGATCTTTTTTCATGAGTTGATATGTATACATCTGTTGCTCGATATCCTTCGCTTGTACACTTTGTCCTAACGCTATTAAGAATATGAGAATTAAGATCGAACAATTCTTCATTTTTTCATCCTTTTTTGATTTTTAGGTTACCACCTCTGGAGTGTTTTATGTGGGTAATGACTACCATTCCTTTTATAGCAACGACACCAAGATTTTCACAGTAACAAAAAACATAAATCACATACAATAATCATATCTCCTTAAGGGAGGGAAGATTATGAACAATGTTGATTATGACAAAGCATTGTATTACACACATCGTTCACAGTGGGATAACTTACTCATTTTAATGGTTCGAACGAAAGATGATTTTTTATCAAAGAAAATAGAACATTTCTTACATGCCTATAATTTCGAACATGACTATAAAGAGGTTGAAAAACAACTGTATTCCCTTTTGCGATATATCGACCACGCAGTGGAGGAAGAACCATTTGCTCTAGAGGCTTTACATTAAGAAAAAGACTGACTTAGGATAGTATACACACACCTACCCTTAGTCAGTCTTTATTGATGAATATTTTGAAGCGCTTCTGTATAAACAGCTAATTCTTTTACTAATTGTTCAATGAGCAATGCAGATTCCGATTGTAATTCTTTTTGTTCATAGTCAAAACAATTTGGATCAAGTACAACTTGTTTCGGAATCGAGTGGGCATACAATCCCCGCATCACCGTTCTCATGTTATTTAACGCATTAATTCCACCTTTGCCTCCACCCGCAACAGCTACAAGTGCAACAGGCTTATGAGAAAAATGCTCACTGCTTAAAAAGTCTAATGCATTCTTCAACGCACCGCTCATTGCGTTATGATACTCGGGTGATAATAAAACAATAGCATCTGCCTCTACAACCATTTTTCTTAATTGTTGAACATGTTGATGTTGTGAAGCTGCTTCTTCTCCATTAAAAAGCGGGAATTCCTTTTCACTTAAATCAAAGTGTTCCGCCTTATAGACCTTTGCCATGTATGTGGCGGCCATTTTTGTTCTCCCTGATTTTCTTGGACCCCCATTGATAATCAATAATTTCATTTTCATTCTCCTTTATTTTTAAGATTCTACATATCCATTTTTCACCGCATATATAGCTGCTTGTGTGCGATCTGACAGTTGTAATTTGGAAAGGATATTTGATATATGTGTCTTAACCGTTTTTTCTGTGATAAATAACGCACTTGCAATCTCTTTATTGCTTTTCCCTTTCGCCAGCTCGTTTAAAACTTCCTTTTCCCGCTTCGTTAAGTCGTCTAGTTTTGTTTGGGGCTGAATCATTGGTGTAGACAAGTGAGCCATAACATGTGAAGTAACCTTCGGATGAAGTTTACTTTGTCCTTGTAACACGTCTCTTATGGTTTGAACAAGATCATCTGGTTCAATATCCTTCAATTGGTATCCGGATGCACCTGCACGTAATGCAGGGATGACATGATCTTGATCACCATAGCTTGTTAGTATGATGATTTTAACTGTTGTGTTTGTTTCCCTAATAATTTGTGTAGCCATCACTCCATCCATTTCAGGCATTGATAAGTCCATTAAAACAACATCCGGATTTAATTCTGAAACCAGCTTTACAGCTTCTTTCCCGTTTGTTGCTTCTCCGATAATGTCTATATCCTTCTGGGTTTTTAGAAAGAAAAGCAACCCTCTCCGCACAACATGGTGATCATCTGCAATTAACACTTTTATTTTGGACATCATTTATCCCCCTTTACTTACTGGAATCTCAACTTCAATCTTTGTCCCTTTACCTGGCAGACTTACTAACTTAAAATTCCCGTTCAAACGTTCAACTCTTTCTTTCATTCCTTTTAGCCCTAAAGAAGGAATGGCAACACTTTCATCATAATAAAAACCTCTTCCATGATCCTCTATCATCATTTTTACATATACATCTTTTTTAGAAAGAGCGACATTCACCACAGTTGTTTCAGCATGTTTTTTGCAATTATTTAACGCCTCCTGACCAATACGCCACAGCTCTTCTTCAATATACTGAGGCAATGTACATATACCTTCTATATCACAAGATATGTTTAATCCGAGCACATTTCCATAATGAATAAGTGCTGTTGCAATCCCATCTTCCAACCCTTGTGGTCGAAGCTGCCATATCAGACCCTTCATCTCGTTCAATGCTTCCTGTGAAAGCTCCTGCATATATGTCAGCATCTCTTTCACATCTGCCTGATCTGTCATTTCCTTCGTCCCTCTGGCTGTTAACATAATGGAAAACAACAGCTGATTAACTGAATCATGCAGATCCTGCGCAAGTCTGTTTCTTTCTTTGACCAATGCATGAGCTCTTTCCTTCTCGACTAATTGTATTCGTTTTATAGCTGTTCCAATTTGAAAAGCAACAGACTCTAATAAGGCAAGTTCCTCTTCTGAAAAATGCTTCTTATTTGGTGACGCAACATTAAGCAGTCCGAAGTTTTCTTTTCCGGCTCTCAGAGGGACTGTTGCATGATGGGTAATTCCGTTCGTCTCTCCCCAATTATGTTCGATCGCCTCTTCAATTCGCTTACATGAAATAATGTTAATCGCCTTTTTTAATCGTCCAGCCTGATATCTATCCACACACCAACAGCCGCCTTCACACATTGGCTTCTTCTGTTTCCATGTTAACCCTGTTGGCAAATCATGATCAGCTGCTAACTTATAATGACCTTTTTTATCGATTAAAAAAATCCACCCTGTAGAAAGATCTGTTACATGCAGGAGTTCCTTTAACACGTCATTTAACATATCTTTAATATCCGTGGCTTCATTTAACTTTTCTGCAATGATTTTGAGCGTATTTAAGTCTTGTATCCGTTTATCAGTTCCAGTCATTTGCTTTTCTCCCTAGTCTTCTTATCTTTATTATATCAACAACTCCCTTTTAGCGACCTTCTCTTTCTGACTTAATTTTGCTACGACTTTTGGAGTATTTTTGAAACGCAAAAAAACGGACAAATATGAGCTTGTCCGCTTTTGGTATTACTTCGATAATGCTGCGATTAATTCATTTACGATTTCCATAACTCCTGCTTCCAGAGTTGATAAGTCTTGTTCACTTTGTTCAAGTGTGTCACTTTTCACTCCAAAATAGAACTTAGCTTTTGGTTCAGTTCCAGATGGTCTTACACAGAACCATGAATTATCCTCTAAAATGTATTTCAACACGTTTGAACCAGGTAGTTCGATTTTAGCCTTGGTACCTGCCGCAACATCCTGACGTTCACTGCTTTTATAATCCTCAATTGCTACAATTTTCTTCCCTGCAACATCAGCAGGAGGATTTGATCTAAATGACTGCAGAATGCTTTGAATTTGCTCTGCCCCTTCTTTTCCTTTTAACGTTAGAGACTGAAGTCCTTCTTTGTAGTAGCCGTACTTTTTAAAGATTTCAAGTAAGCCTTGGTACAAAGTAAGACCTTTCTTTTTATAATACGCCGCTACTTCAACTGATAATAACGCTGCTTGCACAGCATCTTTATCACGAGCAAAATCACCGATGAGGTAGCCATAGCTTTCTTCATATCCAAACTGGAATTGATATTGTCCTGTACGTTCATATTCATTGATTTTTTCACCAATAAATTTGAATCCTGTTAGTGTATCAATTGTATCAAGACCGTATGATTTTGCGATCTCTCTGCCGATTTCTGATGTAACGATTGTTTTTAGGACGACTCCATTTTCAGGAAGTGTTCCTTGTTCCTTTTTCTCTGACAATAGATAATTCAGGAGTAATGCACCTGTTTGGTTACCAGTTAAAACAACATATTCTCCATCATTGTTTTTAACCGCCACTCCAAGTCTGTCTGCATCTGGATCTGTTCCAATCAGGACATCCGCATCGATCTCTTTTCCATCACGGATTGCTAGAGTGAATGCATCATGTTCCTCGGGGTTAGGAGATTTAACAGTTGAGAAGTTTGGATCAGGCAGCTCTTGTTCTTTTACAACTGTTACATTTTTATAACCTAATGCTTCTAAACCGCGACGAACAGGTTTATTTGCAGTACCGTGTAGCGGCGTGAATACAACCTTCAGATCGACTTCTTGTGATAATGATGGATTCACTGAAATGGTTGTTAGCTTTTCTGTATAAGCCTGGTCAATTTCTTCACCGATCATGTTGATTAAACCTTGAGATTTCAATTCACTCTCGTCTTTAACCTCAATTTCCAGCTCATCTTCAACTTGATTTACATAAGAGATCACAGTGTCTGCTGCAGCTGGGGGTAATTGTCCGCCATCTTCGCCGTACACTTTATATCCGTTATATTCAGGTGGATTGTGGCTGGCTGTTATCACGATTCCTGAAAATGCATGTAAGTGTCTTACAGCAAATGATAATTCAGGAGTAGGACGTAATTCTTCAAATACATATGTTTGAATGCCATGTGAAGCTAATGTTTTTGCTGCTTCCATCGCAAATTCAGGTGATTTATGACGGGAATCATACGCTATCGCAACTCCGCGTTTTTTGGCTTCATCACCAAAAGAATTTATGTATGTTGCTAAACCTTCAGAAGCTTTACGGATTGTATATATGTTCATACGGTTGGTACCCGGTCCGATTTCACCACGCATCCCACCTGTTCCAAACTCTAGTTCTTTATAGAAGCAATCTTCTAAAGCCTTTTCATTTCCTTCTAAGTTTGTTAATAGAGTTCGTAGTTCCTGATCTAAATCTTGTTTTTGATTCCAACGTTGATAGCTTTGTTCCCAGCTCATTTTTACCTCCTAGGAGTTTTACTAAAATTTCATCTTAATTTTAGCATATTATAGAACTTTCCACATAGTTGAATTTCTACAAATTCCGCGCATTTGCTTAGGTTGTTAGGGAGACGTTATTTTAGAACAATTATCGGAATAAAGTAATGTGTATATAGCTGGTGGATTTGCTTTATTACTATATTTGTTTTTCGACAAAATTTTTGAGGTTCTCATTTTTTACTTAGTTGCTATGTAATAAGTCTAGAGGTATGGTTGTTTGAAGCTCCAGGATGCTCGCTTTCCGTGGGGTCGGCGGTGTGCCTTCTCGCCGCTTTGCGTCTGCGGGGTCTCACCTATCCCACATCTCCCACAGGAGTCTCGCACATCCGCTTCAATTAACCAAATTAGTTTTTTATAGAACTTTGAAAAAAAAATAATAATATTCCTTTTACCAAAGTGCAAGGAAATGTTATAAGACTGCTTATAAAGCACAATGACATGAACCTGATCTTGGGTTAAACATCTAAAAATACATCCCTAAAAAAAGCCAACTCTATATCATAATCTTTGAGTTGGCTTTACACATTATTATTATTTTTTATATTGTATCGAATAAATATCTTTCCTGCGGTCTTTCAATTGATTCACAGTACCTGATTGGCGTTGGCGTCTTAGGATTTCGAGATCGACGTCACCGATGATGACCATTTCAATATTTGGATCACATTCTCCCACGACTCCGTCTCTGGCAAATTCAAAATCTGATGGTGCAAAGATGGCAGATTGAGCATATTGAATGTCCATATTTTTTGTTTGCGGAAGATTTCCAACAGTTCCAGCGATAACGGTGTAAATTTGATTTTCCACAGCACGTGCCTGGGCACAGTAGCGTACGCGTAAATATCCTTGGCGGTCTTCAGTACAGAAAGGAGTAAAGATAATTTTTGCTCCTTTGTCTGTAGCAATTCGCGCCAGCTCTGGGAACTCAATATCATAACAAATTTGGATGGCGATTTTTCCACAGTCTGTATTAAACACCTTCACTTGGTCACCGCGGCTGATCCCCCACCATTTTCTTTCATTCGGTGTAATGTGGAGCTTATATTGCTTCTCAATTGTTCCGTCTCTTCTAAAAAGGTAAGCAATATTATATATGCGCCCTTCTTCTTCTACGACATGTGAGCCACCAATTATGTTCACATTATACTTGACTGCCAGTTCAGTAAATAATTCAATATATTCTTCTGTAAATTCAGTTAAACGTTGAATAGCCAAGCTTGGAACTTTTTCATCTAAAAATGACATGAGCTGTGTTGTAAAGATTTCAGGGAAAACAGCAAAGTCTGAGCCTGCATCTGAAGCTACATTTGTATAATACTCTACTTGTTTTGCAAATTCTTCAAATGAACGTATTTGCTTCATCATATACTGAACAACACAAATGCGAACAGGATTGGATGTTTTGTAAAAACGTTTCGTGTTCGGCTGATAATCAACATTATTCCATTCCATCAATGTTGCGTATTTATTTGAAGCAACATCATCAGATAAATAGTTTGGATTAATCCTCATAAGGGTAAATTCATTTAAAAGCTGAAACGATAAAACAGGGTCATAAATTTTATGTAATGTAACCTGTTGAACATATTCTCTTGCCGTCAACTCATCAGCATATTTATAATAATTCGGAATTCTTCCTCCGATAATAATACTTTTTAAATTTAGCCTTCTGGCTAAGTCCTTTCTTGCTTCATATAGACGGTGGCCAATTTTCATTCGGCGATAATCAGGGTGAACCATGACTTCGATTCCATACATATTATATCCATCAGGATCATGATTCGTAATATATCCATTATCGGTAATATCATCCCATGTATGACGATCATCATACTCGTCGAAATTCACTAAAAGACTTGAGCATGAACCGATGATAATCCCTTCAAACTCAGCACAAAATTGACCTTCCGGAAAATGATCAAGATGACTTTCCAAATGCTCTCTTTTCCATGGTTCCATCCCCGGAAAACATTTTGCTTGAAGTTCAATAATGGCATCAATATCAGTTTCCAGGATATTGCGAATGATCATTTTTTTCTCAAATTTTGTTAAATCAAGTTTCTCAGACATAGTGGTTCTCCTTTGAACAATAATTAATACATTTATATACCCTTTATCCTTTATCCAGAAACATCAGTAATTCCTTAAGCTCCATTTGTGCCATTGATTCAACGCGATGATCGACTTCACAAAACTCAAGACCCTTTGTCACTGTATTAGGCACAGTAACACATTTCATCCCTGCTCTTTTCGCAGCTAGGGCACCATTTGCTGAATCTTCAAAAGCAATACATTCCTCAGGCTTCACACCTAAGCATTTAGCAGCCTCCAAGTATAAGGCAGGATCCGGTTTCACATGTTCAACATCATCGGAAGTTCGAATGCATTCAAAACGGTCTAATAAGTTTAGTCTACTTAAATGAGAGGAAACCCATTCATAATTAGAACTTGAGGCTAACCCTACTTTTAAACCGAGTTCTTTAGCAGCATCTAAATATTCAATCACTCCAGGTCTTGCCTTTTCTACCTGTATTCTTTTGTAAAAACGATCCTTCTCAACTACCTTAAGTTCAGCATGGTCTAATTTTCTTTTAGTTTGTTCCTCCAAGTATGTATAAGGATTAAAGTCTGACTTTGTTCCAATCAATTTTCCCCAAACTTCTAATGGCAATTCACATTCATGCTCACGAAATATTTCACATAACACCTCATATTCATGTGTTTCTGTATCAAGGATTAATCCGTCAAAATCAAAAATAACCGCTTTTATCATGTATCATACAACTCCCCTAAAAAAGTGTCCTTCTATGTATAATATATAAAGGAACTTCGTTTATATTTCAAATTTATTTACAAAAGCGCAAGTGCCTTGATCAGCCGCAAATAAGACGCAAATGAATAGAAGACGTTCTTTGTCTTCAATTCATTTGTGGCTAGACCCTAGAGGGGCTTGGCGCTGGCAGTTTAAGAACGCAACGTCCTGTCGCAAAAACTGCACTTGCACTTCCTGTGCTTCGGAGCTGGATGTCAACACTCTTCTTCTCAGTATATGAACAATAGAAAAGAGGTTTGACAAAAGTGTCAAACCTCCAAGAAAGATTAATGTGTTTTCGTTTGTTCTGAAATGTTCGTTAACGCATGTCCTGCTGCTTCGTCAGACATTTGATTTACAGCTAAATCACCTAGTGCCACAATCCCTACCAATTGGTTGTTCTCAACAATTGGCAAACGACGAATTTGATGCTGCGCCATTACTTTTGCTGCTTCAGCAGCAGACATATTCGTATGTCCTGAAACAAGGTTTGTGGTCATGACTTGTGAGACAGGTATGTTGCTATCAAGTCCTTCTGCTGTTGAACGAAGTGTGATATCACGGTCCGTAATAATCCCTCTTAATTGACCATTATCAACAACTGGAATGGACCCAACATTATTTTGACTCATCATCTCAGCTGCTTCTTTAATCGATTGTGAAGAAGAAACAGTTGCTACACTTGTTGTCATGCATTCTTGAATCGTATTCAAAATCATCCTCCCCTTTCAAATATAGTATGAGAAAGGGAACGTTCCTTTATAATTAGAAAAATTTTTTGGGGATAGATGAACGTTGTCGTTATAAAAATAAAGGAAAGTTTAATACCATAAATAATCGTAAGTGTTGTGATGGTTAATTAAGGACTTTATTTATGATTTTATTAAGAACCCTTATACTTTTTCCAAAATAATTATTGTGCTTAAAACTAGTTTAAATGAGGAGGCTCAGCTTCCTCCCCGGCGAATCTTGTGTCTGGAGCGTAATGGAACGGACATTTCTCAGACAGTTTGAGAAAACAGTCAATCTCAAAATAGCCACCAGGAAATTTCCAATTTTCAAAAAATGTTCAAAAACATATGAATTTTAATATGTATTCTTTTACAAGTAAAAACGCTTGCGATTATAATTTAGAAGTATCTACAAAGATAAATGAGGGATGTTATGTCAAGTTCAAATGAAAAAAAACTGGAGAATGTACTTTCAATCGGTTGGGTTGCGGCATTTATCTCCACATTAGGAAGTCTTTATTTTTCGGAAGTTCTTCAATATACACCTTGTGACCTCTGCTGGTATCAACGGATCTTTATGTATCCTCTTGTCATCATCCTGGGAATTGGTGTCTTTAAAAAGGACTATAAAATCGCCTTTTATACACTAATTCTATCTGCCATAGGTGGATGTATTTCCATTTATCATTATGGTGTGCAAAAGATTGACTTCTTAGGAGAAAATTCCGTCTCTTGCGGAATTGTACCATGTACAGGGGAATACATAAATTGGTTAGGATTTATCACGATTCCATTTTTAGCGTTAATCGGATTTTCAATTGTTTTTATCACAAGTCTTTTAATTTTAAAGGAAGCAGGTAAGTAAGATGAAAAAACTACTCATTTTCGGAGCCATTATTCTTATCCTATTCGGTGGACTAGCCTTTGTAACATCTTACCAAAACAATCAGCAAGCGGAAGGAAATGTATATGGTAAAAGTGATCTCAAACCAGCTACAATTGATCAGCTTGACGATCCTAATTACCAAAACATCATTCTTCCTGATGAACTCGAATCAAAGCTTGATAACAAAGAAGATACAATCGTTTATTTTTTCAGCCCGGAATGTTCTCATTGTAAAGCAACTACACCTGTATTAATGCCTGTTGCTGATGATCTAGGTGTCGAAATTGATCAATTCAATTTATTGGAATATGAAGATGCATGGAACCAATATGGCATTACTGGCACACCAACCCTTGTTCATTTCCAAGACGGAAAAGAAGTTGCACGTGCAGAAGGCGGCAATACGGATAAAGAAGCTCTCCGTACTTTACTAAATGAATGGAAAGCTGAATAAACAAGAGGACAGTTCATCATGAACTGTCCGTTTTAATTAGATCATATATTGATTAGCCGGTCTGATAAACTGACTAAATTGCCCTTTTTGACAATCAGCTTCTTTAAAATCGGAAAATGTTAGAGGAAAGAAATAACCGTAATCATTTAAGTTTTGGGTATTACGCTCAAACATTTCTTTATACTCATTTTCATGTTTGTTCTCATGTAGTAATTCGAGTACAGCTATTAAAGCTTGGAGACTAGAGATTATTTGAAATGCATCCTTCAATGTTGCATTATAGATTTGGTCAGAAGCCTGTGGCTGAAGCACATTAAGTTTCTTTAATTCTACAATTTTTTCATCCGGGAAAAATTTCGGAAATATCTCTGTGTACAATTGATCAACTAACTCAGAAATATGATGTTCCTGTTCGTTTGTCGATGCCACAACAACCTTCATTTTATCACCTTTCTCTTTCATCTGTTTCACTGCATTAAGCATAACACAGGACATTTCAAGATTGCAGAGGAAAGTGTTACCGGAACTAGATTGTACATCCATTCGATGTTTTGTATACTGTTTTAATATGGCTGTTTTTAATTTATTCGTTCTATTTCGCTTCAGACACTTCCTTTCCTCTGCATCCCGCAGGAGTCAAGTGTCTTCCGCTACACTCCACTATTATTATTATAAAACTATAATGTTTAGAATACAGTACGACAAAATAATATAGCAAGGAATGATAGACCATTGAAACGTGTAGGTGAATGGCTTGAGATAACGATTCCAAAGGATTGGGCGAATGCCACTGTTTTTTCCGTTTTGTCCAACAAACTCGGCGCCTCTAAAGCACTTATCCAAAAATGGAATCAATCAGCAGCTATCAAAAAAAATCAAAACAAAGCAGATGTTAACCATAAACTGGAACAAAATGATCGGCTTTATCTTCAATTATTTAAAAAAGAAGAATATGGAGTATTACCTGAAAATGTCTCCATAGACATCCTTTACGAAGATGACCATTTAATCATTGTGAATAAACCCGCAGGAATGGATACACATCCGAACGAACCAAACCAAAAAGGAACCCTGGCAAATGCGATTGCTTTTTATTACCAGCTTAAAGGGTTACAAATTCGTGTACGACATATTCACCGCCTTGATCGTGATACTTCCGGTGCCATCATATTTGCAAAGCATGATCTGGCTCACACTATTTTAGATCAGAATTTACAAATAAAAAAAATCAAAAGAACATATCTTGCGATTGTAAAAGGTAAACTCCCCAAAACAAATGGAACGATTGATAAGCCAATCGGACGGGATCGGCATCATGCAACACGAAGAAGAGTCTCGCCAAATGGTCAAAAAGCCATTACCCATTACAAGGTTGAAACATTTAATCCAAAAATAAATCTGTCGCTTTTGTCCGTACAATTAGAAACAGGACGAACACACCAAATTCGTGTTCACTTAAGTTCCATGAACCACCCTATTATCGGTGATACTTTATACGGCGGAAACAAGGACCTTATCAAAAGGCAGGCATTACACGCAAGGAGGATTACTCTTTTACACCCTCTAACACAAGAAAAAATTGAAGTCGAAGCCAGCATACCAGCAGATATCCTTTCGATTATACAAAACAAACAATCCAGCTTTTAAAAAAGCTGGATTGTTTGTTTTAGTATCAGAAATTATATATTTTTCTTTTTCGCATAAATAATATACCTTTGCGGCGCATTTCCCACATAGCTAAAAGGATAGCATGTTGTTAAGATAAGTTCTTCCTTCTCATTTTGGAGGGTAATAATACTACGATCGTCAGCTTCTACGATCTTCGTATCGATGATTTCATATTCAAAATCTCCATAAGGCAGTTTGATTTCTAACGAATCACCAAGTTCCAGCTCCCCTGCCTTACGAAACACCGTATCTCTATGACCGGATAAGACGATTTGTCCATTTTCGTCAGGGTAATAGCTGCCTTTATAGTGACCAACACCTTTTTCAAGATCATCAGGATCGGTTCCTTCCACAATTGGGAGGTCTGCCTCTAATCTTGGTATATGTAAAATACCAGCGGCTTCACCTATTGGCGGTTTAAATGTGCCGTCCTCTTCTTTATAGACTTCCTTATCCGGCGGTGATGTAACAATCGCTTGAGCTTCTGCTAAAGAATTGGATGTTTGCATTTTTGTATCAACAATTTCCCAAACGGCATAGCCTACAATACAAAGTCCTACAATTATGAATAAATAGGAAAGCTTCTTCATGAACCATCCACGCTTTCTGTTAATTTCTTACACATATTATAGCATAGAAGAAATTTTCCATATGGAGTAAGTTGCTAGAATTACACCAGTTTTTTTATTAATTTTTTGTAAATAAGCACAGAATATAGTTAAACAAACGTTTAATTAAGAGAAATTTAGGGAATATAAGAGTGGGATAGCTTTTATCAACTGTTATTACTTGGCGATACGATGAACTCTCACAAATTTAGTTGAAGATCTATTATTTGAAGCTTTTACTACACTCACTATCTATGAAAATGTTGTAAGAGATGCCATGTATTACATCGGATACTTATTGGAAATAGATGAAAGTAGTGTTGCTGATGAACATCTGATAACAGGTACAGCTGACTATGTTTTAACAAGGCTGCAATTCCGTTTAGAACAGGACAAACAGCAAATTGAGAGAAAAAACAAGTGATGATCTTTTGCGTTGAAAGTGAAGACATATCTTACCAAACCGAACAAAAATCGTTCGGGATTCATCAGAGATGACTTCAATTATTACAAATGAAGCTGCTCACTCATTACGATAATCTTTTTAAAAACTATGGAGGACAACAATATGTTTGCTCTGGAAGATATTCCTGTTCCTGTTTTTATTCTTGATGCCGAACTTAATATACTAGATCGTTCATCTATTTCTATAACACTCTTTTCTATAAGAAAAAACTTCCTGGATATAGTAGATGATGAAAGTAAAAACAAAGTACATTATTTTTTATCTACGAAAGAAAAGCAAAGATTTGTAGCAAATATTATGACAGCAGAAAATGAGTTAGAGCTTTTTGAAATATATGTTACCCAAAATCGTGAAGATTATTTTTATGTTGTTTGTATCCCTCTTAAAGAGAATCTTAAAAAAGTCAGCCATCAAGTTCATTTGCTTCGGGAGAAATTGATGGTGACTGACAAGGACAGGATGGAGCAGCATCAAAGGAAAGAAATTATTTCATTGTTTCAACCATTTTTAACAGATTCAGATCTTTATAATTTATTTAGTTCTACCGACCACATGAAGCAACTTCCAGGAAAATTAGAGAAAATCCAAGATTTATTAAGCCTTCTTCGACCGGATATTATCGAGTGTGGGAAAAGTGCCCACTATGAGGTTATTATTGATGAACTAAATGAACTTCGCTCTTCCATTGATTTTTATATTACACTACTGCCCCTTCTAGACCGCTTAGATTAATGAGATAAAGGTAACGTAATTTCAACTGTCGTTCCTTTATCCGGTTCACTTGTAAAAATGAGCTTACCATTATGACTTTCAATAATTTTAAAGCTTACCATTAACCCCAAACCTGTTCCTTTTTCTTTGGTTGTAAAAAATGGTTCACCCATTTTTTCAAGCTGCTCCTTAGGAATGCCTTTTCCTTGATCCTCAAATCGCAGAAGTACTCGATCATCTTCGAGTTTCTTAGCTTCAATTTTGAGCTGGCCTGTACGTCCTTCCATTGCCTCTATTCCATTTTTTACAATATTGATAAACACCTGCTTTAGTTCATTTTCTATCCCTTTAACAGTAAAATTCATTGGGTCAATGGAGGTTTCAATTGTCACATTATTAAGGATCGCCTGTGTTTCCCATATCTTTGATATATCTTGAATAATTTTATTAATATTGACATCTTTAAATTCAGCTGTTTTCTTTCTTGATAGCACAAGGAATTCATTGATGATTTCTTCAAGCCTGATAAATTCCGTCATCATCACTTCCGCATATTCCTTACTATATGTATTCGTTTGGATCATTAATTGAAGAAACCCTCGTAAAGAAGTTAACGGATTTCGAATTTCATGTGCAATTCCTGCTGCCAGCTGACCAATCCCAGAGAGCATTTCAGATTTAATCAGCATTTGTTCTGAACTTTTTCTGCTTGTAATATCCTCACCAACTAGTAAGATTTGGACAACATCATTTTCTTCATTTTCAACAGGTATTAGAGATAAATGTTCCCATTTCTCCTTACCATCTTTCCCTTTATAAGACAACTCGCCCGTCCATGTCTCACCGGCACGGACTTTTTTCCAATACTGTTCAAATTCACTTTCTTGATAGTATTTAGAATAAATATCTTTTATTTTACGGCCAATAATTTGGTGCACATCTATACCCAACTGTTCTGCAAACTTACTGTTTGCATATTCAATTGTTCCTAGAAAATCGGTAAAAGCCGTATACGCAGGTCCAAGCTCAATTGCTTGCATACTCAATTGTAACTCGCGATTCACCTTTTTAATATTTGAAATATCAATAAACGTAATCACAATACCGTCGATTAAGTTTTCACTTGTTCGATATGGCATGATTTTAACGCTGTACCATTTTCCATCCTTTGAGGGCAATTCCTTGATGATCGATTTTGTTGTTACTAACACTTCCTCGATATCCTGTAGAAACAGATCATAATCAAGTCGATGTGAAATGTGATAAATCGGCCTTCCTATATCACGCTCTATGAGATGAAAGATCTTCATAGCTTCAGGTGTATAGAGCTTAATATCGAGGTTTTTATTTAAGAAAATCGTGGCGATGTTCGTATTAATGAGGAGGTTGTCCATATCATTATTTAAGTTCGTTAACTCTTTGATTTTCTTTTCATACTCGGTATTTACGGTTATTAACTCTTCATTTACAGACTGCATTTCTTCATTTGTACTTTGCAATTCCTCATTTGCGGCAATTAATTCTTCATTTGTAGACTGCAGCTCTTCATTCGATGTTTCAAGCTCTTCTATCGTTGTTTGCAGACTTTTTTTTGTGTAAAAAAGCTCCTGCTCCAGGTCAAAGATTCTTTGGTTATAGGCTGAATCATGATCAAACATGATAGAATCCGCTTTAAATTCAGTTGAAGAATCCAGCTTATTCTCTTCTAAAAACAGCGATACATATCCCTTTCCTGCTCTCTCTAAAGGCTTTACAATAAGTTTTACTTGTTTATTTTCATTTTGATTAATAAGGAGGTTTTTATATTTAATTTCTTTAAGTTCCTCTCTTGCCTTTTTAATCGCTGTTCCGATTGCCACTGATAAATTCGTAGGAACCATATTAAAAATATTATAGTTCACTTTCCCTTTTGGAAGATTCAAATACTCTCCTGCATTCCCTGAGACTAATAAAACCTCATTATGCTCATTAACAACAATACATGGAGGTAATATTTCATCCATTAACGAAACATATAGTTCATCCGGGTGTTGAAACCGATTTAATTCACGAAGATGCTCCAAATTTCTTCTGTCCTTCCCTTGTTCTTTAAATGATTCTTTAGGAGTAAGAAATGCTTGAGAGACATGTTGGTTATCTGATATCTCATTGCTGAAAATCTTCCATTTATGATCCACTGCAGTAAACAAAGTTGTTAGCTTGCCGATTGTTTCACTCGGTCCTAAAAATAAATACCCTTTCTCTTTTAATGCAAAATGAAAAAGAGACAATACTTTTTGCTGAAGCTCGGTTTGAAAGTAAATCATGACATTTCGACAGCTCACCATATCCAAATTGACAAACGGTGAATCCTTTGTCATGTTATGAGGTGCAAAGACAATTTTATGTCTGATTTCCCTTTTTACTTGATAATCACTTCCATCTTTATCAAAGTATTTCACTAGCAGATGTTTTGGAATCACTGAAACAATTTGCTCTGAATAGCAGCCTTGACTAGCAAATTTCACCGAATCACGGTCAATATCTGTTGCGAATATCTGAAGATCCATTTCACATCCTCGCTTTTCAATTTCGTCATGAAAGAGAATCGCCAGAGAATACGCTTCCTGACCTGATGAACAGCCTGCAACCCATATTCTTATTTTATTTCTTCCTCTATGTATATTCTCATCTATCATTTTAGGAATAAGAGATTGCTGCAAATAGTTGAATGCCTCTGTATCTCTAAAAAAGTGAGTAACCCCGATGAGTAAATCTTCTTGTAAATAACGGATTTCCATAGGGTTTTCTAATAAATAGTTTTTATAAGCCTCTAGAGTCGGTAATTCCTCCTCAACCAGACTCATACGGCGTTCAATTCTTCTTAACACCGTATTCTTTTTATACATGGAAAAATCAATTCCACTTTTTTTATGTATCATCATTAACACTTGTTTTAACGCATTATCTGTATAATCAATTGGCTTTGTTGCGATATAATCACTAATCCGTTCCGGCATTGCTTTTGGAGCCAATATGTAGTCCCCAGCCCCTGACTTCATTGCACTTTCAGGCATGTCCATAAATTTTGCTGTTTCATCTTGAATCAGACAAAGTCCACTTTTTGCACGTATATCGTTAAGCCCTTTTGTCCCATCTGTTCCTTTTCCTGATAAAATAACACCGATTGCTTTTGTTTCAGCATAAGTAGCGAGTGAAGATAAAAAGATATCAATGGGATAATGGACAGATTGTTTATCATCATATTCTTCCAAATGAATAAATCCTTGTTTATTAATGGTTATGTAGTGGTTTGGCGGACATAAATAAACAGTTTTCCCCGAAAGCCGCAGTCCTTTTTCTGCTATAATAATTTTCATGTTGGTAGATTTCGCAAGTAATTCCGGCATATAACTTTTGTACTTCGATGATAAGTGTTGAACAACTACGAAAGCTGCATCAATATAAGGAACAATATTTTGAAAAAACTGTTGAATTGCTTCCAGTCCTCCAGCTGAGGCGCCGATTCCTACCACATAGGGAACTTCAGATACAGATTTTGTATGATTTATTTCCATTTGCCCGTCTTGTGCTTGTAACATCTAATATCCTCCCTTAAACACTGCCAATAAAAACATTCGACAAATGCTAGTAATTTCCTGTTAGCAAAAAAGGAAAAAAATTCTTTTAGATTCATTTAGTAGATGATCTATTTCACCTGAATAATTTTATAGCGAACGCAATAATGGGATAATTTTATGATATCAGTTATCATCTGGAGTTAAAACTAATAACTAGTTCTTATTTCTTAAATAAAACCATTATTTTCAATATTGCTATTCCAAGAGTAGACAAAAAGGAGCGACTTACTCGCTCCTTTCAGATGATTATTATGCTTGGTGTTCAATCGGAAGGATAATTTTCACTGTTGTTCCTTTTTCAAGTTCACTGGTGAAGAGGATTTTCCCTTTATGATTTTCAATAATTTTATAACTAATCATTAAGCCCAGTCCGCTTCCTTTTTCTTTATTTGAATAATAGGGTTCACCGAGCTTAGCGATTCTTTCCTGTGCTATTCCAACACCCTGATCTTTTACGTGAATATAAATATATTCTTCATTTTCCATACCAATCGCGATATGAATGGTACCGCCAGTTGACATTGATTCAATTGCATTGCTAATGATATTCTGGAAAACCAATTTTAATTGGTTCTCGTCACAGATGATTTCTACATTTGCTCTAGGATCATATTCAAATGTAAGATGAAATAGGTGACTAACTTCCTTATTGGCATGTAAAACTTCAGACATGATGTCAATGACATTATGGTGATTAAGTTGGATACCAAGATGTGAATTAGCCAAAATCAGTATTTCATTGATAAAATCCTCTATTTGTCCGAGCTCTGATAAAATAAGCTCTTTAAAAGAACAACTTTCATTATGCTTTAACTGAATAAAGCCCTTAACACTTGTCAATGGATTCCGTATTTCATGCGCTATACTAGCAGCCAGCTGGCTAACAGCGGCGAGTTTATCCGATTTCCTTATTAAGTCTTGATTTAACTTGGCATCAGTTATATCTGCAGCTACCCCAACCACTCGATATAAGTCACCATCTTTATTGAAGACAGGTACGATTCGATTCCTGACCCAGCGAATTGTACCATCGGTATGTGTGAGTCTATATTCAAATTCTTTATTCTTCCAAACGTTTTGGAATTGCTCCATCGTTTCATCGCGATCTTCAGGAAGCATAATAGTATCCCATAAGGTTTTGTCTTCTATAAATTGCTCACACGTTCTTCCGGTAATTTCTTCCCAAGCTGAACTCATATACAGCAGCCGGTTTTCCTCCACATCAAATATCCAAAATGCATCCTTTATATTGTTTGCGATTTGCTGAAACCGCTCCTGGCTCTCACTCAATTCTGTATGAACCAGTAATCGTTCAATTTCATAGCCAACCCACTGTGTCATTAGTTGTAAAAACTCAAGATCCGAGTTGGTAATCGTTCGAAATGTTTGATCTGCAGAGAAAAAGCAAAATGTTCCATAGAAAACGTTATTAACAAATATAGGTGCACCAACATATTCATTTATCAAAGCTGATTCTGTTTCTAAAGCTGATTGTTTAATATGAACAGGCTCAAGTCTCTCGAAAACTTTTCCCGCACAAGTTTGATGAAGTGGAAGTATATCACCGGTTTTTCTAAACTTTGATGACTTACTAATTGTTTGGAGGATTTCATAAACATCTCCGGTGATCTTGGAAATATTTCCATCCGTCAAACGAAAGCGTTCACATCCAATTTTGAGCAGTCTCTTTAATTTCTCATGAAAAGATAAACAATTATTGCTCGTTACTTCATATAGAGTACGAATCGATTGTTCATTCATCGTTCTTTCAAGTAAATCGGCCCTGAGTTCTATTTCGGTGTTGACCCACTTGCTTAAGTCAACTAATGTTTGTAATTCATCCTCAGTAAATGAGCGCGGCTTCACATCGATAATACAAAGAGTACCTATGATATGATGATTCTTTGTTATGATCGGAGCTCCAGCGTAAAAGCGAATTTGATGTTGTATAACTAAAGGATTATGTTTAAATCGCTGGTCGAGATGTGTGTCTTCAATGACTAATGGCTCTCCATCAAGTAATACATGCTGACAGATTGATTCATCTCGTTTTGTTGATCTTTCGGTTAATAGCTCTCCGGTCAGACCTACACATGATTTAAACCATTGTTTATCCTCTGTAAGTAATGAAATAAGAGAGATTGGCGCTTGGAAAATGCGACTGGCCAATTCTGTAATACGATCAAAAGGTTGTTCATTTGGAGTATGGATCAAATTAAGGCTATATAATTCTATTAATCTTCGCTCTTCTTTTTCTAAAAAAGAGGAGCTTTTATCTTTGAATATTTCCTCTAGCTTAAAAATAGAAACCACTCCAAGCGTTTTTTCATATTATACCATATGGGATAATATGGTGGAACAAAAGTTCGGCTTGTTTGTGGAAAGTAGTTGTTTTCTGTAAGTTGTTTTTCAGACTTTGTTTTTATGAAATTTGAATTGTGAATGGTTGATTGGAGCTCCAGGTTGCTCATCTTAAGCGGGGCGGGCGGTGAGCCTCCTCAACGCTCCGCGTCTGTGGGGTCTCACACCTTCCGCTTCAATCTACCCAAATTAGTATTAGTTATACACACCTTTAAAATTTGTTCACTTATAAAAAACCTTACTTAACATGCATACTTTAATTTATGTGATAGAAAAAAGGACTGCCTTTGTTTTGTAAGTTTCCACTTACTTTTAGACAGTCCTTTTCATAAATCTATTTTATTTTCTATTATTTTAATTCTGCTAATACTTCTTCGATTTTTGCGAGTTCAGATTGTAAACCGCCGCCGCTTAGGTACCATAGCGGGCCATCTAAGTATACGATCTTTTCGTTTTGATAAGCGTCTGTTTTCTTAACGATGTCATTTTCCATGTCAGTATCGATATTAGACTTGTCTCCAACTGCTGCTGTACGGTCAATAACGAATAACACTTGTGGATTTAATTCTAAAATGGCTTCGAAACCAAAGTTAGAACCGTGAGAAGAAGATTCGATATTATCTGTTACAGGCTTGAACCCGTAAATATCATAAATATAACCAAAGCGAGAGTTTTTCGCGAAACCGGATAATTTACCTTCGTTGTACATTGTTACTAATGAAGTGTCATAGTTTCCAGCTAAAGTATTGATTTCTTCTAGCGCTGAATCGAATTTTGCTGTGTATTCCTCAGCTTCTGCTTCTTTACCAAACATTTTAGCTGCTAAATCTACTGAAGATAAGAACGTGTTCCAGTAGTCATCTTCAGAAGTACCGACAAACACAACAGGAGCGATTTCTTTTAATTCTTCATAGAAAGCCGACTGACGGCCCGAGATGAAGATTACATCCGGATCCATTTCTGCGATATCTTCAAGTAATGGCTCTTTTAAGCCACCAACACTTTGATACTCATCAGAAGCGTATTTTTCAAGGTGAGCTGGTAGGGCAGAGTCTTTTGCAACCCCTACAATTCCTTCAACACCCAGTGCATCCAGTGTATCTAAGAACCCATAATCAAATACAGCAATTTTTTCCGGCATTTTATCAAATTCTATATCTTCAAAATTAATTGCTGCTTCTTCACCTTCAACTGAAGCAACCGTTGGAGATACAGTCATTGGATATGCAGGACCTTCAGATTCTGCTCCAGTTGTTTCTTCTGCTTGACCTTCAGCTGCAGTTGTTTCTTTATCCTTTGATTCATCTGTTGAAGCTTCTTCGTTAGATCCACATGCGGCAAGCAGTAACATCATAGCTGCTAACAATGCGATAAATAAATTTCTTTTTTTCATCTTTCTTCCTCTCCCTCTACTATATGTATTTTTTATTGTTAATGATAATCATTATCATTGATAACGATTATCATTATGCTCTATTAAAGTTTTAATGTCAATAGCCTTTTGACATCTTTTTAAAATTCTTGTAACCATGTTGTAATTTTTAAAATGGTTACAATCCAGCCTGGAGAAAGCTCATTCTCCAGGCAACCTTTTACGTATGTGAGTTAAAATACACACATATTCTACATCCATTTTGTTCTTGAATCGGAATATCCATATCATATATTTCACGTAACGCATCAGAATTAATGATTTCATGGGTTGGCCCGTTTTTCATCAACTTTCCATTTTTTAACGCAACGATACGGTCTGAATAGACAGAAGCAAAGTTAATGTCATGCAAAACAATGACAACGGTTTTGCCAAGTTCATCCACTAGTTTACGAAGGATTTTCATGATTTGCACAGAATGCTTCATATCCAAGTTATTTAAAGGCTCATCCAGCAGGACATAATCTGTATCCTGAGCAATCACCATCGCAATAAATGCACGCTGTTTTTGACCACCTGACAATTCATCTAGAAATTTGTCCTGCATCTCAGCTAGATTCATATATTCGATTGCTTGATCAACAAATTTTTCATCTTCAGCTGTTAGACGTCCCTTTGAATACGGATAACGGCCAAATGCTACAAGCTCACGTACCGTTAAACGCACATTAAGATAGTTTGCTTGTTTCAAAATGGATACACGTTTCGCAAATTCAGAGGACTTCCATTTCTTCACATTATTTTGATCGAGTAAAACTTCACCTGTATCTGCCTCTAATAGACGGCTCACCATCGAAAGAAGTGTTGACTTACCGGCACCATTCGGCCCAATAAACGATGTAATGGTCCCAGGCTCGATTGTAACAGTAACATCCTCTACAACAGGTTTTTTACCAAATTGCTTTGTTAATCCTTTGATTTCGATCATCCTGCTGCCCTACTTTCTTTAAGTAATAGATAAATAAAGTAAATACCGCCGATAAAGTTAATAATGACACTTAATGTTGTACGCAACTCAAAAATATGTTCTACAAGAAAATTACCGCCGACCAATGCAATGATACTGATCAAACTTGCTCCTAAAATGTGGATAGAGTGTTTATATGTTGCCAAATATTGATAAGAAAGATTGGCAACAATTAAGCCAAAAAATGTAATAGGCCCAACAAGCGCTGTCGATGTGGCTATTAATACAGACGATAATATTAAGATCTTCATGACCATACCGTCATAATTAATTCCCAGATTCATCGCATTTTCACGCCCAAGAGACATGACATCCAGTTTCCCCATAATAAAATACCCATAAAGGAATGCAAAGAACAGAATGCCAATTGAAATAAAAAGTAACTCCGCTTTTACGTTTGTAAAGGTCGCAAACAAACGGCTTTGAAGACTTAAATATTCAACAGGATCAATCAATACTTGCAGGAATGTGACAAAGCTTCCCAGAAGTGTGCCTATAATCATCCCTATTAATAGAAGAAAATAAATCGGATGTTTATCTGCCCTAAACAAAAATCGATATAAAGCTAAGGCAAAGACAACCATCGCCAAAATCGCAACACCAAAGTTTAAGTATTTATTTAACACCCAAACAGACATCGAACCTGCAAAAAAGTAGATTAATGTTTGTACAACTTGATACATAGAATCAAGTCCCATAACAGAAGGTGTTAATATTCGATTATGTGTAATGGTTTGGAACACAACCGTTGAATACGCAATGGCAATTCCTGTTACAATCATGGCTGAAACACGGAGCATACGCTTTGGAAAGGCATAATCAAAGCCGCCTTTTATATCATAAAAGCCATAAAGCAAAATACATACAATTGCAATCACTGCTAGTATGATCAGTTTGGTTCTATTTCGCATATGCTCTCCCCCTAAGTAACATCGTTAAGAAGATCGCACTGCCTATTACTGCCACAGTTACATTAACTGGAATCTCATAAGGATGAATAATGATACGTCCTAGAATGTCACATATTAGTAAAAAAACAACACCTAATACAGCTGTATGCGGAATCGTTTTACGTAAGTTATCCCCTAAGTAAAGAGAAACAATATTTGGCACAATCAGTCCTAAGAACGGAATGACACCCACTGTGAGGACTACTGTTGTCGATATAATAGCAACAAGAATTAAGCCAATATTAAGTACCAGCTTATAACTTAAACCGAGATTCTTCGCAAACTCTTCTCCCATTCCTGCGACTGTGAACTTATTTGCATAAAGATACGCTAGAATAAGAGCCGGAATACTAACATATAAAAGTTCATAACGGCCGGCAATAACTAACGTGAAGCTGCCCATAAGCCATGAAGAGATATTTTGCAAAAGATCAGCTTCATATCCTAAGAATGTTGTAATGGAAGACAAAATATTTCCATACATAATTCCAATCAATGGGACAAAAATGACATCCTTAAATTTAATACGATCCAATATTTGCATAAATACGAATGTTCCTGCCAAAGCAAACGCAAAACTAAAGAGAACTTGTTGTGTATACGTTACATTCGTAAAAAATAACATTGAAATTAAAATACCTAGTTTTGCTGCATCCAATGTCCCGGCAGTTGTTGGTGAAACAAACTTATTTCGGCTTAAAGACTGCATAATTAAGCCGGCAATACTCATCCCTGCCCCTGCTAATATAATGGCAATTAATCGTGGTACCCGACTTATAAGGAAAATTTGTGTTTCATCTGATTCCCAATCCAGTAAATCAAGTGGTGTTATATCAATTGCTCCAATAAATAGCGAGATAAATGACAGGACGATAGCTACAATTCCTAACATCCATAATCTCATGTAAAACCCTCATCACATGTTTATTCTCAGCACAACAATTGAAACCAATTATTATTCCAAGTTGAATCTATTCAGAAAAGCGCAAGCGCCTTGATCAGCCTTGGGCAAATAAGGAAATTTGGAATTGAAGGCGTCCTTTGCCTTCAATTCCAAATTGACTTATGACCTCGAGTGGCTAGGCGCTGGAGCTAGACACTCAAACTAAGTTCAAAATTCAATAATTGATTCTATTAGACTTCCCAAAAACAGATGATAATCATTATCATCAAATAATAAAAAAAAGAACCTTGCTTTATCTTTCTTTTGTGCCTGTTGAGATTGATTATCAACCACAATAATTAATGTATCACAAAAAATAACCAGAGAAAAGAGGTATATTTCAAATTATGGAATTTGTCTAACTATATTCACATTATTTTCACAAATAAAAAGAAGATTCAAACAATTACACTTGTCAAATCTTCTTTTTATGAAACTTATAACGTTTTAATAAGATCCCGAATTGCTTCAGAAACATCCATTTGATTTTCCTGGCAGTGGTTTGTGAGTTTACGATATGCATCGTCATCTAACCTTACATGAACAGAATGTATGTATTTTTCTGAGTCTAGTTTTTTTGGTCTGCCTCTTGTGATTTTCCTCTTCCCTATGCCGTCTTTCCATACGTTTATGATGACATATCCATGCTTCTGTACCCAATGATCACAGTCGTACTCTTTCCACATCGCTTTGGCTCTTTCTTGGAATTCATGTTTGAATGTCTCTAACTCCTCTCCCTGAAGTCCTTTCATGATTGCCTTTTCCATTGCTTTATGTTCGTTGAATTGTAGAAATTGTTCGTAAGATTTGAAGGTTAATTCTTTCATTGTTCGGCTCCCGTATCTTCCTTTTTATAAAAATGATACGTTTTTTGAGAATGGTTGTAAATTACTTTCTGAAGTCTAACTTTCTAATAAGAAACTATTTTGCTTTGATGAAAGACTTTTCTTCTTGGTCTCTCCACCTAAATGTCTTTCATCCCCTAATCAAAGACATTTCTATATGTCCAACTACAAAAGATAGGCAATAATGCCCTTAAACAAACGTTTAATTAACTTATAACTAAAAAGAAATCAGCCCCATTGAGCTGATTTCTCAAGTATTTCCTTTATCCTTTTAGTATTCTCTCAATCTGTGATAGCTCTTCATTACTAAATTCTAAATGATTAAGGGCTGCGACGTTTTCTTCTATTTGGCTTACTTTGCTAGCTCCGATTAATGCGGATGTGACTCTGCCTTCGCGCAGGACCCAAGCTAAAGCCATTTGTGCCAGATTTTGATCGCGGTTTTGAGCGATTTCATTTAATTGCTTTACTTTGCTAATAACATCCTCTGTTACTCGTTCTTCACTAAGGAATGTATTTGCTTTGGCCGCTCTTGAATCTGTCGGAATTCCAGAGATGTATTTATTTGTTAATAGTCCTTGTTCTAATGGACAGAATGCAATTGAGCCTACCCCGTTTTCCTGCAACACGTCCTGCAGTCCATTTTCTATCCAACGATTGAACATCGAATAGCTTGGTTGATGAATTAACAGTGGAGTACCAAGATCATTTAGTATTTTTACAGCTTCTTCTGTTTGTTCAGCATCATAACTGGAAATCCCTACATATAAAGCTTTTCCTTGACGGACAATTTGATCAAGAGCTCCCATTGTTTCTTCAAGCGGTGTATTCGGGTCTGGGCGATGTGAATAAAAAACATCAACATAATCAAGGCCCATTCTTTTCAGGCTTTGATCAAGACTTGCAATCAAGTATTTCTTAGATCCCCACTCACCATATGGTCCATCCCACATATGATAGCCGGCTTTGGTTGAAATAACGAGTTCATCGCGATATGGTGCAAAGTCAGTGTTTAAAATCTTCCCGAACATCTCCTCAGCACTTCCTGGAGGCGGGCCGTAATTATTGGCTAAATCAAAATGGGTAATCCCTAAATCAAATGCTCTGCGCAGCATAGCTCTTCCATTTTCAAAAGAATCCACACCACCGAAGTTATGCCACAATCCTAGTGATATAGCCGGCAGCAGTAGACCTGATCTTCCAACACGATTATATTTCATTTCTTTATAACGCCCATCGTTTGCTTTGTATGTCATGATTATGTATCCCCTTTCATTTCACTCATTCTATTTTACTTCATAACTTCATATTTTTCCAAAATAAAAGAGCCCGGGAATCCAAGCTCTTTCATTCTTCTTATTTCACAGAACCCATCATTCCGGCAACGAAGTGCTTTTGCATAATGAAGAAGATAACCGATGCTGGTAGTGTTGCGATGACGATGGCTGTCATAATGACTCCAAAGTCTGGGGAATATCCTGAGCCAAGATTAGAGATAAGCAATGGAATTGTTTGATTTTCAGGTGATTGTAACACAACGAGCGGCCATAAATAGTTATTCCAGCTGCCCATGAAAGTGATGATAGCCGCCGCCGCATATGTTGTTTTCATTGTTGGTACATAAATTCTGAAAAACACTCCTATTTCACTTAGCCCGTCAATACGCCCTGCTTCAAGAATGTCCTTCGGAAACATCTTTGTGCTTTGGCGAAAGAAAAAGATTAGAAAAGCTGTTGTAACAGATGGCAAAACGGCTGCAGTAAGCGTATCGATTCCCATGAATGGTGCTGTTTGAGAAACGGTACCGAACATTCGGAATAACGGAACCATTAATGCTGCAAAAGGAATCATCATTGAAAGCAGCAAAATATTAAAAACAACATCCTTTGCTTTACTTTTAAAAATCTCAAAACCGTATCCGGCCAGTGATGCTATAAGCAGGGATAACAAGGTCGTTGTAATCGAAATTTTTGCTGAATTTACTAATGCGGGTACAAGGTCTACCGTATTTAATAGATTTTGAAAGTTTTGTAGCAAATGACTGCCGGGCAGTAATCTTCCTTGTGTCACGTCAACCGACTTATTTGTTGCACTTACAACCATCCATATGAATGGAAATACAGAGACGATTGTTGCTAATGCTAAGAATACATAGCTTAAAATTCGCTTCAGTTTAGCCATTTCGATCACCTGCCACTTTGAATTGAATGATAGAGAAGATCACGATCATAATCACGATTGCATAGGAGACAGTTGCTGCATACCCAAAGTCTGGTGTGTATTTAAAAGATAAATCGTAAATATACTGAGAAATCGTCATCGTTGCATTACCAGGTCCACCTTTTGTAATGTTCATGACTTCATCGAATAACTGTAATGTCCCAATCGTTGATGTAATCGATGTAAAGAGAATAATAGGTTTTAGCATTGGAATGGTAATCTTAAAGAATTGTTGAACAGATGAAGCACCGTCTATCTTTGCTGCTTCATAAATGGAATGATCAATATTTTGCAAGGCTGATAAGTAAAAAATCATATTATAGCCGGTCCAACGCCAAGTAATCGCAATAACGATGGCAATTTTCGCCCAGAATGGATCTGTCAGCCATTGAATCGGTGCGTCTATTATTGAAACCTTCATGAGGAATAAATTAATCATGCCCTCTGTTCCAAATAAATATTTAAAAACAACAGAATAAGCTACAAGTGATGTCACACACGGTAAAAAGATGGCTGTACGGAAGAATCCTTTCATCTTCAGGGTTTTATCGTTTAACAATACCGAGATGAACAAGGCTAATAGAATCATTAACGGCACTTGAATAATAAGATAAAAAACCGTATTTTTTACTGCTGTAAGAAATGTAGGATCCTTAATCAGACGGATATAATTATCTAAACCTATAAAAGTCAAATTAGTGCCGGCACCTGATTGAAATGATAAAAGTAAGGCTTGAAGCATTGGGTAAAAATAAAACAACACAATCATCAGTGTAGCAACAGCTATAAAAGACCAACCGATTACAGCATTTTTCAAGCGAATATTTCGTTTTGGTTTTACCACTGAAACAGATTGAGTCTGAGTCGTTTTAGTTGGGATCAACTGTAGTCACTCCTTAACATTTGATTAGAAAAGCGCAAGTGCCTTGATTAGCCTAGGGCAAATAAGATGATTTGGAATAGAAGGCGTTCTTTGCCTTCAATTTCAAATTGACTAGACCCTAGAGGCAGTCTATATCGCGACATCCTGTCCACCGACTGCACTTGCTCGTCCTGTGCGATCTAAGGCTAGGCGCTTGCGCTAGACACCAAAACTAAGTACAAAACTTAACACTTTCTTACTCTTTTAGAAAAAAGCCTTAGGCCCTCGCCTGAAACTTCATGACTCTATCCTAAGAAGAAGTAGGGGAGTTCCTAAGGCTTATTTAGAGATTACTTGAGTTGTGCTTCAGCTTGCGCTTGTGCATCTTCCAGTACTTGATCAACTTCTTTTCCGTTAAGGTAGTTTTGCATCTCAACTACTAAAATATCCTCGATTGCGTAAGTGTGTAAACCGTAGTTAATACGTGGGATTTCCTCTGTCCATGCTGAGAAATCTGTAACGGTTGCTTGCCCACTGAAAAATTCATCTGCTGCTTTGTATGCTTCACCCTCTGCTGCAGGGATATAGGTACCAATTGCACCAATTTCAGTGACCAATGTTTGGTAGAAATCAGCATTTGATCCAAATGTTTTTGCCAGGAAGTCAGCTGCTTTCTCTTTTCCTGGTACATCAAGAACATACCAAGAGCTTCCACCTAAGTTTGATGCATTAACAGAACTGTCCATACCTGGAAGTTTTGGAATTGGAGCAACTGCCCATTTCCCTGATTGTGATGCTTCAGCTTTTACAGATGCTGTTATCCAGTTTCCTGTTGGTACAGAAGCTACTTCACCGCTATTAAATCCTTCCAGCAATTGATTCCAATCAGAAATAGGTCTAGCAATATCTGCTTCTATTAGTTTTTTATAAACTTCAAACGATTTCTTTAGTGCTTCATTTCCCGCTAATTGAGGAGTAACCCCATCTTCTTCAGTAAACCAAGAGCCTGCGGATTGAACCATAATACGAACAATTCCCATATCATTAGGGTCTAGAGATAACATGAATTTCCCTGTTTTTTCTTTTACTGCTTTCCCGATTTCAATATATTTATCCCAATCAGCATTGTTAAGATCTTCTACTGTGTAACCAGCTTCAGATAAATAGTCTGTTCTTACATATAAACCTGTTACACCGGAGTCAAACGGTAATCCGTAAACTTTATCATCCAAGCTCGTTGGACCAAGCTTATAGGAAGCAAAATCTTCCGTATTAAAAACGTCTGTTAACTCATGAAATGCATCAGGATATGCTTGCAAGAAGCTTTGTGCCCGATAATCTTCAATTAACACGATATTTGGTAACCCTTTTGTTGTTCCAGAGCTTAAGCTCGTATTTAGTTTTTGTACAACATCTTCTTGGGCATTTTCGATAATCTTAATTTTAAAATCAGGATTATCAGCTTGATATGCCTCTGCTGCTAAATTCATTGCCTTTACGTTAAAATTTGGATCCCATGTCCAGATCGTTAATTCATTCGGATCTTTTGAATCACCGGATTCTGTTTGCGCCTGTTCATTTGATCCTGAACATGCAGTTAATAATAACAAGAGACTAACTAAAAATAATGCAAATACCTTCTTCATACACGTACCCCCATCTCTTTAGTTTATACAATGTAAGCGTTATCTAACTTACAACCTTATCGTATCATCTCAAGAGATTTTTCTTGTAGGAAGATATTTTTATAAACTTGTGATTTTTTCAGTAATTGTATACGCTTTCATTAACCGTTGACTTGTAAATTCTTTAGATTTTTGTAAAATTTTCATCCACACCAATAGGAATTCTTATTTTCACACTTGTTCCTTCACCTAGTTTGCTAGAAATTTCTACACCATATTTTTCACCATAAATAAGCTGTAAGCGCTCATGTACATTTCGGACACCAATACCCGTAAAGTGTTGTTGCTTTCTTTTTGTATCAGGAAGTGTATTCTCAGATGAAATCTCCATCCCATCACCATTGTCCATTATTTCAAATAATAATGTATGATCTTTCTTCCAGATCATGAGATTAATAAAGCCTTCTGTTTTTGAATTAAATCCATGAAAGAAGGAATTTTCAATAAAAGGCTGTAAAATAAGTTTTGGAATTTGATACTTTTCACAATCTGGTGATACGAAATAGTTTACTTTAATTCGATCGCCATAGCGCATTTGATTGATGTAGACATATGCTTTCAAGTTATCTACTTCTTGTTTGATTGTAATGGTTTCACTCCCGTTTCCTAACGTGTTTTGCAGCAGAGTAATCAACGAACGAATCGTCTCTTCAGCCTCTGCCTTCCCTCCTTGCTGTACCAAAAATTTGATGGAAGTGAGGGTATTATATAAGAAATGGGGATTGATTTGTTGCTGTAAGGCAGCAAGTTCAGCATGGCGTTTTTCCTTCTGATATTGCACAAGTTTCTCCAAGTACTCCTGTAATTCATCCAGCATCGAATTATAAGCCAACCCAATTTGTCTTGTTTCATATGTGCCTGTTACCGAAACATATGAAACAAAGTTGTGCCTGGAGGTATTTTCAATTTGCCTTACTAACGTTGATAAGGAATTCGTCACTCTCCTGGTGACAAGAAAAACAATAACCAGCGCGACTAATACAATCCCAACTGATAACAAAACAATTTGCTTCTTATTAAATAAACCGCCTATAGCTGTTTTCTTATCAATCACATTAACAAAATATAAATCCATCGAAGGGAGATATTTCGTAAAAATAATATGATCTTCTCCCTTTATTTCTCCAATTTCATAATGATTCATTACATCTTCATTTGACTTCAAATAGGTGATAAGCTCGTCCGCTTTATGCCCTATGTTAGAGGTTTGATTACTGGAAACGATGTAACCGGATTTATTTAATACAAACACATCATTCCCCGCGCTCGTAAAACTGTTATAAAATGATTTAAATTCACTTTCTTGAATAACAAAATACAAGGCACCATATATGTTCCTCGAAATACGGTCTTGCAATGCTTTGGAAATCACAATAAAATGATCGTCCACGTTGTTTTCCTTCTGACCAAATTGATAAATCAACCGATTCGGATCTTTTAACGTATTTTCAGTCAGCTCCGTTGATCTTAAGCTTTCAAATGTAATAGGCCAATACGTACGGCCTGTTGCATAATTAAAGCCATTTTTCCCTGTAATCATAATTTCAACTTCATACGTTTCCATCGGGGAATTAATCCGATTGATCTGCTGGCTCATATCATAAATGGATCTCATTTCCTGCCTATTTGTTTGTTCATCTGTTAGGATGCTTTTGATCGTACCACTTTGTGAAATATTGTTTGATGCAATGACAACAGCATAATGAAACGCCTCTAAGTTCTCCTTCACCTGGTCCATCACTTTTGCATTTGTAATACTAAACTTATCGATAAAAAATTTCTCGGACATCTTAAATGTCGTCCATGTAATAATGATAGAAACAGACACAATTGTGATAACGGTTACAATAAACATGATAAAAAATAACCCATTATGTTTGAAATGATTATGAAGTACCTTCACCTCTTCACATCTCCTATTTCATATATTCTTTTCTTCTATATTGACTAGGAGATACTCCCTTTAACTTTTTAAACACTTTGCAAAAATAACTATGATCTGAGTATCCAACTTTTCCGCCTATTTCTGCAATCGGTAACGTATCATGAATTAACAGCTTACTGGCTTCCTCAATTCGCACTTTATTTAAATATTCATTAAATCCTTCATTATTATTTGAAGAAAAATAACTTGATAGATAGGTCGGATTAAAATGGAAATGGTTTGCTACACCTGTAAGTGTAAGCGGCTCTGCATAATGTTCCTGAATATATTCCAAAATCATTTTCATATTTGACTTAGATGAATGGCTGCTTTTTGCATAAACAATTTTTTTGACAACTGCTAAAAATTGATGGAACAATTCCACAACCTCTCTAGCTGATTTTGCTTCATCTATCGAGTTAAAATATTGGAATTTACCATTTTCCAACTCAGCCACTTCATAATCCATATTATTGAGCAAAACGGTTATTGTAAAAATCATATTTTCATAGAATGACTTGTATTCAAAAATATTCGTAGTAAAACTTGTTGATAGCTCTTTTACATATGTTTGCAAATAATCAAAAGCAATCTCAAACCGTTCATGCTTCAGTTCATTCGTAAACCAATCCAAATTAAACAACGAGGTTTTAATAGATTCTTCAGGTATCTCTTCTTCAGTTAATACGGTTACATCAGGGAAATAAAAACGGTAGTTCAACATCTTCTTTATTCCTTCTTTATAGACATGACCGATCTCAGAGAAGTCCATGAATCCATTACTTACCGCAAAACAAGCTCCAATCTCAGAATCCGCTTCAGCTTTAACAAACTCAAGCATCTCTGTAAAATGGTTTTTCTCCATATTCATTAGAAAAACAATGTCGTTCTGCTCACCATTAAAACAATAATGCACAACATCCTTTAACACATCATCAAAAAAAGATGCAAGCTTCTCCTTTATTGACTGCTCAAATTCTTCTTCCCTATCACATACATTTACTGCCATTAAATAAAATGTGGAATTCGGAAAAATCCCTGATACCAACTCCTCATCAAGATCTTCCTGATAACCTGACATTAACCGATCAATAAGGTAAGTGACAGAAATCGAATGATCTTTACTCTTTTGAGATTCAGGTGTAGCAGGTATTTTGCTTACCGCTGTTTTTAATACCTGAAGCAAACCCTCAGCATCAAGTTTTGGCTTTAACATATAATCTACAGCTCCATGCTGGAATGTTGATCGAACATAATCAAACTCCCCAAAGCTGCTTAAAATAATGATTTGAATATGTGGATATTTCTCCTTTACAATCCTTGTTAACTCTTCTCCGTCCATGATTGGCATAACAATATCAGTTAAAATAATATGTGGATTTGTTTGCTCAATTAATTCAAGAGCCTCCTGCCCATTCGATGCTTCACCAATAACTTGAAAACCCTCTTGCTCCCAATTTATATAATGCTTGATCCCTTGTCTAATTAACTTCTCATCATCCACAATCAGTGTACGATACAACTCTCCCGATTTCATCGTTATCCCTCCCATAAGAGACAATCAACTAAGTGAATATAGTTCTCATTCTATTATACACTCTTATTAGGTGGGGCAGCTGAGAAAATATGCAGCAATGATTTAAATCCAATGAAGAAACCCCGGTTCATTTTCCGGAGTTCCTCTTGGTTATGTAATGTTCAACGAAAACAATACCTACAGATGTTCCCAATGCGACAGAAAATGCTGTTAACACATTCAAAGATGGCTTAAAAAATGCATTTATCATTAAATTACAGATAAAGAATCCTAAAAAATAGGCTAAAGACTTATACAAAATACGTTTCAAATACTTTCCCCCTGTGTATACCAATCACATGAATGTTCCAGATTTTTCGTTAAAGATTTTCTCTATACCACTTTCTAAGCTGATTGATATGTGCTTGATGATAGCGATTATGGTCAGCCATATGCCAAAGGCCCCATCGAATGGTTGCTTTCTTTTCATTCTCATGACCAAAAGTGACAACTTTATCTAAGTCAGCATCTGTCAATTGTATACATGTATCTTTCAATGTGTTTAATATACCTTCATACTGATCCATAAGTGTGTTCAAAGACACACCCTTAACCATTGGAAGTCTATCATTTTCATCAATCATGGGACCATATTGTTCTTTTAACGAATCCGGAAGTGGTTTTTCTTTTATACTATAAACCCAATTAAGGTCAACATACATGATATGTTTTATTAACTGAGCTGTACTATTATATTTGTTATTAGGACCCTTGTAATCTACTTCTTCTTGCGACATGCCAGCCGTAATAGATTGTAATCGTTGGCTATTCTCCTTTACAGTTGAATACAATATCCCAACCATTTGTGCCATATTTGCTTCGCCTTGTAAATCGTATAGCATATATTTTCCTCCTTGTTTTATAAAAACATTATCTTATTCTATATGAGTTAGTAAAGATCAAATAAATTAAAGATACAAGCCATCTCCAACATGTTATAATTTAACAATATTATATTTTTGGAGTGTTTGAATTGATTAGGAACTTACCATTGCTACTAGCTATATTTCTTGTTGGACTTAGTTTAAGGAGCATTGCAACTACGGCAAGCTTATCTCCATTCATCTATGGAACAACTGTCTTAATTTCTACATTGCTACTTATATCAAGTTCGTTTGCTTTACTATTAAACATAGGTGTACAAAGAATCGAGAAGATAAGATCAAGAATGGACCTGTAATAATGGGTCCATTTTTATATTCCGTTTTCTCAGATATACCATTTAGGTTTAAATTCACTAAAATAATCATGGTCCTCTAAAAACATATACACTTTATCTAACATTTCATTTAAGCTATCCGGAATAGTTTTTAACGTCCATATAACAGTTGAAAACACACACATTGCTAGGTAAAGTGAGTACAACCTCCAAAAATATTCATCGGGTTCATTGTTATTAAAATAACCTTTAATTTGACCTATTGAAAAAGGTATGCTTTTTCCTCTACTAAAAATCCCTATTTTAAGAAAGTCATGGATAGGATCTCCCCAATCATACCTGCCAAAATCTATTACTCCAGCAAACTCTTTATTATTCACAATAATATTTCCAAGTGTATAATCATCATGTTGAAATACGCTTGGGCGCTTTTTCATAAGGTGAATATTCTTCTCAATGAAATCTATTATCTTTTGGTCATTTTTTACCTTTATTCCACATCCTAAGTAAGCTTTCATGTAGTTATTATGTTTTTCCACTTTTCTTGAATACCATGAAGCTATAGTATGTGAAGCAGGATATTGATGCATTTTTTTTAGTTCTTTCGCAGCCTCAACGCCGATATTATATTGTTCTAGATTTGAATATATTGATATTACTTCTTCAGCATCCTTCCCCTCTATATATGACGTGATCATATATCCTCTATTTTCTAACACACCAAAGGAAATAGGTTCTGAGCAAGTAACGTTATAGTCTTTCATCCTTTCTAAAATAGAATATTCATTCTTTTTTGATTCAACGTCTTCCAGATCAAATAATCGAAGAAGTAACGTTTTGTTCTCGTCATGCATATGTAGTAGAAATTTTTCATCTAAAGAAAATCCCTTTGTAATTTGTATAATTTCTTTGCAGTTACTTATTAAGGGTATATGTTTCGTTATTGTTTCAATCAAAACCTCTCCCCCTTTACTTATCTATATCTTATGTATTTGGGATAATAAATCTTCAAAAATGTCTTTCTGAGATGGAAACAGCCTATCAGGCAATGAATCTAATGAAAAAAATTCAATTTCCAAAGATTCATGATTTAGAGTAATGTCACCTTTAAAATCTTTACACTTAAAGAGAATGATTACATCATAAAATTTGTGCCCATTATCTAGAATCTGTTGCCTGCCATTACCTGAATAGACATTAAATAATTCCATATCACCTAGAATAATTCCCGTTTCTTCGTAAATTTCCCTTCTTGCTGTTTCTTCAGCAGACTCTCCTAATTCCATAAATCCACCAGGCAGCCCCCAATATCCGTTATCCGAACGTTTATGAAGTAATAAATGATTGTTATCATCTAAAACTATCGCTCCTGCTGCAACTAAAATAACATAATTATTTCCGACCATCTTTCTTATATAGTTAATGTAATCCACCCCATTCTTCCTTCCCATAGTTTATTATCTTTTATCTACTCTTTTATTCTCCGTACTCTTGAAAAGATATCTAATACCCTTACCAGCCATCACTTCATCTTTATATCTTGGAATTACATGTAGATGAGAATGAAAAATATGTTGTCCGCCAATTTCTCCACAATTCCATCCGATGTTATAGCCCTGTGGTTGATGTTTTTCATCCAGGTATTTTTTTACTTCTATAAGAAGCGAGTAGGTTGCATCCCATTCTTCTCGGCTCAAATCGAATGCAGTTTCTCGATGTTTTTTGGGAACAATAAGTCCAGCCCCTTCAAGTTGGCTCCCTTTTATTTCAGATTGTTCCAACTGTAAGAACATACAATGATCATTACTTGCTATTACTTTTTGTTTAGCATTTAGATCTGGATGACAGAAAACACAGTCATTTTTTTGCATGATATAACATCTCCTCTAAAACGAATCATTTTACTCAAAAAGAAAAAACACTCAATTTTTTTCGAGTGCCCTTTTTATCTTTTCTTCTTTTTTGATCTATTATCAAACAAACCTATTGCAACCGCAACCCCAATAGCTACAGCAAACCATGAAGCGAAACTCATCACTTCCACCGCCTTTTTTGTACTTAATTATTATACGTATTTAAACGCGATAGGTTTCAGTTACTTTAAAAGGGTTTCGTTCACCTTGTCCCTTAAATATTCCTCAAATGATATTCCCTCATGTTTTTGTAGAGGATTCGTATTTTTCCCTTCAGAAAAAGATTTGGACAGTTTGCCTGGTAAAGCTATGCTTAAAACTTTATTTGACTCATTATTGATGTTGATTTTCAGTTCAGCCATTTCTTTTAATGTTAAAATTTCTGGCCCTGCAAAGTCTGCTATCCTGCCTTGTGGCTCTTCTTCAACTAAGCCTATAAGATGTTTTGCAAATTCATTTACATCAACACTTTGAAATTTAAAGTTCCCGGGGACAATATATCTACTAAAGAAAGGTTTTGATAGAAATATATTTTCGACAAAATGGTGGAACTGTGTGGAGCGTACAATTGTGTGTGGGATGGCGCTTTTTCTCAACAACTCTTCTGCTTCTAGTTTTTTCTTATAATAGGTAAATGGTATATCATCGATTCCAACAATTGAAGGATAGATGATATTTTTTATGTGTTGCATTTTCCCTAGGAATTCTTTAAAACCTGAAACTTCAACGATTTTTGAATGCTTAACAGGACTTGTTGCTGCATGGATGATCACATCTACATCTTTTACTGCTTCCTCTAAACCTTCACCTGACAATAAATCACTATAAACCCATTCACCATTCACCATTCTCTCAGGCTTTCTTCTAGAAGTAAGTTTGATTTTATAACCAGAACTTTCTAATTGATGAAGTAAGGCTGAACCTAGTTTTCCTGTTGAACCTGTAACAAGTATCCTCAACTACAACACTCCTATTCTGATAGGTTTCCTTTATATTGTTAAAAATTACAGTTTGATAATCTTGATATCGATTCATTACTTTAAGGATATTTGCCAAAACTCCACATTATTTTAACATATATATCCAATTATATATATGGTTAGTAGCACACAAAAAGACGTGTTGTTCTGCCAACACGCCTAATCCTTTTAAATAATTGTCTTCTTATAAATTGAGCTCGACACTGCTACATGGAATAAAAGTATTTTTCTATATCTTCCTGATTAATCGAAACTGCCCGTTTCAAATCAAATCCCTCTTCATTCATTTGGTTAAGAATATCATCTTGAAGCATAGCCAAGTCTAACCTCGAAAATATATGATTCGCATTAAGTCTGTACTCTTCCATAACTGGTATAAATGATATTCTCAGCTCCATACGTTTCTCGTAGATACTCCAAGACTTTGTTCAAAGCTTAATAATGTCCAACGATTGAGTGTGGGACATATGGTTCTTCTAAAAATGCCACATCTTCCACTGTTAACTTTACAGACAATGCACTTACAGCATCTTCAAGATGCGATATTTTTGTAGCTCCGATAATTGGAGATGTTACTGTTTCTTTCTGTAGTAACCAGGCAAGTGCAATATAGCTGCGGGGAACGCCATATTTTTCTGCGATGGCTGCAACTCGTTCAACTACAAGTCGATCTGCATCAGCGGTTGCATCATATTTGGATTTTTGAATTTGATCTGTTTCGGACCGATGAGTTGTTTCCGACCAATCACGTGTTAATCTTCCTGATGCGAGCGGGCTATATGGTGTTATCCCAATTCCTTCTTCCTTACAGAGTGGCAGCATCTCACGCTCCTCTTCACGGTAAATGAGGTTTACATGATTTTGCATGGATACAAACTTAGTCCATCCATTTTTTTCTGCTACATGTAATGCTTTTTGGAATTGCCAAGCAAACATGGCCGAGGCACCGATGTATCTTGCTTTTCCAGCCTTCACAATATCATGTAATGCTTCCATTGTTTCTTGAATCGGTGTATGGTAATCCCATCGGTGGATGATATAAAGGTCCACATAATCAGTTTCCAACCTCTTAAGACTTTTATCAATTTCACTCATAATGGCTTTTCGGGAAAGTCCGGACCCGTTTGGACCCTTATGCATTTGCCCGTGAACTTTAGTTGCAATTACTACTTCATCACGATTCGCATATTCCTGAAGTGCACGTCCAAGGTATTCCTCACTTGTCCCAAGAGAGTACACATTTGCTGTATCGAAAAAGTTAATTCCCAATTCAAGTGCTTTTTTTATAACGGTACGAGAGTTTTCTTCATTAAGGACCCATTGGTGAATCCATTTGCTGGCGTCCCCAAAACCCATACACCCAAGACATAACCGCGATACATCCAAGCCTGTGTTTCCAAGTTTTACGTATTCCATGTTCATCACCCTCACTTTTTTTCTTGCCCTAGAATGAATGAGCATCATGTCCTTCTTTATTATGCAACAATATAAAAAGAAAGCGGTATCTCAATCCTATCAAGTTTTTGCCTAATCCTATCAGGACTGTTTACATGATCGGCAAGTGTAGGCTAGAATGTGACTATTATATTTATAGGAGAATTCGACATGAATGAGGAAATCTACATACAGTATGAAAATTCTTTAAATCCATGAGCTCGCGGAGATTGCGAATATGAGTGTTGCCTCACTTCATCGGAACTTTAAAGAGGTTACTGCTATGAGCCCCATTCAGTTCCAAAAACAACTGAGACTCCAAGAAGCAAGACGCATGTTGCTAGCAGATTCGACAGATATCACTGATATTGCTTTTCGAGTTGGATACGAAAGTCAATCACAATTCAGCCGGGAATATGCCCGTATGTTTGGACTTCCACCACGAGATGATATTAAACGTGTGAAGAAAAATTCAATGGATGGGTAAATATTAGACAGATAATTACGTGTAAGCATTGCATTCATTAAGAAAAGCCCCTATTCACCGGGGCTTTTGTTTAAGCATACATTTCGTTTTCTTCTTTCCTAAAGAAACTTTTCATCGCTTGGAAAACATCTGCTTTTTGTTTGAGGATATAATAGCGGAAATTCTCATCATTAATATTTTTATATGCGGACATTAGGGTTGAGTGACGGTTGTACTGATTAACTTCTCCATAACCAAAAATATTTGAAACCTTCATGAGTTCGCCAACAAGTTTGACACAACGTGCGTTATCTGATGTTAAATTATCTCCGTCTGAGAAATGAAATGGATAAATATTATATCTTGCTGGACTATACTTCTCTTCAATGACTTCAAGTGCTTTTCGATAGGCAGAAGAACAGATGGTACCTCCACTTTCACCTTTTGAAAAGAAATCCTCTTCTGATACAACTTTTGCTTCGGTATGATGGGCGATAAATTCAATATCCACTTTTTCATATTTTGTTCGCAGGAATCTTGTCATCCAGAAGAAAAAGCTTCGTGCCATATATTTTTCCCATAACCCCATCGAGCCGCTCGTATCCATCATCGCGATCACAACAGCTTTGGACTCTGGTTTCACAACTTCATTCCATGTTTTAAATTTTAAATCCTCTGGATAGATTGGATGGAATTTGGACTTTCCTGCCATAGCATTTCGTTTATAGGCAGAAAGCATGGTACGTTTTTTATCAACATTGCCCATTAACCCGGTTCGTCTTATATCATTAAATTCAATATTTTCAATGACAATATTGTCGCGTTCTTTTTGTTTTAAATTTGGAAGCTCTAACTCCTTAAATAACGCTGCCTCCAATTCTATTATGGAAACTTCCGCTTCATAGTAATCTTCTCCAGCTTGGTCTCCTGCTCCCTGACCTTTGCCGGGACCCTTCGCATCTGCTTGTGATCCATCTCTCGCAACAACATCACCGACCTGACTCTCCCCATCACCTTGGCCAACATGCTTATTTTTATCATAGTTATAACGGATTTTGTATTCGTCGAGTGAACGAATTGGAATTTTCACTACATCCTTCCCATTTGACATGACAATGCTTTCTTCTGTGATAAGGTCTGGAAGGTTGTTACGAATAGCTTCTTGTACTTTTTCTTGATGGCGTGTTTGATCATCATGGCCTTTGCGATGGAGGGTCCAATCTTCTTGTGAAACAACAAAGTTTTGTTCTTGACTAGACATATAAACAATTCCCCCTCCGGTAATTTTATTAAATTCATTGCCCGTGTTTTGCCATTTTTCAATCGTTTTAAAAATAAGTGTCACATTTTTCAAATGATCAGCATACATTAACGTGGATGAGTAAATAGATACGTACTAGCTCCGTCGATTTCTGTGGATTACTCTATCCTATGCGAAAGATTTAATTTATTGACAAATAATTTAGAAAATAAAACGGTAATCTTTAAAAATAAGACAAGGTCCCAAACCTATATTGGACAAGTTTAGAAAAACTTGGCTTATCGCCAAGTCCTAATGGCGAAAGCCTTCGTTTTTCTTATACAATCATCCATAAAATTTATATACTTTTAATAGTACAAAAAAGAGAGTTACATTTACTGCGAACTCTCTTTACTATTCGTTTCATATTGAATTGGATCTGGAATTTTACCATTTTCTTTAACTTGTTTATTTGTTTGCATTTTTTCCATCATCTTTGACTGTTCTTCCAGATCTTTTTGGTTACGTACCATTGTATTTACAACTTTTTTCATTCGTCTATCACCTCTTGTGACATTTGTTTTTCTATTCCCGCTTTTTATTGAGGGTAAACTTACACGAAGGGTGATAGTTCCTACGGATATCAACCATTACACTCGTTTTTCCATTCATTGCGAACAATATTTCGTTCATTCCGCTAACTTTTCCAACCACTTTTAATCATATTTCAACCACTTTGCCAACTTTTTCAGCCACTCTCTTTAAAAAAGAAAAGCTGACAAGTTTCTGCCAGCAGCATGGGGAGGTGTTGGACATATTTATCGATTTAATAAGCTTCCGACATAGCGAAGTAAATCATTTGCAGAGTTTGAGTTGTAGCCGTGCTCATCAATGAGGCGTGCGACAACTTCGTTGACTTTCTTAAGCTGTTGCTCGTCTGGTGTTTTCGATGATGTTGTAATTTTCACTACATCTTTTAGGTCTGCAAATAGTTTCTTTTGAATTGCTTCACGTAAGCGCTCATGCGAATTGTAATCAAATCGTTTTCCTTTTCTGGCATAAGCAGAAATTCGGATTAAGATTTCTTCACGGAATGCTTTTTTCGCATTTTCTGAAATGCCGATTTGCTCTTCGATGGATCTCATTAATTTTTCATCCGGATTCATTTCTTCACCAGTTAATGGATCGCGAAGTTTATTTTTATTACAATATGCTTCCACATTATCCAGATAATTGTCCATAAGCGTTTTAGCAGACTCTTCATATGAATAAACAAATGCTTTTTGAACTTCTTTTTTCGCCATATCATCGTAAAGCTGACGTGCAACCGAAATGAAGTTTAAGTATCTTTCACGATCTTCATTCGAAATAGAGGCATGCTGATCAAGACCTTCTTTTAGTGCTCTTAATACATCCAGAGCATTAATAGATGGTACTTCTTTACGAATAATAGTAGAAGAAATACGATTGATGACATAACGCGGGTCAATACCGGACATACCCTCATCATTGTATTCTTTTCTAAGCTCATTCACATCAACAGAGTTAAAGCCTTCCACACTTTCTCCATCATACAATCTCATTTTCTTCACTAGATCGATATCTCCACGCTTTGGTTCTTTTAAGCGGGTTAGAATCGTGAACATAGCAGCCACCTTTAACGTATGTGGAGCAATATGAACATCTGATACATCACTTTCTGAGATCATTTTTTCATAAATACGCTCTTCTTCCGTGACCTTCAGGTTGTATGGAACCGGCATAACGATAATCCGCGAATGAAGGGCTTCGTTCTTTTTATTCGAAATAAACGAGCGATACTCGGTTTCATTCGTATGTGCCACAATAAGCTCATCAGCTGAGATTAACGCAAACCGACCTGCTTTGAAATTCCCTTCTTGTGTAAGAGAAAGTAAATGCCATAAAAACTTTTCATCACATTTTAACATCTCTTGGAACTCCATCATTCCCCGGTTCGCTTTGTTTAACTCTCCATCGAAACGATACGCACGGGGATCCGACTCAGAACCATATTCTGCGATCGTCGAGAAGTCAATGCTTCCAGTTAAGTCGGCAATATCCTGTGACTTTGGATCTGATGGACTGAAGGTACCGATACCAGTACGTTTATCTTCAGATAGGAAGACTCTCTCAACGCGAACATCTTCAATTCGGCCACCGTAATCTTGCTCTAATCGCATCACATTAAGTGGCGATAAGTTACCTTCAATTCGAATTCCATATTCATCATAGAAATCTTCACGTAAATGATGTGGAATTAAATGAAGCGGATCTTCATGCATTGGACAACCTTTAATCGCATACACTGCACCGCGGTCAGTTAACGAATACGACTCCAATCCTCTTTTTAACATTGTCACTAATGTTGATTTACCACCACTTACCGGACCCATTAAGAGCAAAATCCGCTTTCTAACATCCAGTCGTTTGGCAGCAGGGTGAAAATATTCTTCCACCAATCTTTCAAGAGCATCTTCTAATCCATATAACTGATGATCAAAAAACTTATAAGTACGTTTCCCATCAACTTCTTCAATTCCAGCATCTTTTATCATATTGTAAACCCTGGAATGTGCTGATTGGGCAACCCATGGTTTTTCTTTTACAATATCCAAATACTCTACGAAGGTTCCTTCCCACTTTAAGCGCTGTTCATCTTCCCTGTACTTTTCAATTTTTTTTAAGATATCCATAAGGACCTCCTTCATCATTGGTCGTACTTGTGACTAACTCGTGCAGTTTAATACACTTTATGCGAGGATGTCCTTTAACATTCTTCATTGGAGGGAAAAAGGTTGAATCTTTTTAAGTGGAGGTAGTTTTGATTGGTCTTTAATGCACAATGATGAGGGGGGTTCTCTTGGTTCTTTGTCTTTCATTCTTTAGATGAAAGACATTTTGATTGGTCTGGGACTTACTTTTGTCTATCATACTCCTGATGAAAGACATTTCAATTGGTCTCGGTCCTACTTTTGTCTTTCATACTCATGATGAAAGACATTCAATTGGCCGCCGGTCCTATTTTTGTCATTCATACATTTAATCAAGACATTTCGCATAGCCTCGATCCCCCTTTTTCTTTTATCCTTATGAAAGAAACTTCAAAACTTAAACAAATTCCTTAACGAAAAAATTGGTTACGCATTCACATCAACTTCTGATTGGGTTATAATAAAAACTAGCTAGAAGAGGGAAACTATACATAATAGGTATCCTTAACTTTGAACAATTCAAGGAGGTAAACCGATGGGTTTCATTCTCATTTTAGGTGTTAGCTTAGCATTCCTTACGGCAATTTTTACAGCTGGCTACGAGTCAAAGCCGGGCGTAAAAAAATAATGAACACAAATAGGGAGATTCACTTGATTGATCTTTTATAAAGATCTGTATCACGTGAATCTCCCTTGTTTTTTAAGTAAGGCCCGGATAGTTTTGTTGTCTTAATGCTTCATAAATTAAGATCGCAGCTGTATTTGACAGGTTTAAGGAACGAACTTTGTCTGTCATTGGAAGACGCAGGCATTTGTCCATGTTTGCTTGAATTAAGTCTTTTGGCAAGCCTGTTGTTTCTCTTCCGAAAACAAAGAAATAATCTTTTTCAACATCACTGTAGTCAAAGGTTGTGTGTGGTTGTTGACCGAATTTTGTTAAGAAGAAAAATTCACCTGATGCGTATTTTTCAAATAGTTCATCAAGTGAATCATGATACACAACATTCACATATTCCCAGTAATCCAATCCGGCTCTCTTTAGCATTTTATCATCTGTTGAAAAACCCAGTGGACGTATTAAATGTAGAGTTGTATTTGTTGCAGCACAAGAACGTGCAATATTTCCAGTATTTGCTGGAATCTCTGGTTGATATAGTACGACATGTAAAGCCAATTTATTCACCTCATCTAAGTCTGTAAAAAGGGATACGTGTTCCCTGTTAATTTTAATCCACTAGTCATTATACCATTGTTACTTCGAACTGGTATCATCGAGAATCCGAAAAAATGCATATTTGATATTTGGTGTATAGGCAGTTGAATCTTCGTAGGCCCAATAGCGCATTCTACTATTATAAGTTTGTGCATTTACTAACGGCATATTCTCTTCATCCTTAGCAACGACAAATGTTGTATGGTCATAACGTCCATCCCCTTGAAAATCATAGCAAATAACATCACCAGGCATTAGCTGTTCAGGAGATGAAACAACTTCTGCTCTTAAGCCGGTTCTGGAATTAGACAAAAATGTCTTCATGGAATGGGCAACAGTCCAGCTATAGCTCCAATTATTCGATTGCATCCACCATCCATTTGACCGATTTGGATAGCCCCTCATCTTGGCTCCGCCGGCATGTAAGCATTGAGAAATAAAGTTCGTACAGTTCACATCAAAGTTCTTGTATTGAGGATTGCTGCTGTTCCACCACCGCTCGGCATATTGGACAGCAGCCATACGGTCGTAACGAAAATCATGTTCTTTGTTTCTCACTTCCTCAGATACCTGGATATCCGAAATAATATCTTTTTCTCCTTCAGATGTGACTAATTGATCATCTACAAGCTCATCTTTATAGAAGCTTGCTTTTCGATATTCGATTCTTTCTTCGAGGTAAAAGAGATCTTTTTGTTTATGTAACCATTTATTGTGACAGGCGTATATTGCTTCTTTTAATTGGTCTGTTCTTTTGTCCAGGTTTATGATTTGGATTTTTGAGTTACCTTTGATAATTTCCGTTTTTCTTTTTTGAGCAGATTGTAGCTTTCTTTCAATTGCTTGAAGTTCTTGGTCATTTCGTTCGTTTTTTATGTGTTTAGCATTTATGAGCATTTGAAGTCGTGCTTCGTTTATTTCAGTGAGTTGTTGTTTCACGTTTTGTCACCACCATATTTTATCGTTATTACAGGATATGAGGTGACTGATTGGAAATAGTCGTGATTTAACTGTTTTCACAAACTTTGTTGCTTATAAAAAGTGTTCAGGAATAATCCGGGTTGATTTCCGTTGCAGGTACTCGCTTTCCGCGAGCGGTCTCTGGAACCTCCTCACATTGCTTTGCGCTTACGTGGTCTCCATCAACACGCACTCCCGCAGAGTATCGTACCTTCCACTCCAATCAACCAGCTCAGTTTTAATTCAATGAATCTTTTCAAAACAAAAAAGGCGAAACATCTACATAAATAGTAGAAGTTTCACCTTATATTCCCGCTTTTTCAGCTAAAAAAGACAAACCTTTTTCAATTTCCTGTTTTGCCTCGTCATCCTTCTCATTTGCGAGAGCCTTTTTTAATTCAGGTTCCATCGTGGTGTCGCCGATTTTTCCGATGGCCCACGCCGCTGTGCCTCTTATGACAGGTCTTGGGTCTTTGTGCATAACTTTGACTAAGTCTTCAAGAGCGGTGGTGTCTTTGTAATGAGCAAGTGCCAGGATTGCATTTCGCTGGAGGGGTTTTTTACCTCTCCATGAACCGGAGATATGACCGAACTTTTCCTTGAAGTCACGGTTACTTATCGTTAATAACGGCTTAAGTTTCGGCTTTGCGATTTCAGGATCGGGCTCCATTTCTTCGTGAAAATGAAAGTCCTTCCCTTTATTGATTGGACAGATTGTTTGACACGTATCACACCCATAAACTCGATTACCGATTTTTGTTCGGTATTGTTCAGGGAGAAATCCTTTTGTTTGGGTGAGGAACGCAATGCACTTAGTAGAATCAAGCTGTCCACCTTGTACAAGAGCTCCTGTTGGACAAATATCCAAGCATTTTGTACAGCTTCCACATTGGTTTTCAATCGGTTGATCTGGTGGAAAAGGAATATTTGTAATCATTTCCCCTAAATATACATAAGATCCAAATTCAGGTGTAATGATGGAACAATTTTTTCCACTCCAGCCAATACCGGCTCGTTCCGCCACTGCACGATCAGATAGTTCACCTGTATCGACCATTGATTTCATTTGTGCATCAGGCAGCTTCTCTTTTATAAAAGCTTCTAATTTCGTCAAGCGATCACGTAGTACATCATGATAATCTTTTCCCCATGATGCACGGCAAAAAATTCCCCGTCGGTCTTCTTTCGTACTTCTGGGAGCATTTTTCATTTTAGAAGGATAGGCCAACGCAATGGATATAATCGAGCTTGCTTTTGGCAGCAACTTTATTGGATTCACACGCTTTTCGATGTCAGATTCCTCAAAGCCTGATTGATAGCCCAGTTCCTGTTGTGTTACTAAGCGCTGCTTTAGTTCTTCAAACATATCTGCAGTTGTAAAACCGATTTTATCAATTCCGATCTGTTTACTGTATTCAATCACTTCTTTTTTCAATTGTTCTATGTTCATTTCCTTCCCCTCCTTTTTATGAGACTTATATACAGAAACATCCACTCACACTATGGTAAAATAACTAGACTATATTGTGGAGGTATAAAATGATGGAAATTACGGTTCAGGACAAGCTAAAACAACTCATTCCTGATTTTAAAATAGCTATTGTGCACTATCAAGATATCCAGGTAGGAGACTCCCCACAAATGTTAAAAGGGAGATTACAGTTGTTTCAAGAATCTCTTTTCTTTGATTATGAAGATAAAAAAGTCACCGAGATCCCTGCAATACTTGAATGGAGAAAAGTTTTCAAATCAATCGGAACAGATCCAAATCGATATCGTCCATCAAATGAGGCACTATATCGTCGTGTTCAAAAACAGCAATTTCTTCAGCCTGTTAATTCTGCAGTGGATTTAAATAATTTTCTTTCGTTACAGTATCGCATCCCACTAGGAATTTATGATCTGGACAAGCTTTCAGGTCCCATAACAATCAAAATCGGATCTGAAGACGATTCCTATATAGCTATTAACGAACGGGAAGTTCAGTTAACGAAAAAATTATTATCATCTGATAACGAAGGAGCATTTGGCAGCCCTTATGTTGATTCAAAAAGATCTGCTGTTTCAACTGCTACAACTAATTCACTTCATATCGTTTATTTACAACCATCCATGCCACATAATGAAGCTGACCAGCTTTTACAAGCATTGTCTACAATGTTTACACAAATACATGGTGGCACGGCGTCTTATCAAATTATTTAGTTTCGTCATTAAGGAACTCTTTATCAAGAAGAGTTCCTATTTATGACAATTAAAAAACGCAATGCATCGTTTATCTAAGAAACGAGACACTGCGTTGTAAGCAATATGTATGGAGCGGGTGAAGGGAATCGAACCCTCATCATCAGCTTGGAAGGCTGAGGTTTTACCACTAAACTACACCCGCAAAACATGTAATTTATTATAACAAATCTCCTTTCAAAAATCAACAGGATTTTGAAGAAATTTGTCGAAATAAGTCGATAACAGTCGTAAAAAGTTACTTTATAAGTATAAATCTTGTCTCATAAATAATCAAGCGTTTTTTATTAATTTATTGCCTTTTTTATTCTTTTTATTCATGTTTCTTTTCTACATTTTCCTTCATTAATAGACAATACCTAAACTGATGCCCATTCTTCCTAAACATATTCCCCAATTTCCCGATCTTCACATATAGTACAGAGTAAATCATTAACATTTGGGAAGGATGGTAGCATGAGATATAGAAATGGACGCTTTGGATTTGGTGGTGGCTATGGAAGTCCTGGATATAACTATCCGGGAGCAGGGTATGGTTATAATGCTGGTCAAGGCTATCCTGGTTCCGGATATGGATACCCTGGATATGGTTTTGGTGGTGGCGGCTACCCGGGGTATGGCTATGGCCCAGGATATGGTCCCGGTTTTGGGGGTTATGGATTAAACCCGCTTACAACAGGTCTTTTAGGCTTTGGCGCAGGTCTTCTCGGCGGAGCTGTTCTTAACAATAATGATGGTCCATTTCGTGGGTACTATTACTACTGATATAGGTTTTTGAACTTTTGACTGCGGGAGACGCTTGCATTCATGATTATTGGAGGCAAGCGTTTCTTGGCGGATTTATTAAAAAAATTGAAACATACCTAAAATGGCTGCCCCTATACTAATTCCCGTCCCAATAATCCATTTAATTAGTTGCAGATGACTTTGATAGATTTTACTGTCAATTTCTTCTTGTGACGCAATCTTTTTTTCCATCAGGACCTTGTCCACTACGACACGTACATCATTCTCATTTAGATGATTTGAATGGAACTTTTCGAAATGTTCAAGCTGTTGTTCCAATTCATCGATTCTCTGTTCAAGTTCACGCAGCTTATCTGTTTCCTTCATATTCATCATCCTTCTACATCTTTTTTATTATCTATATTCTATATAGTAGAAAAAGGAGTAAGCTCATGTAGCTATTAAATGATAAATGATAAAAATCATTAGAAAAACTTGGCTTATCGCTATACCCTAATGGTGTAAACGATCATCCTATAAAATCTTATACTTTCCGAAAATAATAGTTGACTTCATGAACATTTTTTTCTAGTATCGGTATTCTAGGGTAATGAATTTTTAAAGATGCATACATATTTATGGGTAAAATACATCTCTAAGAGCATCCTTACTTAAGGCACAACATCTTTTTATAGGGGAAAGAGGAGGAATGTTATGGAACATTTGGAGAACAGGCAAAAGGTTCTGATTATGATTGCGATCATGTCTGCAATGTTTTTTGCAGCTGTGAATATGACAATTGTTGGGACAGCTTTGCCAAAAATCGTCTCTCAAATCGGGGGTATGGAGTACTTTGACTGGGTTTTCACCGTCTATATGTTAACTTCCACGATTACGGCGATGTTAGTTGGTAAGCTTTCCGATATTTACGGAAGAAAAATCTTTATTTTAATCGGTATTGGAATTTTTATGATCGGCGCATTTTTATGCGGAACTTCTGATGATATTATTCAACTTATTATGTATCGCGGTCTTCAAGGATTTGGCGGTGGGATGATCATGTCTTCTGCGTTTACAACAGTTGGTGATTTATTCAGCCCGCGTGAACGGGGAAGATGGCAGGGGTTACTTGGTGCCGTCTTTGGATTATCAAGCTTATTCGGACCAACTCTCGGCGGTTATATTGTTGATAACTTCGATTGGCATTGGATTTTTTGGGTGTTCCTCCCAATTGGTTTTTTCGCATTTGCCTTAATTTTAAAACTATATCCTTCACAAAAAGCAAAAGAAAAAGAACCAATCGATTTTCTTGGATCTCTTACATTAACAATTACAATTGTTTCATTATTATTAGGCTTCACTTGGGCCGGAGATAAATTTGAATGGGCATCTTTTCAAATCATAGGCTTATTTTCATTAACACTTATCTCCTTACTTGCCTTTATTTTTATCGAACTAAAAGTAAAAAGTCCTGTGCTGCCGCTTTATCTTTTTAAAAACAGTGTTTTCACCGTTTCAAATATTGCGGGGATGCTGATGGGTATGGGCATGTTCGGAACGATCATGTATGTTCCTTTTTACGTTCAAGGGGTACAAGGCGAATCAGCCACAGTATCGGGTCTTGTTGAGATGGTCATGACCATTGCGATGGTTTCATCAAGTATCCTTGTCGGTAATTTAATCACAAAAACAGGGAAATATAAGATCTTTGCTCTACTTGGTTTAATCATCATGGCAATAGGCTTAATTCTGAATTCAACATTACAGGTGGAATCGTCCCTAACACGATTAATTCTTCAACTAATCGTTGTTGGAATTGGCCTTGGAGTCAACATGCCTGTTTTTAATATTACCGTCCAAAATGCGGTCAGTCATAAATATCTTGGCGTTGCTACATCAGCTATGCAAACATTCAGGCAAATTGGCGGAACCGTTGGTGTTGCTTTACTCGGCTCTGTTATGGGGAATAAGATGGCAAATGAGCTTTCATCTACCACACAGGTAGAAAATGCGCCTACTCCACCGCCGGAAATGGCGGAAACAATGTCACAACTGCAAAATCCACAAGTATTAATGGATTCTGAAAAACTAGAAAGCATTCAATCAGAATTACCTGCTGAAATGGCACCATTCTTTGAACAATTTATTCAGGTGTTAAAGGAAGCCTTAAACACTTCATTAACAACTGTCTTTACTGTAAGTGCAGGTATTATCGGATTGGCCTTTATTGTGACACTTTTCTTAAAGGAAATTCCTCTCAGAACAACTAATAATGATGAGGAAGAGAATCAGGAAGTCGAGGTTGAAAGATCTTAAATTAGTGGAAGAGGATGTGCTGGTGCACATCCTCTTTTTTGTAGAGACGTACTTTGATTGGCATCACTTTTAGATGGCTCAAAATGAAGTGTGGTTGATAAAAATTTGATAGTGGTTGAATTTTAGTCAAAAGTGGTCGAATTAAGTTGAGAAGTGGCCGAATTCCTTTG
>NZ_JAEK01000022.1 GCF_000518865.1 Bacillus sp. J37 | reverse complement strand
TGTGACTGCTAGAATAAAGTGTACAGTTTTTGCTTGATAAGATGAAACGCTTATTTACCCAAATATACCAGCAAAAAATATCAACCTATCACTGTAAAATGATCATAGTTCATACTTGCAGTGGAGGTTAGCGAAGGTGGATAAGTGGGAAATGTACATGGAGATAAAGCAATTATTAAAGCAAGGATTTAGTCAGACAAAGATAGCTGAAAAGTTAGGGGTTTCTCGAACAACTGTTTACAGGCACTTAAAGAGATCTCCTTCGGAGATGGCGGAATGGGTTGATTCTCTTCAGTATAAAAAGAAAAAATTAGATCCATATAAAGAACTGATTTTATCTTGGTTGAGAATGCATCCGGATATGTCAGCAGCACAAATTTATGATTGGCTTTTAGAGAAATATAAAGATCTAACTGTTGGAGAAAGTACAGTAAGAACATATGTAAAAGCATTAAGAGAAGAATACAAAATAAATAAGGAAACATCTCCTCGAATGTATGAGGCAATTCCTGATCCCCCAATGGGAGAACAAATGCAAGTAGATTTTGGTCATACGAGACAAAAAACTGTTGATAATAAGGAAGCCAAACTCAACTTTATAGCTTTTGTCTTATCACATTCTAGACAAAAGTATAAAGAGTGGTTGGATAGACCATTTACAACACGGGATGTTATACAAGCCCATGAGAACGCGTTTAAATGGTATGGAGGAATGACCAATGAGATCGTTTATGACCAAGATAGTTTAATTGTTGTTAGCGAAAATGGTGGAGATCTAATTTTAACTAAAGAATTTCAGCAGTATAGAGAATCCAGAGGAATAAACCTTCGGGTTTGTAGAAAAGCTGACCCTGAGAGTAAGGGAAGAATAGAAAATGTAGTTGGATTTATCAAACAAAACTATGCCAAACATAGAGTGTTTCATAACATCGACTCTTGGAATGAGCAAGGATGGGAATGGCTGAACAGAACGGGTAACTATAAAATACACAATACAACAAAAAAGAGACCATTCGAAGTGTTCCTCCTGGAAAAGCAACACTTAAAACCAGTCTCCCAAAATATAGATATTCAAAATAACTATGAGATAAGTATAGCAAGATGTGTTCATAAGGACAATACTATTCGTTACCAATCTAATCGGTACTCTCTTCCACTTGGAACTTATAACAAATATGAAAAAGTATGTATCAAGGAAACGGAGACTAAAGAATTAGTTATTTATATACCTGATACTGGCGAAATTATTGCAAAACATTCAATTCCCGAAGGGAAAGGGATGTTAATAAAAGATAAAAAACATAGTAGGGATCGTACAAAAGGTGTTGGAGCATTCATTAATACAGTGGCTGAGAGATTTGAAGATAAAGAACTAGCCTTTAAATATTTAGAGAAGGTTAGGGAAAAAAATCCTCGTTACATTAAAGACCAGTTGCAAATCATCTTGCGCGAAACAAAAGGTATCGATAACGAAGTACTGACTAAAGCGTTAGCAGAGTGTTTAAAAAGGAAATTATACAGTGCAACTGATTTTGGCGATATCATTGCATATGTGAAACGTCAGCGCCAGGTACATGAAACAGTTATTGATAAAAAGAAAGAAGTTAAGACTTTGAACAGGCTATCAGAATGGGTTTTAGAAACAGAAGCATACAAAAGAAAAGTAGATACTTACACGGTTTTAATGGAGGTTGAATAGCGATGAGCCAAATCCAACAATTACAAGACATAATGAAAGGGTTAAGACTCGTTGAAACTGCCAAGCATCTCCCCCATTTGATCAGAGAAGCTGAGCAAAAAGACCTTTCATTTACTCAATTCCTGTTAGATGTCACTTCTTATGAGCAAACTCGAAGAGAAGAAAAGCAACTAAACAACCGATTAAAGTGGGCAACTTTCCCTTTCAGCAAAACACTTGAGGAGTTTAATTTAAAAGAACAAAAGTCTTTAAGCAACAAACAACTAAATAGATTAAAAGATTTAACTTGGATAGAACAGCTGTACAATTTGATTTTATTAGGGCCACCAGGTGTAGGTAAAACTCACCTGGCCGTAGGCCTAGGAATAGAGGCTATTAACCAAGGGTATAAAGCGATATTCACATCAATGGGAGATTTAATTCATAACCTGAAAACAGAAGAAATCACACGAAAGTCAAAAGCAAGAATGAAAAGAATTAGAGAGGCTGATTTAGTCATAATAGATGACTTAATGTTTATGGCAATGGATCAACAAGAAGCTAATATGTTCTTTCATTTAATTAATGACTTGTATAATCAGTCTTCCATTATCTTGACCTCTAATAAGGCACCAAAAGAATGGGGAGAATTATTGGGTGATCAAGCTATAACAACAGCAATTCTAGATAGGATTCTTCACCGAGTAGAAATCATTCATTTAAATGAAGATAGTTATCGTATGAAGCATCGTTCTACCATATTTGGGGAACAAAGTGTTTCAAAATAACGAGCAAAAATTGTTTCATTCTACTTGACGGTCACATGCTTCTTCATTCATCTATATTTTCCACCTTTATTATCAGTTTTGTTGTAAAAGCAAAAAGACGGCTTCAACCATTGGAGAAATGGCGCTGTCTTCTTCTCTTATCAGCTCAACTAATGTAAAAACGTTTTTATCTCCATTAATCAACCAATTCATCCCCCTCAAAATGAATCAGTCAATTAATGCAAACAAAAAAAGACACTAACAATTTAATGTCAGTGTCAATTAAATACTGAAGGATAAATAAAAAGTGAATAATTATAAGTAATAAAACCTCATAACTATCCACCACTCGGTGCGATAGCACCGTATTAAATACTCGACATAATAATTTTTAAACTTTTCTCAGACATTCCTTTTACAAATACTCTTACTTCCTTATCAATATAGCTATTTAAATCTACACCTAAATTAACATTGCAAAAATCTTTTCTGTTTACCCCACACATAATCTCATCATCTTTATATAGATTTAAGAAGTCCCTTTCTTTCTTGAAGGATAAAACTTGACCATTAATTAACTTTTTTAATTCTGAACTACTTCTAAGACCCATTGTAAAAACTGTAGCTTTATACTCTGATAACTTCGGAATATCTTCATTAACTGTTTCAACTTTATCGCTAATTGTAGTTTCAATTTCTGTTTTTCTTTTATTCTCAAATGAAGCAAAATGATATCCCATTTGTTCAATTATCAGATACTTACCATCATTCATTTTCACTTCAGCAACTGGATCGAAGTCTAATGTATCAAAGTATGCTTTTCCATTCTTAACTCTCATCATAAGTCCCCCATATGTTTTATCATGGAAGTTTAGTTGAGGAACCTCAACTACATCTATTTTTGCTTCTTGTTCGTTAGACTTAATATTTTCCAATAATCCCATTGCATTTTCAGTAGCAATCCAAGGAAATAAATAACTTCTTGTTCTCTCTATCCCTTGATTATTACTATCCTTAGATTTAACATATGCCAATTCAACAGCAGCACTAGTTAAAACAGATGGATTATCACAGATATTTTCCAATTTAACTCTTGTTTGATCGTATAATTCTTTCCATTCCTTATTTATCAGCTTTAACATCTTCTTCTCTTCAGGAGATGAGCGAACAAGATTTATCCCTTTTTTCTTTTCAGCAATTTTATTACTTTTCTCTACAAACTCATTGAAAACAGGTGTAATATCTCTAATCACTTTTAGCAACTCAGTTCTTGTTACTTTACTGTAATCCTTTAGTAATTCAATAGGCTGGAAATCTAAGTCTTTCCTATTGACAGTTGCATAATTTATTCTGTTATCAATTTTAGAGTAATGCTTTGCAATTTCCTTTGATAATTCATTTAATGGACTATCACATCTTACGTAAGAACCCTCATTACTATCCTCATTTTCGTAAATGAACTTTTGAAAGTAAGGCTTCTTTTTAAAGTTTTGAAGAAATTTAGGAATTTCAGGAACAATACCCTTTTTCACGCTGTCAATTATGTCAGCTTGTAGTTGCTTACAAACTAATATTTCTAACTCTCGACTTCTAAGATCCTCGTTAGCTAAAGCATATGTCTGAATCAATGTATTAATATTTGTTACTATCCCTGTTTGATTTCCTAAGTTAAGTAACTCAAAATCAATAATTCCCTGGATATTGTAATCTTTACTATCAGTTGTAGCTTTATCATCTTTATTAACCACAACTAAATCATCGATTATAGCATTATAGATAATAGGCTCCTTGGTGCAGAAAATTTTATCTCCATCAAGGTCAGCTCCTGAAAGTTGAGGCATTGTTAAATCATAGATGTTTAATTGAACTACATTATCTAAATGTTGGACATACTCATTATCACTTTTTATTAAATTAGCCTTTTTTACTTCATGCCAGCTAGTTATTGGATTTCTATAGAAGGTGTGTTTCCCTTCATGCCCATTAGAGAAAAACTCATTCTCTTTCAAGAAACCTTTAACTTCTTTACCACCGACGTATTCCATAAATCCGATACAATCACCAGTAATGTATTTATAATTGCCTTTAACAGGAATACGACCAACCATAAGATATTTAATTGCTTGCTTTACCTGTCGGATCAAGAAACTCTCCACTCTTCTATCAAATAACATTCTCTCGTCAATATCTATAGCCTTTTTAATATCAACATCCAATCGCTGCTCATCTGATTTATCAAGTTCTTCCTCAGTTTCATCTATGTTTAATCTCATATTTAGAAATGCTTTTACAGATGCAGTATCAGGGTTTTTCAATATTCCTCTGTACAAATCCCATGATTTTCTTACAAGCTTAACTAAATCAGATTTTGATAAATCTAGAGAATTGATAAATTGATAAGTAAGAGAAGTGTATATATCAGAATAGCGTGCATCTTTTATGTAATTAGCAACTCCGACATAATCATGACCATATTTTTTTAAAGATTTTACGTACTCATCACAACTGCTAAATAACCATTGATTAATGCCTTCTTTGTCCTTGTTATGTTTAGCCTTAAAACAGCTCTCGGTCAAAATCATATCGACAAGTAAATTTCCCTCTTTATCCATTACTTCAATTTCATCATCCCAAAGGTCAGTGATATGAGTTACCTCATTATCAAGAAACCATTTTTTTAGGTCAAACTTAATTACAAGTCCTTTAATATAGTTCATCCTAACCTGAAATCCTTGAGACTGATATCCTAAGCCTAACTCCTCTGACCATCTATCAGCACAATCAAAACTAACTAATCCTTGACCATCAAAACAATTAATTTCATTAACATGGTTCTTTTCAATACATAACTCATAGCCAAGTAGATATTGTTTGTACGATAGTGGCATTTCTTCAGTTTGTTCATAGCTGTATACAATGTATGGAGTCTCTTTTGTACCTTTTTTAAACACTTTATGACCAACAGGTTTATCAATACAGTCAAATTTAACTCTTCGGTTGTATTCCGATTCAATCTTACTCATTGAAAAATGATCCTCATCTATGCTTGCAGGAAAACTCAAAATAAGTTTAGGATCATTTTTTATTTTTTCTTTAAACTCTAGCTTTTTTTTATCGTATTCTTGATGCAATTCTAAATCAGGAATATCAGTTAATTTTGATACAACCTTTACATCGTCAATAATCTTTTTCTCAAAATCTTTCACAATAGCAATCTTTGGAATACCGTTAATCAAGTTAGCAGATGACATTGTTAATCCTAAAGCTGTCTCATACTTCGAAACGACTGTATTTTCTGGTACTTTATTTAATGAGATTGCTTCCTTTAATTCATTATGGAAGGCTTCCATAACAAAATAAGTACGTTGATCCATTGTCATACTAGATGACTTTCCAAAACGAATATACTTTTTACCGTCAATCAATACTCCATCTTTCATAATTCGTTTATATAGCTCTTTTTCATCTTCTTTTACATCTGAAGCACTTAGAGTAAACAATTCATTTATCCAATTTTTGATTTCTTCACCATTCTCACTTTTACCATTTTGATACTTATGATTTTTCAAACGGTAAACAGTTCTAAATAGTATATTTTCTTGCATCCTATTCTCTTCAAATGTATCAGCTTTAATTTCTAATACATCGTCATTATCAACAACATTCGAGAAATTGAATTGTTTAATGAAATATTGATTACGTTTCTTTGCCATATTTGATCATTCTCCTTCGTTTACTGGTTTATGTTTATTTTCAAAGACCAAAACCGTAAGGGTGCTAACAGTGTTTTAAATTCCGTTTCACTACATTTAAAACCCTTTTCGTTGCACCACCCTTACCAACCCTCACAACGGGTATACTTTTTCTTATTGATTATGTAAAATTATTATTTAAAATTTAAATGTTGCAGTTTCCCTTTTTATTTATATATATAGATATTTAGTAAAAGTGCAACATATCTTAAGATTCTAGTTTACTTACAATTATGTATCTCTTACCTCTCATTTCGCCTTTACCTTCTACTTTAGGCTTACTAACCGCATATGGTAAATTTAACTGGCTACGAACAATGGCCTCAATTGTTCCATGTTTTAGTTTCTTAGTACGGTAATCTACATCTTTAGATATTGTGATTAATTCCTTTAGAATTATATTACTTAGTTCCTGCTGCTCACTTGTAAATAACTTATCACCTACGATACTATCTAAATAATTTTCTAGAGACTGTACTTCATCATCAACTATTACATCTCCAATATCATTTAGGGTACTGAACGTATGTCCTAAATCTAACCATTTCAATTGTTCAAGAATAAAAGCATACTCGCCTAATTCATCAAATGCTTCAATCATGTACTCAGAAAATTTAATATCCTCATTTAACCTTTTCCATCCAATCATGTTTATCTTAATTTTGCCTGATTTATAATCTCGGTAGAAAACATCATTCAACCCTTTAAATTCCTTTAAGTCATTATCGTATTTTTTGTAAAATGCCGACTCGTTATTTAATAGTTCAATTTCTTTCTTTTTATTGTTATGATTATGTAACTTTGACAAAAAACTCTTTTTGAATCTCTTAGGTATGTACAGGTTAATCTCCTCAGCGTTATCAATATCAACCCTTTTCCTACCTAACATTTGAATAAATGAAATCTGATCCCAAGTCATAATCACAATATGTCTTAGCATTGAATCATCAATATTTATTCCATTGTCCATTGCCTTGGTGCAGATTAGAACTTTCTTGTTGAATTTACTATCCTTGATGATTGAGTTTAATTCATCACTCTGGGTTCCTGATTTAATGACTGAGCACTTATTCTCACTTAATTCTTTCATTAATATATTTGCTTGTTTCTCGATATCGCTGACAAATATTAACCACTTGTCATCAGATGTATCATTTTTAATTAAATTTGTAATTACATCAATATTTTTGAAATATTTCACATCGACATAACTGTAATCAATACCAGTTGAATACTCATGTATATCGAAATTATCTAACCCGAAACCTTTTTTCTTGTTTTTCTCTACACAGTTGATAATTGGATTTCTTATTTCTTGCATAGTTGCTGAGATAAATATTTTAACTGTTTGAGGATGCCACTCTTTAACTATTTTCTGATAGGCGAAGCGATTTTTATTATTAAACGAAGCATCAGCAAAAATGAAATGACTCTCATCAAAAACAATATAATCATAAAGACCAAAGTCACTCTTATTCTCATTTTCATAAATCTCGTTTTTAATTGACTCAGATATAGCGTGATAGGATGAGATTATTACTTTGTCATCTATAGTTGTTATATCATCAAGTTCCTCGAATGTTTCTGGAATTGGTTGATTGTATTTCTTTAATAAGTCTTTCTTGAGTTGTCGCTTTAAGTTTGTTCTATTACAGACAAATAGTAATTTTTCACCCGTTTTTAAATAATCCAACAAAACATTTTTAACAAACCAAGTTTTACCAGTACCTGTTTGGGCTTGAATTAAAACTGTGTCGCCTTTTTTCCAATTCTTATAATCATCACCAATTGATTCTGCAACCCATTTTAAATTTAATTTCTTCATTGCCTTTCCTCCGTTGAAAGCTTATTAGTTGATTAATTGTCTAATTGATTATTGATTTGAATATTGATCTACTAAACTACGTACAGTTTCATTATCATTAAAGAAGTAAACAAACTTACTCGGATCTTTCTTTGATGGAGTGATTTTCTTTAATCGACAACTATTCATCATTAAGAATCCAGCTAGTGCTTGTTTAAATACTACAAAATCTTTCTCATTAACATTTTTCATTATGTAAAAGCCTCCAATTTACGATTAGATTATTTGTTTAATAATTGGAGATAAATATTAAACCTCATTATCGTCCAAAAACACAGTGCGCTAGCACTGTATATAGGAGGGAAAGTATTCAATATAAAATTTTCAAGGAACAGTAAATCTTTTTTAAATTAATTCTTTACTTTATATACAACATGCCTTATACTATGGTTAATAGAATAAGAACGTAAGATATGCTAAGATTACTATAAGTGTGTAGACACACATGTAGTACCTTTTATTGTAGCATGTCTGTTTTTATTTGTATAGACTTTTTTGATCATTTTTAATTTCCATGAAACAAGTCTTTTATTGAAATCTAATTACGATAAAATTGACCTTTTATTAGGTCTTCCGATATTCAGCGACAACCACATGTTAGGTCGTAGATAATTTAGCCACGATAGGTCGTTACTTTTTCGTTTAAGACTCCCGAAATCTTGGGACTCATATTTAAAGTCCGAATCCTCGATGGACACTTAAAGTGACTGTCATGACAGGGAGTTTAACTCCCCTTCAGGTGAACGTAATCTCGTTCCCCAAATTTGAGGAGCCTTTAGAAAAACTCAGTCCATGCGATGGACACACTTAGGGGAATTTTCCCTTCTCAAATATTATCTCACCTGAAAATACCTCTTTCCATTTGTTTGCACATGACATAAATTGGAAGTTACAATGGTGCAACATCAATGCTAAAATACACCTTTATCAATATCTAAGAGGTGTATTAAATGAACAACCAAGACAAGGACATCAAAGAGCCTGAACAAGAATTATCCCGAGAACGTTTTATTCACGGATATTCAACTGTAGGTGAGAACGGAATTAAAGTTAATGTATACTTTACAACTGACCCAGAAGAAGATCGTAAGTCTAGAGAAATAATTAAGGAATTCATCATTAAGAATATTCTTTAGTATAAATTCGAGTACGTGCTCGAATACTATCATCCAAGACACCAGCAGAGACTCCACAATCAAGATATATATTCGATTCATCTGTCTGAGTGTCTTTAACCAACCTCTTCAAACAACTCACCAAAGTATCTCTGATCCAGCACACCATTAACTATTCCATTGAAATAGCCAAACAAATTATGTACTTTTCGCTTACCCAATTTAATGTTTCTAATTAGCTGTTTAAAGCACTCAATAGCTAGTTCTAACTTATCCTGCTCAGTGTAATGTAAATAGTATCTAGTCACCTGTTTAACAACCAAATAAAGCTCCTCGATGGTCTTTGGACATGAATAATAAGTTGCTGCTAATGAAGTGAATTCTTTAGGAACACTATTGCTAGTAAATGACGCATCAATACCTAAAGTTGCAGATATCATACTTAATTTATGCCACATGGCATAATTTGAATCGTTATTACGTTTATTTGATATGTTGCTAGTTTCAAAAGATGGATAGTTTATTTGCTGGTTCAATTTCTCCTCTTTAGGTGGTTCAATATGATTTAAAAAGGAAGAAGCTTGCTCTGCATTTGATACATAACGATTGAATACATAAACACTATGAGCTTGTTTTCCATTCTTATAAGTGTTGTGTACAACTAATAAACCCAACTCTTTAGCCTTTGAAAGCATACGCTTGAATGTTGAGCGTGAAATACCGCCTATTTCATTTTCATGTGTAGCAGAAACAAGCGTTTGAATCTTCGCATTACAAACACCTGGTAATTTTGCAGAATAACGTATCAGCCTCTTAAGGCCAATAAGTTCCCCTTTGGTGAATTGATCCTTAATATCAATCATCCATTGCTCTATATTGTTGTTGAAGTCTTTTAGACAGTTAAACTGCGATAAGTTAGTGTATTGATTAATGTGACCGGATTTCATTATGTATTAGCCTCCATAACTGATTTGAAGGCATGCTCAAATAAGCGTAAACACTTGTACTTTTTTAAAAAGTTATGTACACTTAAATTAACGAATGATTTGAACATGCAAGACCGGAGAGCGCTACTACCAATAGATGCTCTCTTTTTTTATGTAATTAAACTGCAATTTCATTCTTATTTTCTATACTATCTTTTATCAATTGGTTATCGTATAGCTTGTCCTCTAACACGCTTCTCAGCGTGAATAAGACTCCTGACGAAATAACCTCTAGTAGTCTGTCTTTATCATAATCACGTAGCAATAAAGCTAATAAACGGTCAATATATGCGTTTAAGATAGTTGCTACACTTTCCCTTTCTACCTGTTTTTCTATAGTCATAGCAACAAGTTCAGCGTTTTGCTCCACTGCATCATCAAGAATGTGAATGTAGTCGGTTATGGCGACCTCTTTGACAGTAAATTTCTCCATTAATATCTCCCCTTTTAGAATGTTCCTGTTTTATCGTTCCAGTAGTTATCTATTTCTGTATCTGTTACACCGTAGCTCTCAATCTGTTGATTGATATCTTGATCACTTATGTTCATGTAGTTATCTTCGATAGTGAGATTAGTTAAATAATCTACGTAGGCTTCCATAATTACACTGTCACTCATAATGAATTCCGATTTCAAAAAGTTTTCCTTGGAAGTGCCTACATAGTTTAGTTGAAGTTTTAAGAACTGTTTCTTTAATTCCTCGATATATTTAGTGTTCGCATCACTTCCTGACGTTGCATGTTGCATTATGATTCCTCCCTATTTGTTGTTATCGAATGATCTTTCTATCCTTATTTAATTTCCCAACTATCTGATTCAAAGCCGAATACTGATTCTGTTGATTGATTAGTGATTTATTAGATAAGTGAGTATATCGAATAACTTGGCGTAAATCGCTATGTCCAAGCAAAATTTGAAGGTGTCTCATATCCATTCCTGCTTCTAGAGCTATCGTAGCTGCTGTATGTCGTAGCAAATGTGGATGTACACGCTTCTTTATACCGGCTGATTTCGCATAGTTTCTCAATTGTTTTCTAAATTGATTAGGATTGAGTTGTTCACCGTAATTGCTAAGAAAGATATAGTCAGCATCAAACTCCTCTGTTTCCTTCATTAATTCACGTAATAAGCTAGCTGTTTTCTTCTGAATCGGAATGTATCTAGCCTTCCTATTCTTAGCATTCGATCCTCTTATAGTGATTACATTGGAGTCTAGGTCTAAATCAGTTCTTATGAGTGTAACGGCTTCAGATACCCTTAGAAATCCATCAATGATAAGTGTAATTAAGCAATAATCACGGAAATCATCATAGTGTCTTTGATTAGGTGCATTTAATAATCTTTTCAACTCATCAACTGTTAGAATATTAATCTTCTCTTGACTCTCTTTTACATCTTTAATGTTTGTCATTGGATCAAAGTCTATAAATCCTTCAGTAACTAAATATTTGAAGAAAGGACGCAATGTCTTAATTCTTGTGTTGACTGTTGAAGGTGCTAACCCACTAGTCTTTTCCTCATCTTTTTTATAAGGATGACCTTCAAATTTGACCTTATCTTCAAGCATCCAAACAATATAAGACCTAATTACATCGGTTGTTATTTCATGAATGCTATGGTCAACTTTCTTGTAATTTAGATACTCAAGGAAAAATCCATGATTGTTACGGTACTTTTCAATTGTTCTTTTTGCTCTACCTTCAGCAATTTTAGTTTCAATAAACTTTTCAAAGTAATAGGAAATAGAGGTATTTGTTTTAATTTCTGTTCTTAATGATTTAACAGTTTTACCTTTTCTCTTTGTGGACATAAAAAAAGACGCTCCCCTTTCCAATAAATCTGGAATGAGAAACGTCTTTCGACTGGAACGCTACTTTGTGGTTAAGTGGAGCGTTACCCTGTATGTATTCAAATGTAATTGTTAATTCCTTAGAAACGTTGATATATCAGCATTTTTAGTAGGAAATGATCCGAGAGGGATTCGAACCCCCGACCCCTACCCTGTCAAGGTAGTGTTCTCCCACTGAACTATCGGATCAATATATTATTTTATGTAACGCTTTAAGCTACATATTCTATTATATTCAGTTACCCACCTCAAGTCAACACTTCTTCTCTATCACTGTTCGACTTATTTCCCAGAAAATATTTGAATCATGTCAAAATGGATTTATCATATGACAAAACCCTCCCATTTTGACACGATTCTCATCATTATTCTTCAAAACTCTGGAATTCTATTTCTACTACTGTATCCCTTTTTCTTCAAAATATTTCGCTGCACCTGGATGTAATTCCAGATTTCCCAATCCTTCAAGTGCAGTTTCAGGTGTAATCAATTCACCTTTAGCATGCGTAATTTTATCTGTGTTCTCAAATAGTGATTTTGTCATCTCGTAGACTAGCTCTTCATCTAAGTCTTTTGTTACAACAAGCATTGCCTTTACAGCGACTGTTGTTACATCTTCTTCTATCTTATATGTTCCTGCAGCAACTGTATCTTGTGCATAATATGGATACTGATCAATTAATGCTTGAATTTTATCTTCTGCAAATGGAACTATTAGGATATCGTTTTGGGCTGATAGTGCTTCTACCGCACCTGTTGGAGTCCCTGCTGTAATAAAAGCCGCATCGATCGTTCCGGCTTGAATGCCATCAGTTGATTCATCAAATGATAGGTTTTGAGGTTTAATATCTTTATCTGTTAATCCATGAGCTTCTAACACTTGCATGGCATTGATATATGCCCCGGAACCGGGAGCACCTACTGACACAGCTTTTCCCTTTAAGTCTTCTACTGACGTAATACCGCTATCTTTCGTTGTGACTAGTTGAACTGTTTCCGGATATAAAGATCCAATTGCTTGAATATTATCAATCGCATTTCCTTCGAACATTTCTAATCCATCAATCGCATATGCGGCAATGTCTGTTTGTGAAAATGCTATTTCCGCTTCTCCAGCTCTTAAGGTTTCCATGTTTTCAGCTGAGGCCCCTGATGTTTGTGGTGTTATATTTGCATTTGTGTTGTCGGTAATAATTTTTCCGATCTGGCCGCCGAGTGGATAATAAGTTCCACCTGTACCACCTGTTAATAAGCTTAAATCTTGCTTATCACCTGAATTATTTTCAGATCCGTTTGTGCCCTCTTCTTCATTTGTATTACCCGAATCAGCACCACTATTACAGGCAGCCATGACCAACATGAAGGCAAGGAGTAGGATAAATAACAAGCTATGACGCATTTTTTTCATCTCTGTTCCCCCTTTGAAATTTTAGTTAAAGCGCTAGCTCTTTTTTATATATGATAAAACCTCTCTGTACATGCATAGGAATCTTGACAAGTTTCCTATATCTACCATCATAGATCACTAGTTCCCAGATAATTCTGTATAGTATAATATCTATACGTATATCATAAAAACGAAAGAAGAAGGATAACCAATGGCACTTGATCAGAAAGAAATCTTAACAAAAATTATTGATACAAGTCCTGATATTATCGTATTGAAGGATTACAAGGGTCGTTGGATCAAAACAAATCAGCGTACACTTGATATTTTCGGGTTAGATGAAAATTCTTATGAAGGCAAAACAGATGAAGAACTAGGACACCTAGGTGCTGGAATTGCTCCCTTCGCACCCGACTTTGAATCTTCTGACCAGAAAGCATGGGATGAAGGAAGACAAATTAAAATAGAGGAAATTATTACAATCAACGGAAAGGATCATATTTTTGAAGTCATAAAAACGCCTGTCTACGACTCGCTTGGAAATCCAGATACTATTGTAGTCATCGGGCGCGATATAACTGATTTATTAAGCAGTAATCAAACATATAAATCTATATTTGAACACCATCCCTATGGTGTCTTTTCAATAGATATAGATGGGACTTTTTTAGATATTAATCAAGAGCTTCAAAAAATCACTGGATATCATAAAGATGAACTTATTGGTCATCACTTTGAATCTGTTATTGCAAAGGATAACCTTCCGTTCATAATGGAGAAGTTTAATCATGTTAAATACGGACAAACTCAAACAAATGAAGCAAAGATTGTGAGAAAAGATGGTATCCTTGTTGACTTTCAAATTACAACAATCCCCTCTACCTTAAATGGAAAATTAATAGGAATACATGGAGTTGCCAGAGATATAACAGATCAAAAACTAAGTGAAATGGTAAAGGTGTTTCAGTACAGATATTTAGAAAGAATTGCGTCAGGAGAACCTATTCAAAAGATTCTTCAAGGGATTGTTGAAACTGTTGAGAAACTATCAAATGAAAGTTATTGTTCGATTATGCTTTATGAAAAAGAACATAATTGGCTTCGTGTGGCATATGCTTCCAAACTTCCATCATCATTTCTGGAACAGGTAGATCAGTTCCCAGTCATGTATAACAATGCTTGTTGTGGGCATGCAGCCTACACAAAAAAGTTAGCAATAACTTCAAATATAGAAACCGATCCTAGTTGGGAAGAATGGAGGAGAATTGCATTAGATCATGGAATTCATTCGTGTTGGTCAATGCCGATTCTGTCGACTAAAGGGGTTCTATTAGGAACATTCGCTATTTACCATCCTAAAGTTCGTGCACCTGAACGCTATGAAATTGAGTTGTTAAATGTTTTTAGCTACCTTTCCGGTCTCGCAATTGAACGAAATCTTAAAGAGCAGGAAATCCATTATTTAGCATCACATGACATATTAACTGATCTTTATAATATTCGATTTCTTCATGATATTTCCAAAGACATTATTCAAGAAACGAAGGAGAATAAAACGAAGTTTGCGATTTTAGTCATGGACTTAGATCGCTTCAAACCGATTAATGATTCATTTGGTCATGCATTCGGTGACAAGCTTCTTCAACAAGTTGCTAAAAGAATTACCGATCATGTGCGTGATGGAGATATTGTATCTCGTATGGGCGGCGATGAATTTGTCCTTCTTTTACGTGATGTTTCTGATGAAAAACTTCTATTTACTATTGCAGAAAGAATAATTCATGAAATCAGAAAGCCTATTATTATAGAAAATCGAGAATTTAATGTTACTGCAAGTATTGGGATTAGTATATATCCAGAACATGGAAACTCCTTAGATCTTCTCATTAAGAATGCCGATATAGCGATGTATCAAAGAAAAGGAGCTGGCGGTAAGTCAGTAGCATTGTATGATGAATCAATGACAGAGCGAGGAATTGAGTTATTCATGCTTAACGAGGAGCTTCGCCATGCATTAAATAAGAACCAATTTGAATTATATTATCAACCAAAGATGAATGCAGAGATAGGGAAAGTAATTGGATTTGAGGCCTTAATCCGTTGGAATCATCCGGAAAAAGGATTAGTCGGTCCAGCTCATTTTATCCCTTCAGCAGAGGAAAGTGGCTTTATCGAAGAATTAGGTAGTTGGGTCATTTGGGAAGCATGCAGGCAACTTCATGAATGGAAGAAACAGCAGTATCCAATTGTTCCTATAGCGGTTAATGTCTCAATCAATCAGTTTATTCTTACTGACATTCCAGCACTTGTAGAAGAAACATTATCTGAATTTAACCTTCCACCCAATTGTTTAGAAATTGAAATCACTGAAAGTGTTCTAAACCAACATAATCAACATATCCAACATTCTGTGAAACGATTGCAGGATTTAGGTGTAAAAATTTCGATTGATGATTTCGGTACAGGTTATGCTTCTATTACGTACTTAAGACAAATTCGAATTGATGCAATTAAAATTGACCGGTCATTTATTTCAAGTCTCCCAAATAACCAGGAAGATGCAGCCATTATTTCAGCCCTTATTACTCTTGCTCGTGAGCTAAATATTCAAATTATTGCAGAAGGTATTGAAACAAAGGAACAGCTGGACTTCCTATTATCTAAGGGTTGTACAGATTTTCAAGGATATTATTTTAGTCAACCTCTTCATGCACAAAAAGCACATAAATTTTTGAGTGCAAATGAAACATAAAGAGCTAACTTTAAAATCAGTTAGCTCTTTTTCTTATGCAAATCGATAATAAATTAATAAAAATGTACTTAAAACAAACAGGAAGTTTAGTGACACAAAAATCATTTGATCTAACTTTGATTTATGCATTTTAATTGGAGGGTGATAAAACGAAATCCCTTCAATAATAAAGATAAGCAAAACAATGTGAATCATTGCATGTCCGACAACCTCAGTGTAGCCAAAGATCGTTGTTGTTAAGATAAATAAAATGGTCACGACAACAGCTAAAACTCTATTCAGGATACCAACCACTAATAAATACCCTACTACAAACTCGATAAAAGCTGACAGAACAACAAATATTCCAGGTTCAAAGCCAAATGTCGGAACATTGTGATGGTGGATAATCTCTGTCGTCATCATTGGGTAAACCCACTTTTCAACAGCTACCCAACATAAACTTAAACCGGTCCCCAGGTATAAAAATGGAAATCCCACATTTTCCAGCTTTGTTTTCCCAATTAATAATACGCCGATAATCGCTATATAGAACCCATAATCTAACATATGGAACCAACCCGCTTCACTCCATACAAAGATAAATAACCCTAACATAAAAAGAGCTGCAATTTTCGTCGCATAGTGATGCGGAATAAGCAAGAAGATGATTATAATCCACATGATGAGGGTTTGCCATGTTTGATGAATCGCAAACTCAGGTGCAAACATCGTCCCATTCACAACCTGAAGAACAAAGGATAAAGCTGTTCCATACTTCAGTAAATACCTCGAATACTTTCGAAAGCTGTCCAGTTTCATATCAATTTTTGCTGCAAGAGGAATATCCATTAATTTCCCCATTACTTGGGATAAGACGGCTAAAATAATTGCACATAATAAAGAAATCGTAATAAAAAATGGCGATAGGATTTGTTCAATGCTGACTTTTTCGGGTTCGACTGTTGCAAACCATTTTACGTGTGCACTGGCAATGACGGGTATCAATAAACAAGATATTGCTAGCATCCAAACAATTCGTTTCCTCATAAAGATATCTCCTCTTCTTGAATGAATTATAGATAGTTTTAGAAGAAATTAAGATAATTATGTACGTTTATATCTTGTATAATAAGAACCTATCGTTACCGCTATTCAAAAAAACTGACCCATAAGAGTCAGCATTATTTCTTTATACATTCACATTTTCACTTTTCTTTACAACCGGAAGCTTTTCCAATGCTGCATCAAAATCTTTAATCAAGTCTTCCACTTTCTCTAACCCTACACTTAATCGAAGCAATCCATCAGAAATCCCACGTTTTTCACGTTCAGCTGGCGGCATTGCTGCGTGTGACATTTTTGCCGGATAGGAAAGAATCGATTCAACCGCCCCTAAGCTTACAGCGAAAACAGGAAGCTCAACATTCTCCACCAACGTTCTTACCGCATCTCCATCCGCTAGTTTAAATGATAAAACCGCTCCTGGTCCGTCTGCTTGATATCGCTGTGTATCATGTCCCGGATGAAAGCTTAAGCCAGGGTAGTATACTTCAACCACCTTTGGATGATCAGCTAAAAACTCAGCGATCTTTAATGCTGAAGCTTGTGATTGCTGTAATCGTACATGTAATGTTTTTAACCCTCTAAGTACTAACCATGCATCCTGTACACCAAGCACTGCCCCAAATGCATTTTGTAGTCTATATAAGCGATCCCCAAGCTCAGGGTCTTTTACAACCGCAAGTCCTGCAAGCACATCACTATGACCTGCTAAAAACTTCGTTGCACTATGAAGCACAACATCCACACCAAGCTCCAAAGGTCTTTGAAGCTCCGGAGTTAAAAACGTATTATCTAAAAAGGTTAAACAATTATTTGCTTTTGCTAAATTCACAATACCTTGAATGTCGGTTACCTTTAACAATGGATTTGAAGGTGTTTCCATATAGATCACCTTCGTATTTGGTCTGATTTTTGATGCAACCTGATGAAGATCTGTCATATCAACAAATGTATGCTCAATGCCAAAACGAGTTAATACGTCTGTAATAATCCGAAATGTCCCGCCATATACATCCTCGGTTACTAATACATGGTCACCTTGAGATAATAGTAAGAATGCTGTTGAAATAGCAGCCATCCCTGAAGAAAATGCCAATCCTCTTGATCCACCCTCTAATTCTGCGATAGCTTGTTCCAAAGCTTCACGGGTCGGATTTCCTGAACGGGCATAATCATACTTTCCAAACTCATCAACATTAAATTGATGAAAAGTGGAAGAATGGTGAATAGGCACACTTACCGATCCTGTGCTGTGGTCCACCTTTGATTCATTATGAAGTAGTTTTGTTTGAAATGACCAATTATGATTGCTCAATTGCTACCGCTCCCTTCATTGCTTTAAATGCTTGTGTAAGATCTTCTATAATATCTTCCGCATGTTCCACACCTACTGAAAAGCGCAATAACTTGTTACAGACACCATTTGCAATGCGAATTTCTTCAGGTATGTCCATATGAGTTTGGGTAGCCGGATATGTGATAAAGCTTTCAATTCCGCCTAAGCTTTCAGCAAATGAAATAGTTTTTAAGTTTTTCAAAAATGGATTTACCCATGTTTCATCCTGCAAACGGAAAGAAAGCATTCCACCTTTTCCCGGATAAAGAACATCAAGTACGTCAGGATGCTCTTCTAAAAATTGTGCAACCTGCTGAGCATTTTGCTGATGCTGTCTCATACGAAGAGATAATGTTTTCATCCCTCTCATTAATAACCATGAATCGAATGGAGATAACACTGCTCCGATCGCATTTTGATGCTGAAAAAACTCATCACTCAGTTCCTGGCCTTTTGTTACAACTAAACCTGCTAGTACGTCATTATGTCCACCTAAATATTTTGTTGCACTATGAATGACAATATCAGCACCATCTAAAATTGGCGTTTGAAGCACAGGAGTATAAAAGGTATTATCAACAATCACTAAAATATCATGTTTTTTTGCAATTGCTGCTAATTCTTTTATATCTGTTTCCTGCATTAATGGATTTGTTGGTGTTTCAATAAATAAAGCTTTTGTTTTCTCATTTATTAACTTTTCTGTTTCCGCTGGATTTGTGAAATCATCGTATTGAAAAGATAGTCCGTACTTTCTCCACTCTCTTTCAAACAAACGATAGGTTCCGCCATATAAATCAGACGAGACGATTAATTCATCTCCACTTTGAAATAAAGCCATGATCGTTTGGATTGCAGCCATACCCGAGCTGAAAGCAAATCCGCGATCACCATGCTCTAAATCAGCAATTGCCTGCTCTACGAGTAACCTAGTAGGATTTCCTGTACGTATATAATCAAAACCTGTCGATTCTCCAATCCCTGCATGACGATATGCTGTAGAAAAATAAACTGGAGGGTTTACAGTACCTGTTACATTTTCACTTCTGTTACCAATTTGGGCTAATTTCGTTTCAATTCGTTTGCTCATGTTTGTCACTCCTAAAGTTTGAATTAATGATTATGGACATGAGAGAAAGCGTTAAACAAAAGCGCAAGCGCCTTGGTCAGCCCCGACAAGCATAAGACGCAAATGAATAGAAGAACGTTCTTTGTCTTCAATTCATTTGTGGCTTATGACCTCGAGGGGCTAGGCGCTGGAGCTGGATGTCTAAGCACCTATCAAAGTACAAGATTTTTTAATATCTTCTAAGGCAAAATAAAAAGTCTTCCCCGTTAAGAAGAAGACTGTGTTGTTTTGAGTGCGCTTCTTCTTATCTCTCAAGCATAAAGCTGGTGTGGCTTGCTGGATTTAGCACCTTGGCACTCGTGAAAGATCTTTCGTAAATGTGTTAACTTAATATTTACTTATGAACTTAGAACCTACTTAATGTTTAAGTGGGGTTCTTAAGAGCAAGCAAGTGCTTGCTCTGCAAGCCTGCGACAGATGATGAAAAATGCTTCGAACAAACAAAATCGCTTTGTCCGCTTCATTTTTCATCATCTGTCGGTGCTTTTAAAAACCAACATAGGTAGTTTCTAAGAAAATAAATATCAATCACCAGATCTTCACTCGTTATGAACCGGTTGCTGAGGCTTCATAGGGCCAGTCCCTCTGCCTCTCTTGATAAGAAATATATGAAATTTTATGGTTTACTTTTTTTACTACTTTACATGATTCGAGTTTAGAATGCAATACAATTATTGTAATAGTTTGATTTGTATAATTATTTGCACGTAAAAAGCCGACGTTTTGTCGGCTTCTACTTAGATTTCGATTTTTCATTAAAATAATTGACAGAGTACATAGATCCTTCTGCAACCATTGAATTGTCTTCTATGTCATAAGGATCAGGATGTCCGGCTTTTTCCATAACTGGTTCTTTCCTAGATAAAAGGATTTTTGCTTTATTTTTTATTCGTTGAATCCCATAATTCATTTTATCTTTTCGTTTCTCATCTTTTAATAAATAAGAAGTAACACCTATTGTTGATAGCGCAACACCGGATAAAACCACTGTCCTCTTTGATAAGGCTTGTTTTTTCATTGTGATTCTCCTTTCACTCTTTTTTAATAGGTTTACCATGTACATTCCCTTGTCTCATTTTTTTAAACCATTTTTCTCTATCTTTCTATTTGCATTTTTAAGGATGAATCATCTCAGGCGTGTTAAAATAGAAAAGGGTTTCAAACATATATAATAAGGAGGGAAATGATGAGTAAACAAACAGGTATTATAAAGGAGCGTTCCTTTTTTTCAGCATCTTTAGAGGAAGAAGTAACATTGCTTATTTATCTTCCGGAAAATTTTTCTCCTTTATATAAGTATAGTTTGTTAATTGCACAGGATGGTCAGGATTATTTCAAGCTGGGCCGGGTTGGCAGACAACTCGAAGCACTCATGAAAGAAGAAGAAATTGAGAATGTTATTGTTGTAGGAATTCCATACAGAGATGTCGATGACCGCCGAGATAAATATCATCCTGATGGAGTTAAGGTTAAGCAGTATATACGCTTTCTTGCACATGAGCTTGTTCCATATTTGGATGAGGAATTTCCAACCTACCAAATTGGCTACGGCCGTGCTCTTATCGGGGATTCTTTAGGGGCATCAGTTTCCTTGCTGACAGGCTTAATGTATCCAAATATTTTTGGTAAACTTATTTTGCAATCCCCATTTGTAAATAATGGTGTATTGGAAGCAGTTGAAAACTTTACTTCATCTACCCGTCCAATTGTTTATCATCAAATTGGAAAGAAAGAAACAGCTGTAAAAACCACTCATGGTGAGATCCTTGATTTTGTGACACCAAACCGCAAGCTTGCAGAAGCGATTGAAAAAAAGGGATTTTCATACACCTATGAAGAATTTGACGGCGATCATACATGGAAGTATTGGCAGCCTTCTTTAACTCCGATTTTCAAGCAAATATTTGAGTAATTTTCAGGCACATCATACGTACATATGTTTATTTTTAAAAATTTGATATACTAACATTACAATGACTCGTTAGGAGGGAATGACATGAAATACGGAATTGCCCTTTTTCCATCTAAAAAACTGCAGGATCTTGCCAATTCTTACCGTAAACGATATGACAAACATTACGCTTTAGTTCCACCGCATTTAACGTTAAAAACAGCATTTGATGCAGAAGATACTGAAATTAAATCTATTGCAAAAGAGTTACGTGAGATCGCTGAAGCAACAAAACCTTTGCACATATCCATTAAGAAGGTAAGCTCTTTTTCACCTGTGAATAACGTCATTTATTTAAAAGTAGACCCGACAGATGAGCTTAAAGCTCTCCATGAAAAGCTGCATACAGGATCACTGAATAGCAAGCCGGAGTATGCGTTTGTTCCACATATAACAATTGGTCAAAAACTATCAGACGATGAACATTCAGATGTTTTAGGAAATCTTAAAATGTTGGATATTCGTCATGAAGAAGTTATTGATCGTTTTCACCTTTTATACCAATTAGAAAACGGTACTTGGACTGTCCACGAAACATTTTTACTCGGAAAGGAAAGCGAATAATTGAACATACAACAAGTCACAACAAAAGAACAACTAGATGATGCATTTTCAGTACGATACACTGTTTTTGTAGATGAACAACAAGTTCCAGTTGAAGAAGAAATTGATCAACTTGAGAATGAAGCAACACATGTCGTGCTATATGATGACAGTCAAAAGCCTGCCGGTGCAGGACGGGTGCGAGTTGTCGACGGCATAGGCAAACTTGAAAGAATCTGTGTTTTATCATCAAGCCGCAAAAACGGCGCTGGTCGAATGATTGTTGAAAAATTAGAAGAAATTGCGACTCAGCAAGGTGTAAGCAAGCTAAAGCTTAACGCACAAACCCATGCGATTCCTTTTTATGAGAAGTTAGGTTATGAGGTTGTGTCTGATGAGTTTATGGACGCAGGGATACCTCATGTGACTATGATCAAGGATATAGAAAAAAGCTAACATGAATGTTAGCTTTTTTCTATATATCCTTCTTTACAAGCTTTTTGCGATCCTTTAAACCTGGCGGCTGCTCAAGCCAATTGTTATTTATCATGATATCTGCTCCGGTTTTTGCAAATTCTGCAATTTCTACAGAAAGCCTTTCATAATTAACCGCTAGATCCGCCCGTTGGCTTGCTGCTGCAGCTGTTGCGTAATTACCCGCACCTGCTGCACTAAGCAACGACATTTGAAACATCATTAATTTATCAGAGTATGTTTGTGTTGTAGAATCACTTACACAAACATCCGGAGAACCAGGTGCTAGTATATCACTCTCTGCCAAATTCTTCGTAAAGATTTTAACATGTTTTTTTGAAATTTCGCTCCCTCTCATCATATATTCCTGTACTTCTTTATTTTGAGATGTCTGTCCAAAACTTAAGCATAATTTACTTCCGACTGAATTGGTTTGGATGTTCATGTATAAATGTGAAATCTCAATCGCATTTAATGGCCGTTTTTCTGAAAAAGGATTTAAACCACTAAGATATTTTTTCGTCTCCACATAATCACTGTCCTCTGGTACTTCTATGTACGGTGGTTTGACATAAAAGCCTTTTTTGTCAGCAATTTGAAGGGTGGAGTTATATAAATCAGCCGCCTTTTGCAAACATTCCGTAAAGAAACGTCTTGTATCTTCTCTTACACACATGGCCAAACAAGCTGAATACCCAAGCATTGCAACCTTTGACATGTGATTAACATAGATAAGGATAAATGTGTCGGAGTATAATTTTGGTGTATTTGTATATAGATCTTCATTTGTAAATCCAACTGGTTTTGCATACCTATGTTTCCGGAAAAATTCTGTTAAAAAATTCAAATTATGATTCGCCAGTTCATAAGATTGCTGGACCCCTGTTTTTATTTCACTCTCCTCTATATCTCTAAGCATATGTGTTAACATCGTCTTCACCATGCTCTCGTTCATATAGGTCGTCCAAAGTGATGCAATTTCAGTTGAGGTAAGTATGTTATAATCCTCAGACACTTATACCCCTCCTTCTACAATTAAGAATTTTTTAATATTCTTTCCTTCCATTCCTTTTTTTATTTCAATCATTTCTCTCATATTTCTTTAGTATAAAAACAATTATGACGCTAAAGATACTATATATGGACTTGTGTGACGGAGGTTTTGAATATGCATTTTGGACAAATAACAATTGAACTTATCTTTGGATTTATTGCTCTCTTTGTTATCACAAGAATATTAGGAAAAACACAAATTACACAAATTACAACATTTGACTTTATCTCTGCCCTTGTTTTAGGTGAATTGGTCGGGAATGCCGTTTTTGATGATCAAGTTAGTATTGCTGAAATATTTTATGCTGTTTTCATTTGGGGACTTCTCATTTTCATCTTAGAAATAATTACGCAAAAGTGGAGTAAAACTAGGGGATTTCTTGAAGGAAAGCCAACCATTATTATTAGAGAGGGAAAAATACTAAGAGACAGCTTAAAAAAGTGTAAACTTGACATTAATCAATTGCAGCATTTAATTCGATCTAAGGGTGTATTCTCGATTAGGGAGCTGGATTATGCTGTCCTTGAAACAGATGGTACCGTCAGTATTCTTAAAAAAGCAGAATTCGAAAATCCAACAAAGTCAGATCTTCAGGTGAATCAGGAAAAAGTTCACATCCCCATTACAATTATTAGCGATGGAAAAGTTTTAAAAGATAACTTAATTGAAGCTGGTTTTAATTACAATTGGCTTGAGCAGCAATTAAAGCAACAGAATATTTTTCGGACAGAGGAAGTTCTCTATGCAGAGTGGTTAGAAGGGAAAGGGTTACATGTACAATCTTTCTAAATTGAAAAAGGGATTGGTTCCAAATGGAACCAATCCCTTTTTCCTATCTAAACATATTCATTCAAGTGATTTCCTTTTCCTGTATATGTTGCTATGTATTTATTCTGCTTCATTTTATCCTTTAAAATATCTGCAAACTTTTGTTGTTCTGCCTGTGGACTTTCCCGGAGATGACGAGTATTCAATGTGATTGCGGATGTTGGCAAAACATGTGCATAATGTTGTTGAACTGAGACAGATCGATTAGCGTATTGAGTGTATGTATCATGTTGTATCGGTAAGATATATCCCATTTTTATCACTCCTTATTCTTTATTTCCCATATCTTTGGAAGGTTAAACCATTTTCTTTCACTTTTCGTTCAGTTCTCGTTCTGTTATCATAGATTTTGTCGCTTCATTTATTCGCTTATACTAACTTTCTATATACATACGATGAAATATCCTATTTTAAGGGAGGAGGACAACAATGAATTCAGCAAAAATGAACGAATCAATCATCTCCTTAACACAATTACCTCAGCAGGAAATCCAAAGAATACATGAAGAATCCTTAAAAGAAGCTGTTGTTTGCAGGTGCTGCGGAAAACCGGTGAAGCTGTATTTAGGCATTAACCATCCTCCCTATTTTTATCACTCAAACAGAGAATTAAATGAAACATGCCAGAAGCAATTTCATATCGATTTTCCGCAGCAAGAAGAAACACCTACTCATGAAACAACAACAGAGAACGACTCTGAGCACAATGGGTTTCGGTTACCAAAATTCAGAAGTATTGCTACAGCTGATAAAAAAGAAACAACAAAATGGCGTGAACCAAAAACGCTAAAAGGGAGAACTCCTTTTTCAGTAAAAGTAAAAGCTCCTGCGTCCCTATTGGGCATTCCACTGGATGTGGAACAAAAAGAAGCTGTCACAACGACTGAAGGACCTTTGCTTATTTTAGCTGGTGCCGGTAGTGGAAAAACACGTGTATTAACAACAAGAGCTTTATACATGATTGAAGAAAAAAAGATTTCACCTACATCGATGATGCTTGTCACCTTTACAGCAAAGGCCGCAAAAGAAATGCAGCAACGGCTTATTGCAAACTCTTCTGTCCAGGCTGCAAAGCTTAATCAATTGGTCATTGGAACATTTCATAGTATCTTTTATAAAATCCTTATCCACCACGATCGTGAGAAGTGGAATAGCCGACACCTGTTAAAATGGGATTGGCAAAAGGAAAGCTATCTAAAAGCCTCCTGCAGAGAATTAGGAATTGTTGAAAAGGACTTTCCATTTGACCAAGCAATCCAACAAATCGGTTATTGGAAAAATACAATGCATATGCCCCATGATATAAAGCCTGCTGATGATTGGGAGCAAACCGCACTCACTCTTTATAGAGAATACGAGGATCAAAAACAACAGCGCGGTCAATTTGACTTCGATGATATGCTTGTAAAATGCTATGAGCTACTAAATGAAAATCCTGATCTTTTATCCTCTTATCAACAACGGTTTCAGTATTTTTTAATCGATGAATTCCAGGATATCAATCCTGTGCAATATAAGCTTATTAAGCTATTATCAAGCCATACTAACAATCTATGCGGTGTCGGAGATGATGATCAAACTATTTATAGTTTTAGAGGCAGTCAACCGTCATTTATATTGAATTTCAAACAAGAATACCCATCAGCAAAAGTGATTACACTCTCTGCTAATTATCGTTCTGATCATCAAATTGTCTCAACAGCAAATGATGTTATATCAAAAAATAAGCAAAGACTCAGCAAGCAAATGATCGCTCAATATGAAACGCCACACTCACCTGTTGCTTTTTTTCCATATGATGAAGAGGAAGAAGCTACAATAATTCTGCAAGATATGAAGGAAAAAATTGAAGCAGGAGCAAAACCCGAAGAATTTGCCGTTTTATATCGTACACATACAGGTGGACGAGCAATATTTGAACGATTTGTTCAATCAAGCATCCCTTTTACTATTGAAAAAGGACAATCATCCTTTTATGAAAGAAAAATAGTACGTGGTATTTTATCCTATCTTCGCCTAAGTATGAACTCTGATGACAGCTCCGCCATAACGGAGTTGATACGCGCTTTATTTTTAAAACAATCGGTTCTCAATGATGTCAAAGCTTTATCCATCCTGCATGACTGCTCACTTGTTGAAGCTCTGCTGCATGTAAATGGACTGCCTGCATTTCAAAAAGCAAAGCTAAAGAAAATCATCCCAAGGATCAACTCTCTTCAGTATGAAAAACCGGCTGTTGCATTAACGATCATTGAAAAAGATTTAGGCTTTGTTGATTACTTAAAGAAGCAAGGTAATGAAGGAAATGCAATGGAAAAGGGCTCAGATGACTTGAATGATTTAAAGGTAGTTGCGAAGAAATTCATGACTGTTACTGATTTTCTCCAGCATGTTGACCATATGATTGTGACACAGCAATCATTAAAAACATCAACACAGGAATCCGGAGTCCAGCTTATGACGATACACCGTTCAAAGGGCCTTGAATTTAAATATGTCTATGTATTAGGTGTTGTCGACGGCTCTTTACCACATGATTTCGCTTTGGAGTCGGCTCGAAAGGAAAAGTTCGAACACCTTGAGGAAGAAAGAAGATTACTTTATGTAGCGATGACGCGGGCAAAAGAACATTTATATTTGTCTGTTCCCTCTTATCGGAGAGGTCGAAAGGCTGTCCCTTCCCGGTTTATAAGGGGAATGATGAAATAAGTTAGAAAGAAGCCGCTCTAATGCTGATTTCATTGACAAAATCAGCTCATTTTTGCAGACTTCCACTAGTTTTTTGCAGATTTTAAATTATTTTTGTAAGTTTGACTTTTATTCTTGCAAATTCTTAATCTATTTTGCAGAAAAGAGCCTTTTTTTTGCAAAGCTTAATTTTCCACCCTACTATAAAGGGTCTGACCAAAAGTCAGACCCCTTTTTCTGTTTACTTCTTATTTATCATTTTAGAAATCGTATTAAAATCCAATTTCTCGTTTCCGTTAACAATAGAGTTAACGATTTTATCTTCCATTTGCTTGTTAACTGGTTTATTGGCAATCTTTGAAACTCGTTGAATGACGCTGCGTACTGTTTTTTCATCTTTAAAGTTTGCACCTTGTAATGAGTTAGCTAATGAGAAAATATCATTCATGTTAACGCCAGTTTTTCCTTCAAGATTCTTAAAGAATTTGCTATCCATTTTCCCGCCTCCTTAATTCATGATATATCGTATGGAATTCCATTTAAAATGTGATAGGAAATTCATCTTATTAATAAAATTCAAATTAGAAAAGTGCAAGCGCCTTGATCAGCCTAGGGCAAATAAGGCGATTTGGAATAGAAGGCGTTTTTTCCTTCAATTCCAAGTTGACTAGACCCTAGAGGGGCTTGGCGCTGGAGCTCCTATACTAAGTAAAAACTTTATTAAAAAGACGAAAGTACGAGCAGCCTATCATGCTCGTACTTGATTCGTCATTAAAGCTTCACACATTAGTTATAAAAAGATGCACCAACAATGATTAATAGAATGAACAATACAACGATTAATACGAAAGTACTTCCGTAGTATCCGCCACCGCCATAACCATAGTTACCACCACCGTAGCCGTAACCCATGAGCATAAGCACCTCCTCTACCCTAACTTCTTTATAATCTATGTAGGTATTGAGGAAACGGTGTGGACGAATAACAGTGTTTCTGCCTTAATTTCACTTTGATTTTGACTTCACCCATTTTTCATATTCTACTGCTGCGCTCTCCATTCGATATTCAAAATCTTCTGTTGTTTGGTCTAATGTTCTTAATTGGTCATTCAGTTCAGCTAATTTCACATCTTCACCCGACTGAATCCGATCATGCTTTTTCATAGTAGAATTCAGCCATCCTTCAAAAAACAGTTCTAAAATATTCATTTTTCCTCTCCTGTTTTTGGCTTTTTTAGTTCATCATCATAGTAATCTGCATATAAATTCCCATCAGAGTCGAGTTGAGCAAGAAATACATCCTTCACATTTCTTTTTTTCTCCTGCAACTTACTCCTCACCCAATCTAAACTATAGCCCCCCTCATAAATAGCATTTTCTAAGTAGTTTCCATCCATAATAACCGTTAATGGTGTTTTCAGTTTTGGTCCCTCTCCGAAAAAATCTTCCCATATTGTCGGCTGCTTTTCTTTCTTTAATAAAACACTTAGCTCTCCATTCGTCTCTAATATGGCATATTCAACATCTGAAACTTGAAAGATATTTTTCTTACGCAGCTGTTCAAGTAATTCATCTGTACTATATTTTTCGTACTTTAGATTTTCTTCTAAAATTTTGCCATCCTGAATAAACGTAGTTGCTTTTCCTTCTACAACATCTCGAAACTTCTTACTTTTAAGTGAGATATGAGATATGACAAGTGGAAATAACGTCCATATTAAGATAGAAACCACTCCGTTCAAGATATTTAATTCAATATCCATCGTGATGGTTCCGGCAATATCTCCGACTGTAATGCCCACAATATATTCAAAAAAAGATAATTTGGATAATTGCTTTTTCCCGAGTAATTTCGTAATAAAAAAAAGACCACCAATGATGCAAAAAGAACGAATGACCACTTCAACCCAATCTGGCATATTACTATCTCCCTAACTTTTGGAATAAAAACTGAATTTAGTATGTGGATATATATGTAAAAATATGTAGTGCGTTTTTTGCCAATAAAAAGAGACTACCATTTATCTAAAGTAGTCTCTCCATACAAACCTATTTAAAGCTATACACGCTTATTTTTCTTTCCACAGCCACAGCCACTCTTTTTTACCTTTTTAGGTTTTGACACAGAGATCGATTGATTCGAGTTAGTCGGTCTTCCGGAAGGATTCAAGTTTGCCTTTTTCATGATTATCCCACCTTCCTATCGATTTAATATAGCTTTAGACGTTATGCTGAAGAAGTCAGTTGTTCTGTTTACCGTCTGCAGTCATTTAGCATCTATATCTCATCTTATGTGTAATTGCTTTTATGTTTCTATGTGTTTTGCCTATTCTATTAGTTTCCCTACGATAGATTCAATGATTCCGGCTAACCCTGCAATGGCTAAAATCACAAGTAATGGTTCGGCACCTATTGGCCAAAACCACCACAATCCGCATAAAAAGGCTGTACACCAGACCCCTGTACACCAATAACAACTTAATAATTCACCGATCCATGCCCGTATTCCCTTTCCTTTGATCTCAATATAAATTTCGGTTTCACCGTTTTCGTTTATCTCTTCCATTTCACGATGGAATGGACTGCGAATAAAGGAGGTGATTTTATCGAAAACCATTAATCTCGTTAACCGAAAAGATGCCAATGCAATGATCAAAAATTCTACCCATGTGATCATCCCCTCCCACCTTTCTAATCATAATCTTTATACATTATGAAGGCTTCTTTGTTTTATGAACTTGGACAAGATAATTTTTTTATCTATAGGCCAAATCCCTAAACAGTCATTTGTCCATCAGCATTTATAAGAAAAATGGGTGCAAACCTGTATGTTTGCCTCATTCAAAACCTAGTGAATCTGCATTATATACAATTAAAAGGGAACACAGCATACCTCACGATTTCCATCCTCCCTAAACGTCCCAACGTAACGGTTAATCGTTGTGTCCCCTTTTTACCTCTTATCGTGAAAGGAGTGAATTTGGATGTCAACTAGATGGTCTGCCTTAGATGATTGCAAATGTAAGCACAGTAACTCAAATACAACACAAGATGCGGTACAAACAAATGAGACAGTTCAAGTTTCAGAGGAGTTTATCCACATTAAAGATTCATGCAACGTTGATATTAAATCAACAGACACACAAGTAGCTGTTTCATTACAAGCAGCAATTCAGGTAGCAATTGCATTAGTTATTAACTTAACAATTGCTGACAGCGCCCGTGCTGAGCAAGTAACTCAGGATTTATTACAAAACTCAGTTATTAGGCAAGCAAATAAACAAAAAGTCATCATTGAGAATTCCCGTGACGTTACGATTACAACAACTGATACAGATGTAGCCATTTCTCTCCAGGTTCTAATTCAAATTTTACTAGCATTGTTAGTATCAATTGATATCCTATAAAACTACCAGAGATAAATAAAAAATTTTTATGGGGAAGGGGTCGCTATGCGCTATTTCCCCTATCCATTTATGTTATGGAGGTGACCAACATTGTCTAATGATAAATTAAATCTTCAAGATATCTCACAAACAATGATGCAACTATTCGTTCAAGACGTATTAAGCAAAAATAACATCTCAGATGAAAATAAAAAGAAATTAACAGACGACCAAAAAGAACAATTAAAAAAGGTAGTAGCAGATCTTCAAGCACAAGTGAATGAATTTGTAAAAGGAGCTCAAGCGAAGAAAGAAGAGCCTGAAAAAGTTGAAGAAGCACCAAAAAACATGACACTACGTGACATGTTAAAAAATAAAAAGAAAGACAAATAAACTAAAAATGGGTGAAAATACCAAGATGTTTGTCTTATACAAAAATAAAATCCTGACATTTAATAATAGTACATCGAAAGGAGGAATTAGAACATGCAAGCAAAACCATATGAGTGGGTTGCATTAGACCGTAATTCTTGTCATCCAACACACTGTGATTGTCATCATCACAACAACAATAATAACAACAATGAGGTGGCTGGAGCTAATGTTGGCAACTTCTTTGGCGACGATGCTCAAGTATCACAAGGAGCGAATCAAGTAAGCGAAACAGAGCAAATTTCTTCAGAAACAATCATTGTAAGAGATTCTTGTGACATTGATATTAAGTCAACTGATACTCAAGTAGCTGTTTCCCTACAAGTAGCACTTCAAGTGGCAATCGCACTTGTTATCAACTTAACAATTGCTGACAGCGCTCGCGCAGAGCAAGTAACACAACAATTACTTCAAGAAGCAGATATGAAACAAGTTAACAAACAAAAACTAGTCATTGAAAATTCAAAAGATGTAAAAGTTACAACAACTGACACAGACGTTGCAATCTCACTTCAAGTACTTTTACAAATCCTAATCGCATTAGTTGTCAACATCGACATTTTCTAATGACAAGAAGCAGGCATAGTCCTGCTTTTTTCTTTTTTTAGCTGTTTTCGGATGTATTGTTGTTATTAAATGTACTAGTTGAAGGTGAAAATTTGTCCGTTCCATTGCGCTCCAGTCACACGATGCGCTGGGGGAGGAAGCTGAGCCTCCTCGGCTTCGCCTGCGGGGTCTCAGCCTTTCCTCACTTCCCGCAGGAGTCGAGTGTCTTCCGCTCCATTCCACTATAGAGTTAAAATAGTGTTTTAAAAGCCACAATCTTTGCGGAAACAGCCTTTTCAGTTTATGTTTTTATCCTCAACTAAGTAAAGATCATATCATATCATATGTTGTATCCAACTAATTTTATTATTATTAAACTTTATATTAGTCTATATTTAATAGCATCTGTAAACAATAACTTTGTAGGTTGATTGAAGCGGAAGGTGCGAGACTCCTGTGGGAGTTGTGGGATAGGTGAGACCCCGCAAGCGCTAGCGCTGAGGAGGCTCACCGCCCACCCCACGGAAAGCGAGCATCCTGGAGCTTCAATCAACCAGCAAAACACTAATTACTTTAGCAGCAAAGTATCCGATGCCTTGTTTTAAGAAGACAAGTTTCATCTCTTTTTTTGATACATTCACCTAAAAACTTTCTGGATGAATACATACAATATAGACGATAACCCACACCAACTAGTCATTTCCCACATAGTCTGTTAAGGACTAAAGTCAATAAATCATTTAAGGAGATGACTATTCAATGGGTTGCAAAGATAAAAAAGATAGAGACAATAATTGCGTATGTGAAGCCGTTGAACAAATTTTAGCGGAACAAGAAGCAGTTGAAGAAATCTCATGCCCAACTAGCTGCTACAGCAATTTATTAGGTCCTGTCTCTGGTCCGCAAAGAGACACAATTCCTTTCATCCTTTACGGAAAAAAAGGTGAACTCTTTAAAGCATTCGGTAATGTTGGTGGTTTCACAGGAGATATGGCTTGCTTCCAAACAATCTTCTTCCGTGTTGAAGCTGTTGAAGATTGCTGTGCAACATTATCATTATTACGTCCGGTTGATGTTGATGGTAATACGCTAAGCGTATGTAATCCTTGTGACGAAGATTTCTTCGGCCTAGAAAAAACTGACTTCTGCATCGAAGTAGACCTAGATTGCTTCTGTGCTATCCAATGCTTATCACCAGAGTTAGTAGACCGTGTTGCAGACGAAAGAAAAAAACACCACAAATAAATGGATGAACATCAAAGACTGCTGAACAATCGGCAGTCTTTTCTTTTTCAAATATGTAACAAGATTTTAAAGAAAAATAGGCTCTTTCCCTAGAACCTATCGGCCAATCAATTCTTATACTATTAATAAGAACTATTGGTGGGAGGGATATCAAAAATGAGACATAACAATGCCTTTAACTGTGTATGTGATGCGGTTGAAAACATACTGAATCAACAGGAAGCTGTCGAACATGAAAAATGTCCAACTAGTTGTTATTCAAACCTTCTAAACCCTGTCAAAACACTGGGAGATACAATACCCTTTATTCTGTTAAATGAAAAGGGCGAGCCATTTAAAGCGTTTGGTCATGTTGGTGGGGAATGCTTTGAAACAAACTTTTTCAGAGTCGAAAAGATTCATCATTGCTGTGCAACGCTGCGACTCCTGCTCCCAATCGATTGTCACGGACATGTTGCTCATAAAATTTGTGATGTAAAAGAGCTTGTAAAAACAAGAAATTGTGTAGAGGTTGACTTAAGCTGTTTCTGTGCAATTCAATGCTTATCACCCCGGTTATTAGTTGATTAAAGATCTCGTTTAGAAAAAACTTGGCTTGTCTCCAAGTCCTAATGGGGAAAGCCTTCGTTTTTCTTATACTATCAATCATAAAATATATATCTTTCTGATAGTACAAAAAAGTTAGACACAAATGTGCCTAACTTTTTTAGTTTAAGTACATTAGAAACCTAACAAATTAATTTCTTTGATCTGATTTAGCGGTATATCAATCGGTTTAGAATGGGTTAACGATCGAATTGTAACAATGTCATTTTCCTCTGTCATAATCACTCCACGGTATGTTTCTTCAACTGTACTAATCTGACAAAGTGTCCTAGGCATATTTTTCGGTAAATGTTTAAAAAACTCAATCTTTTCTTGAATGTTCATCTGGGTAATAGGTTTTCTTTGCTTTCGGTACTGTTTTACTGTCGGTGCTTCTTCTACTACCTGTTCTTCCTCTTGAATCTCCACAGCCGTGCTAACAGTTCCTTGCAGTTCAGTTTCAACTTCTTCCTCTACCACTTTATTAACAATAACTTCTGATTGTTTTGGCTTCTCCGCTACTTTTTGTTTTGCCTTTTTCACAACATATGACTGCATATTAACATGAACACCATCAGAATCAGGTTGAACAATATACATAAGGGGCTTCATTTTATAATTTTGCTTATTTGCCATTCATTTCCCTCCTAAACAAGAGTCTACACACTCAACATGTTATGCGGGAGTACTGGGTAATGTGCCTATTTTCTAGGCTGTAGGATTTTTTCTTAGAAAAACACGACTTACCGCCAAGAATGGCGGAAGTCGATGTCTTTTCTTATACTTAATCCTTTACTATAATTAAACTTTCTTAAAGTATAAAAAAAAACCAACTTAACCAAACGGCTAAGTCGATTTCTCATATGTCCAAAAATTATGCTAAGATATGGTAGCCTGAGTCAACGTGGAGGTTTTCTCCAGTCATTCCTCGAGATAGATCACTGAATAAGAATAATGCAGTATCTCCAACTTCTTCCGGAGTTGTTGTACGGCGAAGCGGAGAACGCTCTTCAATATCTTTTAAGATTGAATTAAAGTCACTAATACCTTTTGCAGAAAGAGTACGAATCGGACCCGCAGAAATTGAGTTCACACGGATTCCGTCTTTTCCAAGATCACTTGCTAAGTATCTTACACTAGCTTCTAAAGAAGCCTTTGCAACACCCATTACATTGTAGTTAGGCAGTACACGCTCGCCACCAAGATATGTTAGCGTCACAATGCTTCCGCCTTCAGATAATAGACCTCTTGCTTCCTTAGCAACAGCTGTTAAAGAGTATGAGCTAATGTTTTGTGAAAGCAGGAAACCTTCACGTGTTGTGTTTAAGTATTCACCTTGTAACTCTTCTTTATTAGCAAACGCGATACAATGGGCAATACCATGAATCACTCCAACTTGTTCCTTAATTGTAGCAAAGCATGTTTTAATTTCTTCATCATTTGTAATATCACAAGGCAGAACAAGTGAATCATTATTTTCTAATGATTCAGCTAAATCGCGAACAGATTTCTCAAGACGTTCACCAGCATATGTAAAAATTAATCGTGCTCCGGCATTATGTAAAGAACGTGCAATTCCCCAAGCAATACTGCGTTTATTCGCTACCCCCATTACGACAATATTACGTCCTTTTAATGATAAACTCATGTACATCCTCCTTAAATTAATACATGTTATTAGTACCTGGTTATAAGTATATCACTGATTTTCAAAAAGTGCTATTTCATATTTTGGTTGCTTTAATGGAAAGAAATTCTGCAGCAGCCTGTTTCGGTGATTCAGCTCCACTAATGGCACTTATAACTGCCACCCCATCTGCTCCTGCCTCATAAACAAGATTCGCCCGATCAAGTGTAATTCCACCTATCCCGACAATCGGAAATTGTTCCAAACCTGATCTTCTTATGGTTTTAATAAGGTCGGGTCCCACCACCTGATGTGCATCCTCTTTTGTTTTAGTAGGAAACATCGGTCCTATCCCTATATAGTCAGCTCCATCCTTTACTGCCTGTTGGGCTTCTGCAACTGAATGTGTAGAGATTCCCATCCACATGTTCTCGCCAATTTGTTTTCTTGTCTTATATGGGTCACCATCATCTTGCCCAATATGCACACCATCAGCTTGAAGTTCCAGAGCAAGCTCAATATCATCATTGACAATAAACGGAATCTTATTCTTCTTACAAAGCTGTCTTAATGTTTGCCCCAGATATAAACAGTCTTTTTCTTTTAAAGCTTCATTCCCTTTTTCCCTAAATTGAAATAACGTGATTCCACCTTCAATTGCTTCAGCCAAAGTTTTTTCTGGATCAAAACCACGACAATTTACTGAGCCCATGACAAGATATAGTTTTAATGCTTCAGATACATTCATGATTATGTCTCTCCTCGCAAAAAAACTGACTCCACAAATACACGGCAACTAATCTGTAGTTTGCCTTGCCTTATCAGAGTCAGTCCTGTTTTATTATGAACTATATATAAGATTCTTTTTTCGGTATGCCCAATGGTTTGTTGGGCCGTGTCCTTCGCCAATTCCTAATTGGTCATCGATTGCTGCTTGTATAAATTCTTTCGCTGTACCTACGGCTTCATGCACGGTTTTTCCTTTGCTTAGTTCTGCCGTGATGGCTGCGGCAAATGTACAGCCAGTTCCATGAGTATGCTTTGTTTCTCTTCGTATCCCCTCAAATGATTCAAAGCTGTTTCCGTCATATAAAAGGTCGATTACAACTTCTCCTGTTGAATCATGGCCTCCCTTGATCATGACGAACTTGGCACCAAGATTGAATAACTTTTTAGCTGCTTCTTTTTTATGCTCAAGCGTTTGTATTTCCATTCCTGTTAAAACCTCTGCTTCAGGGATATTTGGAGTGATCACTTTAGCCATAGGTACTAATTCTGTCAGCAGGGCACTGACTGCTTCTTTTTGCAAAAGCGACTGTCCGCCTTTCGCGATCATAACCGGATCAACTACTATATTCTCCCACCCATAATACTGAATGCGATCAGCAACTAGCTGAATCATTTCAGCATTAAAAAGCATACCTGTTTTAATTGCAGCCGGCTTCAAATCAGTAGCAACCGAATCGATTTGATTCTTTAATGCATCAAGACTTAGCGGATACACCCCTTGTACCCCTAATGTATTTTGGGCCGTTACAGCAGTAATGGCTGACATTCCAAACACACCCAGCTCCTGAAAGGTTTTTAGATCGGCTTGAATACCAGCTCCTCCTCCAGAGTCAGATCCGGCAATTGTAAGCGCTCGAGACACTGTCATGTTTCTCCCTCTCCCTACTACCCAACGTAGCGGTGATAAATCTTCTTCGCTTCCGATATATCCTTTGTTCCGTGAATTAAGGCACGCCCATCTTTAAACAGGACGATTCTATGCTCCCCAAATGTAAATGACATTAAAAACGGATTTTCTAAAAATGCATCTGCGAGCGGCTTTACTCGTTCAGCCACTTGTGCAAATGAAAATTGTTTTGTCTCACTTGGTCTAATTTGTACAGTATCTCTTCCACATAGAACGGCAGCCTTTGTTTCCATTTCAGCTGTTAAGTAAGGATATACCGGATTTGTTCCACATGTCGGGCACGCATTATTTTTTAAACGATCCATCTTGATTGACGAGTATTGATTTTTCCATAAGTCAAAGGAAACAAGCTTACCGCGTCTATTTTCTTCATCTCCCACAAGAAGCTTTAACGCTTCTGTTGTTTGGTGGGAAGCAACCATGTTGACAGCAGGCGAGATAACTCCGACCGTATCACATGTCATCCCATCAAACGGAATATGTTTTAATAAACAGTGCAGGCAAGGTGTTTCATGTGGAATAATGGTAAAAGATAAACCATAGCTTCCAACAACGCCACCATATATCCATGGAATTTCATGTTTTAATGCAACGTCATTAATCAATAATCTTGTTTCAAAATTATCAGTGGCATCAATGATTAGGTCCACATGCTCAGCCAGTTCTTCAATATTGACCGATGTTACATCTTCAACATATGAATGAACTTCTACTTCTGAATTTATTTTTTTCAGACGAAGCTTTGCCGCAACAGCTTTAGGGATGCGATTCTGTGCATCTTCTTCTATGTAAAGCTGTTGTCGCTGCAAATTGCTCCATTCTACATAATCACGGTCAACGATTGTAAGTTTTCCTATCCCGGCGCGGGCAATCATCTCGGCATTTGCGGTACCCAATGCACCAGCTCCAACTACCAGGATATGTTTCTTTCGTATTTGCTCTTGACCTTTTTCCCCGATTGGAGAGAATAGTATTTGTCTAGAATAGCGTTCCATTAAGTCGTAATCATTCCTTCTGTTGGACTACTTGCGATAGCATAGTCTTTTTTAGCTATTCTACCAGCTTCATACCCTAATCTGCCAGCTTCAATAGCCAGCTTCATCGCTACAGCCATTTTCACAGGATCTTTTGCAGCGGAAACAGCTGTATTTAAAAGGACTCCATCAGCACCGAGCTCCATTGCCAATGCAGCATCTGCAGGAGAGCCGATTCCGGCATCAATGATAACAGGCACGTTTGATTGCTCAATAATAAATGATAGATTAAGAGGATTTAATAATCCTTGACCTGAGCCAATAGGTGAAGCACCAGGCATAATTGCATGAACACCTAATTCTTCTAATCTTCTTGCCAGAACCACATCATCTGATGTATACGGTAAAACAATAAATCCTTCTTCCAACAGCATTTCGCTCGCTCTTAATGTCTCCACAGGATCTGGAAGCAATGAACGGTCACAGCCGATCACCTCTACTTTAATCATGTCACATAACCCTGATGCTTTTGCTAGCTTCGCAATTCTCACTGCCTCTTCAGCCGTTTTTGCACCCGCGGTATTTGGCAACAGTGTATATCTTGATACATCTAACTGTTCAAGGAAATTCGGCTGAGATTCTTCAAAAATATTCATTCGACGAACCGCAAACGTCAAAATTTCCGCTTCTGACTGAGCTACAGCTTCCTTTTGAATTTCGAATGACGGATATTTTCCTGTCCCCAATAATAATCTTGATTGAAATACTTTATCAGCAATTTTTAACATGTCAATCATCCTCCTCCTACAAAATGAACTAATTCAATTTCATCCCCATGTTGAATGGTTGTTGAATTATATTGATCCTTTACAACAATTTCCCGATTATGTTCTACGATAACCAGACGGTTTTCCAACTGATAAAAAGCTAATAACTGCTGAACTGTCTTAACATCTTCCTTCAGATCCACCAGCTCTCCATTAAGCTTTATGCTCATACGATCACCTCATTAGACTGTGCTAAATTTCTCGTTACAGAGAATGCTCTCACATAGTTTTCATCTATCTTTTTCTTTAAAATTAAATCCCTTATCATCATTCCTGTTTTAGGAGCAAGCAGGATTCCGTTTCGATAATGCCCTGTTGCAAATAGAATATTATCATCTTCAGGATGCACGCCAATATAAGGTTTTCCATCCTCTGACTGTGGTCTTAACCCTGCCCAGGTACTTATAAGTTGTGCAGAAGATAGCCCAGGCACGAGCGGGGAGACCTTTTCAATTAACGCATGAATTCCTCCTAAAGATGGTGTCGTGCTCCAATCATCCTCTACCATCGTGGCACCAACGACAAATCTTCCATCACCTTTGGGAACAATATAGCAATGATCATAAAAAATGGTCTTTTCCAAATGCAAAGTATTACTTTTTACTGCCAGACATTCTCCTTTAACAGGCTTCATGCCATTTGGTAACCCTAACTGTTTAAAGAAGTAACCGCTCCAAACGCCGTTCGCTATAACTACTTTATTACAAGTAAAGTCTCCTTGTGGTGTACTGAGCATATAGTCATTGACCGATGTTTTTTTTATGGACTGAACAGGAGCATTCTCGATAAATGTCGCACCAAGTAAACTAGCTGATTTTGTAAATGCCTCACACACATGTGTTGGTGAAACATGGCCATCCTCCGGGATATGAAGTGCTCCCTCAATTTCACTTGATACAGAAGGTTCATGATTTAATACCGTTTCCCTTGTGTGCCATTCAAGTGCTTCATGCTGTTGTACCGCATTTTTTAAAGTTATGGCTTCTTCTTGAGATAAAGCTACTTTATACATTCCCTTATCAACTAGTTGAATATGAATCTGTGAAAAATGAGAAAGTTCGTCTTGTAATAGATGATATTGTCGTTGACTTTCCTTCGCAAACTGGAAAAAAGCATCATTCTTTTCGAGTTCAGAATTAGCTCCAAGCATTCCTGCTGCAGCACTTGTCGCACCAGATCCACCGTTATGACGATCCAACACTAGGACAGAGACACCTTCTTTTGCCAATTGGTAGGCAATCGATTGACCAATGATTCCACCACCAACAATTCCTACGTCATAGTGCTTGCTCATTGTATCTCTCCTCTACTACCTCTTTTAATTTCATCAATGCACTCTTGGGGTCTTTGCTCTCCATGACATAAGACATAACCGCTACACCATGTACGTTTGTTTGGTTTAGTTGATCAATTGTTTCGGGAGTAATGCCTCCGATTGCGATAACCGGTATCTTGACATTTTGACAAATGTCCTTCAACTGCTCGACACCCCGAGGCAAAAGATCAGCTTTACACGTTGTTTCAAAAATATGTCCATATAATAAATAATCTGCGCCTTCACTCTCACATTGAATCGCTTCCTCTAATGAATGAATCGATCGGCCGATTCTAAATGAAGGCCTGTATTTTTTTACTTCCTGAATCGAAAAGCCATGGCTTGGTAAATGGAGATTAGGTATGTTATGTAAAACAGCCACATCCATTCGATCATTTATGACGAGCTTTTCCTTTGGTACACCTTTGCCCACTAACACAGATAGGAGTTCCATCATATCTGAAGCTGACTTCGTTTTTTCTCGAATGTGGATATAATCAACTTCAGTGTGAATGATAGACAATCTTGATATCAGTTCATCTATGGTTTGCTTACCATCTGTTATGACATGGAATTCCATTACGATCACCTAGTTCTTATGGCAAATAAAAAAACCACTTTTCTATAGAAAAGTGGTTTTACATACATTTATATATCATGCTGTAATCCACTTCCCTACGCTGGTATGAACCAGATCAGGTTATAAGGGTCTTAAAGAATCACTTTAATCTCAGCCCATTGTATAGGGCTCCCCTAGCGGTTGATTGCCAATATTTATTTGTTAATTACTATTATCATACCAAATGTGTGCGAACTTTCAAGAAATTATTTTTTTATCATCCTTGTTTTCGGTAAACTTTGTGCTATTCACTTATTATCGTGTGATTGATTGAAGTTCCAGGATGATCGCTTTCCGTGGGGCGTGCGGTGAGCTTCCTCGGCGCACGAGCCTGTGGGATCTCACCTGTCACGCTATTCCCACTGGAGTCTCATACCTTCCGCTTCAATCAACCTAATTAGTTTTGTTATAGAATCATGATAAGTAATTTTTTATATATAAGAATCAGACTAACTCAAGCTCCTGTTTAAGTTCATTCACATATTCTCTTGAGCCTGTGACGATGAGGCGGTCGCCTAGTTTAAGGTCTGTATCGCCGTGAGGGACAATGGAATCTTTCCCTCTGAAAATTCTTACGAAAATGATATCACCTGTAAACGGAAAGTTACGTAATAAAATATCATCGTATTTAGGATTGTTTAAATTGATTTGGTAAAGAGTTGTTTCTGAGTTTGTTAATATTCTCATCACACTTGGCGCTTCAATTAAAGCACGCAGTACTGTATTCGTAGAGAGTAGTGTTGAGAAGATATCAATTTCTTCATCTTTTAACTTACTTGCTAAGTCTGGTGAACCGACGCTTGCTATGACCCGATTAACTTGTTCTCCTTTGGCGTACAGGGCAATTGCAGCATTTTTCTGTTCATCCCCAGTTGCCACAACGATCATATCAACATCAAATGCATTCTGTTCTTTTAAAGCATCAACCTGAAACTCACTAATTTCTTTAATTTCGAATAAGGATTCAGCTATTTGCTTATCAATTTTGTCTTGTTGAATATGATAAACCGTTGTTTCATAAAGATCTGGATTTAATTCCCTTGTTACAGGTAATGTCATTTGGTTTGCACCAATAAATGCCACTTTAATTTTTGTAGGCTCTGCTTCCGTTTTAGGGAATAGCTTTTTAAAGAATATAGGTGTCACAATACTCGTAATAACAGCAACTAAAATCAAGGCTCCTGACATTTGAGATGTAATGATTTCCATCCTTTCCCCGATTGTCGCTGCTGCAATAACTAAGGATAATGTTGATGTTAACAAGAACCCAGAAGCTAAAGTGGTTTTCATGTCATACCATTTTTTCAAATACAACACGGGTACAATTTTAGAAATTAGTAAAGCGATAAACAATAATGGGATTAAAATGAAAATTTTAGGATCTTGGAATAATGCCCATATATCTAAATCGACTCCAACCATTACAAAGAAAATCGGAATGAGGAAACCATATCCAAACGAATCAAGTTTTTGAACCATTTCTTTGTTAGGAGATAGGAGTGATACTAATACCCCTGCTAAAAAGGCTCCAAGGATATTTTCTGCCCCTATAGTCTCTGAGATTGCCACTAATAAAATGATTAAAGTGAAAACAGCACGAGTCCCAATTTGAATGGTTCCCTTTGACATGGTTTCAATGAACGATCGATTCATAAACGTTTTCCCTAAGAAGTAGAGCGCAACACCTGCTCCAAACAGAATGAGTAGCAGCCATGTATTGCTTTCTCCTCCTCCATATATAGAAGCAAAAACAGCAAGTAAAATCATTGTCACTAAATCTGCAATAACAGCGACCAGCAAAATAATTTGACCAATGTTGGATTTCATAATGCCGGCATCTTTTAAAGTAGGAACAACTACACCCAGCGAAATGGTTGAAATAATCAATGTCATGAGGAATGCATTGTCCATTAAACCGATCCATACAAATATGTAAGAAAGTAATAATGATAAGGCAAATATCCCCACAAAAATAATTGTTGAAACTAAGAATGTATTTGGAGCATTTTTCCCTGAAGGAAGCTTTTCTTTCTTCTTCCCTCCCGCAAATGCTGTAAAGTCGATTTCAAGCCCACTTAGAAACATAAGGAAGATAAAGCCCAGCATTGATAGTGTCTCCAACCACATATCCTCGTGAACAATATTGAAGCCGCTTTTTCCAATAAATAACCCGATGATAATCTCGGCTACCACAACAGGCATAAAATTTAACTTTAAACGGTGGAGTAAAATTGGGGTTAAAAAGGCTGCGAGAATAACAATAACTAATGAAGTTACAGAAGCTCCGTGCATCCTATCCCTCCTTCTTTTTTTTCTATTATTGAAATGTTGAATGCAGAAATAACGATACTCGTATTTTTGCATTCAACCTCATCATTTTTCTTTAAGATAATTCTAGTACCTATCATATACAAATTTAATTTTCAATTGTATTAATATGCTTGCTTGTTTTTAAATCAAATATTGCATAAACAATGTAGCCATTCCAAAATAAATTAAAATACTAATAATATCATTAATCGTTGTAATAAAAGGGCCTGATGCAACAGCAGGGTCAACCTTTAGTTTGTGCATGATTAGTGGAATGAATGCTCCTGAAATAGTCGCAACTGTTAATGTAGCCAAAATAGACATACCTACTAATATTCCTAGAAAAAGTGTCCCTTTCCAAATAAAGACAGTTAGAGCAACAACAATTCCACATATTGTTCCTGTAATGAGTCCGGTTCCAGCTTCCTTGAGTACCATTTTGCTTAAACTTTGATCTTCAGTGTCTCCTAATGAAATTCTTCTAACAGCAACCGCTAAAGCCTGTGTCCCCGTGTTGCCTGCCATTCCCGCAATTAATGGAATGAAAACAGCTAAAATAGCAACTTTGTCTAGAGTTTCTTCAAAGCGTCCAATTAAACTTGCCGTAAACATCCCTAAGAATAATAAGATAATCAGCCATGGCAGCCTTTTTTTAGCTGCTGAAAACGGGTTTCGATCTGTTGATCCAACATCGGAAACAGCGGCTAATTTTGAATAGTCATCACTAGCCTCTTCATCAATAACATCAACGATATCATCAACGGTGATGATTCCTAATAAATGATTTTGAAAATCAACAACTGGAAGAGCTAAAAAGTTATAGTCCTTCATTTTCCTTGCGACTTCTTCTTGATCCTCAGCAACACTTACAGAATATACCCTCTCACTCATAATCTCTGAAATCATTGTATCTGAATCGCTTATAATCAGATCTCTTAACGATATAACTCCTGCCAGCTTCTCATCTTCATCGATGACAAACACATAATAAATGGTTTCTGCATTCGGTGCTTCCTGCTTCAATATTTGCATGGCAGAGCGAACGGTTTGATGGGCATGAATGGAGATATACTCAGTCGTCATAATACTACCTGCAGTATATTCTTCATAATGAAGCAACTCACGAATTTCTTCAGCTGCATCATCATCCATAATCGTTAAATAGCTTGCAACCTGATCTTTATCTAATTCATTCAATACGTCGACTGCATCATCCGCATACATCTGGGCAAGCATTTGTGCCGCAAATGTGGGATCCATTTCAGATAAATAGGTTTCATATTGACCGTCTTCATCCTCAATGTTTTCAAACAATGCAGCCATTTCTTCAGGAGAAAGATATTGATATACTGTATTTCGTTGATCAAGATCAAGTTTAATAAATATATTTGCTTGGTCATATGGATGTTGCTCTAAAAAAATGGAACGGAATTCATCCATATTTTTATTTGACAAACTGGTTAGAAGTGCTTCCACTTCATGTTCTGTCTGTTCTTTTATTTCTGACATAAGTTGTTCCTCCTCTCTTTTGATCGATTGGATCGTTTATATTTATATGGAAAAATATTTCATGCGTTCGACAAAAACTTATATCCTTCTACATATTGTGCTTCTGTCCATAATAACTATAATATTCTATATACAAATGATGAATCAATAAGTTGACGACTATTTACACAAATGAAACATTTCTGAAAAGTGGACTGACCTGCAGCATAACAAAAAATTGTACATTCCACATCTTTTTAAAAAGGATTCTTTGCAAATCTTTCACAATCCTTTAAGATTGTACATGATACAATGAAGATGGACTGTTTTTCAAGTTTAATGATTTTAGAAAGGGATCGGCTATGACAAATGATAAATCCCCTCAACAACAAATAGATTATACGTTAATTTTTATATTATTTTTATTAGCGATTGTTAGTTCAGTCGCAATTAATAGTGCTGAATCAACATTACCCGCAACCCTGCAAAGCATCAATTTTTCGATGAAACAAATTCAGTGGTACATTATTGGTGCAGTTGCCATTGCAGTGACAATGCTCATCGACTATGATCGGTTTAGACAGCTTGCTTGGTATTTATATGGTTTTGGCTTTTTACTATTACTTGGTTTAGAAATATTACCTGAAGGAATCGTTCAAACCATTAAAGGAGCAACAGCCTGGTATAAACTTGGACCACTTGGTAATTTTCAGCCCTCAGAATTAATGAAAATTATCATTATTATCGTCTTAAGTAAGGTCGTTGCTGACCACAGAGAGAAGTATCCACAAAATACAACAACAGATGATTTTCTTCTAATAGGAAAAGTAGCTGCTGTTGCCGGCCCTCCTATTCTATTGTTAATTAGACAACCGGATATGGGGATGACAATGGTATTTTGTGTAATTATTGCATCTTTACTGCTAATTTCAGGCATTAAGTGGCGGATTATTCTGCCGGCTGTTATTACGTTTGTAGTGGGTGTTGGTACATTTCTTATTCTATTTTTTAAATACCCTGATATCCTTTTAAAATACATTCTAGGTGGTCAATCTTATCAATTGGACCGATTTTATGGTTGGTTAAATCCTTATGAATATTCAGGTGAACAAGGTTTCCAGCTTGTAAAATCACTTCTCGCTATCGGGTCGGGAGAACTACATGGAAAAGGATATAATAATTTAGAAGTTTATTTACCTGAGGCCCATACTGACTTTATCTTTGCGATTATTTCTGAGCAATTTGGATTTATTGGCGGCAGTATCGTTGTATCGTTGTTCTTTTTACTTATTTACAGAATGATTCACATTTCTCTGGAAAGCAATGATCCATTTGGCAGCTATTTATGTACTGGTGTTATCGGTATGATTACATTTCAAGTATTCCAAAACATCGGCATGACAATCGGACTTCTTCCGATTACCGGCTTACCATTACCATTTGTTAGCTATGGCGGTAGCTCACTGGCAACATATATGGTCGCAATCGGTATTGTATTAAATGTCAGGTCTCGTACAAGAAAATACATGTTTGATTAAGACAAGTGGTACTCTATTTCTAGAGTACCCTTTTTATTACTAGCAAAACAATGATGTGAGGTGTCTACATATGAAAATCGATGTGATCGGTGATATACACGGATGTTATGCAGAGTTTGAAGAGTTAACGAAGAAATTGGGATATGATTGGGAATCTGGTATGCCTGTTCATCCTGAAGGACGAAAGCTTTCTTTTGTGGGAGATTTAACAGATCGCGGGCCAAATTCTATTGAGGTTATTCATATTGTATATAAGCTTGTAAAAGAAAATCATGCCCACTACTCACCTGGTAATCATTGTAATAAGCTTTATCGCTTCTTTTTAGGTAATAAAGTCCAAATCACTCATGGACTTGAAACCACTGTTGCAGAATATGAACAGTTAGCAACCAATGAGCAAGCTGATGTGAAGGCAAAATTTATGTGGTTATACGAATCTTCTCATTTATATCAGATTCTCGATAATGGCAAATTGATTGTTGCCCACGCAGGCATTCGTGAAGATTATATAGGAAAGAACACCAATGCTGTCAAAACCTTTGTGTTATATGGAGATATCACCGGTAAGAAAAATCCGGATGGAACGCCTGTACGGCGCGATTGGGCTCAGCATTACCAAGGGAAACCAATGATTGTATATGGCCATACACCAATTAAAGAACCCAGACGGATAAACCGTACAATTAATATCGATACAGGAGCCGTTTTTGGTAATAAACTCACCGCCTTCCGTTACCCGGAGGAAGAACTTATTTCAGTCCCATCCAGCCTGCCATATGATGAAACAAGATTCAGGGAAAAATGATGGATGTGTCAATTCACTATCAAAGGCCCTACTAATGATGTAGTAGGGCTAACTAAGTAATTCACTCATATCCTCAGGCATTTCCGCCTCAAATGTTAATTGCTTTTCCAACAAAGGATGCCAAAATGACAGCTGTGAACTATGAAGGGCCTGTCTTTTGATCTCATTTTCGTTTCCACCGTATAATTGATCTCCACATAAGGGGTGTCCTAGTGAAGACATGTGCACACGGATTTGATGAGTTCTGCCAGTTTCAAGGATAAGCTTTACAAGTGTTTTATCTTCGAGTCGTTGAATGACCTCATAATGAGTAACTGCCACTTGTCCATCTTCACAAACTTCTCTCTCGATAATACTATCTTTTTTTCGGCCAATCGGAGCTGTTATCGTTCCCTGATCCAGATTCAATACACCATGCACGACCGCTTTGTACGTGCGATGGATTTGCTTGGTTTTTTGTTGAGTAGAAAATAAAGAGTGAGCAAATCGGTGCTTTGCAACAAGCATAAGTCCTGATGTATCTTTATCTAATCGATTCACAATGTGAACGGTCGAAGCTATGTGATGTTTTTCATAATAATCAATTAATCCATTCGCCAATGTTCCTTTTGTATGCTCCCGGGACGGGATAGACGGAACATATGGCGGTTTATTAATCACTAAACAATGTTGATCTTCATAAACAATGGTAAATGGTACTTTGTCTGCCTGTAAGCCTGAACCTCTTTCTTCCTTGGGGAAGATGATGGTTAGGACATCTCCTTCTTTTACCTTATGCCTAACAGTTACATGTTCAGAGTTAACTAATATGTCGCCACCATTAAATTTAATATCTGTTAAAGCACGTTTAGAGATTTGCTTTGCTTTCACAAAGTCATAGATGAGCATACCATCTTCTTCCTTGCGAATGGTCCACTTCAGGTGAAACGCTCTGTCCATTATTTTTCTGTATTTCCCACAAATGAATCTCGTACACGATTCCAAAATGGAAACGGCTTAAATCGTGCAAATCGGACATTTTCATGGGCCACTCTACATTGAATGGACTTTACGTCTTTATGCAGCAAGGTGAGGTGGTCAATCGTAACCTGAAAATCAACATCATTTACCGGCTTCAGCATACAGGTATGATGCTCAGGTAAAATTAATGGGGATCCAATTGTTCGAAAGACTCTGTTATTTATAGATGCCATTTCAGCCAATTGAATCGCTCGTAAAGAAGGATGTAAAATCGCTCCACCAAGTGCTTTATTATAAGCGGTACTTCCTGACGGTGTTGATATACATAATCCGTCACCTCTAAAGGTTTCAAACATTTGGCCTTTAATCTCAACGTTCATAACCAATGTTCCTTCAATACTTTTCACCGTACATTCATTGAGAGCCAAATACCTTGCCTCCCTGCCACCATCATTATGACGGACAATAACCTCTAAGATTGGATATTCAACAACCTGGTAAGGTGTTTTTGCAATGGCAATCACAAGCTTTTCAATTTCTTCAGGTACCCAATCAGCGTAAAATCCTAAGTGACCGGTATGTACTCCAATAAAGGCGGTTTTGTCCAGTCTACTTTTGTAGCGATGAAATGCATACAATAGCGTTCCATCCCCTCCAACTGAAATCACGATATCCGGACATTCCTCATCATATTCCAACTGAAAATCAAGTAAATAGGTTTTCATTTTTTGCATAATTGAGTTTGAAATTGGATCACCCTTTGATGAAATAGCAAATTTCATAGATACTACCCCTTTATTGTTTATTTTCATAATAAGGCTAGTGTTCAGCTTAATTTTTATCGGTCTTTCTTGAGAAAATAGCTTGGGCTTCTTGGATTTCTCCTCTTATCTGGGACATTTCTTCATCTAGTGAATAAGCAGCTTCAGCAGCTCGTTTTAAGCGGACTTTGATATTGTCCGGAATGTTTCCACTATATTTATAATTTAGTGAGTGTTCAATCGTTGCCCAAAAATTCATTGATAACGTCCGAATCTGAATTTCAACCAACAGTTTTTTTTCACCTGCAATGGTTTGTACCGGGTATCGTGCAACAAGGTGATATGATCTGTAACCACTGTCTTTTTGATTTGTAATATAGTCTCGTTCCTCAATGATTTCCAGGTCGTTTCGATTTTTCAACATATTTACAACAAATCGAATATCATCAACAAACTGACACATCATCCTTACCCCTGCGATATCTTGAAGGCCTTCTTCCAAATCTTCCATTGATATATTTTTCCGCTTAGCCTTATCTAAAATACTAGCAATAGGCTTCACTCGGCCAGTAACAAACTCGATCGGAGAATTCGAATGTTCCAGCTCATATTGTGACCGAATGCCTCTTAACTTAACCTTTAATTCCTCCACTGCCTGGTTATAAGGAGCCAAAAAGGCTTTCCATTGTTGACCTTCCATCTATGTATCCCCCTAACACAACCGCCTGTTGTCCACTACATTTTAAGATAGAGAAAAAAGTTCTACTACCTTGCTCTCCATTTCATCTCCGTAATTTGCATTATCTTTAATGTTTTCTAATAGATAACGTAATTCTTCTGTTAAATTTTCAAGCTCAATCTGCTTGTTATTCCATTTCATAGCAACTTTAAACTCTTTATCCATTGCTTCTTTTAAATGCGGCCATATTTGATGAGGAAGACTTGCATAGACAAACTCATCCTCTGATTCCAATATATAAATAAAAGCCAATTGATCAGAATCAACAAGCATCTGTCCTTGTGCCTTTACATCACTTTGTTCTAATCCGGATGAAATTTCTGCCGGCTCCAAAATTAATACATGATCTTCTACTTTTGCTTCGACTAATTCAATTCTAGTATTCATACGAATCTCCTTCCATGACAATCCAAGATTATTTTACCATATTAAAAAGTTACATGATAACATTGCAGACTATAATAATTCGAGATAATATTAAAAGCGGACCCTAACTTTACAGAGGTCCCATTGATACTTTGATTAGTGAGGTAAAACCAATATGTCACAGGAAATAGAAATTGAATTTAAAAACATATTAACTCGCAATGAGTTTATGAACATAAAAGAAGTATTTCAGTTGAAGGATGAACAATTTTTTTTACAGGAAAATCATTATTTTGATACCCCGCAGTTTACTTTAAAAGAACGTGGATCTGCTCTTCGAATTCGAAAAAAACAGAATCAATTTGTCATGACATTAAAAGAGCCTGCACAAGTTGGCATACTGGAGACTCATCAAATCGTTACAAAAGAAGCAGCCCAGCAGATGATAGAAACAGGGATCCTAGAGGATGGGCAAATTACTGAGAGATTAACAAGCTTTGGAATTAATAAAGCGGACATAACCTATTTTGGTACTTTATCAACATTACGGGCAGAAATAAATTATAAAAATGGTTTACTTGTGATCGATCATAGCCGATATTTAAATATAGAGGACTTTGAACTTGAATATGAAGTAACAGATGAACAAGAAGGTGAAAAGGTTTTTCATGATCTTTTAGAAGAACTAAATATTCCAATTCGCGAAACAAAAAATAAAATTCGACGTTTTTATGAGCAAAAATATAGTGAGATGAGGTAACATTTTTGGATATTAAAATGAAATATTACAAAACCATGCTTGAACTGCAAGCACTTCAAAGCTTTAATCAAACTGCTGGTCAGTCAAGCAATTCCACTTTTGAAACGAATTTTCAAGAACTACTAAAATCCTTCTTATCAGGCGGTACTAGCAGTAATAATGAGACAGTCCAACAGAATGTTACACCAACACTATCATCTTTGCCAATAACTTCATTAATGAGTTCCCCTGTTGTAGATCAATTGACACCTACTAGTCAATCGGTCGCTCCTTTACAGGCAAACTCAATTGATGAAATCATTACTAAAGCAGCCGAAAAGTATGGTGTAGATGAGAAGTTGATTCGTGCTGTCATTAAACAGGAATCCGGTTTTAATCCGTCTGCCAAAAGCCATGCCGGAGCAATGGGTTTGATGCAGCTTATGCCTGCAACTGCAAGATCTCTTGGAGTTGATAATCCGTTAGATGCCGCCCAAAATGTTGACGGAGGAACAAAATATTTAAAACAAATGCTATCACGATACAATGGAGATGTTTCCCTCGCTTTAGCAGCATATAATGCGGGACCTGGAAACGTAGAAAAATATGGCGGTATACCTCCATTTAAAGAAACACAAAACTATGTAAGAAAAATCACGTCAACTTATCAGGTGTAAAGTAAACTTTTTAAAGACCATCTTCAATGATGGTCTTTTTCCATATGAGACAACTTATACATACTACCATCTCTTCCACATACAATAATGGTAAATATAACATTTGAGAGCGGTTTGTTTGAGATATGGAAGAACGCTTGTTAAAATGAATTTACATCAAAAACAAAAAACTACCTAAGATTCAATTTAACGTAACCTTGTTATTAGCACATCGAAAAGGAGAAATCAACATGACGAATCAACATTTAACACCTTACGAAGCGATCGGAGAAGAAACACTTTCGCAGCTTGTTGATACCTTTTATTCTCATGTTCAGAAACACCCGTTACTGGCACCCATATTTCCAGATGATCTCACGGAAACAGCACGTAAGCAAAAGCAATTTCTGACACAGTACTTAGGTGGACCACAACTTTATACAGAAGAACATGGGCATCCGATGTTAAGAGCAAGACATCTGCCCTTTGAAATCACACCTTCCAGAGCAAATGCTTGGATAAGCTGTATGCAAACTGCTATGAAAGAAACAGGCTTAGAAGGGGAAATAAGGGATTTTCTCCTTCATCGATTACAGCTAACAGCACATCATATGGTCAATACAAGTGAACAGGAAGAAGAAAGCAATCAGAAAGAAGGCACAAACAATGAAGGAACATCATGAGAAACAGAACGTATCCCTCTTCTTCTCCCATTGTCAGGGGCATCCTGATAAACCAATTGAAATTTATATGTTTGTTGATCCTCTATGCCCCGAATGTTGGGCATTGGAACCAATTATAAAGAAGTTACAAATCGAGTATGGACGGCTCTTTACCCTTAAATACATCATTAGTGGACGGCTCGCTACATTGAATATTACGAAAAGAAAAAGCCCTGAAAAGCTCGCTCAGGCTTGGGAAAAAACCGCATGTCGTACAGGCATGTCATGTGATGGTAAAGTATGGATGGAAAATCCATTATCAACTCCGTATCGTGCTTCACTTGCAATAAAATCCGCTGAATTGCAAGGAAGAAAAGCAGGACTACGCTATTTACGAAAATTGCAGGAACTATTATTTATTGAAAGTCAAAATGTATCAGACGAAGAAATTTTAGTAGATATTGCTAATAATGTAGGACTGGATGTAACTGAATTTCAGAAGGACCTCCATTCTGAGAGTGCTGCAAAAGCATTGCAATGTGATCTTAAGATCACATCAGAAATGGATATCCAGGAAATCCCCACACTCGCCTTTTTTAGCGAAGAAGTTGAGCAGGAAGGATTAAAAATAACCGGCATTTATTCTTATGATATGTATGTACAGCTTTTAGAAGAAATGGTTGGTGACGTGATTAAACCTTCACACACACCTCCATTGGAAATATTCTTACAGCATTATCGATTTGTTGCATCAGTTGAGATTGCAACCGTTTATAATATGACCATAACTGAAGTAGAAAAAGAGCTTAAAAAGCTGGTTCTTTCCCAAAAAGTTGAAAAGGTTCAAGCGAAACATGGAACATTTTGGAGATATACAGAAACCAAATAAAGGGATTGGGGATTGACTATAGTCAATCTCTTTTTTATAAATAAAAGAAGGGTTGTTGGTCCAACGCCTAGCCCTGTCGTGTCTGATTAAGACGCTTCCGCTACCAAAAATAAAAAGACCCTATACCAAAGTAAAGGGTCTCTTTTATATGTCTTAACGACAACAAAGGGGATGGGAGAAATTTTTCACGGTCAAACAAAGGGGTAAATGTTTGTTTGTGATTAATTTCACATCTATAATATATCAAAATGTGTCGACATTTGACAAGTAAGATAGCTCCTTTTCACAAAAAATTCACATTCAAATGAGGTTTTCATGAACTTATATGATGACTTAACCTGTCTCAATTTTCATGGATAATTGGTTCACTGATTACATATAAAATACTAAGAATTAATTATAAGGGGGGATTACTCATGAAAGGTAGTTGGATTCTGCTTCTAACCTTAATAACAATCGTTTTAATCATTATTAACTTATTAGCATTTATGGACATTTTCCCGCTATATATTACCTCTCCTTTACTATTTATTGCTATTTTTACAACTCTTTATTTTATTAACCATCGAAAAACGTTTAAAGGATTTTAAAAAGGAATGTGCGACTGCACATTCCTTTTATAGTTACAGGTAAGAAAGTATAAAATTTTGTACTTAGTGTAGGTGTCAAGCTCCAGCGCCTAGCCCCTCTAGGATCTAGTCAATTTGGAATTGAAGGCAAAGAACGCCTTCTATTCCTTATCACCTTATTTGCCCTAGGCTGGTCAAGGCGCCTGTGCTTTTCTACTAGCTATTCACTTTCTCTAATAACTCTTCCATTTCATTTAATTTTTCTTCAAACACTTTACAAGCCTCTTCGATCGGTGCAGATGAAGTCATATCAACACCTGCTTTTTTAAGAACTTCAATTGGATAATCAGAGCTTCCTGCTTTTAAAAATTCTACATAACGGTCTACAGCAGGCTGACCCTCCTCAAGAATTTGGTTGCTCAATGCTGTTGCAGCACTATATCCTGTTGCATATTGATAAACATAGTAATTGTAATAGAAATGAGGGATTCTTGACCATTCCAATCCGATTTCTTCATCAACTACAATATCTTCACCAAAGTATTTTTTGTTTAAGTCATAGTAGGTTTTTGTTAATAATTCAGGTGTTAGCGGCTCTCCATCCTGTGCTTTTTGATGAATGATATGTTCAAATTCAGCAAACATTGTTTGACGGAAAACAGTTCCTCTAAATCCTTCAAGGAAATGATTCAGTAAATATAGCCGTTTCTTTTCGTCATCAATTGTATTTAACAGATAATGATTTAACAGTGCTTCATTACAAGTTGAGGCTACTTCTGCAACGAAAATAGAGTAGTTTCCATAAGGATATGGCTGAGACTTGCGTGTGTAATAGCTGTGTACAGAATGTCCAAACTCATGAGCAAGTGTAAATAAATTGTTTACATTATCCTGCCAGTTCATTAAAATATATGGATTTGTTCCATATGTACCTGAAGAATAGGCACCACTGCGTTTTCCCTTATTTTCATGAACATCAACCCAACGATTTTCAAAGCCTTCTTCAAGTATTGAGATGTAATCTTCTCCTAATGGCTCAAGACCTTTTAAGATATAGTCTTTTGCTTCCTCATAGGTTACTTCCATTTTCACGTCTTTGATGAGCGGTGTATACAGATCATACATATGAACTTCATCTAGCTTCAGTACTTCTTTACGAAGCTTTACATAACGTTGAAGCAAATCCAAATGATCATGAATCGTATTCACTAAATTTTCGTAGACTTCCTCAGGAATATTGTCACTGCTTAGTGCTGCCTGCCTAGCTGAATCATAGTTTCTTACCTTTGCACTAAAATTGTCTTTTTTTACTGTCCCACTTAAAGTACTTGCAAAGGTGTTTTTGAATTCATCATATTTTCCATATACTGCTTTAAATGCCTCTTCACGTACTCTGCGATCTTCACTTTCTAAAAAGCGGATATAACGGCCATGTGTGATTTCTACCTCTTCCCCGTTTTCATCCTTAATTGTCGGGAAAGTTAAGTCAGCATTGTTCAGCATACCAAATGTATTGCTTGAGGAATCCAAAACTTCTGAAGCCTCAGCCAATAGTTCTTCCTTTTCAGCCGAAAGAACATGCGGACGCTGGCGATTAATTTCGTCTAAAGCATGCTCATATAGTTTCAGTTCTTCTTTTTCTCCTAAAAATTGCTTAATTTTTGCTTCATCAATTGATAGAATTTCCGGTACAATATATGAGCTAATACTTGAAGCCTGTGTGTATAAGTTTCTGGCGCGATCATTTAATGCCTGATATTTTGAGTTTGTTGTATCCTGATCATACCTCATATGTGCATATGTATACAGTTTTCCTAAGCGCTCCATGACTTCGTCTTGATAGGAAAGAGCTTCATGAAGAGATGCTGCACTGTCCCCTAGTTTTCCTTTAAACTCCGCTAATTTAGGGAGTGCTTGTTGAACTTCATTATATTCTTTCTCCCAGGCATCATCTGTAGAAAAAATATCCTCTAATCTCCATGTATCCTCTACTTTGATGTCACTTCTAGATGGTAACTTTTTTACTGCTGCTTGTTCCGACATATCATTTCCCCCTTTAACGTTTACAGCTAATGCGGAGCTTGGGCTCATTGAACCCATAAGTGTAAAAGCTGTTAGAAGAGATAACAGTTTGCTAATGTTCATACCCAACCCTCCCGAAGATCATTCTCCGCATGAGCCAATTAAAAATCATTCCTTATATAATCGAAAGGATTTTCGGTTGGATATGACTCCTTACTATCTCTATCTTCACCCCGCATTGCTTCTTTTGTCAAATAGTAAGTAGCTGCCCCAACACCTAACATCGAAGCCACCATTAAAGCAGGATTACTTTTTCTCTTCATATTAAACATATGTTCACCTCTTTATGTTAATATCTCCCTTTTAATTTGTTCAAAAAATAAATTACTATTCACGATCGTTTTTATATTGATCCTATTATTTTCACATCTTCCTTAAGCAACTCTTCCATTTGGTTTGTCCACCTTATTTCTTTTACCTTCTTCAATCGTTCCTTTTCTTCGAAAACAACAACTACCAAGTCTGCAAGCTTCATGAGATATGTATCAATTGCTGAAATAAAGGACACTTTCTTTATTAAAGAACGAGATGTAATGGAGCCATCGTTCATTCTCATTGAGATGGAATGATAAACATCATGTGTACGAAATGAACCATTTAACGGGATAGCATGAATAAACAAGAGGATCCATCCCTGCCACACATAGACCGGAGATTCAAAAATATAATTGTTGTCCAAAGGAAGAAATGCATAGGAAGGTAAGTATGAAAGTGGAAGATGAAATTTTTGATATAGATATTGATGGAGTTTTGACGATTGTTTAGATTGAAAACCCGGGGCTTTAAGACGAAAACTTCTAACCTTACGAATCCACTCCTTATGCACATTCTCTTTTTTATAAGGTTGAAGTTTCATAACATCATGAACGGAGCTTGATGGTAATGGGTAATGTTTATGTTCAGAAATAACTGTTCGTGAGGAAAATGGAAGAAGATGATATAACACAATCATTGCCCTTAGATTAGGGCAATACGAAAATAGATAAGGCACGGAGTTTTCTTTTTTCAAGATAAAATTCCATTGAAAAGGAGATAGACGATAGGACTGTGATGCTACTCTTGTTAGAGTTTTGGCACCTAAGATCCATAGATAGGAGATCCCTTCCTGTTGATAGAGTTGTGTCCTTTTTCTCAAAATTCTCGTATCAATTGTTGAACATTGAAATTCAATAACAATCTTTTTTTGATTATATTCAATAAATAGATCCGGGCGCTGCTTTGTTTCTTGTAGATAAGGTTCGAGTTGTACGGATTCAACCCCTTTCTGACTAGTAAACCAATGATACAAATCATGTTTTCCCCTCATATGATAGTCACTTTCATGACTTCCTTTGACGGTGGGGCATTCCCCATATTTTTTGTGTGCAAAATGTGCAGCGATAATAGCACCAATTTTCAAATCTACTTCTTGCTTACATGTTGGACAGTTAAAGGTCCTTTCTTCCCTGAGCTTCATTAATCTCTGTCTTGACCACTTTGTTTCAGCAACATTAATCATTAATCCTTCCTGATCAATTGCGATAAACAACTGCTTCCCCTCCCTTTTCTATCCATTATCCATATGAACGGGAATATGACAAATCACGAAAAATAAATTTTTGCAAAGAAAAACAACCAATTCCCACTGGTTGTTTGATCTTTTGTTTTAAAGCAATGGCGACATAAGCCTTGCTCCGGATTCAAAAAGTTTTACTGGAAGCGAGCGCTTAGAAAACTGTTCCAAAATAATCTCTCTGGAATGATTAATATCATTTATATATGCGTCTACTAGCTTTTGTGTACTACCCGTCCGGTATAGAAAGGCATTTACTTCAAAATTTAAATGAAAGCTTCTCATGTCCATGTTGGCTGTCCCAATGGATGCTAGTTCATAATCGACAATAATAATTTTACTATGTAAAAATCCCTTTTCATATTCATATACTTTTACTCCTGCTTCTAATAGTTCAGGAAAGTATGATCTTGATGCATAATAAACAATTTTTTTGTCCGGACGCTTTGGTACGAGAAGTCTAACGTCAATTCCACTTAATGCAGCAACCTTTAGTGCCGAGAGAATATCTTCATCAGGTACAAAATAAGGAGAAGCAATCCATATGGACTCTTTTGCAGAAATAATCATTGAAAAAAATAAGTTCTTAATAACATCCCATTTATTATCTGGACCACTTGCAATTAACTGCACCCCTCCCGTTTCCTCTAATGACTCTGTGTTTGGTGCTAAATACAAATGAGGTAACAGTTTTTTATCTGTCATGTAGTACCAGTCTTGTAAAAAAATCATTTGTAATGTTCGAACAGCTTCACCCTTAATTAGTAGATGGGTGTCACGCCAGTAACCAAAATAGGAATCTTTCCCCAGATATTCATCTCCTACATTCAAGCCCCCAACAAAGCCAACTTCTCCATCAATCACGACGATTTTTCTATGATTTCGAAAATTTATTTTATTGTTAAAGAAGGGAATTTTGACCGGTAAAAACGGAACCATTTCAATACCCGATTTACTTAGTTCTTTAATATATTCTTTAGATAATTTCCAGCACCCAACAGCATCATAAAGAAACCTGATCTCAACGCCTTCTTTTGCTTTTTCAATCAGAAGGTTCTTTAACCCCTGTCCAACCTCATCATCTCTCACAATGTAATATTCAAGATGAATATGATGCTTTGCTTTCTTAATTTCCTGGAAGATATGTTCAAATGTCTCGATTCCATCTGTTAACACTTTTGTCTTGGTGCTAAATGAAATAGGACTATGTCCTAAGCGGTGAGCTAACTTAAACAATAATTGCTGATGATTCCCCATATGCTCGATTTTATCTTGATATGACCTTTGATTTCCCTCTATTTCCAAAAATGCTTTTTCATCTAAAAGAGCTTTTTTTTCAAACAACCGCCTCTTTTTAATATTTCTTCCAAAGAATAAATAAAAAAAGAAACCTACAAGAGGAAATCCCCCCAATACAACGAGCCATGTGATTGTATGAGATGGATGTCGATTTTCTAAGAAAATGACAATGCAAATAAATATGATGGAAAGTGTAAAAAGGACACTGACAGATCCAACAATCCAATCTCCCCAGAAGCTTTTGGTAATTAGGATAATGGAAGCAATAAGTGTGATAAATAGTAGTAATCGGAATGTAAATTTCATCGATTTTCACCTGTCTTATTTTTATTCTTACTTCCCTTCTTTTATTAAAACAAAACCTTTTCGTTATTTTTCAAAGTTTGCGGCTTTATAGTTCTCACTATTTTATTACTTAAGAATCCTTTTTAACCCTATAATAGTAAAATAAAGTGAGGCTTCCTTCAGTGGGGGTTTCTTTCATTCCCCACTGATGGTTAGCTTATCGGACCTTTACGGGCAGTTTGTTATCACCCGCTTATCCTCTTTGCTTCTCTAGAATTTTGAAGTGGGCCCCTTAAGGTGGGTAAAAACACAGAAAAAACCGATTCATGAAGAATCGGTTTTTTCTGCTACTTAGAATTTATTAGGAAAAGTGCTTTCTGATAACAGTAAGTGCATGATCTTTTGCAATGATAGATCCATATTCCTCAAGTCGGTGAATAGTCACCCGAGATTCTTGTCCATATTCAAGGAGAATACTTAACGTGTTCTCGATTTCATCATCACTGACCTCGTCATCAAACTCTATAAATAAATAGTATTGTTGGTCGAGCGTGTATAAATGATTCGTCATCCCATTCAATTGCGAATATTTAGACAAGGAAATAATATGTTCAAGATCATTAAATTTTAATACAAATTGAAGCTGTTGTTCCATATCTTCCATGTGATCATCTTGTGAATCACTGGATTTATTAAAATGTTGATCCAATAAGGATTCAATATTTTCATCTACTGGCAGTTCTTTAAGCTTCTCATCAGAAATTGGAAGTTCAAGCTTCTGTCCGTCTTTGGATAACTGGGCCTTTGTCACAATAACTTCTAAACCTTTATCAAGTGCCTGAACTTGAATCCAAAGAGGTCCTTCAACCATAAATTCTTCTTCCTCATGGACTTCATCCATCATTTCCCAAAAAAGTTCTTCACTTCGATCACGATTATACCATATTTCATCACGATCAAATCCACGCTCTTCTATATCTAAATACGAAATATAAAACTTTACGGTATTCTCGTTAATACGTTCAATTTCCATTACTCAACCTTCCCTTCTATATAAGATGTTGAAGGGACAACCCCCCTCAGGGTAGTTGTACTTTACTACACTTTACCCAAAAATTCAACTATTTAACCCGGGTAAAGGGAAGTGTCAGCATTCTCCTAAAAGAATGATTCACACTAATGTTCAAAACCTTCAATATTGAAAGAATCTTGTACTCCTATTTTATGATAAAAAGTACTTAAAGGAAATAAAAAAACTCTGAATTTACAAAAACAGTTATTTACCTATATGAATCTTAAAGCATAACTTAAAAATACGATCATATAATTTGTACGAGCAGTCAAAAAGCTGAAAAGAGGGTTTATTCAATGGAACACGATTTCTTGTTATCACTTCTTATGATCATAGGAATTGATTTAGTCCTTGGTGCAGACAACGCCGTTGTTATCGCTATGGCATGCCGTAACTTACCCGCTGTTCAGCGTAACAAAGCGATTGTATTAGGAACAATGCTTGCAATTGTCATTCGGATTTTTATTACTTTAATTGCTGTTTATTTACTGAAAATACCTTTCCTGCAGCTTATCGGTGGTGTTTTTCTCCTCTATATAGCGTACCAACTTATTGTAGGAAAAGAGGAAGACACGACAAAGATACGAAGTCATCAATCTTTATGGAAAGCTATTAAGACAATAGTTGTTGCCGATTTATTAATGGGATTTGATAATGTTCTTGCGGTAGCTGGAGCAGCGCAGGGGCATATGCTATTAGTAGCACTAGGACTATTTATTTCCATTCCTATTATCATTTGGGGAAGTAAGATCATCCTTGTCTTACTGACAAAATATCCATTTTTAATCTATATTGGCGGCGGCTTACTTGCGCTTACATCAGGAAAAATGATTATTGAGGAGCCTAATTTGCAAAATCTATTTATCTCTTACCCTATGATTGAGCAGAGCATCCCCTATTTAACCGTGTCTTTTATTTTGTTAGCAGGTCTTATTTATCAACAAATTTCTTTGCGTAAAGAATAGACTATCCAAAAATAAACAAAGAGGTATTTCTACATTATTCAAGATTTTGAATAAAATGTAGAAATAACCTCTTTTTCATATTTAATTAACTAAACGTTGTGCTTCTTGTAATTGATAAGTTCGAACACGGCGAGGAAGGAAACGTCTGATTTCATCCTCATTATAGCCTACCTGCAGTCTTTTTTCGTCAATGATAATAGGACGACGAAGAAGTCCAGGGTTTTCTTGAATCAAAGTATACAGATCTTGCAATGGCAATGTTTCTAAGTTAATATTTAACTTTTGGAAAATTTTAGAACGTGTTGAAATAATTTCATCTGTTCCATCTTCAGTCATTCGTAGGATTTCTTTAATCTCCCGAATGGATAAAGGTTCGGAAAAAATATTTCTTTCAACGTACGCAATTTCATGTTCCTCTAACCATGCTTTTGCTTTACGACATGAAGTACAACTTGGTGATGTATACAATGTAACCATTGACTTTCACTCCTCTAAATATAGAATGAGTAACATTTATATCTTTCTAAAATTAAAATTAATTTAATTAAGAATCAATAATTTGATTATACTATAAAAAAGTAAGTATGCATATAGCTATTGTATTAAAAGTATGACAAAACGATTACAATCTTGAAAAGTCTAGATAGTGTATGTAAACAGTGACTTATTTGGGCTTTTAAAAAAGCCTGTTTTTCCAAAAAAGTCACTGTCTGCATTCTCAATTAAGTCAGCTCATCGAAAATATTTTGATTGTTCCCTTTATCATTCATTGACAGAACTTCATGAACAGGTTGATAGGATTCCCCGTAAATTTCTTTGTCTTTGAATGTATGAATAAGGGTGTATGTTTGTTGCATCGCTTCAAAAATTTTTTCTTCAGATTCATCATTTGGTGCCCAATATAAGATTTCAAGCTTATTTATTTCATTTGTTGCAAGTGAGCGTCTTTCATAACCAATTGATTCAGCATGCTTAAAGCCTTGTTTCTGATAAAATTTTAAACGCTTTTCGGAATCAGAGTCTTCATAATTAATGGGCTCAACCTCAAGAATGATTGGTTTCTTTTTATCTTTGAGCTTATTTATTAATTTACTCCCTAATCCTTCTCCCCGAGCATCTTTTGATACGAAGAGATAATCAATAAAAAGAAAGTCAGGAAGTTCAGCGTACATTAGGACATGATTTTTTCCTTCATCCTTATGATAGATATCTTTCCTCTCTTGAAGCAATGTTTCCATATGTTTTTTTGACTTCATTTCTTCAATGGGAAAATACTGATTTAATTTCTCATACCAGTTCATTCATCTACTCCTATCACATTTAATAAATTCTCCCATGCTTATGTATACCCTTTTTACGGATTATTAAACATTTGTTTGTTTGTATATACTTTGTTGTTTTTATAAAGTTATAGGTGAAATTTAGTTCGTTCCATTGCGCTGCAGCACTCGCTTTCCGCGGGGAGGAAGCTGAGCCTCCTCGGCTTCGCCTGCGGGGTCTCAGCCTTTCCTCTACTTCCCTCAGGAGTCGAGTGCTTCCGCTGCATTCCACTATAGAGGTTTAAAATAAAATTCAATACACTATTATAAGAACGTACGTTCTTCTTAAAGCAATTTTAACATACCATACAATTTATGTCTTGTTACTTTATTAAATATATAGCTATTTATAAGAATAAAAGCAACAATCTTTGCGAGAACAGCTATTTATAAAATCTGAATTTTTCTATGGCTTTTTTCTAAATTTTTCTTGGCTTTAAGCTTCATCTTTGAGTAAAACTATTTAAGTTGATTGAAGCGGAAGGTGTGAGACTCCTGTGGGAGATGCGTGGCAGGTGAGACCCCGCAGACGCAAAGCGGCGAGGAGGCTCACCGCACGCCCCACGGAAAGCGAGCATCCTGGAGCTTCAATCAACCCTGCACAACACTTAATACTTTAGCAACAATTTTCACGAATATAAAAAAGAGACTACCTTAGGTAATCTCTTTACAAAATCATTAAGCATGTTCTTTTTTATATTTTTCAAATTCCGCTTGTGAACACATGACAAAGTGTCCTGGTTTTACTTCTCTGAATTCAACTTCATCACCTGGTTGATAATTATGTTGACTAGGAGAATATGTCTTTCTAACACGGGTGCGCTCATAGTCCGGATCAGGAAGTGGAATTGCTGATAGTAAAGATTGTGTGTAAGGGTGAATTGGATTGTTGTAGAGTTCTTCTGCACTGGCCAATTCCACAAGCTTTCCAAAGTACATAACACCAATACGATCACTTATATATTTCACCATTGATAAATCATGGGCAATAAATAAATATGTTAAGCCTTTTTCTTTTTGAAGTTTTTTCATTAAATTAACAACCTGTGCTTGAATCGATACATCAAGTGCAGAAATTGGTTCATCGGCAATAATGAATTCAGGCTCTACTGCAAGTGCACGAGCGATTCCGATCCGTTGACGCTGCCCGCCACTAAATTCATGAGGATAACGGTTTGCGTGCTCTTTATTTAAACCAACTGTTTCAAGTAATTCAATGACTCTGTCCATTCGTTCTTTTTTCGTTTTTGCAAGACCGTGAATGTCAATACCTTCGGCAATAATATCTGAAACCTTCATTCTTGGGTTTAAAGACGCTTGGGGATCCTGAAAGATCATTTGCATTTTTCGGTTAAATTCTTTTAATTGTGAACGGGATTTTTTCCCATGTACATTTACTCCGTTGAATAGAACCTCACCGTCAGTAGCATCATATAATCTGATAATTGTTCGGCCAGTAGTAGACTTTCCACACCCGGACTCTCCAACTAATCCTAATGTTTCCCCTTTAAAAATATCAAACGAAACATTATCTACCGCTTTTACTTCATTAGGCTTACCAATATTAAAGTATTGCTTTAAATTTTTAATCTCTAATAACTTTTCTGTTGTTTCCATTTTAGTTCCCCCCTTTTTTGTCAGGGAATTGACGCTGACGCCTTTTTACTGCTAGTGGCGGTTCAACCTTAGGAGCATCCGGATGGAGTAACCATGTTGCAGCATAATGTGTATCAGATACTTTGAACATAGGAGGTTGCTCCTCAAGATCAATTTGCATTGCATATTCATTACGAGGTGCAAACGCATCACCCTTAGGCGGGTGTAATAGATCAGGCGGAGTACCTGGAATTGCGTATAATTCCTCTTCCTTAGTATCAAGGCTTGGCATTGAACTTATTAATCCCCATGTATATGGGTGCTGAGGATTGTAGAAAACTTCATCAACTGTTCCGGTTTCAACAATTTTCCCACCATACATCACGGCAACACGATCAGCTACATTTGCTACAACACCTAAATCATGGGTGATGAATATAATGGATGTATTAATTTTCTTTTGTAATTCCTTCATTAATTCAAGAATTTGAGCTTGGATTGTCACATCTAATGCAGTAGTCGGTTCATCAGCAATCAGAACCTTCGGGTTACATGCAAGAGCAATCGCGATCACAACCCTTTGTCTCATCCCACCGGAAAATTGATGTGGATATTGATTAAAACGCTCTTCAGGTTTAGGAATTCCTACAAGCTTTAATATATCAATTGCACGTTCTTTCGCAGCTGATTTACTTAGTTTTTGATGTTTAATAATCGGTTCCATAATCTGCTTTCCAATTTTCATTGTTGGATTTAATGACGTCATTGGATCTTGGAAAATCATCGAGATATCTTTCCCACGAATTTTTTGCATATTTTTATTTGATTCTTTTGCTAGATCTTTTCCTTCAAAAAGTATCTTACCTTGTTTAATGTCTGAATTTGTTTCGGGAAGCAAACGCATAATTGCTTTTGTCGTAACTGATTTTCCTGAACCGGATTCACCTACAATTGCTAAAGTCTCCCCTTTAAACAAATCAAAATTAACTCCACGAATTGCCTGTACTTCTCCAGCAAACGTGTGGAATGAAATGTGCAAGTCTTTCACTTCTAAGATTTTATCCATTTTCGGGTTCACCTACCTTTTCTAGTCACGCATTTTCGGATCTAAAGCATCGCGTAGTCCATCTGCAATCATATTAAAGCAGATCATAATTAAACTGATAATAATTGCCGGTATGATCATTTGATAAGGGTATAGCTGAAGTACTTTAAACCCGTCATCAATCAGTGTACCTAAAGAAGCCAACGGCGGCTGTAATCCCAGTCCAATGAAGCTTAAAAAGGCTTCGAAGAAAATGGCACTTGGAATGGTAAACATTGTGTTGATGATAATTACACCAGCTAAGTTTGGTAAAAGATGCTTCCAAATAATCTTTCCATTTGACAAACCTAATGTTCTAGCTGCTAAAACATATTCCTGTTGTTTTAATTTCATGACCTGGGCACGGACAACCCTCGCCATTCCAACCCAACCTGTAATGGTTAAGGCGATTGTAATCGATAAAATACCTGGATCCAACACAATAATCATGAGGATAACAACAACAAGGTTTGGAATTCCTACTAATATTTCTGTAATCCGTTGCATAACATTATCAGTGCGGCCGCCGACAAATCCGGAAATGGCACCATATAAAACACCAATAACCATATCAATAACAGCAGCTAATACCGCAATATATAATGATACTTGTGTACCTTTCCATACACGCGTAAATAAATCACGACCAAGACTGTCTGTCCCTAACCAGTAATATTCATCCACCTTTTTTTGTTCATAGGCATTATAAACATCACCGTTTTTTCTAGTTAAGTCCCCATCAAATGGTAACCAGCTAATATTCTCAAGCCCCTGAATTCTTGGGGGTAAGTTCGAATGTTTAAGATTTTGATCATCATAACCATGACCATTTATATGTGGTCCAACAATAGCCATGATTGTTAGTAGTGCTAGAACAATTAAGCTGACAATTGCTCCTTTGTTTTTTCTAACTCGCAACCATGCATCCTGCCAATAATTAAGACTTGGCTTGGAAATTTCTTCACTTTTCGCTGAATCGATATGAGCGGGTTTAAACAAATCTTTTGAAATTTTCTCATGTGCCATTATTTTTTACCTCCCGCTAAACGAATCCGCGGATCAATGATTCCATACAGTAGATCTACAATTAAGATAACGACAACAAACAGAACCGCAAATAGGATTGTTGTACCCATAATTACCGGGTAGTCGTTTACTGTAATTGACTTCACGAATTGCTCACCTAGTCCCGGAATACCAAATATTTTTTCAATAACAAGAGAACCGGTCATTAAACTAACAACCAACGGTCCTAAAACAGTTACTACTGGAATTAACGCATTTCTTAAGGCATGTTTAAATGCAATTTCAAACCAGCTTGCACCCTTAGCTTTAGCAAGTGTAATGTAATCTGATTCTAAAACCTCTACCATTTCGGTTCTCACAAACCTTGCTGCTGTTGCAATCGGGAACATAGCTAATGCAATTGTAGGCAATACCGTGTATTCCGGGCCTTTCCAAAATGCAACCGGAAACCAACCTAATTTTACGGCAATATAATATTGCAATAGTCCCGCAAAAACAAATGAAGGGATTGATTTACCAAGTACTGCTAAAAATGTTGCACTATAATCAACCCAAGTATTTTGTCTTAATGCTGAAATGACACCTAAGATAATACCAAAAAAGGTTCCGAAAAGAATGGCCTGAAATCCGAGTGTCGCTGATGGACCTATGCTATCCACAAGTATTTCAGTGACACCTACATTATTGAATTGAAAGGAAACACCTAAATCACCTTTAAGCATATTCACCATATAGTTCATATATTGAACCGGTACGGGTTCATCTAGACCATATTTATCTTTCATAATCGTTAGCTGTGTCTCTGACAATTTACTAGCATTTGTAAAAGGTGTACCTGGAATAATTTTCATGAGGAAAAAAGTAAACGTGGCAATTAATAAAAGTGTAATGACCATATAAATAACACGTTGAGTTAAGTATTTCGCCATATGAGTGCACCTCCTAAATAAATTAAATATTCTACAAAGTTCGACAATTTCCCAACAAGGGAAAAGAGAGTATATCGATATTCAATATACTCTCTCTTTACATCAATTATCACTATAATCAAAAAGTACTAAATAAATCAATACTTATTTTACAGATGCCCATTTGTAGCTATATTCTGGTCCTACTAAGTGGTAAGTAAATCCTTCAACATTCTCATTTACTAACACGTTAGAAGAACGTTGATACATAGGAGCAATCGCAGCATCTTCTTCAAGTAAGATTCTTTCAGCCTCAGCAAGAGCTTCATAACGCTCTACAGGTTTTTGAGCTAAAGTCGTTTGAGCATCTTTAACTAACTGATCATACTTTTCATTAGAGTAATCCATTTTGTTGTTTCCTCCGCCTGTTAACCATAGGTCAGAGAAAGTCATTGGATCCAGGTAGTCAGGACCCCAACCAGCCATTTGAATATCATAATCCTGAGAGTTTTCACGATCTAAACGAACGCTGAATGGAACACTTTCAACTTTAATCGTAAGACCAGGAAGATTTGTTTCTAATTGATTTTTAACGTATTCTGCCACTTTCTTAGCACTTTCAGTATCATCACCTAAGTATCTTACTTCAACTGTATCCGTACCAAGGGCCGCTAAACCTTTTTCCCATGCTGCTTTTGCAGCATCTACATCATATGGTAATAATTCGTTTCCATTAATTTCACGGAAGTCTTTACCAGTTTCTTCGTTTTTAACAAACTCACTTGGAACAGCATAGTTTGCAATGATTGAACCATTGTTTAATACACTGTTAACAAAGTCTTCTTTGTTAATTGCTTGTGCAAGAGCTTTACGAATATCCGGATTTTTTAGAGCTTCATTTTCTTTTTGGTTAAATTTCAACCAGAAGATTGTTGGTTCTAACCATTTTACCATTCTGTCATCGCCTTCATATTGAGGAACGATGTCAGAAGAAAGTTTTCCAGTTACATCTGCTTCACCAGTTTCAAAAGCATTTGCAGATGCTTGAGAATCTTTTAATACATTCCATTGAACAGTTTCTAATTTAACTGTTTCTGCATCCCAATAATCTTCATTTTTTGTGTAAGTCCATTCAGATGCTGTGCTTCCGCCCCAGTCAGATAAAACGAATGGTCCGTTATAAACTAGGTTTTCCGCAGTTTTCGCGTAATTGTCACCTTGTTCTTCAACAAATTTTTGATTTTGTGGATAGAACGTTGGGAACGCCATTAAAGATTGGAAATATGGAATTGGTCTTTCTAATGTTACTTCAAGTGTTTTATCATCAAGTGCTTTAACACCTAGAGTGTTAAGATCGTATTCTTTTTTCTCTGCACCAGCTGCAGAAATTTCAGCTGCACCTTTAATTTTGCCATCCATCATATATGGACCATAAGGGGATGCGTTTGCAGGATCAATCGCACGTTGCCATGCATACACGAAATCATTGGCTGTAACAGGGTCGCCATTTGACCATTTCGCATCTCTTAATTTAAATGTATAAACTGTACCATCTTCACTAACTTCCGGTTCACCTTCAGCCATACCTTCAACAACTTCCTGGTTTGGATCTAAACGGTATAAACCTTCCATTACGTTATTCATTGTAGTGAAACTAACTGTATCTTGAGCCATTACACTATCCATTGATGGAATTGCCTGTGACTCTAGAGCAGTAATTTTTTGCTCTGCTGTACCTTCATCTCCGCCTGTATCTGTCTCTTTACCAGTATCTCCGCCACCATTACATGCAGCTAAGAACATACTTAGTACAAGCGATAATGCTAAAAGTAGAAAATATTTCGACTTTTTCACAAATTTGACCTCCCTTTATTTTGAACAAGTTTCTTTACACGGATTATTATACAAGTATTCAGTAAATTGTGCATTTATTTTTTTAATAAAATTTACACAAATGCAATAATATTAATGAAATTCGAATGAAAAATAGGTAAAAAGACCTACATTTCACCATTTGAATTTTCCTAATTTTTCACTCAATTTCTTCACAACGCTTTAACGCGTTGAATTGGAAAGGGTTACAAAATCTTACAAACATTTTTTGTAGAAAATGTAGAAATATGACGAATAAATTTATATAATTTATACATTTGCATCTAATAAATATTTCTACAATAACTTCACTTGTTTTTTCCCTCCTCCTTTCATTTGATATAATAGATGCAAAAATATTTTAACAAGAAAAGAGTGAAAGAAATTGCGCATTAATCGATCTGTTACACTCATTATTGTGTCATTATGTTTAACAATCTTACTGTCTTTTACCATTTACCAAAAAATAACTATTTTATCTTTTATAAATATTTCCTTCTTTTTCGCTATGGGACTCTTATTTATTTCTTTCTTTACAATCACAGTAAAAGGTGGTTTCTTTGACGGTATAACATATGGCTTTAGAAGAATGTTTGTTTCTAAGGGGAAGGAGCTTTCAAAACAAGAAGTGAATGAAATGACGCCAGTTTCTGAGCTATTAACATTTGATCATTCACCTTTTTTAACTAGTGGGTTAGTTATGACGATCATTGTAGTGATCGGAACAGTTCTTTATTATTACATTTAAAACATATAAAATTTGCAAATGCATACATGATTTCATATAATTAGAAAAACACGACTTCTTACAGCCAAGAATAACGGAGGTCTATGTATTATTTCCTTATACTTTAAAGATATAAAAATAATCGGCTATGATGAAGAGTAGTACATATATGGTGCATTTTTTAGAGAGCCTGTGGTTGGTGCAAACAGGTAATAACCGATATGGAATGGACTTCTGAGCTTCTGTGCAGAAATTTAGTACGTGCAGACGTAATCTTGCGTTAAAGAATAGAGTGATTTCTTTTAAGAAATAATTAGGGTGGTACCGCGGTCCATCGTCCCTATCTTTGGGGCGAGTGGGCCTTTTTTGTGTTTATTTTTATACATTTCACTTATATTCAGGAGGGTCTTATGAAAACAATTTTTTCAGGAATACAACCAAGTGGTTCCGTTACATTAGGAAATTATATTGGTGCATTAAAACAATTTGTTGATTTACAAGATGAGTACAATTGTTATTTCTGTATCGTTGATCAACATGCAATTACCGTTCCACAGGACCGATTAGCTTTAAGGAAAAACATTAGAAGTCTTGCAGCACTCTATCTTGCTGTTGGTTTAGACCCTGACAAAGTCACATTATTTATTCAATCTGAGGTACCTGCCCATGCACAAGCAGGATGGATGTTACAATGTGTTTCTTATATCGGAGAATTAGAAAGAATGACTCAATTCAAAGATAAATCACATGGAAAGGAAGCTGTTTCTGCCGGATTACTCACATATCCACCACTAATGGCAGCAGATATCCTTCTTTATAACACTGACCTAGTACCAGTAGGCGAAGATCAAAAACAACATCTAGAGTTAACCAGAGATTTGGCAGAACGTTTTAATAAAAAATATAATGATGTTCTTACTATCCCTGAGGTGCGTATTCCAAAAGTTGGCGCTCGCATTATGTCACTTGTGGATCCGACAAAAAAAATGAGTAAATCAGACGCGAATCAAAAAGCATTTATCACCCTTTTAGATGATCCTAAACAAATTGAGAAAAAAATTAAAAGTGCTGTCACAGATTCGGAAGGAATTGTAAAATACGACAAAGAAAACAAGCCTGGTATTTCAAACCTTTTATCGATTTATTCTATTTTAACAAATGAACCGATTGAACAAATTGAAGCAAAATATGAAGGAAAAGGATACGGGGATTTCAAAACAGATGTAGCTGAGGTTGTTGTAAATGCATTAAAACCCATTCAAGATAAGTATTACCAGCTGATGGAGTCAGATGAATTGGATCAAATCCTTGATAAAGGTGCAGAAAAGGCAAATGCAGTTGCAAGCCGCACATTAAAGAAAATGGAAAATGCCATGGGACTAGGTCGTAAACGTAAGTAAAAAAGTTACTTTCAAACTCAATTTTGCAAGTTTATATATAATTTTGCAAAATTGTCCGCTTTGTTGCAAATTCATGCTTATTTTTGCAGTATCCTATTTATTCTTGCAAATTCCATGTTTTTTTTGCAAGTCCTGCAAAACCTAAAAAACGATGTGAGCCAATCACATCGTTTTTTACTATTTAGCTTGTCCAAATCAATTAACCTTTGATTCATGCTCCATATCCCAAAGCTTTTCAAAAAAGGGTTGTCCTTTTATTAGGCGTTCACATAGCTGAATATGCTTTGGAGACCAACCGTTTAATGTTTCTTCATAGAGCTGATTCCATACTTCATCAAATTCTCTTTGCTGAATATCCTCATATTTTGTAGGGTTCCATTCAGTATACCAGTACTTAACTTCAGCAGCATTTTTCGTCGCCAGCAGCTGATCAAGCGCCATAAATAACAATTGCTTTAATTGGCGTTCTTTTCTTGTCAAGCCTCTCATATATTGTGGTGCTAAAGACAAAATATGATATTCCTTGTTTGATTCTTCTTTTATAATTTCTGTTGAATATGATTCAGGCTCAATATCCTTCACCATTTCAAATACCAATTGTTCTTGTCTTGGGATAATTCTGCTTTTTCGAATTGGAATGGTATAGCCAATTGTATCAACTGCTAAAATTCCTATTCCATCTGTCACAACAAAACAATAATCAAGTTGGATTCGCTCATGATTTTTACGAATATAAGCCTTTTGAAAAATATCTTTTAATAGACCAGGTGGTAACTCCGATAAGTTGTTTTCTATGTAGTCGAATAGCATGGAATTTACCTTTAATAGAGGAACCTGATCAAGGAGTTCAACACTGTCATCTTTTCTCCATTCATGAAAATGACAGACATTGTATCCATTCTCTTCACCTTCAAACCAATTTACCCAAACATCATGAAGAAATAACATATAAAAACCCCTCACTTCAGTACCATTTGTCAAACAGTATAGGCAAATTTCAGAGAATTTATTCCAATCAATGAAGATTATGCATAGTTTTTTCAGATGTTTGAACATGTCCTAACACATTGTATGAAATTAGGCTTCTTTTTATGATGATTTCTTTACATCCGAATACTTTTCCAGTATTTTTTCAGACGGCATACCTAACATCTGCTTTGTCTTCAGTCCTGTTTTATCCATCAATGTTTTTACAATATGATATCCTACAGAATACCCCAGCATATTTGGATAAAAACCAGTTCCGTACATGAGCTGGGAAAATTTTGGACTTTCCCTTGTCATCTCTTTATGCGGTAGAATCATTCGCTCATAAAATCTTTCACATTGGTCTGAATCATATAATTTCGTCCAATTCGACACAGCCTGTTCGCCCGCCAGTTCCCTAACCGCATTTTCTGCTAAACCTTCCATTATAACTGTATCTATTATCGTAAACGTATCTTCAGCTTTTGTGACAGAAGCCAGCCGGCAAACATGGTGATACTCGTGTAAAAATAAAGACTCAATATCGTCTTTATGTACGTCTTTTGAAAGAAATAAGAATAATTTGTTATGAAAAGCTAACCCAGATCTCCCCCGGTATTCTTTCTCTATTTTCCGATTGGCTTGATCTATTGGTAACATAAAGATCGGTACATCCGGTCCGTTCCATTCAAGCTTATATCTCTTTTCTAACTTTTTAACATAAAAGCCCATTTGCTTTTCTTTCATCTGTTCAATCCATTGCTCAATGTCTCCAGGGTGCTTATACATCCCAAATGAATGTAGATAGGAAGCAATTTCTCTTTTATTCATATTATTAAAATATGGAACTAACTTTTCGCAAATATTTAGTTGCTGTGGTGTATTCTTTAGCCAATCAATCGTATTAATGAAACTCATGATGAACATCTCTCCTTCATATGTATTCTATGAATTGAAGGAAGAACTGTTCTTGATGAAAGTTACCTATTTGTTAATTTGCCACTACATTATTAATTAAACTGTTTTCACAAAAAATAAACCCGACATAACTGTCGGGTTATAAAAATTAAGCATTATATTTCTTAAAAATAATCGTTGCGTTATGTCCGCCAAATCCTAAAGAGTTACTTAGAGCAGCTCTTACTTCCTGTTTACGAGCTTTATTCGGAACATAATCTAGATCACATTCAGGATCTGGAGTTTGTAAATTAATCGTCGGCGGAATGATACCTTCTTTAATCGCCAAAACACTAAAAATAGCCTCGACTCCACCTGCTGCACCTAGAAGATGACCTGTCATTGATTTAGTTGAACTTATTGCTAATTTTTTAGCATGTTCTCCAAATACCTCTTTTATTGCTAGTGTTTCAAACTTATCATTGTAAGGGGTACTTGTACCATGAGCATTAATATAATCAATATCATTAACTGATAGGCCGCTACCTTCAACTGCCATACGCATCGCTCTTGATCCACCCTCACCACCTGGTGCAGGTGCTGTTATATGGTAGGCATCACCTGTTGCTCCGTATCCTACAATTTCAGCATATATTTTTGCTCCTCGTGCTAAAGCATGCTCTAATTCCTCAAGAACAACAATTCCTGCTCCCTCACCCATAACAAAACCATCGCGATCTTGGTCAAATGGGCGGCTTGCTGTTTTAGGATCCGGGTTTGTTGACAATGCTTTATTAGCAGTAAATCCTGCAAATGACATTTCAGTAAGAGGTGCTTCTGCTCCACCCGAAATCATCACATCTGCTTCTCCTCGTTCAATAACTCGAAAAGCATCTCCAATTGAGTTTGTTCCTGTTGCACAAGCTGTTACTGTACAAGAGTTAAAACCTTTTGCTCCTAAAGCAATTGAAACTTGACCGGTTGCCATATCCGGGATAAGCATTGGTACGAAGAATGGACTTACTCGTCTGGGACCTTTTTCTAAAAGTGTTTTATGTTGCTGTTCGAAAGTTTCCATTCCGCCGATACCAGAACCGATCCAAACTCCAACACGCGGAGCGATATCATCTGTGATTTCAAGATTTGCGTCTTTTACAGCCATGAAGGATGCTGCTACTGCATATTGAGTAAAGCGGTCCATTTTTCTTGCGTCTTTTTTATCCATAAATTGTTCTACATCAAAGTCTTTAAGCTCTGCTGCTACTTTTGCTGCGTATGGCTCTGAATCTATTCTAGTGATTGGTCCAACACCTGAAACCCCGTTAATTGCATTTTGCCAAGCTGTTTCTACATCATTGCCAATCGGAGTTACTGCACCCAATCCTGTTACTACTACTCGCTTTTTTTCCATGATGATTCACCTCATTCTTTTTTTCTCATCGACCCCAACGAAGAGCAATTGCTCCCCATGTAAGTCCTCCTCCGAAACCGACCATTACAATTAAGTCTCCATCTTTAATTTTTCCTGCTTCTACTTCTTCTACTAAAGAAATCGGAATGGATGCTGCTGAAGTATTTCCATATTTATGCACGGTTTTAGACATTTTTTCAACTGGAAGCTCTAAACGCTCTCTTGCCGCTTCCATGATTCGGATGTTTGCCTGATGCGGGATTAAAAAGTCTACATCTTCTTTTGTTAAACCTGCTTTTTCCAGCACGTTCACACTGGATTCACCCATTTGTCTAACAGCGAATTTAAATACTTCACGACCATTCATAATGATGTATTCATCTTGATACAGATGCTTCCCGCCTGTGCCGTCCGCACCTAATTCAAAGGATAGAATTCCTTTTCCTTCACTTACTGGGCCAATGACTGCTGCACCGGCACCGTCTCCAAAAAGAACTGCCGTATTACGGTCATCCCAGTCGGTAATTTTTGATAGTTTTTCAACTCCAACTACTAATACATTTTTATAAGTACCTGACTCAACGAATTGTTTAGCTGTAACCATTCCATACATAAAACCTGCACAAGCGGCACTAATATCCATTGCAGCTGCCTTTTTTGCTCCTAATTTCTCTTGTAGCATACATGCAACAGTAGGAAACGGCTGATCAGGAGTTACAGTTGCAACTAAAATCAGATCTAAATCCTCTGCTGAAATCCCCGCATCCTTTAATGCTTTTTCCGAAGCAAAAGTTGCCATATGTGATGTATCTATTGAATCATCTGCAATGCGGCGTTCTTCTATGCCGGTTCTTGTTCTAATCCACTCATCAGATGTATCCATAACTTTTTCTAAATCTGCGTTTGTAACAACTTTTTCAGGTGTGTATCGACCGATACCAATTATCCCTGCATTCATTTGTACAGCCCCTTTTATCCATTAATTCTTCACTACATTGTCTTTTCATTTATCTTTATTATTGGAAATTGCATTTTTATATCAATTATTATGACTTGGTACTAATTTTATCTTATTCACTTTTTTTTTTCAATATTAATGTTTTAGTACACATGTCTAGACCTTGCTACATTCCCATTCATAAACTAGTAATAGATATGTATCGCGACCAAACACAAAGGAGGTGTAAGACATGTCTTATGACGAAAAAGATGAAGAACGGATTGACTCAGATTCACTGTCAGAAACTATAGAAAAGGAAACCGAAGCCACTCCTCCATCCGACCGATTTACACAACTTATGTTCGGAAATAGGGTTCCCAATAAATACAGAGAACAACACAATTCTCAAGAAAAACAAGTAGAAGAACAAAATAATGAGGTGAACTACTTTACCTTAATGGAGCAGATTGATGATATTATGGGTTCATTAGAAAATCTTAAACCGGTTTTAAAAGAATTTGGACCAATTGTTGATTATATAAAAAAGAAAATGAAATAAAGGCTACCTGATTGGCAGCCTTTGTTTTTTACTTAACTTTGGATAAGTGCGCGACATCCAGCTCCGAAGCACAGGACGTTCAAGTGCAGTCTTTTGTTATTGACGTCGCGTTCTTAGATTGCCAGGCCTAGCCTCTAGGGTCTAGCAATTTAAATTGAAGGCAAAGATCGCCTTCTATTCTAAATCGTCTTATTTGCCCTAGGCTGTTCAAGGCGCTTGCGCTTTTGTGTTTACTCAGCATCCTTTTTCCCTAGCTCATATGCTTCTCCCATAACTTTTGTAAATAGTTCAAGCATTGGTTGGATGGTTTCCATTGATAATTCAATTCCTGAGCCTTCAAGCTTTTGCTTTGCTTCAGGTAAGTACTTCATAGCAATTTGCATAAATTCCATTGTTTTTGGATGTTGTTCCATTTTCTTCACTCCTTTTATTGATTATTATAGTTGATTAGGTAAGAGTCCTGTTTCCTTATACTCTTTGATTGATTCCATAACAGTTGATTTGAATTCGTCGTTGACCAGAGGACTAAAGGTACCTAATGAAATCACTCCGTCTTTAAAATCATAATAGAGTTCCCCATTTTCCAGTTTTCCATTATCAAATTCCTTTGCGACAACTTCGTACAATTTATCAACATGTTGAACTGTACTTGTTAACACTGTACCTTTTCCCAGGTCAGATTGATCTGAAACAAAGCCGATTGCATATAGCCCTTCTTCTTTTAACTTTTCAATCACAGCTATATTATATCCATCGCCAGCTACATAAACAATGTCTACTCCATCTTCGATCATTTGATCAAGTAGAGTTAACGCAATATCCGTATTGTTCCAATCTTGTACATATTGGATATCTACTTCCACATTTTCATTTTGATAGTAAGCACCCTCGAAAAAGCCATCAACTTCAGGCTGCCATTCAAAAGCTGCTAAAACTGCAACTTTGTTCGTCTTTGTCATTTCTCCTGCTACCATCCCACCAAAAAAACCCATTGCATTTGAATCGAAATTCAAACTTGTTACATTTTCACCATTGGCTTCTCCGTTAAAAACAACAAAGTGAATGTCCGGGTATTCACTACTTATCTCGTTGAAATAATTTGTAAATTCACTTCCATGTCCAAAAATGAGATTTACACCATTGTTATGAAATTCTTCGATTGCTTCACGTATATCTGCCTCATCATTCATGCCTTCTTTGTAATATACGTCAACATTTAATTCCGATTGAATCTTCAACAAACCTTTGTAGCCTTTTGTTCCCCAAACCTTTTCATCAATTGTTTCTGTAACAAGTAAACCAACCTTTTCGAGTTCCCCCGAAGCTACAGGTTGTCCACAACCCAAAAGCGAAAGAAGAATAATAAGAACAGAACCTAGCTTTAAGTACATGGGCAACCACTTCCTTGTATACTTTTTCCTTCGCTTTTATTTTATCCTTTCATGATTTATTTGTTCAAGCACTAACTATCAATACCGTAGATTTCTCTATACATTTTAATACAGGAAACCTGTTCCAATAATCCCTTTTCCATGGATGTTTTGTTTATGATACGGTGTCCACCTGATTCAGTTTCTTTTGCATTTATTTTTACCTCAACTGAAACTGATTCAATTGTTTCGTCCTTCTGTTCACATAAAAACCTATACACTTTTTGATAATCACCTTTTTCTATGATCTCAACAATTGTTTCAGCAGCATCTGTAATATATATAGTTGGCTCTTTAATAATAAGTGTATTTTTCTGACCTGACACACAAGATTTTAAGTGTTGATGAATTTTTTCTTCCGGTGGTTGAAATGGTCCATAAAGCCGCGTTAACTTAAAGAGCGTATAAGATTCCAGTGTTGACGTAACATACTGATCGTCTTCTTCAATCTGTCTGGCATCAGGAACTACATAAAAGTAATGGCTCCTTGTATCAACTGCTGTCCCAACAGATTTCTCAAAACATAACTGGTCTTGATGATGACTTTTTTCTTTACAATAAATGACATGGGTAGCTTCTTTGTTTCTCCATTCATGGTCTAATGTTAATTCATGAAATAAAGCATTTCTTCCAATCAACAACATTCTTTCTTCTAGTAGAAGCTTTTTCATTTTTGAGGAAGAGTCTAAAAAAATTCCACATACTTCAATTCCCTCCTCAAGAAACTTTTCACAAATCGCAAACCCAATGTGTGACTGTGCCCCAAACACCATCACTTGCATATCTTGAATTACCTCCTTAAGGACGATATTTTACAATATGCAAAAGGTCCTTCATTTAGTATTCCCTTTGACAGAATGCCGAGCCTCGTCGCCTCTTAACATGAGATCATATATCAAATAAAAAAGCTTAGTTTTTGAAAACCTAAGCTTTTCTAACGTTATAACACTTTTTCATTTTCTTTAAAGAACCTTATGATTGATTGATTTATACGATATAAATTGTCACCAAGATGATAAATTAATTGAATAGGATATTCAGCTTTGTTTCGCATTTCCTCATATTTTTTAATGTGATCCTGTGGAGAATAGACCGTACTATTCGTTTTTTGCCAAATTCTCACAGGTATATTAGAAATTGTGTTTAGTGTTGGAAGATTTAGAGATGAAACGATTCTGGGATCAACACCATATGCTGCCGAAATTTCCTTAATTAATCGTTTATAAAAAAATTTATGCTCTTTTTCATTTTCAAGATGGGCTTGGAGGTCAAGGCAAGGATTCATCATGGCGACAGAACGAATCTTTTCAGGTATTTCCTGCATTAATTGTAACCCTGTTAACCCACCCATTCCATCGATCAATAAATGGATTCGTTGATTTAAGATCTCTTTTTTCATGACTAAATGGTATAACTGTTTCGCCATTGTGACTGAACGAGGGCTGCCCCAGTGGTTTCCATAAAGATTCGAATGAAAGAGTGTGTAGCCCTGCTTCATTAAATCAGAGATTAATTGATTTCTCCCATAATGTTGGTGCCAAAAACTGGAGGTTTCATCAACAAAATCTGAACGATCACCAATGATTAATATTCCAAACCCATTTGGTTTAAATGGTAAATGTATTACATTCCATTCTGTCTCAATCTGAAAAAAGCGTTCCGTTATCGTCATCACTTGCCCACCACCTTTCTCTTCAATGTCATTTTATTTCTCTATAATGTATGTCTAACTTTTTAAAAAGAATGGGATTGTATCACGTTTGTTGCAAATATGGACACATCAAAGTGAAAGTACCTCTAACAGATTTTTCCAACATTTCGATTGAATTTCACCCTTGAGAATTTCCTTTAGTTTTATTATTTCATGCAGGTTATGGAGAGTTTATGAACAATTTAAAAAGGTTCTTTTAAACTTGAAATATTTTGTGATAATATATAATAAGAACTCGTCTGGAAATAGAGGTGAATGGTTTGCGTTTCTTTTGGACATTTTTTTGGGGCTTTTTATTAATTCACATGGCGTCATATGTAGTAAATAATATGACAGGTGGTCATTATGATTTTATGACTGCGACAATTTTATCTGTGATTGCAATCGTTGTCATTTTCATTATTGCTGAGGTTATTCCTAACGAGCCTGTAGCTAAGCATGATCATCATTAAAAAACCTAAGTACTAAAAATGATTCGACTAAAAAACAAAAAAACCTACTTTTAACAGTAGGTTTTTTTGTTTCTTCATCTATTAAGGCTTACGTTTATATGTCCATTGACGGTTATGGTTAGCTGTTTCCGGGAAACGGTCTCCGGCCTTCAATTTAATTTGACCAGGATTTTTCACATTGTCTCCAGTTTCACCTATTTCTACATAAATACCATTGTTAGGGGCTTTTTGTCCTACACGAAAACGATGTTGTTGTCCCATTGTTAACCTCCTCTCATTGCATTACTACTAGTATCTCCATATGAGTTATTTTCATGTAACGGACCACGGGGACAGGTTCCTCGTCCCGATGGGACGAGGAACCTGTGAACTATAACCTATAAAATGGACAGTTTAATAAAGGGACTTATGCTGCCAACAGATGACTTCGGTATTGATCTGGAGTCATCTTGTTTAATCCCCATTGATATCGGTGATGATTATATTCCTTCATATAAGCATTCACCACGTGCTTTAATTCTCCTAAACTCTTACAACCTTTATATTCCACTTCATCCTTAAAGT
>NZ_JAEK01000021.1 GCF_000518865.1 Bacillus sp. J37 | reverse complement strand
TCCTAGATGAAATGGGCTACCTGCCGTTTAGTAAAGAGGGATCTGAGCTTCTCTTCCAACTTATCTCTGAATTCTACGAGCAAAAAAGTTTAATAATCACGTCAAATTTAGAGTTCAGTCAATGGAACAGGATATTCACAGACTCTAGGTTGACCGCAGCATTGGTAGACCGGTTGATTCATCATGCACATATCATCTCGTATCAAGGAGAGAGTTATCGCTTAACGAATGCATTATCTAAAAGAAAATAAAGAAAAGTAATTCGGGTGACAAACCTCTGTACTTTTCTTTGCATTTTTCTGCACTTTTCTATTGCAAAATACAGTTTTTCGTTGATTAAAATAAATGGTGAATTAATTCTTATTTAAAATTAGTACATGAGGTGGAAAAAAATGCTTAACAAATTAAGTAATGACATTCTAATATCTTCTTATGTAAAAGCTAATTCATTAGACCTTGATCAATATTTTATTTTTTTAATCGAGCAGGAATTATCAAAAAGAGAATTATTATCGAAAGATGAACATAATATTCAATTACTAAAGCTAGTAAGGTAATTGCCTACATAAAATATTGGAAAATTGTTAATGGGTAATTAAGGTCAATCTATCAAAAACCGTTCATATTACTTTTAATCATTAAACTTCAAACACTGACATTGGTTATTCTTCATTTTTTTATTATTTTTAAGTGAAGTGGTAAAAAGAAAGCAAAGGCAGTAATAAAAACTACGAGAGAAATAACCATACTCCATCCAGTGTACTTCATGTATCCAAAGTAGGCCATTCCAACTTCTATCAAAAATGAAATAACTGAGAAAAGGATAGATAACTTCCATTTGTTTTCTTTTGTATAGTAATTTAAAAACAATATGGCAAGTGAAGTTGGTATAAATGTATACGAGAGAATATCTCCAATTCCACCTTTATTAGGATCGCCTAAATCTATAAGATCCAATGCTCTGGCAATTATGGCATCGCTAATCCAAGTAACAAGTCCTACAATACCAAAAGTAATATATATTTCTCTCCAAGAAATATTTTTTTTAGGAAGTAATAAAACGAATGATACTAATATAATACTTATTGTTACGGGAAACCAAAGACCTTCTGCTCCTAAGTCTAAATTATGTAGGAATTTATCCATTTACAAGCTCCTCTTTGGTGCAATTTTGCTAATTGATCGTTCATATTTTGTATTTTATGAGAATACCCTTCCATATTTCCACCTTTTTTGCTAATTATTGTTTCGTAGTAAAAGGGATTTTATACCATGTGTCATATTCATATTATTATTAAAACTCAATCCAACTTCCGACTCTTCTCATAGACCCTTCTAGCAAGTTCCTCGAGTATAAAAATAACTGGAATCTGAGTCGTGATATTAGCAGACTCAAAAAATTCCTCCGTCACATAATAAGACACATTTTTATCAGAAATTTTAGCGATTGTAGACTGCGCATTGTTTGTAACACTAAGAATTTTACTGTTCTTTTCTTTTAATTTATGAATATGAGATAGGGTAAACTCATTTTCCCCGGATACCGACAAAGCAATCGTAATGCTGTTATTCAAATTGGCATGAATAGGTGTATACCAATCTTTTAAATATGTAGAAAACGTACCTAAGCTCGAGAAGTATCTGGCACCATATTCAGCAAGTGTCCCTGAACTGCCGATCCCAATAAAATATACATGATTAGCTTTAGAGATGGTGTCTGCAGCATCCTCCAGCTTAGAGATGAACTTCTCATTTTGAGTGCGCTCAAAAAACTCCGCTAATACATACTGACCGCTTTTGATCGAGATATCACTTTTTTCATCCATTGCCAACTTCAGTTTTACTTTAAATTCAGAAAAGCCTTCACAATTTATTTTCCGGCAAAAACGCATGATTGTAGAAGTGGAAACATGAGCTTCATCAGCAAGATCTCGTATACGCATATATATCACTTTTTCTTTATTTTGCATAACGTATTTGTAAATCAACATCTCAAGTTCATTGAAAGTTGCAATTTCTTCATTTGTAAACAAATGCATCTCTCCTTTATGTAAACTTTCTTTTGTCATTATACTTCATAAGAGAAACACAGTGTTACTTTTAGGAAACGAATTCCTTTAGGAGAAAAACAAATCTAGCGCTTTCAAAACTATATCGTATTCCTTTTATCCTCTCTATAATAGGTCTTGTAAATTCATTATTTTAGGAGGAATGTTCATGAGTAAGGGAATTAAAATCGCAACGATTGGCGGAGGTTCAAGTTATACTCCTGAATTAGTAGAAGGCTTTATTAAAAGATATGATGAACTGCCTGTAAGGGAATTATGGTTGGTTGATATAGAAGCAGGGAGAGAAAAGTTAGAGATCGTAGGGAATCTTGCAAAAAGGATGATCGAAAAGGCAGGACTCCCGACCGAGGTTCATTTAACGTTAGATAGAAAAGAGGCATTAAAAGATGCTGACTTTGTAACAACTCAATTTCGTGTAGGGTTACTGGATGCAAGAGCAAAAGATGAAAGAATTCCTTTGAGTCATGGAGTGTTAGGTCAAGAGACAAATGGGCCTGGTGGACTTTTTAAGGGATTGCGTACAATTCCAGTTATTTTGGGTATTGTCAAAGATATGAAGGAACTATGTCCTGAAGCTTGGTTGATCAACTTTACAAATCCAGCGGGCATGGTAACTGAAGCTGTTCTTCGCTATTCGGATCATAAAAAAATCGTAGGTTTATGTAATGTTCCTATCGGTATTGAGATGGGAGTAGCAAAGCTATTAGATGTTGACCATTCTCGTATCCGGATTGATTTTGCCGGTTTAAATCATATGGTATATGGATTGGATGTATACTTGGACGGAGTAAGTGTGAAAGAGAAAGTAATCGAACTGTTATCAAATCCAGAGAACAGCAGTTTTGTTAAAAACATTGAAGGTCAAGGATGGGAGCCGGAATTTATCCGTGCATTAAATGCCCTCACTTGTCCATATCACCTCTACTATTATAAGAGTGATGAAATGTTGGAAAAAGAGATGAAAAACTTTAAAGAAGGCACAACTAGAGCGGAAGTCGTGAAAAAATTAGAAGATGAATTGTTTGAGCTGTACAAAGATCCTAATTTATCCATCAAGCCATCTCAATTGGAAGAACGAGGCGGAGCATATTACAGTGATGCAGCAGTTCGTTTAATTTCATCTATTTATAACGATAAACGAGATATTCAGCCTGTTAACACCATTAATAATGGAGCAATTGCCAGTATTCCTTATGGATCTGCAGTGGAAGTAAGCTGTGTTATCACGAAGGAAGGTCCAAAACCAATCATTAATGGAGATTTACCTGTTGCGGTTAGAGGACTCGTCCAGCAAATTAAATCATTTGAACGTGTAGCGGCTGAGGCAGCAGTAACAGGAAACTATGATACAGCGTTATTAGCGATGACAATAAATCCATTAGTACCATCTGATAAAGTGGGGAAACAGATTTTGGATGAAATGATGGAAGCACATAAGGAGCATTTACCACAGTTTTTTGAAACAGTAGAAGTTTAAGTTATATATTGTGGAAGCTGCCTAATTCTAGGTGGCTTTTTTGCTGTTTAGAAAAATAAACTGTATGAGCTGGAATAAAAATAGTTGGAACCTACCTTTAATCGGTGCTGCTATAGGTTCATGAAAAAGATACATTCAAATCATTGTTGATTGTACGTACCAATTATAGTATTATAAACTTATAATTTCATATATATACGCACAAGGTTTTGGATTATTGTAAGTGGAGCTTAGTAAACTTGAAAACTGATGTAGTAATGATGTGGAAATGACAATTCTGTTTATTAATATTTATTCGGGTTTGTGTAAGCGGTTACTATAGTCGATTCATTAAAAAGATAATGTATTGGAGGAATTTTGAATGAGTCTTAATGTAAAAAGCGCGATTCAAAGCGGTAAGACAGTACTTGGTATTGAACTTGGATCAACTCGAATTAAAGCAGTTCTAATCGGCGAAGATAATACACCAATCGCATCCGGAAGCCATGAATGGGAAAATAGTTATGTAAATAATCTGTGGACATATAGTATAGAGGAAGTTTGGAAGGGTGTTCAAGACAGCTTTCAAAAGATGGCTAATGATGTAAAGCAACAGTATGGCATCACTTTACAAACAGTTGGTGCTATTGGATTTAGTGCGATGATGCATGGGTATATGGCTTTTGACAAAAATGAAAGGCTTTTAGTCCCATTCCGTACATGGCGTAACAATATGACCGGAGATGCTTCGAGGGAATTAACAGAACTGTTTAACTATCAAATTCCTCAAAGATGGAGTATTGCTCATTTATATCAAGCGATCTTAAATCAGGAAGAACATATTAATGACGTATCTTTTTTAACAACATTAGCAGGTTATGTTCACTGGAAATTGACTGGACAGAAGGTTTTGGGTGTTGGTGAAGCTTCCGGTGTCTTTCCGATTGACTTACAAACAAAGAATTATAATCAAACAATGATCAATCAGTTTAATGAATTGGTTGCTCACAAGCATTTATCTTGGAAACTGGAAGAGATTTTGCCTCATGTTTTATTAGCTGGGGAAAATGCTGGCGTATTAACAGAAGAAGGAGCCAAGCTTCTCGATGTTACTGGAGAACTGCAAGCAGGTATTCCGCTTTGTCCTCCTGAAGGTGATGCGGGAACTGGTATGGTTGCCACAAACAGTGTAGCAAAACGTACTGGAAATGTTTCTGCCGGGACATCTGCATTTGCCATGGTTGTACTCGAAAAAGATTTGTCCAAAGTACATCCTGAAATTGATCTTGTCACAACACCTACAGGTAATTTGGTAGCGATGGCTCACTCCAACAACTGTTCTTCAGACTTAAATGCATGGATCGGAATATTTGAAGAATTTTTAGGTGCAATGGGTATTGAAGGTGACAAGAATAAAATATATGAAACGTTATTTAAACAAGCCCTTCAAGGAGATCAGGATGGAGGTGGCCTATTATCATATGGCTATCTTTCAGGTGAGCATATGACCCATTTCGAAGAAGGCCGTCCTTTGTTTGTTCGTTCTTCAGGAAGTCGTTTCAATCTTGCTAATTTCATGCGCGTGCAATTATTTACAGCATTCGGCGCGATGAAAATAGGTATGGATATTCTATTAAATGAAGAAAACGTAAAATTGGATGAAGTATTAGGTCATGGCGGATTGTTTAAGACAGAAGGTGTTGGTCAAAGTATCTTGGCAGCTGCTTTTAATGTCCCTGTGTCTGTTATGGAAACGGCAGGAGAGGGTGGTGCTTGGGGAATGGCTCTACTTGGATCTTATATGATAAACAAAAAGGAACAGGAGTCTTTGGAAGAGTTTTTAACTGACAAAGTATTTGTTGATCAATCAGTGAAGACAGTGTCTCCAGATCCGAAAGATGTAGAAGGCTTTGAGCAATTTATGGAACGTTATAAAAACGGACTAGTCATTGAAAGAGCTGCAGTTGATAATCTTCAATAAATTGAAATGAATTTACAAATTTGCAGGGATAGCTTATTCCTGCAGATTGTTGAAAAATTTACCTAAGCCAAGTACCTTTTGCAGGGGATATGAAGATTGATAGTTTCTAAGTTAGTAAAATTCTTGTTGATTGTACGTACAAATTACGATATGATTTACTCATAAGATAAAGTTTATGCGTACAAGATAATGTATAATTGAAAGGAGTGCCAAACAGCTCATGTTAGAAAGCCTGAAGAAGCAAGTGTTGGAAGCAAATTTGGCTTTACCGAAGTACGGATTGGTAACGTTTACGTGGGGAAATGTAAGCGGTTATGACCGAGAGGAAGGACTAGTCGTAATCAAGCCTAGTGGCGTTGCATATGACAAGTTGACAGTCGAAGACTTAGTTGTACTTGATTTAGAGGGGAATATTGTAGAAGGTAATTTAAACCCATCATCTGATACCCCAACACATCTGGTTCTTTACCGAAACTTTCCCGGAATTGGGGGAATTGTTCATACCCATTCCCCATGGGCAACAAGCTGGGCTCAAGCGGGTAAACCTATTCATGCATTAGGGACAACGCAAGCGGATTATTTTTACGGTACTGTACCTTGCACGAGAAGAATGACAGAAGAAGAGATTCAAGGTGAGTACGAATTGGAAACAGGGAATGTGATTGTTGAAACATTTAAAGACATAGATCCATCACAGATTCCTAGTGTACTAGTTCATAGTCATGCTCCATTCAATTGGGGAAAAGACCCGAGTGAAGCAGTCCATAACGCTGTTGTCTTGGAAGAAGTGGCAAAAATGAATTTCCACACATACCAAATTAACCCGGAAATTCCGCCTATGGATCAGACATTATTAGATAAACACTACTTAAGAAAACATGGTGCAAATGCATATTACGGACAGAAAAAGTAAGCTATGCTACTAAACAATAAATCTAACAATCTATATAAACTAGGAGGAATTCACATGTTAAAAACAAGACCTTATGAATTTTGGTTTGTTACAGGTAGTCAAAACTTATACGGAGAAGAACCATTACGTCAAGTGGCCAACAACTCGCAGGAAGTTGTAGACGGGTTAAATAAAGAAGGAAATCTTCCTTTTAATATCGTATTCAAGTCTGTTGTTAAGACGGCAGAGGAAATTAGAAATCTGGCATTTGAAGCAAATACAAATGAAAATTGTGCAGGGATTATTACGTGGATGCACACATTCTCACCAGCTAAAATGTGGATCGCAGGACTAACGGCTCTGCAAAAACCATTGCTTCACCTTCATACCCAACATAACCGTGATATCCCATGGAGCGATATCGACATGGACTTTATGAACTTAAACCAAGCAGCTCATGGTGATAGAGAGTACGGTTTTATTGGAACTCGTATGGATGTGTCAAGAAAAGTAATTGTTGGACATTGGCAAAGCAAAGATGTCACAACAAAATTAGGTAGCTGGATGAAAACAGCTGTTGGTGTAACAGAGGGTCCAAATATTCGTGTCGCTCGCTTTGGTGATAACATGAGAAACGTTGCCGTAACAGACGGAGATAAAGTTGAAGCTCAAATTAAGTTTGGATGGACAGTAGATTATTATGGCATTGGTGATCTTGTTGAAGAAATGAACAAAGTAACAGATGATCAGTTAGATGCACTTTATAAAGAGTATAGTGAATTATACGAGCTACCAGCAGAAGCGAGTGAGCCGGGAGCGGTTAGGGACGCAATTCTTGAGCAAGGACGTACTGAGTTAGGATTAAAAGCATTCTTGTCTAAAGGAAATTACAGCGCATTCACGACAAATTTTGAAGATTTACATGGCATGAAACAACTTCCGGGATTAGCTTCACAACGTTTAATGGCAGAAGGATATGGATTTGCAGGTGAAGGTGACTGGAGAACAGCTGCATTATTACGCCTAATGAAAATTATTTCCGGTAACAAAGGAACTTCTTTCATGGAGGATTATACGTACCACTTAGAGCCTGGTAACGAAATGGTTCTTGGTTCACATATGCTTGAAATCTGTCCAACGGTCTCTGCGACAAAACCTAAGATTGTGGTAAATCCTCTTGGTATCGGCGGTAAAGAAGATCCTGCACGTCTAGTATTTGATGGCAAAGGTGGAGATGCTCTAAATGCCTCTCTTATCGAATTAGGTGGAAGATATCGTCTTGTTATTAATGAAGTGAAAGCTGAACAACCTACTATTGAGACACCAAATTTACCGGTAGCAAAAGTATTGTGGAAGCCGCAGCCATCTTTAAGTGAAGCGACAGAAGCTTGGATCTATGCTGGCGGAGCACATCATACAGTATTCTCTTTTGAAGTAACAACTGAACAATTATACGACTTTGCTGATATGGCAAAAATCGAAGTGGTTGTCATCGACAAAGATACAAATGTGAGACAGTTCCGCAATGAATTAAAGTGGAATGAAGCGATTTGGAGAAGATAAGATGAACGAAGACCAGAGGTAAGAACATTAAACCTCTGGTCTTTTTATATTAAGAAAGTTTACTAATTTAAGCGTAAATAGACGATTAAAACCTCCCAAATTTTGTAAGAAAATTAGAAATGATACTTCCTATCCTAAAAAGGATAGGAATCGTTTAATTCCAAAGCTTAAACTAAAAAATCTTGTTTTTGATGTTTAAATTGCTTTGTTGTTAATCCGGTTATTTTTTTGAAAGTTTTGCAAAAATAATGTGAATCACTATATCCAACTTGGTCGGCAATTTCATAGGTTTTATTGTTTGTTGACTTTAATAGATTTTTTGCCATATCAATACGGGTATTTGTCAAATATTCAATTAATGTTTTACCTGTTTCCTGACTAAACAAATGACTCAAATAGGAGGCACTTACATTTACGGCATCAGCAACTGTTTGCAACGATAATTGTGAGTCGGGAAAATTTTTATTAATATAATCAATAGCCATTTGAACGGATGATGAGTATTTGCTTGTTAAACAATCTCTAGTTGATAACACGAGGTGCAGCATTTCCTCTATAAAGGCTAGAACCTCATTATAGTTCCTAATCCAGCTCGCCTTCATTTCTAATTGATTAATCTCCTGCATAACTTCAAGACGGTCCATTTCTCCTTCTTTTAAATAATGTGAAATCGTTATAGTAAAATCCATTAAAAAATAATACGTTGTAAAAGGTGAACGAATATTTCCCTTTGACAGATAAGATGAATAGGTACGAGCAAAACTAGAAATATCGTTAGGAAGTCCAAATTTTAAAAAGTCAATTAAGTCTCTGCGGTTAAAATGTTGGAGCTCTTTCTTTGATTCAATATCTATTTCAGTTCCCTTAGAACTGTATTTATGAATAATACTTGAATAGCTTTTTTCTTCATCAGCTTCCGAAAACGAAACAGAAATTCCTTTGATACGACTTTCTACTCTTCCTATACCAAATATTAATGGTTTCTTTGGATGTAAATCTTCATGCGCAAGGAGGAGACGCTTTCGAATTACCTCTGCTTCATATTCAAGTGTCTGTTTTGATTCGCCTTTCATAATATAAATAGTTTCCTTCAATTTTCTGCTAAATCGCAAACAATCATATTCCTCTTCGATCCAGTTAATAAAGTCTGATTCAATTGTATATTCAATAATAACAACATAATAATAGCTTGAGATTAGATTAATATTTAATTGTGTCGCCTCTTTTATTGCTCTTGAAGAGGTATATGAGCCTTCACAAATTTCATATAAAAATTTATTTCTAGTAGCAGATTTATTTTGAGAAATTTGATTTTCTAGGTCATTTATTCTTTTATTTTTCAGTTCCTCCTCATCAATTTTTGAAGAGACTTTTTTTAAAATAGTAAGTAAATCTAGAGAACTTACAGGTTTTAAGCAATACTCCGCAACTTGAATACGCATTGCTTCCCTAGCATATTCAAATTCATCATGACCACTTAGAATTATAATTTTTATTGAGGGCATATTTTCACGAAGAATACGACTGAGTTCCAGCCCATCCATAAAAGGCATTTTAATGTCAGTAATGACAATATCAGGTTGGTGTTTTTCAATCAATGGAAGGGCCATTTCGCCATCAGAAGCATCGCCACAATAGATAAACCCTTCTAGGTTCCAATCAACACTTTTCCCTATCCCAGCACGGATAGCCATTTCATCATCTACTAAAAATACTTTTTTCATCTGCTTCTCCCCTCTGCAGGTATGATCAAACTAACACGTGTACCTGACCCATACCAGCTATTGATTGTAAGACCAAAAGGTTCTCCATAGTGTAAATGTATTCTTTGATGAACATTTACCATACCAAAGCCACCTTGCTCTTTTTCAAATGGGACACCTTGAGATAATTGAGATCGAATTTCTTCTAATTTGTCTTCTTTCATTCCAATACCGTTATCTATTACATCAATTGAAATATATCCTTCAGGTGTAAAATCACCTTTAATTCGTACAAACCCCTTGCCACGTTTATTTTTTATTCCATGATAGATTGCATTTTCAACAATAGGCTGAAGTGTTAATTTAATTATTTCATATTCTAAAATATCTTCATTTAAGTGAAAGGTTACATCTAAGATATCTTGGTATCTCATTTTTTGAATCGTAAGATAATTCCGGATGTGATTAATCTCATCTTCTAGAGGAATGACATCCTTTCCTTTACTTAAAGAAATTCTAAAAAAATGGGATAAGGCCTTTGTAATTTCAATGACTTGACCAGTTTTTCTGGCTTCCGCCATCCATATAATTGTTTCAAGTGAATTATATAGAAAGTGAGGGTTTATTTGGGCCTGCATCGTACGTAATTCTGCTTTTTTTAACTGTTTCTGTTCATTGACACTTTTTGTTAATAGATCCTTTATTTTTATGAGCATACTATTAAAATTTTCACCTAGTTCTGAAATTTCATCTGTCCCTTTATTTTCAAATTTCACTTCCAAATCCCCCTGGGAAGCTTGTTTCATCTTCCTCTTTAATAAGCGAAGCGGAAGAATCAATCTTGAAGTAATAAAGATATATAATCCAATTGTGAAAATTAATATTGAGCCAACTGTTAAGACAATGAGACTCCTTATTTCATTTGCTTCTTTCGTAATTTCTGTTAATGGTGTATATCTTATAAATTTCCATCCGGTTAATTCAGATGTATCATAAACAAAAAATGTGGACCCTTTCGTAAAATAACCAGAGCTGTTTTCTTCTATTGATTTTCGATCTAGGAATGGTGAAGTCTTTGAAAATTGTGGATATGAGAATAAAATAGTTCCAGACTCAGATTGAATTTGAACCGTGCTTGAATTACTTAAGGAAGCATCGTGAAGAATATCCTTAAAAACGGAAGCTTTAATGACAATATCTATAAAACCAATAACTTCTTCAGACGAATCGGATACGATCGTACTTGTCATCGAAAGTGCTGGATTACTATTTTTATAGATTGGCTCAATCAACGTTTTCGTAGGTTCATCAAGTAGTGTCACAAATGGAGGTTTAGTGAGTGCTTGACGATCTAATTGGTGAACTCCTCGATCTTCACTTACAGCTTTCCCATCAAGTCCAATAATTTTAATATTCATGATACTATCACTATATTGATAACTTTCTCTGTAAAGCTTTATCATTCCTAAAATGCTTTTCGATTCCTCAGCTGTATTTTGTTTATCTATTAAAAATTGGACTGTGCTATCCTTTTTCCCAATTTCAGTAAATCTTTTAATGTCTTGAATCACCTCATCATATTCGCTTCGTAATTGTGCTAGTTGGATTTGAGCTAATGAATATGATTTTTGTGCAAAAATATCGTACGATTTCATATATGAAATCATCCCAACAAGAATAAGAGGGATGACCGTTAAAAAAAGGAACATCATTAGAAGTTTCGCGCGTAAACTTGATACGATCCATTTGATAAATTTCATATCTCTCCAACCTGCCAGTAGTATGATTAGTAGTTATGTATAATTTCGACAAAATGTTATAAGCTTGCGGGTCTTATATTTTGAATTGCCTTATGTTATCTTTCATTTCTTGAATTCGTTCAACAAGTTTATAGGATGAATCAGAAACTTCCTCAAGAGTCGTTAGCTGTTCTTCTCCCATAGAAGCAATACCGGCTAATTCTGCATTTGTTATTTGAGAGCTTTGCTCAATGTCTGAGATCATTTGACGAACAGAAAGCATTTGATTAAACGCCTCATGCATGTCTTGCTTTATACTTTCAATTTCAACTTGCTGTTTACTTCTAATCGAAAGAATCGTTTTAAAGCCACTCTGTATTTCCTCAGTTATGATTTTACTGGCTTGTATATTCTTTAGTGTTTCAGAGTTTTGATTTCTGATTGAAGATGATCGTCTTGAAATATCGTTTGTTTTGTCATCAGATTGTTGTGAGACTCTATCTGTCTCATCAGAAATTTTCTTTATTTGAGTAAATATGTTCGATACAATTTGATTTTCTGAAAGATTTGGCATCTCGTTTAGTAGAGAAAGGTACAGTAAATTAAATTCTTTTGAAACAAGTTTAATGAATCGAATATTTTCATTCACTTCTCCTGACAATCTCTGTAGTTCTTCTGATTCTGTATTCATGTAATAAATCATCTTACTCATATGTCCGAGTTGTTGATGAAACGTTATAAGTTCACTAGTAATTTTATTTGTAATATGTAAGGTTTCATTTGATTGGAGGTTGATTTTATTTGATTTTCCTAGTATTTCGTTATATTTGTAAAGCAGATGCTCAAATGTTGAGACTGAGTTTTGGATGAGTTGATCTTGTGTATGAAGATTGGTTGAAATTTTTTGTGTGGCTTCGGCAACTTCTTCTCCTGCCAGTCGGTTCTCCAGAATACTTTGGTGAATATCCTTTGAGGTTAACACGACTAAATCATTTGTTCTTCTCACACTTAAGATAATATCCTTTAAATTATGAAACATTCGATTATAAGAGCGGCATAATTCTCCGATTTCATTTTTATAAGGATATGTTATTGCTCCTATTGTTAAATTTCCTTCAGCAATTTCATTTGTTTTTTGTCCTAAATGACGTATAGGTTTTACAAAGCTTCCGGATATATATATTGCAAAGAATATTGAGATCATAATGACCGAAATAAATGCACAAATATAAATAGTAATATCTCGTTTTAGGTTAATGGATATGATATGTTGTGATTCCCCTTTTACCAAAAGGGTTTTTTGTAAGAGTGACTGAACTTTTTCATCAATGAGGTCTGTTAGAATTGTAATATATTCATAGGTGATATTTCGTGTATCAGCAGACGCATTATCTTGTATTTGTTCTCCAAGTTTATCAATATATTCAGTCGTAGTCGTTAATGTCTGGCGAACCTCTGAAATTTCCTTAGTAAATTGGCTATTAATATCATCCTGTTCAATTTTATCTAAGTTATGGTACATATTGTTAAGGTGATCATATTGAGTACCATTTTCGAACAGTACTTTTCCGTATGCAATATCCCTAATCTCCTCATCCAGCTTCTGCTTGAGTGAACCATTTATTGAATTCGTTAATTTAATGGTTTCCATCATCGCGTTATACTGTCGAACATATCCAAGGAAAAGATAAATTTGTACACAGTTAATTGTTGCAAGCAATAACAAAATGACCAAAAAAACAAAGATTATTCTTTTTCGTAATGAAAGATCAGATAATTTTGGATGCGCTTTCAATTAACTTCCTCCCCCTTCTAGAAATATTCTACTATAGAAAGAGTTAAAAGTAGATGAAAAGATTTTACACATTTTTAAAAGAATTTACAATTTTATAAACAAAAACAATTTATAAACTAAATGATTTGCAATTTTTTCGAAAGTTATTCCATTCACTGGTAATATGTAAACGCTTTATAATAAGGTTATTCCAATAAAGGAATGTTGTTTGGTTATAAAACAATCTGAATGAGAAAGAAGAGGGGGAGAAACAAATGATGAAAAAGCTTTTAAAAAGAAAAACAGTATTATTCCTAATGATGTCGCTTATGCTTTTACTAGCCGCATGTAGTTCAGCAGGAACAGGGGGAGATACAGAATCTGGTGGTGCTAGTTCGGGAGATTCTAAATCTAGTGAAAAGTTAGTCATCGGTTTTTCACAAGTAGGGGCTGAGAGTGAGTGGAGAACGGCAAATACAAAGTCTATGCAGGATGCCATAAAAGCTGCAGGTCATGAGTTAAAGTTTTCAGATGCTCAGCAAAAACAAGAAAATCAAATTAAAGCAATTCGTTCTTTTATCGCTCAAAAGGTTGATGCAATTGTCTTTTCACCGGTTGTTGAAACAGGATTTGAAACGGTATTACAGGAAGCAAAAGACGCAGGGATTCCCGTATTCCTCGCAGACCGTGCTGTAGATATTGAAGATGATTCACTTTGGGTAACATTCTTAGGATCTGACTTTGTTGAAGAAGGAAGAAAAGCTGCAAACTGGTTAGTCGAAGAAACAAAGGATGCAGAAGGTGATGTGAATATTGTTGAGCTTCAAGGTACAGTAGGTTCAGCTCCAGCGATCGACCGTAAAGAAGGGTTTGAAGAGGTGATTAAAGATCATCCAAATCTAAAAATCACCAAATCTCAAACAGGTGACTTCACACGTGCTAAAGGAAAAGAAGTTATGGAAGCATTCTTAAAATCTGATGGAGAAAACATCGATGTTTTATACGCTCATAATGATGATATGGCCATCGGTGCGATTCAAGCAATTGAAGAGTATGGTTTAACGCCAGGTGAAGACATTAAAATCATCGGAGTGGATGCAGTAAGAGGAGCATTTGAGGCGATGGCAGCAGGCAAAATGAATGTCACAATTGAATGTAATCCATTGTTTGGACCGCAAATGGTCGATTTGATTGAAGCACATCTTGCCGGAGAAGAAATTGAAAAGCGTGTAGCTGTCGAGGAAAGCATGTATACAATGGATCAAGCAGAAGAGTTATTACCAACACGTGAATATTAATTAAAGAATGTACAAACATATAGCCACTAGATTAGTAGTATATCTTCGTATTACTGACTAGTGGCTTTTAAAATAAATAGTTTGGGAGGGAAATGCGTGAAAAAGACTCCGGTCCTCATCATGGAAGGAATAACAAAGGAGTTTCCAGGAGTAAAAGCTTTATCTAATGTGCAGTTAACACTTTATCCAGGTGAGGTTCATGCACTTATGGGTGAGAATGGTGCAGGAAAATCGACATTAATTAAAGTGTTAACAGGTGTGTATACGTTTGATAAAGGGACGATCACTCTGGAGGAAAATCCAATAAAAGTATCAAATCCACTTGAAGCACAAAACCTTGGGATTAGCACAGTTTACCAAGAGGTGAATTTATGTATGAATCTATCTGTCGTAGAAAATATCTTTATAGGCCGGGAAATAATGAAAAGAGGTCGTCTTGACTGGAAGGAAATGAATAGGCAATCAAAAGAGTTGTTGCAAACAAGATTAAACTTAGATATTGATGTAACAAAGCTGCTTTCTTCCTATTCGGTTGCGATTCAACAAATGATAGCAATTGCACGATCACTTTTAGTCTCTGCGAAGGTCCTGATTTTGGATGAACCAACATCAAGCCTTGATCAAAATGAAGTTAATCAATTATTTAATGTTATTCGGAAATTAAAACAAGATGGTTTAGCTATTGTGTTTGTCAGCCACTTTCTTGACCAAATTTATGAAATAACAGATCGATTAACCGTTTTACGGAATGGCCAATGGATTGGTGAATATATGACAAATGATATCGAGAGACTTGAATTAGTTTCTAAAATGATTGGAAAAGACCTAAATGAGCTAAAGAGCAATGATCACGAAATAGCCAATCATTCAAATGAAAAGAAAAAGCTCTTTTTAGAAGGAAAAGAAATATCGAAGAAAGGGAAAATTTCTCCTTTTGATATTGAAATCCATGAAGGAGAAATTGTAGGCCTTGCTGGACTTCTTGGTTCAGGGAGAACAGAGTTGGCAAGGCTATTGTTTGGAGCAGATAAAGCAGATACAGGTGAATTTAAGATAAACGGAAGCAAAGCCAATCTTACATCCCCGAAACAAGCTATTTCAAAGAAAATTGCTTTTTGTTCTGAAAACCGCAAAACAGAAGGGATTATTGCAGACCTTACAATAAGAGAAAATATGATACTCGCCATGCAAGGAATACAAGGGTGGTTTAGGTATATCCCAAAGAAAAGACAAATTGAAATTGCAGATGAATATATCAAATTACTAAACATCAATCCACCAAATCCCGAGCAGTTAATCAAAAATTTAAGCGGTGGGAACCAACAAAAAGTCTTGCTTGCCAGATGGCTGATTACAAATCCTAATCTATTAATCTTAGATGAGCCAACAAGAGGTATTGATGTAGGTGCTAAAGCAGAAATTCAAAAGCTTATGGTTTCACTTAGTAAAGAAGGGATGTCCATTTTATTTGTCTCATCTGAAATAGAAGAGGTATTGCGAACTTGTCGAAAAATTGCTGTTCTACGAGATCACAAAAAGGTTTCAGAGATCGAAAATAATCAACAAATTACACAAAAAGATATTATGAAAGCAATGGCTGGAGGTGTGACATGATGAAATCAAAATTATTTTGGCCAATCGTCGTTTTACTCATCATCTTATTCATCAATCTGTTCTTTGATAAAAGCTTCTTTTCGATTGAAGTGAGGAACGGCTATTTAACGGGTAGTTTAATAGATATTCTTAATAGAGGAGCGCCACTATTATTAGTTTCAATTGGCATGACTCTAGTTATTGCAACAAAAGGAGTCGATTTAGGGGTTGGTTCAGTTATAGCGATGGCTGGTGCAGTTGGTGCCATGACCGTAAGTGGGGCAAATGGCGATAGTTTACTCCCTTTATTTACTGCAATTGGATTGGTTATTGGAATCTCTATTTTAACGGGACTATGGAATGGTGTGCTTGTTTCGAGAATTGGTGTTCAACCAATTGTTGCCACATTGATATTGATGGTGGCTGGACGAGGTATTGCCCAATTAATTACTGATGGTCAAATCATGACAGTCTATTATGATCCATACACCTTTATCGGTGGAGGATATTGGCTTATGCTTCCTTTTTCCATTTTTATCGTAGCAGTCGTGTTGATCATTGCGTCTCTATTAACAAGAAAAACCGCTTTAGGATTATTTATTGAATCGGTTGGAACGAATCCTGAAGCTAGTAGGCTATCCGGTATTAACTCTAAAAATATTTTATTAATGGTTTATGTGTTTTCTGGACTTTGTGCAGGGATTGGTGGTCTAATTCTAAGCTCAAATGTAGCGAGTGCAGATGGTAATAATGCTGGGTTATGGTATGAGCTTGATGCCATATTAGCGGTCGTAATTGGTGGTACATCATTGAATGGCGGAAGATTTTACTTAATGGGAACAGTGATCGGTGCCCTTATCATTCAAAGTTTAACGACAACGATTTACTCAATTGGAATTGCACCAGAAATAAACCTTGTCGTAAAAGCAGTTGTTGTCTTAATTGTTTGCTTATTACAATCTCCTGAGTTTAGAAAAAAAGTTTTCGGTGTTTTTTCAGTGAAAAAGGCAAAAGAAAAAAGTGAGGGAGTGTCGGTATCATGACAAAAAGGTTACAAATAGATTCTAAACATCTCCCCTTAACAGCAACAATTCTGTTATTTATTATGATGTTCATATTTGGCTCGGTTAGATATACTGGATTTTTTTCTAGACAAGTTTTTCTGAATTTATTTATTGATAACGCATTCTTGATTGTTGTTGCAGTAGGGATGACATTCGTGATTTTATCAGGAGGAATCGATCTTTCAGTAGGTTCGATCATTGCGTTAACAAGCATGGTGGCAGCAAGCCTGACAATGAATGCTCAACTTTCTCCAGTTCTTGTGATTCCGATTAGTTTACTTGTTGGAACAATCCTTGGCTTCTGTATGGGCTGCCTGATTCATTTCTTTAACTTACAGCCGTTTATCGTGACGCTTGCAGGGATGTTCCTGGCAAGAGGCTTATGCTATCTCATTAGTGTTGAATCAATCACGATCAACCATGAATTTTTTAATTTTATGGCTAGTACCCGAATCTCAGTCGGTGGAGGGAATTTTATCTCCATTAGTGTCATTATTGCGATGTTAGTGGTGATTGCTGCTATTTTTGTTGCTCATTATTCGAAATTTGGACGTAATGTATATGCCTTAGGTGGAAGTGAACAATCTGCCTTATTAATGGGATTACCTGTTGGGAAAACCAAAATTTTAATTTATACAGTTAGTGGATTTTGCTCATCACTTGCTGGGTTAATTTTCACTTTCTATATGTTATCAGGTTATGGACTGCATGCAAATGGTTTAGAGCTTGATACAATTGCCGCTGTTGTTATTGGTGGTACTTTATTGACCGGAGGTGCCGGGTATGTAGCTGGAAGTGTCGTAGGTGTCCTTATTTTAGGTATTATTCAAACAGTTATTGTCTTTGAAGGAACGTTAAGTTCTTGGTGGACAAAAATTGCAATTGGAGCATTGTTATTATTATTTATCGTATTACAACGGGTAATCGTTGCCAGAAGCAAAGCGGGTCAAACAACAATATCCTCACATTAAAGGAACATTGTGATGCGATGGAGAAATAAATATCGAGGAGTGAAAAAATGTCAAAAAGGAAAAAGCTCTCGATTTGTTTATTAACAATTATGATGTTTAATCTTTTTTCAGGATTAATACCGCAATCATTATTTGCAGAAGAGCAAAACTCAGCAACTCCTGAACTGATTCTTCATTATGATATGAAATCGAGTAGTAAAAATGGTGATCAAGTGACACTGAATGACGTATCAGGGAATGAAAAAGCGTTTGATGGAATATTTAAAAACCCAGAAAATGGACAATTGGTTAAAAATGACGAAGTTGGATATGTATCCTTTAATGGGGGAAGTTCAACATCAAAAAGTGGATATATTGAGATCCCAAAGAGTGAAGATGGCTCAGATTTATTAACTGGTTTACAAGAAGTCACGATTTCCACTCTTGTGAATTGGACAAATGACGGTGCGAATCGTTGGATTTTTGGATTAGGGGCTGTAACAGATGATGCTGAAAACGGCAATAAATATTTCTTTGTTACGCCAAGACATGGTTCAGGAGATGTAGCTGCAACAGGGATTTCTAAGGCCGGATGGAGAAATGAATCACTTGTAAAGGCAACATCGACAATGAGAGCGGGTGAATGGGAAGTAGCTACCGTCGTTTTCTCGGAAAAATCTGATACAATTACATTATTCGTAAATGGAAAAAAGGTAGCTTCAGGCTCAGCGGGTGGAAAGAAACTGGCAGAGATTATCGATCCTTCAGCTAGCTTCTCAGGCTATATTGGAAAATCTATCTTTAAAAATGATCCATTTTTTAAAGGAATGATAGGTGATTTCCGTGTATATAATGGTGCACTTTCAGAATCACAGGTAGCGGATTTATATACAGAAACATCTAGTAAAATTGATAAAATCAATCAACTAGTTATCAATGATGCAGCAGAATCTCTAGATATCACTGAATATTTAGATAGTGATGATCAAGTAGATAAAATAACAAGCAATATCGCACTTCCGTCAAAAGGCAAACATGGGGTAGTTGTTACTTGGAGCTCAAGTAACACTGAAGTCATTGCAAATGATGGTACCGTTACTCGCCCAGGAAAAACAGAAACAGATGTAGAAGTGGAGTTAACAGCTACCATCTCCTATGAAGGAGCTGAAAAAGTGAAAAAGTTTGTTGTAACCGTTTTAAAAGAGTATTCTGATGATCAAGTAGTAAACCTAGACGCATTAAACTTAGCACTTACTAACACAGATAACGTGAAAGGAAATGTAACTTTACCGGTATCAGGCATAGAAGGAAGCACGATTACCTGGGAATCATCAAACCCGCAAATTGTGAAAGGGTCAGCTGAGGCAGCTGATCATAATAAAATGCTTGGCTGGGTAACAAGACCAGAAGCTGATACAGAAGTGATATTAAAAGCAACAATCTCAAAAGGAAGTGCTAAAACAACAAAACCGTTTAAGCTTAACGTAATAAAAGACCCCGGCAAATTAACATATGATGCCTATTTCTTCTCATATTTCACTGGAGAATACGAAGGTGGAGAGGAAATTTCTTTCGCAACAGCAAAAGATCCATTAAAGTGGCGTTCATTAAATAATGGACAATCGATCATTCAATCAACTATGGGTGAAAAGGGGCTTAGAGATCCATTTGTCATTCGTTCTCCTGAGGGAGATAAATTTTATATGTTGGCAACTGACTTAAAGATGGGTGAGAGTACGAACTTTGACCAAGCCCAAATCACTGGAAGTCACTCCCTTATGATTTGGGAATCGGATGATCTTGTGAATTGGAGTGAACAGCGAATGGTAGAGGTGGCTCCTAAAACGGGTGGAAACACGTGGGCACCTGAGGCTATTTATGATGAGAAATCTGGTGAATACGTTGTATTCTGGGCTTCTTCAATGAAAAACGAAGAAACTTATGGGAATTATCCAAATGGAAGACCAGCAGGACAGTACAATGTCATGTATTACGCGACAACAAGAGACTTCCATACGTTCTCTGAACCTAAAGTATTTATTGATGAAGGTTTCCCTACGATTGACACTAGCTTTATCGAAAATGATGGGACATTTTATCGATTTACAAAATCTGAAGTCAATTACAGAGTGTATTATGAAAAAGCAACAGATCTTTTCAATGACAAAGATGGTATTAAGGAAAATGGATTCCAATACGATGTGATCCCTGGAACAAAAGATGGAAACAGAGGTCTAATCGGTCACCAAGGGAACAACGAAGGACAAACCATTTTTAAAGACATCAATGAAAATAAATGGTATATGTTCTTAGATTCTTGGCCATATCATGTGCGTTGGTCGACAGATTTGGAAGATGGTACACAATTTGTTGACAATTTACTTCCCGAGTCTGAATATGCACTACCACCGGGTCCGCGACATGGAACTGTTATTCCAATCACGAATGAAGAATACAATGCCCTTCAAAAAGAATATAGTATGCCTGGACCTGAGAAATCTGTTGAGCCAGTTGTACATTATACATTTGATGAAGAAGATATTGATGGAACAACAGTTAAAGATGTTTCCAATAATGGGTTTGATGCAAAATTAGTTGGTGGATCTAAGATTGATTCAACTGACACAGTTGGGAAATCTTCTGGAGCAGTAGACTTAGATGGAAGTACAGGATATGTTGAACTTCCGCAAAATGTCATTAAAGATCTTAATCTAGAAAGTATGACAATGTCTACTTGGGTAAAAGTTGAAGGTGATCAAGCGAATCAACGAATTTTTGACTTTTCCTCTAATACAGGTAGAGTTGCAAACCGCAATACGATGTATTTAAGTACACAAGGTGATACAGGTAACTTGGAATTTGCCATTGTCACTCCTTTCACTGAAAAGTTTGCCAATCAACATTCTCTTTTAGGAAGCTCGTATAAATATGCTGTGAGAGCGCCGATGCTATCTGATAGTTCATGGCATCATGTAGCGATGACAATTGAAGGATTTGATGCTGTTTTATATGTGGATGGAAAAGAGGTTTCAAGAAGCTCAACATATAATGTAGAGCCTAGAATGCTATTAGAAACAACGATGAACTATTTAGGAAAATCAAGCAATAACAATCACAGTCTCTTTAATGGGAAGTTTGATGACTTTAAAATTTACAACCGAGCTCTAAACGCTGAAGAAATTACTAGTTTAGCAGATGAAGCGGTTTCAACACCACCTGAAGAGGAGCCAGAAGAAACGAAGTTAATTCTTGACTACGATATGAGTAAAGTGGAAGACACGAAAGTATTAGATCAAACAGGTACTTTTGATGGTAAGCTTGTCAACCCTCAAAACGCTGAAATTATTAAAGGGGAAGAAGCTGGGGTTATCAATTTTAAAGGCGGCTCTACAAGCTCTTATATTGAAATGCCTCAAGGTGTGTTAAATGGGTTAGAAAGTGTAACCGTTTCATCTTTAGTAAATTGGGATGGTAAGAACGAAGCTGAATGGTTATTTGCTTTAGGTCAGGATAACAATAAATATCTATTTGCAACACCAAAACGAAATTCAGGCGATCGTTCTGCTCGAGTCGGGATTGCAACAGCGAGCTGGACTAATGAAGCTGCAGCAGATGCGACAACTGGTTCATTAAAGTCACATGAATGGAAACTGGTTACAGCTGTTATGTCAGGCAAAGATAAGACGTTAAAATTGTATGTTGACGGTGTTGAAGTTGCATCAGGTTCAACAAATGGATACACATTAGCACAGATCAATAATGGGAACGGAAGAAGTGGTTTCATTGGCCGCTCATTCTATTCGTCTGATCCATATTTTGGAGGAATGATTGCAGACTTTGAAATCTATAATGGAGCCTTATCAGCTTCTGAAGTTAGTGAACTAAAAGAAAAAGCAGATGAAAAAGTTGCTAAAATGGAAGGTTTACTTCTTCAAAATGCGATCAAACAATTAGATTACTCAACAATTATTAATAAGAATGAAAACAAAGACAAAATTACGTCAGATTTAGTATTCCCTAAGACAGGAGCAAATGGTACTTCAATCACTTGGGAATCAAAAAATCAAGAGATCATTACGAATGAAGGAAAAGTTTCAAGACCTTCATATGAAGCTGGAGACAAAACAGTTAAGATTATAGCGACGATTACAGATGGTACAAATGAGGCGACAAAAGAGTTTACTGTTACTGTAGTAAAGAAACCACACGATTCAGTCGCAGTACGAGCAGACGCAGAAGCATTGAAGGTTCATAACATTCATGATGTTCGCGGTAACCTTACATTACCGACATCTGGTGAGAATGGATCAAAGATTACTTGGAAATCTAGTGATTCAAAGATGATTACAGCAACTGGCGAAGTAAAACGCCCGGCACATGGAGAAGGAAATAAAAATGTGAAATTAACGGCAACCATCACATTAAATAAGGAAACCATTACAAAGGCATTTTTAGCAAATGTGAAAGAAATGCCGCAAAAACAAGACTATGAAGGTTATGTCTTTAGCTACTTTACAGGCGAAGGCTACACAAATGGTGAACAAATTTATTTCGCTTTAAGTGAAGGCAATAATCCACTTAAATGGAATGAGTTAAACAATGGAGCACCAGCCATCACATCTAAATTAGGAGAAAAGGGACTTAGAGATCCATTTATCATTCGTTCTCCTGAAGGTGATAAATTCTATTTAATTGCAACAGATCTAAAAGTCAATGGAGATTGGAATTGGGACCGTGCTCAAAGATCGGGTAGTCGATCGATCATGGTTTGGGAATCCACTGATTTGATTAATTGGTCGGAGCAAAGAATGGTTGAAGTAGCACCACCAGAGGCAGGAAATACATGGGCACCTGAAATCTTCTACGATGATACAACAGGAGAGTACGTTGTTTTCTGGGCATCGAAACTCTATGAAAATGCCGATCATAGTGGTTCAACTTATAATAAAATGATGTACAGTAAAACAAGAGATTTCCACACATTTACAGAACCTGAAGTCTATATTGACCTTGGTTATTCAGTTATTGATACAACGATGATTAAACACGATGATAAAATTTATCGATTATCAAAAGATGAAAGAGGCAATTCGTCATCTTCACCAAACGGTAAGTTTATCTTCCAAGAGGTAGGAAACTCAGTCCTTGATCCTAACTTCGAGCTTATTAAAGAAGGAATCGGTAAAGGCTCAATTGGTCAAGGTGAAGGTCCAACGATCTTTAAATCAAATACAGAAGAAAAATGGTATATGTTCATTGACGAGTTCGGCGGTAGAGGATATGTTCCATTTGAAACAACGGACATGCAGTCAGGTGAATGGAAAGTGTCTGAAAACTATGATTTACCGGCACGACCACGTCATGGAACAGTACTTCCAGTAACCAAAGCCGAACATGAAGCCTTACTAAAAACAGTTCCGACAGTTAAAGTTCCAAGCGCTGAACAACATCCAACAACTGTAACACTTGATCAGGAAACAATCACGTTGTCAGAAGGTAAAACAGGAACACTGCATGCAACGGTTACACCTAATGATGCAGTCAATAAAGCGGTTGTATGGTCTAGTAATAATGAAGAAGTTGCAACCGTTGACGAAAATGGAAAAGTTACGGCCTTAAAAGAAGGGAAAGCAAAAATCACTGTAACAACAGTCGATGGTGGTTTAATGGCTGTGAGTGAAGTAACGGTCGAAAAACCAAAGGATACAACACCACCAGTAATCGAATTTAACGGTTATCAAGAAACATATTCCGTTGATTCAAATATTAAGATTACTTGTAACATCACCGATGATTTGTCTGGTATCGCTTCGAAAGAATGTGAAAATATTGAGGGACCAGCTTATGAATTTGAGCTAGGAATCAATAAATTTACGGCTACAGCGACAGACAAAGCAGGTAATACGGCAAAAGCAGAAATCGAATTTACAGTGACTGTTGATTTTGATAGTTTAGGTCGCTTAACAGAGGCGATGGTAACGAAAGAAGGAATAGCTGACGCCTTAGTGAAAAAGCTTCAAGCTGCGAAATCTTCAGAAGCAAAAGGCAATCACCAGGCTATGAATGGCCAGCTTAATGCTTACGAAAACCAATTAAAGGCTCAAACTGGAAAATCAATATCTGAAGAAAACTCAAAGATATTGATTGATCTATTAAAGAAATTGAAAGGTTAATAAACGAATAAAAAACTAGCTTCTTAGTCTCAGGACAAGAGGTTAGTTTTTATTTTTGGGCTCTTTACTAAAAGGGTGTTGTCCTGGGGGCCGTTACCAGGTGCTGTGTTATAATTATAAGCATTTTTACTACTCTTACTCTCTGCACCCAGAGGCGAATATAGGGATTAATAAGCAACAAGATATGTCTGAAATAATGCTGTTATAAACCTATCTTGAAATTTTAGGGTATACCAAATGGTAAGTACAGAGGAAAAGAACTTAGATTAAACCATAATTATGGAAGTGTTTTTGACGAACCCCATGAGGTCGGGTAGTTTGAATGATATGGTGAGTGTGAGTGTTGGAGGTTAAAGATCATATGTTGATTTTTAACCTCTTTTTTTGTTCGAACAAAGTGAAGGAAATATAAATAAAGAATTAACAAGTAATTGATTAAGAGGCGCAAAGAAAAAACTCTTATAAAATATTAAAATTTTATTAGTAAAGTAAATAACAAATTATAGGACATTATTCAGGAAGGGGTTTTAAAATGATGCAACTTGGAATCATCGCAAAACCAACGGAAGAAAGTTTTCAGCAAGCAAAGCAAAAAGAATTAGACTTTATAGAGTTATGTATAAATGAAGGAAATGATGTAGAAGAGTTCTATTGTAATCGCCATAACTTAAATCAATGGAAAAACAAATATGACACCAAGATTGGTTCTATTGGTAGATGGAAGTCCATTCGTATTGATCAACAAGGTCATGTCATAGAAAAAGAGTTAGAAAAATGTTTTAAGTTAATTGATGTTGCAAGTGAATTAGGTTGTTCAAATTTTGTAAGCGGCTGTAATTATGTAGAGAATCTATCTTACTATCAAAATTGTTCAGCAGCTATCGACTTTTTCTCAATTTTAATTGATTACGCTAAGCCAAAGGGAGTAAACATCTCATCCTACAATTGTAGAAAAGTAAATTTTGTTCATAATCCAGAAGCTTGGAAAATCATCCACGGCCATTTAAAGGAATTAGGTATCAAATTTGATCCATCACACAGTCGTTATTTTGGTGGAGATTATTTACAGGAAACATTAGATTGGGGAGACAGATTTAACCATGTTCATTTAAAAGGTTCATTAATGATTAACGGTCAAAGAATAGATGATCCACCAGCAGGCTTAGACCAAACGGATTGGAAAACATTTATATCGTTATTAAGAGTGAAGGGCTATACAGGTGGATTAAGTATTGAACCTCATTCACCCGTGTGGTCGGGGGAACTTGGGCAAAAAGGAATTGACTATACAATTGATTATATGAAGAAATTAATATTCTAAAATGGAGGAGGAGTAAGTAGTATGAACAAAAAACTAAGATACGGATTAATTGGTGCTGGTAGTAACGCTGAAAAAAAACATCTAAGTAATTACTTAAGTCTTCCTAATGTTGAACTAGTTGCTATATGTGATGTGAATATTGAAAATGCTGAGAAAATAGCAGAAAAGTATAAGATTGATAAAGTATATAAAAGTTATAAAGATATGATTATCTGGGAAGATTTAGATCTTGTCAGTGTGTGTACACCTAACTCTTTACACGCTGATATTGCTGTTTTTGCCCTTTTAAATGGAGTTAATGTTCATTGTGAAAAGCCATTAGCCATTAATGCTGTGGAAGCTCAAAGAATTGTTGATGCGAAAAACAAATCAGGTAAAAAATTAATGGTCGGGTTAAATAACCGATTTACAAACGAAGCTGTTTATTTAAAGAAAATAATTGATGCAGGTTACTTAGGAGATATTTATAAGGCGAAGGCTGGTTGGATTAGACGAAGTGGTATTCCTGGAAGAGGAACTTGGTTTACAAATAAGGACATTGCTGGCGGTGGAGTCATGATCGACCTTGGTGTTCATTATCTTGATTTAGCATTATTTTTAATGGGAATGCCTGAGCCATCTTATGTCACCGGAGCTACTTATCAAAATTTTGCCCAAATAACAACACGAAATCGTAATGGCTATAAAGGTAATCCCAACGGCGTATTCAATGTAGAAGACAGTGCAACTGGATTCATTGGGTTTCAAGATGGTGCAACAGTGAACTTTGAATTCAGCTGGGCTTCAAATATCGAAAAGGATCAAACGTTCATTGAAATACTTGGTACAAAAGGTGGGGCAAGCATCATAAATGGAGAACTAAAAATACATTCGGAGTTACTTGATACGTGTATTGATCTTTCTCCAAATCTTAATCCAAATATAAAGTTGATGAATGAGTTTGAGCACTTTACAAACTGTATTCTTTCCGAGGATGAGTTACTAGCACCTGCTGAACATGGTGTTTATATGATGAATATCATCGACCACTTTTACTTATCTGCAAGTAAGCAGGAACCAGTATTTTTTGAAAAAAACAGAGGGAACCTTAAATTATTATCATGCTAACTATTGATAGTTTAAAAGAAAAAATTGAATCCAAAAGGAACGAGATGATTCAAACAGGCTGCAAATATGGTATGAATCATTCCAAAACAATTTCTATTAGCGATGAATTAGATAGACTAATTAACCTTTTCTTATTTAAGAAAAGGTAGAAAGATTATCATGCAAACAGGGTAGGGTTTCAGAAAATGTAAATTTAAAATAGGTTTTTAGCAAAAAAGGAGAATGAATTTATGAAACTAGGATTTAACAGTGCAATTCTAGATGGTTGTTCGTTTGAAGAAGTCATTGATTTTGCAGCAGAAAATGGTTTTACTTGTGTTGAATTATGTGCATGGCCGAGAGGTAAAGCTGTTCGCAAATATGCAGGAGTAACACATATTGATGTTGATAACTTAGATGTTGATTACATCACAAACTATACAGAAGCTAAGGGCATAAAAATTTCCGCAATTGCTTATTATCCAAATGCTCTTGATGAGGATAAAGAAAGAAGTGAATACTATGTTGCTCATATCAAGAAGTGTATTGAGGCAGCAAAAAAGCTTGATGTGAACCTAGTCAATACATTCATTGGGAGAAATCAAAAGAAAACAGTCGAGGAAAATCTAGTTATCATGGAAGAAGTATGGAAGCCCATTATTGATTTTGCTGAAGAGCTTGGTGTCAAAATTGCTATTGAAAATTGCCCTATGTTATTTACAAACGACGAGTGGCCGGGAGGACAAAACCTAATGACGACACCGGCTATATTCCGTCGAGTATTTGAAATCATACCAAATAAAAACTTTGGTTTAAACTATGATCCCTCTCATTTTGTTTGGCAACAAATGGATTATCTAAAGCCTATATATGAATTCAAAGATCGTATCTTCCATATACACTTTAAAGATATAAAAGTGTATAAAGATAAGTTAAATGATGTTGGAGTTATGGCCACACCACTTGAATATATCTCACCTAAATTACCTGGTCTTGGTGATGTGAATTGGGGGAAATATGTATCCGCTTTAACAGATATAAGATACTTCGGATTTGCAGTGATTGAAGTAGAAGACAAGGCTTTCGAGGATTCGTTAAAGTCCAAAAAAGATTCAATAATAATAAGTAAAAATTATTTAGGGAAATATTTAGTATAATTTTTAAATAATAATTGAATCTCTTATATTATTTGTTTGATAAATAGAAATATACCAAATATACAGGTGGTTTTGATCACCTGTATTACTTTTATGTAATGAATGCAAAGTTAGAACTAGCGTGCGGGAGTATTGCCAACATATTAAACACAGAAGGAATAGTTATTGGGGGCGGAGTATCGTCTGCTGGAGAAATGCTGCTGAAAGGAGTAGAGAGCTATTTTCAAAAGTTTGCATTTCCGCATGTTAGAACTAGTACAAAAATAAAGCTTGCCCAACTTGGAAATGATGCAGGTGTAATAGGTGCTGCATCACTAGTAAGAATTCAGAAACAGTAAAGAATGTATTTAAGTACAAGAGACAATAATTTGCTGATAATACAAAACTTAATTAATTAACTGATATTAACCTAGTACATAAGGTTATATTGAGAGAGTTACTATTGAAAGGAAAAATAATATGATATATTAGTTGATAATTAAGTTTTGCTTTTGGAGGAGGGAATGAAGTGACTAATAAACAAGCTTTCCAATCTTCAAATGATTCTAATCTCATTACTTTATCAGTAATAAGCAATCAAAATAGTTTGGAACATGCACATAGAGACATAGAATTAGTTTATGTTATAAAGGGTCAATTACAAGTGAAAATTAGTAATGAACAATATCAAATGAGTCAATCTGATATTCTATTAATTAACTCTAACGAATTTCATTCATTCCAATCAGATAAGGATAACTTGTTTGTTGTTATACATCTAAACTATACAGAATTAAGTTCCCATTTAACACAGAGAAGCCTAGTATTCCACAGAGAAATCAATAATCATGGTTACTTAAGTCAGGAAATAAAGTCTACGATAGAAGAGTTATTACAGATTTATATAAAAAGAAAACAAAATAATGCAGAACTAGAAATATTAGAAAAAGGATATAAATTAAGTTCAATCCTCACTTCAAGACTTTTGAAGAATAAAGAGCATTTAGAATTCGAAAATCAAATGAGTACCAAAGGACAAAATGATAGATTAACCGATATTTTGGAATATATTCAGGTTAATTTCTCGGAACCACTTACTTTAGATGAAGTTGCAAGTACGCATTTCATCTCTAGTCCATATTTGTCTAAATTTTTCAAAAAACGAACAGGAAAAACTTTCTCACAATATTTAAACGAAGTTCGTCTGGCTCATGCTGTTAATGAATTAACAAATTCTGTGAAACCGCTTACCAGGATAGCTCTAGATAATGGTTTTCCTAATTTATCGGCATTTAACCGTGTATTTAAAGAATACTATAAACAAAAACCATTAGATTATAGAAAGAAAAACACTCTTGATAAAGTAGAAGTTGATTCTCAGGAAGATAACCAAGACACTAGAGCTGCTTTAGTAGAACTCGAGCAATATCTTGAAAATATTCCAAAAGCACCTATTCAAGTAAAAGTAGAAACTCCAGCAAAGGAACAAAAGCAGATTATAAAAATGGGTAAGATGAATGCTTTTATGAAGTATTGGAATAAATTGATTAATGTTGGGTATGCAAAAGATTTATTAAATTCTGATATGCAAGAACAAATTATCTTTCTTCAAAATGAACTAGGATTTAAATATGCGAGGTTTTGGGGGATATTTGGGGATGATATGCTTGTTGAAGATCGGTCAGAGGATAAAGTAAGTTATAATTTTACAAACACTAATAAGCTTTTAGATTTCTTAGTTAAAAATAATTTAAAACCCTTTATTGAACTAGGTCCTAAACCAAAGATATTATCAAAGACAATAGAAGATTCTTTTATTATTCAAACAATCAGCAACAAAACATTAGAAGAGTGGGGAAATATAGCTCGTGCTTTTTTATTACAATGTGTTGATCGTTTTGGAATTGAGGAAGTTGAAACATGGTACTTCGAAATTTGGAGGCCGAACATGAATTTTGTAGTTCCGGGTGAACAAGGTAGAAGGGAATTTTTGGAGAATATAAATAATAATATATTAAAAGAACCTAACCAGTTTGAAGAGTATTATAAAGTATTTAGCATGTTTAAAAAAATTGCTAACGAACTTGTTCCTTCTGCAAAGGTTGGTGGGTGTGGTCTGAGTATGAATTTAGAAGGAGATAAACTTGATTTGCTTCTAATGCAATGGAAAAAAGAAAAGATACAGCCAGACTTTCTCTCAATTTATTTATATCCAATTGAGCTTGAAACGGATAAAAATCATATCCCTATAAGAAACCTTCAATCCTCTAATCCTAACTATATTAACCAAAAGCTAAATCAAGTAAAGAAATCGTTAATAATGGCTGACATGGAAGAATTAGAATTAAATGTTACCGAGTGGAATCTATCGATTTCCAACCGCAATTTTTTAAATGATAGTTGTTATAAAGCAACCTATTTAGTTAAGAATATTATTGATAACTTAGCTCAACATAAAATTAACATGATTGGTTACTGGTTAACATCTGATTTATTTAGTGATTACAGAGATTCAAAGAATTTTCTTTATGGGGGAGCAGGGCTATTAACAAAGAATGGGATAAAAAAACCTAGTTATCATGCCTTTGTCCTTTTAAAACAATTGGGTGAGATTCTTGTTTCTAAGGGTGAAAACTATGTTGTTACTAAAAAGTCCGGTGATCGATATCAATTATTATGTTTTAATTATAAACATTTCGATTTTTCCTATTATTTACATCCGGAAGGCAGTATGGGGATAAAAGAGCAGTATGATATCTTTGAGGATACTGATCTTTTGGACCTTTCAGTAGAAATACAAGGCATTAAAAATGGGAAATACCGTATAAAAGAAATAAAATTAAACAGGAAACATGGTAGTGTACTTGATGAATGGTTGAAGTTTGGTGGAGTGGAAGACATGAAGCCTGATGAAATAAAATACTTAAAAGAAATTTGTATACCTAGTATGAATGTAAAGCATAATCTAGTAGAAGATAATAGAATCGAATTAAAAGGAACACTTAATCCACACGAGATAAGATTATTTGAATTAAATTTATTATTTGAGTAAAAGTAAAAGAGGTTAAAAATCACTAGAGGATTTTTGACCTCTTTTTTTTGTGAATAGTGTACATATCTGTTTGAATACTTTTTAAGAAACTTTTTATGCATTTTATCCGGAGGTTAAAAATAACATACGAATATTTATCCTTATTACTATCTATTAAAAATCTTCGATAGTTATGACGAAAATCTACAACTTCAAAGATAAATAATGAGAGGGAAAGGAAATCAATAAGCTGTATGATAATAATGTAAGCGAAAACATTAAAAACCTATTAAGATCAACTGATCTTGCAATAGAGGAGGAACTAAAATGAAAAAATTAAAAATAGGTATTATTGGATGTGGCGGGATAGCTAATCAAAAACACCTTCCAGCTCTAGCAAAACTAAAGGATAAAGTGGAATTAGTAGCTTTTTGTGACATTGAGTTGGAAAGAGCTGAACAAGCTGCTAAAGAATATGGAACAGATGATGCTTTTGTATGTGAAGATTACAAAGAATTATTAAAAGATAGCAGTATCGATGTGATACATGTACTAACACCAAATATTTCACATTCTTATATTACTGTTGACTCCTTAGAAGCAGGAAAGCATGTTATGTGTGAAAAACCAATGGCTATTAACTATGAAGAAGGAAAGAAAATGTTAGATGCTGCAAAAAGGACTGGTAAAAAGTTAACTGTCGGTTATCAAAATCGTTTTCGAGCAGATTCATTAGCTACTTATCAAGCTTGTCAGGAAAATAGACTTGGTGACATTTATATGGCAAAAGCACATGCTGTTAGACGTCGTGGTGTACCAACTTGGGGAGTTTTCCCAGATAAAGAAAAACAAGGTGGGGGTCCATTAATCGATATCGGTACTCATGCATTAGACTTAACATTATGGTTCATGGATAACTACAAACCAAAGAGTGTGTTTGGATCAACTTATCAGAAATTAAAAGATAAACCTGAGGGGAATATGTTTGGACCTTGGGATCCAGATGCCTTTGAAACAGAAGATTCTGCTTTTGGTTTTATTAAGATGGAAAATGGTGCAACAATCTATTTAGAAGCGGCATGGGCATTAAATATGATTAATCCGAAAGAAGCTCAAGTGACACTTTGTGGAACAGAAGGCGGAGCTGAAATGTTTGGTAAAGCTTTTATGGATCAGGGATATACAGTGTTCAACAAGGCTGAGTATAACCAACTAGTGGAATCACAGCCTTCAGATGCTGGTGGAGTATTTGGGTTTGCAGGTGCTACCTTAGAACAACGTGATGCTGAAGCAACGCAATGGATTGATTGTATTTTAAATGATACTGAACCAGTAGTTAAGCCAGAGCAAGCACTTGTCGTTACACAAATCTTGGAAGCTATTTATAAATCAGCTGAAACGGGTGAAGTTATAAAGTTTTAATAAAGAGAATAAATAGGATAAGAGTTTTAAAATCAAGTAATCAGAAGTTAAAAGGTAGAAAATGGTAGCATATCGTTAAGTACTAAAGCGAAAGCCATAGTTTTAAACTTTTAAACTTCAGATAGTAATAGTAAAAAGAGAGTCAGAAGGGAGAAGAAATATGAGTACTGAATTAAATAAGGTTGGAAAACCAAAAAGAGGGGTTTCTCTTTATAGTTATGCCGCGGAATTTGGTGTAACGATGGATTTAGAAGATATGTTTAAAGAAATGAATGATATGGGTGCTAGAGGATTAGAAATTCTTGCAAACGCGCATATCGAAGGATATCCAAATCCAAGTAATGAATGGCTTGAAAAATGGGATAAATTAATTGAGAAATATGATATCGTGCCTGCTGAATATGGTCATTGGGTAGATTCTCGTTTGTTTGAGGGAAGACAGCTTACAACTGAAGAATCTTACAATATGCTAATACAAGATTTTAAACTTGCTAATCGGCTAGGGTTTAAGGTTCTTCGTACAAAATTAGGGGTAATTGATGAAACTCTAACACCCGTAGAAAATTGGACAGAATTTATTGCAAAGGCACTGCCTATGGCTGAAAAGTATGATGTTGTTATGTGTCCAGAAATACATCCACCGACACTACTAAAATCAAAAATGGTTGATGATTATGTTGAATTCATCAAAAAGACAGGAACAAAACATTTTGGTTTATGTATGGACTTTGGTGTGTTTCAAACAGAACTATTACCGAAGGATGAATGGGGTCCTGATGATTTCATCATGCCAGAATCTGAACACAGCCCAGTTGAAGATATTATCCCACTTTTACCTTATATTTATTGTTGCCATGCAAAATTTATTAAGGTATCTGATGAGTTTGAGGAAGTAACAATTCCTTATGAAAAGATACTTAATACGTTAGTTGAGCATAAATGGGATGGTTATATGGTAAGTGAATATGAAGGGCCTAATAAAGGTGTTTTAGGAACAGCTCCTGAGCAAGTACGTAAGCATCATATCATGATGAAAAAGATATTAGGAGAGTAAGGAGGAAAATATCATGTTAGAAAAAGAAAGTATCCAATCAAGAGGATTTAGAAACGTAGAAAGTGATGGAAAAGTAATTGGTTTCCAAGTGAATATTAGGTCTTTATATTATAGAGGTCTTTGGCTTTCACAGTTACGCCCAGCAACGGTAAAAGTAGATGGAGAAACATTTTCTGGTGATCAAATTAAATGGACTATCAGTGGTATAACTTACACTCAAAGTGAAATGGCAACGCTTGGAGATGTCCATTGGGGAGTTTTAGAGCCTGCTACTTTAACCGTATCTAAGGAAGGTGGCCTTGAACCCGGTTACCATGATATTGAAGTAAGTTATTTATATAGTGCTTCTTATTTACCTCCATCAATTGATACAGTTTTTGGTACAAAACCACATAAGAGAAGACTTCTTTTAGTGTAAATTCCTTTAGTAAAAGCGGGAGCAATTTTAGCTCTCGCTTATTTGCATATAGGATTAATAAATAGATAAATTTCTTACTACATTTCGCATTGTATCTTAAAGTATGAAATCTAATGAATTTATATTAATGTTTAACTATTTAACTATTAATAATAGTAACTAATAATATCTCTGAATATTAAAAAAATCCATTTTTTATAATGAAAATATGAATGTTCTATCCCTTTTTTTGATTAGTATTATTTGGTGTTTAATTTATATGATTTTACTACTTTAAAGGATGTGAAACAGTTGAGTAAAAGTGACAACAAATCAAGAAAAAAAGTTGCTATTATCGGAGCAGGACCAGGTGGATTATCAGCGGGTATTGCTCTAACACAGGCAGGTTTTGATGTTAAAATATTTGAAAGGCATAAGGAAATTAAACCTCTAGGGGGCGCAATTATTCTTAATGCTATTGGCATAAATATTTTACGCAGTTATGGAATTTATGCAGATGACTTGGCAACCACTGATACTCAAAGATTTAGACGGTATGATGGTCACCAAAGAGTTCTGCAACAATTTGATAAGGATTTATTAAGCAAAGCAAATGTCTCAGGTTGGATGGCTGGTCTCATGCGCTCTGATCTTTATAAGCGACTGTTAGACAAGATTCTAAAAGATATGATTGTAACTGACCATCAATTCATCTCCTATAAAGAGGATGCTGATGGAGTGAACATTCTTTTTGAGGATGGAAAGACTTATACAGCAGATTTATTAGTAGGGGCTGACGGAGTAAATTCTTTAGTACGAAAGCAACTTTGGGGAGAATCAGAATTACAACACTTAGGAATTGCAGTATGGCTCGGCTGGTCCGAGTTAGAAGGACCTGATAGAAATGAAATTGTTTTAAGTCACAGTGATTTACATCAATTTGGTTATTCACCACTTGTGTATAATGAAAAAAACTGTTTTGAATGGTGGTTCGTGGAACCATGCACGGAAGAACAATCTGAACCGGGTGATCCACTTAAATATATTAGTGAAAAATTAAGAAACTTTGCTTATCCTGCACCAGAAATTCTTAAGGCAACTAATTCACAAAACTTATTCCGCTGGCTTATAAAGTACAGAGACCCTTTATCTGCTTGGTCAAATGGTCGTATAACAATTCTTGGAGATGCAGCACATCCTACTTCTCCATATGCAGCCTATGGTGCAGGAATGGCACTGGAGGATGGATATTTCTTAGGGAAGTATTTAGAGGGTGTTGATCTTTCGAATGTAAATGATCTTCAAAAAGGGTTATTAAAATATGATAATCAGAGAGTTAACTATACAAATAGTGTAGTAGGATTTGCTCGGACGTTAGGAAAGGTCTTTCATAATTCTCCTAAACCAGTTCGTATCCTTAGAGACTTTCTACTTGATTACACCAAATTCCCTGAAAGGCAAATAACAAAAAATAGTGTTGTAGAGGCAGAAACTCTTCTTAAGACAGTTCTTGATTTAGAGGAAAAGAATCGAGCTAAACCCTTTTTCAGGGCTTGAATATAAAGATGGAACAACTAACCAATAGTAAATGCTAAATAATGATAAGTATTAAATTCTCGATACTCCTAAAAATATTTGACAATTAATTAAAATGCTCCCGATATTATATCGGGGGCATTTTAATTAATTTGTCTAATAATAGTTAAATAATTTTACCAGAATGCTTATCTCAAAGTAATGCTAGTAGTATTAAAAAATGTATATGTTTAAGGGCATAAATATTTGTTGTTAATTTTTTTGACTAATTAACCGTAAAAAATCCTACTTTGTAAAATTATATTTAGTGCATAATTCATTTGTTTGCTACTAGAAAGAATGGAGAGCAAAGATTATTTTTACACAGGTAGATCTTTTTAGTTGGAGATTAAGAATTAAGACCAAATTTTTAATCTGAAATAAGGAGAGTAGTTTTTTATATTAGGTAGGTTAATATATTTGTGTTTAGTGTTTAATTATATGAATGCGGTTACAATGTTGGTGGGTTAGTATTACATTAACAGTAGCTACTGAAAAAGACAGATTGGTACTTTAGAAAAAGGAGTCTTAAGGGGGAAAAAAGATGGCAAATGTAATTGTTCAAGAAACAAAGAGTACTAAAGTTCCTCATAGTGTTAATAAGCTTAATTTTTTAACAAAATTAAGCTATGGTTTTGGTGAGTTTTCTGGTGCTGTTGTATGGAGTTTAGCTTCTTCTTATTTGTTGTTTTTCTATACAGATGTTTTTGGCTTAGCTGGTGGAGTAGCTGCTATCATTTTACTTGTAGCAAGAGTATGGGATTGTTTTGTGGATCCAATACTGGGATTAATAATGGAACGGACAAAAAGCAAGCATGGTCGCTTTAGACCATATATTCTATATGGTGCATTTGCACTTTGTGCTTTAAATATACTGACATTTTATACCCCTGATTTTTCTATGACAGGAAAAATCATATATGCAGGTATCACTTACTTATTATTAGGTACTGTACATTCCATGGTAAGTGTTCCGTATGGTGCCCTAGCAACAGTTATGACTAGAGATACGGAGGAGAGAACTAGTTTAAATGCTTATAGAGGAGTTTTCGGACAGGTAGCAGGTATTCTAACCGGAGCAGCCGTTATGCCGTTAATAATGTTTTTAGGCAATGGAAACCAACAAAATGGCTTTTTCTATGCAGCAATTGTCTTATCATTAGTTTCTGCACCATTGTTATTCATGACTTTTAAAAACTGTAAAGAAGTAATTGCTCCTGAGGCAATGGAAAAACCATCAATTAAGGAATCACTAAAAGCTGTTAGCTCCAACATACCATTATTGTTAATATTAGCAAACCTCTTCATAGTATTAATGGGATTATTCGGTAGGTTAGGAACGTTAACTTATTATGCTATATATGTTTTAAATCGTCCAGAATTAATAGCTGTTTTATTTACTCTTCTTTCAGTTTGTGGTGCTATAGGGGCTTTATTTCTTCCTTTCGTAGCTAAGTTTATGGAAAAGAAAACGCTTATGATTTTTGGAACTATTATTAGTGGAGTTGCTTTTATTGCTATCTATTTTACATCTAGTACAAATATTTCAATGATTATTATTTGGACAATAATTGCATGTATACCCATCGGGTTAGCTAGTCCATTGTGTTTTAGTATGGTTGCGGATTGTATAGATGAACACCAAGTGAAAACAGGTAAAAGAGCTGACGGTTCAATTTATTCAGTTTTTAGTCTTTCTACAAAAATTGCAAACGCTATCGTCGGAGCAACTGCAGCATCTATACTTGGATTAATTGGATATGTTGCAAATACGCAACAAACACCTGAAGTAGTTAATGGAATAAATATGTTAGTGAATTTAGGACCGGGAATACTATTTATATTATCAACAATACCATTATTTTTTTATAAGATTACAAAAGCTAGGGCTTCAGAAAACACTCAGGAACTTTTAAGAAGAAAAAGTGAATTAACAGAATAATAGTATAATTTTAGCTTATAAGCTGTAGAATTACTTTAATCTGCTTATAAGCTATTCCTATTAATTGGAGGGATTATTATGCAAAAAACTATTCATGAATTAATCTCTAGTAAACATGGAAATTATATATTCCCTTTCCTCTGGATGAGAGGAGAAGAAGAAAAAGTAATTAGAGAAGAAATTAGTAAAATATATGAATGTGGAATTAGGGCTGTTTGTGTTGAAGCAAGGCCACATCCTGACTTTGCAGGCCCTGGTTGGTGGAATGATTTGGATATTGTAATGGAAGAGGCAAAACAAAGAGGAATGCGAGTATGGGTTTTAGACGACGCTCATTTTCCAACAGGGTATGCAAATGGTCTAATTGAGAATAAATATCCGAATCGAAAAAAGACATATATTAACTACAATTCTGTTGATGTATTCGGGGCGCAAAATGAGATAACGGTTAATATTTCTCCCATGCTTAAACCAAAAAGATCATGGATGGATATGGGCAAACCAGTAGATGAAATAGAACAAAAAAATAATAGATTAATTAGTGTTGTTGCTGGAAAGTTAATCAAGGAAGGAATAATTGGAGAATCAGTAATTGATCTGACAGAGAAGGTAGAAGATGGCTTTTTGACTTTTACTTTGCCAAATGGACAGTGGAGAATTTATGTAATTTATGAAACAAAAACAGATGGGGGTAACCCGAAATATATTAATATGATAGATGAAGAGTCTGTTAGCACTCAGTTAGAAGCGGTATATGAACCGCATTATGCACGATATAAATCGGAGTTTGGGAAAACATTTGCAGGCTTTTTCTCTGACGAGCCTTCATTTGGTAATACATCAGGATTTGATTTTAATGAATCCATTGGTAGAAAAGAAATGCCTTTACCTTATAGTGAAGAAGCAAAAACAATGTTAATAGAAGCTATAGGAGAAAATTGGAAAAGTTTCCTACCCTTTTTATGGATTGATTCAGAAGAAATGCACCAATGTGTTCATACTAGATATACCTATATGGATATTATTACTCGGTTATATGAAAAGAATTTTAGTAATCAATTAGGAAATTGGTGTAAAGAACGTAATGTTGAATATATTGGACATGTTATTGAAGATAATGATCAGCATAGTAAGTTAGGCAGTGGTGCCGGGCACTTTTTTAGAGCTCTATCTGGTCAGCATATGTCTGGTATTGATGTGATTGGTGGTCAAGTTATTTTTGGAGGGGCAGGATTAGAAAGAGTTGGCCTTTCAAAAGGAGACGGAGAATTCTATCATTATTCACTTGGAAAACTAGGGTCTTCTTATGGTCATCTTGATCCTAAGAAAAAGGGAAGAACAATGTGTGAATTATATGGTGCGTATGGCTGGAAGCTTGGAGTAAGAGAAATGAAGTATATTCTTGACCACTTGGTTGTTCGTGGGATAAATCATCTCGTGCCCCATGCGTTTTCTATGAGTGAATACCCTGACATTGATTGTCCACCACATTTTTATGCTCGTGGTAACAATCCGCAATTTAAACATTTCTCTCATCTAATGCATTATGCCAACCGATTATGTCATATTTTCAATGATGGTATCCATATTGCTCCAGTGGCTGTTCTATATCACGGTGAAAGTGAATGGACTGGAGATTTTATGAAAATGCAAAAACCTGCACGAGTGTTAATTGAGAATCAAATAGATTTTGACTTTGTTCCAATAGATATATTAGATTCACTTAATTTTTTTAATGGTAAAGTCGAAAAAGATTATATGGAGATAAATGGGGAGAAATTTAAGTGTTTAGTAATTCCATATAGTGAATATATCACAAAGGAACTAGCAACTTTCATAAAAAATTCGGATGGTTTTGAGATCATTTTTGTTGATAATAAGCCTAAAGGGATTTCGAATGAAGGAAATAAAAGTTTATCACAAGAGCTTATTAAATCTGTCGAAAAGTGTAAGGTAGTACCACTAGATAAGTTAGTAACTGAACTGAAAGCCAGTGGGATTTTCGATTTAGAATTAAAGAAACCATTTAAGGATTTGACTTATTACCACTATTTTAAAGAATCAAATATTTACATGTTCCAGAATGAATCAGCATACGAGACATTTTGTGGAGAAATTGAACTTTCGCTTGAACGAGCTGCAGTTGTTTATAATGGTTTAGAAAATAAATTTAAAAAAATCGAAATAAAAAAAGAAAATGGAAAGGGAATTATTTATCTTGAATTAAAGCCGTATGAATCCTGTGTTGTGTTTGACGTTAATGAGGAACAAGCAAGCCAGTTCGAAGTGTATATCCCTTCATCTATTCAGCTTGCTAAATGTAAAAGCAGCCTAGACTTATCATATGGTTGGAATTATTCCCTTGTTAAGAACAAAGAATATCCGAATTTTGGTGAAGTTAGAAAAATGGAAGAATTACTACCTATTTCAGAAGAAAACCCATCATTTACTGGGATTATAAGATATGAGAAAACTTTTGAAATTGATGCATCACCAAACCAAGCGATATTAACGTTTGAATATATATATGAGGCTGCAGAATTATGGATAAACGATGAATATGTAGGGATAAAAGTATGTCCACAATATGTTTTTGAAGTAGAAAAGGTCTTAAGGAAAGGTAAGAATACTATTCGAGTAGAAGTAGCTACAACGTTAGATAGGGATAGGTTAAATTATCCAGAACCACCGTTTATTGTCTCTCATGAGCCTATGGATCCTACAGGTATGTATGGGGCAGTTAAGTTACACTTAAAATGAATCCTTAACAGCCAAATTTAAACCAAATACGATTAATTAATTCAGAATGGAGTATTATATAATGATGTTTTTAAACCAAGAACAAAAAGATAAAGTACAAGAATTGATTGGTCAAATGACTTTAGAGGAGAAAATAGGCCAGATGAACCAAGCTTCTGTTTCCATAGTTGGTGGGTTTGATGTTCCGTTTGAAGAGCTAATCGAAATGCTTACAGATGGTAGGATAAGCCAAGGTGAATTTGCGAAAATAATGGAAAATGCTGAACAAGACTATCATGAGGAAGATATCCGTCTTGGTAGAATTGGTTCTATCATGCTGCAAAATGCAAAGAAAGCAAATGAACTGCAGAAAATTGCTATGGAAGAAAGTCGGCTTGGGATTCCTCTTATTATCGGATTGGATGTTATTCATGGGTTTCGCACAGTGTTTCCGATAGCTCTTGCAGAAGCATGTTCTTTTGATAATGAATTGTTTTTAAGAACTGCAAGGATGGCGGCCAAGGAATCAAGAAAGCAAGGTGTAAATTGGCATTTTGCTCCAATGATTGATGTATCAAGAGATGCCAGATGGGGGAGAGTCTCTGAAGGACCCGGAGAAGATCCATACCTGGTGTCAGAATTTGCTAAAGCTAAAGTAAATGGTCTCCAAGGGGATACTTCCAGTCCGATGAATTATGTTGCTGCCTGTTTAAAGCATTTTGTTGCCTATGGTGCAGCTGAATCAGGGAGAGATTATAATACCACGAGTATGTCTACTTCTCTATTGCATAATGTCTATTTGCCACCATTCAAAGCTGCTGTAAAAGAAGGAGCAGCAACTGTTATGGCTGCTTTTAATGATTTAAATGGTGTACCTTGTACTGTCAATAGTGAAATGATGAGGGATATATTAAAAGAAGAATATGGTTTTAAAGGATTTGTTGTGAGTGATGCGAATGGTATTAGAGAATGTGTCTCACATGGGACCGCTATTGATGACCAAGATGCTGGTTTAAAGGCAGTTTCTGCTGGCGTTGATATGGATATGGGTACAGGTATTTATAGTTCATACTTATCACAACTCGTCAATTCAGGTGAAATTGATGTAAGTATCATTAATGAAGCAGTAGAAAGAATATTATCAATAAAAATGTGGCTAGGACTGTTTGATCATCCATATGTCAATCTTGAAGATCAAATGAATACAATTCCTAGTGAAAATATTGAATTAGCGCTTGAATCAGCAAAAAAATCTATCGTTTTGCTGAAAAATGAAAATGAACTTTTACCACTTAATAGAGATCAGAAGATTAGTATAATAGGAGAGCTAGCTGACAAATCCTCTGAAGTTGTAGGAGCCTGGGCAATTAGTTGGAAAGAAGAAGATTGCGTCTCCATCTTAGATGGGTTGGAAAAAAATAGTGATCATGTCCGATATTTCCAAACAGGAGGACTAACTGAGCCAATAAATGAAGAAGAACTTGAAAATGCATTAGATTTTGGAGATGTCATAGTTGCAGTAGTTGGTGAAACTGTAAATATGTCAGGAGAGGCAGCCTCAAGATCTAACATTGGCCTCCCTGGAAATCAACAACAACTATTGAAAATGGTGAAAAAATCGAATAAACCACTAGTTGCAGTATTAATGAATGGCCGTCCATTGGCATTAGAGTGGGAAGCTGAACATATTGATGCAATTTTAGAAACATGGCATCTTGGCATTCAAATGGGCAACGCAGTGTCGGATGTCATTTTTGGATTAACGAATCCTAGTGGGAAGTTGTCTGTGTCATTTCCAAGGGTAACAGGTCAATGTCCGGTATATTATAATCATCCGAATACTGGTAGACCAGGAGGGAAAAGCAAGTTTACCTCTAGATACATTGATGTTGATAACGATGTTTTGTATCCATTTGGCTTTGGATTATCTTATACTAGCTTCAAATATAAGGATTTACATGTAATAGAGAAACAAGATAAATTAGCTATTTCGGTTGAAATTACCAATGTTGGCAAGCGGAAAGGGGAAGAAATTACGCAGCTTTATATTTGTGATAAAGTTGCTTCAATTGTTCGGCCAGTGAAGGAGTTAAAGGATTACAAAAAAATAGCACTAGAAGCTGGTGAAACAAAAATACTTGAATTCAATTTATCTAAAAATGATCTTGGCTTTTATGATAATAACGGCGAATATAAACTAGAAAGTGGAGATTTCATTGTTTATGTTGGTGGTAGTAGTATAGATTGCTTGAAACACGAGATTTACATTAATTATTAAATTGAATCTGAACCAAATAAAAAATGAAAATTAAAAGACATATAGAAAAATGTAAAATACTTTAATCATAGAAAATTGAAAGGAAGGATTGATGATATTGCAAATTAAACAGTTAAATAACCCAATCTTACCAGGCTTTTACCCTGATCCTTCGATTTGTCGAGTAGATAATGATTTTTATATGATTACTTCAAGCTTTTCTCTATTTCCAGGAGTTCCGATTTTTCATAGCACAGATCTTGTAAAGTGGGAACAAATAGGTCATATCCTTGATCGTGAATCACAACTTCATACGACTGCTGATTTTATGACAGCAGGAATAATGGCACCAACACTCCGTTATAACAATGGGATTTTCTATATGATTACTACTAATGTTAGCGACAAGTGGAATTTTATTGTTACAGCTACAGATCCAAGTGGTCCCTTGGTCAGAGCCATACTGGATCGAAGATTGTCCGGGCATTGATCCATCTTTATTCTTTGACGATGATGGAAGGGCATATATCACTGGTACGAGAGAAAATACTAATGAAGATGGTACGCAAGGAGAGCAAGTAATTTGGCTAAGTGAAATTGATCTTGTTAGTATGCGTCTTGTTGGTGAGAAACGGAATATATGGGGAGGTGCCCTAAAATATTGTGCTTCGCCTGAGGCTCCACACCTTTATAAAAAGGATGAATATTATTACCTGATAATAGCAGAAGGTGGTACAGAACACTATCATGCAGTCACGGTTGCACGAAGTAAAATCTTATTCGATGATTATGAGGGGTTTGCTGGAAATCCTATTTTTACGCATAGACATTTGGGTAAACATTATCCAATCTGTAATGTAGGACACGCAGATTTTGTCCAATTGCAAAATGGAGATTGGTATGCTGTAATGCTAGCTTCAAGACTAATCAATGGATATTATAAGAATCTTGGTAGAGAAACCTTTATTGCACCGGTAGTTTGGGAGAATGGTTTTCCGGTCATTAGTCCAGGTACAGGGAAAATAGAATGGACCTATCCCGCACCCAAATTGCCTTCTAAAATTACAAAGCCAACTCTTAGTAGGGATGATTTTGATGGTGAAAAACTAGGGATGAATTGGGTTTTCTTTGGTACTCCTTATGAGGAATTCTATTCTGTTTCAGATAGCAAGTTAATAATGAGATTACTACCACGGTCTATGAGCCCTACACTTCAAAAGATAGATATATCTAAAACTATAATTGATAAGTCTGTACCAAGCTTAAGTTTTATAGGTCGTAGGCAACAACATATAAACTACGAGGTTTCGGTAAAGATGTTATTTGAAACGTCCTCAGAAAATGAAACTGCAGGTCTTATAGTCATGCAAGCTTCTAATCATCAATTCCGGTTGGAACGTACATTCGAAAAAGGGGAACAAATCCTACGGCTTATACAGTGTACTAGTGAATTAAATGGATATCCACATCAACCGAACTTTAAAGCTGTGACGACTGAGATAGAACTCGCAAAAGTTGCAGTCAGCAGCATGGATATCATTCTTAGCGTTATTGCAACTGGACAGGATTATAGTTTTTATTATAGTCTCCCAGATGAAGACGTCACCTTGCTATACGAGGATGCAGATGCTAGGAAAATTAATCCTGAGATTGTTGGTGGAATGGTTGGAACATTGATAGGTATGTTTGCTAGTTCAAACGGAAAGGAAAGTCAAAACACTGTAGAATTTGAGTGGTTTGAATATAATGGAAGTGGAGTTAAAAGTGAAGTAGTTCAAAAGGGGGAAGCCGTTGGTAAAGGTACTACATATGAATTTTTATGATAAATCGATAGAACCCTGACTGTTACTAGGGTTCTATTTTAAATTAAAACAATAGTAATTTTCAGTTCATACTACTATATTTATTATTGAGACCTATCTGTAATTTATAAAAAACTTAAAATATGTTGGAGGCGATCATGAACTACCCATACGAAAGCGTCGTCGTAAACGAGGAAATACCCGTATTTTTATTAATGACAACCGTCAAATACGTCGCCATGCATTGGCATGATCGAATAGAATTTTTACTTGTGTTAAAAGGGAAAGTGCACGTCTATGTTGGAAGAGAAGATTATATCTTACATGAGAATGATCTCTTCCTTATTAATAGTAACGAAGTGCATGGAGTAGAATCAGATGAAGAGAATACGATATTGATTGTTCAAATTCCCATTTCATTTATTAAGAAATGCTATAAAAATATTGAACAAGAACGATTTCTATGCCAATCTTTTCTTCATGAAAATCAGCAGCAATTTGATCAAATTCGAACACTCCTTACACAGCTATGTCTAACAGTAAAAGAAAAAAAGGAAAACTATGATTTAAAGGTTCATTCCCTGCTATTAGACACCATCTATCATCTTGTTACGAACTTTAAGGTGAAAAACGAAAACGAATTAAAACAAACGAGTAAAAAAAATATTGAGCGTATGAACAGAATTACTAATTACATAGAAAAAAATTACATGCATCCTCTTACACTTGAAGAAGTTGCAGAAACAGAAAAGCTTACTCCTCCATACCTATCAAGATATTTCCAACAGCATATGGGACAAACATTTCTTAAATATGTAAATGGGGTTCGTCTTGAACATGCCCTTTATTACTTATTGGAAACGGATTTGCCAATCATACAGATCGCAATGGAGTGCGGTTTTACAAACTTAAATACATTCCACAAGTTATTTAAAGATACATTTCATAATACCCCACATCAATATCGGAAGAATCAAATAAAATCCTTTTCAGTCCCTCGAAGGAAAAGGGAGGGTATTGATGGATATGAATTCATTGAAGAAAATGACATTGGGTATTTATACAACTATTTAGAAGGAAATAAAAAAGCTTAATTCCTTTTTGGAAGGGATAGAAGCCATTGTGTTTTTGATCGTATATACTACATTCATTTTGATTAGGGATGGGCGAGCTATGGATTTAGTTTATATACAAAAAGATAATAGTTGGTATGAAATATGTTATCACTCGGGCAAACTAAGATCCTTAGAAAATGTACGATAGCAATAAGCTGTTAGTTTAACCGATAAATGAGCATATACAGAACTCTAATGTAACTCTCTGAATTTCGCCGGTGTCATACCAACTTTTTTCTTGAAAACCATTCCAAAATAACTAACATCATCATAACCGCACATTCTACTAATATTCTTTATTTTCTCGTTCCTATCTTGGATGAGTATAGTTTTAGCATTAGCAAGCCGAACATCGGTAATATAATCAAATATTGAAAAACCATTAACTTTTTTAAATTTTTGACAAAGATACTCTTTTGAAAGATTAACCTTCTCTGCTAATTCAGATAAAACAATTGGGTCCATATAATGTTGATTTATAAAGTCCATAACCATATGGACTTTACTAGTATGTTTTTGTAAAGAATTTACACTCTGTATAGTTGTTGATTTTAAAAATTCTAACAAGATATTATAGAGTTTTCCGGAAAATTCATACATTTCCATTGAAGTATTTTGGTTATAAATAATAAATAATTCATTCATATACTCTTCTACTTTAGCAATATCATTTAGATAATAAATACCCGATTGTTCAATTCCACTGTTCTTAAAAAAATCTTTTGTTCCATACCCAGAAAAAAGCAAAAAGTGAACCTGCCATTCTTTACTTACTCCATAGTATTTATGACCGACATTAGGAAAAAGTAACATTCCAGTGCCTTCTTTTATGACATACTGTTTGTCGTCCAATTCAATAATACCTTTTCCTTTTACAGTAAAAATCAATTGATAAACTGGCAAGCCTGAATGTCTATTAATATACTCCTGCCTATGATTCAATCCTACAGCAGACAGAACGAATGGAAGTTTTCTACCTTGTTCACTATATTTTGTAAAAAAAAAGTTTGTAAACATTTAATCAAAACTCCATTTTAATCTTAATATATTTATATGTTTATTATTATATTTAGATTTATTATGTCTTATTAATTTATTAAGATATTAATATATTCTTATTATGAAAGGAGATTTATTTTATGTCAACTATACCTTATATAAAAAATGATAATCATATACCAACGTTATTCGTACATGATGAACCATTTATTGCGTTAGCGGGAGAAATCCATAACTCTAGTGCTTCGAATCTAGAATATATGAAGAAAGAGGTATGGCCAAAACTAAAAACACTAAATATGAATTCCGTTATTGTTCCTGTTTATTGGGAATTAATTGAACCTGAAGAGAATCAGTTTGATTTTTCTATTGTTGAAGGGTTAATAAATCAAGCTCGAGAGAATAACATGCATCTTATTTTTCTCTGGTTCGGCTTATGGAAAAATGCAGAATCATTTTATGTTCCGCAGTGGATGAAAAGAGATACGAAAACTTATTTTCGTGCATGCAAACCAAGTGGTGAACCTTTAAATGTTATTTCACCTTTATGTGAAGTTGCGATCGAAAAAGATGCTAATGCCTTTTCTCATTTAATGAATTATATTAAATCTGTTGATTCAGAAGTGAACACTGTTATTGTCATGCAAGTTGAGAATGAGATTGGTCTATTAGGGGTAGATCGGGATTACTCTCAGATAGCAAATGAAGCTTTTTCAAACGTAATTCCTGAGTCTGTGGCTAAAGAATTTGGGGTTAATGGAACTTGGGAAGATGCATTTAATAACAATGCTAGCGAATATTTTATGGCATATTATTTTTCAACGGCTGTTGAAAAAATTACTCGGGCAGGACAAAATGCGTATCCGCTACCTTGTTATGCCAATGCATGGTTGGAACAATTTCCATGGAGTCCTGGAACATATCCAAGTGGCGGTCCTGTTATGAAGATGCAAAAAATGTGGAAATTAATGGCACCCTCTTTATTTTGTCTGGCTCCTGATATTTATGTTCCTTATGTACCTGATGTGATGGATCAATATAGTCAGAACGGCAATCCACTATTCATTCCAGAGGTTCGAAAAGACGCTGTATCTGCTACATATGCTTTATATGCAGTTGGGGGCTGCAACGCAATTTGCTATGCGCCTTTTGGTATCGAGGATCTTATGAAGAATCAGGAAGACATTGAAAAGCCTCCACATGAGGTAATGATGGCTTTAAATATCGATCCAACAGCATTTGATATAGAGGGAAGTGCAGCGTATCTTGCGAAAAGCTATTCCATTATTGAAAATATCAAACCCTTATACTTTGAATATAGAAATACTACTCATTTGCAAAGTTTTGTAAAGAGAAATGAACATGATTTTGGTAAACTGCTGTATTTTGACAAATATGACATTCTCGTTTCGTATTCTCCAAAGATACCTTTTAAGCCAACATCTGGTGGTATAGTATTTGAGATTTCAGAAAATGAGTTCATCATTATTGGAACAATGTTGGGGATTAAATTTTTAGCAAAACCGGGAAGTAATACACACGTTGAATTTCTTAGACTTGAAGAAGGAGAAATTCAAAATGGAAAATGGAAACCTGGACGTATATTAAACGGTGACGAAAAAATGATGTTGAACCTGAAAGATATGCCTTCGGCCTATAAAATTCAGTTATATGAATATTAATAATTAGGATAATGTTGTAACGAATTCTAATAAAATAATTACAAATAAGACTCTTAATATAATAGGAATAGTTGAGCAAAGTAGATAAATGTAATCCCAAGTGAATTCAGTTGAAATGGGGTTAGGACAAAACACATTTCTGAAAATGAAAAAGCCGGAGAAATTTTTGACGAGTAAAATTTCTCCGGCTTTGATTATTTTTTGAAAAAAATAAGGACCACTTTTGATAAAATAAAGCTACCACACATAATTCCTTCCGAAGAATGTCCCTTTCACAGAGTCGGGATGCCCATTCCTCTCATCATGTACAAAAGCATAACAATGCAATAATAGCTTTCAGAAGAGGAAACGAGTGCTCTATATCGATTAGTCAAAATCGAAGTGGAAAACGAAATGTGCCTCGCATTAATAGCTGTGAATTTAAGAAAACTCATTGCCAATAACTAGGTTGATAGAAGAATTCACCTTTCTCGCTATTTAAAGCAAGTTATGTCCAACCTCACTTTTAAGAAATATAACTTGAAGTATATACCTATTATACAAATATTTAGAAAAAGATAAAAATCGGTATGATTTTTCATAAAAAAGTAAACGTTTTCAAAAATAGCCTTCCTTATAATTAAGTTAAATACACAGCTTTTGTAAGGATGCTTTTAAAAAACTTATTATTGGAGGGTTACATTATGTACAAAAATCCACATTATTTTTCACATTTAGCACATGTTGAATTAATCAGCCCGAAATTAGAAGAATCAGCAGATTTCTTTAAAAATATTATCGGTTTAGAGGAGTCAGGGAGAAAAGGGAATTCCGTTTATCTCCGTGCATGGGGTGAACATTACCACCACAGTTTAAAGATTACAGAGGGGGCAGAACCTGGTCTTGGTCATATTGGCTGGCGTGCTGATAGTCCGGCGGCTCTTGAAGAAGCAGCAGCTCAGATTGAAAAGCTGGGTCAAGGAATTGGCTGGATTGAAGGTGACTTAGGGCATGGTCGTGCGTATCAATTTACGTCACCTGATGGTCATTTAGAGGAAATCTTCTGGGATGTAGAAGTGTATGAAGCACCTGCAGCACTTCAAAGTAAATGGAAAAACCGTCCGCAAAAAAATCCAGGACGCGGAATTTCTCCACGTCGTATTGATCACATTACCCTACATAGTAATGATGTCACAAAAGATCGTGAATTCTATCAAAATATCGGATTCCGTTATAATGAAGGAATCTTTTTAGACGCAAATGAACCAGGAAGTCCTGAAATCGGTGCTTGGCTTTCTGTGACAAATCTTTCTCATGATATTGCTTTCTTAAAATCTCACAATGGAAAGCCAGGCGGATTCAATCACGTTTGTTACGCAGTTGAGAGTAGAGAAGAGGTTTTATTAGCAGCCGATCACATTATCGAAAGCGGTTACGAGCTAGCAATGGGTGGACCAACTCGTCATGCTCTTGCCGAAGGTTTTTTCTTCTATGTTGATGAGCCGGGCGGAAATCGTTTTGAGTTGTATGCAGGAGCACATTTAGTGTTTGCACCTGATTTTGGTCCTTACAGATGGAGCCTTCCAGAAAATCCAAACGATGCTTGGGGCAGAGAAATGCCATGGGATAAATCCGGAAAAATTATTAAATAATCAACTAGATTGAAAGAAAGGATGTTTTATAGATGTGGCACTTTTTTCCTGAAAACTACATGTGGTCTTATCAAATAGTAAGAATGATTAGCCAATCTTATTTTGGAGGCGGTGAAGTAAATGAGATTTTGGACGCTGCCGGTCGGATGAAATTAGGTGATTTTGATAGTTTTCATAATGAATGGATGAACGCCGGTAACAAGTCATTATCAACAGCAAATGATGCGATGGATAAAGGCTATAAGGAAACAGCTAGAGCAGGATACTTACGTGCAGCTAACTACTTCCGTACAGCTGAATTTTTCCTGCAACCAGATGATGAACGAAAACTACCAACCTATTTAAAATCAGTTGAGTCCTTTAGAAAAGGCGGAGAATTGCTAGACAATCCACCAAAGGCTGTTAATATTCCGTTTGAACATGCCTCTCTTCCAGGATATTTCTTTGAAGCTCCTGGTCAAAAAAGAGGACCATTAATGGTCATGTTTGGTGGTTTAGACTCAACAGCAGAAGAATTATACTATGGCCCTGCGCAATTCTTAAATCAAAGAGGAATCTCCCTTTTAGCTCTTGATGGACCTGGTCAAGGAGGAGCATTGCGACTTCACAAAATTCATTCAAGACATGATTATAATACAGCAGGAACAGCTGCATATGAATGGGCCGTTGATAATTTAGATGTCGATCCTGAGCGTATCGGAATTATGGCCGTTTCAATGGGAGGGTATATGGCGGCAAGATGTGCAGCGTTTGAACCAAGATTTAAAGCATGTGCGATCTGGGGTGCTGTTTACGATTATAATGATGTTTGGCGAAAACGCCCTGACAATCATCCTTTAGCTAAGATCCTGCAACATATCTTCGGTGTAGAAGACATGCCAGCTGCAAGAGCGAAACTGGAGCATTATAACCTTCGTGGAGTGGCCGAAAAAATTCAAATGCCTACTTATATTATTCATGGTGAAGATGATCGGCAAAATACAGTGGATAATGCCTATAACGTATATAATGAATTAACCTGCCCAAGATGGTTGAAAATTGTTCCGAAAAGCAGTCCGGGTTCTTCTCATTGCCAAGTGGATAATGTTACAGAAACGTACGAGATGTATGATTGGCTTAAGGAACAGTTAATGAGCTAACACAGGAGGCTTGAGTAAATGAAATTTTTGACATTTTACGACTCGAAAGGAAACATGCGTGCAGGTTGTCTTGAAAATGATAGAGTGATAGATTTGAATCTTGCATCTGATGGGAACTTACCTGATTCAATTGTAGAGCTAATTAGACAACAAGATAAATATTTACCAACTGTACAATCGCTCGTTCGCCGTTCAGATATCCCATCCTATTCATTAGATGAGGTACGTCTCGCACCACCATTGCCAAACCCAACTAGTTTTCGAGACTTTGTTGCTTTTGAAACGCATGTTAAAAATGCAACAAAACGAAACGGTGATAAGGTGGCACCTGAATGGTATGAAATGCCGATATTCTATTTCTCCAATCCCAACTCAATGAAGGGTCCAGGAGAAGAGGTGAAGCGACCTGCTAAATGTTCCAGACTTGACTACGAACTAGAGCTTGCTTGTGTGATTGGGAAAGAAGGAAAAAACATTAAAGCTAGTGAGGGTGAAGATTATATTTTTGGCTATACCATTTTAAATGATTGGTCCGCACGAGATCTTCAAATGAAAGAGATGAAGGTGCTTTTAGGACCTGCGAAAGGCAAGGATTTTGCTACGTCTATTGGACCTTACATTCTGACAAAAGATGAGCTAGAACCAAATAAAGTTGGAGATGTATTCGATTTAGAAATGACAGCATCCGTAAATGGCGAGGTTTTATCTATAGGGAATTTTAAAGATGTGTACTATAGCTTTGGAGACATGATTGAAAGGGCCTCTGAGGAAGTAACCTTGTATCCAGGCGATATCATTGGATCAGGAACGGTAGGATATGGTTGCTTAATGGAGCTTGGTACAGAATTACATCCATGGCTAGAGCCTGGTGATGAAGTTGAATTGAAAATTACTGGACTTGGTTCTTTAAAAAATAAGATTATTTAAGCAGAAGGGACGGGTGCTTAATTTATGAAGATAGTCGATCTTAGTGTATCAATTGAAGAGGATTTAAAGGATCCTCTTCCTTTTTCTATCCGCTATGAAACACATGAAGAAGGAGCGGAATTTGGAGCAAAGCTTGTCGGAGTTAGTCCTGATGATTTTCCGGAGAGAAAAGGGCTGGCTGGCGAATTCCTAACTTTAACTAGTCATGCAGGAACTCATGTCGATGCACCTTGGCATTACTGGCCAACAGCTGAAGGGAAGCCTGCTCGTACCATTGATGAAATGCCGCTTGAGTGGTTTTTTAATGACGGTGTTGTTCTTGATTTTACTGATAAACCTGCAGGATATGCAATCACCGTGTTGGATCTTCAAGAAAAATTAGCGAGTATTAATTATGAATTAAAGCCTTTTGATATCGTCATGATTCACTGTGATGCGGACAAAATGAGATATGAATCCACCTATAGTGAAATACATGTAGGTGTATCAGCTGAAGCAACACTTTGGTTAATTGATCAAGGAATAAGAGTGATGGGAACTGACGGATGGGGATGGGACACACCACTCGCCGTCCAAGCGGCAGACTATAAACAAAATCCACGTGATGGTGTCCTTTGGGCAGCTCATTATGCGGGAAAAGAGAAGGAATATTGTCAAATTGAAAAACTAGCAAACTTAGATCAATTACCACCCTATGGATTTAAAGTCTCTGTGCTTCCAGTGAAAATAAAGGGAGCAAGCGCAGGCTGGACGAGGGCAGTTGCAATGATTGATGATAAAAACTAGGTTTTTAAAAATATAGAGTTTTGCAAGCACTTCAAAAAATGTGAGGAGGTACTGGCATGACAAATCAATATGTAAAAAAGGTACTGGTTGTAGGTGGAGGAATAAGCGGATTATCTGCAGCTATTGCATTAAATAAAATTGGGATTGAAGTAGAAATAGCTGAAAAGGAATTAGAGTGGAACGTGTATGGAGTGGGAATTATTCAGCCACCTAACGCATTGAGAGCTCTTAATGAAATTGGCTTAGCTGATGCTTGTATGGAGCAGGGCACGTCATATCCGGGTTTTGATTATTATACTGGTCAAGGCCATTTCTTGTTTCATACAGCATCTCCTACAATAGAAGGGTACCCAGGTGTTAATGGAATCTCGAGAAGAAAGCTACACAATTTTTTGTTTGATGCCGTTAGTGCTATTGGAACCAAGATCTATATGGGTACGACTGTTAATAAAATTGAAAACAAAGAGAATGGTGTAAGTGTCGAATTGAATAATGGGATTTCTACAACCTACGATTTAGTTATCGGTTCAGATGGAACGAATTCTAAGGTTAGAACATTGCTATTTGGTGAAATCGAACAACGTTATAGTGGCCAGGGAGTTTGGAGATATAATCTACCACGTCCAAAAGAAATTGATAAAGGTCTGTTCTATTATGGTAAAGAAGCAAAAGCAGGATTGGTTCCTATGTCAGAAGACGAAATGTACCTGCTTGTCACAACAAACGAACCAGGAAATCCTCGGTTTCCTAATGATCAATTACATGTTTTATTAAAAGAGAGAATGACTGAATTTGGAGGAATCATCGCTGATGCGGCCAAGCAGATTGTTGACCCTTCCCAAGTTGTCTATCGCCCGATTTTTACTCATCTTATGCCAAGTCCGTGGTATAAAGGAAATGTTTTACTAGTTGGAGATGCAGCACATGGTACGGCTCCACATCTTGGGCAAGGAGCTTCGATTGCCATTGAAGATGTGATTGTATTAGCGGATATATTAAAACATAACCTTACTGTTGAAGAAACTATGAAAGTATTTATGGAAAAACGTTTTGAGCGCTGCAAAATGATCGTAGAGAATTCCGACCAATTAGTTGAATGGGAATTGTTAACAGCTGCTGGAAAAATGACAGAAAAAGTGAATGTAGGAGAGTTTGTAAAATTGACTCTGGAAAAAATGAATGAACCTTTCTTAACTGAGTTAAACGTCTGACAGAGTAATAGATTTTGTATGCGCTTTCAATTAAGGAGATTATAAAAGGGGTAAGGGGGCATTTAAATGAAAGGATTAAGCAAAAGCAAATGTTATGAGAATTTCCTTGTGGTCATTATGTTTTTCGTTGTTGGACTTGTGTTTTTAGATCGATTAAGTTTAGGGTTTGTTTTTCCAATTATGGGTCCGGATTTGAACCTATCAAATACACAGCTTGGTTTAACAGTTGGAATTACAAGTTTATTCTTTGGAATCTCTACGTTAATCTTCGCTAGTCTTTCGGATTTTATAGGGAAAAAGAAGGTCATGCTCGTTATCTTTGTTTTTGTTTTTTCAATAGCTACCTTACTAACCGGACTTGTTGGTTCGTTTATTGCTTTAATTATGACAAGAATCATCATGGGATTAGCTGAAGGACCCGTCATGCCGTTAGTTCAATCGATTGTCATGGCGGAGTCCTCTGAGAAAAGAAGGGGATTTAATATGGGTGTCATCCAAAGCGCTTCCTCTTTAATTGGAGGTGCAATGGCACCAGTTTTGACCGTTTCCCTTGCAGTAGCCTTAGGCTGGAGATCAGCATTTTATATCATCGCCATTCCAGGGATCATCGTTGGTCTTATTTTATGGAAGTATTTAAGAGAACCCAAACTTGTTGTTGAACAAGACGAGGAGCAACAAATGGTAAAACCAACGAAAGCAGATTATCTTAAAGTATTTAAAACAAGAAACGTATGGCTATGCACAATTATCGGGACTTGTAATATGGTCTTCATCCTGACTCTTACCGCTTTTCTTCCAACGATGTTAGCGAACTCAACAAACTATAAAGAAGCTCAGATTGGCATGCTGCTTGGAGCTATGGGGCTCATGATGTTTGTTGGGCAAATGGGAGCACCTGCACTATCTGACCGCATAGGAAGACTACCTATTCTTAAAATCTTTTCATTTATTGCCATTTTCCTTCCAATCATGATCGCATTATATTATCAAAACTTTGTTGTTTTAATTATCTCAATGATTATCCTCTCGATTGGTAATGGATATCAACCACTTGTGATGAATATTGTGCCGGCTGAATCTGTATCTCGCAGATTTACTGCTACTGCGATAAGTTTCGTTATTTTAACAGGGGAAATTATTGGAGGATTTGCTGGTCCGATGATGGCAGGTGTATTAGCTGATAAATATAGCTTAACCGCACCGTTATGGATTACGGCAATTGCTGCTTTTATTGCGTTTATATGTACTTTTGGAATTAAAGAAACAGCACCTATTAAAGTAGAGCAGTCTAAAGATATAGATTTAACGATGTAATCTTTTTTTGAGGTTTATTTTCTCGATATTTCACAGAGCAAAAAAAGATTAATTAATATTTAAAAAAATCATCATATTGTTCCATATATAGGAAAAGCAATGTTTTATAAGGATCAATTTTATACTATGCTATATAACAGAGAATGAATAAAACATGACATGGAATGGAAGCGGTTACTTAAGTGGGGTGGTTGGAAAACAAAGACATTAACAGAACGTTCTAAAGTATTATTTTTGTAGAATTGGAGACTCGTTTAGAACAAAGAGTTTCTATTTGAAAAATAATTTTGAACGAATAAAGGAGCTTTTGATATGAAAACGAAAGTAGGGATTATCGGGGCCGGTCCAGCCGGTTTAATGTTATCACATCTCTTGCATCTTGCAGGTATTGAATCAGTGATCCTAGAAAAACGTTCTAAAGAGGATATTGAGGGAACGATCCGTGCAGGTGTTTTAGAGCAAGGGACAGTAGATCTTCTAAATGCATCTGGCGTAGGTGATAGAATGATGCGTGAAGGAAATACCCATCATGGGATCGAGCTTCAATTTAATGGTGTACGACATAGAGTAAACATGCATGAGCTTACGGAAGGGAAAAGCATTATGGTTTATCCTCAACATGAGGTCATAAAAGACCTTGTAGCTGCTCGATTAAAGGCAGGTGGAGAGATACTCTTTAATGTAGATAATGTTAGTTTGCATGATGTAGACAAACAATCGCCGAAAATTAGATTTCAATACAATGAAAGTGATCATGAACTTTGCTGTGATTTTATTATAGGCTGTGATGGCTTTCATGGGCCAAGTCGAAAAGGAATACCTGATTCCATTCGAAAGGAAAAACAACAAATTTATCCTTTTGGCTGGTTAGGGATATTAGCGGAAACACCTATTGCTAATCCGGAACTTATTTATTCAAACCATGATAGAGGATTTGCGTTAATTAGTACACGAACACCTGAAATTCAACGCCATTACATTCAAGTGGAGCCAAATGATGATATCAACAATTGGTCAGACGATCGAATTTGGACAGAACTAAAAGCAAGAGTCGAAACAAGTGATGGATGGACACTTCCTGATGGTCCAATCCTTCAAAAAAACATTGTGTCGATGAGAAGTTTTGTTTGTGAGCCAATGCAATACGGACGTCTGTTTTTAGCAGGTGATGCAGCCCATATTGTTCCGCCAACTGGGGCAAAAGGATTGAATTTAGCGATGACAGATGTTCAGGTGTTACAGCGTGGAATTGAAAGGTACTATCAGACAGGTAGTGAAGATCTGCTGGACCGCTATTCGGAAATTGCTCTACGTCGAGTTTGGAAAGCACAGCGATTTTCAAATTATATGACAACGATGCTGCATCGTAATTTTAACCACAGTCCATTTGAAAGAGGCATTCAACTTAGTGAGTTAGATTATGTTACATCGTCACGAGCAGCTTTAACTAGTTTATCAGAAAATTATATTGGTTTACCACTTGAATGGGAAGCGGAAAGAACGGTATTCTCCTAATAATAACAAGAGGCTGACTTTAGAAGGACAGTCCCAAGTATGGGGTTGTCTCTCAAGTCAGCCTCTTTTCATAACAGATTACTAGATAGATTATAGTAAAGATTCCGCCCCTTTAGCCACTTGCTTTGCTGGGGGCCATTCACAAAGGTCAAATGGAAAATCGGAACCAGGCACAATTCTTTTTTCGCCAACTGTTTTGGCTAAGTATTCAAGCGACGTTGAATTCCATAAGACGCTATCATACCAAAAGTCTTTTAAGTACTCGATCGGCTCTTTTTGCAAGTTTTTTGCAACAAGTGGCCACATCTCATTGCCTTTGTTCAAACGGCCGATTTGATAAGGAAGAAATCCACCACCATGTGCTAAGAGAATTCTTACATTGTTATACGAATCTAATAGGCCACTTAGCAAGAAATCTGTAGCTGTAATGGTTGTTTCCCAAGGGACACCAATTAAGTTTGGCATCATGCGCTGGTTTAATCGTTGATCTTCACATAATAAAGGATGGATGAAAATGATGGCTTTCTGCTTATTTGCTTCTTCCCAAAATGGAGTGAAAAAAGTGTCTGATAATAACTTGCCATTTAATCCTGGTCCAATAATGGCACCTTTTAATCCCATATTCATGGCATCTCTTAAATCTTGTGCAGCAGTTTCAGGATGATTAAGAGATACGGTGGAAAGTGCTGATAGTTGTTGTGAGTGGTTTTGTGACCATTTTGCAAGAGATTTGTTGTAAACAGATACTAATTCTCTCGTAATCTCTAAAGGAAAATCATATAAAAAAAGTTGAGGAATGGGAGAAACAACTGAATGATCCACACCTAGTTTTTGTTGTTCTTTTAGATAAAGAGATTTATTCGTAAATTCTTGTTTTAGTTCAAATGCCCATTTATTGTTAATAGATAAAAATTCCTCTTTATCTTGACTTTTTTTCTCCCAGCTTGCATTAATGATGTTTCTTTGGTCTTTTATCCAATCAACGACTTCTTCAGGAATAAAATGAGTGTGAAAATCATGCATGATTCCTCAGCTCCTTTTAAGTATTTAATAATGATTAAATCGATAACCTAAACGCCTAGAAATTTCTTTACCTGCTTCTACAACTCTTTTAATATGTGCTGGGATTGTTTGATCGTTTACTCGTTGAATAGGTCCAACGATATTAACAGCGGCAATGACTTGTCCTGTGTAGTCCTTTACTGGAGCGGCAATTGAGACAACACCTTCAGATATTTCTTCCGTACTTACGGCATAACCTTGTTCGCGAATATATGTAAGGGTTTCTATTAATATGTTCTGATCTGTAATGGTATGTTGTGTAAATGGTTCTAATCCGTTTTCAATTGTTTTTTCTATTCTTTTTTCATTGTTAAAAGCTAAAAGCACCTTTCCAGAGCTTGTTGCATAGGCGGGATTTCTTTTACCGATATGGGTGAAAGCTCGTACATGGTGCTTACTTTCTACCTTGTGTAAATAAATAACATCTAGCCCATCAAGGATTGCTAGATGGGATGTTTCACCTGTTTTTTCAACAAGTTCATGTAAGAAAGGCATAGCTTCCTTGTGTATTTCAAAAGTTGATGTACAAACAGTTGCGAGAGAAAGGATGGATAATCCTAATCGATAACGCTGTGTTTCCGGATCTTTTTCAACAAAGCCTTCACTTGCTAATGTTGACATCAGCCTGCTCACTGTACTTTTACCAAGGTCTAACTCCCGAGCAAGCTCAGTAATTTTTAATTCAGGTTGGTCCATTGTAAATTTCCGTAAGATGCGAAGTGCATTTTTTACAGATGAAAGTGTGTAATCTTTTTTTGTCGTTTGCGTCATGGTTACTCTCCAATCTGTTGTTTATAGAGGAACGCTATTCTTTTATGAGGGTTTTTTTCACTATATCACATAGAGTGAAAAAAAAGAATAATCAAAATATTTTTTTAAAAAATTTCATTTTGTTCCACATATAAGAACAATGATGTTTTATGAGGGACGAATTTGTACTATTCTAACCATACAAAGAATTTAAAACAATTTATGTTATGGAGGAATGGTTATGGAAGCGATTACTACAACGACAGGAATTGATTGTAGACATTTTATTAATGGGCAATACATGGATTCGATGAATAACAAAACATTTATGAATACGAACCCAGCAAATGAAGAGGTATTAGGATCTGTAGGTGAAGGTGGGGAAGAGGAAATTAACTTAGCTGTTTCAGCCGCTAGAAGAGCACTAAACGGTCGCTGGAAAACAATGCCTTTAACAGAACGTTCTAAAGTATTGCGTAAAATTGGTGATTTAATTTTAGAAAGAAAAGATGAGTTAGCGCGACTAGAATCTCTTGATACAGGAAAGCCAATTTGGTTATCAAGTACGATCGATATCCCGAGAGCAGCCTATAACTTCCATTTCTTTGCTGACTACATGACAACAATGGGAACGGAAGCTTATCAACATGATGATGTGGCGATCAACTATTCAGTTCGTAAGCCAGTAGGAGTTGTAGGGTTAATCAATCCTTGGAACCTTCCATTACTTCTATTAACGTGGAAACTTGCGCCATGTTTAGCGGCTGGAAATACTGCTGTATTGAAGCCAGCTGAGTGGACACCAATGACAGCAACCGTTTTAGCTGAAATTTGTAAAGAAGCTGGTGTACCAGATGGTGTTGTGAACGTTGTACATGGATTTGGACCTAACTCTGCTGGATCAGCTTTAACCGAACATCCCGATGTAGATGCAATTACATTTACAGGTGAAACATCCACCGGTACAGCCATCATGAAGGCAGCAGCCAATTCACTAAAAAAACTTTCATACGAACTAGGCGGGAAAAACCCAAATATCATCTTTGCTGATTCTGATCTTAATGAAGTACTAGAAACGACTATTAAGTCCAGCTTTATCAATCAAGGTGAAGTTTGTTTATGTGGATCAAGAATTTATGTTGAACGTCCGGTTTATGAAGAATTTATTGAAAAGTTTGTGGCTAAAACAAAAGAGCTTGTTGTTGGGGATCCATTTGATGAAAAATCGAAAATTGGGGCAATGATTGGAAAAGAACATTATGAGCGCGTTTTAGGATATATAGAGCTTGCGAAGGAAGAAGGAGCAACAATCCGTATTGGAGGAGGTCGTCCTTCAGGGGTAGAAAAAGGGTATTTTATTGAGCCTACGATTATTACAGGCTTAGATCGAAATGCGAGATGTGTTCGTGAAGAAATCTTTGGACCTGTTGTCACTGTCATTCCATTTGATTTAGAGGATGAGGTGATTGCTCAAGTAAATGATTCTCATTATGGACTAAGTGCTTCCATTTGGACGAATGATCTTCGTAGAGCTCATAGAGTGGCAAATGAAGTAGAAGCTGGGATTATTTGGGTAAATACTTGGTTTTTAAGAGATTTACGTACACCGTTTGGTGGGATGAAGCAAAGTGGAATCGGTCGTGAAGGCGGTATGCACAGCTTTGAGTTTTATAGCGAGTTGAAAAACATTTGTATCAAACTTTAAAAAATGGAGGTCAATCATGATGGAATCAACCGTATTATTTGCAAATCAATTATTACAAGCAGAAAAAGAAAGAGTCGGAATTGCGGCTTTAACTGAACAAAGTACAACTTTTACAACTCAAGATTCTTACGCTGTTCAATTAGAAATTATTAAACACAAACTAGCCCAAGGTCAAATAATTGTTGGGAAAAAAATTGGATTAACCTCTCTTGCGATGCAACAATTACTTGGTGTGGATGAACCAGATTATGGCCACTTACTAGATGGAATGGTCGTTGAAAATGGATCTGAGCTATCTTTTGAACGTGTTATGCAACCTAAAGTGGAGGCAGAGATTGCGTTTGTTCTTAAAAAGGATCTAAAAGGACCAAATGTAACCGCACTGGATGTGCTTCAAGCAACAGATTATCTTCTACCCGCAATTGAGATCGTCGATAGCCGTGTGAAGGATTGGAAAATCAAACTTCAAGATACGATAGCAGATAATGCTTCAAGCAGTCATTATGTTTTAGGTGGAAAACCTGTTCGAGTGGATTCTGTAGACCTTGAACAAATTGGCATGGTTTTATCAAAAAATGGAGAGATCGTTAATACGGGAGTTGGAGCAGCCGTAATGGGGCATCCGGCAAATTGCGTCGCATGGCTTGCCAATAAATTAAGTGAATTTAATATTCCACTAAAAGCTGGAGAAGTGATTCTCTCAGGTGCACTTTCTGCAGCTGTAGAAGCAAAACCAGGAGATTTCTTTTCAGCCAGAATTGCTCATTTAGGAGAAGTTTCAGTCCGCTTTTCTTCATAATAAGCTCAAGGAAAGGAGATTCATATGGGAAAAATAAAAGTAGCAATCATAGGTACTGGGAACATCGGGACAGATTTAATGTTGAAACTAGAAAGATCTGAGTCACTTGAGTTAACCTCATTAATCGGAATTGACCCTCATTCTGATGGTGTTTTTAGGGCAAGAGAGCGAGGTTATCAAACATATACGAATGGATTAGAGAAATTTTTAGAAAGTAACAGTGATGATGCAGATATTTTCTTTGATGCAACATCGGCAAAAGCTCATGTTCGACATGCGAAACTTTTAAAAGAAGCCGGAAAACAAGTCCTTGACTTAACTCCAGCGGCAAGAGGGCCTTTTGTTGTCCCTCCAGTTAATCTGGGGGAAAACCTAAATGTTCCTAACATCAATTTAATTACTTGTGGAGGTCAGGCGACGATTCCGATTGTTCATGCCGTAAATCGGATTTGTCCTGTTGACTATGCCGAAATTGTTGCAACGATTTCAAGTAAAAGTGCAGGTCCAGGAACAAGAGCAAATATAGATGAATTTACCCAAACGACAAAACGTGGGATAGAGGAGGTTGGTGGAGCTAAGAAGGGGAAAGCTATCATTATTCTTAATCCAGCAGAACCCCCTATATTAATGAGAGATACTGTTTATGCTGTTGTCGAACCAAGACAAATTGATGAGGAAGAAATTACTTCATCTATTAAAGAAATGGTCAAACAAGTTCAAGCTTATGTACCAGGTTATCGACTCCGAACAGAACCGATCTTTGATGGAAACCGTGTAACGATATTTATCGAGGTAGAAGGAGCAGGGGACTACTTACCGAAATACTCTGGAAATTTAGATATCATGACAGCCTCAGCAGTAAAAGTAGCGGAAGAGCTGGCTAAAAATAAACTGAATTCTGTTGTTTCTTAAACATGAAGTTCTAAAGGAAAGGAATGGTTTGGAATGAACGATAACCGAGATGTTCTCATTACAGAAGTAGCTTTACGAGACGGTAGTCATGCGATCGGTCATCAATACACAGTCGACCAAGTTCGTGATGTAGCACGTGCATTAAATGATGCCGGAGTGCCTTATATGGAAGTAGCTCATGGAGATGGGTTAGGGGGGTCTTCCCAACAATATGGTCTTTCTTTAACAGACGAAATGAAACTAATTGAAGCAGCTGTATCGGTTTGTGACAACGCAAAAGTGGCTGTATTATTAATACCGGGAATCGGGACGATGAATGAATTGAAGAAAGCAGCTAGTATTGGAGCAAAAATGGCTCGAATTGCTACTCATGTAACAGAAGCAGATGTTGCTCCTCAACACATTACTTTAGCAAAAGAACTTGGTATGGAGACGGTAGGTTTCTTAATGATGTCTCATATGGCACCAGTTGATAAGTTAGTAGAGCAAGCTAAACTAATGGAAAGTTATGGAGCAGATACTGTTTATGTCGTTGATTCAGCAGGAGCCATGATTCCAAATGAAGTTCGTGAAAAAATTCGATCCCTTCGTCAAAGCCTAACCACTAATATTGGTTTTCATGCTCATAATAATTTATCGCTTGCGATGGCTAATACACTTGTTGCCATTGACGAAGGTGCAACAAGAATAGATGGTAGTGTTCGTTGCTTAGGAGCTGGCGCTGGGAATACTCAGACAGAAGTTTTAGTGGCTGTATTAGAAAGACTAGGGTTAAACAGTGGAGTCGATTTATATAAGATGATGAATTTAGCTGAAAATATTGTAGCTCCTATATTAAAACAACCTCAAGAGATTACAAGAGATAGTCTTGTGATGGGCTATGCGGGTGTGTACTCTAGCTTTTTGTTACACGCACAACGTGCAGCCAGACAATTTAACATTGATCCTCTTGATATTATAATAGAATTGGGAAAACGTAAGGTTGTCGGTGGCCAAGAGGATATGATAATTGATGTAGCTACTGAAATAGCTAATAAAGAAAAAAGTAGTCTTCGAGTTTAATAGGAGGAATTACAATGAGTATGTCAAATAATGAAATTGCTAAGTTTTTATTAGATGCTGAATTGAATAGAAGAGATATCGAAAAAATCACCTTAGACAAAGTTCCGGGTTTAACTGTAGAAGAGGCTTATTTGATTCAAGAAGAACTAGTAAAGCTAAAATTAGAACAAGGGCACTCAATTATTGGACCAAAGATGGGACTTACAAGTCGGGCAAAAATGGTCCAAATGAATGTAGAAGAACCGATCTATGGATACATTTTTAGCAATATGGTGATCCAAGATGGAGCAGAAATTTCTTTATCTGACTATATTCATCCGAAAGTGGAAGCGGAAATTGCCTTTATTTTAGGTAAGGATCTTGAAGGTCCGGGTATTACTGGTGCACAAGTTTTAGCAGCAACAGATTATGTCTGTGGAGCACTTGAGATCATTGATAGCCGTTATGAAAACTTTAACTTTACGTTGCCGGATGTTATTGCAGATAATGCATCCTCCTCAAGGGTTGTTTTTGGAAATAAGATTCGGAAACCAGAAGAATTAGAATTAGATTTAGTTGGTACTGTTTTAAAGATTAATGGAGTGATTAAGGACCTTGGTGCAGGAGCAGCTGTTTTAGGACACCCTGCAAATTCTGTTGCCATGCTTGCGAACATGCTACATCGAAAAGGCGAAAATTTGAAGGCTGGCCAAGTTATTTTGACAGGAGGAATTACTGGAGCTGTCCAATTATCGTATGGTGATCATGTGACAGCTAAGCTTGATGGACTTGGGGAAGTTGGTTTTTCTGTAGGGGAATAAGTAGAAACAGGGGGAGAAAGGAGAATCTATTATGCCGGTTGTAAACGTTAACATTATGGAAGGGCGTCCAAAAGAGAAGATTGAAAGTGTTATTGCTAATATTACTGAAACAATCACAAAGACATTGGAGGTCCCAAAAGAGACTGTTAGAGTGATAGTGACTGAAATTCCAAAAAGTCATTGGGGAATTGCTGGAGAGTCTGTTGAAAAGCGAAATGCTTCAAATTAAGTTTTGTTAAAAACAAAGGGTGTGGAGGGTTAAAATGACAATTGAATTGGGTGTTTTGGCTGCACATGTTCCAAGTATTTGTCATCGAGAAAATGTACCTGAATATCAGCAAGAAATTGTTGTGAAGATGGATGCTATTTCAGAGAATATAGAGAAAATAAAACCGGATGGGGTTATTATTGTTTCATGTCATTGGCAATCAACATTTCATCATTATGTAGATGTGTCACCAAAGCATAAAGGAACTTTAACCGCATTCGAATGTCCCGACATTATTTCTGATGTAAAATATGAGTATCCTGGAGACCAAAGTTTAGGCGAAAGATTAGTGATGGCTGGTAAACGAGCAAAAATTCCGGTTATTTCTGTTAATGATCCAACATACGTGTGGGATTATGGTACAGTTGTTCCTCTTCGTTACCTTGTACCTAACGAAGATTTTCCAGTAGTCAATTTATCGATCACACTTGCAGCTGGATTAGAAGAAACCTATAAATGGGGGCAGGAAATTGGGAATGTACTAAATAGTGACGATAAAAACTATGTGTTTATCTTCAGTGGTGCACTTGCTCATAATTTAGTAAGAGGGCGTCACCATATGCCTACTGTTTCTGAGCAAGCCTTAGATAAACAGTTTATCAATTATATTATGGGGAAGAACTGGAATCTTGCTAAAGAAATGCTGCCTCAATATGCTAAAGTTGCAGGAGTTGAAGGAGGAGGGCGTCATCTTGCTATGATGCTTGGTGTGTTGGCGGATGGCTACAATCCCTCATTCCATACTTATGCTCAATCATCCGGAAGCGGTAATGCGATCATGACGTTTGATATTAAGGAGACTCTTCAACCTAGTAGTTGAAAAAAGTAAGTTACCTATATTTAATTATTATAAAGGATATAAAATATGCTATAAAAAGTCTTCCTGATCACTACTAGGTTTATTTACGATTGCTGGTGGCTAAGTCAATTTTCTTAGGGAGAAAAAGATAAGACAAGTTAAAACAAAATATAAAAGAGACTCAATGAGACGGCGGGAAAAAAGCTGACTTATATGAGTCTTTTTTATATGAGGTTGGAAAAAGTGTTAAAAAAAGTTCAAAAAAAATAATCAGATGTAATATTTTGCTAACATATTAAGTTATCGATTATCATGAATAAACTTTATGTAAGGTAATAGATCTTATTAAAGTGTGTTTTCTTTAATTGTTTTATAAATATAATAAAATGTAATATTAATTTTTGAATATTCAAAATATTAATAAAAATTGTATTGACGATATATATCAACGAATTTAAAATGAAGGAGTAATGAATGAACACATATGCTAAATCCTAAAATCGAAGGAGATGGGAGACAAGGATTTTAACTATTTTTGTATAGTGTATTTCAAGAAAAGTAGAGTTTATTCATTGACTTAATAAAGTAAACGTACGTATTTTGGAGTGGAATTAATGTATATGCTAGTTAATTACTAATTTAATAGAGGTCTAAATCAAAAAGACTCACTAAATTTCAAATTAATTAATTAAGTATTTGTAAGCGTATACAAAGGTGATCGTTTACTTGTTAAGGATTGAAACTGAAAATGGAAACTTAGGGAATGGGAATTTTACACTTTAAACATTAAAGGGGGACAATCAATTGAAAAAAGGTTTGTTATCAGGTATAGCGATTTCTTTAACTCTCTCGTCACTATTAATGGCATGTTCGAATGAAGAAGCTAGTAAAGATACGAAAAAAAGCGACGGAACAGGAACATTAGATGTAAGTTTAGCTTTAATGGGTGGTCCTAAAACACCGAATGCCTGGACTGAAACAGCTCTTGAGGAAGATCTTACGGATCACCTGGGAAGAGAAGTAAATATAGAAAATATCTTTTTACCAGGTTGGGAGGAAGCAAAGACAAAAATCAACCTGCTTATGAGTGATACGAGTCAAATGCCTGATGTCATGTGGCACTGGGATATGAATAAAGAATTCCAAAGTTGGGCAAAAGCTGGAGCTGTACAAGATCTAACTCCATATTTACAGGAAAATGGAAAAAACATTATCAATTATTATTCGAAAGAAACGATGTTTTACCATTGGGATCCAAGTGGAAAGATCTTTAGAATTCCAGGGGATGTATCTGAGCCAGGTACAATGACAACAATTATTCGAAAAGATTGGTTAGAAAAATTAGGTCTTGAAGTTCCGACAACGGTTGATGAATATATCGAAGTGTTAAAGGCGTTTACTCATGATGATCCAGATGGAAATGGTAAGGATGATACATATGGTATTTCCGGGGAGAATCTTTACCGCGCATTTGCACCATTCTTCCTTGCTTATGGTGTAGATCCTGATCAGTTTATGATTACAGAAGATGGTACGGTGAAATATGGTTCAACACTCCCGGAAGTAAGAGAAGTATTACAGATTTTACAAGATTTATATAAAGAGGGTGTTATTGACCCGCGTATGTTATCACCAATTGAGCAAGCAAAAGTAGATGAAATTATGGCTAACGGTAAGATCGGTTCAATTTATCGTTGGGTAGCATTTTTCAATCCTGACTTTAATCATCATATGTCATTTAAAGCGATCAATCCCGATGGTGAGTATATGCCAATTGAGCCGATTAAAGGACCAGATGGTTTTGCTTCAGATTTACCTGCAGATGAAATTGGTTGGTCTTTCCTATCCGTCACAGCTGCAGCTGAAGAGCCTGGTGAAGTGGTAAAAGTTGTTGATCGTATTGCATCACCGGAAACCTATAAGCTTGTAACGTATGGTAAGGAAGGTGAGCACTATGAGATGAAGGATGGACAATATAAGAGTTTGGTGAACCCGGATGAGATGAATAAGCTCGGTTTAGGAAACTACAATTGGTATGTTCAAAGAAAAGATGAAGCAAATATTCAAAATACACCTGAAGTGATTGAATTATTCAATAAGAGAGCCGAAACATCTATGCCGATTAGAGAAAAAACGGTCTTCTTTAAAGCAATCTCCCGTCCTGCCTGGACTGAGTATGGAACAGATATTAATACGTTAAGAGATGAAACATTCTGGGGCATTATATCCGGCAATCTAGAAATTAGTGCGTTTGATGAATTTGTTAAAAAGTATCCTGAGCTTGGTGGTAATGAGGTAGATGAGGAGGCGAACACACTTTATAAAGAGCAGGAGAAGGAATTTGAAGAGTTCAGCAAATGGTATGACGAAAACATAGAGCCGTATAAATAAAAGCTTTTGTTAAATCTCTTCGTTTTAAGGAGTTAACTGAATCTAGTAAAGTTCTCTGAAGGCTGGCTCAAAGATTGATTTGAGTCAGCTATCCATCTTACTAGTAAAAGAGAGTAGATGGTTTTAAGGGACAGGATCGGAGTGAAAAACGTGGAACTTCAAAAAGAACAACGATTGAGTACTGGGGTTAAAATAAAAACCAAAAGAAGTATTTGGAAAGACTTTAGTCGAGATCGGTATTTATATCTTTTGCTTCTTCCGGGATTAATTTATTTATTTGTATTTAAGTATTTACCAATGTATGGAATTGTTATTGCGTTTAAGGATTATAACATTATTACAGGAATTATGAATAGCCCGTGGGTTGGATTAGAACAATTTGAAAGACTGTTTCGAACACCTGATTTTTCGCAAATCTTCTTTAATACGTTAATAATAAGCGGATTAAAGCTTTTGGTAGGGTTTCCTGCCCCGATTATTTTAGCGCTATTATTAAACGAATTAAGACATATGGCCTTTAAACGGTTTACACAATCTATTATTTATTTACCGCATTTTGTTTCCTGGGTTATTTTTGCCGGTATTATTATGACTTTCCTTAATCCTGTTGATGGATTATTTAATCATATTATTAAAGCGTTTGGCGGAGAGCCGATTAGTTTCCTAACAAGTAAAGAGCATTTTCGTTCAATTCTGGTTATTTCAGATGTGTATAAAGAAATGGGATGGGGGACCATTATTTATTTAGCGGCCATGACAGGTGTTAATCCCGATCTGTATGAAGCATCCCGCATGGATGGTGCAAATAAATTTAAGCAGATGTGGCATGTTACCCTTCCGTCGATTCGTCCTGTCATTTTAATTATGCTTATTCTAAGTCTTGGTAATATTCTTGAAGCAGGTTTCCTGCAAATTTATCTTCTATATAGTCCGCTCGTATATGATGTGGCAGATGTAATCGACACATATGTTTACCGAAGAGGTATTCAGGAAGCGAATTACAGTTTAGCTACTGCTGCAGGTCTGTTTAAATCACTTATTGCATTAGTGCTGATTGTGACAGCGAATAAAATTGTCAAAAAATCTGGTCAAGAAGGACTGTGGTAGGAGGGATAAGAATGGTAGGAATAACAAAAGGAGAGAGGATCTTCCTGATTTTTAATTATCTTTTTATGTCATTGCTCGTTATCATCATGATTTTTCCTTTTTGGTATTTAATTATGGGATCATTAAGTGATGCGAAGTTAGCTGCAGGAGGAGGGTTATTTTTATTACCTGAAGGATTCTCACTTGATTCATATACAGCAATCTTGCAAAATAGTTCATTTTTGAGTGGATTTAAGACAACGGTTATTACAACATTAGCAGGTACATTTTTAGGAACCTTTTTCACCGCGACAACAGCGTATGCCATTTCGAAAAAGAGATTACGAGGAGCCAAACTCTTTTCGTTTTTGATTTTATTTACCATGTTATTCAACGGAGGATTAATTCCTAATTACTTACTAATAAAAGAATTAGGGATGATGAATACGCTATGGGCCTTAATTTTACCTAATGCGATTAGTGCATTCAATATCTTTGTAATGACGAGCTTTTTTAGAGGTATTCCAGATACTTTAGAAGAAGCTGCTAAAATAGATGGTGCCAATGATTTAACGATCTTTTTCCGAATTGTGTTACCTCTATCTAAACCGGTTTTAGCTACTATTGGTTTGTTCATTGCTGTATTCTATTGGAACGAATTCTTTTCAACCGTACTCTATATAACGGATAAAGAAAAATGGCAGCTGCAAGCAGTTCTGAGGGATTTAATTAGTAACACATCACAAGTACTTCAAAGCTCCGGGACAACGATCGGATTCCAGAAAAATATTTCGGAGTCTACAGTTCGGATGGCAGCGATCATTGTTTCTACAGTGCCAATTCTTATTGTATATCCATTCTTGCAGAAGCATTTTGCTAAAGGGGCTATGATCGGGTCTATTAAAGGATAATCAAAATGAACAGTGAACATATAAAGGTGGAGAGTACGTGTTTTTCGACACGTGCTTTTTTACAATTCTTCTATTGACCAATAAATTCTCTTTTAATGGTATAAAGGTACAGAAAGAAAACGATAGACTTATTTGCTAGGTTAGGTTTATAGTAATTTTATTAACTAAAATTAAGTTAATTATTAAGTAATAAAAACCTAAATGAAATGGACGTGTTGATGTGAGAGAACCTATTTTTTTAACTCCTGTTTTCAAAGAGAGAATTTGGGGAGGAAGTAAGCTACGTACGGAATTTGGCTATGATATTGAATCTGATTTAACGGGTGAATGCTGGGCAGTATCAGCACATCCGAATGGGCAAAGTACTGTGAGTAACGGTTTATATAAAGGAAAAACGTTAGGTCAACTTTGGAATGTAAATAAAGAGGTATTCGGAAATTTGGAAGGTGAAGTATTTCCGTTATTAACCAAGATTTTAGACGCAAATAAAAACCTTTCCATCCAGGTTCATCCTGATGATACATATGCGAACAAATACGAAAATGGAGAATTAGGGAAAACAGAATGCTGGTATGTCATTGATTGTGAGGAAAATGCGGAAATTATATTTGGTCATACTGCGCAAACAAAAGAAGAACTGAAGGAAATGATTGAGCAGGGACAATGGGAGCATTTGCTGAAAAAAGTAAAAGTTAAACCCGGTGATTTCTTTTATGTACCAAGTGGAACAATTCACGCATTGTGTACGGGAGTGTTAATCCTCGAAACACAGCAGAGCTCTGATACAACATATCGTGTGTATGACTATGATCGAATGGATCAAAATGGTGAAAAACGGGAGTTGCATATTAACAAATCATTAGACGTGACAACTGTTCCTCATAGAAGTATTGAGGTTAACCCGATTCCAAAAGATATCATCGGAGGAAGAATTATTCCGTTTATAAAAGAAGAATATTTTTCAGTATACAAATGGGAGATTGAAACGGCTGCGACTATTAATCAAGATCAGTCTTTTCTTATATGCAGTGTCATAAAGGGAGCGGGAGAAATTCGTAAAGATGATATTCTCTATCCATTAAACAAGGGAGATCATTTCATTCTTCCTAACGAGTTTGGATATTTTGAAATTTTAGGAGATTTAGAGTTGATAGTATCTCATCCATAAAAAATAGAGTGATAACATTCTTTTTAGTGGTCGGAGTTTAAAAAGGTACATGTTAACAGAAGTACGGAATGAAACTGCTTTAAAGTGATTGACAAGATTTAAGTTAATGGATACTATTTATTTTAAGTTATCGGTAAACTAAAAAGGAGGTTATAAACTTGTCGTTATTAAATCAAGAGATTGAGAATCAATTATATACACATATATTGCCTTTTTGGATCAAGTTAAAAGATACAGAACAAGGTGGTTTCTTTGGAAAAGTTAACTTTGACTTAACAGTAGATAAAAAAGCTGAAAAAGGCGGGATTGCTGCATCGAGATTTTTATGGTCGTTTTCAGCTGCCTATCGAATAACAAGAAAAGCTGAGTATTTAGAATGTGCACACCATGCATACAATTTTCTCATTGAAAAGGTCTATGATCATGAACATGAAGGGCTATTTTGGCAAGTTGATTACACAGGTAAACCAGTAGAAGATCAGAAACATATATACACACAATCATTCGGGATTTATGCGTTAAGTGAATATTACCGTGTGACACAAAATGAAGAGGCTTTAGAGTACGCGCAAAAAATCTTCCGTCTCATAGAAACGTATGGATTTGATAGAGTAAACAATGCCTACAAGGAAGAGTTTGATCGACAATGGCAAGAAGTTCCTAACGATAAATTAAGTGAAAATGGAGTCATTGCCGACATTACGACGAACACACATTTACATGTACTAGAAGCGTATACGAACTTATATAAGGCAACAAAATTAAATGAAGTGAAGGAAAGACTAACAAATCTGATCGAGTTATTCTATGAAAAGATTTACAATGATAAAACTCGTTATCTAGCTGTCTTCTTTGATAGAAAGTGGAACCCTTTACTTAACTTAAAGTCTTTTGGGCATGACATTGAGGCGAGCTGGTTAATTGACAATGCTTTGAAGGCGATAAATCTTTCAGATGAACGCTATGTCCAAATGGTCATTGACATTGCTTATAATATTGCGGATACCGCCATTTTAGAGGATGGTTCTCTTGCGAATGAACAGCATGAGAATGATATCGATTATACACGTATCTGGTGGGTACAGGCAGAAGCAATCGTTGGCTTCCATAATGCTTATGAGAGAACGAATGATGAGAGATTTCTAAAATTAGTAGAAGGATTATGGACGTATATTAAAGACCACATTGTAGATCATCGTGAAGGCGGTGAGTGGTTTTGGTCTGTGGAAGCGGATGGCCGTCCAACAGAACGAGCGGTTGGAGAGCCGTGGAAAACACCATATCATAATTCAAGATTTTGTTTGGAAATGATCGAAAGGTTGGGAGAAAAATGATTCATGAAAAGTACTTTGAACTATTAAAAAAGCAAAATGAATTAGTAGGAAGGAAAAATGAAAAAAAGACAGACTTTTATAATGGAGTTTACAATAGATATCAACATCCTGTTATAACTCGTCACCATGTTCCTTTACATTGGCGTTTTGATTTAAATAAAGAAACGAATCCTCATTTTATGGAAAGATTAGGAGTAAATGCTGCATTTAACCCTGGAGCAATTTATGTCAATAATAAGTATTATTTAGTCGTTCGGATGGAGGGGGTGGACCGTAAATCAATATTTGCTTTAGCAGAAAGTGAAAATGGGATTGATAACTTCCGATTTATTCATACGCCTCTTACTTGGGAAGATATTGATGAAAATGAAACAAATATATACGATATGCGTCTTGTTCAACATGAAGATGGTTGGATTTATGGAATCTATTGTTCTGAAAGTAAGGATCCGGAGGCATCTGAATTTGATACATCTAGTGCAATTGCACAAGCAGGGTTGGTCCGTACTAAGGATTTAATAGAATGGGATCGACTTCCTAATATTCAAACTCCATCACCACAGCAGCGAAACGTAGTCTTACATCCTGAATTTGTAGATGGTAATTACGCATTTTATACTCGACCGCAAGATGGATTTATTTCAACAGGTTCTGGCGGAGGAATTGCATTTGCTCTTTGTGATGATATACTAAATCCGATCATACAAAAAGAATATGTTATGCACGAGAAGAAATATCATACGATTTATGAAGTGAAAAATGGCCAAGGACCTGCACCTATTAAGACAGAAAAGGGCTGGATTCATATCGCACATGGCGTACGAAATACTGCAGCAGGTCTTCGTTATGTTCTATATACAATTGCAACTAGTTTAGAAGACCCTTCAAAAGTGATTGCAACTCCGGGAGGGCATTTTATTGCTCCTTATGACGAAGAACGTGTAGGGGATGTTTCAAATGTCGTATTCTGTAATGGAGCAGTTGTAAACGAAGAGGGTGAAGTGTTTATTTATTATGCTTCAAGTGATACTAGAATTCATGTTGCGACAACAACAGTTGATAAATTAATGGATTATACGTTTAATACTCCGGGAGATCCTTTCAGATCTTTAGATTGTGCTTCTCAACGGAAAGATTTAATCATGAAAAATCTTAAATTAATTGAAGTTGCTAGCAAATCATAATATTATTTACTTACATGTTATTTAATAGGTTGCGTATATACAAATATGTAATATGTAAGGATAATAAAAATTAAGGTATATTTAGTAGAAAGGGGGGAAGAAAAATGAAAAATAATGTGACGATGAGAGATATCGCCGACAAGCTGGGCGTAAGTAGTGTAACGGTATCGAAAGCGCTTAATGATAAAGAAGGTGTTGGTGAAGAGTTAAAACTAAAAATAAAGGCTCTTGCTGAACAAATGGGATATAGATATAACGCTATGGCAAAATCGATGAAGGAAGGTTTGTCCTACAACATCGGAGTCATTATCCCAGAAAGATTTGCAGGAACTGAACAATCTTCATTTTATTTAAATGTATATAAAAGTATCACGAAGATTTTAGAAAACCAGGGGTATTATGGTATTTTAAACATTTTGAGTCATACTGATGAAAAACAACTTAATCTTCCCAGAATCTATAACGAAAATAAGGTTGATGGTTTCATTATATTAGGGCAGATTAGTAAAGCTTATATTCAAAAAATACAGGAGATCGATATTCCAAAAGTATTTCTTGATTTCTATGCTGAGCATGCAGATATTGATTCAGTTACAACTGATAACTTTTATGCAGCATATGAGTTAACAAATTATCTTTTCCGTAACGGTCATGAAGAGATTGCTTATGTTGGGAATCTGTATTCAACAAGCAGTATCCAAGATCGCTTTTTAGGATATTATAAATCCCTTCTTGAACACGGCATGGTGCTAAAACAGGAATTTATTATTAATGACAGGGATGAAGAAGGTACATATATAGATATTAAATTACCAGAGACCCTGCCAACTGCGTTTGTATGTAATTGTGACCAAGTTGCTCATAACTTGGTTCAGAAACTCAATAAAGAAGGCTATAAAGTACCTGAAGACTGTTCTGTTGTTGGTTTTGACAATGATATATATGCGACAATTACTGACCCTGCCTTAACAACAGTTGAAGTTGATATTGAACAAATGGCTACTAATTCTGTGAACTTTGTTCTTGAGAAATTAAAAGACAAAAATAAAACATTTGGTCGGGTACTAGTGAAAGGAAAAATAATATATAGAAATTCAGTTAAGAAACTTTAAAACAAGGTGTAACTTTTACCTTGTTTTTCTTTTTGGAATTTTTTAACCTTTGTTCTTAGGTGATATAGTTTATTTATTGACAGGAAAACGTTGCCATAATACAATGTGTTTTGTAAGCTTAACGATAACTTAAGTGTTAAGTTATCGTTAATGGGGTAATCTGCCCCCTTTTTCGAAGTCTTCAAAGAAATTTGTTGATATTGGCTTACTTGTTCAAATGCATTGATTATGGGAGGTCCAATAAAATGAATGTAAGAATAGGCATAGATTTAGGTGGTACCAATGTAAGAGTTGGTCTTGTTGATGAGCAATGGAATATCCTTAATCTCATTCAAGAACCAACAGAAGCTGAAAAAGGTCATAACTATACAATCGAGAAAATGAAAGCAATGATTGAGCAGATTAAGGACGGAAAAAGTATAAAAGGGATTGGAATCGGTGCTCCGGGTCCACTGGATTTTAAAAAAGGAATAATTTTAAGTCCGCCGAATCTTCCGGGATGGGATGAAATTCCTCTTGTTAAAATTTTCGAAGATCATTATAGTGTACCGGTTCATTTAAACAATGATGCAAATGTTGCCGGATTGGCAGAAGCTGTAGCGGGAAGTGGTGTCGGCAGTGAGAGTGTTTATTATATGACAGTAAGTACCGGTATAGGAGGTGCTTTCATTATAGATAAACAACTCTTTAATGGTGCAAATGGATACGCAGGGGAAATTGGAAATATGATTATTGAACCTAATGGCTATAAACATAACAATTTAAATCAAGGTTCTTTTGAAGGACTTGCAAGCGGTACTTCTATTGGCAGAAGAGCATATGAACAGTTTGGTATAAAGGGTGGAGCAAAGAACGTTTTCTTTTTGGCAGAGCAGGGTGATCAACACGCACAAATAGTGATAGACGATACGGTGAATTATTTAGCAATGGGTATCGCAAATATTGCGCATGTAGTGAATCCTCAAATTTTTATTGTTGGTGGAGGAGTAATGGAATCAAAGCCGTTCATCTTGGCACCACTACAAGAAAAAGTAAAAGAATATGTGTATCCGCAACTAGCATCCTTTATTAAAATTGTTCCGACAACTCTTGGTGGACATGCAGGAGTAATAGGGGCTGCGATGCTTGTTAAATAAGAGTAGGAAATTATGAGACGCAGTTTAGATCAAACAAGATAGTTGAGATGGAGAATGAACAGATGACGCTTTTGTCTATAGTAGACATCTTACTGAATAACGCTGAATTCAGATAGAGATCAAGTTCAACGCTATTTGTCTTCAAATCAACAGCAAATAAAATAGAAAGCTTCAATCCCTTGATAGAGAAAGAAAGGGATTGAAGTTTTTCTTGTTTTTAATCTGTTTTAGCTAGTCGTGTGAAAACCATGATCTCAACATTATTAGTATGAATTACTATATTGTTTACTGCTTTCAAAATTTGGAATCCAGTCACCATGTGCTTCAATTAGTTCATCACACATTGCAACAATCTTATCGATGGATAACTCAGCCGCTGTATGTGGATCTAGCATTGCAGCTTGATAAATATGTTCTCTTTTCTTTGTAACTGCTGCTTCGATTGTTAAAAGTTGTGTATTAATATTTGTTCGGTTTAGTGCTGCTAATTGTTCCGGAAGATCTCCTACATAGCATGGATTAATACCACTGCGGTCAGCAACGCAAGGGACTTCGACAACAGCGTTTTCAGGTAAATTACTAATTAAACGTCCCTTATTTAAGACATTACCACCAAATTTAAAAGGAATGTTTGTTTCGATAGCTTCAATGATGCGTGAACCATATTCATGTGAGCGAGTATGAGTGAGTTGAGCGTTGTTGACTACTTCATCACGCATTTTATTCCAACCTTCAATTTGGGCTATGCAACGTCTTGGATATTCATCAAGAGGGATGTTGAATTTATCAATTAATTCAGGCTCATTTTGTTTAATGAAATACGGATGATATTCTGCATTATGCTCAGAAGATTCTGTAACATAAAAGCCGAATTTATCCATTAATTCAAATCGTACCATATCATGATGTTTGGTTTTTTGTTTTTCTCTTGCACGTCTTTTAATTTCAGGGTATAAATCCTGACCATTACGCTTGATTTCCAGTAACCAAGCCATATGGTTTATACCTGCAATTTTTTCTTCAATTCCTTCATGATCCATTTCTAATGATTTAAGCAGATGTTCACTACAAATTTGTACGCTATGGCATAGGCCAACTGTCTTTACATTTGTGAAACGGAGCATTGCTCCAGTTAAAGCTGCCATCGGATTTGTATAATTTAAAAATAAGGCATCGGGACAAACTTCTTCAATATCCCTAGCGAAATCCATCATGACTGGAATAGTACGCAGTGATCGGAAAATCCCACCTATTCCAACTGTATCAGCAATCGTTTGACGGAGACCATATTTTTTGGGAATTTCAAAATCAATTACAGTGCTTGGTTTGTATCCCCCCACTTGGATAGCATTAATAATATATTTTGCTCCTCGCAATGCTTCTTTTCGATCAGAATACGCTTTTACTGTGATATTAGCTTTTAAACTATGTTTTAAATTATTCAACATATTTTCTGAGTCTTTTAGTCTTTGTTCGTCAATATCAAATAGTGCAAATTCAAAGCCCGATAATGCTGGAACAAACATACAATCACCAAGAACATTCTTTGCGAAAATTGTACTTCCTGCTCCTAGAAATGTTATTTTAGACATCTAGTAATCCTCCCGAAAGATGAAGAAAGAAAAGTTCACTAGTAAGACCAGGATAAAAATTGTCTTAAATTAATGAATGGTCCTTACTTCAACTATTTATTATTTGTAGCTATAATAATGATAAAACGGTTACATACTTACCTCAATGGTAAGTTAGTGCGATTGGAGGGTAAAATATTGTCTATTTCATTTGAAGAAAATAAAACCAATTATGGAGTTTACGGATTTCGTTTTTACGACACACTTCCAAATGATGTAGCAAATCTAAGAGTAGTTGGTAAGGAAGAAATAAAGCTAGGTGATACCTATAATTGGCATGGGTTAAAACGAAAAGATATTGACACATATGTGTTTCAATACACACTTTCTGGATTCGGCATGATTGAAATAAATGGAGGTCGTTATTCGGTAAAGCCAGGAGAAGCGTTTATTGTTGAGGTGCCCAGTAATCATCGTTACTATTTTCCTCAAGAAAGTGACAAATGGGAATTTATTTTTTTAACACTAGAGGGAAATGAAGCTTCTAAATGCTGGAAATATATCGAAGTGGAAAATGGTTCCATCTTAAAAGTTCCTCCTGATTCCAAGTTAATTGAACTTTTATTCGAAATCTATCAAAATACGAAAGAACAAAAAATAACAGATGCTTATTATGCCTCTTCAAAAGCCTATCAATTTATTATGGAAATGTACCGTTTTGCAAGAAATATTGAAGAAGTTGAGAATTTTTCCATTCAAATTACCAAGGCACTTTCATTTATCCAATCTAATTATCATGAGCCAATTACTCTTGATGACATAGCAGATGCCGCAGGATATTCAAGATTTTACTTTATTAAACAATTTAAACGAAAACTCAAAATGCCACCTATGCAGTATCTAATGAAGATTCGAATACAAAAAGCAGTGGAGTTATTAAGATCAACAAACTCTAGTGTTTCTGATATTGCATATAAGGTGGGTTTTTCAAATGCCAATTACTTCAACAAAGTATTTAGAAAAACAATCGGTGTTTCAGCTGGAGCTTTTCGGGAGAATAAGGATATTATCGGAATTGATCATTTAATTATAGATAATGCTGCTCCCTGTAATCTGACAACGAGGAATAATGATTAAGGGTAAGAGGGTCAAAACAATTTTTCTATTTTATCCGTCTTGATAATGGAAAGAAATAGTCTTTAAATATTATTTTTATAAATAGAAAAACGTGATAAGATGAGAGTGTTCTAGCTTTTTACCGTGGAGTGGGAGGTTAATGATTCTTGTCTACACATAAATGAAAGCGTTATCTTAAGGGGAGGGGGGCTTTGTACTTGAAAACGAAAATGCCTAAAATTTTTAGAAGATTCTTACTTTCTTATGTTATTATTCTTTTATTTCCACTTATTACCGGATTCATATCGTACCAAGTATCAATTGATGTGGCAAAGACCAGTTCTATTGATACGAGCAAATTAATTTTAAATAAAAGTAAGGATATTTTAGAGAGCAGGATCATGGAGATTGAAAGGTTTACAAGACAGATTGCTCTAGAGGATTTCAATCAACATTTAACGGCAAGAACAGAGCCTAATGCAATTGATATTTACAGCTTAAGAGAAACCTCACGTTTTGTTTCAAAATATACTCATTCGAACGATTTTTTAGAGGATTTTTATATCTATTTAAAAAATTATGATGCTGTATTAAAAGAAGGTGCCGTTTTTTTTAGAGTTGACCACTTCTATGAAACTTATCATTATAATGATCTCTCCTTCGACCAATGGAAAAAGACAATTTTGCATGGGAATTATCAAGGAGAAATTCTGCCACTTCGCTCATATACGAGTAACAATAAGGAGCTTTCTGTCATTACATATCTTCAATCTCTTCCTTTTAATAGTTTAAATCAACCATTAGGTACAGCAGTTTTGACAATTGACCAGAGGAAAATAAATATACTATTAGAAGGAATATCTAAGCAGTATGGTGGATGGGCCTTTATCACTGATAAAGAAGGAAATCCAATTACAATAATGGGAATTAAGGAAAAACAGGCTAAAGAAATTGTTAAAAAGTATACAAAAGATACAGACTCAATTAACAAAGTAATAGAAAATGAAACAATGTTGTTATCTATACAGTCTGATCTTAATGGATGGAATTATGTTGCAGGGATACCTAAAGAAGGATTAATGGAAAAAGCAGAGGCTATCAAACATATAACCATGGTTGTTACATTAAGCACGCTTATTATTGGGATGTTGCTCTGTTTATTTCTTGCTTATCGTGATAGTTCACCAATTCATAACTTAATAGATGTGGTTAGAGAGCAAATTGGTCCGGATGCTACCAAACATAATAATGAGTTTGACTTTTTACACGGCAATATCTCGAATTTAATCTCTAATAATAAATTATTAAAAAGAGAAATAACGAACCATAAAGATATATTGAAGGATTCCTTTATAAAGAGTTTATTAAGCGGAGAATTTTACGATCAGGAAGGAATGATTGAAAGGGCGGAACAGTTAAATGTACTCTTTAGAGGAGAGTATGGATATGTATGTATTTTAAGAATAAATGGTTATGGTGATATGGAGAATAAAGAAATTCATAATGAGTTAAGTGCATCCCGTTTCCTTATTAAACGAACTATTAAGGAGCTTGAGCCATCCATTGTTATGACGGATTTAAATATAGATAAGATTGTTATAATCATAACTTGTAATAGTGCAAATAAAGTGAATGTCTCTGATGAATTATTAAATCTCTTAAATGAACTCAGTACATCGGTAGCTAATTCTTATCGTATCTCAATATCAGCCTATGTAGGGAAAACATTTCAAAATTTTAAGGAAATAAATCGTTCTTATTATGAGGCAAAGCAGGCATTAGATTCCACCTTCTCCGAAATAAGTAAGAGTGAGATACTTTGGTATCAAGATATAGCAAGAGAAACAAGTATGTATTATTACCCGATGGATCTTGAACTTCGACTGATAAATGCGATGAAAACAGGGGAAGCATACGATATCAAACAAATCATGGCACAAATATTTCAAGAGAATTTTAGTAACAGAGAGCTATCACCAAAGATTGTGGAGCAATTAGTGGAAGAAATAAAATCCACGCTGATAAAGGGTTGTTACTCGGCTACTTCTCAAGGATCCGGGGATTCGATCAAATTGGTGAACAGAGTTTTACAAGTTCATCTAAACCTTGGACTAAATCATGTTTGGAATGAATTTGAATTGATAGCTGATGAATATTGTAGCTTGGTTAATAAAAGAAAAAATGAATCAAATGATCAGGCTATTAAGTTAATTATTGAGTTTTTAGAAGACCATTATCATGATCCAGACTTATCATTATATCGAATATCGGAAAAGGTAGGTTTTCCTGAGAAATTTGTTTCCCAGCTTTTTAAAGAAAAACTTGGTGAATATGTATCAGATTATATTGAAAAAATACGCATTAATAAGGCCTCTGAGTTACTACTTGGGACTGATATGACAATCGAAGAGATATCAAGTGAGGTTGGCTATAATTCTGCCCATTCATTTCGAAGAGCTTTCAAGAGGGTCTTACATGTCACACCGAAAGCTTATAGACAAGCAGCTCTTGGAGCACAATGAAAAGGCTCAACTCTACATTCAAATAAGTTTAATTTCTTCTTTGAACAAATAGATCACTTCTATTTGTTTTTTTTGGTGTGCCAGGCATGGCAACTATCTAGGTGGTGAAAGTCCACTGTGGGGGTACACATCGACCAACCACTAAGGAAGCGCAAGGTACTTATCGTGAGATAAGGGCTGGAGGAAGCGTGGAATAAAATCTTGGCTCGACGAACAGAAATCTGATACTAAGGCTTTACAAAGGGATAAGACTCCCAAACAAGTTAAAGTCCAAAAGATGTGCGTAACTTTGTAAAGTAGATCAGGCGAGTAAAAGAGGAAAGATGGTTGTCTTACCCTGGGAGATCTTGCGGATGTACAA
>NZ_JAEK01000020.1 GCF_000518865.1 Bacillus sp. J37 | reverse complement strand
GGAATCTGGTCATCATCAGCGTATTTCTTTGCAGTACGCCAGTTAACTCCCACTATTTTCTGTATTTGGGAGATTGATAGTCCTTTGTTGTTTCTTAAATTTTTGATACAATTAATATCAGACATTGCTAGCATCCTTCCGTAACCTCCATGTATTGATTCGACACCATTACATTAGAGGGACTTGGGGTGACTGGCAAGTCTTTTTTTATGCCCTTATTAAAATAAGTGCAGGACTCTGCATTTTTCTGTTGCAAAGGTCTGCACTTCTATTTTGCAATAAACACCTTTTTAATTTATTCGAATATGATAACTCATAATAATGGAAATGCTAACAAAGAAAGTGTCGAACCATCTTTTAATAAGCAGCCTACATCAATTGAAGTCGATGTAGATTTAAATAGTAGTCAAAAGGAAATAGAGACCGAATCAAATAAGAAGACAAATATTGAAAAAGGAGTTAAAGAATCCCCCAAGTCTATAAAAGAACAAGGGCAAAATAATCCAATTGAAAAACAAGTAGTTGAAAGTTCAGATGATTCAGAGAAAGAATTTAAAGATCATCAATCTTCGATTACCCTTTATGAAATGGGTGTATTTCCTAAAAAGTCACTAAATGATACCTTTTTAAAAATGGTAGGTTCTCATCATTATTCTAACTATGTATCTATGATGAAAAAAGTTGAGAAGGAGCACTACAATGATGAAGATGCAGGGGATGCAATCGTCACAATCAGAGGGAAGAGTAATCCCGGAATTGATGAATGGGAATCCATTATTATCTATGACATTAGAGGATTACAATATGCAGCATATAAAAAAGGCAAATCTATTTTTTATCATTCTAATGACCCAGAGTATCATAACAAACTCCCTGCAAATATAGAAAATTGGAAAGAAACGTTTGATATATCAAATGTAGAGTTTTTATCTTAATAAAAAAATGTTAGCATTATGCTAACATTTTTTATTATTTATTTATAGACTGGAATATCAAAATACATTGTATAATTTTGAAGCATTCCATATAGCTTATCCATATTACTTACTTGCTTAGATGCCCAGCCAATATCAGTAGCATATTGATGAGTACCAGGTGTTCCAGGGTTCCATCTCATCTTATATAAAGTATCTTGTTGATATGTTGCGTTGTGGACATATCTACTAGCAACAAATGATGCGCCACCAATTATTGCCTTTTCAGGTGTTGTCCATCCTTGCTTATACGCAAATTCAGAACCACACTTTTGAGCACAATTATCATAAGCACCAATACCGTACATATTGTAAACCTTCTTAGGTGTAACAGCTTTTCCATCAACTTCAGAAACTGTAATACCAGTTGCTAAACTTTCTCTTCCAAGATTATTAGCACCACCATTTCCAGTTTCCAACAAAGCGTGTGAAATTAAATAAATTTCATTAACTTGATACTTTGCACTAGCCTCTGAGAAAGCTTCACCCTTACCTTCAAGAATCCCTTTTCCTTTAAGGATGATGTTTAACTCACTTTCATGGATACCTGTACTTTTAGAAAGAAGTAAAAATTGATATGCTGCAGAAGTGTTTAAGTTAAAGTTTGTTGGATCAACGTACTTTTTAACGTCATCACTTTTAGCATTGTACCAACCATACTTCAGCTCAATTTCGTACCAGCCATCGTTATATCCAAGTAAGTTAACTTTCTCACCCTCTTTAAGCTGACCATATACATGAGCACCTACATTTGCAGATTCCCTAATATTTAAGGAAGATGCTGTAATTATTCCACTTTGTGGGAAGGTTCCTTTTGAATTGGCCGAAACATAAGCTGCTGAAATATAAGCTTTTTTCCCGGTATACGTATCAGTCTGTGGACTAGCCTTCATTTGAATATCTACGATTTCTTGTAAAGAATAATCATAAATCGTTGATGATTCATAGGATACTTTTCCAGATAATACATCATTTTTGCTTACATAACCAATTCTTCCTGATACATCGATACGCCACCATTTACCATAATCACTTATGATTGGATATCTAATTCCTTTATCAAGCTGAGCAAATTGTTTAAGTTCTTTTCCTGAGTTGTCATATATCTTTACAGTTTGTTCAGTGACAAAGCTCTTCGTTGAATTTTTATAGCTGCCGTTATTAAAGACTCCACCAGTAGCCTTGCTAGCAGGCTGAGTGGTGTTTACCTTCACATATGCCACACCATCACCAAAGTTTATTTCATGCCATCTACCATAGCTTCGAGCTCTTTGATAGACTTGACCTTTCTTTAGTTCTCCAACCTTCACCAATTTACCTGAGCTATTATCATAAACATCTGTTGTTGGTTGATCCACTTTAAATAGGTTCGTATTCTTACTGAAAACTGCATCAACTCTTGTTTTATGAACATAACCTACTCGTCCGGCAACTTCTACTCTCCACCAATATCCATAATCATATAAAATACGGAAGGTTTGACCACTTTCAATAGTGGCAAATTGAACTAATTTACTAGATGAGTTGTCATAAACAGGGACATCCTGGAAAGTTTTGACCTGAAGACCGTTTGGTTCTGCACCATTATTTAAGATGCCAAAGCCCACTTTGGCAACAGCACGTGTCGAGCCTTTCCAAACAAAACCTTCAAAGTCATTAAACTGGACTTTATGCCAATTTCCATAATCACCTTTTATTCTAATCACTTGCCCTTTTTTTAGTGACCCAACAGCCTTTAAACTACCGCTCCGATTATCATAAATAGTTAAGTTATTCTCAAGCACCTCATAATATTTATTTTTCGTTGCAGCATCATTTGACAGGTTGTCTTTATGAATATAACCTACTCGACCAGAGACATCAATGCGATACCACTTTCCATAATCACTTATGATTGGATATCTTTGTCCCTTTTTAATTGTGGCAAACTGTACAAGTTCACCCGAGCTATTATCATATACAGGCAAATCTGTTCCTGCGGTGACAAATTTATTAGAATTTTTATAAGCAGTGTTTACATTCTTTAAGTTATTATCAGAAGGTTCTGTACCTGTTTTACTTACATAACCATAGTGATTCCCAAACTTAATACGGTGCCAGTTACCATAATCGCTTACTCTTGGATTAACTTGACCCGCTTCTAAATAACCAACTAGTTCAAGATCACCAGAACGGTTATCATAAATCGCTACATCACTTTTTAAAACTTTAAAATATTTATCTTTTATTGTAAAGCTTTTACTAGAGACAGTAGCTTTAGATACTGAGATAGTCTCTTCTTTTTCCTCAATAACTTCTTCTTTTGCAGTTTCTTCTACTTTCGATTCCTCTGCCTCAATAGTTCCTACTTCGTCTTTTATTACCTCAGTCGTAGTTTCTTCTTCAGTTGTTTCTTCTGTGACAGTTACCTCTTCTTGAACTGCCCCTGTTCCTTCCTCAGAAGTAGTCTGTTCTTCAATAGAAGCATTTTCTGTGTCTTCAGGATTCTTAGAGTCTTGTTCTAAGATATCACTTTCCTTCACACTTGCCTTTTCAATACTTTCTTTTGAAACAAATGCGAAACGACTCCCTAAATGAATGGAATAAAAATCTTCTTCCTCATGAATAATATCAATAACTGTTCCCTTAGAAATTGTTGCGATAACTGTTTGAAGTTCTTCCGTGTCAAAAGCTGAAATGTCATTTTCTAATGTTACACTTTTAGATACTGATGTTGGTTCAAACTCTACAAAGTCAGGTGCTTTATTTCCTTGATAGAGATCCGCATCTTCTGAATTCAAATGAAAGAGTTCATCTTGAAAAGATAACGAAATCTGAGCTTCTACCTCACCCTCAAGACTTGAATAGAATAGAAAACCTTTTTCAAGTATCGCTATTTTTTCCCCTGATTTATTCATTACCTCAACATCTTTATTTGTTTCATAGATACTAGGTAAATCAGACGACTCTGCAAAACTAGTTTTCGATGGTAAGATCGGGACTAGTAAAAATACTGCGACTAAAGTAACAAATAATCTTTTTATCGATCTAATACTAATTTGTACCTCCTCCTTTTCTATTAAACGCCTTAACTATTATACTATGATTTCTTTTTTTACAAAAGACTACATTTTTACCTAATTACTACTAATTTATTACAAAAATTTCAGAGTTTCGTAATAAATTTCATGTTATAACGACATAATTACATAAAAAAGGACCTTCCAAACCAACATGATCTTAATCATGTATTGGTTCTAAGGAAGCATCCTAAAAGTCTTGTCTATTTATCTATTATTTCGATTTTCAAACGCTTCTTTTGCAAGAATTAAGCCTAAAGAATTATTTTCTTTCCATATTTTATTAAAGTTTCTTAAAGGTACTGGTCTTGGTCCAACATACGGTGAAAGCTCTGGAGTAAAACCAGGATTCTTCTTATATGTTAAAAACCAGTCATTGAAACCTCCACCACTTGGATTTTTCTTTATTGGCACTAAAGAATAGCCTGTCTTTTTGCTTACCGTGTTAGCAATTTTCTGGTCCCTCTTTAAGCGTTCTCCTGTTTGATTAAATTGCCAGTATATGATTTGACCTGATGAATGATATGAAACAGCCGTCTTAAAATCATGCTGATTTGCGAAATCAACCATTGCACTTGATTCAGGTTCACTTAAAGGCTTTGGACCCTTATAATTATCTGGTGATGGCTTTCCAGTATTTCCAACAATATTATTCCAGTTTGCTGGATATTGCCTATTAAGGTCGACTCCACGAATATTTGCTTTCCATGCAGAAAAATCCTTACTACCACCATTAATTTTTAAGACATTATTTGGGTTTTTAGCTGAGGTATGCCCCTTTTGAACAAGTGTAACACCGTCTGGATTTACCATTGGCACAAACCAAATAGTTGTGTTATTTAAAACCTCTTTCACATTATACACATCCATCTTACCGTTCGTAGCATACAAATAGGCATATTGATCTATTTTTTCCATGACAAGGTTTGTTGTAATCCATTCTCTTGCATGGTGTGAGCCATGAATAAGAATCTCAGTTTTTCCTTTTCCAAGCTTTAAAGCATATAATTCTCTACCATCAACTGATTTTCCGATACTCGTTAATTTTGCTAGTCCTGGGTAAGATTTCTCAATTTCTTTTAAGTCCTTAACCATTGTTTCATACGTATATGTCTGCATCGGATCAACAATATTTTTTGGTTTTAAGACATTTTGCACCTTTAAATCTACTTGATCTTTTTGAATATATCCATAGCGTCCGGCATAATTTACTTTTAACCATTTCCCATATGGACTTTCTACTGTATATTTAACTCCTTTTTTCAGTTCCCCAAAAGGAACAAGGTTCTTTGAGGTGTTATCATATACAATAACATCATTTCTTGGAGTTGCAAATCCATAAACACCATTAGATGTTGCTTTATTTTTTATTCCTGATCCTGATGATGGTTTTGTTGAGCTTTTATAAACATATCCAAAATGATCAGAAAATTGGATTTTATGCCAGTTTCCATAATCAGATACTCGCTTATAGTGTTGTCCTTGAATTAAATTACCTACTTGGACTAATTTCCCATTAAGGTTATCATAAACTGCTACATCTTCTGTAGCTTCAAAATATTGAGTTTTTGAAGTAAACACTTCTTCAACCGTACTATGATACACATAACCTACTACACCTGAAAGTTCAATGCGATACCATTTTCCATATCTTGATAGAATATCATATGTTACACCTTTATCAAGCTGACCAATTTCTTTTAATGTACCCCCACTATTATCATATACAGTTGAGCCTTGAATCACCTTAATTTGTTCTCCACTGGATTTGTAGGAAGTGTTGATATTTTTTGGCTTTTTCAGGACGTATTTCGTTGACTTCTTCCATATATACCCTACTTGATTCCCAATTTGCACTTCATGCCAGTTTCCATAGTCACGCTTTCTTGTAAAGATTGTACCTTCTTCAAGTGTAGCTACTCTTACTAATTTACTACCTGTTTTACGATACAAAGTAAGATCATCTTCAATTACTTGAAAATAATCAGAAGATGTTATATTTATATCCACATTATCTTTATGAATATAGGCTATTCTTCCAGCAACATCTATTTTAAACCAGTTACCATAATCACTTAATATAGGAAAATCAATTCCTTTTTCCATATTTATAATGGGTATCAATTTGCCTGATTGATTGTCATAAACTGTTGCTGCTTTTACCACTTTAAATGTCTCTTTTTTTAAATTAGAAGAGTTGAAAATTAGCTTTCCTTTTTTTGATGGCACTGTTGTCTCTTTCCACACATACGCTAATTGGTCTCCATATTTAATCTCATGCCAATTTCCATAATCTCTAATTCTCTGGAAAGCCTGACCTTTTAGCATCTCTCCTGCTTTAACTAAATCTTTTCCTGATTTTACATAAATGGTAGTATCAGAAGTTATCTCAAAATATTTTGTTTCTGAAGTGAAACTACTAATCTTAACCGTCTCTATTTTATCGTCAGAAGTAGTTGAAGCTGCTTCCTTAGACGACTCTTCGGCTTTAGGTACTTCTACTTCTACTTCAGCATCTGCTTCTTCTTCTGTAGCTTGGTCTTCCTCCACTACAGACTCTTCTGTTTTCTTCGTTTCGTCATGTTCCAGTTGGCTAGTACTGTTATTTTCTTCAGGTAATACTTCAAGATCGGATACAAATATGTATCCTGTTCTGTTACCGATTAAGACTGAAACATATTCATCATTTACCGCTACTACATCTACAGCAGTACCTTTATTTATTTCAGCAACTACCTCTGAGTCCCGGTTACTTTCCGAGTAAACTAAAACTGTGTTCTCCAGTGTTCGTACATTTTCTCCCGCTTGCTCATCCATTGAGAGTGTAGGGAAGTTCTCATCAGAAACTTCTCCATTATCTACTTCTTTAACAGCCTCATTAGCTACCTCAAAAAAAGTATCGTTCCAATTGATAAATGTTGTTTCTTCTTTTATAAAACCATAAAAGATAGCATCCTCTTTTATCGTAAATAATGGTTTTTCGCTGTCATCTACTATTGCTGTGTCTTTCAAGGCGATTAACGTTATCCATTCTGATTGTTGTTTTTCATCATTCGTTTCAGCAAATACTGAAAAGGGAAAACAACTTAGTAACAAGATAACAGCTAAAAAGCTATGAAAGATTTTGTTTCGTAACACCTTAATTTTCTTCGCCCCCCAATTATTCTTTCACATTATATAACCCATTTAAAAATAAATTAATTAAAATTACTAGTTTTATAGGGACTACATAATTTATTCTTCCGGAACTATTATACTATTTTATCCATTAATGTAAATATATTATTTTAGTAAAAAAGTAATATAAAAACCTGAGCTTTTCATAAACTCAGGTTTTTCCGCTATTATTTCACTACTGTAAACTTTGTCGTAATTTTTGCATCTTCAGAATTTGTATCAACAGTAATTACATATGTCGGATCATAATTATTAACATCTTTGAAGTGCCAGCCTAAAACAGGATTCTCTTGTCCGTATACTGATGAAATTGTGAGAGGTTGATTCGAAGACAGTTCAATTTCCATAATCAGCTCATCACCTCTATATAATTTCACTATATTATCTTGAATAATAGGTTTAATATCTTTAGCAAAATGCCATAAAAGCTTATAATTGTGACTTTGATTTGAAGAAATTGTATCTGAAACAATGATCTCATTTAATTCTTTTTTATATGTGAGATTTCTTGTATGGGATACTCCATCATATCTGTCATTTTTCCCAGTAACACTTGGGGAATTATCCGATAATTTATAATCAATAATACTCGTTTTATTATATTTACCATCAACTCTTGGTAATCCATTATCATCTACAATAAGGGTATTATGAGCAAATGATGAATAAGCATATTCTGTATATGGTGAATTATAGTCATACCCATTTGGCCCAGCTTCAGTTATAACATCTCCATCATGGTAAATATACACACTTAGATCATCACTATGTTTATGATAATCAGTATGATAAGCCGCAGTAAAATGAACATATGTGTTGGCTTTTGATGACCACCCGTCTCTAAATATAGCATATCCACCATCTGGATAAACAACATCGTTCTTAAAAGGGGCTGTTCCATTTGCTCCACCTGATGCAGCATATTGATATTGCTCATTATCTGTCCATAAGGATGTGTTAGGACGGTCCTTTCCAAAGGTGTCACCTATCATTGGCAGTGTTCCATCTGGCTTAATAACGTAAGTAGCGTAGTCACTCATAAGTACATACAAGCCTCTTAAATAATTTTCGAAGCTAATGTCCCCTCTTTTTTCGAAATAGTTTGCGTAAGCATTGATTGAAGACGCAATTAGTTGATTATAACTAGGAGAATGCTCTTTATGAACACCATCTTTTGAAATAATATAATCAAAATACTCTTTTAATCTATCCTTGGCGGTACTACTATAAAAAGTACTTAGCTTATATTCATTGAAGTAATCACTGAATATAAGTAATGCTTCATCCTGGAACATACCATGGTTTGTTTTTTCAGTATGAAAATCATCGTTAGCGAGCAACGCTGCGTGCTCTACTATTAGATTATATAAAAAGCTCAATTGTTCATCTGTTAATACATGTCTAGTTTCATGAAAATAATAAATTAATAGCTCTAATCTCAATCCTGTCGTTTCATCATGCCAAGCCATTATATGGGAAGGCTTGTCCAATGGGTTCTTTTTATACCACTGATTAATGATCGAATAACTTTTATTTATATATTCCATGTTCCCTGAAAGCTTATAAGCTTCTACATAGTCAGACAAGAAATTAAGAGAATGAAGTGAACGATAATATGACCGAGTATTTGTAGGATTTTTAACCCAATCGATTTCATTTTTAAATGAGTATGTTCCATATGGATGAATTCGATATTGATTGTTATCAACTAGCTTCATTAGCTCATTTTCAGCTATTTGGGGATTCGTATTGATAAAACTATTTACTCTTTGCATGTTACTATTCTTATCTACATTTCGGTAGAAGGATAAATCTGAATCCTGACTAGTTCTTTGACTAACATTTAGGTCATTGTTTTTCCGAATAAATCCGATCCGACCACCTATTGACAGGCGATACCAGTTTCCATAGTCACTTAAAATTGGATAATTAACCTTCCCTTTAATCACAGCAAATGGCTTTAATTCCTTACCTGAATTATCATAAACGGTAATATCTTTAGAGCTTATAAATTCAAGGGTTGGCTTTTCTCTTACATCATACAAAGGTAAACTAATAGTATCTGTATATGGATATGCGATTGTTTTCTTTACATTTGCCTGACCATCACCAAATTGGATGAGATAAGAATTCTCTAACTCCTCAATTAATGGAAAAACCTGTCCTTTAACCAAAACACCTTTTGCAACATTTACATCTCCATAAGGTTGATAAACATAAGCATTATCCTTTGTAATCCTTATATACATAAATTTCTCAACACTTGTTTTTGAAACATAACCAATTTTCCCTGATATATTCACTTGATACCAGCTTTTGGTTTCCTTTATAACATGTATAGTCTGATTACTTGCTATTTCTCCTATTAAAGAAGAAGAGTTTGTCTCCTTTTCTCTCACACCTAAAGATTTGTTTGTCGTAACCTGTTTGGTATAAGAAATTTGTTCACCAACACTATTTTTGAACTCATTTACAGAAGCCGGCTCTGTTGATGCTTTATAAACAAACGCAACTGTTTTTCCTATATTGATTTTATGCCAGTTTCCATAGTCCTGCTCTCTTTTGTATACTTGTCCCTTCTGAAGAGAACCAATTCTTAACAGGTTACCATTCTTATTTTCATAAACAGGTAAACCCTCTTCTAAAACTTTATAATACTTGTCCTTTGAATCAAATTCTATTTCTGTATTACTTTTATAAATATAACCTTTCACTCCTAAATAATTTATCTCCAACCAATTGCCATATGGCCTATTAATTTTATAGGAGACACCTTTTTCAATAGTCCCAACTTGAATTAAACCATCTTTTCCTTGTTTATAGACAGCTGTTTCAATTTTCATTTTAGCTGATTTATCACTGGAGGATGCAGGAATATTAACTAAATTTCCATTCGATGCAACAGTTCCCTTTTTATAAACAAACGCATCTTGTTCTGAGAAATTAATTTGATGCCAATTCCCATAATCCTTCACTCGTTTAAAGGTTTCTCCCTTTTTAAGTGATCCAGCTTTTACTAATTTACCATTCTTTTTTAAAAATATAGCAAGATTATCTTCGGTTACTTGAAAATAATTTTGGGTGTTTCCTGTACCTAAAGTGACATTGCCTTTATGGACGTAACCCGTTCTCCCTAGGATACTAACTTTATACCAATTTCCGTAGTCACTAGTAATTGGATATGAAACGTTTTTACCGAATGTAAAAAAGGGAACTAATTTTCCTGTTTTATTATCATATACAGGTACATTATTCAAAGTAGTAAACCTTTTAGTTGTTGAATTAGTCTTCTCAAATGATGCGTTATTATCAAAAAATGCTTCATTTATATGCTCTTTGTAAACAAAACCTAATCCATTTGAAAAGTTAACCTTAATCCAATTACCATAATTGCCTGCATTTTCATAGACTTGGCCCTTGGTGAGTTCACCTACTTTTTCAAGTGAACCTTTATTATTTACATAAACAGGTATCCCATTATTATTAACCGTAAAATAATTACCTTGATTTGATGGTGGACTAGATGTTTTTTTCACATAACCTGTTCGTCCAAGTACATTAATTTTATTCCATTTACCATAATCACTTACCAAAGGGAAGGTTTGTTTACCAGTGAAAATAAGAAATGGAACTAACTCTCCTGTTTTGTTGTCATAAACAGTTGTATTTGACGAAATATCAATGGTTTTCTTTAAGTTTTGGGCATTAATGGATTCTAATGAAGCCTTTTTATCAGATGATACAAATTTTAGAGTTGATTTGTAGATAAAGGCCTCCTTTTTGCCGAATTGAATGATGATCCAATTCCCATAGTCTGCTTTCTTCGTGTAGACTTGGTTTTGTACTAGTTTTCCTACTTCCTTTAAATGACCGTTTTCTTTAATATAAATTGATTGGTTCTCTATTGTGCTAATGAAATATTTCCCATTTGCTGATGAGGTAATAACAGCCTTCTTTTCATTTTCTTGATTTGATTTGACTTCTGTTGACGAATCTTCACTTTCATCAGGCTCTTGTTCTTCTTGTTCTTCTTGTTCTTCTGAAACCTCTTCGGTAATATCTTTTGAATCCTCTACTTTTATGGTTTCATTCTTCTCTGTCTCTTCCTCACGTGGAATAATAAGTAAATCTTTTTTGACTTCAGCCTTCATATTACCAATGACAACCTCGTAAAAATTCTCACGTTCCCCCATTACAGTGAGGAGTGAGTTTTCTGGGATCGTATACGAAAAGCCTCTTTCAGCATTTTCTATTTCTAAATCAATATTTGTTAAGTTAATCTCTTGCATGGTTAAAACTTTGGACAAGTCTTCCCCATACTCTAAGTAACCTTTATCTTTTCCTTTCACAATCGCTTCAGGTTCAAGAGTAACTCTTGATTCTTCTATTGGAATAGACTCATTATTAATTTGAATAAAAATCTCTTCATTTACCTTTTCAAAAAATGCCCTTGAATCCTTATTAGCAATTATAGGCTCATATCCCTCTAAATAGTAGAGCTCAGTATCGTCATTAAATTGACCAATATATATTTCTTTTCCGACATTATCTATTGGTTCTTGTGCACTGACTACTGAGGATAAAGGACTAATTAATAAGGTCAAAATAATCATCAGTAGTGATACTTTCGAAATATATTTATTCATCTATCTCCCCCGCAATTTATATAAAAATTAACACAATAACCATTATAGTATAACTATTCATAGTTTAATAGAAGAAAAAGGAAAAACCTTTTGTTACAAAAAAAGCCTTAAATAGAAACCAAATAAGAAAAATATATCTCATTTGATTGACTATTCAAGGCTATAGATTATTTTAGATTACCTCTAAGTTCGATAACCATTTCCTCCCATTGGGAACAAATAAGGCTTTTGTCATACCGATTTTGAATAAATGATTTTAATGACTCTGAAACTTCTTCTACTTCATTATCAGGCTTTTTATTTGTTTGATGTATAATGTCTACTGCTTCATCTACCTCATGAAAAATGTATTCATTAGGATACAATTCGCTAGCGCCATGCCAATCACGTATTACAGGGAAACAACCACTTGCCATTCCTTCTGCTACTGCAAGATGGAAGCTCTCAAAATCACTTGGCGAAAGGACAAATCTTATTTTTCGGTACCATTCAGATACTTCTCCCCAGCCTTCAAAGATAACAGAGTCACGATAAGGACGACTATTTATCTTCCTAAAGACCTGTTCATAAAATTGACGTTCTTCTTCTCTATTCCATAGCCAAGCATACTTATTTGGAAGATGTCCTTTTACATACAATGTATAGCGATTATCCATCTTCCAAAGCTTTTCAAATATATCAACAGCTATATCAAGACGTTTACGTGCAGGTGATATCCCCATCAAACCAATATTAAATTGATTATCTCCTAGTTTTGGTTTGTTAAGTACTTTAGTATCGACAAGATTGTAAATAATCCTAATCTTTTCTTGTGGAAGAAAATCAAATACCTCTTCCATTTCTTTACGTAGCCCAGGAGCAATAAAAATTAATTGATCAACATTTTCCCATGTGATTTTAGGTGGATGTGGCGTATTCTTTTCCTGGAGATGCATTCGGACAATTAACACCTGATGCTTTTTCTTGTGCTTGGAGTACCAAACGGCATTGCCTAATCCCCATTCTGCTATGATGACGTCTGCCCATTCGAGAAGCCTTTTACTTTGTTTCTCATCATGAGTGTTGTGACCTTTCCACACATCTTCTTTCACCTGGAAATCCATGGATGTTCCGAAATGATTAATAAGCATTTTGGCAAATTTCAAGTCATGACCAGCGAATAAAACTTTTATCTTATTATAACGTCGTTCAGTCACTTTCTCGGTTTCTGCTGAAGTATAAATCATTTCCATTAGCATAGGTTTTAAATATTTTATAATATTTGCAAACATGTGCTTCTCACTAACTGAAAATACACGTTGCGCTGCTAATAGATATTTCTCCTCATCCGAAAAAGCTATTTTAATTTTCTCGATAAACTCTTCCTCAGAGTTTGCAAAAAGTGGATAATCTTCTCCAAAAAGCTCTTCATGCAGGGGATTACGGTTTATGATAACCGGTTTTCCGTACAATCCATATTCTAAAACCTTAGTAGAAAGTTCCTTACTTTCATCCAGAACTTCATGACGCCAAGACACACCTAAGTCACTATTTTGAATATATTCTTGCACCTCTGCACGACTTAATCCCTTTTTCCAAATAATGTCTTTGGTACTTTCCAAAACATTAGACACCCTATCAGAGTAATTTTCAGTAGGTGGATAGTTATGAAATTTATCACCAATCACGACAAATTTAATATTTGGATCTTTTACTTTTCCAAAAGCTTCAAACATTTCCGGAGCTTTCCAAAAAGGAGCAAACTTTCCAGCATAAATGATCTGACTTTTCTTATTAGTAAAGTGTCTAGTTTCAGGTTCATAATTTGGAACCATAGGAGGAAGATAAATAAACTTTCCTTCATCCTTTATATTGAGCAGATCTCTAAAATACTCAATTAAAACTGGTGTCTGCAAAGCAAGTCGCGCACCATTTTCATAAATAGTTGTAATATTGCGGAAGTCCTCTTCAGTTACCTTTTCCTTTTTTTGTGGGAAGTCGGTAAGATAAAACCATGTCCTCTTAGAAAAAACAAAATTATACGCAATTTCCTTTGCAAGCTGGTAGCCTCTTACTAAGAACATATGGTATCTGTTCTTTTGATCAAGCTCATCCATAATATTTGTAGCTTGTTCAGGGGTTAATCTTTTTGTTTTTAAAAAGCTATCATCTTCCAGATTTAGCCCAAAGTCTTTAAACTCTTTTGACCAGGGGTTTACTATTGTTACATTAGGATATTTTCGGAAGCTTTTAACGAGTAAATCTCTAATAACAGGACGTTTGAGTAAAATTGTAGGTTCAATTTGTTGGTCCTGTGCCATCGTTTCAAGGATTGATGTTACCCAAATGGCTGAGCCGTCAATAATATTCAGATCAATATCTGCATAAATAAAGGGTTTCAATATATTAGCTGTCACAAAAACTCACCCCTTTTCATTTGAATGCTCCATTTAGAAGATCTTCTTTCTCACTATCGATAGTTGATGTACCGTTAAAAATAAAGTTATAGCGGTTGCCAGAAAACATTCTAAGTCCATAGCTTGAATATTCTTTAAGATCAAATTCATCTTCAAGTAATTCAGATGGTTTAATACCAAATTGTGATAATACATCTTTCCGAAGAATAAATGCTTGGTTGGTTAGGCTTGATGTATAGGTATATTCATCTTCTCTATTAACAAGTTCAATCTGATTTTCATTTTTACGGTAAATTGCTGATTTCCCAACAACATCAGAATTTGAATAAATAAATCCATGCATTAAATCAGATAAGTAGTTTTCACCATACAAATGCTCGTTACCAAACACGGCTACAAAAGATGCCTCTGATGATATTTCCTCGAAAGCTTTGTCAAGTTCTTCAAGGTTATCTAAAGAAATAATTTCGATGTCTTGATGTGCTAAGAACGGTGTAGACTCTGCAAGCGAGACAATTGTTAGTTTTTTATTTACATATGATTGTTGTTGAAACTGCTTAATTAATTGTTCCAACTCATTATTTGTTCGCGAAAGGGCAAGCACCTGAACCTTTTCTTCATATGGTTTTTCAAGCTCAAAACCTGCATTCTTTCCAATCTCATATAAACGGTGAGCATATGTGTGTTCATCAAAAATCACACGCATTCCTTTAAGCTCATTTTCTTCTCTCCAGCTTTCATCTGTCATGATTTTATTAATCAATTCATCAACAGATGTGTCATCGTGTGCCATTGGAACCAACTCACCAAACATTTCCTTTATCCCTTTTGCATACGTGCTTAAAACGGTTGTCCCACAACCCATTAATTCAAACACACGTCTGGAGAACATGGTCCCTGAATTTTGTACCGAGTTTACATTTAAGAAAACTTTATATTGTTTATAGGCTCTAACCAATTCAGAGTATGGTAAGGACCCGTTAATATTATCGTGAAATCTCTCCGGGAATTGAAGATCTTCTTTCCCAATTTGATTATAATTTCGGTCGTAGATTTCTAACCCATATTCTTTGGTTGCATCTAATAATTCTTCCTGGTCTTTTCGTCGCTCTTCATGACGGTTCGCATAATACGAGCCTGCAAAGCATACGTTTTTTTCTTTATAATCCTTCACTTTGATAGGATTATGGATTGCAGGTTGTGCTGCAAACGGCAAGGCAAACACTCGATCATGCCCTGCTTCTTTTTGATAATCAGGAATACAGTTTTCATCTGTTGTATAAATGTAATCAAATTTCTTCGCTGTATCAATGAATTTATCGAAATGTATCGGGTCTTCTTTGTTCCAAAATACAGTCGGAATATTATTTTGTTTACACCATTCTAAAAGATTATCCAGCTCTTCCCCTTGCGGAGTATTATATTTGGCGATTTTATATTGCCAAGATCCACTATTCCCTCTCCATGCCGATTCAACAAAAAGAATCTGTGGAAGCTCTTTTGTTAATATTTCTAACCAATTATCAGGGCGGAATGAAATAAGGTGACAATCATTTTTAAATGATTGATATGAGAAGTCATCAAGAATCGATGCTACCCTAAGATCACTCACCTTATATGGTGTATCATATCTCCCCATAATTAAAAGGTCATTCAAATCCTCATTATTTGTGGTAAATGAAACCGGGTTACCTCCACCTCTTGAGAATGGTGATCTAGGGACAGGGCCAAGTGAATAAGGTAGGTCAACTAACTTATAACGCTTCTTTTGTCCTTTTACTTTACGTTTAAAACTTCCTGCTGCTGTCCGGGCAATTTTATATAGCTCTTTCGGAAACCTTAAAGGATTTCTAAAAGAAGAATGAATCATTGACCCGATCCGATACTTTGTCGATTGTTCGACAATTGTCAACCGGTTACGTAAAAAACGGAGATTCTTTTCACGCTGTTGAATCGCCTTCATTAAGACATTTTCATAATTAACAAACTCACGACGTAATTGTTCTTCACGAGCTTTATAATGTTGAAGCTCAGCTTTAATCTTCTTATCCTGTTCTAACTGACCCATCATTTGTTGCTGAATGAATAGGCCATTCCCACCTATAAAAGGGTCCTTTAATTTTTCATTTGTCTTTGAAATTTCATCTTTCAAAGACTCTAGCTCTTTTTTTATTAATGAGACGTCAGAAGCTTGTTCACCTAGTTCATCTAGAAATGCTTTTTCCAACTGAAAGAACGCACCCTCAATAATTTCTGTCCATTTTCTAGGTATAGTTTGCAGATGTTCGAAAATCACTTCTTCACGCTTATGACCGATTACACACATGAATTTACCTATAATTGTTAATTCTTCAATCTCATAATAAGGGTGTAATTCTTGTACCAAGCTAGTTAAATAGAAGGTTGATTTCTGCTCAATGGAATTCTGAACACCAAATGGTGTTGTAATAATAACTGTACCGTTATCATTTAGTAGTTCCCAGGATTTTTTAATTAGTTTCTCTGGATGTGTTAGCTGATCAATGATATGTCCAGCAATTATTGTGTCATATCCTATCTTTTCAAACTCGTATGTAATTGCATTTCCATGCAGAAAATGAAGACGTTGTTTAACGTCTCCATTTTCTTTTTCTAATTCACTGTTAGCAAGACTCCATTCATTTTGATCAGATTCGATACCTGTTACTTCGAATCCTTCGCGCGCCAACAGTATAGATGTATCCCCTTTACCACTGCCGATATCTAATACCGAAGACCCTTGAACTGCTTTACAAACCCAATGAATTCGATCTCTTAGTAGCTTTTCGTTTTCTGCTGTCACAGCTTCTCCGTATTTTTCAATGCTTTTACGGCTGTTAGTTTTCACAAGAAACACCTCTTAATAGATCTGAGCCAATTTGTAAATAATCGATACCTTTTTCTGATAATTGCAGATTTTCTAACAAGTTACGAGTATCAAGGATTTTTGGAGTTCTCATGTTGTTTTTCACTTCGTCAAAGTTAATGTCTTTGAATACAGCGTGATCTGTTAATACAAGAATCAAATCACTATTTTCAACAGCTTCTTCAACACTGTTTGCTTTATTTTCATAAGAATCCTTTACATATGGGTCATAAATTTTTAAATCATACCCTTTTGCTTTTAATTCTTCAACAATTTCTAATGCTGGACTTTCCCGCATATCATCGATATTACCTTTAAATGCAAGCCCGAACACACTAACTGTCGCATGGTTAATTCCTTTTAAAACTTTATCAACCAGACTTACGACAGTAACAGGTGTAGAAGTGTTAATTTCACGGGCTAATGTAATCAAACGAGCCTCTTGTGGAGCCTGTTCAATAATGAAATACGGATCTACAGCTATACAGTGTCCCCCAACCCCAGGGCCTGGCTTATGAATATTAACACGTGGATGACAGTTCGCAAGATCAATTGCTTCCCACACATTAAAACCAATATTCTCAGCAATACGAGCTAATTCATTAGCATAAGCAATGTTAATGTCACGATACGTGTTTTCCATTAACTTTACCATTTCTGCTGTTGTAGAATCCGTTACATGAATTGTCCCTTTTACAAATGATTTATATAGATCTACAGTTAATTGACTTGATTTTTCATTAATACCACCAACAATACGATCATTTGAAACAAGCTCTTCAAAAAGCTTACCAGGTAAAACGCGCTCTGGAGAGTGAGAAATATAAAGTTCTTCACCAAACACTAAGCCTGTTTTTTCAAGTGCCGGCATCATGATATTTTCAATTGTTTTTGGTGGAACAGTTGACTCAAGAATAACTAGGTTTCCTTTTTCAATATAAGGAACAATCATTTCTGTTGCACTTCTAACATAATCAAGATTTGCCGATTTATCTGCATTAATTGGTGTTGGAACTGCAATAATATATGCGTCAGCAGCTTTAGGCTCTGTACCTACTGTTAATGTCCCATCATCAATTACTTCAGCAAGCATCTCAGGTAGGCCTGGCTCTTCAATATGTAGCTCTTTATTATTTAACATTTCTACAACTTTTGCATTTACATCTACACCATGAACTTGAACACCGTGTTTTGCAAACATTACTGCTGTTGGTAATCCAATATATCCTAATCCCAATACTGTTAATCTCATCGTCATAACTCCTTTTTTACTGATATAATTCTAATAGAATTTTTTCATCATCTTCCCATTTATATTGAAAAGCACCTGATTTGGTGTTTAATTTAAATGTTTGGTACAAATCCACTTCGCTTAATAATTTTTTGATGGCTCCTGCTATTTCCTGTACATTTTCAGGATTCACCAAAATTCCTGTTTCAGTGTCTTTAACTACTCTTCGAATTTCAGGTAAATCACTTGCGACAACTGGTATTCCAGCCATTAAATACTCATGGAGCTTATTCGAGCATGCAGAATAGTGATTAAAACAAGTATTTATTAACAACTGCAAGCCTATAGTTGCAGAAGACGTATAATAAAGTAATTGGTCATTAGCAACTGCATCTAAGAAATAGACTCTGTCTGTAACCCCTTCATTATTCGCTAATTCTATAAGTTTCGGCTTTAATTGTCCATTTCCTAAAAAGACAAAGGCTGTATTAGGTACATACTTGACAGTTTTAACAATATTTTCAAGCCCTCGATCCCTTTGCATACCACCTTGGTATAGAACAACTGGTGTATGATTGGGAATGTGAAGAGACTCTCTTATTAAATTAGTAGGTTCAATATCTACATGTTTAGGGACATTTCTTATGATATAAGGTAAAGATATTTTATAGTGATCACGGAAAAATTCACCTCTAGTTAGATTAGTGGTAATAACACGATCAGCCCTTTTAATAAGGAAACTTTCGACTTTTTCCCAAAACCATTTATTTCCCCAACCTGCTCTATCAGTTGAAACCTCATGAGCATCATATACCAATTTGGCCCCTCTTAAGCGGGAAGCAATAAAGACAGGTATAAACGTATTTAAATCATGTGCATGATAAATTCCAGCATCTTGTCTATATGCTTCCAATAAGAACCTACTATTTATTATCAATTTTGGAACAAAAATTAAAAGTTTAAAGATTCTTTTTTTAAGCTTTTGCTTTTTTGATATAGTATTTAATGATTGTGGTTTTACTGTCCGTTCATTAGTAGAACCGGACTTAAATGAATCAGATGTCTTTTTAAATGTCCGATCCACCCTAATCACATTAATTCCTTTTACTTGTTCCCTATGTTTTGTTCTACCTGGTTGATGGACAGCAATAACTGTAACATCCTTCTTACCTTTTGTGATAAGTGTTGTTGCTTCTTTTGTTACTCTAGCATCTGTTTCAAACGTATTCCATACTACCATACAAACTTTATTGTTCACTTGTGTGCGCTCTCTAATTAATGTTGGGTCCCGTAAAAAAACTCGTTTAAACCAGCTCATTATGTTAAGTCCCCCAATTGTTGGTTATTCAATAGACGATTGTAAAGGGAAACCAATTTTACTTTTTCATTATCCCAAGTGAGGTCATCCTTGTGGTTCTTACAATTCATAATATACTGCTTTCTATTTTTTTCAATTTCTAAAACTCCATCTGCAATAGCCTTAGGGGTTTCCTCGACACATACACCCGTTCCATACTCTTCAACGATATATGATTTTCCCGGATGTTTAGACGCAACTGTTGGAATCTCAGCCTGTAAATATTCAAAGATTTTATTCGGCGTTGAATAATAATTATTCTTCGATGTATTTCTATACATTACTAATCCTATATCCGCTTGCTTTGTATAAAAAAGAACATCTTTGGCAGGAACTTGATCATGGAAAAATACCCGATCCTGAAGATTCAGGTTTTTCACAATATCTCTTAACTCTCCTACAAATCTACCTTGCCCCATTAAAACCATTTTGAACTTATTAGGGAGTACCTTGAGGGCCATGATGCATTCTTCAATTCCACGATGTGGATTTAACCCCCCTTGATAAAGTAACACAACATCCGTTTCTCGTATAGGATATTTACTTCTCCAATAATTTTCTGGAGAGTTTTCTATCCTTTCTTCAAGTGAAATGGGAATATTTTGAATAATGGTAGATGGCTTATCCTTATAGTTGACCTGAAACTGCTGCAACATAAATGAATTTACAGTTATGAAATGGTCGATTTTGGAAAACAACCTTTTCTCAACAAAATACCCTACAGAACGATCTACTTCATTTCTGCCTGCCATTTCATTAAAAAGCTCATGTGAATCATATAACACACGTAGATGCTTATTCTTCTTTGACAGTAATATTCCTTGCCAAAGCGTATTTAAATCATGACAATGAATAGCGGCAAAACTAGATATTTCAACACTTGCCTTTACCTTTTTATAAAATTCATAATAAGCAAGGTAATCCTTTAGTAGTTTTATGAATGGATGACGAACAGCCTTAAGTAGGGCGCCTTTTAGTAAACTCACCTTACCTTGTCCAGGACTCCCCTCCTGAATGTCCAATTTTTGCTTAGCACTTTTCACTGAAATCGCAATTCGCACATAGTTAATGTTTGAATTAATGGTAGGAGGGTCTTCAAAATATTCTTTTACACATGCAATTGTTACTTTATATCCTGCCTCTGCAAGAGCTAGTGCTTCACGTTGAACTCTTGCATCGTAATGAATATCCTTGTACAAAAGCATTAAGATGTTCATTTTAGTTCCCCTTCATAAAGGCATCATATTGAGGGACGATTTCACTCGCATCTCCTACAGCCTTTTGTTCACCGAGGTGAATCCATACAACTCGATCACAAATACTCTTAACAAGTGAAGATGAATGAGTCACTAAGATAACCGTTCTATTCTCTTTAATTTTCTGTGTAATAGCTTCTCTGCACTTCTTCTGAAAAGCTGAATCCCCTACTCCTAATACCTCATCGATTAATAGGATTTCTGGATCAAGGGATATCGCGGTTGAAAATGCAAGTCTAGAACGCATACCAGATGAATATGTACGAACTGGTTTATAAATAAAATCCCCTAATTCCGAAAATTCAATGATATTATCCAGACTTTTGTCAACATCCTTCTTCTTATGACCCAAAAGTAGAGCATTTAGATAAATATTTTCAATTCCTGAAAGCTCGGGCTGAAAACCTGCCCCTAAAGAAAGCAAAACTGGTCGTTCATTATTATTTAAAAGAAAATCTCCTTTGTCAGGAGAAATTAGACCACTTAAAAGTTTTAGGAGTGTACTTTTTCCGGAACCATTTCGTCCAATAATTCCAAGTACCTCACCTTTTTTCACTTCAAAGTTTACTCCTTTTATTGCCCAGAAACGTTCACGATGTCTATGAAATAAATTCTTTAACGGTTGTTTTGTCTCTTCTGGATATGAAATCCAGATATCATTTAATTCTATAATTGATTCGCTCATTAAATCACCTTGGCATATTCTTTTTCATTTTTCATGATGACTCTTAACCCTAAAAATAACAACACGAACGAAATGAGTAATAGTACTATTAGATGTGACCAATCCGGACTTCTTCCATATAATAAGACATCTCTATATGAAGTCAATAAAGTTGATAAAGGGTTTAGAAGCAAGATTGGAACATATTTTTCCGGCACCTGATCAAGTGAAAATAAAACAGGTGATAAATATAGTAATATTCGAGCTATATATTGCATTGCATTTTTCACATCTCTAATAAAAACACCGATGTGAGCTAAAAATGTCATGATAGAAAATAAAAATAGTGCATTTACTATCATTATTGGAATGAATTGTAACGCATTTAGATTAAGATCAATTCCATATAGCCATAAAAACAAAAACAACACTACCGCACTAATTAAAAATTTAAAAGTATTCACAAGCAGTCTTACTGATATAAACACAACCTTCGGAACATATACTTGCTGTATGATTCGTGCGTTTGATGCGATAGAATTTGTAGAATCAACAATACAGGCAGTTGCCCATTTTAAAGGAATTAAACCTGTAAACAAATAAACTGAGTAATCAGGTCCACCTCTTTGAAGAATAACTTGTACAAGCAAATAGAAAATCCCCATATATAAAATGGGATCAAGGATCCACCATAAGAAACCTAAATACGTTCTTGCTGTATTATTTTTAAAGTCTGTCATCGTTAAATGCAGAATGAGGTCCTTATGTGAATGGATATCTTTAAAAACCTGTTTAAACATTCGTTTTACTCCTTAAGATATTTCTAGAACGCGTTAATCCAATTTTGATTCCAATATCTAATATTAACGATTTTAAAATAACCTTTCAAGCTTTTCATACAAGTTTAGACATTTTGTAACAAAACTTTAATGCTCTATATCTTTTTATGTATTAGTTTACCCTAAGATGTTTCATTATATATTTAGGCTACGAAATTCACATAATTTATAAATAGGAAAAGAAGACTCATTCAATTACTCGTAGTAGAGTAACAAAATAAGTCTTCTTCATTAAACTTTTTTCATTTCTTTACTTTTTTCAATAACTTCTTGTAGATAGGCAAACACATCTTCTTTTAAGTCATATCTTTGGAGCGCAAAATCAATTGTTGCCTTAATAAATCCAAATTTATCTCCAACATCATAGCGATCACCTACTAATTCAGTAGCTAATACCTGTTGATGTTTATTAAGCTCACAAATTGCATCTGTTAGTTGTATTTCTCCACCAGAGCCAGGCGTCTGATTTCGTAACAATTCAAATATACCAGGAGTTAATACATATCTACCCATAATTGCCAGGTTTGAAGGGGCTTTTTCTGCCTCTGGCTTTTCAACTAGTGTTTCTACTTCTAAAACGTTTTGCTCTTGACTACCCTTCTTAATAGCTACAATCCCATACTTTGAAACATCTTCAGTTGGGACTTGCTTGACACCTACCACAGGTAGATGAGAACTTTCATAGATATCCATCAGCTGTTTTAAAGCAGGAGTGTTTCCATTATCATTCATAATATCGTCGCCCAATAAGACGGCAAACGGTTCATTTCCGATAAATTGACTTGCACATGCTATTGCATGGCCAAGTCCCTTTGGTTCCTTTTGACGGATATAATGGATATTAGCCAAATTAGATATACTTTGTACTTCTTCAAGCATATCGTACTTCTCTTTTTTCACTAATGTTTCTTCTAATTCATATGACTTATCAAAATGGTCTTCAATCGCCCTTTTGCCACGTCCACTTATAATAATAATATCCTCTATACCGGATTTTACTGCTTCCTCCACTATATATTGAATGGTTGGCTTATCTACAATAGGAAGCATTTCTTTCGGTTGGGCTTTTGTTGCTGGTAAAAATCTTGTTCCAAGTCCTGCAGCAGGAATGATGGCTTTTCTTACTTTCAAATCCCCACCTCCAAAAAAGTTAAAAATCATTATTTATATTACATGAAATTGAACAGTTCGACAACAGCAGATTACAGTATATTCCACATCTATTATAATCGGCATTTAATTTACTAATATACTGTGTTCCTCTTCTTATAAATCTTTTTCTAAAATTCCCCTGAAATCTTAATAGTATTATAGATAGGTTTTCTACCAATTGAAATATATGTTAAAGGATACTGCTGTGCTTCATTTAAAGGATAACAGTTTCTTCCATCATATATAACAGGATTCATCATTAATTCAACATATAATGATAATGGAATAGATTTAATTTCCTCCCACTCTGTTAAGATGAAAGCTATAGACGCATCTTTTATTGCATCTTTAAATGAAGCACAATAAGTAATCTTATCTCCAAATATATTTGAAACCTTGCTAAGGGCAATAGGATCATATACATGTACTTCTGCTCTATCTTGAAGTAGTTTATCTATCATGAAAAGTGATGAAGCTTCTCTAACATCATCTGTATTAGGTTTAAAAGAAGCACCTAATACAGCAATTTTCTTATCCTGGAAAGAACCCCCATTCTCCTTTGCTTTATTATATAACTTAATTTGCTGTTGATTATTCACTTTAATTACCGATTCCAATAGTTCGAACTTATGTTCAACATCCCCGGCAATTTGAACTAAAGCTTTCGTATCTTTTGGAAAACATGACCCTCCATATCCAATACCTGCCTGTAGAAATTGGCTTCCGATTCTTCTATCTCTTCCAATTCCTTTTGCAACTTCCTCTATATTTGCTCCAACCTTTTCACAGATGTTAGCTATTTCATTGATAAAACTTATCTTCGTTGCTAAAAATGCATTAGAAGCGTACTTAATCATTTCTGCACTTTCAATATCAGTGTGTATTATTGGAAGACATAACGGCGAATACATATCTTCGAGAATTGAGGCAACATGTTTGTCCTCACTCCCAATTATAATTCGATCACCATTAAACGTATCATAAATAGCAGAACCTTCTCTTAGAAATTCAGGGTTAGATGCAACACTAAAGGAAATCTGATGTTGTAAAGACTCTTGTATCCAATTCTTCACTTTTTTATTTGTCCCAACCGGTACAGTACTCTTGGTTACAATGATAATCTCATCTTGTTTTATGTACGTGGCAATATCTTTTGAAACCATTTGAATGTAAGATAAATTGGCAGAACCATTTTCATTTTCTGGAGTACCCACTGCGATGATGACAATCTCAGGATTCTCATAAGCTCTAACAGGGTTTGAAGTAAAAAACAATCTATTAATTTCTTGATTCCTTTGAAGCATTTCATCTAAACCCGGCTCATAAATAGGGGAAATCCCTTTATTAAGTTGAACGATTTTTTCATCACTAATATCAAAACATGTGACATGATGTCCTATTTCAGCTAAGGAAACGCCTGTAACTAAACCTACATACCCAGTTCCTACGACAGTGATTTTCAAATTAATTCCCCCTAAACTCTAAAATACTCTGCTAAAGCACTAACTGCACACACTCTCTAATCTCGTTTTTTTAATTTCTAATACAGATATGATTTTATAGAATATAAAAACTACTTCGATTCTTTGACCAAAAAATCAATCTTAGCCTTTTTAAATAAATATGTTCTAACCTTATTCGAAAGTACATATTATTTCTATCTTACATTTTAATGTATCTTTTCTTTCTCACAGTAAAGATATTGTTAAGTTTGCATTAATATTTATTTTGGACAAAAGAAAAAGAGGACCAACGTAGCCCTCATCCCTTTTATTATTGATTTCCCAAAACTTTCCCTGCTATATAATCGTCAATTAATGTATCATAACTTCCATATGATCGAAGAATTTTTTCTATAATCTCTCTAACTGCTCCCTTCCCCCCATGCGATTCAGCAACATATTTTGAAGCTTTCTTCACAAGAGGAACAGCGTTACTTGGTGCACAAGGAAAACCTACAACTCGCAAGATAGGTAAATCATTAATATCGTCACCTGCATAACAAATTTCTTCAAGTGAAATCCCGAGCTTCATTCTTATTTCTTCCAAGACCTTGAATTTTTCCGATATCCCCTGATAAACAAAGTCTATATTTAACTCTTCTGCTCTTTTAGTGACAGCGTTTGATTTTCTACCTGTAATAATGGCTGTTTTTATCCCAATATACCGGGCAAGACTGATTCCCATTCCATCCTGTGTATGAAATGATTTGTATTCTTCTCCATCACTTCCGATATGGATTCTTCCATCTGTTAATACTCCATCAACGTCTAATACAAGTAATTTAATTTTTTGCATAATCTCTTCCTTATAGACCTAATTCAATAAGACTCTGAATATGAAGCATAGAAATTGGATGATTTAGATCATCTAAAACAGGTATAACACTCACTTTTCTTTCTTTCATTAGGTTTAAAACATCACTAGCTAAATTATCATATTTTATAATAACTGGATTACGGTTACATAAATCTTCTACTTTAGAATGAAGAACATCATCTGATTTTGTAAACGCTCTGCGAATATCTCCATCAGACAAAATTCCAACCAGTTTATTTTTCTCATCAACAACAGAAATAGCCCCTACTCCATGCTTTGTCATAACAAATAAAGCCTCTTTCACTGTGTCTCCAATTGGAACAGTAGGATTACGATCTCTTCTTCCAATCAATTCACCAACAGTTAACAATAGCTTTTTCCCTAATGTGCCACTTGGATGATAGAGAGCAAAGTCATTTGGTTCAAACCCTCTAGCTTCTACCAAGGCTACTGCTATCGCATCACCCAATGCAAGAGTAACCGTCGTACTTGTTGTTGGGGCTAATCCAAGTGAACAGGCCTCTTCTACATACCCAATGTTGATCACAACATCTGATCTTCTTCCTAGAGAAGAATCCGGATTTTTAACTATGCCGATCATCTTAACACCAATTTGAGTTAAAGAAGGAAATAAATGAAGAATTTCAGCTGATTCACCACTATTGGATATCGCAATCACTACATCCTCTTTTTGAACCATACCTAAATCTCCATGTACACCCTCTGCCGGATGTAAAAATAAAGAAGGAGTTCCCGTACTTGAAAACGTCGCACACATTTTACGCGCAATAATGCCTGACTTACCAATTCCAGTAATCACCACTCTACCCTTACATTCCAAGATCATATTTATCGCATCATTCACTGACCCATTCATTAGGTCTCGCTGGCTTAATACTGCCTTTCCTTCTATCTCTAAAACTTTTTTTACAATTGGCAAAAAGTCTCGATTTTCCTTCTTTTGTTCAATTGGTTTATTGGTAGTACTTTGTTTAGGTACATTTATTTTTCTTTTTTGTTTTGTTTCTAACACGCCCCATCCCTCCTTTGTGGTTAAGCTATAAACCCTTTATCATTTGATCAATTTCCTGAATCGGCTTTAATACCTCCTCTAAATCATCAAGCTTGATCATATTAGGACCATCTGATAACGCTTCATCCGGATTTGGATGCACCTCCATAAATATTGAATCAATACCAATTGCAGCTGCTGCTCTTGATAAATAAGGTACGTATTCACGCTTCCCTCCGGTAGATGTTCCTTCTCCTCCCGGGATTTGAACACTATGTGTTGCGTCGAATACGACAGGGACTCCAAGTTCACGCATAATGATCAAGGAACGCATATCGACAACTAAATTGTTATATCCAAACGTTGATCCACGCTCTGTTAATAAGATTTTTTCACAACCAGATTCTCTTAATTTATTTACTACATTTTTCATATCCCACGGAGCTAGAAACTGCCCTTTTTTTACATTCACTATCTTCCCTGTCTTAGCAGCTCCAACTAATAAGTCCGTTTGTCTACAAAGAAATGCCGGAATCTGTATAACATCTAACACCTCTCCAGCCTTTTCAGCATGATTCGGCTCATGTATATCAGATGTTACCGGAACATCAAACTCTTCCTTAATTCCAGATAAAATCTGAAGCCCCTCATATAAACCAGGTCCACGAAATGAATGGATCGAAGAACGATTTGCTTTGTCGTATGAATTCTTAAAAATAAATGGGATATTTAGTTTTGTTGTAATTTCTTTGATGCCTTCGACTGTTTGTTTTAAAACCTTTTCACTTTCCATTGCACATGGGCCGGCGAAGAGGACGAAGGGGGAGTTGTTGCCGAATGTGATTTTGTCATTTAAAACTACTTTATCGGTCATTATATACCTCCTAATTATGTTATAGAATTTTGAGAATTCTTATATAACCTTGAAGAAAAAACATTATCTTTTTAAGATTTTTTAAATATAAATAGTTTGCCCTTTAAAATTAATAGGATTCACTTGTATTATTACGCTCTTTATTATGTACTAATTCTAAGAAAAGTAATTATCATTTCTAAAAGTATGAAAACCCTAACCTTTTGTAGATTAGGGTTTTCTCCTTTATATCTTCTGATACATGAATATTAATTAAAGATTTATTTACCAAAGTTAAAATGTCTACTGAAGTTTATTTTTTAATTCTTCTAGTTCTCTACGCATTAAAGCTGATTCCAACATTAAGCACTCATCTGGTCGTATACTATATCTACTTCCAGATGGTATGACTACTTTTTTTTCGCCTGTTTTTATAAGTTTCTTTTTGGTTTCACCAGTTTTCTCATTTATTATTACTTCTACCTCTTCTTCTATTTCCTCATAACTGTTTTCCCATTCATCGTATCCTAAGATTCCGTAATCAAATGCATTAAGACCATGACGCTTAAATGCTTCTTCTATTTCTTGAGCAATTATTCCAATATGCAGTCTAGCTTTAGGACCCTTTTGCTCAACAGCATCAATAAATTTATATTGCGAATAGTTCACTTCTGACCATGCATTAAGGACCTCGTCAGGTATTTTTCTAATACTTGTTTTTACATTTCTATCAGAAGTATTAACAGACCCAGTGCCTGCATAAACTTGTGAAAAGCGATTAGAAGCAATACCTAATGAAGTTACATTATCAGCACTAGGTCGAATTGATATTGTAGGAAAAAATGTTGCATACTCTTTATTTAGAAGACCTATGGTTTCATTTCCATGCCTTAATCTCACTGCTTCTGCACCAATAATATCCATTTCACCTTTAGTTCTTGTTAATGCACCATTTACAGTTAATTCTCCTTTAATAAGTGAGTCACCACCAGCTATAATCCCTTTATCAAAATTACTTTGATCAGTATTAGCAGGTGAAATATTTGTATAATCCTTTGCACCTATGAATTTTGGACGTAACCTGGAGTTGAACGCTATTAAAACAAGGTTTTGAGTATTTTCTGTTGTGCTAATGGGACCATAATAATCAGAGTCATCATACAATAATTTACTTCCATTTCTAGTTAACGCATGACTCCCACCTTCACTATGACAACCTACAAATACAGGTCTATTTACTCGATCTAATTTGATTCTAAATGGTTCCCACGTTGAAAAACGACAAGAGATAAATCTCATTCCTTGTAAAGCACCTGAAGAATTACCAGCCAAACCATCAATACTCACAGCACCACCACTTTTATCAGTTAGATAGTCTCCAGTGCTATCATCTCTTCTAAATCTTGAATGATGATTTGTCCCATAGAAGGAACATGCAAGTGCAGTTATATCAGAGGATCCAAAATACCCCCTGCTATCAGTAACTGTTTTACCTGAGATTTCATCATAATACTTTGTTGTATATGTATTTTTTCCTTTTTTAGGCTTAGCACCTTGTATTTTAAGACCCCATTTTCCACCTTGTGTATATACTGATTCTAAAGTTAAACCATCTGCACCATTTGTAACTGTTCCTCTCTCATAGTGCTTTCCTTTTAAATCTATAAATTCAGGTAAGTTAGATCCCCTTGTTACATCAAGATAGATGGAAGCTTCTCTCCAATATCCGAGTATATGAACATTACTAATTTTTGTATGTACCCTACATCCAATAAATAAACCAATATCCCAATCTACACCATAATTTGTAGGGGAATTATTTTTTCTATTAAAATCTAAGAATAAAGAAAAATTTCTTAATTCCACATTTTCAGCCTGTATATTTAATGCAACTGATAAAGGATTATCCTGTGAATCTAATACAGAAGCCCGATAATTAACTCTTGTCCTAATTCTCTTTTTCCCCTTACCTTTTACAAGAAATCCACTTACTTGTCTATAATCTGTTAATGCTTCAGTAGAATATCCTGAACCTGCACCTATTCCTTCAATTAAGATAGACTTTTTTACTTCTATCTCCCCAGTTATTACAGAAACTCCAGGCAAAACTATACGGCCTATGTTATTCTCTTCAGCGTATTCAATAATCTTACGAATGGCTTCTGTATCATCTGTTTCTCCATCAACTTTTGCACCTATTAATGGTTTAGGGGGGTATTTAATATTTAGGCCTCTACTTTTTAGGTTCTCTAAATTCACATCAATTTGTTTCGTCTTTTCATCCAAAACGTTTGATATTTTGCCATCTTTATCTTCAATAATTATTTTTGATTCCTCATTTTCAAAATGACCTATCCTATATCCTAAAACAAAAGATAATATCCAAAGTAAAAAATTCACTAAGAAATTTCTACGGTTCATAATAATCTCCTCTCGCGAAAACTCATATCATTATCATGTGATTTATCCAACATACTATATAAAACCACGAATTCTAAAAAGGTACTAACTCAATAAAAATTAATTTTCTGTTTATACTAATTCATAATAATACCAACACTTAGATATTTAAATTTCTAGCATAATAATATATGAATTTTATTACAAGGTAAAACTTTAAAAAACATAGGGAATTTTAACCGTTACAAAGATCACAGAACTTTAATTATGTTACAATAAAAAATAGAAAAAATCAGGAGGTCCATTAATGTTAGATAAAGAAAAGCTATTAAAAAAAGGGTTATGGGTGGATGATGTCAATAATATTGCTAAAGACTGCAACTTATTTATTGAACCACCTGTTCGGTTATTAGATACATCAGTTCGTAATGCAAGAATTGGTGCATATACCTTTCTAAGAGGTGGATATATACAAAATGTTAGATCAATAGGTCGTTTTTGCTCAATTGCAAAAGGGCTTCTAGTTGGAATGGGCGAACATCCTTTATCTTATTTAAGTACCCATCCGTTTCAATATGAGTCGGTATTTCCATTTTGGAAAGAATCTAAAGACTTTAACTCCACTGTTGAGAAAGAACAGATGAAGAGTAGTCCCGTTATTGGCAACGATGTTTGGATTGGTGCGAATGTAACGATATTAAGAGGTGTAACAATAGGAGATGGAGCTGTAATTGCTGCTGGAGCAGTCGTGAACAAAGATGTTCAGCCATACGAGATCGTTGGAGGGGTTCCTGCTAAACACATACGTTACCGATTTGACGAAGAAACTAGAAAAAAACTATTAGAAATTCAATGGTGGAATTATACCTTAGATTCATTAGAAGGAATTGAATTCAATAATATCACAACTGCGATTAAACAGTTAGAAGAAAGAAAAGAAAAAGGATTATTAAAGAAAAGAAAGCTTAAAAAAGTGCTGATTGTTAATGGAAAATTAAAAGAGGATATTGAAAAAAAATCAGTAAATGCAAGTGAAAAGGAATCCTTATAAAGAATATTAATAGAAAAGTTACTTTATAAGTAAAATAGGGAAGTTATCTATACTAATTATTTCCGATGCTCCTTATAATGAATAATTTAAACAGATAATAATTTTCACTTTAGTAACTTAAAATCATAAACTTTACCTTTTTATACAAAACTCGATAAGGAGTGAAAAAATGGAACTACAAGAAAGTATTAAAAACTTAACAACAAATATTACTGGACAAAAAAACATATTAAATTTACCAGAAACTGCAAAATTGCATAAAGTTAATTTACATATAGAAGGCCAAGGAAATAATATAACTATCGGAGAAAATACAGTCTTAAGAAATCTTTTAATTGAAATTAAGGGGAATAACAATCATATAAAGATCGGTGCGAATTGTAAAATCCAAGGTCATATTCTAATGGTTGGAGACAATCAAAGTGTAAAAATTGGAAGTAAAACAACTTTTCAACATAATGTATATCTATTAGCTTCTGAAAATAAAAACATTACTATAGGTAGAGACTGTATGTTCTCGAATAATATTGATGTAAGAACTACTGATGCACACTCTGTCATCGATGCAGAAACAGGTATAAGACAAAACTTAGCAAAGGATGTAGAAATTGGTCATCATGTCTGGATATCAGCTAATGTATTGGTATCTAAGGGTTCAGTAATTCCTGATAACTGTATTGTTGGAGCTCGTTCTGTTGTTACAAAGAAGTTTGATGAAACGAACTGTACATTAGCTGGAATGCCAGCAAAAGTCGTAAAAACAGGTGTTTCTTGGGACCGTAAAAGACTATAATAAAAAGAGGGTGATCATTTTTTCCTAAAATGGGATTTAGTCACCCTTTTTTTATTTATTCCCTCTAAAGATCATGTTTATTTTATACTATTTGCTAATAATTCAATGGTTTTCTTTAAGGAAATAATTTTACCTGTATTAGGATCTATATACTTCGGATAAAGTATATAAGCACCAGCAAACAATTCTTCTATTGAAAGCTTCCTTTTTCTCCTTGATACCTTTTGACGATCATCTGTTAGACCCCAATTTGAATAAAATGGTGCTCCTACAGTTGTAACAGGAATTCCCCGAATTAGCGCTTCGAAGCCAGCAAGTGATGTTATCGTATAAACATGATCAATTGTTTGAAATGCATCCACTAAACTAAGTGGTTCTTCAATAACCTTAGCTATATGTTTTATATCTTTTGGATCAGATTGTTTTGGTCTTCTTCCTGTTAGTACATCAGGATGAGGCTTGTAAATTATTTCAGCTTCAGGATTCTCTTCCTTTGCCAATAGGACTAACTGATTATTTGTCCACCTAATCTTACTCCCTCTTAATATTGAAGCATCGTCCTCAACTTGTCCTATAACTAGTATCCTTTTGTTATGTTTCGTACCGTAATATTTACTGCTATCTTTTTTTTCGACATGATTATATTTACTAATACCTAAAGTTGTCAATCTCTCCATTGCTTCTCTTGCTTGTTTCAGTAAGCTTGTATCTGATTGAAAATCATAAAAATTGAGGATATCTTCTAAATCACTGGGTTTAGATGAATCAAAATACATCCCCTTCTTGTCTATACATAACGAATAAGGTGGTGTATGCATTGAACCCAATCCGATTGAGCGAATAAACCCATCCTCTATTCTATAAATTGGTATGTTATTTTCTACTGCATACTTTGAGATTTCTTCTTCTTCATTAAAGCTCCAAATAATAAAAACCTTTTTATCATATTTATTTAGCTCATACTTCAAGAGCTTTATATTTTTACCATATGGAACAAATCGTACTTCATATTCATTTAAAAATGGTGGTATATATGGGTATTTCCATCTAGAAACATTAAAAACAAATGCAACGGGTTTGTTTGTACGTCTTTTGGGTTGTATTATCCACCACATGACCGTTAATGTATTAATAATTGGTTTCATCATTTTTTTAAATAATTTCTTCATATGTAATAAAGTTTGCTCCCTTTCTATCTAATAAAAAGAAACTTAAAAATCAAATTAAAAATAAAAGGAGATCCCCTACCTAAATATTTGCAGAGATCTGTAGAGGAACTCCTATTATTAGATATACTCAAAATGCCAATAAATTGTAACTGAAACAACCAAAAGGTTATTACACTAAGCTTTTAAGTTTCGTTTCTTCTTTGATATAGCTAATGACATCAAAAATATCTCCAGGTTCATTTGTTTCCGGATTTAGGTATCGTTGATATAAAAGATATGCAGCAGCAAATATCTCTTCTACTGTACGTTCACGTTGTCTACGGCTTATATTTATCTCATCAGAAGTTATGCCCCAACCTGCATAAAAAGGTGCACCAAAGCATTTTACTTCCTTTCCTAACATACAAGCCTCAAAACCAAATTGTGAAGTAACTACATAAACTTTATCAAAGTTTTCGATTAGAGAAAGAGGGTTACAATCTGTGTAAATAAATTCGGTCCGATCATCAATTGTAATATCAGTTAGATTGCCCTGTTTCTTACCTGAAATAACATCAGGGTGTGTTTTAATATAAATATAAGCATTTGGGTTTTCTTCCCTAGCTTTTTTATACATTTTCTCAAAAGTTTCCTTTTTAGCTAAACCAAGTGTAATTGACATATCACCTAAAGTTTGATCAACAACAAGAACTTTTTCTTGGTTATTGGTTTTCAATAAACTTTTATCAAACATAGGAGCATGATTATATTTACTAATATAATTTTCCTTAATTTCGTTAATAGCCCTTCTAGCCTTATTTAATAAAACTGGCGATTCCCAACCAGTATTATTTAGTATATTTTCTAGTTTGGAAGGTCTAGTCGCATCATAATATATACCAACATCATCTATTGAGATAGATAAAGGTGGATCACCATCTACACCTAAGCCAACTGAACGAATAAATCCATCCTCCAATGCAAGATATGGGATATCATGCTTTCTACAGAACTCTAATGCCTTTTTAGCACTAGGTTTCATTCCCCAGCCAGCTACATATGTTAACTCTTCAACTCTATCCTCTGGTTCATATATAAAGGTTCCTTTAACAAATGAATCCAAGTTAGGAATAGCTTTAATTCCCTTAGAGAGGACACCTATTTTACTATGTTCCTCACCTGGAATTTCAGCAATTTTTCTACTCTTACCTTCATTTAGTTCTTGACCAATCACAGGTTCTTTTTGATGATCCAATTGATTTTCTAGGATTTCTCCCTCATAAGCAGTTTCCGTTTCAATAATCCGTTCCTTTTCTGCTTCCATATAGACAGTTACAATTCTTACTGCATCTTCAAGGTTTATTTTCTCTTTAGTATAAGGGTTAAAATAAAGAGGATATAAGATATAATAACCTGCAAATAGTTCATTAAATCTAAGTTTACGCTCTCTATTTAAAGGTTTTCCTCTATCATCAGTTAGTCCCCAACCGCTATAAAACGGAGTCCCAAAAGTGGTTACTGTAATACCTCTTAAAAGTGATTCAAAGCCACCAAATGAATCAAAGGTATATACATGATCAATTAAAGTTAAAACGCCAGATAACTCTACATCCTTCCATATAATCTTTGCAATATAGCCAAATTCATTGTTATATCTATTAAGGGTTTTATCGTTTGACAGATCATCAGGATGTGGTTTAAAAATCAATTCTGCTTCAGGGAATTCTGTTTTCGCAATCCACACTAAACTTTTATTATCGATTTTTTTATTGTTAGACTTAACCTGTTTTTCTTCATTATGTCCAATGATTAGTATCCTTTGTTTATTTTGCTCAGCGGATAGACCAATACTTTGAACATACTCATTAATTTTTTCCAAATCAACTGACTTTATGTCTTTCAACATTTCAATTGCGGACTCAGCTCTATTTATAAGACCTTCATTGTTCTTAAAGTTAAATGTGTTCAAATAGTTTATTAATGTTTCATTTTCATCTTTATTTGCAGGGTTATATGTATCGATGAATATTGATATAGGAGTTTCATCTGTTCCCGGAACTCCTATAGAACTAAATATCCCTTCATCTACTTTCTTAACAGTTACATTTTGTTCTAATGCAAGTTTAACTACAGGATTTTTTAGGTCACCGTTAACATATACAGTTTTTTCAGAGTATTGTTCCAGTAAATCAATAGCTTTATTTTTATTAGTGTTCGATTTAACATGAATAAGTTCTTTATCTTCGAACAATAAATGTAGGAAGTCTTGCTGTTTCTGTTCATTAAACCCAACTAATAGAGCAGCCGGCTTTTGTTCAAACTTTTCTTCAATCTGTTCCTCAATATTTTCATCTTCATTATCTCTTTCGAACTCTATTTCCTTTAAGTACTTTAAAATATTTATTGTCTCTTCAATAGATATCGGTGATTTGGTAAACGGGTTTATATATTTTGGATACAAAATATATGCTGCAGCAAAAACTTCTTCCACACTCAAATTTCTATTTCTTCTAGGTACCGACTGACGGTCATCTGTTAATCCCCAGCCTGAATAAAAAGGTGCACCAACTGTTGTAACAGAAATACCTCTCAATAAGGCTTCAAAACCTGATAATGAAGTGATTGTATAAACATGATCAATTGTCTCAAATGCATCAGTTAATGCAAGCGGCTCAGTAATAACTTTTGCGATATGTTGTACATCATTAGGATTTGATAATTGTGGTCTTTTACCAAAAAGAACATCCGGGTGTGGCTTATAAATAATTTCAGCATCTGGATTTTCTATCCGTGCCATCCACACTAAATCATTATTATTTAATTTTCTATTGCAGCCACGTTTTATAGACTGATCATCCTCAACCTGACCAATAACAAGTATTCTCTTTTTGGATTTTTTTCCATAAATTTCATTAACCTTTTTTGAACCTACATTATTATATTTACTTATATTTAATTCTCGTAACATTTTGATACAATGCTTTGCTCGATTGATAAGCTCTGTATCATTCTCAAAATCATAAGTATTCAAAAGATCTTCAAGGTCACTAGGTTTACTTGAATCATAGTACAATACTTGTGAGTCAAAGCACATTGATAAAGGAACACTTTTGGAAGCGCCTAATTGTACCGAACGGATGAAACCATCTTCAATTCTGTAGTAAGGGATTTTTTTATCAGTTGCATACTCTCTAAGTCTTCCTCTATCTTTGTAACCCCAAACCATTATGACTTTATCTTGATAATTATTCATTTCTTCAATTATGTCTTTACTTAATTCATTATCTAAAACAAACCTAACTTCATAATCGAATAAATAAGTTCGCATATGATCATACTTCCACTTACTAAAGCCTACAAGAAATGCAATAGGTTTCTCAGTTTTCATCTTAGGTTTTGCACCTTTTAAGAATTCATTTAGTTTTTTTGCATTTGATTTACCTATAATTGCTTTTACTGTCTTCTTTATTCTACTCACGAAGAAACCTCCTTTAGAAAAAAAATAGCAGGTGATTAGCCTGCAAATTTATATATATCTTAAAGTTCATACAAGGAAATAATAAAAGACCCTACTTAAAAAATAGGGTAACCATTAATAAAATTTTTAGCAGTATATTGTTATAATTTTTTAACCAATTAGACTATCTAAATTGATCATAACCACACAAAATTTCCAACTATGATAATAATTGCTTTAATCTATTCTTTAGGCTTTCAAGCTCATTCTCAGTATAGCTATTAAGTGAAGTCTTTTGCTGCGTGGCTTGTAAAATTAACGGAAGTCCTTTTATATCGTTATTATATTCTCGGGGAATAATATGAAAATGCAAATGCCTAACAGCTTCACTAATAGTCACGACATATACGCGATCAATTAATAACTCTTGTTTTAGAGCTGCCTCTAGTTTTTTAATTAGTGGACCCACAGTAGAAAGTTCCTCATCTGTAAACTCTCCCCAATTTTCCACATGTCTTTTAGGTTCAATGTATAGATAACCTAAAATTTGAGATTCTATCGGCCCATGAGTAACAACCCAATTTTGGTCTTCATAAATTGGGTCATGTAAATCAAGGTGTTTCTGACATATCGGACATGAATTCAAAAGAGCATCTCCTTTATTGAGTCAATTTTACTGTGCCTTTTAAGTAGGCTGTTATCAAATCCTGATAATTATTTGAATCAGTAAGAATGAAATCAATTATTTCTCTTACTGCTCCACTTCCACCATTCAATTTAGAAACATATTTAACATGTTTTTTTACGATTTCAACAGCGTCATATGGGGCAGCAGGGAATCCAACTGTTTGTAGTATTGGTAGATCATTTATATCATCTCCAATATAACAAACTTCATTTAAATCAACTTTTAGTTCTTGAAGGATTTCTTCTAACACTTCCATTTTCTCATGAATACCTTGGTATACGTAATTAATCTTTAATTCACTAGCCCTTTTGCTTACTGCCGCAGATTTTCTACCAGTTATAATAGCTGTTTTTATTCCTGCATGATGAGCCAGACTAATCCCCATACCATCCTGAGTATGAAATGCTTTATACTCTTCACCATCTGAGCCAATAAACAAGCGCCCATCAGTTAATACACCATCTACATCTAAAACAATTAATTTAATATTCATCGCTAACCCCTATATTCCTAGATTCATAAAGTCATGAATATGAATCATTCCAATTGGACGATTATTTGCATCCACTACAGGAAGAACATTCACTTTATGAAATTCCATTAATTCTAAAGCATTTGCTGCCAATGCCCCTTCTGAGATGGTAACAGGAGTTCTGTTATAAAGATCATCTACATTACGGTATACTGCATCCTTTGAAAGTGCACAAGCTCGTCGAATATCCCCATCGGTGAGGATTCCTACTAACCTATTATCCTTATCTACAACACTAGTGGCACCTAATCCTTGTGCAGTCATGAGGAAGAGTGCTTCTTGAATTGTTGCCTGACCGTAGGTTAATGGATTTTTTTGAGTTTTTGCAATGATATCATCCACCGTTAAAAGTAGTTTTCTTCCTAAAGACCCTGCAGGATGGAACAGGGCAAAATCTTCAGCTTGGAAATTCCTCGCTTTTAATAAAGCAATTGCCAATGCATCTCCTAACGCCAACGTGACAGTTGTGCTAGTTGTTGGCGCCAAACCTAGTGGACATGCTTCAGGAGCATTTCCAATGCATAAAACTACATCTGATTTTCTACCTAATGTTGAATTAGGATTTTTAACAATGGCAATCATCTTTGCTCCAATTTTATTAATGGATGGAAGCAAATTTAATACTTCTTCTGACTCACCACTGTTTGAAATGGCAATGACAATATCATATTTTGTTACCATTCCTAAGTCACCGTGTAAACCTTCAGAAGGATGAAGGAAAAATGATGGTGTACCAGTACTTGCTAAGGTAGCATTCATCTTACGCCCTATTATTCCTGATTTACCTATTCCAGTAATGACAACTCTACCCTTACATTGCAAAATTAAATTAAGAGCATCATTAATAGATTCATTCAACTCATTTTTCAACGCTAAAATGGCATTTGCTTCTTTCTCCAAAACTTCAGTAACATCAGAAATAAAGTCTACCGCAGGTGCTGCTTTTACACTTAACATTTCCTTACATTCCCCCTAATATATTAATAGTTTATTATTTATGTTTAATAAGGTTATCAATCTCTTTAATAGGTTTAAGTACTTCTTCTAAGTTTTCTAGTTTCACCATGTTTGGACCGTCTGAAAAAGCTTCATCCGGGTTCGGGTGAACTTCCATAAAGATAGAATCAATTCCAACTGCTGCTGCAGCTCTAGAAAGGTAAGGAACATATTCACGTTTTCCACCTGTAGAAGTTCCATTACCTCCTGGAATTTGAACACTGTGTGTTGCATCAAAAACAACTGGTACATCCATTTCACGCATTGTAATAAGTGAGCGCATATCAACTACTAGATTATTATAACCAAAAGTAGATCCACGCTCTGTTAATAGAATGTTTTCATTGCCTGTCTCACGTAGCTTTGTTACAACATTCTTCATATCCCAAGGTGCTAAAAATTGACCTTTTTTCACATTGATAACTTTTCCTGTTTTACCAGCTGCTACTAGTAGATCTGTTTGTCGGCATAAGAAAGCTGGAATTTGGATAATATCTAAAACTTCTGCTGCTATTTCAGCTTGGCTTGCATCGTGAATATCTGAAACAACTGGTAAGTCAAAGCGTTCTTTTACTTTCGCTAAAATCTCAAGACCTTTTTCAATTCCTGGTCCACGCTCAGAAAAAATGGAAGAACGATTTGCTTTGTCAAAAGATGCTTTAAAAACATAAGGAATCCCTAGTTTTGTCGTGATTTCTTTAATTTGTTCAGCTGTTTCCATGACAAGTGATTCACTTTCAATCATGCAAGGTCCTGCAATTAATACGAATGGATTGTTTCCACCAAATGTAATATCATTTAATTTTACTTGTGTCATGTTATTTTCCTCCTAGGATGCTTTCTACTTTTTCAATATCTTCCGGAGTATCCACTCCAACTGCGTTATAAGACGTTTCAACCACTTTTACCGTATAGCCGTTTTCTAAAAGTCGTAGCTGCTCTAACATTTCAGCTTCTTCTAGTGAAGATTGAGGGAGTTGTACAAACTTATTTAAAACTTCTTTCGGATAACCATAAATCCCAAGATGCTTATAATAGGAAAATGAAACATTTGAACGATTATATGGAATGGCAGAACGAGAAAAATAAATAGCTCGATCTGTGTGATCAGTGATTACCTTTACCACATTTGGGTTATTTACGTCTTGTAGATCTTTAATTTTTGTTTTTGCTGTTACGACTGCATTTGGTGATTCTTTTGCTTCCTTAACAAGAGCGTCAATTATATCATGGTGAATAAGCGGTTCATCACCTTGAATATTAACAAAGAAGTCACCTTCTACTTTAGCTGTAACTTCCGCGATTCTATCAGAACCAGTTTCATGATCTGTTCTTGTCATAACAACTTGTCCACCAAAATCCTCTACAACCTTTTTTATATCCTCATGATCCGTTGCAACAATTACTTGATCGAGTAATTTACTTTCACTTACTCTTTCATACACATGTTGAATCATTGGTTTGTTTAAGATCATAGCCAGAGGTTTACCTGGGAAACGGCTTGAACCATAACGAGCAGGAATAACGCCAATTACTTTCATTATATTAACTCCCCTTTTATAAATAGCCTATTTTTATCCTATCCTTTTAGCAACATTCATAGCTGTTTGTTTATTTACATGATTTATTGAACCTTCAATTTGATAGAAGAACCTCAGATAATAAATAAACTTTTTCATTCTGTCTATATTTAATGGTATCTTCAGTGCTTTAGTAATGTAATCCCCTAAAAACTCAGGGTCCTTACAACGGTATACAATACCTTCTATATTATAAAATGCTTCGCCAAGTGTAATAACCGGTTTGGACATGGCTAACGCCTCTATACCAACGGTTGAATTTATTGTCACGATAATTTTAGCATTTTTTATTAATGTTTTAATATCATATTTTTGAAGAAAAATCACATTATTCACATTTTTATATCTCTTTTTTAATTCCGTATAGTTATTACGGGATATATCTTCAGGATGTTCCTTAACAACAATTTTCATTTGCTTATTATTTTCTCTATTATATGTCTGAACGGCAGAATACACATGATCAAGCAGTTCTTCCATCGTAGAAATCTTATCCGAGTTATATAGAATTTGGGTATCTCTTGATACCTGAAACGGCAAAAAAAGATAGTCCTTGGGAATATCTACCTTATCTGGTGAACGATACTGAAAAATCTTTTTATGGATAAAATATTTGCTAGCTTGCCATAGAGTAATATGAGCATAAAAAGAAGGATGAATTCGAAGAAAACTCCCCATCATGCTTATCGCCTTTACAGAAGCTACTTTTAATAGGCTCTCCTTAATACCCTTCCTATATTGGACGAACTGGGGTTTATATAAGTAGCGAGAAAGCCTATCTTCATTTATTTCTAAAGAATCATAAAATGTTGGATCTTCCGGAACAGAAGAGTTAGCATTAATACCTTTAGGATCACATGTTATCGTAAACGGTCTAAATAACCCATCTTCAAAATAGTAAGTTTTGAGACCCTTTTTGTCCGCTAAGTGCTTGGTAATTTGATCAATCCAGTGATAGCCATTAAATAAACATATAATATCAATATTATGTTCTTCTATAAACTGATCAATATAAAACATATACCTTTTATATAGATGCAGTTCTTTCTGGCTCGTTTCTTTATTTAGAAATCTCTTTTTATAGGTTATATTATAAATCGGCATGTTCAATATCTCAGCATCAGTCACTGGATACGCTTGTGAAGAGAGCTTTGTAGGAACAAAAACCGATTCAATATCACTTTTAAATAATAGCTCACCTAGCTCAAACTTCAACTGGAAACTTTTATGACCCATTTTATTTAGTTCTTTTGCCACATCTAAAAAGAATCTTTTGTTTCTATTTCCTCTGAGGAACAAATAATTGGACATAAATATCCTCCATAGCCATAGGCGCATAACATCATGTAGTAATATTGTACTAAAATATTCATTTACCACTATAATATATCTGGTGAAATATAACCACCTTGTAAATTGTAGAAATTTAGTAACTTTTGAAAATTCAAGGATAATAATAACTGATATACATCTTTATGTAAATAAAAGAAGGGGAAAATATATATGATTAATAACATTATTAACATATATGGTGGTTAAATACACGAAAATTGTTCTGTTTTCTAACATTGCTTTACCATTTTTTGAAATTTAATGAATTCAAGAACACGTTGTGCTAAAATACAATCTGTTGTATCTAAAAATAGCCAAGATCAAAAGGAAAAATAATTCATTGGCAATAAAAAAAGGAAGAATATGAATGAACTATATTTTTCAGATTATGAAAGAGCAAACAAGTAACTTACAATTGATTTTCAGACTTTCTAGATATGAAGTAAAAAGCAAATATTTAATGCATTACCTTGGGGTTCTATGGGAATTCTTAAACCCTACTATTCAGCTTTTGGTGTATTGGTTAGTTATAGGAATAGGGATAAGAGGTGGAGGAGATATAGCAGGAACCCCTTATATCGTCTGGCTTCTCACAGGGATCATTCCTTGGTTCTTTATCAGTCGTTCTATTACACAGGGATCCAATAGTGTTTTTAAGAAGGTTAGTTTGGTGTCAAAAATGAAATTTCCTGTTAGTGTCCTTCCTACTATAACCATATTAAGTGGTTTATTTATCTTTGTTGTGATGCTAGTTGTTTTATTTATCATTTTGTTACTAAATAACGTTACCTTTGATATGCACCTTATTCAGTTACCATATTATATAATAAGCATGTGTGTCTTTTTATTTGCCATCACTTTACTGTTTTCGACAATTTCCGTTATTGTAAGAGACTTTCAGGCTCTCCTGCAACAGGGTATAAGGGTTTTATTTTATCTAAGTCCTATACTATGGGATCCTAGTACATTTCCTTATATCGTTCAAAATCTACTGAAGTTAAACCCAATTTACTATTTAGTAGATGGTTTTAGGTCATCTGTCCTTGGATTTGGTTGGTTTTTCCAAGATATCACTTATACAATCTATTTCTGGTCATTTACCCTATTAATTTTATTGATCGGCTCAGCTATTCATCTTAAGCTAAGAAACCGATTCGTAGACTATATTTAAATTGGAGGCATAGTACAATTGAAACCAAAAGTCATATTTAGTCATGTTTCCAAAACATATAAATTATATAAGAAGAACAGCGATAAATTGCTCGATCTTTTTTCTATTTCAAAAAAGCGAACAAAAACGTTCTACGCTCTTCATGACATTAGTTTTGAAGTATATGAAGGTGAGACAATCGGCATAATTGGTACAAATGGATCCGGTAAATCTACTTTGTCCAATCTACTTTCAGGTGCAGTACCACATTCATCTGGAACTGTTGAAATTAATGGTGAACCTTCGCTTATTGCGATCGCTGCCGGTCTTGATAAAAATCTCTCCGGTATGGATAACATCGAACAAAAATGTTTAATGCATGGTTTAAAAAGCAATGAAATCAAACACATAAAAGACGATATCATTGAGTTTGCTGACTTAGGTGATTTTATTTATCAGCCTGTAAAAAATTATTCTAGCGGGATGAAATCCAGATTAGGGTTTGCTATATCTGTTCATACAAATCCGGACATTCTCATTATAGATGAAGCATTGTCTGTAGGTGACCAAACCTTTTATCAAAAATGTATAGACCGAATCGATCAATTCAAAAAAGAAGGAAAAACAATCTTTTTTGTCAGTCATTCCATCTCTCAGGTAAAATCTATTTCCGATCGCGTAATATGGATCCACTTTGGTAAGGTAAAAGAAATTGGTGAAACAGCTTTGGTCTTAAAAAACTACAAAGAATATATTAATTGGTTTAACAGTATGAGTGAAGCGGAACAAAAAAAATTCCGCGCAGAAATGATGCAAAAGCAAACAATGAATGTTGCTCCTGCTGATCTCTCAACAACAGATGAAGTTCCTTCGCGGTTAAATAAAACTGGAAAAAACAATGATAAAAACCGACATAACATAGGCTTTACCATACTAATTGCCATCCTAGTGTTATTCACGGCTTTAAGTGGCGCTGTTCTTTTCTCAGGCCAATCACTTGCCAATATGAAGTTACCTTTACTTGCTCCAAAGCAAAGTGAGATAAAAGAAGAAGATCCGAAAGAAGAAGTGGTGGAAACCATTGCAATGAATACGCCTGGAGTGATTGTGGAGGAACAAGCTGCTGCATACACATCAATGACAAAAAGCAGTGCTTTCGTTGATATACCATTCTCTACGTCTGTAATCATTGAGGAAGAATATGAAGAAATGTATAAAATTAAATACAATAACAATTCAATGTATATAGAGAAGACAACTGTTCAATTGGTTGATAAAGCTTCTCTCACTAAAGAAGATAGTACGATAGAACAGTTTGAATCACTCTTGCCAGAGCCATTTTTTCAATCTTATAATTTCTTTATAGCTTTTTATCAAACAGATTATGATACATTAAAAGAAAAAATAAACGGCTATACTGAAGAAATGAACGAGGATAGACAGAAGATTCTCCATTTGGATGGATATGAAATTAGTTATTTATTTAATGAAGATGATATTACGAATGAAATTCTTATTCACAATATCAATACTCAAAGCGGTTCAATTGAAGAATTTAAAAATATGTCGCAAATCTCTTCAAATAATCATAACCAATATCTACTAATAACAAATCAATTCGAATATATTCTTAACCTTACTGAAAATACACTTTTGATAAGAAGTGATGATCAGTAATACATCAAGGTTTAGCCTCCTATTTTTAAAATAGGAGACTAAACCTTTTTCTTTGAACAAAAATAATCTTAACAAAGCGATTCAATTTATTTTCTGTCTGTAGTTTTTTAGCTCAGTAGATTTAAAAAAATGCAGGGTCATTTCATTTCACCTAATAAATGAGCTGATTTGTAAGAATAAATGCTTATTTTAAAACGGAAACGATACTACTAAAATAGGGAATTGGCTCTTTCTCCTTCTTCCTTGATTGGTAACAGAATACTATAGATGCTCATTAGTTTGGCGATTATTTATATATATTATAAGTATGCTTTTATCTCATGGTCGATCTATTCTTACTTCCTTTCACTGTCAATCATATTTTATCCTAATTACGCCCCAGGTAAAATCATCATTATCCTATTAATTTATTATTTGAATATTTTATTTCCCTCGTCTCTCATAAACTTCTTATAATTCCCCACCAAAAAAGAGAGCCTATAAGCTCTCCCTTTTGGTACTATGCACGCTTTCTTTTTTGAATTAATAGAATTATTCCTCCAAGTACCATTAATATTGCGCCTATTATTAGTAGATTATGTGTTATAGTCGCTGTTTGCGGAAGCTCTTTCTGTTGCTGGTTTGTGGATACTTTCTTTTTCTTTTCAAACTTGATCTTATCTATATGACTAGGCTTGTTTACTTTTATTGGCTGTGGCAGTTTTTTGTCTTGGTTTTTGTCAAGATTTTGGTTTGGATTTTGACTATCATCGTTTTGTTTACCTTCAGTAGGTAATGATGGTTGGTCTGTTTCTTCCTCTTCCTCGTTTAATATAAAGAAAATGGGATTTATTATATAATCGTCATTTGCCGCGATTTCAAATTGGAAAGGCACTTCCTCTCCTTCTGATGTCCCAAACACAATTTCATATTCCCCTACTGGAAGAGTTAATACATCAACCGCTTCTTCCCCGGTATGATCCCACAGTCTACCATCTTCATCAGACCATCCATAGAAGTATTGTTCTTCTGTTACAGGATCGATTCCGTATAAATCAAACATGACGTCAACAGCAGGATTTTCTTCTATGTCATAGACGTATAGGCTAACATCTTTCATTGATCCTTTTGTTGGTAATGTTGTCACCTCTGTGGATAAATAGCCATAATATTCTTCTGATTCTTCGACCATAATTTCTACAGTATAGTCTGTATTAGGCGTAAGTTCTGTAAATTGATAGCTTATTTCAGCTCCAGTCAGTTTAGTTTGTTGAACTGGAACTTCTTCATAGTTTTCATAGAGATTAACCGTATATACTCCATCTTCTTCTGCTAAATCTTTTGGAATCATCGGATCCCATGATACAGAGATCGAAGTATCTGTTACCTCATCAATATAAAGCTCTGGTGTGTTGTCTACATCAAGATTGACTTGAACATCATTTGATCTGAGTTCTTCCACTACTTGAAGAGCCCTTGCATCTAATGGTACTCCATATAGAGATAGATACTGCAGGCTATACAAATCTAACAATGGTCTAAGATCTGTTACATTTGTGTCATCTAAGTTCAAATCACTTAATTCTTCAAACTGAGCTAAAACTGAAAGATCTTCAATTGGATTGCCACTTAAATCCAAAGAATATAGATTGTTTTTAGATGCAAGCAATGGTGTAATGTCTGTAATTTGATTGTTTGCCAGACTGATGAAATTAAGCTTTTTCAATGATGAAAATGCTGAGATATCTTTGATGCCGTTGTTTTGTAATGTAATATCAGTTAAGTTTTTCAATCCTTGTAAGAAAGATAGATCATTAAGCTTATTATTGACAATACTAAGTGATTGCAGCTTTTTCATGTTTTTAAGAACAGAATAATCTTTAATTGGTGTGTCATCGATACTTATATAATTTAATTGTGGTAATTGAGAGAGTGGAGATAAATCCAATTCTTCTATATTACCAAAGACGTTGAAATCAAATAAATTCACCGCATATTCCAAGCCTGATAGATCTTTAATTTCTCCTTCAAACAAGTATATAGAATGAAGATGTTCCATGTCACTTTCTCTAATTTCTCGTTCAAGACCAAGCTCCGCTTTTATAAGCTCTTTTAAATTCTTATCTTTGAATGGAATGACCTTACCTGTTGGTTCGTCCCAAGTTGTTTCCGTTGTTGTACTGGTAAAGAGCACGTTTTTCTTAGCATCATAAGCACGCACTTCAATTTCATACTCTGTATTAGGGGTAAGACCTTTTAATTCGTAATATGTTTCGTCAGCCGGTAATGTTTCAATAACCTTCCCATTAAGAAGAACGTCATATGCTGAAATTTCTTTTTCACCATAATAGTCAATCATAAGCTGCATTGAACTCTCAGTCACAGCCCCTACATATACGTCGAACCATTCTTCTTCCTCAGTATTTTCATACTCGACATATACATTGTTTTCTTCAAGGGTTTTGATTACATCCATGGCTTTGTCATTCCCTGATAAATCAACCCCGTAAAGAGATACATACTCTAATTCTTTTAAATCTAGTAATCTATCTATATCTTCAAGCAATGTGTAACTTAGGTTTAAATCTCTTAATTTAGATTGCACATCAAGATCATCAAGAGATTTAATTGGATTTTCATCCGCACTTAGAGATGTTAAGTTCTCTAATTTTTCTAACCCTTGTAGGCTTGTTAAGTTGTTATCGTAAACAGATAGAAAAGTTAACTGATTTAATTCCGGAAGTGTACTTAGGCTTTCTAACTCGTTGTTGTCTAATGAAAGATCTTCCAGAGCTTGTAAGTTTGCTAAGAAAGATAAATCCGTCACCCCAGTGTTACCTAAACCTAGGCTGGTTAGATTTGTTAACACGCTTAAAGGAGTGAAATCTGAAATTGGATTTCCATCAAGATACAAATACTTCAAATTTTTAAGTGATGCTAGTTGACTAATATTTGATAGTTTATTTGATGATAGGTATAACCCTTCCAGGTTTGTTGCTGTTTCAAGACCTGTTAGATCCGTAATTCGTTTACGCTCAAGACTTAATTCTTTCAGGTGCGTCATATCACTTTCAACAATTTTACGATCTAGACCAAATTGTTTTTGAATCGCTTTTTCTAATTGCGGATCTTTGAACGTGACTTCTTTCCCTCCAGTTGGGTCTGAAAGGGTTTGGAATTTTTCTTTAGCTTGTCCAATCAGTTCTCCTTTTTTGTTATAAGCAAAAATTTCTACTGTATATTCGTTATTTGCTTTTAGACTACTTAATGTATAACTCGTTTCATCGTCTGCTGAGATCGTACTAACTTCATTTCCATCCACTTTTAATTGATAATGAGCAACATCTTCTTCGCCTTCATATTCCCAGTTGATGATGGCTCTGTTTTCGTTTGCTTTGATAGCAGTGAAATATACGTTGAAATAATCGTCGTGTATAATCTCTACATTTGCTTTCTCTAATTCAGCTACTTCATCTTTCAATAAAAAATAACGATCACCATACATTGTAATGGAAGAAATGGATAGATCCTTAAGAGGTGAAATTGTATTCAACTCAAGGTAACTAATATCAATATTCCTTAAGGATTTTAATGCCGCCAAAGGTGTTAGGTCTGTTACGTTCGTCAAGCTAATATCTAATGTTTCCAGTTTTGTTAAGTTTTTTAATAAATCTACATTTTTAAATTCGTTCCCTGCTAAATTAAGCTTCGTTACATTCACTGCTTTTTCTAGCCCGGTAAGATTTTTGATGTTTTGATATGAGGCATCAAGCTCTTTTAGGCTCTTAATGTCTGTCACGGTAATGTCATCTGTTTGAATTCCTAACTGTTGTTTAATTGCACGCTTTAGCGCTGAGTCCGGAATGGAAACCGTTTCTGTTGATGCTTTTTTAATTTCTTTTGTGGTACTTGGTTCAGAAACTGGAGTTTCGGTTTCTGTTGTTGTACTTTTTGGTTCTTCCTTTACTTCCGCCTCTTCTGTTTTCACTGTTTGTGAGGCTTCTGTTATCACTTTTTCATTTTGGATCGCCCGTACATTTACTGAATAGCTTGTACCACTTGCAAGACCTTCCAGCTCATATGTACGTACAGTTCCAGATTGCTCGATCGTTTTATCATTTATGACTAATTCATAAGCATCTGCTTGTTGAATGTCTGACCATGAAACTGTCATCGAATTTTCTGTGATGTTTGTGATTTTCAACATTAATTCTTGGACTTCTTGTTTATACGTTACACTAAGAGAGTTTGTCTGAAGAGAAGTTTCCCCAGTTTTTTTCACTAAATAAGTGTATTCTCCACCTGCTACAACATCTGTATCAAGAAGTTGATATGTTCTCTCAATTTCATTTTCTTTCACAACTGTATTCAGTTCTTTAATTGCTTCTGCAGAAAGTTCTTCATTATTTTTCTCTACACTAAAAACTTCCTTGTCAGGTGATGTACTGACTGTTTTCCACTGAAGTTGAATACCTTCTTCTGTGCTAACCGCCGGTAAATATGTAATGCTCCTACTTTCTTCTGCATTTACTTTCTGTACAAAAGGTACAAAAAGGGAAAAAAGCAAGGTGAAAACTAGTGATAATGTAACAAACCGATTTTTCAAGTTCGTCTTTCCTCCTATAAAATTCTATATTTTAACAAATTTATTATAATTTTTTATTTCATGTTTGCCTATCTTATTATTTAGACAAATTTCTACAAAGAGTGAAACCTTTTATTTTGTCCATACGTCATATAACTGGAAACATTTTTTTACAAAAAATGATTGTGATAATAGTCACAGAGCAATATAATCTTTATAGGCTATTGTGAAAATAATGATAAAAGGATGATATAGAACATGAGAGAAAACAAAAAGAAGAAGAAGAAGTGGTTATGGATCACATTAAGTGTTATTGGCCTACTTGTATTAGGTACAGGCGGCTATGCTTTTTATTTGTATAAATCAGCGGCAGATACAGTTGCTAGCATTCAGGAAGATCTTAATCGAGATAAATCAGAAAAACGATCAAAAGAGGTTGTCTTTAAGGAAAAAGACCCTATTTCTATCCTCTTAATGGGTGTTGACGAGCGTGAAGGTGACAGAGGTCGCTCTGACTCATTAATTTTAATGACTGTAAATCCAAATAAGAATACAACTCAAATGGTGAGTATTCCACGTGATACGAGAACAGAGATTATCGGTAAAGGCAAGCAGGACAAAATTAACCATGCCTATGCCTTTGGTGGTACAGAAATGGCTATAAATACTGTAGAAAACTTTTTAGATGTACCGGTTGATTATTTTGTAAAAATCAATATGGAAAGTTTTAAGGATACAGTTGATGCGGTTGGTGGAGTTGAGGTAAATAATACATTGAATTTTTCATACGGTGGATATGACTTTCCTGAAGGTACAATCACACTCGATGGTGATAAAGCATTAGCTTTTACAAGAATGCGAAAAGAAGATCCACGCGGTGACTTCGGTCGACAAGAACGTCAACGTCAAATAATCGAAGCTGTAATTAAAAAAGGGGCTAACGTCTCTTCTATTACCAAATTCGGTGATATGTTCGGCGTGGTCCGTAATAACGTAAAAACGAACCTAACATTTGATGAAATGTGGGATATTCAAGCTAATTATAAAACAGCTGCGCAAAACCTTGAGCAGTTCCAGGTAGAAGGATCTGGCGATACAATCAATGGTATTTATTATTATATCGTTCCGGAGGAAAATCGTTTAGCCCTATCTGATCAGCTAAAAGAACATCTTGAAATCAGCACAAATACAGCAAGCACAAACTGACTATTAGGAAGTTAGTCCTATTTTACAAGGACTAACTTTTTTTATGTCATTTTTTGTTATAATTCATAGGAATGGGGAATTTTATCAGAAGTGGTTGTCAGGATTTTCATATCATCTATTAGGCATAATTTGATGAGGATTCCATATTCTTTTATAGAAATCATCTGTTGGGAGGGATCATTTTTGGAATTTTCTTTTGGATTTATTATTTCGATTATAATCGCTATATACTTAGCAATTGATGCTCCAAAGCATAACAAAAATCCATGGCTTTGGGGGATTTTAGGCTTCTTATTTGGACCCATCGTGTTAGGTATATACTTAATCGTCACAGGCAGAAAAGTGGCCGGCTGGATCATCTTAATTATTTCCATCCTGCTTATCATTCTTGTCATTCTCTTATTCGCAGTTGGAATGTACTTCATCTTTAATGGTATGTAAAGTGGACCGAGGGGACAGGTTCCTTGTCCCAGGGAGGGACAAGGAACCTGTCCCTCTGGTCCTTTTAATATTCCCACACGATTCTCCATTCACCCTCATGTTGTACAGCATAGACATCCTGTAAGATCGTGAAGTTTCCAAATTTACTTTTAAATTGCTGTTCAACGGTCATTTTATCTGCTGTTGGGAACGTCTCTGAATCCTCCGCCATTTTCCAGTTTTGGATCTCATCTTCATCTACGATCTCATACTCAAATGTTGTGACCCCATAATGACTCATATAGATGTGTGAACGCTCTGTTACATAGGCATTTTTTGAGAAGCGCTCCTGCATGACAGGGTGAAACAGTTCCCACGCGCTGCCAAAGTCACCTTCCTGTTCATAATGATAAAATCTTGAGACAACATCATCAGGATCATTGTTAGCAAAACTTGAAAATAAACGAACAGATACAATCAAAACTATCAACGAAATAATGATCACAATAACCAATGGAACTGCATTTCTTCGGCGTCTCCGCAATTTGCTACACCTCGCTGTCTGAGTAATACAAGGTATGTACCAAATTGGACAGATATTCTTCTTACCTATTTTCAAAAAACTGGTATAATAGATTTTTAGATAATTTCTTTAGAAATGAGTGATGAAATGAAGGATGGCATTTTATTTCTTGTTGAGATCATGAACAATTTGCACGATGTATTGATTGTCATTATTAATGATATTTTAGGCTTACAGATGACAGACAAAGACATGCATTTTTGGATTATGGGCATCATTGGAATGGTGACATTCGCCGCTGTCTATATGATCTCAAAATGGCTATCACAGTTTTCGATTGGTATTCATTTAATTGCTTTTTTATATACATTAACGTTTATGTTCGTCCTCGTCTTCGCCATCGAAATTCAACAAGCGATCACAAGCAGAGGAAATATGGAATTCGCTGATGCGATTGTTGGTTTATGGGGATATATTGCGCTATTCCTTGTATATGTGGGAATTTTGGTTTTTTTCATCCTAGTTAAAACGTTATTTAAGAAAGGCAAAAATAAAAAAGACGAAGTTGGACGTATAAGAAGGAGCAGCTGAGCTGTTGCTTCTTTTTTTGTAGTAGAGAGTTGATGGCTAAATTTCTTTGAATGCAAAATTGTATGGAAAGTTGCAAGAATAATAGAAAATTTGCAAGAATATCTAGGATTTTGCAAAAAAAATAAAAAATCTGCAAAATTACCACCGAAGTTGCAAGATTAAAACAGGACAGACCTAAATCAATTAAAAACTGACCCCCTTTTCAGGGTGAACAGCATTTACGAGTTCGAATCCTTCCACTCCCAAGCTGTAAACATACCATTTTTATAGTTATTAGTTGATTATAACCCTAATAAATGGACAAAACTAAACAGGAGAGGAGGAAGATCAAAATGGATATGAGGAGAGTCACTATTTTTGCTTTTATCTTGTTGATTATTTTATTTTTAGGGAGTAAATATGCCTTCGGAGATGTAAATGAGAAGCCTGTCACCATCCACAGTCCGCAACGTGAAATCACTAAGGAATTAACCGCCCCGAATAAAACAGTCTTTTATCAAACACAGGTTGATCATGTTGCAGTAACCAATCAAACCCATTCAATTGAGGAAATAAAGGCGAATTATCAAACTAAATTTGAAGAGCTTCAATCAAAAACAAATAGCCAAATTGACACCTTAGTTGAGCAAGCACTCCATGATTTCAAAGCCTACATAAATAAAGAGCAGCCTGATGATTCACTGAAAACACTTTATCAAAGCTATGCTGCTCAAGGACAAATAATTGAGCAGCAAACAGAGGAAGAATTCCAGACGTTATATCAAAAGCTCATAATCGAGCTTTCCCAAAACGGATATCCTGAAGATGAAGCAGAAGAGTTTAAACAAATATATGAACAACAAAAAGAAGAACGGAAATCTGAAATTCTCAAACAGGCTCTTTCCCTTGTTCGGGAATAAAATATCGAGTATTTTCTAGGTTTTTAAATTAAACTATCTATTTAAATAAGATTTATTCACGATTTTTGATTTGTTATTTCCGATTCTGTCAACTTATTTTCGATTATAAGAATTTATTTACGATTTTCACTAACTTATTTTCGATTAGACAATTTTCGTCAAAATTCGCCCACCCCTCTCCAGGTCTGCACGTGCACATCCTGTGCTGCAGAGCTGGATATCGTGCACAACACAGTTCTAAAGACCAAAAAGCCGTGTGCTACTCAAGCACACGGCTTTTCCTATCCTACATCCCTGCTAATTTCTTCTTCAAATCCGTCTCCATCAGCGCTAAATCCTGTTCTGCTTGAAGTCGCTTTGCGCGTCCTTCTGCTTGAATACGGAGTGTTTCTTCTAGTGTTGAGATCAAGTGGTCTTGAACCTTTTTCAATGTATCTACATCGACAAGTCCTCGTTCGTTTTCCTTCGCTGTTTCCAGCGTATTGACCTTCAACATTTCTGCGTTTTTCAGAAGTAAATCATTCGTTGTTTTTGATACGAGTTTCTGTGCTTCTACTGCATCCTTTTGGCGAAGTAGTGTGAGTGCGATGGCTACTTGGTTTTTCCAGAGTGGAATCGCCGTTGTGATGGATGATTGAATTTTTTCGACCAATGCCTGGTTTGCGCTTTGAATTAAGCGGATTTGCGGGGCACTTTGCATGGTAACTTGTCTGCTTAAGACAAGATCATGTGTCCGTTTTTCCAAGCGGTCGGCAAATTGCATGAGATCATTAACCTCTTGAAAGGCCATTTGATCTTGTGTGAGTTCTGCCTTTTTCTTAAGTTCAGGAATTGTTTTGTTTTGCAATTCCTCAAGCTTCAGTTCACCCGCGGCAATATATACATTTAAGGCATGGAAGTATTCCTTGTTTTGCTCGTAAAGCTGTTCAAGCACTTGGATATCTTGAAGTAAGCCTGTTTTGGAATGATCGAGTTTGACGCTAATTCGATCGATTTGGGCGCCTGTTTTTTGGTATTTTGTTAATACTTCTTGAACAGAGTTAGAGATTTTCCCAAACATTTTTGAGATAAGCCCGCGTTTTTCCGGCTTTAATGCATCAGGACTCACTTGTTCCAGCTTTTTCATTAGGTCTCCAATGATTTGTCCAATTTCACCGGTGTCCTTTTTTTGGACATGATCAAGCATAGAGTGTGAAAAACTTAATAGTTTTGATTGAGCTTGTGTTCCGTATAATGCGATGGCCTGCTGGTTTTTCGGATCGATTTGTTCAGCTAGCTGAATTGCCTTTTTACGGTTTTCCTCTGGTAAAACATCAAGCAGCTTGGCTGGCTTTTCTGCTTCTGGTTCTTTATTTACAACAAGTTCCTCTTCCCCAAACGGGTTTGATAGCAACTCATCAAGTTGATTATGACTCATAAAATAGTGCCTCCTCTTATTTTTTCACCGTTTTATCGATTGTTAACTTTGCAACATCCAATTCAAAATTCAACTGAGATATATCCTTCGATAACACATCATGTAAATCCTGTTCCAATGAGTCAGAAAGCTGTGATATCGTGCGGCGTGTTTCTGTTAATGATTGTGACAGCTCACTAGTTTTCGAAGGCTGGCCAGCTAAAAATGCATACTTTTCACTTAGCTCAACAAGAGAATCCAGATGTGAATAATAAAATGATTCCGCTAAATAAAAGCGCTTTGGCTCTTTTTTCGTGATGGTATAAATTCGATTTACTACTCGGTACATCTCTATGTTTTGTTTTATCGTTGAAATCGTTCGTATGCTAAAAAGTGCCTTGCGGAGTCGTTTTATTTTCTGGTCCGCTTCTTTTAGATGTCTCTTAATATAGGCATATTCTTTTCTCGACAACTGATTTTGCTTTAAGAAATGCTGGTGAGTGAGCGCCTTTGTTGAAAAAAATACAGCAGTCCCTCCCCCTATGGCATATGCACTTGACCAAAGAAACGCTTGATCTAACGGAAAATAGCTAACCAACCAAATTGTTCCTGTTGACATGGTTGCAGCTGTTGATTGTATAAAAAAATGGACAACTTGCTTCATCATTATCGTCTCCTATAGATAACTTTCACTTCTTATTAAATAGTACGATTGAAGCACGTGATAAGTTTCATTTTTCATTAAGTTTTCGCCTATTTACTTGAACATACTTCAGCTCTTGACTAAAATCAAATTTTGTATACTTTGCTCATCGTAAAAACTTAGTTTAATATAGAGAATGGATTAGAAAAGCGGAAGCGCCTTGATCAGCTTCGGGCAAATAAGCTAATTTGGAATAGAAGGCGTTCCTTGCCTTCCATTCCAAATTAGCTTATGACCTCGAGGCAGTCTAAGATCGCGACGTCCTGTCGCAACGACTGCACTTGCACATCCTGTGCTTCGGGGCTAGGCGCTGTAGCTAGACACCAAAACTATGTATAAATATAAACTGCTTAATATGTTTAGAAAAGAATGATAGGTGATGAAAGTGGAACCAAGACGTAATGACCCGTGTATATGCGGAAGCGGGAAAAAATATAAAAAGTGCTGTATGAAGAAATCAAGTGTTATTCAACTGCACGAAGTAAAGGAAGAGCGTTTTTATCAGCAAAAGCATATGCTGACACTTAAAATAAAGGATTTCATTTATAAAGAGCTGCCTGCAAGTCAGCAGTACAAATTATTTAGTGAGTTTAAAAGAAGAACTGAGCACACTCTATCTAGTAAAAATGAAAATCCATTTTTTGAGTTCTGGCTTATCTTTTTCCATCGTTATGAAAATGGGTTGCGTGGGATTGAATGGTTTATTTCAACCCAAGAGAAACGTCTTTCACAGGATGAACTTGAGATGGCTCAAACATGGAAGTCTCTGACTCCAAAGCTGGTTCAAGCTGTTGACCATGATGAAAAAAGCGTCATTTTCAAGGATATGCTGACAAATGAAACATATCCTCTAGCAAAAATGCAGGAAAACCTTAAAGACGCGGTTGCACCTTGGAGCAGTACATTCGCTCTGATTGAGCAATTTGACTCTTTATACTATTTTAACGGAGTCCGAATCGTTCAAGGCCCGGAAAACATTGAAAAAGCGATAAATGTGATAACAGAGCTTCAAAAAGAACAGACTCTATCTGTCGAACAAGTGATGATGGATTACTATCCTGAAGTGTTGGCTGCCTTTAATATGGCAAAAGTTCGGGAAAACACCGAAAAAAGTGAAATTACTCAATATATCAATAGATATCAGATCCTTAATCAGCAAGCACTGTTCGATCTGCTCCAAGCTGAGCCTCACTTTTTAATCGACAAATGGGAGAACCAGCTGAAAGTAAGTAATTGGGTGAATGCTTGGTATCAATATACGGACAATGCACTAACAGAACCAATCAATATTGGCAATGTGATTGGAACACTCACAATTGAGGGTAATACGTTAACATACATCACCCTTAAAGAGGATACGATAGAAGAATTACAATCAGTCTTTCATTCAGGCCTCATGACATTGCAGGATGAGCAACAGAAAACAATGGAGGTTCCGAAAACGGTTGAGCTGAAAAACACAGTTGCTTCTATACCGGAGGGTGCTCCACAATATATGCTGCTTTACGCTAACCATGATGTACGTTTAGATTTAGATTTGAAGCTTCCACTATTCGGAGACAAATCTGTACTAGACTTAGTGAATGAAGGACAAACAGATGTGGTTGAAGCATATTTACAGCAAAGAGAATACAATTTATTTACGCAAGCCCAGCGTGAATTCAAGCAAATCGAGATCACAGCTGATTTCAACAGTGTCCGAAAAGAACTCGGCCTGCCACTTTCACCATTTGTCACAGGTGGAACTGAGCGTCTCACAACCATAACTGAAATTGTCTCGACAAGTGAAGGACAAACACTCGTTAAAGAAGAAGATATCCCTGTTTATGAATTATTAGGATTCACTCCATCAACAGTAAATACCTTTTATTCAGAAGACCTTGTTACGTTTTTCAAGGAAAAAACAGATGGGAAATCAGACCTCACATTACGAAAATATCGAAACTGCTTATTCGATTTAAGAGAAATTCTAGAAGGACATGCAGTTGACAGCTGGGATGCATGTGACGAAGATTTCTGGAAGCAAGTATGCTTAAGAGACCTCCCTTCACTCTATGACCCAATGAGCAAAACCGTTGCAAAAGACTTTATGAGCACAATAAAAGCTCTGGCGAAATGGCTTGTGAAAGAAGAAAAAGCTACGGCGATTGCAAAAGCAGTTGGTCATATTGCAAAAGATGCTGAAGAACAGTTAATTGAGTATGTAGAAGGACAAAAAGTGAAATAATTTTTTAAGTAGGGACTTTCTCCTGGGATAAGGGGTGAGTCCCTTTTCGTACTAATAGCTGTTTTCACAAAGATTGCTGCTCTTGACTTCACTTCTACCTCTATAGTGGAATGGAGCGGAAGAAACTCAACTCCTGCGGGAAGTAGAGGAATGGCTGAGACCCCGCAGAAAGCGAGTGTCTGGAGCGTAATAGAACTAATTTTAACATCTCTTGTATTAAATTTGCGAAAACAGACCAAAAAAAAGAGCGCGAACCCGCACTCTCCCTACGCAGCAACCTCTTCAAAATCAGGTTGACTATATATTTTTCTCATAAAATAACCAACAATCACGCCCACAAGCGCCGGTAGAATCCAGCCAACACCCTGCTCATAAAGAGGAATAACCCCTAATACATCATTTAACATCCCATTTAAAAATGTTGTATTAATCGTTTCAATCACACTAAAGACAGCTGTGAAAATCGTTGCAACCAAATAAACAGAATGACTTACCCTGTTGCCTACAAGTCCAAGTAAAATTAAGACAACTGCGATCGGATAAATAGCTCCTAAAATCGGAACAGAAATCGATAAAATCTGGTTCAACCCTAAATTCGCAACCAATAAGCTAAGCACAGCGAGAATCACAGCCCACTTTTTGTACGAAAGCTTTGGAAAAAGTGTTGCAAAGTATTGACTACATGAAATAATTAGACCGATACATACACATAAGCAAGCTAGGGTAAAAAGTAAACCAAGCAAGATAATGCCTATACTGCCAAATAATTCATTCATCACAATCGTTAATACTCCGGCTCCATTTTCTGAAGTACCAAGAGATGCACTTGATGCACCCAGGAATCCAAGAATCGTATAAATGGAAGCAAGTAAGATTCCAGCACCTAGACCTGCAAAGCCCATATATTTAGAAACAAGCTTTGTATCCTGTACACCTTTAGAACGGATCGTATTCGCAACAACAATTCCAAACACCAATGCAGCGAGTGCATCCATTGTTAAATAGCCATCCATAAACCCTTGGAAAAACGAATTATCTTGATACGCACCTGTTGCTACAGGAAATTCTCCCATCGGTGTAATTAGACTTTTCACAAAAATGAGTGCAATCATGATTAATAAAATAGGTGTTAATAGTTTCCCAAACCGATCAACAAGCTTCGATGGCTGTAAGCTTAACCACAATGTTACAGCGAAAAAAATGATTGTATACACAGCTAACATGACGGATTGATTCATCCATGTTTCAGGTAAAAATGGCTTCATCCCCATTTCATAGGCAATCGAACCTGCTCTTGGAATCGCCAAACCAGGTCCAATGGAAACATAGATTAATAATGGAAATAAAAAGGCGAAAATTGGATGAACACGGTTTACGAGTGTATGAAAACTGCCAGCCTTGGCAACAGCTAGAACACCAAGAATTGGCAAACCTACTGCTGTTGTAATAAAGCCTGCGAGAGAAAGCCACACATCTTCTCCTGCAGAACTACCTAAAAATGCTGGAAAGATAAGGTTTCCTGCACCAAAAAACATCGAAAAAAGCATAAAACTAATAAAAATAAGTTCATTTTTCTTTAGCATGGTTAACCAAGCTCCTTCCGTATAATAGGCTGAATTATAACAAGGAGCCACTATAAAATCTAGTCTATTGAAAATAGATAGAGTATTAAAACAATTAAGATTATTCTAATATAAATTTTAAAATTGGAAGTTATTATAAAATTTATTTTTTTCTATAAAATTCTTATAATTTATGCTACACTATCCTTTGTGTCGAAATTTAGGGAATTTTATTAATATAGCTTTTCAGGAGGAAATTATGAAACAAACACAATCCGGTAAGCAAACAATTGTTATCGGTTTAATGCTATTTGCGCTCTTTTTTGGTGCAGGAAATATGATTTTCCCACCAGCATTGGGACAACAGGCCGGAGTCCATACTTGGACAGCCATTTTAGGATTTTTAATTACCGGGGTTGGTCTACCATTTTTAGGAATTGTTGCGATTGCACTATCGGGTAATGACATTCAAACAATCGGAAACAAAGTTCACCCAACATTTGGTCTGATTTTTCCGATTATTTTGTATTTAACAATTGGTCCCTTTTTCGGAATTCCAAGAACCGGGACAGTTTCTTATGAAATTAGTGTGATCCCATTTCTTCCAGAACAATTAATAGATACAAAAACACCTCTATTAATTTATACCATCATCTATTTTACACTTACGTATTGGTTATCATTAAATCCGAGCAAATTAGTTGATCGGATTGGAAAAATACTGACACCTGCTTTATTAACTATTCTTGTTATCCTAACTGGAAAAGCACTGCTCACACCGATGGGAAGTTTTCAAGCGCCACAAGGTGATTATGTAGAGGGTGCGTTTTTCAAGGGATTTTTAGAAGGATATTTAACAATGGATACGTTAAGTGCTCTTGTATTTGGGATCGTGGTGATTTCTTCCATTAAAGAGCAGGGAATAAAAGACCGATTTGCCATTACGAAGGTATGTATAAAAGCAGGACTTATCGCAAGCGCAGGGCTTGTGTTTGTTTATGCATCGCTAGCGTTTATCGGTGCTTCAAGCGTATCATCAATAGGATATCTAGACAACGGAGGCGCCATTTTATCTTCAACAGCCAGTGCTTTATTCGGTCCTCTTGGAAAAATAGTGTTGGGACTTGCGATCACATTTGCTTGTTTAACAACAAGTGTGGGCTTGATATCTGCTTGCGGAAACTATCTATCAAAGGCGTTTCCGAAATTACGTTATAAACAAATCGTTCTAATTCTATCTATATTCAGTACATGTGTAGCGAACTTCGGCTTATCACAACTGATTTCTTTGTCAGTTCCATTGTTAACAGCTCTCTATCCTTTAGCGATTGTTTTGATTCTGTTATCATTTTTAGAGTATGTACTACCAGCAAAATCAATTGTATATATCATTAGTTTAAGTATCACGGCCGTTTTCAGTATCATTGATGGATTGATGGCAGCTGGTGTGAATATGGATGGATTGAATTTAGATTTTATCCCGTTATTTACGATTGGAATTGGTTGGTTTATACCTGCGGTTATTGGTATCGTTGTTGGGTATGTGATTAGTATGGTAAATAGAGCTTAGCCCTGGGAGGATTTCTTTCAGGGTTTTTGGTGTTTGGTGCTTTTAAAAACTTAGTCCGTTGCATTGCGCTCCAGACACAAGAGTCGCCGGGGAGGAAGCTGAGCCTCCTCGGCTTCGCCTGCGGGGTCTCAGCCTTTCCTCTACTTCCCGCAGGAGTCAAGTGTCTTCCGCTCCATTCCACTAGCAGCTTTAAAAATATTAAAACCGAACAGCCCTTTATTTATAATTATTTAATAGAAGCTAATATTTCTGAATACACTTTATTAGGGATCTACTTAAAGGAGCTGAGAACTATTCGGTACATTCGATTAAAGGCCGCTATTAGTGAAGAGCAGATACGTGATCGTCTTCTTTATCAGCCTGAGATTATGGAGCTTCATTTAACAGAGAAAAACCTGTATCATCCGTATGAAATTGTTGATTACATTCGTCTGTTAAAAGCAAGAGGAATTCGCGTCTACCTTCATCATCCGATGAAACACCACGGTCGGTATTTAGATATTATTAGCTCCAGTCCGGAGATGCGCCAATTTTATAATTGGTCCAGTGAACTTATTGCATCTATTTGTAAGCAGGAAAACATCAAATGTATTATACATTGTCATTATTCAGATTCTGAATGCTCCAATTTCGCGGATAAGGAAAAACGGTATGAAATGAGAAAACGCATTGAGGAAATTCTTCATATTTGTAATCAATCATTTTTATGGGAGGATACAACAGAAGGAATTTTTTCAGCTGAGAATCCACATCTACTTAACGAAATCGTCCGTCCCCTTCATTTGCCTTTAAATATTGATGTTAGCCATACTTTCATTGCGTTAAAAGGTAATAATCGAGCGTTGGAGCATCATCTAGAAACCTACTCTTCATACGCTGACTACTATCACCTTGTTGATTCACTTGGTGTAGAGCATGATTCATTGCCGCTTGGAAAAGGAAGCATCAACTGGGCAACGGTGAAGCCTTTCGTCGGAGATACAGATTTTATTTTTGAGATTGATTTGAGTGAAAGTCAATTTCTGGACTGTCGATTGATGATTGAAAGTGCTGAGTATTTTAGTAGAATTTAAGAAAAACAGCAGCAAAACAAAAATATGCTGCTGTTTTTCTTGTATCCACAGCTGGCAGTACCGGAATTCATGGGCTTGTGATTTGTGTTGTGTCATTTTAGGTTTAGTTGCGTCTATCCGATGCTTCTTTGCGTCAAAACATACAAATGTTGCGTCGTTTTCCCACTTAGTTGCGTCCCACACCATATCAACCTTAACCAACAAAGCAAAAACCCCTGCAGATCTTTCCACAGGGGCTTCAACTGAACAACTTCCGTATCTCATACTCAGGCAATGGCTTACTAAAAAAGAACCCTTGTCCCAGTTTACAGTTATTTTTCAATAAAAAGTCTACTTGTTTCTCTTCTTCAATCCCCTCGGCAATGACGGTGAATTTCATAATATGTCCCATATCAATGATGGCTTTTGCAATTGAACCATTGTGAGTTGGGTCCAAAATATCATCAACAAATGATTTATCCACTTTGATTTTATCAATCGGCAGATGTTTTAAATAGCTTAATGAGGAGTAGCCTTTTCCAAAATCATCAATGGCGATTTTGACGCCAAGTTGTTTTAGCTCCTTCAATATGACAATCGATTGATTGATATTTTGCATAATACTTTCCGTAATTTCAAGTTCAAACATGTTAGGATCGACATTATATTCTTCCATGACTTGCTTCACACTGCTGATAAATTCCTGTTCCTGCATTTGACGAACTGAAATATTGACAGCCATCTTGATTGATCCATGGCCAAGTTGCTTCCATTGATTATAATCTCTACATACTTGTTGTAAAATCCATTTTCCAATTTGAACAATCAACCCTGTTTCTTCAGCAATCGGAATGAATTCCACAGGGGAAATTGGACCAAGCTCCGGATGCTCCCAACGAATTAAAGCCTCCACTCCAATAATCGTACCTGTTTCCAGTTCAAACTGAGGCTGGTACACCATGTTAAACTGATTTGTATCAAGTGCTTTTCGCAATCCAACTTCAAGGACCATTTTTCTTGTTGATTGGGTGTTAAGACCCTCATTATAGTACTGAAAATTATTTTTTCCATGTTCTTTCGCCAAATACATAGCGGTATCCGCATTTTTAATCAACGTTTCCTGATCTTTTCCATCATAAGGATAAAGACTAATACCGATGCTGGCTGTCACAAAAATTTCTTCACAATGAACATAGAACGGACGGGAAAAATCGTCTATGATTTGCTGGGCAATTTTTTCAATTTCTTCCTTCTTCTTTCCTTCGAGAAGGATTAAGAATTCATCTCCCCCTTGGCGGGAAACAAGGCCATCACTTTTCACTGTATTTCGTATGCGATCTGCAACATCCTTTAATAAAAGATCACCAGTTGAATGTCCTTTTGTATCATTAATCACCTTAAATCGATCCAAATCTAAAAATAAGACAGCAAGCTCTTGGTTTTCACCATTTGTTGTTAAACTGTTATTTACATGCTCTTTGAACATGTTTCGATTAGGAAGATTTGTAACCGAATCATAGTAGGCCATATTGTGAATCAATTGCTGAGCTTTTTTTCGTTCGGTAATATCGCGACCGACTACAAGCTTTGCGATTCTGCCTTCATACAAAATTTTCATAAGAGAAACTTCTGCATCAATCACATCACCATTTGATAATAAAAGCTGACATTCGAAGTAATTTTTTTCAATATCATGGTCATTGTCATCCATCTCCTGAACAATGTCCTTAACACTCCTCACATTCTCAGTAGAGACAAATTCCAGTACATGACGTCCAATAATATCAGAGGTGCCAAAAAGCTCGTTTCCCGCTTTATTAATAAACACAAACTTCCAATCCCTAATAACAGCGATAATATCAGGAGACATTTCTACTATTCCCCGGTAGCGCTCCTCCCGCTCCTTTTGCTCTGTTACATCAAATAAGACACTTGAAAAATCGACAAAATCCCCTTTTTCATCATAAGTCGGTATACCCCGATCACGAATCCAGCGAACCTTTCCATCCGGCCGAACAATACGATAAAAGCTTGTGACTGGCTCCTTCTTAGTCAATTGCTGCAGCCGCTCTTCAATGACCTTCTGATCTTCCGGAAGAACAACCTTTCTCCATAAAAGCTGATCACGATAAAATTCATCCATGGAATACCCATATAACTTTTCAATTCCTGGTGTAATCATTAAATGATCTGTTTTCATATCATGCGACCATATTGCAACATCTAATGAATCAAAAATATATCTTAACCGTTCATTACTATGTTTGAGTTCTTTCGTCGTTTTGTTCATCACATAAATAAGAAATAAGATAAAAACCACCGTTACTAAGGAGATGGTAATATGTAGGATTGAAAAAGCAATATGTTTAATAGGAAGGAATAAATCTGCAACTAAAACGAATATCTCAACTAAAACAAATAAGCTGATCAACAACCACTTTGTTTTCAGCAAAAACATTTGAATCCACCTCCCCTTTCTTTTAAAACAAAATTTGATAATAGCATAGTATCTCCCATTATACATGATGCTATGTCAAAATAGCGGACAACTGAACAAAAGCGCAAGCGCATTGATCAGTCCCGACATGCATAAGACGATTTAGAATAGAGGGCGTTCTTTGCCTTCAATAAATTAGCTAGACCATAGAGGGGCTAGGCGCTGAGCTGGATGTCGTGCGCTTAACCACAGTTCAAAGAAATTTTTAATATCCTACACAACTAGGAAAGCCGTCTCCTTTTTTGTATACTAATCTAGTAGAAAAGATTTGACAAGGTTAGACACAAAACTACATGAAGCAGTTTTAACTTCTTTAAAAATGGAAGCAATCAAAATAGTCATTTTTTCGCGAAGCCATGCTTATAATGAAAACATGCCTATTAAGGGACATGTATATTTGTGAAAATGCAAACAACGTTAGTTAGTCAGACTGAAAACAAGCCGCATAATGCTGAACGATATGAAAACATGATGGTATTTAAAAGGAGGATCACAATATGAATCTCATCGACGTTCAACCCGTCAAATTTAGTTTTTTTGAAAAGCCGCCAGCTTCCTCTATGAATCAGGCGTTTGTTTATACAAATGAACAAAATAACTATCAAGTTGTTAAAAATGGTGACCGCTTAAGCCGCAGTGATCTTCGTGCCGGGAAATACACGAAGGTCTACATTGTTAACATGGCGACACAGAGTTTCCAATGTGAAGAAGAGTACCCTTCATTAGACAGAGGTCGTGACTTTTTAATTGATCTTTCCATTGATTATAAAGTGGTTGATCCGATTTCCCTTGTTCAACAGGGTGCAGGTGAAATTGTGACATATATTAAAAAGAAGCTTCCTTACTGGCTTGAGGAAATCACAACCGATTACCCGATCTCAGATTCCAAGCAAGTGAAAAAGCATATTGAGGATCTTCATGAACACTCTTCCATGGTAGCCGGTTTAAAGCAGGTTGGGGTTGTGATTTCTGATATTAATGTTCTTGTCAAGCAAAGTCACCGAGATCAAGAGCATGACAAACAATATTGGAAGCAGGATCAAGATAGCGAGCTAAGATTGCACGAAAAAGAAATTAAAATGCGTGAGGCCCGCTTTGTTGCAGGTGAAATTCAAAGGGAAATTGAAAAAGGGAATCTTCTTAATGCCCTTTTTATTGCTGAAGATAATAAAGCTGCCCTAGAAGTTGTCCAAACCCGCATTCATAACGAAGAAGCGTTCAGGCTTGAGGTACAACACCAAGTGAAAAACCTGATGATGGACCCTACTGTTGATAAAGTCGAAATTGATAGGCAGGTAGAAAAAATTAAAACTTATTTTCCTTATGAATTTAGCGGCAGTGGCAACCAGACCCGCCTTTCGATGAGGACAACAGAAGAAGATCAGCTCGATGATTTACGTGATCACTATCAATCGGCTAAAGGGGAGTAACGAGAGTGGAAACCATACTTCAGCAACTATACTGGCTATGGGTACCACTTGCCCTGCTACCCATTTGGCTCAGAATTGCTATTTTCACGTTTATCATGATCATTCTCATGCGGCCTATTCTTTTTCATTTAGCACCAAGACTCATCCATTTGGGCAGCATTTTACTGCATAAGGCCGTTTATCACTTATCCTATCCGGTAATGGTGTTCTTTCATAGAATGCTGACCAAAAGGAGAAATCAAGGGGACTATTCGATTCCTTCCTGGATCGAAGGAACTGAAGAGCTTTTTGCTTTTCTCTTAACAACATCCAGCAAAACAGAAACACTCACAAAAAAGCGTACGCGAAACAAAGCCAAATGGAAAAGGACATTCCGTCTTGTTGGATTTGCCCTTGCCATTCTATTGCCACTTGCCATCATCAATAACCCGACAAGCTCCTACTCCCAAACGTGGGACCGCTTTGACAAATGGATGACAGAAGAAAAAGTCCAAAAAGATCTAGGCTTTGATATTAAAAGCTATCAAGGGAATTTTCTAGCAAAAGTGGATGAAGTAAGTGCAAAGGTGAACCCTAAGGAATACACTTTAACAGACCAATACAAAACCAGCGGCGGTAACATCCGCGCCAATCCTACGCTGGACGCTAAAATCGTTGCAGCTATCATCAAAGACGATACCGTCACATACCTCGACGAACAAAAAACCGACAACAGCGGCATCACATGGCTCAAAGTCGAAACAAAAACCGGCAAAACCGGCTGGATCTCCGGAAGAATTATCCAAGAAAAATAATGCGGCTCGGTGGTTGGCCGGCTTTGGGTCGGGGGGACAGGTTCCTTGTCCCAACCGCCTGAACTGAGTGCAATACCACCGAAGTTTATAACCCTAATAATGACCCTTTTCAGGTACATTGTTAGGGTTTTTCTATGGACCAGGGGGACAGGTTCCTTGTCCCAGATGGGACGAGGAACCTGTCCCCCTGTCCCGAAAAAAACATTAATTTTTTTTCAATTTCACGCTACTCTCCTCCCCTTTTTTTATATATAGAGGGCGAAAGGAGGTGATCAGCATGGCAAGTCAAGTTATCCTTGATTCACAATTAAGTCTTGTGTTCGACATGGGCTTGGACGAAGATGGCAAAGTTATTTTAAAGCGTAAAAACTACAACAATGTGAAAACAACTGCAACACCTGATGAGTTGCTTCAGGTTGCTCAAGCCCTGGCAAGCTTACAAACTGAAACACTTTCATCTATCGAGCGAAACGACTCTAACCAAATCAACCCTTAATCGCATGAGCGTTTGGTACTTGAGAGAAAGGAGGTGACCACATGGCAAAAACATTAGAACTTCAATTTTTAAACACTGATGGAAAAACAGTTAAGCTTAACGTTGACTCTCCTATCGAACCTGTTGATCCGGCTGCGATCAATGCAGCAATGGATGACATCTTAGCGAGCAACATCTTCTTCACAACTGGTGGCGAATTTGTAGCTAAGAAGGGTGCGCGTATCGTTGAGCGTAATGTAACAGATGTTGGACTTGCTTAAACCAATTGAGAGCTGATGAGGTTTCTTTCTTCTTGTCAGCTCTTTGTCATTTATATTTTATCCTAAACGAAATGGGGTGAAAAAATGGATCAATGGTTATCGGTTATCAGCGAGCTGGGCTTTCCTATTGTAGTGACACTTTATTTGCTCAATAGGATTGAAAGCAAACTTGATACGCTAAATCATTCCATACAAATGCTGCCAACGCAGTTAGGGAAAAATTAATCAGCTAGTACTAAGGAGAATCGTATATGGCGGTTCTCCTTTTTTGAATAGACAAAAAATTGGGTCAAGGAACCTGTCCCCCCGACCCACAATATGCTAATATAATAAAAGTGCATAACTTTGAATAGTATTTAATGAAGAATAAAATAATGAGGGGTGTTTGGATGAACCTGATTGAGAGTATGATTGATGGAACGAATACATTATTGTGGTCTTATGTATTAATTATTATGTTAATAGGATTAGGGCTGTATTTTACGTTTAGGACAAAGTTTGTTCAGTTTCGCTTATTTGGTGAAATGGTTCGTTTATTGGGGGAAGGTGCAAGGGCCGATAAAAAAGGTGTGTCATCCTTCCAGGCTTTTTGTATTAGTACGGCTTCACGTGTTGGTACAGGGAACTTAGCCGGTGTTGCGATTGCCATTACAACGGGTGGACCCGGGGCTGTATTTTGGATGTGGCTTATCGCACTTATTGGATCTGCCTCCGCGTTTGTAGAAAGTACATTAGCACAAATTTACAAAGTAAAAGATGGAGACACATTCCGAGGCGGACCTGCTTACTACATGGAAAAAGCGTTAAATGCCCGTTGGATGGGTGTGACGTTTGCCGTGTTAATTACACTTACCTTCGGATTAGCCTTTAACTCTGTTCAAGCCAATACAATCACGAGTGCTTTTCACTCATCATTTGGAATAAACAAAGTTTTAATCGCGGTTATTTTATCGATCATTACCGCTATCATCATTTTCGGCGGGATTAAAAGAATTGCAAGAGTATCAGAGATTATCGTGCCGGTTATGGCTGGAGCTTATATTTTAATTGCACTTTTCATTATGATCATCAATATTACAGAAATTCCTAGTGTATTTGTTTTAATCTTTGAAAGTGCCTTTGGATTACAGGAAGCTGCAGGTGGTGCGTTAGGTGCTGCGATGATGAATGGAATTAAACGTGGATTGTTCTCGAATGAAGCCGGAATGGGTAGTGCGCCAAACGCTGCTGCTACAGCTGATGTTAGCCACCCTGTTAAACAAGGTCTTATCCAATCTCTTGGTGTCTTCGTTGATACACTGATTATTTGTAGTTCAACTGCGTTTATCATTTTGCTTAGCGGATTATATACTTCACCAGAATCAGACGGTATTGTGTTAACTCAACAAGCACTTGAATCATCAATGGGAACATGGGCTGGTATTTTCTTATCCATTATCGTGCTTATGTTTGCCTTCAGTTCAATTGTAGGAAACTATTACTACGGTGAATCAAATATTGAATTCATCAACAACAATAAATTATTCCTTAACATCTATCGTGTTGCCGTAGTAGCAATGGTTGCATTCGGTTCTTTAGCTTCATTAAGCTTTGTTTGGAGTCTAGCTGACTTGTTCATGGGACTAATGGCTATCATCAACCTGATCGCGATTACGCTACTCGGTAAAATCGCCTTCTCTGCTCTATCAGATTATATGAAGCAACGTTCAGCCGGGAAGGATCCTACTTTTACAGCGGATTCGATTGAAGGGTTAAAAAATATAGAGGCTTGGGGCAAGCCATCAGAAGAATAAAGGATTTAACAAGGCTGACTCATCATGGGGTCAGCCTGTTTTTTACTTTTTATACAAAATGAAGTTGTTTTTTCTCCGTTCTAGTTTGTGACTCCTTTAAGTGAATATATACTTCCTCACCTATAGAAAACATGTCATCAAGGTCTTGGTGGATCACCCACTGCTCCTCTTTTATTGTAACCGTATAGTGAATCTCTTTTCCTTGATACTGAACATTCGTAATAACTCCTTTTATACCAGCTTCTCTAAATGAGATTTCAAGCTGTTCCGGACGGGCAGGAAAGAGGTTTTCCCTTCTCAATTCCTCTGTTACAGCCGTTCCATCCCATTTAATTGTCTTCTGATGGAAAGGGTAAAATGCGGATCCTTCCCATTTCCCCTGGATTAAGTTCGCTTTTCCAACAAAGGAGGCAACAAATGGTGATGTTGGCGAGCTGTAAATTTCCTTTGGCGTGCCTACTTGTTCTATCTTCCCTTTATTCATGACAACAATTTTATCGGCCATCGCCAGTGCCTCACTTTGGTCATGAGTAACATACACAATCGAAGCAGCCGTCAAATGGTGCAGTTGCTGAATCTCTTTTCGCATCGACATGCGCAATTCAGCATCTAAACTACTAAGTGGTTCATCCATTAACAATAAAGACGGTTTTGGGGCGATCGCACGCGCTAGGGCTACCCTCTGTTTTTGACCTCCAGAGAGTTCACTCGGCATTCGTTCTCCAAGATGATACATATCCACCATCTTTAATACTTCATCAACTCTAAAATCCATGCCCTTTTTAAGATCTTCACTTAAAAATTGATGATGTTTCATTGGGAAACGAATATGGTCCCTTACATTCATATGCGGCCACAAAGCAAAGGATTGAAACACCATTCCAATGTTACGTTTCTCCGGCGGCAGGAAGGACGTTTCATCAGCGACTACTTGATTTTTCATTACTACTTCACCTGAAGTTGGAGAATCAAAACCGGCTAATAAGCGAAGCAATGTTGTTTTTCCGCAGCCTGATGGACCAAGTATCGCAACAAACTCTCCTTCATTAATATCAAGATTGATTTGCTGCAGTGCCCGAAATGAGCCAAAGCTTTTACCTACATTCTTAATTTGAGTGGTCATGATGCAGCACCCTCCGATCCCATAACTTTTGCAAAAAAGATAGTATAAAAAAAGCCAATAAGATGAAAAGAACGACTATACAAGAAAAGGCAGTTGAATAGGTTGAATACCCTGCTTGTTCAAAGTTAAAAATAACAAGTCCTATCGTTTCCGTTCCACTGGACCATAGCAGCGATGAAACCGTTAATTCAGTTAGTGCTGTTAAAAAGACGAGTAACGCACCACTGATAACACCGGGGATAATCAATGGCAGCAAGACTTTTTTCCACTTAAAAAATCCATTAGAACCGCTCACTCTTGCCGCCTCCTCTATTGAAGGATCCACCTGCATGAACGCCGTAATGCTTCCCCTAACCTGTAAGATTAAAAAACGGGTAACATAGGCAATGAAGAGAATCATAATCGTCCCGTATATCCCTGGATTCCACCCCGGAATTGGTTCCATCCAAGCAAAAATCATCGCTAACGCTAAAACCGTACCGGGCAATGCATACGGAATGCCGATGATCATCTCTAAACCCTTTGACAAGATTGAAGGTTTTTTTGTTCTTATATAGGCAATACCCGTACCTATCACCAAACAAAAAATAGTGGTAATGATCGCTAAAATCGCACTGTTCTTCAAGGAAGTGATCGCTTTTTGATTTTCAAGCAACACAAATTGATAGTTTTTCAAACTTATATGTTCAGGTGCAAACGGCAACCCATAGGCTTTAATGAGAGAGGCAGAAAGCATTGAGATAAGCGGAACCATTGTTGTCAGCAACAAAAAACTCCATAAAAGCAGTTCAATCATCAGGCGCTTTCTTTTCGAAAATAGAAATCTTGGTTCTTTATCCTCAACAGCTGTTTCATTGTTTCTAGACTTCTTTAACAGCAGCCACTGAATAAACGTACCTGTTAAAGCAATGAATCCTAAAATGACCGATAAGGTTGCCGCTCTTTCAAAGGAATTTGGTCCTAACCCTACAATTTGCTCATATATATATGTACTTAGTACTCTTATATTACCCGGTATCCCAAGAAACGCAGGAATACCAAAGTTATCTAAGCTCGCAATAAAAGCAAGAAATCCGCCACTAGCAATCCCAGGTAATGCAAGAGGAAGCGTAATGTTTTTGAAAGACTGCCACTTGCTTGATCCTGAAACCCTTGCCGCATATTCAAAATCACGTGGAATTTTTCTAAGAACCCCTACCGTTAATAAGTAAACCAGCGGGTAATGGGTTAATCCCATCACAATAATGATTCCGTGTAAACTATACATGTTCAGCGGCTCTAAAGATCCGGGAAGCAAACTTAATAGATTAGCGAAAAATCCGTTTTTACTCATAAATTGAGTCCATGCTAATGTTGTAATATAGGAAGGGATAATAAAAGGTAAAAAAATGAATAATTGAATCATCTTCTTTTGTCTAATATTTGTGTACGCAACAACCCAAGCTGTCATAATCCCTAAGATAATCGCAATAATAGACGAACCCACCACAACATATAACGTATTTTCAATCGTTTTCCATGTTGAACGATCTTGAAGCACGGATGTATAGTTTTCGAAAGTAATCCCGCCTTCTGAAGAAAAGCTTAAGAAGACCAGTCTGAAAATAGGTACAACAAAAAAGATTACTACAAACAGTGCACCCATTAAAAACCACCATTTATTTTGTTGTTGGACACGATGAACAAAGCTTTGCAACATGAGGAATTTCTCTCCTTACCTTTTAAAAAGGAAATAAGGCTATCTCAAGTATAAAGCACTGGATTAGCCTTATAATTTCCAAGCCATTATTGTCCAAAAATTGCTTCAAATTCCTTTTTATCTTTTTCTTTTGCTTGATAAAGCTCACTTATATCTGCATCGATCACGTTCATTTCGTCAATCGTCTGTAAGCCTTCCGGAGCGTCAACACCTTTACGAATCGGTGTGTAGCCTATTTCCGCCGCTAATTCTTGACCTTCTTCCGATAATACAAAATCAACAAATGCCTTAGCCGCTTCTTCATTTTCAGCATCTTTCATAATACCGATTGGCTCAGTAATAACAGGCACTCCTTCTTTTGGATAAATTAATTCAACTGGTGATCCTTCCGCTTTTGCTCGGGCTACGATAAAATCGACAACCATTCCGTATGCTTTTTCCCCATCTGCAACAGCTTGAAGAACAGCTCCATTTCCTTTTGTCACCGTCATTTCATTTTCTTTTAAACTCTTAAAATAATCCCAGCCAAATGCTTCATTACGTGTAAATACACCTAAATTATAGGCTGCAGCACCTGAATAAAACGGACTTGGCATGATCGTTTTACCTTTCGCACTATTATCCGAGAGGACGTTCCATGAGTCAGGCATTTCCTTTACATTTGCTGTGTTTGCTACTAAAGCCGTAGCCATAACCTTTGTCCCGGCATACATGCCATCAGGATCTACTAGATTAGAGGGTATTTCACTGAGTTCCTCTGACTTATATTCAAGTAATAGATCCTCTTCCTTCAAGTCCTCAAAGGTGACAGAGTCCGCCACTAGTAATACATCGGCTTGAACATCTCCGGCTTTCTGCTCAGCTTTAATTTTGCTAATGACCTCTTCTGTCCCTGATCGATATGTTTGGACATTTACATCAGGATATTTTTCAGTGAATGCATCTACTAACTTCTGCGCATCCTCATCCGGTTGTGATGTATAAAAAGATAAATCTCCTTCAATTCCAGTTGAGCTGCCATTATTTGTACTGCTTTCTTCACTTCCGCAGCCAACAAGTGCTAGAGATACAAGACTTAATAGAAATCCGCCTTTTACTAGATTCATGTTTTTTCCTCCTAAAATTTTCAACATCTTCTCAAAACTTTTATAGTAAGTTTAATAGATTGATGTTAAGCGACATTATAGGCAGGGTTAATGTTTTGATAATTTTATGTAAAGGAATGATTAACATTTAACATCCCCTATCTTTTTAGCTAGTGATATTGCGCACAAAAAAGAACATGGTATGTTCACCATGTCCTTTTAAAATATTCCTAAAAATTTCTTACGTCTTACCTCTTGAGGTGGTTGACGATAAATTGTGTTACCTTCAACTACCAACTCTGCATTTTCCTGGAACATGTAGACTAAATCACGTCCAAATTCTTTTCCGATCTCATCATAAGCTTCGCGCAATCGGAAGGATCTTCCTGATAGATTATGTGCATCTGATGCGATAAAATGCGCTTGGTTTGATTCAATTAATTGAAGAGAAAACTTTTTTATTTTCTTGCCAAAATGCCCAGTGACACTTGAGGCTGTTACCTGTGTTGCAGCACCTTGTTCAACCAACTTATATAAAATCGAAGGATTCTCGATAATCTCCGAATTTCGTTCAGGGTGAACAATGATTGGAGAAAGTCCTGCCAGTTGAATATCAAATAATAGCTTTTTTGTATATCTTGGTACGTGATTTGACGGAAATTCAATAAAAAGATATTTTGAGTGATTAAGAGTCAAGATCTCGCCCTTATCATAATCCTCCAAAAGATCTCCATAAATTCGTGACTCCTGGCCAGGTAATATTTCAATAGGAAGATTGTGTTCCTTAATCGTCTTATTCAACTCTACAACTTTATCTTTAATAGAAGAAGCAACATTGTCGTACTTTCCATTTTTATGATGTGGTGTTGCAATAATCTTCGTAATCCCCTCATTCACCGCATGCTTAATCATATTCAACGAAGCATCCAGATCCTGAGCACCATCATCAATTCCGTCGAGAATATGGCAATGGATATCTATCATGTCATTCCCCACCTTTCTACTTAACAGAAAAATATCAATACTCCTATTATCATATAATCAAAGCAGGAAGTCTATATCCAATAACAGGTACATGGGGACAGGTTCCTTGTCCCAGATGCTTATTGCTGTTCCATCTCTTGCCTACTAAAAGTTTTTTGTTCTACACACAATAAACAACAAGGCTTTCCTCAAAGATTCAACTATCACAAAAACGAAGAATTTTTGCATAACCACGGTTACTCCAGCTTTTTGTATCGCTTTTATTGAAGTAGAGATCTTTTCTCTTCCTAGAATTCTCCCTTTTTTACGTTCAATGTAAGTTGCTCTGTCGCTACTCATTTCTAAAGCTACGTGTTCTTTGTAAGGTCATGCACGTCACTTCCCAGCCCTCTGGATCACACTCTTCGAAATACCTGTCACTCTTGCAATTTGCCTTAAACTAATGCCGTTTACAGCCTTAAGTCTAAATAGGACAGAATCTCGTTCCTCCTTGTCCATGTGCTGCAACATGTTTATGTTGGACACACCTATTTCAAAAAGGTACCTTTTTACTTCATCATCTGTTAACCGTATTCTTACGGTATCTTCCAAGCATTGATCATCATTTGGTTTTTCCATATAATCCTTGAACAATAAAAGGGCTTGTTTTCTATCTGAAGAGAAAAATTGAAGGGGATAATCTACATCAATAATCGTTGCTTTATGAAGGTACTCATGGATGCTTGTCCATTTGCATTCGAAGATAGTAGGAAATAATCCTGCTTTTAGCGGGTTTTGGTGAATATAACGAAGCACGGTAAGAAAATATCTTATACTATCAACATTTTCGCTTTTAAACCGTTCTTGAAACAAATGACCACAGCGTTCATATTTCAAATTGTACCAGTAAACATAGCTTGAACTGATTCGCTTTATCACATTTGAGATATTATCTGACTCCTTTATCAATAGATGAATATGATTGCCGTTTGGACTCTTTTTTCTTGCTATTCTAGGGATAGGGACCACCACACTTTTGAATTATAGATAAACGAAAGAGATTGGAGACGAAACCAGAGGTGCAATGAGGGGAGGGGAAATTCACACATAAATTATTCTACTTTTTCCACTTGAATTCTGCAAGAAATTGGAACTGGGACAGGTTACCTGTCCCCCTGTTCCACTAACTTAATGAACGGTTCGACAAGGGCTGGGTCGAATTGTTGGCCTGAGCATTTGCGTAGTTCTTTGATGGCTTCTTCGAAGGTTTTGGTTTTTTGGTAAGGTCGTTCTGTTGTCATGGCATCGAAGGAGTCGATGATGCAGAGAATCCGGGCGAGCTTTGGGATGTTTTCTCCTTTGAGTCCGTATGGATATCCTTTTCCGTCGTAGCGTTCGTGGTGAAGCTCGACAAGCGGCAGGAGATCATCGTATTTTTTCGTAGATGCCAGAATTTCTTTGCCGTACGTCACGTGTTTTTTCATCATTTCCCATTCGTGAACTTGCAGTTTGCCCTTTTTATTAATGATGTCACGTGGGATTTCAAGTTTTCCGATATCATGGATGAGAGCTCCGAGTATTAACCTTCTTTTTTCATCCTCACTTAGCGAGAGTTGATCACTAATGTCGACGGCATATCTGAACACTCTTTTGCTGTGTTGATATGTGTAGATATCCTTTGATAGAAAAATCTGCAGCTGCTGTTCTAGACCTTCAATTTCCTCTTTAATTTGAGGTCCTTTATGATTAAAGCGACCTTCTTTATAAATTTGGCAATTGTTTTTCCCTTCAGCCTTAGCAAAATAAAGCGCTTTGTCCGCTCTTGCTAGTAGCTCAGAAGCTCCGTATGTGCCTTTTTCATACTCTGTAATTCCAGAAGAGAAGGATAGGCACCTTAATGGTAGAATATCAACACCTTTAAAAGGGGTATCATTGTATTCCTTGCGTAGTTTGTCCATGAACATTTTTGCTTTTTCCTGGCTTGTTTCAGGCATGATGATCCCGAATTCTTCCCCGCCGTACCGTGCGGCAATGTAAGGGAGATCCTTTATTTTTTCTGATAAGAAGCTACCAAAGAATGTTAACAGCTCATCGCCTTGAACATGTCCATTGAAATCGTTGTATTTTTTAAAATCATCTAAGTCCAGCAATGCGATAGAAAACGGATCTTCATATTCACTTTTTTTAATGTATTCATCAAGCGTTTGTTTAAAATAACCATGGTTATACAGGCCTGTTAAAAAGTCTTTTTGTGCTCTTGTTTCTTCATTTTTATACAAAGAAAACACTTTCTGAAAGGCGAGTGACAGAGTAATAGATAGAGAAATAAATAAGAAAACGCCAAAGATTGGTTGTGCATGAATAACAATCGTCATGACAAGTGATAGCACCAATGTGCATAAATAACTAATGAACGCTTCTTTTAAATCATCTTTACTTAATAAACTTTGAAAAACTGTCCCAAAAGGCTGTTTCGTTACTAAGAAAAAGTACAGCCACATAATGATAACATTCAGGATAAAATAGACGGTTAACGATATGGTATAAGGCCATAGATTTGTGATGTCTATACTCCCGACTGTTCCGCCTGTGATGATAAACGTATAATAAGTTGTAATGATCATAATTGAATAGTTGGCAAAATTGAACAAATGCTTCCACCATTCTAGTTTAAAACGAATAAGGAAAAAGGCTAAACTACTTAGGATTAGTACATAGAGTGGTACATTTAATCCAAACAAAAAGATACATGCTAAATAAATAGCAGAATCCATTGAGAGAGAATTTCCGGACGGAAGAATAATGTTGAAATGATTCAAGAGGAGAATAGCTCCAATGAGTGTATAAATTAAGACCCAATTTGATAGCTCCACAACATAAAGAGGCAGATTCAAAAAGAGGAGAATCATGCTGAATAGACAGATGAACGTAATATAGAGATTTTGACGATTAAGTATCATTTTTTATCACACTCACTACATACTAATTGGAAAAGAGGGAACCACAGATTCCCTCTTTTTATATGATTACCAGAATTTCCACCCTGAAGTTAACGCTACGATAGCTGAACCAATAATAAGTATGTTTAGGATAGCATTTTTTGTTTTATTTTTCATTATATTTTCACCTCCTTCGAATTCCCATTTAATGGCTCCTCCCGTTCTTTTGTGCGCAGCATGATTGCTTGAATCGCAAGGAAGCCCCCTATATTCATCACCACATCACCAATGCTAATAATCTGCTCTCTTGGATATGGTGCCTTTAACGGAATAATATCACCTAAAAAGGCAAAAATCGTAGAATCTGTGACAAGCGTATGCTTAGCATATAAGCTGTTTTTTAATGTTTCTAAATAGTATGGATCTAAATGTAGAGCAGCCTCTCCAGAAACAGGCATTCTCCCTCCATTTACCGCCATCACAATGAAGTTAAGCAGAACTCCAACGAAAATGAATTTGAAATGGTCATGAAATCGATTAATCCATAAAAAGATAAGTCCAATCACATAGACGCCTATGAAGGAAAACTGACTAATTTCTCCTACCCATTCAATTTTATTTTGAAAATAGAAAATACAGAGTTGAAAAAGCAGAAGCGCCGGGAACACCCATCCCATTTTAAATCGAATCTCTCCAAATCCTTTTAAACTGCCACCTCGAATAAACCCTATTAAAATGGCAACAAGCAGGCCATCATAAACCATCGTACCCTCACCGACCTTCAAGAAATACAAATTTTTGACAGAATCTTCTAACAATCTACAATTATTATAATCTATTACATTTCCAATACACTAGTGCCTATCTTTTTTTGAGTCTTTAGACCTAACTGAATGTGGGCAGGGGTTTGGGTCAGGGGTGGGTCGCGGGGACAGGTTCCTTGTCCCAATCGAGCAACTCCCGCTACATTAAATAAGAGAGAAGTGCGCAAACACTCCTCTCCTAGCCTTCCAGCCCTTGCTGGTTGTGTGATTTCTAATATTTTTTAGCACATGTCTAAGTCACCTACAAAAAGTAAAACCGCAGCCTCAATCCCGGTACACTAAATGAAACGAAGCGGGACGAGGTACCTGTCCCCCTGTCCCACCAAATACCACATCAGTTCCTTTGTCTGTGTCATAGGCTGTGAAGCTGATGACTTTTTCTCCTGAGTTTAGGAAGAGTTCGACTGAGTGGAGGTCTAGGTAGAGTTCTAGTAGTATCTCGTTTTTTAGTGATGAAGATAGTGTTTCTACTTTGATTTCTCCTTGGTTTCCGTAGTCTGATGTGAGAGATAGTGTGTTATTTTCTATGTCTACTTCTACTGTGGTTGATTTTTCTCCACTCTTGTTCAGGTTGATCTCGAAATTTCCGCTTGTTGTAGGGATCCTTACTTGCATATAGCCTGTTGGTTTTCCTTCAAACTTTAACTCCTCGCCATTAGCTAGTTGAACATGTTGGTCGGCAATAATAGAAGAGAAGTAGGTGTCTGTTTCAATAAAGGGCTGTTGGATGAGCTTTCCGTCCTTTACGTCCAATTTTCGCGGCAGTGACATCATTCCGTTAAAGCCGTATTCCTTCGGTGGTGCTGTTTCATGCCAGCGGTGCATCCAGCCGATGAGTAATCGTTCCCCCTCTTTCCCCTCTGTTGATTGTGGAGCATAGAAGGTTTGGCCGTAGTCCAGCAGGCCTTTGCTCTCCGGTGTAAACATCCCTTTTTCAAAATCCATCTGACCGATGACATAGGCTGTTTTATTTTGTATTTCTCCCGCGAATTCAGGGTCACATGGCATTTCAGAAAATAACAAGACATCTTTGTCATCAATTCGGAACAAATCCGGGCATTCTAGTAACGTGTTATCTTCAAACTTCGATTGATAAATTGATGAGTGGAAAGTCCACTCTAAAAGGTCCTCCGACTTGAACATAATGATTTCGCCGCGTCTTTGAGTGTTTCTTACCGATAACACACAATAATAAACTCCACCGGCTTCCACAATTTTCGGATCTCTAAAGTCGCAAATAAGGTATCCCTCCGGTAATTGTTTTTCGCCGATCACAGGATTTAACTGATACTTTTCAAATTGAACCCCATCTTCAGATATTGCCACACATTGGCGCTCCGCAATTTCCGGTTCATCCCGGTCAAATCCCATGTTCGGATCAATATGTCCTGTATACATCAAATAAAGCTTTCCATCCTTTTCAATCGCACTGCCTGAAAAACACCCATTTGCGTCATACGCTTTATCATTGGCCAATGCAACAGGCAGATGCTCCCAATCAATGAAGTTTTCAGTTGTAGCATGTCCCCAGTGCATGTCATTCCACGTAATATCATACGGATAATACTGATAAAACAGATGATATTTTCCTTTGTAATAGACAAATCCATTTGGGTCATTCATCCACCCGATTTCAGGAGAAAAATGATAGATGGGCCTGCTTTGTACGTTATGTTTATTTGCTTGTATATAGTCATTTGCTTTTTGTAATCGGTTCATTTTGCACCTCACTTATTTAATTCCGCTCTGCATCGAGCCTTCGACAATGTATTTTTGGAAAATGATATAAAGCACAACGATCGGAATCGTGACAATCGTTAACGCTGCCATAATATGGCTTGTGTAGATATTATACGTATCACTGAAAATAGCATTTAATGCAACCTGAATTGGCATAAGGTCGGCATTCGATAACGCCATAACCGGCCATAAGAAATCATTCCAGGATGCCAAAAAGGTTAATATTCCAACTGTGATATACATATTTAAACTAGATGGAATCACTATTCTAAAAAAGCAGCCAATTTCACTGAGCCCATCAATTTTTCCAGATTCAATCAGTTCACCCGGGAATGATAAAAAATGCTGTCTGAATAAGAAGATATTCATCACATTAATGATAAATGGCATTAAATACCCCGGCATTGTATTAATTAAGCCCATTTCATTCACAACTAAAAATAAAGGTAAAATCGTTGCTTCAATTGGAACGATCATCAACGCGATAATAAAAATGAGAATCCAGTCTTTGAACGGAAATTGGAATCGCGCTAACGCATAGCCTGCCAGAGAGTTAATGGTTAGTCCAAATACAACCGTGATCGACGCATAAATCAAGCTGTTACCGACATTTTGAAAAATATTATAAAAGCCCAGCAGCTCTGTATACGATTTTAATGATAGATCAGAGAAACGAGGGATGATTGCATAAATCGAACCCATATCCCGGTAGATCACTTCATCAATTTTGAAAGAAGATAAGATCATCCAAAAAAGAGGAACTAAAAACTGTAACGCCACAACGGATGCCAATAAATAAAATAACGATTTCTTAACGATCTTCATGCCGCCCGCTCCTCTCTAAATAGCTTTTTAATCACAATTGACACAACCACTAGGAAAACGGTGAATGCCAACGTAATCGCACTGGCATATCCAATATTTCGGTGTCTAAATCCGTATTCATAAATATATTGCAAAATGGTCATCGTAGAGTAATCCGGTCCTCCGCCTGTCATCACCATCGGTTGGACAATGAGCTTAAATGCTTGAATCGTAGTGGTAATCACTAAAAACATCAGAATTGGTTTTAATGAAGGAATGGTAATGAATAAAAACTTTTGAAAAGCATTTGCCCCATCAATGTCTGCTGCTTCATATAAACTACCGTCAATATTTTTTAAGCCCGCCAGGAAAATCATCATTTGATACCCACAACCGGACCAGGCAGAAATGGCTACAATTGTGTACATCGCCTGATCAGCGCTTGATAAAAACGGCTGTTTCGGCAGTCCGATATTTGCTAAAATTTCATTGATTAACCCAGAAGTCGGGTTTAACATAACTGTCCATAGAATGGAAATGACGACAAGAGACAATACTGCCGGTGAAAAGTACGCGGTTCTAAAAAACCCGACACCTTTGATCTTCTTATTGACAATTAATGCTAAACCAAGTGCCATCGCTAACTGAAGAGGTACAACAAACACAACAAACTTGATCGTGTTCAAAAAGCTTTGAATGAGCACTTCATCGGTCAGCATTCGTTTGAAATTTTCCATGCCGATAAATTGTTTATCATTTGGTTTTAATAAATAGTAATCTGTAAATCCATACGTAAAAGCTAGAATAATAGGTAAGACGATAAATAAAATAGCAAGCACCATTGCCGGTGTTAAAAATCCATAGGCTGAGACAACTTCACCTTTTTTATAATGCTCACTGTTTCGGTAATGTTCGGTTGTATTTCTTACTTTCACAAAGTTTTTTACCGTTTTCATCACTTCACACCCTTTTCACTTGGCTTGTCAGCATAAGCCCAGTTTATAAGAAGAGGCGAGGTCCCCCTCACCTCTTTCCTAAATCTGTTATTTTTGATATTTCTCAAACTCTAAATCAATTTTCTTCACAGCATCATCCACATATTGTTTGATTGTCGCTTCATCTGTTGCTTTATTTTGACCGATTTTCAAGATAACATCTTTTGCAAAAGTTTCTGAAAGGTAAGGATACCCCGGTGAAACAGGACGTGATTTATTTGTGTTTTCAACCTGGTATTTCAATACTGACCATGCTTCGTTATGATATGGATTGTCTGTATTTGTATCAATCACATCGATTGCATTTACTCGAGTTGGAATCGATCCGTTCGCATGATAATATTCCTCAGATGCTTCATCATTGTTTAACCATTCCATCACTTCAACTACCTGCTTAATGCGTTCTTCATCTTCCTCTTGTCCATTGCGTACAAACGCCCAGCTACCTGATGGAGTATATAAACCATCATAGTTTTCATTCATTTTTGGATAACGAACAGTTTTAAACTTTAAGTTTGGATAATTGCTTGTTAATTCACTCACATACCAGAAACCGCTTACAGATAAAGCTGTTTTTCCAGAATGAAAGGCTTTTTCCGACTCTGTTGCACTTGCAAGCTGCGGATCTGCAAATAATTGTGCATATTTTGTTAATGCTTCAACACTTTTCTCACTGTTTAATACACCGTCAACTGTGACTCCATCTTCACCAACTATGTTTGTGTCATTTCCCCATAAAAGCGGTGTGAAGTAGTATGTTCCTGTTTCATAAGCACCTGCTGTAATATCAGGTAATAGTAAGCTGACTGCACTTTCATACCCTTCAAATGCCGGATCATTTGATGTTTTTGCAAACTCATCTACTTTTCTGGCAAGTTCAACAAATTGATCCCATGTCCAATCTTGATCTGATGCAGGAATTAGTGATTTGACATCTTCAGGTAATGCATTGATCATATCTTCGTTATACATAATCGCTACACCTGAATCAGAATAACCCATCCCATAGAACTTCCCATCAACTGTTCCTTGATCAATAATCGCTTCTGTAAAGCCTTCTTTGAAGCCTTCACTCATATAGCCGTCAAGTTCACCAAGTAGACCGGAATCTACATATGCAGCAATATCCGGTCCATCCAGTGTGAAAATGTCCGGCATATCGTTCGCCGTAATGGCTGCGTTTAATTTATCTATGTAGCCGGATCCCGCACCTGCACGTGTAATATTTTGAATTTCAACTTGAGGCTTGTCAGGATGTTCTTCGTTATAGCGCTTCACTCGATCTGCAAACATCTTTCCTTCCGGATGATCGGCTGCAGCTTGTGTCCAAATCACAATTTTGTCATCACTGCTACTTGCACCATTTGAGCTGCACGCAACTAACGAAAGAGATAAAACTAAAATTGAAACGAACAACATTAATTTTTTCATACTTTCATAGACCCCCTAGTCTGAATAATTGGTGAAAACGTATTCACGATTTCTGATTTTCATGTTACGATAGGCATAAATAAATGTCAATACATATTTTAAAGCGTTTTCATTGTTTATTCACCATACAAAGATAGTAGATAATATTGTGATATAATAGGTGTATACAAGCAATGTAATCGTCTAAACGAGAATAATTATAGGTTAATATAAGAATACGTATTCAAACGGAGGAGCCATTATGAGTAAGCTTACGATGAAAGAAATCGCCAAACTTGCAAACGTTTCCCAATCCACTGTATCACGAGTGATAAACGGAAATAACGGAGTAAACGAGGATGCTGCTAAACGAGTTCTTCAAGTCATTGAGGAAGTTGGTTATGTACCAAATAAAGCCGCCCAAACTCTTAAAAAGAGTCAATCTAAAATTATAGGGGTTTGCTTAACTGAAACGTATAACCCTTATTTTGTGGAATTAATCGACGCACTTGAATCGGAGGCCCGCAAGAACGGCTACAGTATTTTGCTGCATAATTCCAAGCATAATCCGATCACAGAATGGGAGAGCATCCAGAACTTTATCGCCCGTCAGGTAGATGGAATGATCCTTGTCCCCACTGGAGAGTACAATATTCAGCGGATCAGCAAACTGGCCATCCCATCTGTCGTCATGACCCAAAACCGCAAACCTCTTGATAGTGTAGGCCTTGATCATGTAAAAGCCGGAAAGATTGTCGGAGAAAAATTCATTCATGGTGGTCATAAAACCTTTGGATTTATGGGTACCATTCCTGACGATAAATTCCTCGGCTATAAAAGCGCATTATACGAAAACGGATTTGAGTTCAAACAGGAAAACTATATTCAGCTTCAAGAAACCTCAACCAACAACTTCTTAATGAGGCAGGATATAGAAACCTATTTAAACTCTGCTGCATCTCTTGATTTCACATGCCTTTTTACAGCAAATGATATTATGGCACTTGAATTTATGAAAGCTGCAAAAGAAAGAAATATCGAAATACCCGGGGACATCAGTGTGATCGGATTCGATGACACCTACCTCGCAAAAATCATGGGAATCTCAAGTATTCATCAACCAATCGAAGAAATAGTCAAAACAACCATTGAAATATTACTAAACCGCATGGAAGACGAAGTCTCAGCCGAGTCCGTCCAAATCAAACTCGAACCATCCTTGATTGAACGGGGAAGTTCGTGAGAGGATGGTGGGTCGCGGGGGTCGCGGGGACAGCGTATAATGGCAAATAAGTCAAACACTAAATTTGCATAAAAAATGCCGACTTTAAGTAAAACCCCATGTTTCCATTTTTTTGTAGGTTCAACTATCACAGAAATATATATAGGGCTTCTCTAGGACGTGAAAGGACCTTGTTTTTTCATCCTACATTGATACCGCCTAGTGAATATAAACTTAGAATTTCACGTATTATTCGTATTTACAGGACAAGATCCATAACGCTGTCCCGCGAGGTCTAATAGCCTCAGGTTCAAAATACAATGTGATCTAAC
>NZ_JAEK01000019.1 GCF_000518865.1 Bacillus sp. J37 | reverse complement strand
CTGGCATTATCAACATAATAAATGGGTGAAAAAACTCAAGGAAAATAAAGTTTTCCAGAGTATGTCACGAAAAGGAAATTGTTTAGATAATTCACCGATGGAGAACTTTTTTGGATTAATGAAACAAGAAATGTATTATGGGGAAGCACTATGTTCATATGAGGAATTAAAACAGAAAATTGAAAGATATATCAATTATTATAATAATAAACGTATAAAACAAAAATTGGCAGGCATGAGTCCGGTTCAATTCCGTATCCATACCAGCCAATTAGTTGCTTAATATAAAACTCTAACTTTCGGGGGTCTCCTCAATCCTTGTTGTTCTTTTTTGAATAAAACCACTCATCTATCACATCCTAAGAAAAAACCTAAGGATGAGTAAGTTGATAGCTACTTTTTTTAGAATAGTAAACGCGATCTTTCTGTGGGGAGGTGTCATCAAGTTTCTTCCCAAACAATCTTTTAAACGATATTTACCTGTTACATTATTCTGTTCTTGTCTTTTATTAATCCAAACGCTCCTTAACCCCATTTTCAATTGGTGGAAGGTAAAAGGCGGAACAAAGTATATGGTATTTGATGCATTAGCATTTATTTTCGGACCCTTTTTTACTATTAATTTGTGGGTATTTCATTTTACATACGGCAAATTTTCTTTGTATGCACTTTGTAATTTTATCATGGATGTGATTTTTGCTTATTTCTTTAGTCCAATTTTCCAAAAGATTGGACATTACAAATTAAAAAAATTCAATTCCACAACCCTTTTCTGTATTTCATTTTCACTCGCTCTTTTGAATTATGGTTTTCAAAAATTAATTGAAAAAATAGATTCACCTTAAAAGCACACCTCTTTACGAGATGTGCTTTTTCTCTCCCTTTTACCTTACATGGTTTCCTGAGGTTTTCTAAGTGAGCGAAAACTTTTTATTTTCTCTAACAAATACTGAAAACCATATAATAGATATGCCTTATAGTGTATATAGATAAAAAACTGGATACGATTCAACCTGTTTAAGCGTATGATCTTGAACTTTTTTAAAATATCCATAACAATAAAAGCAAAAATTCCATCTGAAATGACATTAAGCATAATATACTTTTTAAAGTTTCCATATGAAACCTTTAATATCCACATGGAAAGAGGCATATAAGGACCAATACTAAAAGGAAGTTCATCTTTTATGAATAATTTCCGCTTATCATAAAACTTCCACCAGCCTCTCTTATTTCCATACAAATGATTAATGATTTCAAACAGAACAACAAAAATACCTGCCCATGTATACCTCTTAAAACTTTTCTTACCTATGAATAACAATGTTAACCACGGAAAGATGATAATTGATAGATTAAATAGTAAATGCCTCTTAGTCATAGATAACACCACCTCAACTCCTTTTCACTCTCATACAGAGTATCCAAAATCTACTAAAAACAACGCTTGATAAAGGATTTATTACAAAAAAAGAAAAAGTCAAATCCAAGATGAGGCAATATCTTTAATTATCATAAACTTATTATTCTTTAGTCATTGAGAAGTAAATAAAAATCGATATCATTATATAGTGGACCGACCTATTATCTTACCCATATGCTGGAGGCAGAAAAAAGTGAAATTCAAAAGAGCATTAAAACGAATCGCTATCTTTTTCATTCTATTGGTTTTATTTATTTTTCTTAATAACAGTTCTATGTTTACAAAAGATCGTGAAGATGTTGATCCCTACTTGCTTGCCCACAGAGGACTTGGACAAACATTTAGTATGGAAGGAATTGAAGGGGATACATGTACAGCAGAGCGAATCTTTGAGCCCGAGCATCCTTACCTTGAGAACACCATTCCTTCAATGGAAGCAGCATTTGATGCCGGAGCAGATATGGTTGAGTTTGATATAAAGCCCACAAAAGATGGACAGTTTGCCGTATTCCATGACTGGACACTAGAATGTCGAACAAATGTTGAAGGAACAACGAAAGACTATACAATGGCAGAATTGAAGAAAACTGATATTGGCTATGGATACACAGCTGATAATGGAAACACCTATCCATTTCGAGGAAAGGGTGTAGGACTCATGCCTTCTTTAGAGGAGGTCTTGTCCCACTTTCCAAATGAGTCATTTTTAATTCACATTAAAAGTAATGACCCGGAAGAGGGAATTCAACTGGCTGAATATCTATCTAAGCTACCGAAAGAACGCTTAAGCCAATTGACCATTTACGGAGGGGATGAACCGATTGCAGCTGTAAAAGAACAAATTCCTGAGTTACGTGTCATGTCAATGGCTACCATGAAAAGCTGTATGATTCCGTATATTGCTATTGGCTGGACTGGTTATATTCCTTCCTCTTGTGAACATACACAATTACATTTACCAGAAAGTATTGCACCTTGGATTTGGGGATGGTCAGATAAATTTTTAAACCGAATGGAAAGCGTTGATACAAGGGTTATTACTGTTGCAGGTGATGGAGGCTGGTCAGAAGGATTCGATCAACCACAGGATTTGGAAAGACTACCTTCCGACTATTCCGGCGGCATATGGACAAATCGCATTGATAAGATTGCCCCAGTTTTTGAAGATAAATCATTAGAATAATTAGTGAAGCAGAGAACAAGCGCTATCCTTGAACAAGAATAGCACTTGAAAAAGTAAGAGCATTATAGAAACTTTATTTTGTAATCAGTTTTGAAATACTCTCCTATTCCCAGCTTATTAATTCCAAGTTTCTCCTCCAGTTTTCCGGATGTATGATATGTATCTGCAATGCCGTACCATGGCTCAATACATACAAAAGGTGCCATCGTACCAATGTCCTCCATATATTTCGACCATATTCCTACAAACGGAAACGCTTCAAACATGACTTCCACACCGTGACCTGATTTATTCGAAATAAGTTTAATAAGATCAATATTACTGTATACTAGAGCATCATCTTTAAATAGAGAATCAGAAAGCTTGATCATTGAAATATCATTAGCTGTTCCTTTCTCATGAATGAGGGAATCTTTTAGCTCATATTCAATCACATTCTTATTTGTAGATGGCGTAAAGTGTAAACTATAGTCCTCAATTGCTTCATTTTCTAAAAGTGGCACCTTAAATGCAGGATGCGCACCAATAGAAAAATACATATCCTCTTTGTTTTCGTTTAGAATTTCCCATTGAACAATGAGTGAATCTTCTTTAAGTTCATAATGAATAAAAGCTTTAAATTCAAAAGGAAAAATCGAAGTATACTGTCCAGCAGACTCAAAAACAAAAGAAACATTCGTATCCGATTTAGCATGCAGTTCAAATGTAACATCACGCAAAAAGCCATGCTGGGACATTGAGTAGGTCTGACCATTAAATTCATATTGGTCTTCTTTTAATCGTCCGACTATCGGGAATAAGACCGGAGCAACGCGTCCCCAGTATTTATCATCTCCTGACCACATATAATCGAGTCCCGTTTTCTTATGTGTTACTTTACGTACTTCTGCTCCATTGTTTAAAAACTCTACTTTCAACCAATCATTTTCAATTCCAATTACCATCTTTAAACCCTCATCTCTATCTCATATTCGTATCCTAATTATACCCTTAACGATATATATCGCTAATAAAGAGATAAAAACTTTTTATTTTTAATGAACTTTTTTTCCTCTTCATTTGTATAGTTAGTAAAGATATTGATGGGAGATGTTACAAATGGATACTGGTTGGATAGTTTCTCTTATTGTTGCAGGTTTTTTAATGATTTTTATTTTAGTGATTGCCATTCCAATGGATCGTAAATATGTTGTCCGTGAAAATGGTAAAATCAATTATAAGAAAACGAAAATATATTTAAGATGGAACGTTTTTGATACACTAACCCTAGGACTATCAATATATTCCATTATTTGTGTTCAAGCTCTTAATTTTTTGGTTTCTAGTGGGGAAACGATTGAAAATGATTTTGTACAATTTTTTACAAACCAAGGACAGGTATGGACACTTGTCTCAATATTGTACTTAATAAGTAGGGTATCTATGACATTGAAAGCTATTAAGGAACGCTGGGGCGATGAGATTGAGTGAACGCGAAGACGAATTGATGATCGCTTATCAAAATGGTGATGAAGAAGCGTTAGAAAGGATCTATACCCTATTAAGACAGCCTCTTTATTCGTTTATTTTTCGTTATTCTAGAGATGATCAATTAGCCATTGATATCGTTCAAGACACATTTGTTAAATTACAACGATATAAGCATGACTACAATCCAAGGAAAGGCAAACTCAAGTCATATCTTTTTCAAATTGCCTATCGATTAATGATCACAAAATTAAACCGCCGTAAGAAATGGAGATCTCTATTGCCCTTTCTTACTCCAATACAAAAAGAGGAATTTCTTTATATCGAAAAAATGACAATTCGAGAGGCCGTTGCGAAGCTACCTGAAGGACAGCGTGCAGTTGTATTACTTTTCTACTATCACGATATGCTGCAAGAGGAAATAGCCGACATCCTGGGAATACCAAAAGGGACAGTGAAATCAAGATTACACATGGCAATCAAACGATTAAGAGAAGAATTGGAGGAAGAGGAATATGAGACAGGATCTAAATAAAGATCATCATCTGCGTAAGAGATTAGATGAATATCACGTAAATATACCCGATTTTCCAATGAAACCTAATCGGTGGGAACGATTCATTCACTTTCTTGCTTCACCTGCAAAAGATCCGCTTGATCCATTAATTTCAACGCCTAATGGACTTTTAGTTCTAAAACTTGTTCCAATAATCGGAACCACTGCAATTGCATTAATACAAGTTTTACTTATTTTATAAAAGGTACTTAAAAAATTTCATTTTAAAGGAGTACACATCATTAATATAAAATGGTGTACTCCTTTAAATGGATTACATGTAAAGTCTTCTCTCTTAACACTATGATTTTCCTCACATTACTCCTGCCATTGATATCCCTTTATATCAGAATGATAAATATTTTGACATATTTTTATTAAAAACGGGAAAAGTAATCAAGATGTTAATTATACTTTTTGAAAGGGGATTTCCCATGAATAATAAGTGGATTCTTATGTTAGTAGGAATAGTTTTTTCAGCGATGATTGCTGCCGGTTGTAATGCTGAACCAGATCCTGCACCTCCTGCAGATGATCAAAATCAGGTAGATGAAGAAAATGGTACAACTGATAATGATGTTAATACCGATGACAATTTACCTGGCGTTGATGAAGATGATACGATGACGAAAGATGATGAAAAAGATACAGATCCTGATCAAGAAGATGTAATTGAAGATGTAGAAGATATGGGCGATAAAAATAATAAAGACGAATAGACGATATTGCTTGTAAAAAACGCATGACATTTTTATTATGTCATGCGTTTTTAAATAAATCGTACTATTCCCGCCAAAATTTCGTATATTCCGCTTTATCCTGGATATTAAATTTAATCATTTTTTCAAGCAATTCGTAGTTTACCGGCTTTTTCCAAGGAATTCGAAATAATCCTTTGGTAGCACTGTAGCCCGCTTGTGCAATGTCGTCAGAAAAGCGAGCAATGCCTACTTCTTCGGGTGAAACGCTCATATGTTGCTTCGCTGTGGAAAAGCCAATAATATATGTGCCATGATCTGTAAACATTGGGGTATTCCACTTTATTTGCCCTTCCAAATTAGGAAACTTATTCGCAACCCACGCTAAAACTTCCTCTGTCCGCTCACGGTGGTCGGGTTGATCAATACCTGCTAAATATTCCGCAAAAACGTCCATATACTTCCTCCTCCGCTATTACTATAACAATTGCTACATTTTTAAAAGTTGAGCCAGCATTTAATTTTTCCGTTCTACTTCAGTGCTTTATGAAACAAATTATACCATGATTCCTCATGTATTAAATATTCTGCTTATTATTTCTGAAAATTAGTTACATATTATGGCAAGCTATTTTGATACTTTGTTTTTTTAAATGTAAATATAAAGGTAAAAATGAGTTCGTTAATAAAATATTATAAGCAACGATGTATGTGAAAACAGTCTAATTAAATGAAACGAACCGTTTATTCTTAGTAGTTTTACATGCTAGAATTGAAGATGCCATTATAAAAAATTAACTTAGATTTAGAAGGTGCTGTTTATGCCGGACTGGTCTTATCATCCATTAAAAAAACTCTTACTCAATAAGCTACATGCAAAAACAAGCCGGGAGTTTCTTCATAAATCAATGAGTACAATAGCATCCACTCCTGGAGGTAGGTCTGTTATTGGATTTTTGGGACATATGAACCCTCCACGGGAACTTCAACAGAAAATTTATCGCACAAAATTTTCTTCTCCTGTAGGGTTAAGTGGCCATATTGATCCAAATATGTCAGGTTTAAATGCCTTTCAAGAATTAGGTTTTGGATTTTTAGAAATAGGCCCCATTGTGTTAAATGGACCTTCGGATAAAAAAGAACCGAAGTGGGAAAAAGGAAAACTTCTGTTTTCAAATCAGCAGGAAAAGGTTCCTCTCAAACTGGTGATTAAAAAATTAACAAGATTGAATATCCGTATTCCCATAATTGCTAAAATAGATGCACAAGTTACTAGAAATGAGTGGGAAATCATTGTGCAACATTTAACGCCATATGTAGACGCATTTATTGGAACACCCAAGCAAATACACTCATATATCACAAATAATAGGTCACAGTGTTTGGATCGTTCTTTTTATGTGTCTTTTTCTCCTGATGAACTAGATAAAATCAACATACAATTGAAGGATTTAACACAACATTCATGTATTGGTGGCGTAGTGATAAATGCACCACGTCAAACTGACGGCAGCTATTGGTATGAAGCCACACATGCAAATGAGCTTTTAACAAAAACACTAAAACAAATCAAAGCTCTATTTCCTGAGCTGATTGTTATAACCTCAGGTGGAGTGGAGACACCAGAAGATGCTTTTTCTTTAGTTCGTGCCGGTGCAGATTTGTTCATGTTAACAGATGGCTATGTAAAAGCTGGACCAGGGCTACCAAAGCGAATTCATGAACGATTATTATATGAAGAAGTTCAACCAATGAATAACCAGAACTGGTATTGGTCATTTCTGTTTGGACTCTCCATCTTAATTGGAGGTATCATTGCCTTATATTTTGCCTTTACAAGTATTATCCTTCCTTATGATGAAGCCTTTATTGGACTGACTAAAGCAGATATCTTACAAGTAAATCCACTTATCCTGGCATTTATGTCACATGATAGAATGGCGTTAGCTGGCACGATGATATCCGGCGGAATCATCTATATCCAGCTTGCACGACATGGAATAAAATATGGTATGCATTGGGCTAAAATTACGTTTCATAGTGCAGCAATCATAGGTTTCCTTGGAATTTTCCTTTTTATCGGCTTTGGATACTTTGATTGGCTACATGGTTTGTTTTGGCTTGTCTTATTACCTATCTATTATTTCAGCTTCAGAGAAGGAAAAAAGATTATCGATTTCCCTGCTTCTAGTCATGGTAAGAATGATAGAACATGGAAACTCGGGCTTTATGGACAACTCATGTTTATTATTCTGGGCTTTTCGATCATTGTTGGAGGTATCGTTATTTCCATAATAGGTGTGACAAATGTGTTTATAACAACAGACGTAAGCTTCCTGTGTATGTCACCACAAATGATCGATACTTTAAGTAACAATTTAATACCTGTTATCGCGCATGACCGAGCTGGATTTGGCAGTGCACTAGTAAGTGTTGGTTTACTTGTTTTAATGCTCTCATTATGGGGGTTCAGAAAAGGAGAGCACTGGATTTGGAATACCCTTGCGATTGGAGCATTACCTGCATTTATAGCTGGAGTAGGAACACATTTCTATATCGGTTATACAACCTTTATCCATTTACTTCCTGTTTACTTTTTAATTATCTTGTATATTACAGGTCTAGTATTATCTTATCCTTTCTTAAAGAAAAAATAAAAACTCCCCTTAAGATAAGCAGTTGTTTATGTCTAACCCATCTTAAGGGGTGCTTAACAAGCTTTATTCTCATTGAATTACACTTTTCGTAACCTTCTTGACATTTCAATCGTCATTTTCATTATATAAAGCTTCCATCACTCTTCCTATTTCCAATAAGTAGGCTTCTTCTTTAGGTGTTAATAAAGTAGGAAACTGAAAATTTATGACATCTGATTCCATTACTTCCTGTGCTTGTACAAGTTGATCTGCAAGCTCTTCTTTATTTTCGACATGTTTTGTTGCCAATTCAGTTAGTTTAACAAGAACATCAAATGCTTCTGGCGATTGTGGTGAAACTTCATCCTTCATCAATTTTTTCACCGTTGCCAACCAATCTAACATTTCAACATCTAATTGTTGACGCTGTTTTTTGGGAAGAGAAAAAAATTGATTCGCAATGTCATCTGAAAAATATTCTTTTACCCACTCCATTTGGTCTTGTTCATGTTCCATCTGAAAAAGTAAAGAACTTAAAACCGTCCACGTGATAGACTTTCCATTTTCGATTAAAAATTGAACACGCTCTACTGCTTCGATTGCACGATTTAACTCGTTTCTCTTTTCTGTCAGAAGATTATGCTGCAAGGGTAAAGATTTATTCAGTTGAGCAACAGCATCTGTATCATTTTCAATTATTTTTTTTATTTCCTGTAACGAGTATCCCAAAAATTTTAGAGACTGAATTTGTTGCAGTTTCGCTAATTCAGTTAATCCGTATAACCTGTGGCCAGAGCTGTTTTGTTGTGTTGGTTTCAGTAGACCGATTTCTTCATAAAACCGTAAAGTTCGTACCGTGATCCTTGCTCGTTTTCCAAACTCACTAATAGTAAAAAACGGTTCTTGATTTTCCATTATTCGTCATCCCTCCATAAATTTAGGTTAGCATATGACGTAACGGAGGGCGCAAGACAAAAACAAATTGTGCCAATAAAATTCCGCTAATTAGTTGAACGACCCTCACAAACTATCCGCATTAGACTTCATGAATAATGTAACATTAGTTGGATAGCGATTTTTTCACTTTGGCTATATATTAAAACCCTCAATCCAAAGATTGAGGGTTCTCGTCATTCTAAGATTAATTTTCTTCTACTTCTTTACGATTTTTCTTTAACATTTTAGAAAGTACCTCATATACAATCGGCACAATGACTAATGTTAAAATGGTTGACGACGTGAGACCACCAATTACTGTGATCGCTAATCCTTTTGATATTAGGGCTGATCCTGCACCCTCAAATACCATTGGAATCATTGCGCCAATCGTAGCAATAGCTGTCATTAAGATTGGGCGTAGTCTTGTAGCTCCTGCTTCAATAATCGCATCACGTAATGACATTCCATCGCGTTCCATATGAATAATACGGTCCACTAGGACAATCGCGTTTGTCACAACGATACCAATTAACATCAATAGCCCCATCATAACCGATACAGAAATTGTTTCACCGGCGATCCATAGGCCTACAAAGGAACCTATTACGGCAAATGGTAATGAGAAAAGAATCGCGAATGGTGCTAAACCTTCACCGAATGTGACAACCAAGATAAAGTAAACAATGAGAATTGCTGCAATCATGGCGATACCTAGTTGTGTAAATGTTTCTTGCATGTCTGCCGCAACACCAGCGACTCCAGTTTCTACACCTTTAGGTAAATCCAAATCATTAATCTTCTCATCTGCTTCGGTTGTTGCCGTAGAAACATCATCAGTCGTTACTGTACCAGAAACAGTTGCATAGAATTCCCCTTTACTACGGGATAATGTGTTATAAGTCGTCCCCTCTTCTGTTTTAACTAGCTCAGATAAAGGCATTGTGGAACCTGTAGCAGTAGGGATTTCTGTTTCAAGTAGTTCATCAATTGATGTTGCGTCCATTTTTTCTTCGCGTTGAACGATAACATCTATTTCTTCTCCGTCATTTTCCACTGTTGTTAACACTTCTTCAGAGCCTGTAGCTGATAATGCTCCAACGATTTGTCCAGTTGTTAAACCATATTGCATAATATCCTCGTGATCTATTTTCAGCACATGTTCAACATATGGATTTTCCATATCAGATTCTACATCTTCAAGGTTTTCTACCTCTTTTAATGCGCCCTCTACTTGATTAACTGCCTTATTTAGATCATCTAAATCTTCACTATACAGTGTATAGCTTACTTCGTTTGTTGCCATTCCTCCGCCCATCATGTCCTGGGATTTCCATTCACCTGATTGGCCAATGTTAAAGACATACTCTTCAACTTCTTCTTTTACATCGGAGAAGTTTTCCGTATCTTCATTAAAGAATAGATACATTAATGCACCGTTTCCTCCACCCATCATCATCGTGGATGCGTCTGCACTATCACTATTGTTAAATGATAATTGAACAGTCTCCAGATCATCACGCTTCATTAATTCGTTTTCGACTTCTTCAAGATTTTTTAACGTTTCATCTTCAAGTTCACCTGTAGCTGGTGTATACGTCAAATAGATTACTTTTTCTTCCTCAGACCCCATAAAACTGAAACCAATTAGAGGAGTCAGCGCAAGTGAGCCAACTAATAATACGATCGCAATTAAGGATGTAATGATTTTATGATTTAGTACTTTTTCTAGAACACCTTTATACCAAGTTGCAATTCTTCCAACCTCTTTATGCTTCGATGCTTTTTTCTCTCCGTATAATTTCTTACGGAATAAGAAGTGAGAGAGCGCCGGCACAATTGTGATTGCAACAAGCAATGATGCACCAAGAGCAAATGTCATTGTTAAAGCAAATGGTCTAAATAATTCACCAACCATCCCGCCCACTAACATAAGTGGTGCGAATACCGCAACTGTTACAAGTGTGGAAGAAAGAATTGGTTTAAACATTTCAATTGTTGCTTCACGGATTAACGCACGTCCTCGAAGCTTCTCTTCTTCAAGGTGCATCCTTCTATATATATTTTCCACTACAACAATCGAGTCATCGATAACCCGGCCAATCGCAACCGTAATCGCACCCAATGTCATAATGTTTAATGTTATATCAAGCCAATTTAACAATAAAAATGCCATAAAGATGGATACTGGAATTGATATAATCGAAATAATCGTTGATTTGATATCACGAAGGAAAAAAAGAATAATGATGATCGCGAACAAACCACCGAATAATGCTTTTTCTACCATCGTGAAAACGGAATCTTCAATTGGTTCCGCTTGGTCTAACGTAACATCGATAACTAAACCATCTATGTCCTTTTCTTGTTCCGCAATTAAATCTTTCACAGCGCTCACAACGTCTACTGTGTTTGCCTGTTGTCCTTTTGTTATTTGGACAGAAATGGCTTCTTCCCCATTTGTACGCGAAATTGATTGTACCTTACCAACTGTTTCTATCTTTGCAATATCCCCTAGTTTTACAAATGGATTTGGATTTTTCTCTGATGGTGTAACAGGAATTAGCAGCTCTTTTAATTGCTCAACAGTTTTAATATCACCGTCAATAGAAAGAGCTTGTTCACCTTCTTTATATTCCTGCAGGCCTAGAGATAAGGCCATATCACTTGCTTGGACCATTTGCTTAACAGTATCCTCAGTTAAGCCTAACTCTTCCATTTTTGCATGGTCGTAAGTGAATTGAACTTCCTCAAGATGTTGACCGGTAATCGTTGTAGATCCAACTCCATCTATTTTTTCTATTTCCGGGAGGATTGTTTCTTCAACGGTTGTAGATAAGTCAACAATATCACCCTCTGTGCTGCTGATAGATAACGCAACAACTGGCATCATATTCATACTAAGAGCCATTATTGTTGGTTCTTCAGCATCCTCAGGCAATGAAATATTATCAATGGCTGCTTCAAGTTCACGTTTTTTCTCATCCATATCTACGCCATATTCATACTCGATCTGGACTTGAGCCACGTTTGCTGAAGAATTGGAATAAACAGCCGCAACATCTTCAAGGCCCTCTATATTCTGCTCCATTGGCATCGATATTTCATCCATTACTTGCTCAGCCGTTGCCCCTGGATAAACCCCCATCACAATTAAATACGGTATGGATACATCCGGAATACTTTCCATTTTCATTTTTGTCCCGGAATATAAACCTGCAACAGTTATAATAATCGTTAATAACCATACAGCAAGTTTATTTTTCAGGACGAAGTTGACTAAACTTTTCAAAAATGACACCTTCCTCTTCCTTTTGATTAAGGTTGATTACTCTGATATAATGTAAATGTTAATGACCAGTTAGTCACAATAAACTTAATATAACTGACCAACCAGTCATGCGTCAATTTTTTTGTTAGGCCATTTGTCATTATTTACGGCTATGATTAACAAAAGTTTCACATTTATTCCGTATTCGTTATAATATAAGTTCGAACTTGGGATCCGGGGGTTATTTTTATGAAAGCGAAAGATATGCAAATTATAGAAGTTGGGATGAGACTTTTTGCAAGTAAGGGATTTTCTGCAACCTCCGTACAAGAGATTGCTTCAGAAAGTGGCATTTCCAAAGGTGCTTTTTACTTACACTTTAAATCAAAAGATGATCTATTGTTAGCCATACTACAACATCATTTTGATATGATTCATAAAGCATTTTCCGAAGTAACAAAAGACATTCAAAATCCTCGTGATAAGTTAATCCGGGAACAAATGGCTCTGTATTCACATTTTATTACCCATCGGGAACTTCTCGTCATGCTAGCTAAAGAGCAGGCTATCCCAAGAAATGACACGATTAAACAGCTTCTATTTGAAAAGCAAATGGAATCACATCAGCATTATCGAAAAAGAATCATTGAGATTTACGGACCGGAAGTTGAGCCGTTCTCATGGGATATTACCATTATCCTTGAAGGAATAGTTAAATCGTATATGGGTGTTCTATTATTTTCAACACATGATTTTGATTTGAAAAGCCTGACCGAATTTTTGCATAATAGACTGGACAGTATCGTAAAAGACATTCATAAAGACAAACCCTTCTTAACAAAGGATAAAGCAGAATCCATTTTGGCTAATTTTTTATTCTCTGATCATCCATCCATGTCAAATGTACTGAAGAATCTTGAAGAAGAAATAGAAAAACTAGGGTCAGATGAATTAGTCATTACTTTTCAAGTATTAAAAGAGGAAATTGGAAAGGAAAAACCTAGATTACCAGTTATTCATGGTATGTTATCAAATTTCGATGGTTATCCAACTCTTGATTCATATCGATCTTTTATTTCAGAATATTACTCAACTAAATAAACTTACTAGCCTTCGTTTGACTGTACTGGTCATGGTGATCTCGTTCACTATGTACTAAGTTACGGTCTATTTTTATTGGTATCAACTCTATGGAAATACAGATTTCATTGATCCCCTATCCTCTCTCGTTAAATCCTTCAAATAAGACCGTCCTGATAAGAGTTCCTTTGTATTAAGGAACCAGCACATCAAAATCTCTTCTAGTTGTATGGATACTTTTTAAGAAATTTATACTAGAAGATTAATAAATCCTTGCACATTTCTTAATAAAAACTTAAAAATGATTGACTATACTGTAAGCATTCCAGAACGTAATAAATTCTGCTCACATATAGATTTTAAAAAATTAACATTTGGAGGAAAAATAGTGGAAGATTCAATTATGTTTACAATTCATTCGTGGTATGTCCTTGTCCCAATTTTTATTGGCATCTTACTGTTTATGATGGTTGAAACGTTTCTTAGAAATAAAAACAGCTTGGGGCAATTTCTCCTTTTAACATCCTTTTTTCTTTATTTTTTATGTATGGTACATTTAGTTTTCTTCCCTATAAATGTAAATATAGGAAAATACGCAAATCTAACTCCCTGGTATATGTCTATTAATTTTATTCCACTAGTAACAATTGATCTCAAAACATTTCTACTAAATATCATCATGATGGTACCGTTTGGCATGTACCTGCCCTTACTTAATAAAAAATATCATTCATTGAAAAAGGTTGCCTATCATGGATTATTGATTAGCTTGTCTTTTGAAGTGATTCAAGCAGTCGTTAAAGCAACACTAGGGAATGGTAGAAGTTCCGATATTAATGACCTTATTGCAAATACACTAGGTGCTGTGGTAGGTTACTTATTATTTAAAAGAGTAACGAAGGCAGCTGCGCTAAAGGGTTTAGTTAATAAGATAAGTCTAGTTAAGGAAGCTTAGGAGCATATAAAAGCCACAAATCTTTCAAAGATGTGTGGCCACTTTCAAATTCACAAAATTAGATCTGCTGTTCTTTAACTTTTTTATATCCAAATTCAGGTATACTTTTCCAACGCTTACGTATATCATGTGCGACAGCCTTCGGTTTACGGTCACGGGTGAAGATGCCCTTTTTATTCCCCTGTACACGCATAATTCCTTGGCTTGTTGCAAAGTCAGCGAAGTTCCACACTTGTTCACCAATGAATTCATCATATTCATCAAAGATTTCATGGTTTACACGATAGTATTCCACCTGGAACTCTTCTGTGAACATGACAGGATCTACGTCATGCATGCCGGCTACTGTGTCTGCCCCATATTCAGTGAACATGATCGGTTTGCCTGGACAGCGTTTTTTCCAGCCGTCAAATTCCTTACGGATATTCTGACGAACCATCTCCCAATCCCCGCTATCAACATACCAGCCATAATAACGGTTCAGTGCGAGTACATCAATAAGTTCAGCGATTTTGTCTGTTTCCGGATTCGACCATTGATGTGTAACAATGGTTACCGGACGCTTTTGCGGATCAAGCTCTTTTGTCAGCTTCACTAATGGTTCAAAATATTCGCGTGCACCTTCTTCTTCTGAAGCCGGTTCGTTTGCTACAGACCACATAACAACACATGGGTGATTTTTATCTCGTTCTACAAGCTCTCGAATCACTTGTTCATGTGCTTCTCTCGTGCCAATATGTTCCCATGTATTACGCTTTTCTCTTTCACCGAACAATGTAGCTGCGAAGTTTAAATGAACTCCGACCGCAGGGGTTTCATCAATGACAACAATTCCTTCTCGGTCAGCAAGGCGCATCATTTCTTCTGAATAAGGATAATGAGCAGTGCGGAATGAATTGGCGCCAATCCATTTTATTAAGTTAAAATCGAGCACATTTGCTGCTTCATTAAAGCCTCGTCCATGAATAGGTGTGTCTTCATGCTTACCAAATCCTTTAAAGTAAAACGGCTTTTCATTTATTAAAAATTGACCGTCTCTTACCGCAACAGTACGAACTCCAATTGACTGGTCATATATATCTACGGCTTCACCATTTTGCAAAAGTTCCACACGCAATGTATATAAGTAAGCATTTAACGGTTCCCAGTGTCTAACCTCCGGAATTGTAACAGAGCCTTCCAAATCAACTGCTTCAGCCACAATCTGACCGTCTTCATCCAGGACCTTTACTCTTACTTCTGCTTCACCCTCTGCCTCAACTTTATACTGAATTGTACCATCAAGTTCAGTTATAACTGTAATATCTTTTACATAGATTTTGGGTGTTGTATAAATTTTTACCGGGCGATGAATGCCGGCGTAGTTGAAGAAATCAAAGTTTGGATTGTTTTTCGCCCTTTTTCCGATGCCGTCAACTTCTACTTCTGAGTAAAAACCTACTGGCAGGGTTGATTCATCGACAATATTATTCACTGCAACTGTCAGACGGTTTTGTCCTTTTTGCAAAAAACGATTAATTTCTGCCTCAAACGGTGTAAAACCACCTGTATGCTCTACGGCAAGTTCTCCATTCACATAAACTTTCGCTTTATGTGTTGCAGAACCAAAGCGGAGTACAATACGCTCAGAAGTTAAAATAGCGGGAACAGTAACCTCTCTCTCATACCAGACCCAACCGACATGGTTTCGGATATCTGCTGTAAGTCCTGTATCATTGAAAGATGATGGAACAGACATGCTCATTGTATTTGTCAAAGGTTTAGAATACCAATTTTCGTCAAAGCCATTCCCTTTATCAAGCTTAAAATTCCAGATTCCATTTAAGTCAATCACTGTACGTGTATCTGTTAAAATCGGATATAACATTTAAGTGCACCTCTCTTTTGTAAGTGTTTACAGATAATATTATAAGGCGTATAATCAAGTTGAAAAATAACTATTTTTGCATTTATTGAACATTTTTAACCAGGAGATGATAAAATGGGTGATTCTTTTCAATTATCTTCGTCCATTATGTCCTTTTTTCAACTAACACATATGAATATATACGCTTTTGAAGCTTCCGGTTCAATGATTACCCTTCATGCTCCACATTCCATTCCTGATCATCTGAACAAAGCAGCATTCAATGCTCTTATTGGAGTTGTCCATCAGCAGCCTACTATTTGTCATTTCTGTCATCACGATCAGATCGTTTATATGGGATGTGCATATGATTCGGACACAGCAGTTATTGCAGGACCTTTCTTAACTCAGCTTCCACATGAACAAACAGGCTCACTGAATGAACATACATTACGAAACCTGCCAATTTTAAACCAAGCTGCCCAACACAGTGCAGCAAGTCTGCTCATGCATCTAAAACAAATGGAAGCCGTTCCAATTTCGTCAATTGAAGCAACAGAGTCCCCTTCTTCCGATTCAAAAACACGTGAAGAAGAAGCTGACCATTCGATTATTAATCTGCGATATAAGATTAACAATGATATGATCCATGCAATTGAAACAGGAGATGCTGAGTCACTTGAAATGCTGAATAATAAAACCGGAAATTTATTTGACTTTTCGTCCCGTTTTCCCAATAAACCGCTCAGAGCCATTAAAAACAGCTTAATTATTTTAAATACGACCTTCAGGCTGGCAGCGGAACGCGGTGGAGTTCCACCTATACTGCTGCATTATCTATCTGAAAAATTTGCAATCTCTATTGAGAGAATAAACAGCGTTCATTCTCTGAACAAGCTTCAGGAAACAATGGGAATTGAATATTGTCACCTTGTCCGTCAAAATCAATTAAACGGCTACTCCATGCTGATTAAAGAAGCTGTTCGCTATTTTCATAGCCATTTTACGGAACCATTTGATGCCGTGGAACTTGCAGACGAACTAGGCGTTCATCCTTCACATCTTGCACGCCAATTTAAAAAAGAAACCGGGTCTACAATGAGTCAATTTGTCCATCAGCTCCGCATTCAAAAAGCAAAGCGGCTATTGAAGAAAGACAATGCTTCTATTGAACACATCACCGGTAAATGTGGTTTTGAAGACGCTGCTTATTTTATCCGTGTGTTCAAAAAATTCACCGGCATGCCTCCAGGGAAATGGCGGTCGTATGGTAACTAAAAAACAGAGGTGCCTCATTAAGGGACACCTCTGTTTGTTTAACCTTGTTCTTTTCGTTTTTCAGCCAAATCAACTGCCAGCTGATTTGTTTTTTGTTTATTCAGAGGATACAAGAAAACAAGAATAAGGAAAATCAAGCCGTAAATGATAGATGGCACGAGCGTGGCGAGTGAGTGAATCCCATTTAACGCTTCCTGTGTCTGGGCAGCACGCGCTGCATCGTACCCGACCGCTGCAACAGCAAAGCCTCCTACACCGCCTGCGATTGCCTGACCAATTTTCCGTGCCATAGAATAGACGGAGTAAACGGTTGCATCTTCTCGTAAACCGGTTACATATTCATGATAATCAATGACGTCTGTCACAAACGCCCAAATAACAAGGTTAAAAAAAGCAAAACCAAACATTCCGACTGCTGAGAAAGCCACAAATTCAATTGCAGATAAATCTTTTAAGTAGTACAAGACAAAATATACAACTGCAGCAAGTCCCATTCCGATTGCGGCTGTTTCTTTTTTACCTAGTTTCTTAACCATCGGTTTTACAAGTGGAATCGCAATGAAAACTGCTCCAGTCTGAACTAGTCCAATCATACTCAACGCTGTGGCATTACCGAAATAATCCTTAAATAAATACACATTTACTGCATTAATCAGCATTGTGTTTACCATAAAAATCAGGGAAGCAATTAAAATCCAGATTAGCGGCTTATTCTTAAGCATCCCTTTCATTGTTACTTTCATACTGCCCTTTTGCTGATTCGGATCCTGTGCAACAAGGCGCTCTGTTGACAGCTTATAACATCCAATGTAGCAAGTAATAGCAAGTATGCCAAACAACACTGCGACCATCAACATACGGTCTGCGTTGATCTCGTTATCCACGAATACAACTAGTGGACCAAGTACATTAATAACCAAGGCAGCCAACATTGCCCCCATTGTTCTCCACGTTGAGAGAGTGGTCCGTTCAACCGGATTGTCTGTAATAACAGATGCCATTGATCCATACGGAATGTTCACTGTACTGTAAAGCGTACCCCACACAATATAGGTGACAAATGCCCATGCCAGATAAAATCCGTCAGACATACCGGGAATTTGAACAAACATAAGCACACCTGTTAATACAAGTGGAAATGACATTCGCAAAATCCATGGTCTGAATTTCCCCTGTGCGGTTGGTTTTCTTGTATCAATAAAACGACCCCAGGCAAAATCAGCGACCGCGTCCCATAAGCGAGCTACCAGAAATAACATTCCTACAAGTGCTGCACTAATATGAAAAATGTCTGTATAAAAAACCATTAAAAAAGCACTAACAAGCATAAAGAAGAAATCATTTCCAAGATCACCGAGCAAATAGCCAATCTTATCCTTCACACCAAAAGGAGCTTTTTCATTTTTTTCTCCGCTTGGAAGCGGGGTGTATTCCTGCTTTGCTTCTTCCATATCTTTGACCCCCATATTCTTGTAGTAACTCTTTCATTACGCGTATATGAAAGTGTTTTCATTTTCTAATTATAGGTTTTTAGCAAGAGATAAAAAGTACGATTTTTGCATTTTTTGTATTAAACTAGCACTCAATAGAAAATTTGAGCACAAAAAAAGGTTTCCTGAAAGGAAAACCTCATTTGACTCGAACTCTAGTTTGTTTTAATTGGGTTTTTATGATTTTGATTTTGTATATTTTATTTCCTACAGAACCAATGACAAAGTTAAATTGCTTCACATTCTAAACGAACATCGATATTCCCTTTCGTCGCTTTTGAATAAGGACAAAAGCCGTGAGCTTTATGAACAAGTTCTTCAAGAGTGGCTTGTTCAATCCCCGTTCCCTTTACATGAAGTGTCACACCCAGTTTAAACCCTTGGTCAATTTCATCTTTAAGTAAACTAACATGAGCCGTTACTTCAGACTCGAATGTAATACGTTGTTTACGTGAAATCATTTGTAAAGCACTGTCAAAACAGGCAGCATAGCCTGCAGCAAATAATTGCTCAGGATTGGTTGCTTCCGGATTTGACTTCGCACGTGGAGTACCCGGCATAGCCACTTCTAAGTTTAGGTTTCCACCTTTAGATTGAACACGTCCTTCTCTTCCGCCTACTGCAGAAACACTTGAAGTAAATAAAACATTTGACATATAAAACACTCCTCTATAAAAGTATGTTTTCTAAAATTAAATTTTACACAACTAATTAAATCGTAAGTTTATCATAATCAATCCTAGTTACAATGTCAACAATTAAATTGTGCACAATTTAAAATATAGTGGAATCAAATGATGCCACTATACCCTAAAAAAGCTAAATATTGACTTGTGGAAAGTGAATTTTCATCTCTCTTTTTTATTTTTTTCCCTAACAGATAAAATTTGTGCTTCTGCTCCATATTCAATCCGGATCGTTTTCCTTGCATCAACGGATGTTCTCGCTGTGACTGCTTCCCTTCGCACTTCTCCTCTTATCTCCATCTCGACTACAAAGCATTTTGAACCGCATCTCATGTGGACCTCCTGATTCTATCATTTTTATAGTTTAAAAAGCTGGTGGGGTTACAGAAAATAAGATAGCTGCTTTTTCACCAAACGGGTTCTCCCACATGTGCTTCATATGTTTTGGTATTCTAACACTATCTCCCGCTTCTAATAAGTAGTCATCATCCTCTAAATAGATTTTAATTTTCCCCTCCAATATAAAGGCAACTTCCTCTCCTTTATGTTCTAATAGCTTCTCTGAAGAAGATGAATTTGGAGGAAGATTCATAATGGCCGTTGCAAGGGTCCCGGTAAACTCTGGAGAAACAAGCTCATACGTGATATTCTCTACAATCATGCTTTTTCTTTGATTAGACCTCACCACTAAATCTGATGTTTTTGTCTCTTCAAGTAAAAAACTAAATGTTGGTACTTCAAGAACTTTAGCCAAAACCTTAAGAGTTTGTATGGAGGGATTGGCTAATCCTCTTTCTATCTGACTTAACATGGAAGGAGTGATTTCAGCTAATTTGGCTAATTCCCGACTACTAAGTCCCTTTTCCTTCCTAAATCGTTCAACTTTTTTCCCGATATCAATATTTTCCATGACGCCCCCTGTAATTAAATAGCACTTAATTTATTTAAATTACATTTAACACAATCAATTAAAATGTGTTAAACTACACTTAACAATAATTAAATTATATTTTATTGACTATCTTGTATCAAGTGATTAAGGAGTGATAATTAATGAATGATTTTCTCACTTTTTTAGTTCTTACATTATTTGTCGTTATGAGCCCTGGTGTTGATACAGCACTCATTACAAAAAGAACCATTGCTGACGGACGGAAAAATGGCTACAAAATGGCTTTAGGAATTACATCAGGATCATTGGTTCATACATTTGCCGCCGCATTTGGCCTATCAGCCATACTCTTACAATCAGCCCTTGCTTTTGACATTGTAAAGTATGTTGGTGCCATCTATTTACTATATCTTGGCATTTCATCTCTTATTAAAAGAAAGAATGATCAAGATCTCCAGATAGCACCAGGTTCTACCTTTAAAAAGAAATCTGCTTTTCAACAAGGATTTTTATCAAATGTTCTAAATCCTAAAGTGGCCATGTTCTTTATCACATTTCTCCCTCAATTCGTAAATGCAGGTTCAAATGTCACCGTTCAATTTATCACGATGGGTGTCGTTTACACATTGCTTTCAATCACGTGGTTCTTTCTATATGTCTTTTTTATCAATTATCTACGTGAATGGCTTCTGACGGAAAAGGTGCAGAAGATCATGGATAAAGCAACTGGTCTTGTTTTAATAGGTTTTGGTTTAAAGCTGGCATTCGAAAAACAACATTAATTCTCCATAAAACAAGTGCTAATCCTTACAAAAATTAGCGCTTGTTTTATTTAGTACGTAAGATTTTTTTAGGGATATTACTAAAGAAAAGTGGCTTACACCGCATTTGATAAACAATAGATTCCCCATTATTTTTCATAAACTTTAAAAGTTAAGTGAAGCATATTGATGTACAAATCAAATCTGGTATTTTATCATAGCCGTATTCTCATGAAGGAGGGAACAAGTTTGATGAAAGAGCAAAATGAAGCTTTATTATCTTCCTATACATTACCTAATGGAATTCAATTAAAAAACAGAATTGTCATGGCACCGATGACAAATTTCTCTTCTAATCCAGATGGTACTGTCACAGATGCAGAGGTGAATTACTATGCAAGACGTTCTAAAGGAGTCAGCATGGTGATTACAGCTTGTACATATGTCACTCCAAATGGTAAAGGATTTCACGGTGAATTCGGTGCTGACACTGATGAAATGATCCCAAGCTTAAGGAAGTTAGCAACAAACATTAAAGATCAAGGTGCAAAAGCAGTACTGCAAATTTTCCACGGTGGAAGAATGTGTCCTCCGGAATTAGTTCCTAATGGTGAAATTGTCAGTGCAAGTGATGTTCCTGCTGAAAAAGGCGGTGTTTCCACAGATGAGCCTGATGTAAAACCAAGACCATTAACAGAGACTGAGGTTGAAGAAATCATCCATGCCTTTGGAGAAACAACCCGTCGTGCGATCGAAGCAGGATTTGATGGCGTTGAAATTCATGGAGCAAACGGATATTTAATTCAACAATTCTTCTCCCCTCATTCGAATAGACGTGATGATCGATTTGGTGGAAGTCTTGAAAAACGAATGACATTTCCATTGGCAATTGTGGATTCAGTGAAAAAAGCAGTTCAGGAGCATGCAAAAACCCCATTTATTGTTGGGTATCGTTTTTCTCCGGAGGAACCTGAAACACCTGGGATTACAATGGATGAAACACTTGTTTTAGTTGATGCTTTATCTGAAAAAGGCCTTGATTATTTGCATGTATCATTAATGGATTTCTTTTCAACACCAAGAAGAGGTGTTGAGGATTTAACGAAAACTAGAATTGATTATCTTAAGGAAACAATAAATAACAGAATTCCTCTTATAGGGGTGGGTTCTATTTATACAGCTGAAGATGCGCGTAACGCATTTGAAAGTGGAATCCCTCTTCTGGCACTTGGTAGAGAATTAATTATTGATCCTGATTGGGTACAAAAAATTGCAGAAGGAAAAGAAGCTGATATTGTTACAAAAATTGATAAAGATAAACAGGAGGAGTTAGTCATTCCTGATCCTCTGTGGAATGCTATTATCAACACACCTGGTTGGTTTCCAGGGGTTTAATTCTTTTGATATCAAACCTTCCGCTCGTGAATGTTCATGATCGGAAGGTTTTTCTTTTAAACAGAAATTGAGTGATCATCAAGCTGTTCTTCTGAGATTACTCTTACACCGTTTCGTTTTAATAAGGCAGTTGTGACTCCATTTCCGGCAATTTTCTCTCCTGAAAATTTACCATTGTATATCATCGAACTTCCACAGGATGGACTATATTCCTTAAGGACAACGACTGTTGCCTTTACATTTTTAGCTTGTTGTAAAGTCGTGTATGCACCTTTTATGTATAATTCAGTTACGTCTCTACCTGATTTCTCGATTACTTTAGCTTTCCCATCCAATACATCTTCTCCATTACCGCCTATGATTTCAGCAGGTTCTCTGGGGGTTGAAAAACCGCCAAGTAGTTCAGGACATATGGGGATTGCCTTTTTTTCTTCTATTAGTTTATTGATCTTGTTATTTAAACAATGTGTACCATTATATCTTACCTCTAAACCAGCTAAACAAGAACTGACTAATATCATGGGGGATCACCTCGTTTGTAATCATAATCTCTTGATTAAATAGATAAAAAGCTTAGGTATTTCTTTCATTTATTATCATCATTAGGTTCTTCTGCATACTTTGTTGCTTTTTAATGCATTTGAAGATGAAATTTAGCCGTTCCATTGCGCTCCAGACACTCCGCGCCGGGGAGGAACCTGAGCCTTTCCTCTACTTCCCGCAGGAGTCTTAGTGCCTTCCGCTCCATTCCACTACCGACTTTAAAAATAGTATCCAAATGAACACTCTTGTGGAAAAAGAAAACACATATCTATTATTTAATAGATATCGAACAATCTAAAAAGTTTTTTTCTTTTACTTCATCCCATTCACTTTCGATTACACTGTAGTATACAGAATTCCGGTATGTTCCATCTTTTCTGATCATGTGATTTCTTAAGATTCCTTCCTTCATTCCGCCGATTCTCTCGATAGCTTTTTGAGATCTAAAGTTTCGTTCATCTGTTTTGAATTGGACGCGAATAGCTCCAAGCTCCTCAAAACAATAGCTTAATAAAAGATATTTGCATTCTTCATTTATTTGTGTTCCCCATACAGATGGATGTAACCAGGTCCAGCCTATTTCTAGTGTTTTGTTTAAAGGGGAGATATCTAGAAAGCGTGTGCTACCAATTATTTTGTTGGTTTCTTTTTGTGTAATGACAAAAGGAAATTCCGTGCCCTTTTCCCTATTATAAAGAGCAGATTCCACAAAATCCTTCATATCCTCAAACCTTGCTATCTCCTTAGGTAAGTGAGTCCATATATTACGATCACACCCTGCTTCGTATAGCCCTTGTATGTGATGCTTTTGCATAGGCAAAAGTTTAACATGTTCACCTTCTAATATTTCGAGTTTAATATCCATGAGAATCCCTCCTTTTCAAATACCTTACAAATACTTAAGATAACAGCTCGTTTTCTTAACTATATACGATATGTGGATTCCCTGACAGAGTTTTGGTAAATTTAAAGGTGATATCAAATATTTTTTTACGAACGATTGTTTTACAACCTTACTAGACTAAATCATCAACCGGGAAAGGTAACTTTAGGGACAGTTTCCATTTTCAAAAGGGGTTTTTCACATGTTTGATTTATTACTCACAATGGTCGAACGCCTTGGTATCATTGTCATGATTGCCTTTATTTTAACGCGATTCAAATTCTTCCGTGAGATGATTTATCATGATCAGCTTAATCGTAAACAGAATGTGACGGCAATCATCTTCTTTGGCTTTTTCGGCATTATAGGTACATATTCAGGCTTGAGCCTTAGTACAGAAACCCTCCAATTTAACCGTCTTCCTTCTGATCTTTCCACAGATGAAGCAATTGCCAATTCGCGCGTAATTGGTGTTGTTTTAGGCGGGCTTCTCGGCGGATACAAAGTCGGGGTTGGTGCAGGTTTAATTGCAGGGCTTCATAGGATCACATTAGGCGGATTTACGGGGATTTCCTGTGGTCTTGCTACCATTCTAGCAGGAGTGATCGCCGGATTCTTTCATAAAACGAACAAACATGTAAAGTTACGTTCCGCTTTTTTGATTGGAGCATTAGCCGAGACATTGCAAATGGTTGTCATACTGCTCATTTCACGCCCATTTGAACAGGCTGTTGCATTAGTCGAAATGATCGGTATTCCTATGATTTTTGCGAACGGAGTCGGATCTGCGCTTTTTCTATTGATTATTAAAAGCGTATTTAATGAAGAAGAAAAGGCCGGTGCTATGCAGGCCCAGAAAACATTGCGAATTGCCGACCAGACGCTAGCGTATCTGCGCAACGGTCTCACCACTGATTCAGCTGGTGCCGTTTGTCACATTATCCATAATGAAATCAAGTCAAGTGCCGTGGCGATTACGAATACTACAGAAATTCTCGCACATGTTGGTCTTGGCTATGATCATCACCGTGCAGAAAGCCCAATACAGACAAAGATTACGATTGATGCGATCAAGCAGGACAAGATTGTTGTCGCGAATCAACGCTCCATTCATTGTCGTGATGAAAGTTGCCCACTCGGTGCAGCTGTAATTGCTCCTTTAAAGTTACGAAATAAACCAATCGGCACATTAAAATTTTATTTTCGTTCTGAAAAAGAAATAACGAATGTTGTGATGGAGTTAATTACCGGGCTTAGTTCGATGATCAGTAATCAGCTTGAAATCTCTGAAGCAGATAAGGCTTACCAGCTTGCAAAAGAAACAGAAATCAGGGCACTGCAAGCACAGATCAGCCCGCACTTTTTATTTAATACACTTAATACAATCGTTTCCCTTGTCCGTATTGATCCGGCAAAAGCACGTAAATTGCTTGTTTCGTTGTCACATTTTTTACGTCAAAATCTGACTGTGACAACACATACTAAGATTATGTTGGAGCAGGAATTACGACATGTAAAAGCATATCTTGCGATTGAGGAAGCCCGTTTTGTTGATCGCTTGACCATTATCTATGATATAGATGATGGAGCCATTCATCAATGCATACCTCCGCTAACACTGCAGCCACTTGTTGAAAATGCAATGAAACATGGCTTCAAGGATAAAGAGGAAAACTGTTTGTTGAATATTACAATAAGAAAGAAAAAGAACATCACTTATATAAGTGTAAAAGACAATGGAAAAGGAATGAGTAAAGAACTGGCCAATCAACTTTCGCAAACTCCGATACAATCCGAGAAAGGAAGCGGTCTTGCCATTTATAATGTAAATCGAAGGCTGACAATGATGTTCGGAGAAGCTGCAGCACTAAAAATTGCAAGCGAACCTGATAAAGGCACAGACATTTCCTTTTCAATTCCATATGAAGTGGAGGAAAAAACAAATGAAATCAACCATAAAGACATTAATTGTTGATGATGAATTATATAGCCGAGATGAGCTAAAACATTTATTACAGGAGTTCCCATCGATCAACATTGTTGGTGAAGCAGAATCTGGTGAAGCGGCCGTTATGAAATCTCTTCAGCTTCAGCCTGATGTTGTTTTTTTAGATGTAGAAATGCCAAAAATGAATGGAATGGCAGCAGCAAAAGCACTAATGGAATTGAAAAAAGTCCCGCTTATTGTCTTCGCAACAGCTTATCCGCAATTTGCTGCAGAAGCGTTCCGCTATGATGCAATTGATTATTTATTAAAACCTTATGATGAAGATCAGTTACAAGAAACCATTCAGCGGATTGAAAAAAAATTAGTAAATAACGATGAAGGTGAGACAGGTAAACGTTCCGGAAAACTTCCAGTTGAAGCAGAGGGTGAGATTTTTTATCTTGATCCTGCAGACATCCTGTATATATACAGGGACGAAAAAGTAACGAAGCTGATTACAAAAACTGGAGAATTTGAAACAAAAACACCTCTTAAGGACCTGGAAAGCAGACTCGTTGCTTTCGATTTTTTTCGAATACATAAGAGCTATCTTGTAAACTTATCATATGTTTCAAAACTAACCCCTTGGTTTAATGGTGCATATCAGCTGCAAATCGAAGGGAGAGACGAAATGTTGGCCGTTAGCAGAAATTATGTGAAGTCACTAAGAATACACTTGGAAATTTAGCCCCTTTCCTTGCATCTTAATTCTGATTTTCAACATGATAACCTCTGTTTTTGACCTTTTGGTCTCAAACTCCCCCTTTCAAACTGGTATTCTATTATACTTTATGTAAACGCATTCACAAAAAAAGGGGGAGTCATGATGTTTACGTTTTTAGGAGGTATTGCTCTTTTAATTATAGGTTATTTTACGTACGGTAAATTCATTGAAAAAATGTTTGGGGTGAAAGAAAGTCGTGCAACTCCTGCATATGTGAACAGCGATGGCGTTGACTATGTTCCAATGAGCACATCGAAGAATTCACTCATTCAATTGTTAAATATCGCAGGAACAGGACCTATTTTTGGTCCGATTATGGGGGCGCTTTACGGACCGGCTGCCTTTATCTGGATCGTTGTCGGCTGTATTTTTGCCGGGGCTGTCCATGACTATTTAACAGGGATGATTTCAATCCGAAACCGCGGCGCCCATTTACCTGAGCTTGCTAGTAAGTTTCTTGGAAAAGTTATGAGACATGTTGTAAACGCATTCGCAGTCCTGCTTCTTCTTTTAGTAGGAACCGTGTTTGTTTCAACACCTGCAAGTCTTTTACATGTATTAATGGATGGCAAGATCGCATTAGGCTTAATTATTGGATTTATTTTCCTTTATTATATTTTAGCTACACTCTTACCCGTTGATAAAATTATCGGTCGTTTATATCCGTACTTTGGTGCATTGCTTGTAATCAGTGCACTTGGTGTAGGCATTGGATTAATCGTAACAGGAGCACCAATTCCTGAGCTTTCATTCCAAAATTTCCATCCTGATAACGCACCTATTTTTCCATTGATCTTTTTCACGATCACTTGTGGTGCTCTTTCAGGCTTCCATGCTACACAAACACCTATCATTTCGCGTACAACGCAAAATGAAAAACAAGGACGTAAAATTTTCTATGGCATGATGATTGCTGAAGGGATCATTGCCATGATTTGGGCAGCAGCATCGATGAGCTTGTTTGACGGCTATAACGGTTTAAATGAAGTGCTTGCAGCAGGCGGTCCTGGTGCGGTTGTAAGTGAAGTTTCAACAACGATGCTCGGCGCCATCGGCGGTACACTTGCCGTGCTTGGTGTTGTCGTTTTACCAATTACATCCGGTGATACTGCGTTCCGTAGTGCACGTATGATTATTGCTGAATACCTGAACATCGCCCAAAAGAAATTTTCGAGCCGTTTATGGATCGCGGTACCGTTATTTGTTATCTCATTGATCCTGACACAGATTGACTTTAACATCTTATGGAGATATTTCAGCTGGGCTAACCAAGCTACAGCGGTAATTGCATTATTTGTTGGAGCCATGTATTTATATATTGCAAAGAAAAACTACTGGGTATCACTTATCCCGGGATCGTTCATGCTCGTTATGGTGATTACCTATATCCTTAATGCCCAAATCGGCTTCCGCTTATCAATGGATGTTTCATGGTATGGCGGTGTGATCGGAACGGCAATCCTGCTTGTCCTATTCTTCCGTGCTGCTAAGAAGGCTCGGGCTAAGAATCTGCAGCTTGATGAGGATATTTCAGGTTGGGATAAGGTGGCATAATTAATTCAATTAAGAAGTTTGTATAGGGATAGTTCTTAGCACTTATATATAGTGCAGGACTGTCCCTTATTCTTTGTTTTAAATGATCAGCCATTAGCTTAGAAGCATCGAGATTTTATGCTAATATGAAAGTAAATTATATACTGTTTAGCTTAGGAGGGATGTTACAATGTTAGACCAAACCATCATCTATCTCGTATCAGGTCCAATCGGGGTTGGAAAATCAACAACATCTAAAGTACTTGCTCAAAATGTTTCGAACTGTGTTCTTATTCATGGTGACTATATTTTACAAATGTTTGATTATGGTTCAGATACTTCATGGGAACACCGATTAAGACTAACGTGGGAGAATATCCTTGCCATAACGAAGAACTTTACTCAACATGGCTTTAACATCGTCATTGACTTTGTGGTGGAAGATGAGCTCGAGTTGTTTTGTCAGCAGATAAACGACCTGCCAGTAACATTGAAATATATTGTCTTAAGGGCGGATAAAGAAAAACTCATCGAACGTATCCATTCGCGTGGGGATCACGAGTCAATCGATCGCTCTTTATTTTTATTAAAGAAACTGGAATCGCTTCCTTCTAATAAATCATTTTTATATGATACGACTCTAAAACATACAGGAGAAATCGTAGATACCATCCTAAACGACAATCGTTTTTCTGTTAAAATATAGAGAAAAAATGGGCTTCCTTCTGTATGAAAAAAGCCCATTTTTCATGATTAAATCAGTTTTATAGGTGTATCCAAATGATCATTGCGATAGGATCGATACGAGACGAATTCTTTTCCGTTTAAATAACCATCCATTTGTAAGATACGTTCATTATTGGTTTCTAAATAGAAGTGTTTGTCGTTAGTTTTCAGCCTAAAAAATGTATAAGTATTGCCAAGCAAATTTTTCGTGCTTATCTTTGTGTCAGGGTGCATCTGAATGAACTCAGCCAGTTGCTGGACGGAAGAATAAGGAATTTCAGCCATATCATAAAAGGTTCCCTTCATATTATCTTTCAACCTACTAAATGCTGTTATGGCCTTTTCTTTTATTTTGTTCCCATCAAACTCCATAAAATCTCTCCTTATAAGTAAGACTATTAAGAATAATCCCCAATAACGAATAAAATAAACAGAGATTTTATATAACACCATCCAAGCAACTTGATTTTCCCTGCCTATTGCTTCGGATTCCACCCATTTAACACATTCTCAACAGTATAAAGCTCAGCCTCTTCATCCGTTAATTGAGGACGTGAAAGATTAACACCAGGCCCCTCGTTTTGATACTCAAAAAATCTCGCATCTTTTGCACTGAAGCCTGACATATCAGTCCACCCATTCTGGTGAATATGCGGTCCAAGCTCACTGTTTTTGAAGACCACACTTGCAATCGCATTCGGGTCACCTCCAGGGTGCCAAGGTCTTCCTAAATAAACTGTACCATCTGCGGCTTCGCTTACTAATTTGCTATTGATAAACAGAAAACCATATGGTTTGTTGATGTCCGTACTTGCGGCTGTGATATAGCCATTATTTGTTTTGGAGCCTCTGTCAACTGAGACAATCTCACACTCTTCAAAAACAGCTCTTGCTCCACCAAAAATAAAATCAACATCACCTTCGATATAGCATTGACTAAAGTATTGAGTTCCATCATTTACATAAAGTGTATCCTGATTCCCTATGAAGCGTACATTGTGAAACTTCATTCGTTCGCCACGTGTATAAACAGCAACTGCTTGTGAACCACCTTCTACTAACCGTTCATCAAAGGAATTTTCCATTGTCATATTTATGGCAGTAAAGTCATTTGCGTACAGATATACACTTGCGCTGCCACTTGTGCCATATGTTCCACCTTCAGGCCTTTCCTTTTTTGCGTAGTTATCATACGTTAAAACCGTGTTCTCTGCACTTTCTCCTACTAGTGTAATAAATGGTTTATTTGCCGGTACTTTTATGACCTCTTTATAAACACCGTTTTTCACAAAAATCTCAACCGGGTCTGTATTATTGGCAGGTACAGCATCAATAGCTGCTTGGACTGTTTGATAATCTCCGCTCTCATCCTTTGAAACTGTCAATTTGACATGTAGTTTCTTTAATTCATCTGTCGCATCTTCCACTCTATTTACCTCCCCTTCAACAAGTTTTCTACCATAGGTATCCTCTAATTCATTAGGTAGAACCTCCACATAAACACGGTTTTCAAAGTATCCTGTTGTTTTTGCTATTTCTAATAGCTGCTTTGCATAGCTTCCGCCCCACGAATAGCCATCACGACGTTCTTTTTCAATTTCTTGAATGGATCGTTTAATGACACCATCTCTTCCGGAGAAAATTGGTTTATTCGTTCCAATTTCGTAGAATCGGTACCATGTCACAGCTTCCGGATCTTCAACAAAATAAACCCCATTTGGGTCCCCGCTTACGTAGCGAATTCCTTCAAGTTTTACTTCATCAAACCATTGAAGCGCACTTAAAACCGCATGTTCTATCTCGGGAGTTTGATTAGAACGTGACATTAAAAATTTCACAATCCCCACCGATTCACTTCCAGATATCGATGGATGTTCATAAACCCTGGCATGCTGAGCTTCATATGTGGCCGGATCATGCTGCGCACACCAGGCCGTCAGTTTTCCGTCTACTTTAATTTGAGATTTTAAAATATAGTCAATCCCTTTATTCATAGATCCTTCAAGCTTACTCCTTAAAGAATCATCTACTATGTTTTGATCAAAAGGATATTTTTCATTTACTATATCATCCATCAGTTGTAAAACATTAATCATCGCATTATCGTTAAATGTAACATAATTAGAATAATACACAGAGCTCTCCGGAGAATCGCCTCGCTGTGGATAAACTTGTGGCCAGCCGCCTGTTTCATATTGCATTGTAAGTAAGAAATCAATACCTTTTAACATACTTTCTTTCAACTTTTCATCATCTGTTTCCCTGTAAACCTCAGCAATATATCGAATTTCCTTGATCGTTGCATTATTGTCAATGGAACCTAATTCTTCACCATTGGGTCCAAATTGTGTTGAGCGCTTTTCCTGTCCATCCCACGGCATGCTATATTCTTCATCCATACTTTTAGTCCATCCGCCATGATCCATCTGCCATGACACAAGGTTTTTCGCACGTTTCGTTGCTTCTTCAAGATCACCAGTAAACTCATTATCTTCTTCTTTCGCAATCTTTCCATCTTTTAACGGCTGCTGAAGTTCATATAAAACAACAGTATCACCAAATTTATTTTTCCCAACTGCCGCACGTGTCGGATATACATTCTCCAAGGAAGGATTTAATCCGTTAAAAGATCCAGTTGCGGCTTTTATTGCGAATGCTTTCACATCAAAATTCTCTACTTGTCCATTCAACATCACAACAACTAATTGAGGTGTAACAGACAATGAATTCACAACATGAATCTCATTTGACTGCGGATTTGTTACTTTTTCTATTTTTTCAAAGATTCTCGCTGCCTCACCGATGGTGACATAATCTTTTTTACCGAAACCCGGCTTCCCTGACATGATCCCTTTGGAAACGACTGCCCCTACTGCATTGTTATTGTTTCCTTTTCCAGGTTTTAAGTCCAAAATTTCACTTATAATACCTGCAGCTTCTCGTCTTGTTATCTTCTCTTCTGCCTTTATGTTTTCAACTTGGTCTTGTGTGATATACCCCTCCTGTGTTGCTGCTTCTAATACATAGCTCCACCACGTGTTTGTTGAGAAATCTCCCTCAAAGTTTTTATAAGTTTCTTCGTTATAGAAGCCCATAACACGATTGATGGCTGCGAAAAATGCTAGTTTTGACATCTGATCGCCTTCCGTATGTGTAGAGGTATCAACCATACCTGCAGCATTTAATTTCTTCAGAGTTACTCCATTCACTAATTCCTGTAATTCTACTTGTTCTACTTCAATAGGTTTAGGGCTATCATCATCTGGATCTTCAGTAGAATTGTGAATACGCAGATGATCGATATTTGCCCCGCCGCTTGGACCTACCCCTTTTGCTACAATGGTATTATCACCAGCATTTAGGTCCACTTTAATTGAAACGGTTTGCCAATTTGTCCACTCCCCAGTTGAGTGAAAAGCCAGTTCCTCACGAACAATTTGGTCATTAACGGTGATTTCAACAGGTCTATTTTCTGCTGAACCATTTGCATAGCGGAAGACGAAAGAATATTCTCCATCGGCCTGAATATCCGGAATGGTCCAAGTGATCGTCCCTCCTGGAGCATTCGGTTTATAATCAACAAAACCTGTACCAGTATAGCCCGGATGTTGGTTGTCAATGATCGCTTCTTTAATCGCAGCTTCTTCTGCTTCATAGATCGAATCAAATACACTTTCCCCACTAGCGAAAGCCCTTTCATTTTGTGGGATGCCTACTAAAGATGAGACAACCAAGGCACATGTCAATAAAATAAAAAATACCCGTCGATAACTCCCTCTCCCCTTCTTCAAAAGCTTCCTTCCTTTCTAAAGTAGATTTTGTTGCCCCCTGATTATAGGCCAAGTATTTTATCGATCGATATAATCAGTTTCTTAGAGCAGGGTATTTAGACCCTAAAAATAAGAAGAAGTAGAGAAAGTGAGCATAAAAATAAAAATGATTATAACTTTTCAGCTATTCTTCTTGTCCTATTCGAAGGTTTTAAAGGTTGTTATAAAATGAAAATAAGCGATCTTCTGAATGAAGAATCGCCCTCATATTAAACATTACTGGATATAATATGTCGCATCTTTGAAAACTAAGATAAAGTAAAACAGTAATAGGTGATCATTGTTTTTCACCCCAAAAGTGGAGGATACAGGTATTCTTTCAGCTGCAAACCCCTTCATCAACTCAAAAAAGACCACAAGCAGCTTTTCAATTATTAAACCGATCTATCGAAAACTGAGAAATATCTATTTCATTCTTACCTGAAACAATCAAGTTGCTTAAAGCTTGTCCAACTGCACTGCTAAATTTGAATCCATGTCCTGAGAATCCCGCTGCAATGGCAACGTTGGAATACTTAGGATGTACATCAATTACAAATTTATCATCTGGAGTAAGTGTATACATACAGGTTTTCCCATACTTCAACCGACCAATTTCAGGGAGATATTGATTCAAAAATTGAATCAAATCCTCTTCATCTTCTACTATTTCACCAAACTGCTTCATCACTTCATCTGGATTGATACGTTCTCCTCCATCATGACGGCCAACCTTCAAACCTGCGCCATCAACACTTGGAAAACCATAATAAAGTCCTTGCGAAGTCTCAAATGCAAAGGCCGGGAAATCGTTAGAGTTGTAGATTTTTTCAATAGCATCAAACCAGGCAAATGTCTTTCTTACCGGTGTAAGAGGAAGATCCAAATCCAGCATCGAAAGGAGATGGCCGGACCATGCTCCTGCAGCAACAACCAATGAATCCGTGTGAAAGGTCTTATCGCTAGTCTTAATCGTTACCTTTTCTTCTTGAATATGAATCTCTTTCACTCTGCTATTTGAAAGAATCGTAGCACCATTCATTTCTGCAAGCATTTGATACGCTTTTATACTTTCCTCACATTTAAGAACACCTGAAGTTGGTTCAAAACAGCCAATAAAATCGTTAGGCATTGTGATACCTGACCACCGATTTTGCACTTCAACTGGATTCATCATTTCTAGTGGTAACGAATATGTAGTAGAGCTTGAAATCGTATTTTGAATAAAATTAGACTCTTTATTCCCAACGCTGAGCACTCCTGTCGGGATAAATAATGGCTTTCCTATATCTCTTTCTAATTCATTCCATAATTCCTGTGCTTTAAGGATAAAAGGTACATATTCTTCACCCTCGGCATACGCATATCGAATGATCCGCGTTTCTCCATGATGACTACCTTTGTTGTGAGGTGGATGAAAAGAGTCTAGCAATAATGTTTTCTTTCCACTTTTTGATAGGTAATAACCTGCTGCCATCCCCATTGAACCCGCACCAATTATAATTACATCATAGTTCATATCCTTTAACCTCCATGCATAACGATGTCATAGTTTATTAAAGTATAATGGATATTCAAACCTTGGGAAATGAATTTGTTAATATCTATGGTGAGTCTATAAGGAGAATAATGCATTACCTGTGAATTGTTTATCGTAAGTCTATTTGTGGCCTAAACATCGAAGAAAAATATATACAAAAGGATGTCCAAACAACTAACGTTTAGGACACCCTTAATAAAAAACGGTCAGAATTTATCGTTTACCCAACTTATATTGTACTTGTGTCGATCACAAAACGATATTTAACATCTGAAGCTAATACGCGTTTGTAGGCTTCGTCAATTTCATCAGCTGAAATCACTTCAATCTGAGGTACAATATTATGTTTTCCACAGAAATCCAACATTTCCTGAGTCTCACAAATACCGCCAATCATTGAACCTGCAAATGAGCGGCGATGACCGATAAGAGAGAATACATTTACTGCCAATGGCTCTGCAGGAGCACCTACATTTACCAACGTACCATCTAATGTTAATAGTGAGAGGTACGCACTAATATCAATACTTGCACTTACTGTATTAATGATTAAGTCAAAAGAACCGGCAAGTTTCGTAAATGTCTCAGGATCACTTGTTGCATAGTAGTCACTGGCACCAAATTGCAGACCATCTTCTTTTTTCTTCAATGATTGAGACAGAACAGTAACCTCAGCACCCATGGCATGTGCAATTTTGACAGCCATATGACCAAGACCGCCCAAACCGACAACCGCTACTTTTTTACCTGGCCCGGCTCCCCAATGGTTTAATGGCGAATATGTTGTAATACCCGCACAAAGTAATGGTGCTGCTGCATCAAGTTCAATGTTGTCAGGAATTTTCACAACGAAACCTTCTGTTACAACAATGTGAGTCGAATAGCCACCTTGAGTTGGTTCACCATATTTGTCAACACCAGCGTATGTAGGAATATTTCCTTTTAAACAGTATTGTTCTTCACCCTTACGGCAGTTCTCACAATCACCGCAAGAGTCAACCATACATCCGACTCCTACCCTGTCACCGACTTTGTACTTTGTAACCTCTGGTCCTACATCTGTAACAATTCCCGCAATCTCATGTCCAGGTACAAGTGGATAATTCACTGGCCCCCATTCACCGTGAGCGGTATGAATATCAGAATGGCAAATGCCTGCAAATTTAATTTCAATTAACACATCATGTGAATCAAGATCGCGCCGTTCAATTTCAGTTGCTCTGAATGGTTTGTCAGGACCGTCAACAGCTCTTGCTTTAGCAGTTATCATAATAAATGCCCTCCTATATATTGAATTTCCAAGAGAATGAACGTTTATTTTTTCTCTTGCAAACCAATGGTAAGCCTTATAGTTAACTCTAGGTCAAGTGATATATATTATTCTTTTTGAAAATTTCAACATTCACTTTAAATTGACTTTGACATCCACTAAATCCCGTGATAAACTTCACAAAATATAGAGTTAACTCGAGGTTCATATCCTTTAATAATAGGGGAGAGATATGATGAAAACATATTCTATCAGTGAAGTAGCAAAAGAATTAGATCTAACAGTGTATACCTTGCGTTACTATGACAAAGAGGGGCTTATGCCTTTTGTAGAACGGACATCAAGCGGAACAAGGATTTTCAAAGAATCCGATATCAGTGCTTTAAAGGTTATTGAATGTCTTAAGTCCACTGGAATGCCTATTAAGGAAATTAAACATTTCATCGATTGGTGTTCTGGCGGGGATTCCACATTACAACAAAGATATGACATGTTTATAGAACGAAAAGCCACTGTAGAAGCACAGATGGAGGAACTGAAAAAAACAATGGAGCTGATCGAACATAAATGCACTTATTACAAGACTGCGTTGGATGCCGGGACAGAAGATATTCATAAAAAGGGAAAAATAGAGATTACTAATTAACAGAAAACAAGCTGGATTTCATAGACATTGATGAAATACAGCTTGTTTTCTGCTTTATTGAGCTACTATTTTTTGTTATGTTTCAGAAACACATTATGATGAAGAAAAAACAATTTATTTATTTCCCGATAATTCCTTTCCCAACGACCGTTTTCTTGTCCAAATCAACAAACACCACAAGGCTTTCAGAAGAATTCATTTGGGAATGATTAAATGATACAGAATAAACTTCGTCCTTTTGATAGTTATCATCAATGAATGTTTCTATATCACCCGATACAGTTACTTTCTTTACAATTGAGTCTTTCGGGCTCACTGGGATTAAATCTTGTTCTTCATCTGTAAGGCTATTAAATGCAACCATCTCAATCGATACATTTTCTTTTGATTGACAACCAAGTAAAATGATTGATAAAGAAATGAACAGTGGTATAAGAATGAATTTGTACAATGAATACCTCCTCTTTTTAAAATTTGACGTTGATTCTTTAAATTAGTTTCATCTTTTGAATTAATTAAAAATTTGCCTTTTCCAAGTACCCGAACATTCTCTTCTACCACAAAGCAAGTGGCTGTTTCATACTAGGTTTTGGATAGACTGAGTCTATTTGCCTCAAATCCTGCTGTGTTAAATGAATCTCAGCAGCTTTCACATTATCTATTACATGAGCAGTTTTACTAGATTGTGGGATAGCAATTGTTTTTCCATTTCGAATACACCATGCCAATAAAATTCGAAAAAAAGTTGCATGATGTTTTTCAGCAATTTCCTTTAAAACTTTTTGTTTCGTTAGATTAGTACCCAATCGATCACCACGAGCAACTGGAGCATACGCGATTAATGGCATTTCAAGTTTGCTCATCATAGGCATTAAATCGAATTCAATCCCTCGATCTCCCAAATTATAACGGACTTGATTTGATTCACATTTTATTCCATCAGGTAATTTCATTATTTTTTCTAAGTCATCAACATCTAAATTCGATACTCCCCATGATTTTATTTTCCCCTCACTTTTTACTTTCTCCAAGGCTTCAATCGTTTCTTCAATCGGAATAGAACCTTTCCAATGGAGTATGTATTGATCTACATAATCAGTATTTAATCTTTTCAAACTATTTTCTACACTGATCGGTATTTGCTTTTTTGAGGCGTTTGAAGGAAGAACTTTTGAAATGAGAAATAATTCTTCACGGTTATAAGGCTTAATTGCATGTGCTACTAATCTCTCTGCATTTCCATCTCCATACATTTCTGCAGTATCAATAACTTGAACGCCATGATCAAGACCAACTCTTATTGCTTCTACTTCTTGTTCAAATGTATCTGCTTTATCACCCATATTATAAGTGCCTAGGCCAATGGGAAAAACTTTTCTTCCTGAAATTTTTACTTTATTCAATTTTTTCACTCCTTATCTAGAAATTTTCTAATCTCGGACCAGAGCAGATTTAGAAACTTGTTTTGAAGAACTAAAACTGTAGTTTCTAAGTAAAATAATGACCAAACTTAAAATCAATGATAAGATTCCCACTAATACAACGTATTGTGTACCCATTTCTGATATAAGTAACCCACCTGCAGCTGCGCCAACTGTTGTACCTACGTTACAGGCAGATATAAATAAACCATTCGCGAAATCAGGAGCTTCTGGAGCTGAAGAAGAGATCAAATATTGATTAATATTAGCCATAATCCCTCCAGCCAATATTCCCCAAAGGAACGTGATGATGACCATAAGCACGGCAAACTCTCCAATGAAGAATAAAAGGATGTAAACGATACTCAATAATAAAGGAAAAGATAAGATGGACTTAATTGGATGATTAGTAAGCATCTTCCCAGCAACGATGTTTCCAATAATATTTGCCCCACCGAACACGAATAACGTTAAACTGATCATATTTGAAGACATTTCAGTAACAGTTTCCAGGTACTCAGCAATATAACTATATACCCCGAATACAGAGGCATTGAGTAAAACGACTGCTGCTATAGAAACCCATATAATAGATTTTTTTAATACAGCAAGTTGTTCACCGTAAGATTGTCTGTCCTCAACAGGCATAGACGGTACGAAAATGAATGTAGCGACCAATACAAATACATTTACTATAGCAAAGAAGGCCATCGCCATTTCATACGAAACAGCATTATCGATAAAACTTGCAATCGGGACGCCTGCTACCATTCCGGCAGATATTCCTATGAATACTTTCGAAACAGCTTTTGGAGCTTCTTCAGGTTTTACTGAGGAAGCGGCTACTGTAAATGCCATAGAACAGTAAACCGGATGAAAAAGAGCTAGCGCGATCCGAATGATTAATAGAAAGATAAAGTCCGTTACAAAAACGGATGCGATGTTTCCGACAACGAAAACACTTAGTACAAGTAACATGACCTTCTTCCGATTGATCCCGGATAACAATAACGGCATCGTTGGTCCGGATATAGCAATTGCTAAAGCAAAAAGACTCACCGTTAATCCTGCTGTTGCTATGCTGACATTGAAGTTATCAGCAATGGAAGGCAATAATCCAATCACCCCCATCTCCGTATTTAAGATGCCAAAAACACCAATGGTTAATATGAAAATCAACAATTTATTACCTTTCATTAAAAACAACTCCTATCTCAAAATAAAATGCTCCCAATAAAAGCATAGGGACATTTAATTTTCATTTTCTTTTAAAGGAATTAACTCAAATATAGTAGATAACATCCTGTTGTCTTCATCCTTCTTTATTTATTCTAACTGGGCCTATTTCACATAGCCAATACCTATATCTCATATCATGATATGCTTGATAAGCATTCATTAAAAATTTATACTAAAACTGATAAGGGAGGAGCGTTCAGATGGAATTTAGAGTTTTGCGATATTTCCTTACGGTTGCAAGAGAAGGAAGCATTACGGGTGCTGCTGATTTTTTGCATGTTACACAACCAACATTGTCAAGACAATTAAAAGATCTTGAACAAGAGTTAGGAAAAAAACTATTTACCCGCAGTAGTCACAGTATCATTCTCACAGATGAAGGAATGCTCCTGCGAAAAAGAGCAGAAGAAATCGTTGATATGGTCGAAAAATTAGAGGCAGAATTTCATTCCATGGAAGAAACCATAAGTGGTGATGTTTACATAGGTAGTGGGGAAACAGAAGCCATGAAACAGATTGCACGGGTAGCAAAAGATTTACAAGTACGGTATCCAAATATAAGGTATCACCTCTACAGTGGAAACGAAGATGATGTGACGGAACGTCTTGACAAGGGATTGCTTGACTTTTGTATTCTAATTGAACCAGCTGATTTATCAAAATACAATTATATCGATATTCCCGCCAAAGATGTTTGGGGTGTTGTTATGAGGAAAGACAGTCCTCTTGCTTCCAAAGATACTATTGGAGCAGCTGATTTATTAAATATTCCACTAATCTTTTCACGACAGGCTATAAAACAGACCTTATCTAAGAATGAATTTGTAGATTGGTTTGGTGAAGATTTTGATAAATTAAACGTCGTGACGACATACAATCTTCTCTATAATGCTGCCATTATGGTTGAAGAGGGCATTGGCTATGCTGTAACTATTGATAAACTAGTGAATACATCTAGTGACAGTAACCTTTGTTTTAAACCTCTAAAGCCAAGACTTGAAGCTGGCTTAAATATTGTATGGAAGAAGCATCAGGTTTTTTCTGCTGCAGCTGATATGTTTTTAAAAGAAATTCAGTCAAAATTTACGAATTCCTTATGATGTTTCTTCATGATAAAAAGACGCCTTATTCCTATACTACCAAGGAATGAAGGCGTCAATATCACGGTCTATTAATAAAATAAATGAATTAAATCTGCTTTTTCAATATTCCCGAAATATTTTTTAACATCAATGTTATCAAATACTTCTTTAATCGCTTCTTTTTCATAACGTGCACCAATTAATCTATTTTCCACTTCTTCAACATCAACAGCGCCGAAAAAGTCACCATATATTTTACAATTTTCTATGATGCCCTTTTGTACTTCAAGTCGAATATCAATTTGACCAACTGGAAACCGGTGTGAGTGCTGATAGTTAAATTTCGGTGATTTTCCATAATTCCAATCCCAGTTTTGATAACGTTCTTCCGAGATTTGATTAATATTTTTCCAATCATCCTCTGTAAGGTCATAGGTTGGAATCGAATCAGTTCCGTTGAAGATATAGCGAAGCAAAAGCTCTCTAAATTGTTCAATCGTAATACGTTCGTTTAAATATTCACTAATATTTGCTACTCGACTCCGAATAGATTTAATTCCTTTTGACTCAATTTTATCTTTTCTAACTTTTAACGCAGCAACGACACTATCAATTTCTGAGTCAAATAATAATGTACCATGCGAAAACATTCTTCCTTTAGTTGAAAATTGAGCATTCCCGGAAATCTTACGACTATCTCCAGCTATGATATCGTTTCTTCCACTCAACTCTGCTTTTACACCGAGTTTTCCAAGCGCTTGTACGACAGGTTCAGTAAACTTTTTAAAGTTATGAAAACTGTCTCCATCATCTTTCGTAATAAAACTAAAATTCAAATTTCCTTCATCATGGTAAACAGCACCGCCACCAGACAACCTTCTTACAACATGAATATGATTTTCTTCCACATAAGAAGTATTAATTTCTTCAATGGTGTTTTGGTTTTTCCCAATAATGATTGAAGGTTCATTTATGTAAAATAATAAATAGGTTTGATTTGAATCTAAATGTTTTACTGCATACTCCTCAATAGCTAAATTTATTCTTGGGTCTGTGATTCCTTTATTATCTATAAAAAGCATCCTATGTCCTCCATCAAGTTTATTCCAATAGTATCAGTGCCTTTAAACACAATCTTCCCTTGCTTTCTTAAATAGGTTGGCAGTATTCTATCCGTTCTACTTGTTGCCTCATTTTTGCGCTCCAACAATTGCACATAAAGAACGTCTTACGCACATCTGTTTCCTTAAGGATTCACCTTAAAGATACTGCATAATTGTACTTGGAGCAAATTTTAGAAACAGACTATTAAGAAAAGATCTTAGTGAATAAAGGAATACCGGACGAGGAAAAGCCATTTTGCAAGACGGTAACCTTATATTTTAAATCGTCCAACTTGTTTGAATAACGTTTCAGCTGATTTGGCTAATCGATCAGAACTTGTAGCTACTTGCTCCATTGAGTTACTTGTTTGTTGTACCGATGCAGCCGTTTGCTCAATCCCTGCTGCTGCTCCTTCCGAAACTGTTGCAATTTCTTCAATCGAATGATTGATTTCATCACTATTGTCCTCTATCATGCTAAGATTTCCTGAGATAAATTGTACTCCTTTAGTCATTTCCAATAAGGCCTGATTAATTTTCTCGAATGTCTCGCCAGTAGATTTAATTTGATTTGTTCCCTTTTCCACTTCCTTATAACCGGACTGTAAAGAGTCTGTCATAAAAGTAGATTCAGATTGAATATTCCTTACAATGAAAGTAATATCCTCGACAGACAAGGAAACTTGTTCTGCAAGTCTTCTCACTTCATTCGCAACTACTGAGAATCCCTTACCATGCTCTCCTGCTCTTGCTGCTTCTATTGCAGCATTTAGGGCAAGTAGGTTCGTTTGGTCAGCGATGTCCTTAATAACTCCAACAAGTTTGGTGATTTCTTCTGACTGCTTTTCTAGTGTTTTCACTTTTTCTACCGCATCTTTTACAATAGAATGGATCGTGCCCATTTGCTCAATAGAAGCGAACATTAATTTACTTCCCGTTTCTGTCAATTCAATTACATGTTGAGAAGATTGAAACACTTCTTTCCCACTTTGGCTTGCTTCGTTTATCTTACCGGAAAAAACCTTCATTGCAGACGCTAACTCGCTTGTGGTGTTAGCTTGTCCTTCCGATTCTGAAGACAGTACCTGCATCGTTAAGGCAATTTGACTGCTTCCCTCTTTTACTTCAAATGCAGATTGTGTAAGTTCTTCACTTTGTGCTGATACGGATTCTGAAACGAATTGAATCTCTTGTAACAATACCTTAATGTTCTCACTCATTTGGTTAGTTGCAGCAAATAAACGTCCAATTTCATCGAGGGATTTCGTCTCAATTGGCTTTTGACTTAGATCTCCTTTAGCAAGTAACCCCACTCGATTTGTAACGGTTTGAATAGGCTTTGAAATAATAGATGACATAAAAATAGCGATAATAATACCTATAAAGGCAACAACAATAGAAACCGTCACCCCCATCTTAATGTTTGTTTCATTATTGGTAAGTAAGTTGTTCCCAGCACCTTGGATCATTTTTTCTCGATTATTAATTTGATATCGATAACCATTCATGATTTCATCAGCAGCTACCCGAACTGCTCCCTCTAACTTCTCCTTCGCTAGCTCTTCTTTTCCACTTTTATAAACAGCAAACACTTCTTCATTAACAAGTTCTTCCCACTCTAAGCTTTTTGCTACTAATAGTTCAAAATCCTCTGAGTCATTGATTTTTAATGCTGTTTCCTCCACTGCTCGACTTTTTTCTGTATAAATATTAAATTGATCAATATACTCTTGTTTTCCTGTTAAAATATATCCTCTTACTAGCCCAATTCGTTCCGACATGTTTTGGCCTAATGTTTCATCAGCAATTAACAAAGGGATTTGGTGGTTAATGATATTCTTGGCATCAGAATTAATTGATTTAGATGCCATAAAATTATAGGCTCCAAAAGCAATCGTTAACAAAATGACAAATGAGAATCCAATTAGTATCTTTGCTCTTATTGACTTTAACTTAAATCTGTAAAAAGGCTTCTTCTTCATACTAACACCTCTTTCCCTATCTATAGAAAAACCCCTTGTCCCTCATGGACAAGGGGTTTTCCCCAGCATTTTTTAAATTAAGCTCTTTGTTTACGTGTCATTACGTCGAAGATTACTGCAAGCGCAAGTACTCCACCACGAATCATATATTGAGGTGCGATTCCAACACCTAATAAATTCATACCATTTGTTAAAGTCGCCATAACGATTGCACCAATAACTGCTCCTGTTACTTTACCAACACCACCCGCAGCGGAAACCCCACCAACGAATGCTGCGGCAATCGCATCAAGCTCAAATAATGTACCAGCTGTTGTAGTAGCTGATTGTAAACGTGCTGTGAATAAAATACCAGATAAAGCCGAAAGCATACCCATTGAACCAAATACTAAAAACGTAATTTTACTTACATTAATACCAGTAAGATGTGCCGCTTCTGGGTTACTACCTACCGAATAAATATGACGGCCAATTACTGTTTTTGTTGTAATAAAATGATAGACAAGAACAACCACGAGAATAATAATAACAGTCCATGAGAAACCATTATATCCAGCTAGTAGCCAAGTAATATAAGCCATTATTCCTGAAACAAAAAGTAATTGTAAAATAAAAATAGGTTTTGATACAACATCGAATTCGTATTTGATTTTATTTTTACGATTTGTTATCGCACTATAGATGTAAAATAAAATTCCAACTAAACCTAGAAGTAGTGATAGTAAATGAAAGCCTCCCACTTCAGCAATTGAAGGGATATATCCATTACCAATTGCATTAAACGCATCATTATCAACGATAATTGTACCTGATTTTTCTGTTGCTAATAAAATCGCACCACGATAAATTAACCAACCAGCTAAAGTAGCAACGAACGCTGGAATTCCAACTTTAGCTACTAAGAAACCTGTAACCGAACCAGCACAAATACCTAGAATTAGAATGATTGGGATGACGATAAAGACTGGCATTCCAAACTGCATTAACAAAATAGCAGCTAATGCTCCAAGAAAGCCGGCTAAAAATCCAATCGATAAGTCAATATGTCGAATAACGATAACGAGCATAACACCGACTGCTAGAACAGCAATATATCCTGCTGAGTCTAGTAAATTACTAATATTTCGAGAGGACATGAAAAGTCCATTTGTAAGTATTTGAAACGTGATCATAATGACAATTAATGCGATATACATCCCATAATCACGAATATTATGTTTTACTAATCCCTTTAGCTCATTAATATATTTCATATCTTTTGCCTCCTATTGCGTCGCAAGTTCCATGATCTTTTCTTGGCTGGCTTCCTCTGAAGATAATTCACCTTTAATTTCACCTTCAGCCATTACATAAACGCGATCGCTCATACCAAGGACTTCACCAAGCTCTGATGAAATCATAATGATACTCATGCCCTTATTAATCAGTTCATTCATAACTGTATAAATTTCAAATTTAGCACCAACATCAATTCCTCGTGTTGGCTCATCTAAGATTAACAATTTTGGACCTACAAATAACCACTTTCCTAATGACACCTTCTGTTGGTTACCACCACTTAAGTTACCAACTAGCTGTAGTAAAGACGGTGTTTTAATCCCTAGGGATTCTCTATATTCTTGTGCAATCACATTTTCTTCGTTTTCATTAACGACTCCATTTGAGGAGATCTCTCTCAAGTTTCCAATTGAAATGTTGCTTTTGATATCCTGTTGTAAAAACAGTCCGTCACCTTTTCGATCTTCGGTAACATAAGCAATTCCTGCTTTTATAGCTTCACTAGGGTGTTTGAATTTTCCAGGTTGCCCTTCTATAAATAAATCACCTTGAATTTTATATTTTGCTGCATTTCCAAAAATGCTTAATGCAAGTTCTGTTCTCCCTGAGCCCATTAGTCCGGCAATACCAACGATTTCTCCTTGCTTTACATGCATATTCACATTGTTGGCAACGTTTCGTCCAAGCTTTGAATCATAAGCCGTCCAGTTCGATAATTCAAGAACCTTTTCACCTAGAGCTTTCTTTGGCCGTTTTGGATAAATATCTTCAATTTCACGCCCAACCATGTTTTTGATAATGGATTCTTCGGTAATTTCTCCTTTTGATCTTTCTAACGTACAGATGGTTTGCCCATCACGTAAGACAGTTGCCTTATCCGCGATCGCGGTAACTTCTTTCAATTTGTGAGAAATCATGATGGATGTGATTCCTTGTTTTTTTAATTCTAGTAATAATTGCAGAAGGTTTTCACTATCATCTTCATTTAGTGCTGCTGTTGGTTCATCTAGAATCAATAATTTAACTTCCTTACTCAAAGCTTTCGCAATTTCCACTAATTGCTGTTTCCCTACACCTAAATCTTTAATTAAGGTTTCCGGATTTACTTTCAAACCTACTTTATCTAACAATTTCTTTGCTTCAACGATGGCTTTATTCCAATTTAAAACGCCACCTTTTTGAATCTCATTACCAGCAAATATATTTTCGTAAACAGAAAGATCAGGGAATAGCGCCAATTCTTGATAAATAATAACAATTCCCACATCTACGCTATCACTTATTTTGTTAAACTTTTGGACTTCATTATTTAATACGATATCTCCAGAGTAGGTTCCATATGGATAAACACCACTAAGCACCTTCATAAGAGTTGACTTACCAGCTCCATTTTCTCCTACTAAAAAGTGGATTTCTCCTCTTTCCACTTTAAAATTGACATTAGAGAGCGCCTTCACACCTGTAAATTCTTTTGATATCTGGTTCATCTCTAAAATATAATCGCTCATCTTTCTGCCTCCTTAACCAGACAACTTTACAAATGAGTGTTAGACATAAGTCTAACACTCATTTCTTAAACATCTATTTTTCTATTATTCTAGTCCAGTGAATTCACTAGCATCATAGTAACTTGAATCAATTAATTCCGCTTTCACGTTTTCTTTGTTAACGACGATAACGTCTGTTTGTTTTGCGTTTACATCAACACTACCGTTGTTGTAAGTACCAGTCGTTTCTGGAGTTTTTCCATCAAGAATGTCTACAGCCATACCCATAGCATCTTCAACAAGTGTACGAACATCTTTAAATACTGTCATAGATTGCTTTTCATCAATGATGTATTGGATTGAAGCTTTTTCAGCATCCTGACCGGTTATGACATAGCTAGATACAGCACTGTCTGATGCAAATACGTCAGCGATTGAACGAGAAGTACCATCGTTTGGAGCTAGAACTGCTACGTCACCTTTTAAGTCAGCACCTGCAGCTGTTAAGTTTGTTTGCGCTTTATTTTTAGCTTCGTTTGGATCCCAGTTTGTTGTAACCTGACCTAAAATTTTCCCTAATTCATCACGACTAAGAGTTGCTTTATCTTTTAACGCTTCTGCTTCACTAGAGTTAGCGATTACAAAAGTACCATCAGCAATTTTTGGTTGAAGAACTTTCCAAGCACCTTCGAAGAATAGGAATGCATTGTTATCAGACGCTGCACCAGCAAATAAGTAAAGTGGAACACCAGTACCTTCTACATTGTCAACTAAATATTGCCCCTGTGCTTCACCTACAGCAATACTGTCAAATGTTACATAATAGTCAACTGCATCTGTATCAGTAATTAAACGATCGTAAGAAATAACTTTAATTCCTTCTTTTTTCGCTGCTTCTACTGCTGAACCAGCCGCTGGTCCATCATGAGGTGCGATGATTAGAACATCGATTCCTTTACTAATTAACGTTTCTACGTTTTCTTTCTCTTTTGCAGAAGAACCTTGGCTAAACAAGATTTCAGTTGTATATTCAGAGTCTGCTAGAGCTGCTTTAAATCTTTCTTCATCTTGAACCCATCTTGGCTCATCCTTTGTTGGTAATACGATCCCAACACTTACTTCACTACTTCCGCCGCCTCCAGTGCTATCACTGCTACAAGCTGCTACGAAAGTAAATAAAATACCTACTAATAAGGCCGAAACTAACTTAAAACCTTTTTTCATACTTTTTCCCCCTCACATCTCTTTTGATAGTGCTTACATACAAAAGATACCATTCGTAATTAATCATGAAAACACTTACTTATAGTACTATTTTAGTATCCGTCTGTACTTTTTTAACATGATAAATAGGTAGATTATCACCTCAAACCAAAGAGGCAAGCACTTTAGTCATCCTTGATCACCATCTAACTCTTAAAAAGAACTGGTAATCACTTTATCTTCGATTTTAGATAGTTCATCTTCGACTAATAAAATTTTTCTGCGATTATTGCCTTTCTATCACCATTTCTACAAATTACTACATAATTCTCCGCCAATGTCTATATACTGAACGTATAAAAATAGAGCTTGGAAAACACTCCAAGCTCCTACTCTTTCAAACTATTTTTTTATCATCTAATCTTCCTTACCCTTATTTAAATAAACATCTTCTTTCATATGAAAACCATCCGCAATGATTGTTTCATCAACATTTGAATGATTAACAACAGTGGGGGATAAAAGAATCGAAGGTACCTCCATTTTACCGTTGTTTACTTTTACGATCTCTCCAAGCTCCCCAATCTCCTCATCCTTTGCTAGCTTTATTGCAAGTTCTGCAGCTAGCTCGGTTAACTCATTAATCGGTTTATAAATGGTCATCGCCTGTTTTCCCTCAATGATACGTTGAATGGCAGCTAGATCTGCATCTTGGCCAGCAACTGGAACTTTCCCTGCAAGTCCTTGCTCCTCCAGCGCTTCTATTACTGCACCAGCCGTTGCATCATTCGCCGCAATTACGGCATCAATATCATGGTGATTAGCATTTAAGGCAATTTCCATATTTTCTTTTGCATTTGATGGCACCCAGTCTTTTGTCCACTGATCAAAAACAACTGTTATATCTCCCTTATCAATAAGAGGCTGGAGCACTTCAAATACCCCTTTTTTAAACATATGTGCATTATTATCCGTTTCTGCTCCACCAATATAGACATACTTTCCTTTTGGTACAAGCTTTGTAATTGCCTGTGCTTGAAGTACTCCAACCCGCTCATTATCATAGGAAACATACATTTCAACTTCTGCATTTTTCACAAGGCGATCATACGATAATACTTTAATACCAGCAGAGTGGGCTTTTTCAACAATAGCTGCAGTCGATTCAGCGTTATGTGGAACAATGACAAGCAAATCAATTCCATTGCTTATCATCGTTTCCGCTTGCCAAATTTGCAAGGCATCATCACCATGTGAAGCCATCACCTCCACCTCTGCCCCTAATGCTTCAACCGACTGTTTGAAATGATCCCTATCTTTCACCCACCGTTCCTCCGTTAATGTATCCATAGCAAATCCAATTTTGATTGGCTCATCTACAACCTGTTTATCATTTGAGTTATAGCTGCCCGTCTTTGATTGTGCTATTGAGTCGCTGTTTCGAATCTGCGGTTCTTCACAACCAAGGAGAAATATGAATAATACGAGCATCAACAATCCTAAGTTAGTGAAAGTAAATAACTGTCTGATTTTAATCGCTCCAATACTATTGTATTATTCTACTTTTGATAACAACTTTTTACGGTACTCTTTTGGAGAAGAATGACAGATTTTTTTGAATACCTTGCTAAAATAATTCGGATCATGGTAACCAACTTCGAATGTGATTTCTTTTAAGCTTTTTAATGGATCTCTCATTAGTCTCTTCGCTTTCTCAATGCGACACTCTGTTAAAAAATTTATATAATTAATTCCTAGCTGCTCTTTAAATATTTTACTAATATATATAGGGCTCAAGCCTACTTCTCGACCAACCGCTTCCAATGAGATATCCTCATGTGCATGGTCAATGATGTATTGTTTCATTTGTTGAATGGTATCCACTTCCATGTTAGCAAGATGCTTCTCATATGACTCTCGCATTCTATCTAACAGGTGCCGTGCTTCGGCTCGCAGTTGTCTATAATCGGTCGATTTGAAGGAGTACAACGGTACATCTGATTCTACTCCCATCTCGCTTAATATACGGGTGGCAATCCAAAACAGCTCCATTACTCTTTGTTGCGTTTGCTTCACCATTGTTCCTTCTTGTTCTAAACGATCGATAATATGTGCAATTCGTTGAAAAATCTCATCCCATTCTCCATTACGGATATGGTCAAAATATTGCTGTTCACTTTGTTTTGTTGTTTCCTCATCAATTCCTGAAACAAGTGCGGGCAACTCTTCATAAAATTGGAATTTTCGCGGAATTGATGTATCTCTCGTCGCAATAAGTGATTCTTGATATGACTGTCTAATTTGACTCAAAGAGTTGTATACGGTTCCAATTCCAACAAACCAGCCAGTAGCTTCACCGGCTGTGTTTAAGGACAAAATCTCTTTAGCCAACATGATTGCTTGAGAACGGAACGATTGATCTTGCTTTCGAAAGACAATAATAGGAAGTTGTCTGCCATATAACGCACCTACCAAACCACTACCTGTTTGATTCAACTTTTCTCTAACCTTGGAATAAGAGGCTTCAAAACCATCAGGCACAATGAGGCTAATCACAAATTTTTCTTCCGTGGCCTGTATGTCTAACATTTCTAGTAGCTTTTCCAAATGAACTTCATGAACATGGTCAAATAATAGTTGTGTTACAACATCGGTCTCAAATAAGGACATGGCTATTTGCAAAGTATTTTCCTGCTGCTTCATTGCCTCAACTCTTTGTTGTTCTCCCTTTATCTGGTTAAGCACTTTCTCAACTGTTTCCACGATCTCCTTAATTCGACTTGGTTTTACCAAATAATCGACAACACCCAGCCTCATGGCTTCCTTCGCGTAATCAAAAGTTGCGTAAGCAGTTACTAATATAAATTTCATACGAGGATAATAGGACTTCATTTTTTCAATTACTTCAATACCAGTCATACCTGGCATTTGAATATCCATGAACACTAGGTCTGGTTGAAAATCTGAGGCTATCTCAATTGCCAGCCTCCCATTTTTCGCTTGTTGAATGACAATATCCGTAAAGTTCTTCTTAAGAATCATTTCTAACCCATCACGTTCGACCTCTTCATCATCTACAATAAGGATGTTAGTCATTTGTCTCGAGTCTCCTTTCTTTCAAAAGCTTTATCATCACTTTCGTACCACTTTCTTGGCTACTTTTAATCTTCATCACATCTTCCATCCCATTGAAAAGTCGAAGACGCTTCATCACATTACTTAAACCAATACCTGAGGAGTGTCCATTTGCCGTGTTTACCTTCTCTTCATATATTTCTTGAATTTTTTCTTCTGTCATACCAGGACCATTGTCTTCCACTTCTATCATGACTAGGTCTCCCTCATCTTTGATTCGAAACCAAATAATACCACCTTCTTCATGTGGCTCAACCGCATATATGACGGCATTTTCCACGAGTGGCTGCAAGGTTAGGCCAGGGATCGGGATATGAAGACACGATTCATCTATCTCCATTAGAAAGGTAAGTCTGTCAGTGTATCTTGTTTTTTGAATATCAATATATTGTTTCATTACATTGACTTCATCATTAAGTGTCATAGGCTTATCTAAATGTTTTAGGTTATAGCGTAATAAGCCTGCGATACTAACTAGCAAATCACTCGTTTCTTCTGATCCTTCCATATAGGCTTTTTTAGAAAGTGTGTTTAGCGTGTTAAATAAAAAATGTGGATTTATTTGACTCTGTAGATTACGCAATTGACTCTCCTTTAATAGAAGCCTATTTTGCTGTAATTCATTTTCCAGCTGTGCTTGATGATGTATTTCTGATATTAATTTATTTATATTCACACGCATTCGATCAAACATCTTTGCCAAAAATGCAATTTCATCACTCGAATTCACTTCAACTTTTAAATCAAACCGCCCTTTGGAAAGCTCATTTGCTGCATGTGTCAACTTTTCAACTGGTTTCGTAATTCGTTGAGAAAACCAATAAGTAAAGAGTAAGAGACCTACCGTAATTAATAGGAGCAGCCAAATTCCAAGCTGCTTTAGCTCTTCTGACTGACTAATCATATCTCGATAAAACATATCATATGTTTGAAGCTCTAAATCTATTAATGTCAGAGCCATTTCCGAGATATAGTTAGAAATATGAGTTGCTTCATTAAATGCTGTCATTGAGTACTCTATTTCATCCTCAGACTGAAAAGAAAGTGATAAATCAACTGACTCTACAAAGCTATCAACTAAGTTCACATAATTTGTTAATGCTAATTCATTCTCCACATTTTTAAATGTAGATACTTCATTTTTCATCTTTTGAATATCCTTCTTATTCTGAGTAATCGCTTTAAAATTATCTTCAGATGGAAGAAGTAAATAGTTATTTAATGCCGTTACTGTATTCTCACTTTTTATCGTTATTTCATTTAATATTAAGTATCGTTCAAGAATGTTGTTATACTGATCTAACATTTTTTGATTATAGTAAGTAAGCGAAAACCAAGTTGCCGCCATTATCAAGAGAGCCACTAACACAAGGCCCCAAATTTTCTTCTGTATACTGTTCATTCGACATCCACCTGTTTCACCATTTGAATGTCGGTAAGATAGCCGTCTAAATTAAGTGGTAATACCTCTCTGTTCAACCAGTTCATCATTAATTCCACACTAAGCTCCCCCATCATTGATGGAGACTGCTCGATCATTCCATCTATTTTTCCTTCCTCCAATAAAGATAATGAACTAGGGTCATCGTCAAAAGAATAGATATAAAACGTTTCAACATTCGAACGTCTATCAATTTCCTCTACCAAATCATCTGCAAATTTAGCATTAAGTGTAATAAAAGCATCAACGTCAGGTATCCGATTTAATAAATCCTTTGTGGTGGCAATAACCTGCTCTCGTGTATCTTCTGTCTCTGCTTCAATCAGCTCAATTTTCGGATAATTGGAGAGGTAATCTTGAATTCCTTTCAATCTCTGTGTTTGATAGAATTCCTTTGTACGGTCAATCACTAAAACAACCTCGCCAGATTCTCCCATATCCTCTACCAATTGTTCTGCAATCATTCTACCAGCCAAAATCTGATCGGATCCTACATACGTCCTACGAAGGCTTTCTGCCATCGGAACATCATTAGCCACCGTGATAACCGGCACCCCATATGAAGAAGCTTTTACTTTTGTCAGCTCCTTAAATTCCTCTGTATCCACTCCCTGAACGATAATACCATCGACTTTTGAATAAATCGCTATTTCTATTTGTTTTAAGAAATCCTCTTGATTGTTACCATAACTCCCCAATATCTCAAGCCTTGCACCAGCCTGTTCTGCCTGTTGCTTCGCTCCAGCACTAACTGAATCCCAAAATGGAGTCTCCAACTCATGAGTAATCAAAACGATTCTCTTGTCAGTAAGCTCCTCCTTTAACTCCTCTGGCAACTTCCAATTTGTATTAAATACTTTCACAGCAGAATCTAATGTAAAATAAAAAAGAATAATACAGGTGATAACGCTTACAAGTTTAACAATCTTTCCCATGAAGCTAACTCCTTTAAAGTAGTAAACTAGTCTTTATTATAGCAGACTATTAATTAATGATAATATCTTTATTACACATATTACTCATTGGCTGTTGGTTACTACTTTCTTTAAAGAAACCAGTATATGAACGGGTTTCTTTAAAGAAAGTACCATCTACAACCCCTTTTTTTTCAAAAATGTAGAGAGGTCATTTTTAAAAATGTAACCTTATCGTTTTTGGTTGCAGTTTTGTTATATATTTACTTATATCGGAATATAATAGGTTTTCGGGTATGGCATATGGCAGCATTTGTGTAAAAAGAAAAAGGATGACCGCCACGGTCATCCTTTTTCATTAATTTAATTTCTCCGCTTGATAAACATCCGCTTCTAATGGAGCACTTAGCATTTTCTTAGCAGCTGCACTGAATTTTTGGAAGTGACTGCTTGCATTATGGGCCTGAACAGACTCCATGTCCTTCCAACTTTCTACCATAACAAAGCTGTTAGAATCTGTTGGATTCTGGAATAGGTCGTAGCTGTTATTACCTGCTTCTGCACGGCTTCCTTCCATTACTGCTTCAATTTCTTGAAGGAATTCTTCCTTTTTCTCTGGTTTAACTGACATTCTAGCGTGGATGATAATCATAGTTTCTCTCTCCTTATTTCCATTCTGTAATTTGTTCTACCGGCATACGATAGGACTTGTAGCCTGTATCTACTGCTTTACCGATAGAAATTAGCATGACTGGAACATAACGGTCCTTATCCAAATCAAATGCTTCTGCGATTTGATCTTTCTCATATCCGCCGATCGGACATGTATCGTAACCATATGCCTTTGCAGTCAGCATTAGCTGCATCGATACTAAACCACTATCGATTAAGATTGTTTCCCTATTTGCCTGCTCCGTAATAGATGAAAGCAGGTTACGGATAGAGGGTACTTGCTGATCTTTTACTTCTTGGGGCATTAGACCATGCTCTACCGCTTTACTATAAATTTCTTCCAAGTAGTCAAGGTTATTCATATCAGCAAAAACAGCTATTACTGCTGAAGAGGTTTTCACTTGCTGTTGATTGAATTTGGCAAGCGGTGCAAGCTTTGCTTTTGCTTCAGGGCTTTCAATAACAACAAAACGCCAAGGCTGTAAATTGACTGATGATGGCGCCTTAGTTGCTGCTGTAAGTATTTCAGACATTTCTTCCTGACTAATTTTCACATTTTCATCATACGTACGGATGGCACGGCGATCCTGTACGATTTGTAGAAAAGCTTCTTTATTATATATAGGTGTTTGGTTCATTTAGTTTCTCCTCCTAGTTGATTCTTTGTGACACTGGACACATTTACCCTGACTTTATTCAGCATCTTCAAAAATTGTTCTAGCTCTGCTTCTGTAAAGCCAGCAAGAGTCTCATTCACAAACTGACTTTTTTCTTGATATGATTGCTCGATGTGACGCTTCGCTTCTTCCTCCAGCTTCACCCATGTAGCTCGCTGATCATCTGACTTCTTATAGCGCACAATCGTACCGGCAGCTTCAAGTTGCTTTAAATGTCTGGTAACAGCTGCGGCATCGATATTGACCTCCCCTTGCAATGCTGATTGGGTAACTTCCTCATGTTGCAATAAATAATGAAGAATCTCCACACGAGAAGGGCTGGCTCCTAAGCATGACTCGAACTTTGAGCAGAGCTCCTTATTTACAGCCTGCAGCTCCAAGAAAATCTGCAAACGGACGGAACAATTAGCCATCGGCATAACCTCTTTCTATATAGTTGATACCTCAATAATTGATATATCAATGTTTGATAGATCAATCATACATTGGAGCAATAAGAATGTCAATTCTATTGCTTCATAAATACGTTATTTATCATTTAAGGAACAGAATGTATGACCAATAGGTTAACAATCTATGGAAAATAGCAATACAAATAGACTTTTATTCTCGTTCTGCTTAATTCACTATTTACTTCATTTCTATACGTTCTAAACCTAAATAAGCACTTTTCATTGTTTCAGAAAAGCGCCCTAGGGTTGAAGACCGTTCATTAAGTTAAAAGCTACCCGTTAACAAGAAAAAGTAACTTCTATAATTATCCCATTTTAAACATAAACATCTGTTTGCCTCATTATTTATAACATAAAATACTGAATTTATTTAAACTTTACTTTTTTAGTTAGACACTGAATTTGCTTTCTTCCCCGGATCTAGAATAGTCACAACGATACTGCTAATACCAACAATTGCACCTAGAGCACCAATAGCAATTAACCAACTACTAGGAATGACAAAACCTACTATTATAAGCCCTAAAAAGGTCAATACTATAAAGGCTTGATAAATAGCAAAAATAATATTTAGTACAAGATGATTAAAAAAAGATAAAATTACTGGTGGTAATAACAACACGATTAATGTTCCGAGAGACATCAATAGATTTAGTGGTTCATCAAATGAAACCGTATTAGGACCTGTTGGATTTTTAGCAGCAAATAATAAAGCACCAATGGCTAATATAGTAATGATTAACATAGAAAATCTCTTTACCATGACCCATTCTCCTTTTTCATATTCTCACTTCGTATCTTTCTTCATTTACATTACAATTAAATTACCCTCATCACTTCATTCCTTATATTTCCATCTTATAACGCGAATAAATTTCTGTTAATAGACCTGGGATATATTTTGAGCTAGGGCTTGAGGTGTATAAAACTCAACGGTTTCCTTCACTGTACAATCCCCCCTTCCTTCACAATTTGTAATTTTTATTAAACTGCTCCAATAGTAAAAAGCGTTCCTGCTTGTTCCAGAAACGCCCTGTTCACTTGAATAAGAAAAAAGAGATACATACCTATATAACCATCACCCTTGCTTTACCAACTATATCTCTGCAAACGTAAAGGCTAAAGATAGATCAATTTATTTCTTACCTCATAATTCTTGAAGCTCGTCCACAGTCACAAATTTATACCCTTCGTTCGTAAGCTCTCTTAAAATATCTTCAATCGCTTGCATTTCCACACCTGTTTGATCATACATTGGATGCAGCAAGATTATCGATCCTGGTTTAGTGTTCTCCACCACATATTTTACTTTTTCATCAGCACTTGTGTAATATGTATCCGGTTCTAAAGACCACATAATCGTTTCTCTGTTGTGCTTATTTAAATAATAAGGTAATCCCACAAATTTTTTCCCATAGGGAGGTCGAAAGTCAATTTCACTCTTATATCCGGACTTTCTAATCAACTCATCAGTTTTTTCAATTTCTTCTTTAATAAAAGCGGGAGATTTTAAAACCATTCTTTTGTGTGAATAGGTGTGATTTCCAATTTGATGCCCTGCCTCTACCAATTTTTTTGCTTCTGCAGGATATTTTTCAATATCATTTCCTATAAGAAAAAAAGTAGCCTTTGCCTCGTATTTATCTAATAAAGGTAAAATCTGATCCACATTCTTTGTCGGACCGTCGTCAAATGTTAAAGCAACAACCTTGTTTTCCGTTTCAACTTGGTATGTTAACCCTCCAAAAAGTTGAAAGGTTCTTAATTTTGTAATTTTAAAAGTTCCTGCGAATAAAAGTGCTATTAACAAAAATCCAATTCCTATAAATAGTAATTTCTTTTTCATCTGTGTTTCCTTTCTTTCAAAGACTTTATATAAGCTTGGTGTTTTTTAGTATAATACAAATGCTTTATTGAAGTAGCATGCCAGTTAGTTGAACATTATCCTAAAGTTAAAATGTTGCAGATTATCGCCCATCTGCCCAAAGAGTTTTTTCAACAATCTAGTCCATATGCAATAGTCGCATTTTTACCTTTTCAAGAATTAATGCTCGCTTCAACTCAACACGAGGGCTTTCATATCGTGTTTTGGATAAAGTCATTACTAATCAGCCCTTCTCCTACTTCCTGCTTTGCGACTTGTAAGGAAATGTGTCCCCCTGTTCATTTTTCACAAACATACACCTGCTCTCTAGGTGTTGGACATTCTTAATTAGTGCTAGAAGCAAGATATTGACTTTACATTGAAATCTTTCTTATTTTACATACTGTTTACGGAACTGTAATGGTGAGACTCCCTCTTGCTTCTTAAAGCAACTTGAAAAATACGGCGAGTATTCAAATCCGACATAACCTGCAATTCTAGTGATCGTCCAGTCTGTCTTGATCAAAAGAAGTTTGGCTTGGTCCAGTCGGTATTGGTGTAGGTAAGCCATTGGGGTACAATGAAAAACCTCCTGCATACACCGGGTAATATAATTTGAGTGAAAATGCAAAGCCTTTGATAAATCTTTGTTACTTATTCGTGAACGATAGTGTCTTTTGATATATGCTTCAGTCATCTCTGCAAGCTGTAAGGAAGGCGAAAGAACCTCTGCTTTTTGCTTATTCTCAATAATTTTCAGCAAATCGACGAACAATTGTTGTTCCTGCCAGAACGCTTGACTTCGATGTTCGGTAGAAAGACCAATTAACCGTTGTATTAAAGCGTATACCTGCGTTGATTCAGTCAAATCCTCATATTTAGGTAGCATGATGTGATATGACTCTGTCCTGCTCAACTTGGCCTTCTCTCTGAAATTCGATATAGAAGAACGAGCGCTTTGCTCCTCCGGTCGGTCTGCCTCTTTAAAATGTAGCCAATAAAAGCAAGTCTCTACATCACACGGTTTTACTGAGTAATGATACTTATCCGGGCACAATATGATCATTTGGCCCGGCGAAACCTCCCAGTGCTGAGCTTCTTCTCCTATATAAATTCTACCGCTGACGACTACCAGCAAATCAAAGACACCAATACGATTTCGATCCGGATGCTGTTCTCCCGGTAAGTAGGACACTTTTCCGCATTCCAAATAATAAGGCAATGGTGGTGAGAAGATTGAAAGGTGTTTAGTTGTGCTAATCTAGATCATCCCTCTCTGTTCCGATTATATTTGTGTGGAATTTTATAATATTTAGGTTGGATTCACTTATATTTTCTACTTATTATAAACGTTATAATACTATTTTATAAGGTTACTATTTTGATGCTTTTCAGTTGAAAGGATACGCAGAAAGGTAGAGGTTGTATGTTGTTAACGCCAGAAAATTTCAAAAAACATTTCGAAACGTTTAACAAGCACGACGAAGAAACTGTTATCCAGCATGTTGATAATGCCACCGCCTGGGACTGGCTTCGTGATCAGATTCCTCTTTTCCATTGTCCTGATTCATACCTGGAAGAGACTTATTATTTTCGCTGGTGGGTGTATCGAAAACATATTAAGCTAACTCCTGACGGATTCGTGATTACTGAATTTCATCCCTCCGTGTCTTGGGCGGGCAAGCATAACACAATCAACTGTGCTGTAGGACATCATTTAAATGAAGGACGCTGGTTGCGAAACCGTCAAGACATTTTAAAGGATTATATCTTGTTTTGGTTTAAAGGACACGGAAGTCTACGCTCTTATAGCTGTTGGATAGCAGATGCTGTGTGGAATTATTGCAAAGTAGATGGTGACTTCCAGCTAGCAATTGATTTACTGCCGGATATGATCGACAACTACACAAAATGGGAGAAAAGCAATCGGAACGAAAGTGGCTTATTCTGGTCAATTGATGACCGTGATGCGATGGAGATATCCATTAGCGGTTCTGGTCTAAGGCCAACTCTGAATGCCTATATGTACGCCGATGCATTGGCGATTTCCAACATTGCACGCCTTGCAGAGGACGTTGAGTCAAACAAAAGGTTTAAGGAAAAGGCGAATCAGTTAAAACAGCTTGTCCAACAGTATCTATGGGACGAGCAAGCGCAGTTCTTCAAGGTCATCCCACTGAAAAGCTCAAATGACATAGTCAAACATTGGGATTTCCAAAAGATGGACCCCGCTTATAACGTACGTGAGCAACTTGGATATATCCCTTGGGCTTTCCACCTTCCAGACTCCGGTTACGAACGTGCCTGGACACAGTTATTGGATACTGAAGGTTTCTATGCTCCATACGGGCCCACAACTGCAGAACAACGTCATTCCAGGTTCATGTTTTCCTATGAACACGAATGTCTGTGGAATGGACCGTCTTGGCCATTCGCCACATCTCAGACGTTAACGGCAATGGCTAACGTATTAAACGATTACGAACAGCAAGTGATTAATAAAGAAGATTACTGGAACATATTAAGCACTTACGCGCAATCTCATTACCGTATAAATGCTGACGGCAAGTCGGTATCCTGGTTGGACGAAAACATTGACCCTTTTACAGGTGAATGGCTTTCCCGACGGATATTAGAGGAATGGGGTTGGCCAGAAAACAAGGGTGGCCGCGAGCGTGGGAAGGATTACAACCATTCTACATTTAACGATCTAATCATTACCGGACTCATCGGGTTCCGTGTAAAAGAAGATGGTAGCTTTGTGGTGAACCCACTCGTTCCTGAAGAATGGGAATATTTCTGTTTAGACCGTTTGTATTCTCATGGTAAAGAAATCACAATCATTTATGATAAGCTCGGCCTTCAGTACAACATGGGAAAAGGTTTAGCCGTTTATATTGACTGTGTAAAGGTTGCACACTCAGAGGAATTAGGTCGTCTTGTCGTTCATAGGAGTTAGGATATTAACATCTAATAAGCCTCAATATCTAATCCGCCTTTCGATGTGAAGAAGGCGGTTCTTTTATTTACTGCAAAGTATTTAGTCTACTACGTAATAAAGAGTTACTCTACAATCTGGCTGGCCCAAAACTAAAATAAGCACTTTTCCTTGTTCCAGAAAAGACTTCGTTACAGAACTCAATTAATTACTATTAACTGGTTTTGCTGAAGTATCATTAGTCTTTCTTATTAAATCTTGGCTTACTAAAAAAGGCTGCAAGAAACATGAATAATAGAGAAATGAAAATTCCAGTAGCACCTTTCCCGAAATAAGCGAAAGTAGGAATACTGATAGCTGCGAGAATAAACATCAATTTCATCATATTTATTACCTCCCTTTTAGTCCTCTTGTTACTAAATACACTTTTTTATTTCTTGATTGTACTTACAGAACATTCGCACTTATATTGCTAAAGATAGTTATTCGATAACAACTACCCCTTGCAGAAAAAACTCACTCGATACAACCCAGAAAATAGATCTTTAACATCGCACCCGTTTGTTTACGTTTCATTGCGTGGCTATTCCGTCAAATTGTTGGTGAGACCCTTATATCTAAGTTTTTCTTCTATCTTAATTCTTTTTGGAAAACGACAAACTTGCTGGGGATAGCCAGCATTTCCGCCAACTTCGGAAATGAAGCATCGATGGTTTCCGTATGAACTGGCTGATAGCCGATACGAGTATACCAGTTTTCCAGGATTTCTTTGGCCGGGTGAGAACCTTCCTGAGGTACTAACAATTCCAGTTGCATCTTACGAAGTTGTTCTTTTTGACACTTCTGCTCAGCAAAGCGGATTAACTCTCGTCCAATGCCAGTCCCTTGGTATTCGTCATCAACAGCTAACATCCCGAATTCCCCTATTCCTTGGTCAATCCGTCGAACACGGACACATCCAACAATTTCTCCCATTGATCGAGCTACAGCAATCTCATTACAGATAGTGAACTCTGCCATTTCCGCCACTGTCGTACGTACTGCCCCGTGCATCCAAAAACCTTCCTCAGATGACGCATACACACGGTTAACTATGTTCGTAATATGCTCCATGCCCACTTTATTGGTACTAGCGTAACAAGGTAACATTTGTATATCAATTGACTGCATTATAAGCAATACCTCCCTTTTGTTAGTTCCATTTACATAAAATAATGGATTAATGGATGCTCTTCATTAAGTTCTCATGGAGTTACATCTAGAATGATACTTTCATCATTTTTGCTTTATGTATGTCTTTTCTAGTTAAGTGCTCAATTCCACTTATGTTTATATCTTTTATTGAATTGTTCGTTCTAAAAAGACTATTTGCCAGCAGTAATCTTTTACAAGCACTGTCAAAGTCTATTTCTACTATTCCTTTTTCTTAGAAATCTGTCACGATTCCATTCAATTCTTCCACAAAATACAACGAATTCAACCCGAGTAGGAGGAGAATTTCGAAAGATTGAATATGGTATATCATTTTTCACAGATCTCTAAATAGGTATCCAAGCCTTTTTTCTTTTTACAATTAAAATAGTTTTCTATTAAGCTCATTGGATTCGTTAATCCTATGCCATTCCACTTACATAGAATAACCCATTCTAGTCTCGATAACCTATCTTCTTTTATGACAAGATTTCCCGCAGACGCCGGATGTCTTTCATTGGGGACAGGCCGAATTTACGGCTATATTCCCGGTTGAAATGAGAAGGACTTTCATAACCTACCTGAAACGCTGCCTCAGCCGCTTCCAGGTTTTCCGTTAAAAGCAATCGGCGTGCTTCCTGCAACCGAAGCTGTTTCTGAAACTGGATTGGGCTCATACCCGTGACTTCCTTGAAATGATGGTAGAAGGATGAAGAGCTCATTCTGGCTTCTTTCGCCAATTCGTCTACCTTTAAGGGCTGCGCAAATTCTCGGTTTAACACCCCGATCACCTTTGCAATCCGTTGGGCCTGACTTCCTACAAGTGCAAAATGCTTCAGGGAATCATTCCGGTCATTCTGTAGAATCCGGTAAATGATTTCACGTTTGATACCATCGGCAAGGATTGGTATATCCTGTGGAGTCTCAAGTAGCCTAATAAGCCGTAATACCGCTTCAAGGAGCGAGTCATTTACTAGGCTGATTACCAGACCACGTCCCGGGGAGTCATTAGAAATTACTTGACTCGATGACTGAACGACTTCAAAAATCTGGTTCATATCAAGCTGCAAATTTACGCATAAATAAGGCTTATCGGGCGAAGCCTTTATGATCTGTCCCGTAATCGGCAAATGAACGGAAGCAGTCAGATAACTGGCAGAATCGTACTGATAGCTTTCTTCCCCAAGCATGACCAATTTTGATCCCTGGGCCACAACACATAGGGAAGGTTCATAAACAGAGTATACTGGTTCAGAAATCTGGGTGGTACGAACAAATCGCAATCCTGATATAGACGTGTCATACGTTCCATCCACCGCTACATTTCTCTCGATCAACTCCGCTAATTCCTTAATTTGCTCCATGAACCATCCCTCCACCTTTCCAGTTACATTTATGGATCTCTTGCTCACTATACTATAATTTATTGGAGTATTAGGCAACAATTGTATATTTTTCGACTACCCTCTCTTTGGCGCAAAAGTTCATAATGAGTTTATGGTCAGACACTTCAATTAGATGGTATGGATTTGATCAACTTTCTGTTACGTTCTTTGGATCACTTTATTTTCATTTCAATCCTGCCAAGATTTGAGTGCCATCCATCTTTTATTATGAGAGGAGATTATAAAATGAAAAAAGAACTTATAAAAAATCCACATCCCTATGTGGGGATGTGGGTGACCGCGGACGGCTATATTCGGCACGAGCTGCTTCCAAACGGTCGATACGATGAAGCCCGCGGCAACCGCGAAAGCGCATATCAAGGCAGCTATATCGTCAAAGACAATCATATCGAATATGTCGATGATACAGGCTTTACTGCCAATGGTGATTTTATCAACGGGGTTCTTTACCATGCAGGTATGGTGCTATATCTGGAAGAAGGGAGCAAGGAATAATGTCTGAACTTAACGGAAAAGTGGTTGTGATTACAGGGGCAAGCAGCGGAATTGGTGAAACAACTGCCCGACAGCTCGCAAGCCTGGGTGCTCATGTTGTGATCGGGGCAAGACGTGTGGAAAGACTAGAGTCATTGGCATCTGACATTCAAGGGGATGGCGGTTCTGTAGTCATTCAACAGCTCGACGTGACAGAGCTAGAACAGATGCAGGCAATTATAGGTGCAGCCCAAAGTCGTTTTGGAAGAGTTGACGCCATTATTAACAATGCAGGGGTGATGCCGCTCTCTTCGCTGGAAGCATTAAAAATTGAGGAATGGAATCGGATGATTGATGTCAACATACGCGGTGTCCTCCATGGCATTGCCGCAGGTCTTCCGGTCATGAAAAAACAAGGTTTTGGACATTTCATCAACATCGCATCCATCGGCGCCTACGAAGTGACTCCGACGGCAGCTGTCTACTGCGCGACCAAATATGCCGTACGTGCATTAACGGACGGATTGCGGCAAGAGACTGCAGGCCTAGGGATCCGTGTGACCCTTGTATCGCCAGGAGTAACGGAATCAGAACTAGCTGAGAGCATTACCGACAACCAGGCTAGAGAATTCATGAAGGAATACCGACATAACGCTCTGCCAGCTACGGCTATTGCCCGGGCGATCGTCTATGCACTTGAACAGCCTGTTCATATCGATGTAAGTGAATTGGTCATTAAACCTGCAATGTAAATGAAACAAAGAGAGATATCAGGAATGAAAATAGAAAAATATAGCTTTCTCTGTTTACGAATTTCTGACTCCATATCATTACAGAGAAGAATTGTATGTAGTAAACTACCCTCATATCCTCGTCCTCACACGATAGGGACTTGAGGGTATTCCTTTCCTAAGTATACTTCAGTTAAGCGGAAGCATTAGAAAAGAATTTTATAGAAAATATTTTTTAATAACGGAAAAAGCAGCGGATACTCCACTGCTTTTTTCACTATTGTCCCCTAAAGTTTAAGTGAGGTGTTTCATCAACTTTATAAAAATAAGAATACACACTGTAGGATACCTTTTTTTATTCCAATAGCTCTTTTTGCTTAAAGATTTCGATGGATGAGATGAGAACGACGATGATAATAGCAATAGTTGTAATAAAAGCTGGCAAGAAGCTAGAATCTAGTTCTCCTGACAACAAGACCTCTCCCGTGTGCTCAGTCATTGTAGCCGGACTCCATTTCATATACTTTCCCAGAATGGATGTAACCGTCGAAATGGTAAAGACCACAAAAATTGTAACAAAAGCGATACTGCCATTTCCTTTCATTATTGTACTAAAAAAGAGCGTCAATGTAACAACAAAAACTAACCATATGCTGTAGATCACTACACTTTGAAAAATGCGTTCAAAAGCGACTGTTTCAATGAGTAAACTCGTATAATACCAAGAAGCAATATACCCGGTAAACAATGAAATGAGTGTAATTGTAAGTAGCCCGGCCCATTTCGATAATATATACGAGGAATAAGGAACTGGTTTCATCATGACCATACCTGCTACTCCACTCTGTCTTTCTGCGGAAACAACACCCATTGCACTCAAAACAAGAATAAGTACACCAAGCATCCCATAATTAGATAGAACAGTCATTAATACTTCTGCCCCAGTTGGAGTAGGCATTTCAAGAATTGTACCTTCTGGAAGACTGCCAAAAGTGTCCAAAATTTCCGGCATATAATACGAACTAACCGGCTGCATGACACCTAGCAAAATAAAGACAATTGGAATCCATAATATTTTATAATTTCGTGCCATTTCCGTCATTTCTTTTCGATAAAGAACTATCCATTGTGTCATCCCTTCACCACCTTCATAAATAAATCTTCTAATGTTGTTTGAGAAATCTCGAACTTACGAATCGGAAGTTTTCTATCCACGATATCTTTTAATAATGTTTGCTTCCCAGTTACCATATCTTTTAATACGATAATGGTTTTATTACCTTGAATGTTTACTTCAGATACAAAGCTATAACTTGCTATGCTCTTTAGCCAATCGTCAGCCTGTGATTCGAATTCAATTTGTAAAATAGGTTGTCGATACTCTTCCATTACACTTCCAAGGCTACCTGAGATCGCTATTTCCCCGGCTTGCATGATAAGAATGTCGTCACTTATTTCTTCCGCATCGTGAAGCACATGAGTGGAGAAGAGAATTGTTGTTTCCTCTTTAATCTCTCTCATCATGTCCAACACTTCCCGCCTCCCAAGTGGGTCGAGTGCTGAAACAGGCTCATCTAAAATAAGTAATTTCGGACGATGAATTAATGCCTGTGCCAATCCAAGGCGCTGCTTCATTCCACCAGAATAACCCCCTATTTTTCTTTTTTTCGCATTCATTAGGCCAACTCGTTCAAGTAATTCTTCACTTCTTTTATCTGCTTCTTTACGATTCAGCTTTGCTAATTGTCCTGCGAAAACAAGAAACTCCTTTCCGCTCATCCAATTATAGAAAGCAGGATATTGAGGTAAATACCCTATAAACTGTCTTAAATCCTTTACTTTTTCCCCTTTAAAATCAATACTGCCTGATGTCGGTTCCAACAATCCGGATAGCATTTTTAATGTCGTTGTTTTTCCTGCTCCATTTGGACCAAGTAATGAAACGCACCTGCCTTCTTCAATGTGAAAATTGATTCCTTTAACAGCATTCGTATTTCCAAATATTTTTACTAAATTGCTTGCCTTTAATAACTCCATTAATCATTTCTCCTTCCAACAACGAAATAAAGCACTGGTCCTATTAAGTTGATAATGAGAATAATAAGGATCCATAACCATTTTGGTCCGTTCGTTTTTTCTTCTCTAATACAAGAAACTAATGCGGTAATCATAAGAATTAATTGTAAGACAAGAATTGGCGCAATCGCTCCCCATGGGATTACATTGAACAGTTCATTCATTTTTTTCTCCTCTAAATTGTTTATTTACCCTTAATACGATTACGTTCGTCTAATCGTTCACTCACGAAAAAATAAAAAAAATCTCAGGAGTTTGATCCTGAGACCTTTCTTTTAAATATTTTTCTTGCAAAAATAAGATAGATAATAAGATACGTTGGAAATTGAATTAGACCTAAAAAGCCCCAAAGCCAAGCATTGTGTCCCCTCTTCCGTGCATCCCAAAACATCCATGAGCTCTGGCAAATCAGAATGACTGCAATCACAATCCATATCCAAAGCGGTGTACTACTTAGTTCGTTCGAGTTCATTCATTACTGACCTTCTTTCTAGTTTTCTTAAGAACTAAGGGCAATAAGATAATCCCCACAAGCTGAAAATAAAGAAATAGAATTGGCTGACGATAAACGGCAGCAATCACAACCGCAAGCACAAATACTGCAACAGACATAAACGTGAGAAGGTCTTTCCATTGTTTTTTGCGTATTCTTTTTTTCTCTAATTCAACATTCTGTTGAAACCATTGTAAGTTTGGAGTGGAAACTGAATTCCATTGATCCAGTTTTTCTAAACCATCTATTACTTGCTTAACCGTTAATTCATCTTCATCATCCAACATAGAATGACTATTTTTAGAATCATACTCCTTCAAGTTTTGCCAACTCCTTTCGTACACGTTTTAGGCCATTTGAAACTCGAGATTTTACTGTTCCTTCTGCAATTCCCATCATTTTTCCAATTTCCTCATATGAATATCCGTAATAATGCTTTAACACGATTGGCATACGTATTTCTTCATTAATTTGAGCAAGTACATCAAGTACATCCGTCCATTCTTCGTTCATATTGGCTGCATTCCATTTCATTTTTCGGAGCACTTGTTCCTGCTCTAGCCAGTTTTTCTCCCGCTTCTTTCTACGCTGTTGATCGATAAAAAGATTCGTTGCGATTGTAATGAGCCATGAGGAAAACTTGGATTCACCATTATACAGTTGGATTTTTTCAATACACTTCATCATCGTCTCTTGGGTTAAATCTTCTGCAATTTCCGGATGAAGGGTAACTTTCATTAAATACTTTACAAGGAACGAATAATTCTGTTGTAGCAGTTTCGAAAGAGCCAATGTATCTCCTTTTTTCGCCTTTCGAATTAAATCCTTTTCATCCATGAGATCTACTCCATACAATAATGTTCTATATGTAATACGACTAACTGGGAAAAATCGTTCATTTTCAAAATAAAGAATTACAACAAAACGTTTAGCCACCTATTCGTATTGATTAAGTTTACTTGAAAGTTATCTAGTTGACCAAAAACCAACGTATTGTTGCTCATTCAATGAGTTCAGAATCTTCTAATAAAAAACACCTTAACCCCAGTACTATCAAAGAATTAGACGTCTTAACAACTCATTTTCAGTTGTGTTAATAGATATTTTACACGATAGAGTTTAGTAGTCCTTCCTATTGTAAAAAATACACTTTGCCAATTATATCACTATATCTAAGTGAATATTTCATACAATCATAGAAATAAAACAAGCCCTGAAATTCCCCATCATAAAGGAATCCCAGAGCTGATATGTCTATTTTGTTTTGGTCTTGGTGTTCCGTCAAAATGTTGGAGAGACCCCCTAATAAGAATCTACAAAACCATCTAGAAATTTACTTGCCTCACTATTAAACTTCCACATGATCCCGAATTTATCGACTAACATTCCAAAACTTGCTGACCATGGCGTAGAAGATAACGGCATGATCACAGTCCCACCTTCTGAGAGCCCTTCGAAAATTTGCTTATTCATTTCTGAATCAGCATCAATAATACTGATTAAGACAGTATTCCCTTTTTTGACTTCGCCTGTTGCAGCCTGCATAAAAGGGGGAACATCAGAGATCATTAAAATATTCCCTGAAAACTCAATACAAGATTCCATAATCATGTTTTGTTCTTCTTCCGTTAATGGGGGATTTGGATTTTGTTCAAAGGCACCAAATCTCACCATTTTTACGCTAGTTGCCGGTAATGCCTTTTCATAAAAAGACAACGCTTCTTCTGCTCTTCCATCAAATTGTAGATAAGTGATTGCTTTCATATTTCATTCCTCCTTTTCTTATTTGAAGTATAATAGGACATAGGCGACATATGTATGTCGTATATTGGAGGGAAATATGAAAAAAATTGAGCGACTTATCTCGATAGTGATGATTTTGTTACAAAAAGAAGTTGTTTCGGCATCAGAATTTAGCCGACTTTTTCATGTAACGAAACGAACGATTCAACGTGATATGGAAACATTAAGTTATGCAAACATCCCTATCTATGCGAAGTATGGTGTTGAAGGGGGATATGCGCTAATGGAAGAGTATAAATTCGATAAACGATTACTAAATCACAAGGATATTGAAAATATTCTCGTAGCTTTAGATGGCTTTGAGGGACTGATTACCAATCAAGAGATTCAAACGACTATTCAAAAAATCAAAGGAATGACCAGTGCAGATATTTCTCCAACATTTGATTTAAGCTTTTATGATTGGCAGGGAAGAAGCCAAATCAACGAAGAACTACTATTTATCAAGCAAGCAATTGAGAACAATTGGTTATTAAAATTTGAATATGTGGATCAAATAGGAAACAAAACGTACAGACTCGTAGAACCCTATAAGATGCATTTTAGGGAAATGCATTGGTACCTTTTCGGTTATAGTTTAGAACGGAAAGACTATCGAACATTTAAGTTGACGAGGATATTAAATATCCAAAAAGACGGTTTTTTTGTTCCAAGGACTGGTCAGGATTTTAAACATGAAAAACAACACAATGAACAAAAAAAATTGGTTAATGTACAGCTATCGATAGATATTGCTGTAAGAGATCAATTTATCGAAAGATACGGAAAAAATGCCGTTAAAAAAGAAGCTGCAAGAAGTTACCTTGCAACAATTGAATTGCCCGAGAATCAATATGCCTATCAATTTTTAGCCGGCTTTGGTAATAAAGTTAAGATTTTAGAGCCAAAAGGTTTTATTGCAAAATATGTAAACTTTTTGGAGGGAGCAGTGGAACTTTACAAATAAATTGGTCCCAAGGGAGTGAACATAATGAACATTTTCAATTCAGTTTCAACTGATATCCTCATTAATTGATTAGACGACTATTGTCATTCCGCTGACCATACATTTTTCAGGTCGCATATCAGGAGATGTTTCCAATCTTTCCTCTTTCATCAAAGCTAATCTTCTTACCCTTTCTTTATTTAATTCAGTCCAGTTAAAACCCATATCCATACCAGCCAATTTTTCTACTTAATATGAAACCCTAACTTTTATATGTCACCTCATTGATAAAAGTTAGGGTTTTAGCACAATTATTTAACCATAATTTTGTAAGCCCACGGTTCCAAATTGAACTGTTGGGGGCTATTTAACTTAAAGAGTTTATTTGAAGGAAACAAGTGATAGTTGCCCTTGGACGTGCTTGCTTCTACTTGACCAGTAACAGTATCTGGTGAGAGGTTAACAATAACAATGACCTTTGATTTACCTTTCATTCTTTCAAAAGCAAGGATACGATCATCAGAGGTTTCCAAAAAATTTGTTTCTCCACCGGCTGACCCATTCCATAATGCCTGATTTTTCTTCTTTAGTCTGATTAAATCCCTATAGAAATCCTGCATTGATAAGTCTGCCCATGAGATTTCATCTTTGTCAAAGAATGCTAATCTTTTATTAAGACCTGCTTCTTGGCCAGAATAAATTAACGGTATTCCTGGTAAAGTAAAGGTTAAGGCCGCCATTGTTTTTTCAGCTTCACCGAACAATTCTGTTGTAGTACCTTCCCAAGAATTTTCATCATGATTTGTAGTCCAATGCATGGCATAGGAGCCTGTCGGATAGAATTGTTTCATCTTATTAAGATATGACTTTATGTCTTTTGCACTCTTATTACCTGCTGCAATATCCCTCATCGTATGGCTGAGCTCCCAACCGTAGTTGAAGTTGAATGCCTTATCTAGTAGGTCGAATTCTACATTATCTTCTGCTAACATATATACTGGTTTGATTTTATCCAGTTCTTTTCGTGCTTTTTCCCAGAAATCTACTGGAACACCGACTGCGTAATCCGCTCGATAACCGTCAATGTCAGCTTCTTTCACCCAATATTTCATTGCTTCAAGCATCGCAGCTCTCATATCAGGGTTTTCATAATTTAAATCTGCGACATCCATCCAGTTTGTGCCTGGAGGATGAGTGATATTTCCTTCATTATCCAAAGTGTACCATTCTTTATTTTCTGTCCAGATATGGTCTTTTCCTGTATGATTAGCGACCCAGTCAAGCATGACTTTAAATCCCATGTCATGAGCTCTATCTACTAATCTTTTGAAATCTTCCATGGAACCGAACTCAGGATTGATCGCTTTATAATCCTGTACAGCGTAATATGAGCCTAATGTTCCAATTCTCCCCTCTTCGGAAATCGGGTGGATCGGCATTAACCACAATACTTCAACACCTAATCTTTTTAATCGAGGTAAATGCTTTTCAAATGCTTGGAAAGTTCCTTCTGGTGTATATTGTCTGATATTCACTTCATAAATGGTTGAATCCTTCGACCATTCAGGGAAATGTGCCTGGCTATTTTCAACTGGAATTGTATAATCGGGAGTCGTATAAACATAATCATCTCCATCTTTAATATACACTTGATTATGTTCATTTAGCTTGGTAAATCCCTTGCTATCCCCGTCTTTCTCTCCATTCTCACGATTCACCACAATGAAATTAATTACCCCCGGGTTTTCATTTAATTCAATATCTACATATGCACCGTGCTCTCCTACTTGATCATTCGAAAAAGGAGTAGCACCTGTTGGCCATCCACCTGATTGTTCTGAAGGTGTGGCAACATCCCCCCATAACCATAAACCCCAGCTGTCGTAATCTTGATCATCTCTTTCATAATAAATTCTTATTGTTTGATTAGTCGTCTCAGCTGAAGCAGTGTTTAAATAAGGAAAATGAACATTTGAAGTTATCATAATCGCCATCATCATTAATACTACACTTTTACTCAAATATTTTTTCAATACACCCTGCCCCTTCTCTTTTAAGATATGAAGTTACTAGTCTTCCTATTTATTCTTAAAAAACCTACCTGCTTTACCAAACATCACCTCCCTCAAAATAAACAGAAACCTTTCCCTTTTATCAACCTTTAACAGAACCAAGTGTAATTCCTTTAACGAAATATCTTTGGAAGAATGGATAAATCACTAAAAGAGGAAGCATGGAAATGAATATTTTCGCAGCATTTAAGGTTTGATTGGAAGAGCTCGCAACACGTTGAGCGGATTCTGCATCAATTTTTGAAGGATCAATTTCCACTGTTACTGAACGTATATATGTTTGCAAAGGATATAAATCATTATTTGTCATTAGTACGAGTGCCTGAAAAAACTCATTCCAATGCATTACGATCGTAAATACTAAGATGGTCGCCAATACCGGCTTAGACAATGGTAAATAGATATCAAATAAAATTCTCCAAGGTCCAGCACCATCCATAATCGCTGATTCTTCTAATTCCTTTGGTAAGTTTCTGAAAAAATTCATAACCAAAATGACATTAAATACAGGTAAACCTCCACCAAGAACAAGTCCCCATATATTGTTTGTCATTCCTAGTGTTTGCATCGTCATATACCAAGGAACTAAACCACCGTTAAAAAGCATAGCAAAAATCAAAAGCCACATAATGATATTCCTTGGTCCAAACTCTCTGGACGTTTTTGAGAGAGGGTAAGCCATTAACACCACAACCACAAAGGTAGCGATTGTACCTAGAACGACTCGTTGGATTGAAACAAGAAATGAGTTAAGAAATTTAGCATCTTCAATGATTAGTGAATAAGCCCCTAATGTTAAATCTTTTGGCCAGAAAAATACCTGTCCAGCTGAAACAGCTGCTTTATCACTTAACGATATGACGAACGTATACCAAACCGGATATATACAAAGAAGCGTAATGACGATAAGCAAAAAAACATTAAAGCCATTGAAACATCTAGAAAGTACTGTTTTGTCTTCTACCATTTAAATCACACCTTTATTAGAAGATTCGATAATTTGCAAAACGATAAGCTAATCCATATGAGAACGCGATAAGGATAAAGCCCACAACAGATTTTAGAAGTCCAACCGCTGTTGCTAATCCATATTGCATATCAATTAGTCCAGCCCGGTATACCCATGTGTCAATAATATCTCCGGTTGAATAGACTAGTGGATTATAAAGATTAAAAACTTGATCAAAACCGGCGTTCAGGATATTTCCCATACTTAAAGTACCTAGTAGAATGGCAACAGGTAATATACTTGGCAATGTAATACTAATAAGTCGTCTAAATTGAGAAGCACCGTCAATCGCAGCTGCTTCATACAACTCTGGATTTATAGACGTAAGTGCGGCAAAGTAAATAATGGCGGCAAAACCAAATTCTTTCCATATATCACTGCCAACTACTAAAGCTGGAAATATACCTGCATCAGCAAAGAACATAATCGGTTCAACACCTATAGCAGCCATTAGCTGATTCACCGGACCTGAGATCGAAAACAAATCCAGCATAATACCCGCTATAATGACCCAGGACAAGAAGTGCGGCAAATAGACAATCGTTTGTACAGACCGTGTAAAAAATCTATTTTTCACTTCATTTAACATTAGCGCAAAAATCAACGGTACGATTAAGTTTCCGATCATTTTTAACAAGGCAATGACGATAGTATTTCTAAATATTTGCTTACTGTCATCAAGCTCAAACATATACTTAAAATTCTCTAATCCAATCCATTCCGATTTCCACAACCCAACTCCCGGATTAAAATCTTTAAAAGCCATTAGGATTCCGTACATAGGCAGCAAATTAAAAAAGGTTAACCAAATAATTCCCGGAAGAAGCATTAAAAAGTAATGCTTATAATCAGATCTGTTTTTCTTTGTCTTTGTCCTAAGGTTGATACGAAGACCACGATGACTTTTTATCGTTTCCACTCTATTTTCCATACTCTTTATCCTCCTTAAGAAGATATCAAGACGAGTGAAACACCACCCGTCTTGATGATTTTTAATTTAATTCATTAACTTCCTTCGTGATTTGATCTCCACCTTGCTCATTCCACTTCTCAACAAATTTATCGAAGTCACTGAGAGGTGCATTACCCATGATAATTTTTAAGAATGTTTCATCTTCTAATTTCTTTAAATTATTCCATTTTAGTTCCATCGTTTTTGTTTTTGCAGTGGCAATGCTTCGAACATAATTAATATCAGCATTTATAAATTCGGAACCACCATTTAGATGTGCGTACACATGCGTAAAAAATGCTTGATCTCCCGCTTTATCCCAGTATTGAATGTTATAGTTATCATACGGTTCCTTTTTCACATTTTTCGCATGTTCTGCAAGGTCATATGCAAATCCATAGTTTACTTTGTCGATATCCTCTAGTTTAAGTTCTCCAGCAAGATGCTTTTGTGTTGAAGTGACGGCATACTCCAGCTGGTCACCGTGTCCCATAACCATGAATAACGGAACTTCCTGTGACGTCATTTGCTTGTCTGCAACTACTTCCTCATAACTAGGGTCTTTCTCACTAACATGAATATTGAGCATTTTTACGACAGCTTCTGGATGTTCATACTCTTTGCTAACTACGATATACGTACTACCTGTAGTTTCGTTCGAATTAATTTTCCCTGAGGAATCTGCTGGTCCGGCATAAGGACGCCAGTTGGCCTTTGGATCATTTTTAATGGAATCTTCCAGATTATATGGTGACCACCAAGGACCAAAGAAGATACCCGCTTGCCCGCTTACCAGAACCTCTTGCGCACTTTTTCTTAAAGCCATTTCCTTGTCCAAAATCCCTTTCGCATACCAATCGCGCATCATTTCAAGTGTTTTCTTTGTTTCTGGTGTAGTAGAGCCATATACAGCCTTACCATCTTTATCTTCTACCCATATTCCCGGATAAGCATTGTTAGCGAAGAATAAGGATGAGAAATTTAAGAAATGATCACCTGAAGTCAGGAATGTTGAATTCAGTGCTCCTCCTTGTGATGTTCCTACGATTCCTAATGTGTTTTCTCCACCCATATTATGATCAATGAATGCTTGAGCAATTTTTTCAAGATCTTCTAACGTCTTTGGAGCCTCAAGACCTAACTCATCAAGCCAATCTTGTCGAATCCAAGTTAACGGTGCTGATGGAAGAGTCGTTTCAGGTAAAGCGTATAATTTTCCATCGTACGTTACATTGTCTAATAGCCCTGGGTTGGATTCATAAATATCCTTTAATCTCTCTGCCCCATATTTTTCATAAACTTCCGTTAAATCTGCCAACTGACCTGCTTTGATCATTTGTTTAAGTTGTGTTTCATTCACAACCATTGCATCCGGAATATCATTACTAGCAATTGACAAACTAACTTTTTGTTCATAGTCCTCGCCGGTTGTCGCTTCCCATTCATGTTTCGTCACGATGTTATACTGATCTTCCAACCAACGGGTATACACATTGTCTTCAGGTGTATCATCACCTTCAAATTTATAATTCGGATCAATACCTCTTCCAATAGAAATTTCAACAGGTTCCGAAAAACTTCCTAAAGGATCAATATTTTCTTCAGAAATTCCATTTGAACTTTCACTTGATTTGTTACTGCTTACATTATTACCAGTACAAGCAATTAAACTTGAAAAAGCTAATAATATAGCTAATAAGACGAATAGTTTTTTCATTATTCTCCCCCTGTTCTTTTCTGTTTTTGAGTACGTTTTCAATATATCATGATGTGTACAACAACAAGTTAGAAAGCGATTGCAAAAAAGGTTCACTTTTTTATGATTAACTAAAAAACGTTCGAAAAATGTCTACCCATTTTCCGAACGTTTTCCACCTATATTTTTATTAGCTTTTACCTTCTCATGGAACTATTTTTCTATATTCGCTTGGCAATACGCCTACATGTTCCCGAAACAGTCTGCTGAAATATTTTTCATCATTATAACCAACCTTTTCCGAAATCCACTGAATCGTTTTTGAAGAATTCCTTAAATATTCTTTTGCTCTTCCAATACGAATCTCCCGTAAATAATCCGTATACGTTTGCCCAACAATCTCTTTAAAACACTGGCTAAAATAACTACTACTCATATTCACTTTTCTTGCAATCTCCCCCGCCGTTAATGGTTGATCGATCATTTGTTGTGCCAATGTCACAGCTTTCATGATGCTATCATGAATTTCATCTGAAAAGGGAGTTTTTGTATTGATCACTTTGATGATTTCCCTCGTATCCCTTAACCACTTCTCAAAATGAAACCAGCTCGACAAAAAATCTTCTATTGTAATAGGTTCAGGTAAAATTCTGCTGTAAAGCCGGTTCCATTCATCTGTTAACGAGTAAAAAAACCTGGTCAATCGAATTGGGGGCATCCTCATTGATTTAAGCTCATAACACATGCGAGCAAACACCGTATCATCATAAATCCATTCTCCGGATAGCCATTTCTCTTTCATTTTACTGAGGTCTTGTTTTGCTTCCCTCTTATCTTTTTTCACCAGTACATCTTCACTTTGAACAACCTGAAAAGGCAGTGAGGGGTCAAAATCATAGAATAAACCGCTCTTTTGATATCCACGAATTAGTTGAAGAATCGATTTCCGATCCATTCCTTTAAGATCTTGAAAGGAGATAAGAGCATATTCTAACGTCGGATCCATTTTGGATAGACCTTCAAGTACTGATACCTTTTCTTTTTCCAAAATATCTGTCCAATACCATATGCCTATATCTGCTTCAAAGGCTCTTTTTAATAAAGTGGGTTCTAACTTTGCTTCATCTCGTTGAAGGTTTAAGGAATATAATACAACTAATTCATTTGCCTCTTCTACTTTTTCCTCACTAATTAAATTTCTTTTCAAAAAATCTTTCTGGTCCATTAATGAAACAATTCTTGATAGGACATCTTCAAATTGCTCTTTTTCTAACTCTGTTTTTGCAATATAGTCAATGGCCCCCACTCGAAGAGCTTGCTGTACATATTCAAAGTCTTGGTGCAACGTTAGAACAACGATTTGAATATGTGGAAATTTTTTGCTGACCTCTCCCATTAACTCAATTCCTGACATGACAGGCATAGATAAGTCTGTTATTAATAGATCTACCTTATTGGTTTCCAAAAATTCAAGAGCTTTCTCTCCATTACTTGCCTCACCTACAACAGACATTCCAAATTCTTCCCAAGGCATAAAGGATATCATTCCCTTACGAACAATTTTTTCATCATCTACGATTAAAACTCGTATCATTGAGCATGTTCACCCCCTAAAGACAGGTAGAAGCAAGGAAACAATCGTTCCTTTTCCAACCTCACTTTTAATTTCTAACTTTGCATTTTCACCATAATTCGATTCAAGGATGCGCTTTACGTATCTCATACCAATTCCCATTCCTACCTTTTGGCTTTCATCTGTATCATCGAGAAGTAAACGGTTGATCTCTTCTTTTGACATTCCCGATCCATTATCTTGAATCGTAATCTCGAGATTATCGCTTAATTTAATATCCACATGGATATACCCATCATCACTAACACCATGATAAAGAGCATTTTCCACCAAGGGTTGCAGGATAAAACGAGGAATTAATATCCCCAAGGTGCTTTCATCTACATCTATATCAACATCAAATTGAAAATCATATCGGATTTGTTGCAGCTGTAAATATTCCTTTACGGCTTGTATTTCTTTCTCTACCGTTGTTTCTTCACCCATTTTCCCAAGATTGTAACTAAGCAATTTATTTAACGAGAGAACCAACTTGTCGATTTCTTTATTTCCGTTGAAAACGGCAAGCCAATGCACTGTATCCAATGTATTCATTAGAAAATGCGGATTAATTTGATATAATAATTTCTCTACCTCAAGATCTGCTCTTCGTTTTTCTTTTTGTTCAACCTCGCCATACAAATCCCAAATTTTTGTTTTCATTGTTCTCACTTGATTGAGTAAATAATCAAATTCAGGGATCTTCGTTAATTCCGTATAGTGTGTTTCCGTCTGAATTAACGTCTTAACTTCTTTATTGAACTTTGATAATGGATTATAGACCATTTTCCATAAAAACCATGCAAATAATAATGAAATGAAAATAAATATAATAAAAATAACGGACACTTGAAGAAGCCATTGGTTTCTTTCTTGGTTCAGTTCTTTTACCGGAATGATCGAAACAATACTCCACCCTTGATTACTTGTTTCCTTACTCCAAAAGTACGTTTGATAATACCCGGAGCTAGATTCAGAACTTTTTCCGGGAAACATATTGTTCTCAGGAAAATCATCCTTGTTTTCACTAAAAGTAACTTTTCCTTCATTATTTAGAATAAGTAACTGTCGTGAGTCGCTTTTACGATTTAAGGGTGCGAATAAGGTTTCCAATGCATTTCGCCCTGTCTCAATGTATAAATATATATTTTGATTTAGAATATTAACTTTTCGCATTGAGCTAAATACAAATTGGTTAATAGAACCACTGTAACTTTTATGTGGACCATAATATGTAATACCTGAATATTTAGCCATTACAGGTAGCTGCTCTGGTAAAAAATCGCCGCGAAGACTAAAGTTTTCAAAATCATGTAAACCTGTTTCAGGATAATAGTACATAATTAACCCAATATTCGGATTTGAAAAGGAAATAAGATTTATCTCACTATTAATTTCCCTGATCAACTGGATACGGTTTGATGGTTCACTTTCCTTTTGCAGTTCATCTAATAACGTTGTCACCCTCCCCCCAAATGCTAACTGTTGCGAGACGTGATTTAAGTTATTTAATGAGTTTTCCAATGTTGTTAAATCCTGCTTCAATTTACTTTGAATTGAATTTTCCACTTTATTGTCTATAATCGAATCAATTGTGTAAAAGGAAATAACCCCAAGGCAAATAAACGGAATGAGTGTACTGATGAGAAAGATGAATATAATTCTATTTTTAAATGTGATCCTGTTAAAAGGATTTTCTATTAATTTCTTACGCACAATATCCTTCCCTCTTTGTTAATTATAAAATATAATTGATATCATAAATGTCAACGCTTTCATATCCTTAAACAAGTAATCTCATCTCTTAGCAATCCCTAATAATTAACCGGTTAAATCTATTTGAATCTTATCCTATATTCTATTCATTATCAATATCTCAATCGATACAATAAAAAGTTGGCTGCTTTCATTTCTATCGTCATATTTTCTCACATTATTATTGAAGATTAATAGATTGCCATTTATAGTCATATTTGGAGGTTTTTTTATGGAGATTAAAAAAGATGATTTAACCGGAGTTAAAGTAGCTGGATTAATTAAGCAGCATCTTCATGGAATGACGTTAAATTCTCCACCTGAAAGCATCCATGCTTTAAACGCAGAAAAGCTACGACAACCAAATATTACATTTTGGACAGCATGGGAAGGTACAGAATTAGCCGGAATGGGAGCTCTAAAGGAACTTGACAGCTCTCATGGTGAGATTAAATCCATGAGAACTTCATCCTCATATCTGAGAAAGGGAGTTGCCCGACGAATGCTCCAGCATATCCTTGACGAAGCAAAAAATCGAGGTTATACACAACTGAGTTTAGAGACAGGGTCAATGGCTGCATTTGAACCGGCAAGAAAACTTTATACAGATTTCGGCTTTGAATATTGTGAACCCTTTTCAGACTACAAGGAAGATCCTAATAGCGTTTATATGACAAAGAAACTTGGGTAAATTCTATTATGGAATTTACCCTTTTTTTCAAAAATATTCTCCTTTAAAAATGATATTGGTCAATTCTCTTTAGAAAGGTTCTCCTTTATTTCATCTAACTTCTTATCTATCATATTTAACCTATTTTTCGTAGCATTAAAAAAGTGAGCAACTCTTGAGATCAAATAAACAACAAGAATGAAAAGAAAATAGATAAAATAGCTCCAACAGCTTCCATAGTTTCTCTCCTTTATTTTTCTAAATAACCATTCTCTCTTCAAGCACAATATCCTTCAGGAATTTCATTTTCATCAATCTATCAAACGAAAAGCGTTATCTTTGTTAAAGGCGAACACACATCTTAATGGCACTAAAAGTTTAAATAGAAAAAAAACGGGAAAGAAAAAACTAATACCATATATCAAATTCAAATTAGTATAAGGAGATGGTTTTTATGACACAAGCAGTTTCTTATTCGAATGTTACATCAAGTGAAGAAGAAAAGAACGGAAAGCTAGTAAAAGGAATGGTTTTGGGAGCAGTAATTGGCGGAGCACTAGCCATGCTTGACTCAAACACTAGACAGAAAGTCGCTTCCAATACGAAGAGTATGAAAGACTCCACAATGGAAATGGTTGGCCAAGTGAAAAATGATCCATCCGCCGTTAAAAACGACTTGCAAGATCGAATGAAATCAGCTGTATCTATTTTAAAGGAAGCCATCAACGATGCTCAAAACTTATATGAAAAGGTAAACGACGATATTGTCGGCCAGGTCAACCAAGTCAAAGAGGGATCAACAGAAATTCTTTCTTCTGCCAAAGAAGCTACTTCCGATCTTAAAGACATCGGTGGAAAGGTAAAGGAAGCTGGTGAAGAAGTTATGGATGAAAACAATAACCAATCAAGTGGCAACATGAATAGCGGTTCTACTTCAAGCAAAAGTAGTCGCTTTAACAGCTCTTCATCAGATAGTAGTAATGGCAGCAAAATACCAGGTCAACTTGGATAAAAAACCGGTCTTCATTACCGGTTTCATTAGAAAAATAGAGGAAATACAAAAAGCCTAATTTCTCAATTATATGCAAAGAAATTAGGCTTTTCACTTTTCTCTTATTAAGCGACCTATTGTTGAATTATTTACAATTCCTTCAATGCCCGCTTTAACTGTCTGTCCTCAATGTAAGTTAAGAACTAAAGTGCTTTTTTCTTTACCTGAATTGCATCTTCTTTGTTTGGCTCCTCATCGGAAACCAAGTCCCTCGTGGATTTTTTAAATTCTCTTAATGTAGAACCAACAGCACGACCTAATTCCGGCAGTTTTGCTGGTCCGAAAATAATTAATGCTAAAACAAGGACAAGGATTAACCCGGGAATTCCTATATTTGAAAGCATTTATACAGCCTCCTCTAATTAATTAGTAACTTTTTGTCTATCATTTTGTTTCTTCTTTTGCTTCTGTTTTTCATGTGCACGGTTATGTGCACGGGTTCTGTCTTCTTCCACTTCGTTCGTCTTTTGGACCCCTTCAGACACTAGTGCAGAAGAAACCTTCTTAAGGCCTGATTGATCTTTATCATAAACAAATGAAGCTCTTGTTGATATGTCTGCTCCGGGATCGGTTACAAATGGAACAACACGGTAATCTGCTCTCCATTGCTCAGGTGTTACTGTACATCTCACATATCCTCGGTAATCATTAAAAAATTTAATGTGAGGATTCTGCGCTAAGATTTTATCAGTATCAGCTCGCTTATCAGCGCCATTGCCTCCAGATGTTATGGAAGTCCCGACAAATTCGACACCCACTGTTTTGGAATTGGGAGCTGAATAATCCTCTTTTAAGTTTGACGCCCAGCTTGCATGAACATCTCCTGTCAGGACAACCAGGTTTGTTATATCATTGGACTTTACCACTTCCATTAACCTTTCGCGCGCTGCCGGATATCCGTCCCACGAATCCATGCTATAACGCGGTTCAGTTGGTGTCCCGTAATTTCTTTCAGCGAAAAAGATCTGCTGCGGTAGAACATTCCATTTGGAATTTGAAGTTGACAAACCATCAGCAAGCCACTTTTCCTGTTCTGTACCAAGAAGAGTTCTGCTTGGATCCAATGATTCCTCTGTCTGCGGAGAACTTGTATCTCCGTTTGCCTGGTCATCGCGATATTGGCGGGAATCTAAAACAAAGAAATTAGCAAGATTTCCATATGAGAAGCTACGGTAAAGCCTCATATCTGCCCCTTCAGGAAGAGAAGATCTGCGAAGCGGCATATGTTCATAATAAGCTTGATAAGCTGCAGCTCTGCGTTTTACAAATGCTTCAACAGATTGTCCTTTTTCCGGGATCAGATTGGCATAGTTATTTTCTACCTCATGATCATCCCAGGTTACTACCCAAGGAAAAGCAGCATGGGCAGCCCTCAGATGAACGTCCGAGCGGTATTGGGCATATCTGTTTCGATAGTCGTCAATTGTCATAATCTCTGGTCCACTGTGAACCCGGACATTGCCGGTCGCTGAAATATATTCATTTGGTCCGTACTCATATATGTAATCACCCAGATGAAAGACGATATCAAGATCTTCCTTTGCCATATGCTTGTATGCCGTAAAATAACCATGTTCAAATTGCTGGCAGGATGCGAAAGCAAATGTGAGATTCTTTACATTTGAACCCTCTGCCGGCAATGTTTTTGTTCTTCCAGTCTGGCTTACCTCTCCTCCGCAAATGAAACGATAGTAATAGACTTGATTTGGTTTCAAACCATCCACTTCTACATGAACACTATGCCCGAGTTCAGGAACTGCCGCCACTTTGCCTTTCTGTACCATTTTGCGGAAATTCTCATCCTTAGCCACTTCCCATTTCACTTTTACCGCTTCATTTGGCATGCCGCCACCATTCAGCGGATCTGGAGCGAGCCTTGTCCATAAAACGACACTGTCGGATAAAGGATCACCAGAAGCTACACCAAGAGAAAAAGGGTAATCATTGAATTTTGGAGCAGCATTAATAACATCAATACCTATTACGGATTGGGTAAGAGCAAGGCCAAGTGATAAACCGGCAAGCTTGCTGGCACCCGAGATAAAATTCCTGCGGTCAATATTCTTCTCTAAAGCTGTTTCACTCCACCTTTTTACTAACTCATCAAAATTTTCCTCATTTGTCATTGGTTTCCCTCCTCAAATTGAGTTACAGGGAAAGTATAAAAAAAGTATTTGAAGGTAGTGTTAAGATATGTAAAGACGTAAATTCCGCTTCAGGTAGATTTATTCGGACCTATTGTAATAGTTAAAAGCAAATTAAAAGAAACTTTATAACTATCAAGAAAAAGATGATACAGTCAAACTATTTTAAATTCCTACATATTCCCCATAAAAAGTAACAGTAAAGTAAACAAAAGTTTACATTTTCCTTTTCACGGTTATTTTCACAACCATTGTTTTTCCTTTACCTTTGAACGGTGATCTTAAACAATCTGCCTTAAATAGAAAGAAGCACACATCCTTGTTCTAGAAAGGCGCTTGGATTGAAGTTCAAAAGATAAGATTTACGATACATAAAAAGAATCCACTATAATAAAAAGTGGATTCCAGTAAGTAGACAAAGTAAAATTTGCTAGCCTTTCAGACTGATTGCTAACGCTTGCGTATCAAAGCACGAAGCCTTGTGAGGAGCGGAGTTACCGGTGTTGGTAATGAGCAACGCAGCAAGGCGAGCAACGAAGAAAGCGAGCGTTTGTCAACAGTCTGAGAATCCACTATAACAAAAATTGGATTCTTTTCCTCTTCGAACTGGCTATTATATACTATCGAGCTTGAATAGCTCGATTACAAGCTTCAATGAACTAGCAAATGGTCCCTGGATGCGTATTAAGCAGCACTATCTCCACGTAAGCGATCTAGTAATACAGCTGCAATAATTACTCCCCCTTTTACAACCAATTGCCAATAATAATTAACATCCATTAGTGTAAGTCCGTTACTAATCACCCCCATAATTAAAACCCCAATAATGGTTCCTTGAATTTTACCTCTTCCACCTACTAAACTTGTCCCTCCGAGAATAACAGCTGCAATTGCATCAAGCTCATACATTTGTCCAGCAGTTGGCTGACCAGAATATAATCTTCCAGCTAAAACAACCCCACCTAAGCCTGCTAACAATCCGCTAATTGAATAAACATTTATTAAAGATTTTTCTACTTTTATACCTGTTAATCGAGCTGCTTCTTCATTGCCACCAATTGCATAAATATGACGACCAAACATTGTATACTTCAGTATGAAAAACATCACAATATAAACTAAAAGCATAATATAGATTGGAGTTGGGATACCTATAATGGAGCCTCCTCCAATAAACTTAAACGTCTCATTTTCCAAAACAATCGGGTATCCACCACTAATGACATAAGCTAGACCACGTACATATGTGAAACTTCCAAGTGTTACAATGAAAGCTGGCAGTTTTGTCTTAGCTGTAAAAAATCCATTAATTAATCCTACTGCATAACCTACTGCTGCTCCCGATAACATGGCAATATAAGGATTCACACCTGCAGAGGAAACCATAACTGAAATAACTCCAGATAGAGCCACTGTCGATCCTACCGATAAGTCAATACCGCCTGTTAAAATAACAATTGTCATCCCAGCAGCTAAAATTGCGATAATAGATACTTGTTTTAATACATTTAATAGATTTGCAGTATCTAAAAAGTTTGGAGCTGTGAAAGAAAGCACGATACATAATAGTAATAAAATCATAATCATTCCTAAACGATTCCACAGTCCATGAATAATATTCCCTATGTGTAGTCCTTGAGATTGAGTAGCTGTTTGAACATTTACTTTCATTTTGTTACTCCCCTTTTGTAGCAAAGTACATGATTTTTTCTTGTGTAGCTTCTTTTCTTGATAGTTCACCAGTTAATCTTCCTTCACTCATTACAAGGACTCTGTCACTTATTCCCAGCACCTCTGGTAATTCTGAAGAAATCATTAACACTGCTAAGCCTTCATCAGCTAACTTAGAAATAATCTTATGAATCTCTGTCTTCGCACCAATATCAACTCCTCTAGTTGGTTCATCGAGCAGGAGTACTTTTGGTGAGATAGACAGCCACCGTGCAATGACTGCTTTTTGCTGATTTCCTCCACTCAGATTGGAAACAGGCTGATCAGGAGAAGCAATTTTAATACTTAATTCCTTGATATAACGATCTGCAGTAGCATTAACGTCTTTCCAACGAACTACTCCAGATTTTGAGTGCTTCTTAAGTTCGGCCATTAAGATATTCTCTTTTACAGACATAGATAAAAATAATCCTTGTTCTTTTCTACTTTCTGGTACATGTGCAATACCATTGGATATTGCATCAATTGGTGAGTTGATTTTTACTAATTTATCATCTACATAGATTTCTCCACTTGTTAGATTGGATGCACCGAATATGGCCCTTACTAATTCTGTTCTTCCTGCACCTACAAGTCCTGCAAGACCGACAATTTCACCTGGGTAAACCTTAAATGACACATTTTTAACTACCTTTTTATCGGATATATTTCTGAGTTCCAATACGGGTATATCCTTCTTTCGTAAAGGATTAAATGCCTTGGTGCGATTAAATAAATCTTTAAGGTCACGTCCAACCATAAGTTTAACAAGATGATCTGGATCAGTCTCTTCTATAGGACCACTCGCGATCCATTCACCATCTCGTAATACTGTATATCGATTTGATATCTTAAAAATTTCTTCCATTCTGTGAGAAATATAGACAATGGCTACCCCTTGTTTTTTTAAATCATGAATAATGTCAAATAGTTTCATAATTTCTTTATCTGTTAATGAAGCGGTCGGTTCATCCATAATAAGAACCTCTGCCTTAAAGGATAGGGCACGAGCAATTTCCACCATCTGTTGCTGGGCAACACTAAGGGTTGATACTAATTGGCGTGGGTTAAGACTAGATCCCATTGAATCCAGAACCCTTTGAGCACGTTCATGAACTTCATCCCACTTTACCATTCCTAAACTATTTCTAGGAAACTTTGTACCCATTAAAATATTTTCACTGATCGTTAGGTTCGGAGAAAGATTTAATTCCTGATGAATAACACTTATTCCTTTATTTCTCGCATCGATGGGATCCTTCCACAAGACAGGTTGACCTTTATAAAAGATTTCCCCTCCATTTTGATCCGGTTGATGAATTCCTGCTAAAATCTTCATGAATGTAGATTTTCCGGCACCATTCTCTCCCATTAGTGCATGAACTTCTCCTGGATATAACTCAATTTTTACGTTCTTTAATACAGTGACTCTTGAGAAGGTTTTACTTATTCCCTGCATATTCAAAACAGGGTGTTTTAGGTTCGTTCTCTGCTTTACTTCTTCTTTGACAACCATAGCTTATATCATCCCTTCTATATTTGAAGAAGACTGATGAAGGAATAAAATCCTTATCAGCCTATATAAGTCTGGAGGTTTACCATCCTTTGTAAGAATCTAAAGTCTCTTGAGTTACTAGCTCAACTGGAACTTTAATTAACTCTTCTACTGCTTCTCCATTTTTCACTTTCATCCCAATTTCTGCTGCTTTTTTCACCATTTCACTAGGTGATTGTGCTGAAGTTGCATAAATAGAACTGTCTTCTTTTGCCATTGCTTCTGTTGCTTCAGGGGCTCCATCTACACCTACAATGAAGAATTCATCCTTGCGTCCTGCTTGTTCTTGAGCAATTTCCACCCCGATTGCTTCTGGATCGTTAATAGCAAATACGGCGTTAATTGTTCCAGATGGATTAGCTTGTAAGATGCCCTCCATAACCGTTAACGCTTTTTCACGACTTCCTTCACCATTTTGTTTTGCTACAACTTTAATATCAGATCCTTTGATTGCGTCCTCAAATCCCTTAATACGGTCTGCTACAGCAGAAACAGGAGGTCCATCGATAATAGCAATATTGCCCTTTCCTCCTAATTGTTCGATTACATACTCACCAGCTAGTTGACCTGCCTGATAGTTATCTGATGTAACTGTTGCATCCACTCCGCCATCTGCATTTACATCAACTGCAATAACAGGAATTCCCGCTTCTTTTGCCTGCAGAACGGCTGCAGCAATACCTTTTGTATCAACGGCATTAAGTAAAATGACATCTACCTTTTGGGTAATAAAGTTTTCGATTTGTGATGTTTGCTTTGCCAAGTCATATTCTGCACTTTCAACAATCACTTCTGCTCCCAACTCTTTTCCTGCTTCTTCTGCACCTTTTCCCATCGCAACAAAGAAAGGATTAGCAAGTGTACCCACTGATAAAGCTATAGTTAGTTTTTCATCCTCTTTAGATTCACTACTATCATTAGAACCATTGTTTGAGCTACCTTCGCTTGTTGATTCACTTGCTCCACTACATGCTGTCATCAAAGCTAGTACTAACATCAAAACAAACACCATGAACTTTTTTGAATTCCTTTTCATTATGATCCCCCTAAAACAATTTGTTTTTTTCCGAGCACAAATTAACCACTTGTAAGATTCACCATTAATGAAAACGCTAACATTTTGAGGTTCTATATCACCACCTTAAAGATAGATTTCTATTAAATGATCAGTCTCAAAAAAATAATGGTAGCGCTGTCATTTTAGATAGGTAAAAACGTTGATGAAAACCACTGATCATTGATGAGAGATTTTGTGATTGAAAATGAGTATTTACGATTACTTTTGATTGATTTAGATTATATTATGGTCGGTTTATTTTGTCAATTAAACTAAAATTTGTCATTTATTATTTTAGTAATCTTAAAATTTATCTAATACCTTCATAAAAATCTTCATTTATTTACATTAATAAGACTTGTTTTCTATAAGCATGTTATATCAGCACACTAATCAAAAAAAAGTCATAAAATTTTTTCAAAAAAAGATAGTTCACCGCATCTTTTGATGTAAGTTACGTTTTCATTTAGTATGATGCGATGCTAAAAAAACCCCATTTTTCAATGGGGTTGCAGACTGTTGACAAACGCTCGCTTTCTTCGTTACTCACCTTGCTGCGGTGCTCATTACCAACACCGGTAACTCCGCTCCTCACAAGGCTTCGTGCTTTGATACGCAAGCGTTAGCAATCAGTCTGAAAGGCTAGCAAATTTTACTTTGTCTACAAACTTATTATTATTTAATTTCTTTTATCCATTCAGAAGTAACACTCACCATTTCATCTTGTTGTATCTTGATAGATATTCCTGCCTCCTTATCTCCTTTCTGTTTACCATACACACCAAATTGACCATGATTGCCACCTTTTATTTCATGCATTGTTGCATG
>NZ_JAEK01000018.1 GCF_000518865.1 Bacillus sp. J37 | reverse complement strand
TCAGCTTGTAGAGAAAGTGGGTGTTTTTCTCTACAAGCTTTTTTATTTTCTTAAAATGTTCTTATAAAGATTAATAAATTTCCTAAGATAACCAAAGAAAAAGCTTCTCACACACCTAGCTTAACCTAGCTAGGTGTGTGGCAATCTTTTTCATATTCTGGCAGGCTGCGGTGAGAAGCACCTGCTCACTTGTATTCCTTAATCCCCGTAACCGGCAGTAGCGAAGCCCATGCAATTCTTTTGAATCTGCAAAGCTTCGCTCTACCTTTTCTTTTCTAAATTTATATAGTTCTTTCCCAGATGGGGAAAGGCGATTTAATCTAACTTGCTCCTTATGGTCTTCCCAAACATGTCGAGTTATTACTTTTTGTTTGGTTTTTGACCTTGTACACTGTGAGAGTAGAGGACATGTGGCACATTTCTTGGGATCAGATTTATATTCTCGATATCCTTCTCTTGTAGTTGTTCGATAAGTTAACTCATCCTTATTTGGACAAATATATAGATCCTTCTCTTTATCATATGTAAATTTCGCTTTAGGAAACAAACCTTTGGTTGGTTTAAATCTTCTATGGGCAATTACTCCAAATATGCCTCTATCCGATAACCCCTTACAAACAGCACTAGTCAAATATCCTGAATCCAAAGCTGATGCTTCTACTTTAAAACCAAATCGCTGGATTTGGCGGTCAAGTCTTGATAAATAAGGAACAGAATCATGGACATTTCCAGGTGTAACATAGGCATCAGTTATAATGTTGAATTTAAAGTCTGTCGTTCGATGATCTAGATAACAGAACATTTCCTGTTTGTTATCTCTAGACATAAATCCACTTTCAGGATCTGTTGAACTTACTCGTATTTCCTTAGTTTCCTCCACCTCCTCTCTTTCTTTTAGAGCTTTTTTCCGTGATCTTTACGATCTTGTTCAATAGCTTTATTTAAGTCTTCAATATAATCTCTAGTCTCAACCTCAACAGTTTCTCTGGTGAATTTGTGCTTATTCGCATTGGCTTTTAAATGAGTAGAATCCGTAAAGAGAACTCTTCCTCCTACCATGCGATGTTCCATTGCTTGAAACACGATCTCATCAAAGATTTCTTGGAATATATTTGTTTCTGCATAACGAGTTCTACGATTCCAGCTTATTGTAGAATGATGAGGAACTCGATCAGATAATTTCAACCCTAAAAACCATCTATAAGCAATATTCATTTTAATTTCTTCTTCTAATTGCCTCTCAGAGCGAATTCCGTATAAATAACCAACAAACATCATTTTAAAAAGAACTAGAGGATCAATTGAAGGGCGTCCATTATCCTCACAATAATAAGGTTTTACTTTTTCAAGAATGAATGAAAAATCTATATATTTATCTATTTTTCGAAGTAGATGATTTTCAGGAACAAGGTCATCTATTACTATAAATTCAACTTCATTTTGTGTGTTTTCTCTTGTATTGAACATAAATATCACCCTCCCAATTAGTTATCTATATTATACCAAATTAACGCAGTGAAAAGTTAAAGCAATCAGATAAAATAATAGGCTGCCGAGGTTTCTCGACAGCCTGACGAATCACACAAAGTGATTCGTTTTTTATCCATTATCCTCTTAAAGTTGCCCCAATCTTCGCTTCAACAGTATCCAATACTTTCTGATGTGTTTTTGTAACATCTTCATCAGTTAACGTACGTTCCGGATCAAAGTAGCGTAATGAGAAAGCAACTGATTTTTTCCCATCTTCAAGGCGGTCACCTTCATACAGGTCAAATACAGCTACTTCTTTTAGCATTTTTCCGCCTGATTCTGTGATAATTTTTTCAATATCACCTGCGACAACATCCTTATTCACAACTAATGCGATGTCTCTTGAGATGGATGGATATCTTGGAATGCTTTCATAACGTGTTTCTTCTACATTCGTAGTTAATAGATCAACTAATGATAGCTCAAACACATATGTTTCTGTTAAATCCAATTCTTTCTGAACCGATGGGTGAACCTGCCCTACAAAACCAACAAGCTTTTCACCAAGATAAAGCTCAGCTGTACGACCTGGATGCATCCCCTCGCGCTTCGCTTGCTTGTATTCAACTTGAGAGGTTAATCCCAATAAGTCGACAAGGCCATCTAAAATACCTTTTGCTACATAGAAATCTACAGGCTTTTTCTCAGCTTGCCAAGAGTGTGAATGCCATAATCCCGTAATAGCGCCTGATAGGCGTTCTTTTTCAAGTGGTTGAACATCTTTGCCTTGTGAAAGGAATACTGAACCAATTTCATATAAGGCTACCTGATCAATTTGGCGAGCTAGATTGTAACGTAATGCATCTAATAAATGTGGAAGCAAACTTAATCGTAATACACTGCGCTCCTCACTCATAGGTAGAGCAAGTCTCGTTAGTTCAGACGTTTCCAAAGCGAATTTTGCTGCTTTTTCTTCACTAGAAAGAGAATAAGTAATCGCTTGATAAAGGCCTGTTCCTTCTAAATAGCGGCGAACTTTACGACGTTTTTCCTGATATTCTGTAAGCTTTCCTGGTATTGCTTGACCTACAGGTAATGTTGTCGGAATATTATCATATCCATAGAGTCTTGCTATCTCTTCAACAAGATCTTCTTCAATCGTAATATCACCACGGCGAGTCGGAACTTTCACAGATAATACAGAATTATCGAGAACAACTTCAAACTGAAGACGCTCAAGAATGGATTTCATTTCTTCTGCAGAAATATCCATACCAAGAACTCGATTCACTTTTTCAACCGTTGTTCTTACTGTTTTTGGCTCAAAAGAAGCAGTACGAACTTCTACATTTCCTTCCAACACTTCTCCACCGGCATATAGTGAGATTAATTGTGCAGCTCTTTCTGCAGCTGCAGGGACACGATTAGGATCAACTCCCTTTTCATAACGTGCACTTGCTTCACTACGTAAGCCATGATCTTTTGAAGCTGTACGGATACGCCCCCCATTAAATAATGCAGATTCCAATAAAACGGTTTTCGTGTCAGATTGAACCTCTGAATTTGCTCCACCCATAACACCAGCTAATGCAACAGGTTCAGTTCCATTTGTAATCACTAAATGTTCGGAAGTAAGTGATCGTTCCTGATCATCAAGTGTAACTATTTTTTCGCCATCTTGTGCACGTCGAACAAGTATTTCCTTAGATCCTAACCGATTATAGTCAAATGCATGAAGAGGCTGACCATATTCTAATAAAACGAAGTTTGTAATATCAACCACATTATTATGAGGACGAATACCTGCTGCCATTAGACGTGTTTGCATCCATAAAGGTGATGGTGCAATCGTTACGTTTTTAATGACCTTCGCAATGTATATTGGATTATCGTCCGGTGCATCTACTTTTACATCAACTAAATCTGATGCTTTTTCTGAAGAATTTTCATATGAGATTTCCGGATACTTTACTTCACGACCTAATATTGCAGCGACTTCATGAGCTACACCAAGCATACTTAATGCGTCTGCACGGTTTGGAGTTAATCCAAGCTCAAGTACAGCATCATCTAGATTCAGCTGTTCCAGTGCATCCGCCCCTACTTCTACATCATTTGTGAATACGAAAATTCCTTCTGAATATTCTTTCGCAACTAGTTTCGACTCAATACCGAGCTCCTGAAGGGAACAAATCATTCCATTTGAAACTTCTCCACGAAGCTTTGCTTTTTTAATTTTAAAGTTACCAGGTAAAACTGCACCTACTGTGGCAACAGCAACCTTCTGACCTTTGTCTACATTTTTGGCACCGCAAATAATTTGTGTAAGCTCACCGTTCCCCAAATCAACTTGACATTTATTTAATTTATCTGCATCCGGATGTTGCTCTTTTTCAACAACGTGACCAATGACAACGCCCTTTATGCCATCGTTCAAAACGTCAACACCTTCTACTTCAATTCCGCTTCGTGTAATTTTTTCAGCTAACTCATCAGGTGTGATTCCTGACAGGTCAACATATTCTGCTAACCATTTATATGAAACAAACATATTGTTATATCCTCCTTTTACGCTCGTTTAAATTGTTTTAAGAATCGTACATCATCTGTATAGAAATGACGGATATCATCAATTCCGTATTTTAGCATTGCGATACGCTCAGGACCCATTCCAAAAGCAAATCCGCTGTATTTTTTTGAATCAAAGCCTGCCATTTCAAGGACATTTGGATGAACCATTCCTGCTCCTAGAATTTCAATCCAGCCTGTGCCTTTACACACATTACATCCTTTTCCACCACATGAGAAGCAGGATACATCAACCTCTACCGAAGGCTCTGTAAATGGGAAAAAGCTAGGGCGAAGGCGAATTTCACGTTCTTCACCGAACATCTTTTTAGCAAATACTTCAAGTGTACCTTTTAAATCACTCATGCTGATATTTTCATCAACAACAAGTCCTTCAATCTGTGTGAATTGGTGTGAGTGTGTCGCGTCATCGTTATCACGTCGATATACCTTACCAGGACAAATAACTTTAACAGGCCCTTTTCCTTCATGTTTTTCCATTGTTCTAGCCTGAACAGGTGAAGTGTGTGTACGTAAAAGCAGTTCTTCTGTAATATAGAAGGAATCCTGCATATCTCGTGCCGGATGACCTTTCGGAAGATTTAATGCTTCAAAGTTATAATAATCTGATTCCACTTCAGGGCCTTCTGCAATTTGATAGCCCATTCCAAGGAATAAATCTTCAATTTCTTCAACAACAGCCGTAATCGGATGATGATTCCCAACTTTTACTGGACGACCAGGTAATGTTACATCGATCGTTTCTGTTGCTAGCTTTTGTTCAACAGCCAGTTGTTCTAAATGCTCCTGCTTGCTTGAAATAGATGTTGCAATAGCTTCTCTTACTTCATTTGCAAGTGCCCCCATAACAGGGCGTTCTTCAGCCGATAGCTTTCCCATTCCTCTCAACACTTCTGTAATCGGCCCTTTTTTCCCTAAATAAGCGACACGAATATCATTTAATGCCTTTAAATCCTGCGCTTGTTCTACTTTTTCAAGCGCTTCTTGTTGAAGCTGTTTTAACTGCTCCTGCATTTGTTCTTCCTCCTTTATTTAAAAACCTCATTAGCGGTTTTTTTTTCAAAATAAAAAACCCGCCCCATAAAAGGGACGAGTTGAAATCGCGTTACCACCCTTGTTAGCTATACTTTGATTTTGTCCTAAGTATACCTCACTTCATTTCCATAACGGTAAAAACCGGAACACCTTTACGTCTTTTGACGGTCCAAGTGTCAACTCGAGAGGTGAATTCATTTACTTCTATCCAGAAAATGCTTTCAGTCCCGGCATTTTCTCCCTGAATGGACGAACTGTAAATTACTAGTCTCTGTCATCGTTTTGTTTCATATATGTAATGTCTATCTTATTATAATCAAAACAATATGTTCCCGCAACCTGCCTATTTTCGCAAATGATAAAGAAGTATGCCTGCAGCAATTGCAACATTTAACGATTCTGCTCCACCATAAATAGGAATGTACAGATTTTTAGTTGTTTGATCTAATAAATCTTTTTTTACACCACTGCCTTCGTTTCCTAGGAGGAGACAAAACTGGGCAGCTTCTGGAACTTCTTTGTAACTTACTCCATTTTGCAAAGATGTGCCGTAGACAGGGATGTTGTTGTTCTTATAAATATTGAGCCACTCATCCAGACTGCCTTTTATAATTGGTAAATGAAATAATGAACCTTGACTGGAGCGAATCACTTTAGAATTAAAGTGATCAACTGTTCCTTCACCTAAAATCACTCCATCTATTCCAGCAGCATCAGCTGTACGAATAATCGTTCCCAAGTTACCAGGGTCTTGAACACTATCTACTAATAACACTTTTGTCCACTTTTCAGGTGTGTAAGTTGTCTGAAACTCACAAATGGCTGCCACTCCTTGTGGAGCCTCTGTATCACTAATTGCTTTCATCACATCTTTCGTAACAAAAGTAATATTAATATTATCGACATCCCAGGTATGTGGCAAACTTATTTCTTCTGAAACAATAAGTATTTTGATCATTTCTTTATTTTTTAAAGCCTCTTCAACTAAGTGAAAGCCTTCAATTATAAATGTACCGGTATTTTCACGCTCTTTTTTTGTATGTAACTTCTTCCATTGTTTCACTTTTGGATTTTTAACTGATTCAATTCGCTCCACTTTCATACTCCCTTTTTGAACTATTCCAATTTCTCTTTCCAATCATACATAATTCTTACGTAATTAACAAATTCTATCATTAAAAGCTGTTATCTAGTCATCATCTTTAAAAACTAGATTTTTAGCTGTGACTACTTTTAAAAGGAGTGTTATGCAAGTGAATTTAAACCTTCGTCATGCGGTTATCTCAAATGTTTCAGGAAATAATCAAGATCAACTACAAGACACCATTGTGGATGCTATTCAAAGTGGTGAGGAAAAAATGCTGCCAGGTTTAGGAGTCCTCTTTGAGGTCATTTGGCAGAATGCAAATGAAGGTGATAAAAAAGAAATGTTAACAACACTGGAGCAAGGTCTTAATAAAAATGTACAGTAAAAAAATGCTGGGGAATTTCCCCCAGCATTTTTTAATCGAAAGTAATTTTATTTACTGTTTCACGATCTAATCGTTTAATTACTTCTGCTATTAGCTTAACAGCATTTTCATAATCATCACGGTGTAGCATTGCTGCATGTGAATGAATATATCGAGTAGCGATTGTAATCGATAATGCCGGAACCCCATTTGCTGATATATGAATAGCCCCTGAATCTGTACCGCCTCCAGCAATTGCATCAAATTGATACGGTATGTTCAGTTCATCAGCTGTATCTGTTACTAAATCCCTTAAGCCTTTATGCGATACCATGGAAGCATCATATAGAATAATTTGGGGACCTTCCCCCATTTTACTAGAAGCTTCCTTATCAGAGATACCAGGCGTATCACCAGCAATGCCAACATCTACGCCAAAAGCGATATCAGGCTGAATCATATTGGCAGAAGTACGGGCACCTCGTAAACCAACTTCTTCTTGTACAGTTCCTACACCATAAACCACATTCGGATGATCTGTATCTTTTAATGCTTTTAGAACATCAATTGCGATTGCACAGCCAATTCGGTTGTCCCAAGCTTTTGCGAGAAGCATTTTTTCATTTTTCATCACTGTGAATTCAAAATAGGGAACAATTTGATCACCAGGCATGACACCAAATTCCATCGCCTCTTCACGGCTTGATGCACCGATATCAATAAACATATCTTTAATCTCCACAGGCTTTTTACGAGCTTCAGGAGGTAAAATATGCGGAGGCTTAGAACCGATTACTCCAGTAACCTCACCTTTTCTTGTCACAATTGTTACACGCTGTGCCAACATAACTTGTGACCACCAGCCACCAACGGTTTGGAATCGAAGAAAACCTTTATCATCGATTTGTGTCACCATAAATCCAACTTCATCTAAGTGACCAGCTATCATTACTTTGGGACCGTTTTCTTGTCCTACCTTTTTAGCAATTAAGCTTCCTAAGTTATCTGTTAAAACTTCATCAGAAAATGGAGATATGTATTTTTTCATAACATCGCGAACTTCACGTTCGTTACCTGGAATTCCGTTTGCATCTGTTAAGTCTTTTAGCATTGTTAATGTTTCATCTAACTTCGTCATTAAAATGTATGCCTCCTTCAATTAACAATCATGTATATTATACAATAAAGGATCTATAGAAAGAAAATAACGCCTTCCTTAGTATCCCTGTTGTTGTCGTTTGTGATTCACTTCATTTTTTAATATGTATGCTTTTTCCATTTGAATTGAAGTAAAACCTAATAATTTCCCGAGTAATAAATATTCCTCAAACATGTTTTTGTAGGTAGACAAAGATGAATTGTGTTTAAATGCTGATATGGTTTCATAGACAATTAAAAATTGCTCAGTTAACGTTGCGCTTGATTCTCGGTCTTCGAAGTGCATCAGAATATCTATGTTCAATTCTAATCCTAAGGACAAAATAAAGTGGATACCATCTACATATTCTTCCAATATGATATCAGTATGTGCAGGCGGCTTTAGACTCCAAAATTTAAAGCACCTGGTTTCATTTGCCAACTCACCAATTTCGACTAATAAAGCAAGTATTTTTCGATCAACAAGATTCTCTTTCTCAAGATTATGTTGCGTTTGTATTTTTTCATCTAATTCCTGCTGCATGTTAAATAGTACGGTAAAATTCATAAAGTATTCCTCCAACAATTGTTCAATAAGAAAAGCACAAGCGCCTTGATCAGCCCCAACAAGCATAAGACGCAAAGGAATAGAAGACGTTCTTTGTCTTCAATTCCTTTGTGGCTTATGACCTCGAGGGGCTAGGCGCTGGAGCTAGACACCCAAACTAAGTACAAAATTTTATACTTTCTTACCTGTTAAAAAAATTATAACAAATTTTTAAAAAAACTTGGAACCTTTTCCGTCTCTCAATCGTATATAAGAAAAATTGCCCTCAGGAGGGGTTTTACGATGATTGTCATTTTATTACGTTTGTTGTTAATCGTCTTGATTGTCTTTCTTCTTTATACAGGACTTAAGTTTTTATTTAATCCAAAACGAAAGCTCGAATTAGCACATGAACAAAAGCAGTTTTATTTCCTTGATGAAAAAGATAACGTACGGAAAAACTTTTTACTTACGTACAAAGGTGCCTTATTTGAAGGAGAGAAATATTTAGGAACAACAACAAACTCTTTTGAAGTTGTCTCGATCTTTATTTGGTCAAAATCAACAAATGAGTTACAAGGATTGACATTGGAGGATTTCGCACATATTCAAGAACAAGTGAGATTACACTATCCCCATAGTAAGGTAGATTGGAAAAGTCCGATTAAGGAATTGATTTTGAAAAAAAGTCAGAATTAAAAGAAGAGCTTGAGATCCTCCATCTCAAGCTCTTCTTCACATAGAATGAAGGACAACATGATAATAGTTATCGAAGAATTTCTCTCGATCAACACGTATAGCGATATTTCGATTCCCGTCAATTTTTTGTTGAAACTCCATCATCCCGAGTTGTTCTTCTTTTTCAACCTCAACTTCGATAGATCCTTGTTGATAGTCACAAAGCTGGGGATCAAATAAACAAGCTCCGGCAAGAGGATCATGAAACGTCATATCATTTGACTGCAGCCAGGGTGAGCCAAAGTCTTCCACAGCTTTCATGAGAGGAGTAGAAAATAATTCTTCTTTTTCATTCTTTTTAAGAATTAATTGGGTGGTAACATTAAGCCCAAAGGTAGTATGAACAGGAACATCTGTATGATAAACAACCGCTGCTGCTTGTGGATCTACCCAAGAGTTCCAATTTGATATTGGCATTTCCATGGTTTCCTCCAATTCTTTTGAAAAAACACCACTCATGATATGGAGTTCTTTTAGGAGCTTCGGTATCTCCGGATCCGCCAAAAATAATAAAGCAATGTTTGTTAAATGCCCTATGGCTAATAGCGAAATTTCATTGGGGTTTTCACGAATCGTTTGCCTCATAAAATCAACAGCTTTGTTTTTTACAAATGATTTTTCATGATGCCAATTTGCCAGGTGTTTTGCTCCATCAGGTGTTGGATAAAGTGAGCTTGGCATTAGTGTATAGTCAACACCTGCTGCAATCGGAATGTCCTTCCCAGCTGCTTTACATATGGCATCTGCTATCATTGCCCTTTTCTCTACTGCCCCGCCTATTGTCGTGATCCCCACCAGTTCACATAGAGGATGACTTAATAAATAAGCCAAGCAAAGGGCATCATCAATGTCGCCACCAATATCTGTATCAAGGAGAACCTTCTTTCTTACCATCAAATCATCCACTTTCTACGTTATTATCATGCTTTTTCCCTTATAAAAAAGTCATTCCACTTAATCAACACTTGTTTTTCTCTAAAATAGTAGATAAGAATAAACAAGCCGAACACAATCCCAACTAAAACGACAGGAGGTAATGTCTGAATAGATGCTCCTAAAAACGTAAACAAAAGTGTTGAAGGAATATGTGTGAGAAAAGATAGTTTTGTATAACGTCCAAATGTTTTGGCTTTGTCTAAAATACATAACGAAATAAGCGAAAAGTTAATAAAAGGGATCATTCTTAATATCATAATTTGAATATTAGAGAAGTTTGTATAAGTTCCCAACCATTTTTCCTTCATTTTCATTAAGCGATCCAATAGTTTAGGAAAGAGTTTTGTAACGAAATAAAAGGTAATACTCGAGCCTGTTAATCCAATGATTGAATACACTGATCCTAGTTGTGCACCAAATAAAATTCCTCCAGCTATACAAACTACCGCAACAGGAAGAAATAAAAACTGCCTGATCATATGAAATAAAATAAAAGCAATTGGCGCAAAAAAGCCAGTCGTTTGAATGACGGTCAACACGGTAGAAGTGGCCAGTTGAATAGTCATCACCGCTTTCTAAGTTGTAATCCATAGATGAAAGTCGTATTGATTCCATTGTACGGGAAGATTTTACGTTTATGCCAAAGAAATTGTTAAATAAACCAAAAGTATAATGTGTCCGACTGCAATAAGTGGAAAGAAAACAATAAAAGATGTATGTTTTGTTTTATGACGATAGACTTTCATCCCAATATAACCTCCAATAGCTCCTCCCAAGAAAGCAAATAACCACAATGTTGATTCTTTTATTCGCCACTCTCCCCTAATAGCACGCTTTTTATCTGAGCCCATTAAGAAGAAGCAGAAGATGTTTACTAATAGGTAATAGACTAACACATAAAGCATTCTAATCACTTCCTTTCTATATGTAAATTACCTAAAATTCCCTTGATATGAAAAAGAGCCGACTCTATCTACTTAGAGTCAGCTCTTTTACCGTTCAATTATTTGTTAAGCTGTGCTTTAGCAGCATCTGCTAATTGAGCAAATGCTTTTTCATCAGCAATAGCTAAGTCAGCAAGCATTTTACGGTTCACTTCGATACCAGCAAGCTTTAATCCGTGCATTAAACGGCTGTAAGAAAGACCATTAACACGAGCAGCTGCATTGATACGAGTGATCCATAATTTACGGAAATCACGTTTCTTTTGACGACGATCACGGTATGCATACATCCATGATTTCATCACTTGTTGATTTGCCACTTTGTATAATCTATGTTTAGAACCGAAATAACCTTTAGCTAATTTTAAAACTTTTTTACGACGTTTACGTGAAACGATACCGCCTTTTACTCTTGGCATGTAAATTCCCTCCTATATTACGATGGTCCGAATTATTTAATATTGTCTAATAAATGACGAATACGTTTGAAATCGCCTTTGCTTACTACAGTTGATTTACGTAATTTACGTTTTGCTTTAGTAGATTTGTTAGCGAATAAGTGACTTGTGTAAGCATGTGAACGTTTAAGTTTACCAGAGCCTGTTCTTTTGAAACGCTTAGCAGCTCCACGGTGAGTTTTCATTTTTGGCATAAGGTATTCCTCCTTAAGGGATTATTGCTTTTCATTTTTCGGTGCTAGAACTAAGAACATGCTGCGACCATCCATTTTTGGATGTGATTCAATTGTACTTAAATCTGCACATTCTGCTGAGAAGCGATCAAGCACCTTTTGACCGATTCCTTTATGTGTAATTGCACGTCCTTTGAAGCGGATAGAAGCTTTTACTTTATCGCCCTTCTCTAGGAATTTGCGTGCATTTCGAAGCTTAGTGTTAAAGTCATGCTCATCAATTGTAGGACTTAAGCGTACCTCTTTAAGATTGATGATTTTTTGATTCTTACGAGCTTCTTTGTCTTTCTTTTGCTGTTCAAAACGAAATTTACCGTAATCCATGATGCGGCAGACAGGAGGCTTTGCATTAGGAGCTACTAAAACTAAATCTAGGTTAGCTCTTGTCGCAATTTCTAAAGCCTCTTGGCGAGATTTAATTCCAAGCTGATCTCCGTTGGCACCGATTAGACGAACCTCACGTGCGCGGATTCCGTCATTTACCATCATATCTTTGCTAATAATTAGCCACCTCCAAGGTTTTATCAAAACTGAATAGTAATTCTTAACACCGTCATTGTAGTAGATCTTGGCCTTTTTATTTGAGACAAATAAAAAAGTGTGGATGTAAAACACCCACACTACGATTGTATACGTAAACTATATCATCGTTACCTGCCAACTACAAACGGATGTGTCAATCAGGTGAGAAGCGGGTGCTTCTACTTGTTAAAATATAAGACTATTCAATTACCTAGAGAATTATACCATCTATACAAAGATCTTGCAAGCAAATAATATACTTTTAAAACAACAAATGTAATTCTATCAGAAGAATTCTGTTCTTGCAATAACTTTTTTGATTTCACATTCAACTCGGTGGAACAACCCCACTGAATAAATTCTCACTTTATGATCTTTTTACTTCTTGTTGTACGTGTTGAATAAACTGTTCAAATGCGATTGTTTCTGATTTTTGTTCACCATACTTACGAACATTAACTGCATTTTCAGCAATTTCATTATCTCCAACAACAAGCATATAAGGTATTTTTTGAATTTGCGATTCACGGATTTTGTAACCAATCTTTTCATCTCGGGAATCTAACTCTACGCGAAGTCCTGCCTCTTGAAGTTGCTCCTGAACTTTCTTCGCATAATCTAGATGAATAGCAGGTGAAACCGGAATAACCTGAACTTGTACCGGAGCTAACCATGTCGGGAATGCTCCTTTGTACTCTTCAATTAAGAATGCAACAAAACGCTCCATTGTTGATACAACACCGCGATGAATAACAACCGGACGATGTTGCTTTCCATCTTCTCCAACATAATTCAAATCAAAGCGTTCCGGAAGTAAGAAGTCTAATTGAACAGTTGATAACGTTTCATCCTTGCCAAGAGCTGTTCTTACTTGAACATCCAGCTTTGGTCCGTAGAATGCCGCTTCACCTTCTGCTTCAAAATAGTCATGGCCTAATTCATCCATTGCACCCTTTAACATGCTTTGCGCTTTTTCCCACATGCTATCATCATCAAAGTATTTTTCTTTATCTTCCGGATCACGGTATGACAATCTGAATGAATAGTTCTCAATTCCGAAATCTTTGTAAACCGCTTCAATTAATCGAACAACGCGAATGAATTCATCCTTGATTTGATCTGGACGCACAAAGATATGAGCATCATTTAATGTCATTCCACGTACACGTTGTAAGCCAGTTAGCGCACCTGACATTTCATAACGGTGCATTGTTCCAAGTTCAGCGATACGAATTGGCAGCTCACGATAGCTGTGAATATCATTTTTATAAATCATCATATGATGTGGACAGTTCATCGGACGAAGTACTAAGTCTTCATTATCCATTTCCATAATTGGAAACATGTCTTCTTGGTAATGTTGCCAATGTCCGGATGTTTTATATAACTCAACACTTGCCAAAACAGGTGTATAAACATGCTGGTAACCTAATCTTTCTTCCTTATCAACAATGTACCGCTCTACAATACGGCGTATTGTCGCACCTTTTGGAAGCCATAACGGTAAACCCTGACCTACCTTTTGTGATGTTGTGAAAAGACTAAGCTCTTTCCCTAATTTACGATGATCACGTTCTTTTGCTTCCTCCAAAATACGAAGGTGCTCATCTAAATCAGCTTTCTTGAAAAAAGCTGTTCCATAAATACGTTGAAGCATTTTATTTTTACTGTCACCACGCCAGTAAGCACCTGCAACACTTAATAATTTAAATTCTTTAATTTTACCTGTTGAAGGAAGATGGACTCCACGGCATAAATCAAAAAATTCACCTTGTTCATAAATAGAAACAGCTTCACCTTCTGGAATTGCTTCTAAAAGCTCTAATTTGAGAGGATCCTGGATTTCTTCGTAACGGCGCTGAGCTTCCTCACGACTTACTTCTTTACGAATAATTTCAAGATTTTCATTCACAATTTTTTTCATTTCTTTCTCGATGACTGGTAAATCCTCAGGTGTGATCGCCTGTTCCATATCGATATCATAATAAAATCCATTTTCAATAACCGGTCCAATTCCCAGTTTAACGGGTTGGTCTTTAAACACACGTTTAATCGCTTGTGCCATTAAATGTGCTGTTGAATGGCGCATAATCTCCAAAGCTTCATCACTATCTTGTGTAACAATTTCAATGGCACCTTCTTGTACGATCGGTGTACGCAAATCAATTAATTGACCATTTATTTTCCCTGCAAGTGATTTCTTTTTTAAACCAGGGCTAATGGATGCCGCAATATCTTCAGTTGTGGTACCTTTTGCAAACTCCTTCACAGCTCCGTCTGGAAACGCAATTTTTATAACGTCTGACATCCTTGTTCACTCCTTCTTTGAAATGTGGAAGCGCCTCGATCAGCCTCGGGCAATTAAGACACTTAGAAATAGAAGGTGTTTTACCTTCTATTTCTAAGTGGCTTATGACCTCGTGGGGCTAGACCTGACAGTCAAGAACGCGACGTTAATCGCCATGACTGCACTTGTACTTCCTGTACTTCAACTCTACACCAACACAATTTTCAAACTTAGTCAGTGTTTCGCTCTTAAAAATAAATAAAACTCGCCCCCTAAAAAGGGACGAGTTTAATAAACTTAGTCAATGGATCGTGGTTCCACCCTTGTTCCCAAAGTTCGTAAAAATCATCATTCATGCATTCAAAAGTAAGTTAAATAAGACTTTGGCTCAACATCGATAACGGGAAGACCGTCAGCTATTAATAAGTTAGAATATAACTGTTCACAACTGAAGTTTAAAGGTGGTAAGTTTGCTCATCGTGTTAGGAAGGTTTCAGCATTTCCTTCCCTCTCTGGGAACCGTATAAACAAGCTCATGTCCTTATCATGACAGATCTTTTGTTCAATTATTACGTATTATAAATTGTTTTATCGATAAAATCAAGATGATATTTAAGCTATATATTATGTACGATGTACTTTTCATCTCATCTATGTTTAATTATGAAAATCCTCCAATCGATGGATTGTGACTCTCTCTTCAAATATATTTAAGATTGTTTGGATCATGCCATCTAGAGAATCATTTGCATAGAGAGAAATCTTTACAGGGACCATCGACACCAGTGGGGCTAATAGCTTTGTATCTATATACATTGGATGTTTGTATACAAAGTCCTTATCAATTAACCTCTTTAAATCCTCATCAGGTATCAAACACTTGTTTTCGTTATAAATCACATATTCTTTATCATACACAAGATGAACCCTCGGGATTTTGCTTTCATTTTCACATAAATATTCTCGTAAACTATGTATAAAATTTTGATATTCCTGTTCCATCTTGTATTCCTCAATCGCAATTTCCACATAGTCTCTTAAACTACTAAGATATTTTTGCAATCGGAACTTTTGAAAGGACGAGTAGGTGAAATATAAATCCGGTCGCAAAAATTCCTCTAATGCTTCTTTTACAAAGTGTTCTCTTGGTGCTAATTTTTGCACATTAGGGATTTCTTCCCTTTCTCCTTCAATTATAGATTGTGTAATATGTAAAATCTGCTGTTGTTCCTCTTCATCTGAAAAATAATAAAGTTCTTTCAACATGTTCATAATCAAATGCTGCTCTTTATAACAAATAATAAATTGAGTAAGACCCGGTATAACAAATTGCTCTAGTGTGATATCCCAAGATTTCGGGGTGATTTTTATACACTGATTGTTTACTAATTGTAGCTCAGATAAAGCTGTTTCAGATATTGAACGAAAAATTGAATACATCGTCCTTGCCTCTTTCGGAGACCCAAATAATATCTCAAGCATGTTTGTCCCCCCTATTTGCCAGCACTTCAATCTATGTATATGGGGGGGATTTCTTATTTAGAAGTAAATAAATGGGTTTACATTAGAAAAAAGACTACCTCAGTTTTGAGATAGTCGTTTCATGAATCTATAAAACCACTCTCTTATTACCCTCTTCGGTTTCTACCGATCAGTTCAATTGGAATAGTCATATGTTTTATCCGTTCCATAATCCTTGCTGCTTTAACCGGTTCTTCTTCTCCACGTTGAGAAATGGAAAGATGGTGTAGAAGTTGCTTCAGGTTAAAATTTGATGAAATGAAAATAGGCAGATTTTCAAGCATTCGATACTGTAGTATTGTTCCCAGAACTTCATCCCGTGCCCAGCTTGATACAGATTCTGCACCTAAATCATCCAGCATCAATACAGGTATTTTTTTCACCGCATCCAACTTTTCATCGAGTGATGAATTTTGAAACGAGCCCTTTAATTCCCTCATAAATTCCGGTACATAAACAAGCATTGAAGGTACTTTATGTGAGGCAAGTTCATTTGCGATAGCACCTAAAATATACGTTTTGCCAACTCCGAAGGATCCGTACAAGTAGATACCTTTTGGATGGCTTCCACTGTTATAGGCTTCAACAAAATCCTGAGCGATACTAATAACCTCAAGGCGGCTTGTTTCCTCGACATCAACGTCGATCTTGTCAAACTGTGCTTCAAGAATGTCCTTTGGAATGTACATACTTTTAATCAGTGCCTCATTTTTTTTCCTTTCATCTTGAAGCTCTTTTGTTGGGCATTTATCATATTGAATATCAATGATTCGACCTTGTATGATTAAACGAGGATGATAGCCTTGCAATAAATTTTTGCATTCAGCCAAAGATGGACACATTTCACAGTTTTTGCTTTGATTAATAAATTCATAAAGCTTCATTAAACTCCTGTTAATCATCCCGTCTTCAATTTCTGTTGAGTGCTTAGTGATAAATGCTTGTACATCAGGATTATTTAACACCTGTTTCTTTAAATCGTTGTATCGTTCACTAAAATCAGGTCTGCTCGTTAATTTTTTTAATGACTTGCTCATATGTTCCATATTCTACTCATTCCTCCTTTCATTCATTTCACCGCTTTTATTATCCTTATATTTTTTAATCCGATCAAATAATTTCTTCTTTTCTAGTTCGAATTGCTCCAAATTCTTCCTCTCTGCTCCCTCTTTGTTTTGTTGCTGATCTTCTTTGTCTGTATTACCTTCGTCATCTTTTAACCATTCAGGAAGGATTTCCTTTCGAATTGGCGTTTTCTTACTTTTGGTTTTTTTCTTTGATGTTGTTTTTTCCTCTGCCCATTGTTGATATTGACGATGTTCCTGTTTCGCTAAGTCCATTGCTTCCTTCACGGTTTTAACTTGTTTTCTTGTCCAATGACTTGCAATTTTTTGTACATAAGCTCTTGTAAGCTTCATATCTGTTTTCAGCATAACGTAATAAATCAATACATTCACAACACCCGGCTCAAGCTTTTGTTGAACCATGACCTCTTCAATAATTTGCAAATCACCCACAGCAGGCGGGACTCCTCCTGCAACATCTGTTAGAAATTGTCTTGGTGAAATGGTTTCTAATTGAACCATTAGTTCTTCTTCTTTTGATAATTGTTTTTTGTTAAGCTTTGACCGTAACGTGAGAGGCTGTTTCTTATCCACAAGGTTCGGTAACTCATCTCCCACTTGGAATTGATACCAATCTCTCGCTGATTTTCTGAGCAATTCTACATCAATCATATCATCCTGATCAAGGCTTGACATGGCCACATTTTTCATATCAACTGCACCAATTCCATATAAATAAGACAGCTTTTTAATCACCTCTTTTATAGGAGGTGTAAAAGCTTTTGGAGAAATAAGTGCATCAGATAAACCGGAGAAAAATAAATCGAAGTCAAATGAAGCATCTGATATTTCCAATTTAGACCGACTATCTGATTGAAGGTATTCTCGTTCATTTTCAAGTGTTAGATCATCCATTGTTTCTTTATTTACTCTACCCATCATTTCTGCAGACCGAACGGAATCAAACACATCATCAAACGATTTCGTAATCTCCTTCATTCCCTCTTCCATTTGATCATCTGAAAAAAATCTTTTTAGTTGTAAAAACTTATTCCGACCAACACGATTATACAGATAAATATTTAATACACCATCTTGAAAAAACTCATTAGGTCGAATAGGTGTCTGTAACTCGTATACATATCTTTTCACACCATCAATTTCATCTAGATATGTTTTCAGCAATCCTAGTCCTTCTAATTTTATTCGTTCGTGATAAATTTCCCGCAAATTACTTTGCATTAGAGTCATTAAACTATGATGAGTCGTTTCAACACTCCAAATGCGATTTTGCTCTAATTCTCCCCATAAAGTCATATAAAGACTAAAAGATTTTGAACCTATTAACGGCTGATAAAGTAAAGTCATGATTTTTCGATCTAAGTCGTGTAGAACTGATTTGCTTTTAACTGTATATCGATCAATAGCAAGCAGTTCTTTCCAATGCTGTTCCATACCTCTCAACCTTTCATCGCTATTGTAAAACACACCACTGAAAAAAGAGCTGAAGGATTTCTCTCCATTAGCTCTTTCATCACCTATCTTACTTTCTTTATAAGGTCTGTTAATTCCTCAATAAAGACATTTATATCTTTAAACTGTCTATAGACTGATGCAAACCGTACATATGCAACTTCATCTATTCTAGCCAGCCTATCCATTACCATTTCGCCTACTAGTTCACTGTTAACCTCAGAAACACCTTGATTTCTGAGCTCTTTCTCAATTTCATGAACAATGTCTTCAAGCTTTTGTAAAGGAACAGGTCTCTTTTCACAAGCTTTAATGAGACCTCTTAAAATTTTCTCTCGACTAAATTCTTCCCTTGTTCCTTCTTTCTTCACAACAATTAAAGGAAATTCTTCGACTTTTTCAAATGTTGTAAAACGATATTGACACTCTTCACATTCACGGCGTCTGCGTATTGATCTACCTTCATCTACAGGTCTAGAATCCAATACCCTTGTCCCATTATGCTGACACGAAGGACATTTCATATGACCAACTCCTTCTTTACGTCATATCCAGGTTTATGACCCAGGTCTTTATCTTCCACTTTTTCCTGCACCAACGAATGTTTCTTTTTGATCAAGCTTCTTATAGAAATCTAAAATAATTTTTTTACTGTAACCAAAGTCTGTTGGTAACACAGTATTTGTCGTGGCAGTCAGATCAACAGCTGTTTCAAAAGGACGCACAGAAATAACCGTTACAATTAAAAATGCCTTTCTGGGGCGGTCAATGTTCACGCTCATTTCTCCACGTTCTTCTGATACCGATGTCACTGTCATCCCAGGGTTTTGTTCAATTAACTCCTTTACTGACTGCAATGCTTTTTTATTTGTTGTTTTATAATAACGGCTTTGCAAGTCTGGATTATAATGTTTATCTCTTGTTTCTTGGTGCGTGCTAAAAAAATCTTTTATTTTATTCACAAAACTCATTTTAGAATTCCCCTTTATTATTTATTTTTCCCTTTATGTATGAAAAGTTATTCTATTACTATCATACTGAAATTTTCCGATAATAAAAAGAGGTGCAGATTAAATAATCTACACCTCTGGATGTTTTGTTTCAAATTAAAGAGCTTTCGCTTCCGCTTGCTTTACTTGTACAGGTCCCATACCTCTTGGTATTTCAATATTTTCACGTGTTTGTGCACCTAAAGACTCTGCAATATGGTCTGCAGCAATATTTGGATCTAAATCACCACAAGTGTAAACATCAATACTTGCATAACCATGCTCCGGAAAACTATGAATGGTTAAATGAGACTCAGAGATGATAACAACTCCACTTACTCCTTGAGGAGCAAATTTGTGAAAAGCAACCTCTCTAATTTCTGCACCTGACTTTAACGCCGCATTTACAAATGTTTTTTCAATGTAATCCATGTCATTTAACTTATCAAAATCGCATCCCCATAATTCTGAGATTACGTGTCTACCCATTGTTTCCATATTCATGGATCCCCCTTTAACTAGTTTTTACATGAATTCTTCGCGTATGGTATGTGTACTACCACGGGGGAAAGTTAGTCCAGAGAGGTCCTAACCCTTTAAGTAGCCTTAACACCTTGGCTTTGATAAGAAGTTCACGAAAAATAGTATACTTTGTTTGTATATGTTTTGCAACAAACTTTTGAAAAATTATTTGTCATGTCTTTGTTAAAGGGTTTCATCCAACATGATCATGCATGTATTACTTTTTCCGTAGGAATTTTAATTATCCTTTAATTTCTCATACACCTAATAATTGTGACATACTTTTTTCTACCATTTTTGTTAAATCAACTACTCTGCATGAGTATCCCCATTCATTATCATACCACGCCAGTACTTTCACTTTATGTTGATCAATGACCATGGTTGATAAACTATCGACGATTGCCGAAAAGGGGTTTGTATTATAATCAACGGATACGAGAGGCTCTGTAGAATAGTCAAGTATGCCTTTTAATGAAGTTTGTGATGCTGATAAAAAGGCATGATTGATTTCATCAGCTGTAACAGATTTATCCACATCAACAACCAAGTCAACAAGCGAAACATTTGGTGTTGGTACTCTTAGTGCCATACCATGAAGTTTACCTTTCATTTGAGGCAAAACAAGCTCCAGAGCTTTTGCAGCACCAGTTGTCGTAGGAATGATGGACTGTCCGCAGGCCCTTGCTCTCCTTAGATCTTTATGCGGATTGTCAATATTTCTTTGGTCATTCGTGTACGCATGAACGGTTGTCATAAGACCATTTCTTATTGTAAACTCCTCATCAAGTATCTTTATAACAGGGGCTAAACAGTTCGTTGTACACGAAGCATTTGATATAATTATATGCTCATTTGCATCATAATTTTGTTCATTGACTCCCATAACAATCGTGATATCTTCATCCTTTCCCGGAGCTGTTAGTATCACTTTTTTGGCTCCTGCGTTCACATGCAGCATCGCCTTTTCTTTATGATTAAATTTGCCTGTTGCTTCAATAACAATATCAATATTTAACTGCTTCCAAGGAAGCTCTTCAGGATTCCGCTCATCCAACAATAACACCTTATGACCATTCACGACTAAATGATTGTCCATAGCGACCACACTTCCCTCGAAAGCTCCATGATTTGTATCATAATTAATTAAATGTGCCAGCGTTTCTGCAGGATAACTTGCATTGATCGCTTTTATGTTTAACCCTTCTGAAATAGCTCGTCGAAAAACCATTCTCCCTATTCGACCAAATCCATTTATTGCAATATTAGTCACCATAATAAACATCCTCTCTTTTTATATATGTTATACTAATAATCGATAAACTCTAATTAGCATAACACATTATGTGTGAATAGAGATTGTTTTTTTCATCTTTGTAAAGCATATTTTTAAAATAGGCCTCATCAATACTTATGGGTAAAAGGTTAAAAAGTAAAAAAAAGAGACATATAATTGTCTCTTTTTCGTCTAAATCCATTTTTTTAACACAACTTCCACCTGGGTTTGTGTATTTTCAATGGTACCGTTATTATCAATTATTTCATCAGCAAGTTTTCGTTTATCTTTTAGAGGAAGTTGTGATTGGATCCGTAGTTTTGCCTCTGCCTTAGCATATCCATTTCGTTGCATTAACCGTTCTAATTGAGTTTGTTCATCTACATATACAAGAAGAGTTTTATCCACCATATAGGTCAACTTGCTTTCAAATAATAATGGAATATCTAGAACAACTGCACGCGATCCTTGTTTTTTTTCTTTTTCCACTTGTCGAAGCATCTCTTTACGTACTTCAGGGTGAACAATCTTATTTAACTGTTCTCTCCTCTTCTGATTACTAAAAATCAAAGCACCTAACTTCTCACGATCCAGAGTATGGTCCTGCTGTAAAATGTCCGCACCAAAAACATCAACAATTTGATTATACGCAGGTTTTCCTATTTCAACGACATCCCTTGAGATTTCGTCAGCATCAACAACTGTTATGCCTAACTTTTTCACCATGTTTGAAACCGTACTTTTCCCACTTGCGATTCCACCTGTTAATCCAATGACAACTGTCACAGCATTTTGCCTCCATCATTTATAATTTCCATATACCTATCATAATGAGAATGATCCCCGGAAGGCAAGAGAATTTATCCACCCATGAAAATCTTGAAAAAATATGCCCGGATTTAATTCCTATCGAAACAAAAAGAGAGCTCATACACGCTACTAGTACACTCATAATAATTGGCGAATATCCCAATAAGGCAGCACCAATTCCAGCACCAAAGGCATCTAAAGATAATGCCAACCCAAGTAAAAGTGCTTCAATTCCTGTAATTGTTCCTGATTTATCAATATCTGCTGTCATCGGCTTTCTAAGTATATTAATGACAATACCAAAAGTTTTTATTTCAAAGTTTATAATCGTTTTCTCAACTTCTTCTTCCTCACCGCTTTCCTTTGAGGGTCGAAAAAATTGATATAAAACCCATGCTCCAATCAGCATTAAAATAAATCCACCAAGCTTTTCGGTAATATAAATAGGGAAAATCCTTGTTAACAATTCACCAAGAAACATAGCCCCAAGCATAGTTCCTGCAGAACAACACGCAATAATGAAAATTGACTTTAAGGGGATTCTCATTTTCCTCATTCCATAAGTAAATCCAACTGAAAAACTATCTAAACTAACTGCGAATGCTAATAACAAAAGTGAAGTATATTGAAACATACAGGTCTAGCCCCTTCCTACTAATTGTTAACATAGTGTATGATAAACGCCTATAGAATGTTAAAGAAGAAATTGTTTTTTCGATATGGCTACCTTATGTTTTTTGCTCACTAATTAGAATCACAGAAAAAAGGGTAAAGACATCTTTTGATATCTTTACCCTTTTTTATTTTTGGCATGTTGAACAATAATGTGTCCCACGTCCACCAACAACAGTTTTCGTTAAAATCCGCCCACATTTTTTACATGGTTCATTTGTCCGACCATATACATATAGCTGAAGCTGAAACATCCCAATCTCACCTTGTGTGTTTACATAAGATCGAATCGTGCTTCCACCTTGTGCAACAGCCTCATTAAGAGTGTTGACAATTTCATTGTGTAAACGTTCATATTCTTGATTGGATAATTGCCCAGCTGTTCGCTCTGGGTTTATTCCAGCTCTAAATAAAGCTTCATCTACATAAATATTTCCAAGTCCTACAACGACTGATTGATCTAGTAAAGCGGTTTTAATTTTACGAGATGTTTTCTCTAATCGTTTTTCAAGATATTCTTTTGTAAAATGTGATGAAAAAGGTTCTGGCCCTAACTGAGAAAGAGGAGGATATTGCTCCTCTTCTCCTTTTTTAAATAAATGCATAGTACCAAATTTTCTTACGTCCCGATACCTAAGCTCTGTGTTGTCTGTAAATGTAAACAACACATGTGTATGTTTTTCTACCTCATCTTTCGCCGAGAATAACCCATACCTCCCTTCCATCCTTAAGTGAGATACCAGTACATAGTCATCCAAAATAAACTTTAAAAATTTCCCTCTCCGATTCACATCATGAATGGTTTGACCAACTAATGCATCTTTAAACTGATCGATTTCATCAGGTTTTTTGATCATTTTTGGCCAATGGATAGAAACCTTTTTTATTGTTTTACCCTTTACAAGTTCAATCAGTGTTCTCCGGACTGTTTCAACCTCTGGTAATTCAGGCATGTACTCACATCCTTTTAGAATAAAGTTTATTTCGCATCATACCATGAGTTTCCATAAGAATAATCTACTTTTAGAGGTACTTTTAATTCAACAGCATTTTCCATTACTTCCGGAACCACTTTTTCAAGTATAGCTACTTCCTCTTTTGGAGCTTCAAATATCAATTCATCATGTACCTGTAACAATAACTTCGTTTGCAGGTTTTCCTTTTTTAATCTATCAGCCATATCAATCATAGCTTTCTTAATTATATCAGCTGCACTCCCTTGTATGGGCGTGTTCATTGCGGTTCTTTCTGCAAAGCTGCGAAGATTAAAATTGCGGCTAGTGATTTCCGGTATATATCTTCTTCTTTGGAGCAGTGTTTTAACATATCCTTTTTCTCTTGCATCAGCAACAATATCTTCCATGTATTCCTGAACGCCAACGAATGAATCCAGATAGCGTTTAATGAATTCTCCTGCCTCTTTACGTGTAATCCCTAAGCTTTGTGAAAGTCCAAAATCACTTATTCCATACACAATACCAAAGTTAACTGCTTTCGCTTGTCTTCTCATATTTCCGGTAACTTCATCTTCTGATACGTGGAAAACATCCATTGCTGTTTTTGTATGAATATCTAAGTCATTTTGGAATGCGTCTACTAAATTTTTGTCATTTGCAATATGTGCTAATACTCTCAGCTCAATTTGTGAGTAATCTGCTGCAAAAATGACCCAATCCTTTTCAGATGGAACAAATGCCTGCCGGATCTTTTTCCCTTCCTCTAAGCGGATTGGAATGTTTTGGAGGTTAGGATCTATTGAACTAAGTCTGCCCGTCGTCGTTAACACTTGATTAAATCTTGTATGAATTTTTTGCGTATCTTTGTGAACAACCTTTAGTAAGCCCTCAATATAAGTAGATTGTAATTTCCCAAGCTGCCGGTAATGGAGAATATCCTTTACAATCTCATGTTTATCTTCCAGCTTTTCTAATACATCCGCAGAAGTCGAATAGCCTGTCTTTGTTTTTTTCACAACTGGCAGATTTATTTTTTCGAATAAAATGACACCAAGCTGTTTTGGAGAGTTAATATTAAATACTTCTCCTGCATGGGCATAAATACTCTCTTCTAATGTCTTTAACTGATCAGTAAGGTTTTTACCCATTGTTTTCAAACGATCAACATCCACCTTAACACCAGTTGCTTCCATTTCAGCAAGTATTAATGATAAAGGCATCTCTAAATCATATAAAAGAGCAGATTGATCATTTTCTTCTAATTGATTAATAAGCTTTTCCTTTAAATCAGACATAGCCAGTCCTTTTCGAACAAGATGCTCTCCTACCTGATCATCAGCTGGTACAGAGCGCTTTGCTCCTTTACCGTAAACAACCTCGTCATGTTGGACAACGGATACTCCATGTGCTTTTGAGACACTCGCTACATCCTCAAAGGTAGCAGATGGATTTAATAAATACGCCGCAATTAATATATCAAAGTTAATTCCCTTTAAAGAAATCCCTTTCCATCTAAGAGCTACAGTTGTTTTCTTCCCATCATAGACTGTTTTCTTCTTTGTTTCATCTTCTGCCCATTCTTTGAATTGTGCAGAATTTAAAGCTAATTCCTCAGGTATGAAGTAATGTCCTTGTTGATTTATGATCGAGAAGCCTATAATATCAGCTTGATGATAGCTATCCTCTAAAACCTCTGCATAAAGAGTAGCTTCATCCGATAAAATTTCTTTTGAGAACTCACTGACAACTTCAAAACTGATCTCTTCAATTTCTTCTTCTTCAGCGGCGTCAGTTCCTATTTTTTCCAATAAAGAATTAAAACCTAATTCTTTGAACAACTCTGTAACCTTTTTAGAATCAAATCCCTCATAGTGAGCTTCATCTAGTCCAATAGCGATCGGTGCTTCACAGTCTATTGTAGCGAGTTTTTTACTCATTAATGCTTGGTCGCGATTTTCCTCCAGTTTTTCTTTAAGTTTTTTCCCACTGACCTTGTCAATCGACTCTAGAACATTTTCCAATGATGTAAACTCTGTTAATAGCTTAATTGCTGTTTTTTCTCCTACGCCAGGAACTCCCGGTATATTATCAGACGTATCACCCATTAAGCCCTTCATATCAATGATTTGCTCTGGTGTTAAGCCATACTTTTCTTTTACAAACTTCGGCGTATATGAATCAACATCTGTAATACCCTTTTTCGTAATATCCACAGTGATTTTGTCAGTTACTAATTGTGTTAAATCTTTATCACCTGAAATAACCTTAACTTCATAGCCATCCTTCTCAGCTTGTCTTGATAATGTCCCGATAATATCATCTGCTTCATAATTTTCCAATTCATATCTTGATACTTGGTAAGCATCCAACAGCTCCCGGATAAACGGAAATTGCTCAGATAATTCAGGCGGAGTTTTTTGTCTTCCTCCCTTATATTCCTGGAAGGTCTGGTGTCTAAATGTTGTTTTTCCTGCATCAAATGCAACAAGCATATGTGATGGCTTTTCATCCTCAAGTATCTTCATTAATATCATCGTAAACCCGTAAATCGCATTCGTATGTACACCTTTATCATTGTTTAGTAAAGGTAATGCAAAAAAGGCACGATAAGCAATACTATTCCCATCAATTAATACAAGCTTTTTTGTCAATCCTTTTCCTCCTCTATTCAAGCGAAAAATAATGATTCGCAAGTTTTCATTTTTTTAAGTATGTAAAAACCCTGATTCTCCACTTCTATTTTATCATGACTACAAATAGAAAGGAAAACCAGGGCTCTATTCACATGTTTATTGCATTCTTAACGGGTAGTAAGTCTCACTTTATTGTACTCCCTTTAGCAAACTTGCATAAGGTGAATCGAATGGAATGATGATGACTGTTTCTTCATCGATGGTTTGTTTATAAGATTGTAACGTCCTGTACATTTCATAGAATGCAGGATCCTTTGAATAAGCAGTATTATAAATTTTTGCTGCTTCTTTTTCTCCTTCACTTCGAATTACCTCAGCATCAGCTTCTGCCTTAGCAAGCATTTCTTTTACTTCTCGATCCGTTTCAGCTATGATGCTATTTTTTTCAGCATCCCCTTTAGATAAATAACCCTGTGCAGTTGATTCACGTTCTGAGATCATTCTTGTAAATACAGATTCTTCATTTTCTGAAGGCAAGTCAGTTCTCTTCATTCGAACATCTGTAACAACAATTCCATAGTTACCATTTTCAAGCAGATTGTTGACGATATCCGTTACTTTGTCATTTAAGCTGCCTCTTGAAGACTTTTCATCATTAATAATTTCATCGTAATCTAATTGTCCTAATTCAGAACGAACAGTAGAGAATACATATTCCGCCATTTTTGTTTCAGCATTAACAATTGACCTTGCATTTGAAATCATTTTCTTAGGATCCTCTATTCTCCAAACAGTGTAATTATCTATAATAAGTCGCTTTTTGTCCTTTGTATTAATTTCTGCCTCTTCCACATCATAGGTCATTTGATATTTAGGTAGAGTAGTAACTGATTGAATAAAAGGAATTTTAAAATTCAAGCCCGGTTCCTCAATAATACGGACAACTTCACCAAATTGGCGCACAACTTTATATTCATTTTCTTTCACAATAAATAAGTTTGTTAGAAGGATGACAAGAAGTGCAATGAAGATTAGAAAAATCACTCCTGCCCGAAGATACCCCTTAAATGTGAAGGAAGTTTTTTTCTCTTCCATATTTACAACATTATCATTGGCCATTCGTTTCACTTCCTTCCTGCTCAGTTGGAGCTACAGGTTTTGTTGCTGTTCCATCTTTAATCGGTAAATACTTCATTGTATTTCCGTTGTCCTCCATAATGTAGATTTCTGCATTAGGAAGCACTTGATCGATTGTTTCTAATACTAAACGTTTTTTTGTAATATCCTTTGCATTCACATATTCATTATAAATAGCATTAAATTGAGCTACATCACCGCGGGCTTCTTCCATACGGGCAGCTTTATCACCTTCAGCTGAAGACATGATGGCAGCCTTTTCCCCCTGTGCCTCTTCTGTTCGTTTGTTGCGGTATTTATTTGCTTCATTCTTCCTTGTATTCATTGTTTCACGTGCATCAGTAACATTTGTAAATGCTTTTCTTACCTCTTCATTAGGTAAATCAACATCTTGTAATTTAACTGCCAAAATTGTAATCCCAATATCATATTCTTCGACTAAAGTAGTTAATAATTCTTGAACTTGCTTTTCAATTTCTACTTTTCCCGATGTTAAAGCATCATCTATTGTTGAGCTGCCAATAATGCTCCTCAAACTTGCAGAAGTAGCATCCTCAAGCATTTCCGTTGGATTTTCAGCATTAAATAAGTATTTGCCCGGTTCAGTAATTTTCCATTGAACAACCATATCCGCTAAAACGATATTTTCGTCACCTGTAATCATTTTAGTTTCTTTTGGAAAGTCCTCAACCACTCCGTCTTCTGTTTCTTTATAGCCAAACTGAAGACTAAAGGTTTCTTTTGAAAGAACTTCTACTGACTGAATCGGCCAGGGATATTTAAAATGTAAGCCCGGCTCGCTTACACCTTCTTCAACTTCACCAAGTGTTATCATAACTGCTTGTTCCGATTCATCAACGGTATACCATGAAGTAAATGCAACAATTGCTAACACAATAATTAATAAGGCAAAGCCGATGATGGATAAAATTCTTTTCAAACTTAACATGTCTCCCCCTACCTTTCTCACGTACTTCTATTCTATTGCGATACTATACATACGATTACATTTCAAAAAGGTTTCAAATATTTCATACTTATGGATCGTCTGTCATAATCAATGAATTAACTCATTAGGAAAGTCTACTACTAGATGGGTGGGGGGGAAAATTCGTAAGACATTTCCCATTATACTGATAATGAAATTATGCCGTTTAAACAAAAAAAGGGACGTAAGTACATGACTTACGTCCAAAAGATTGGCTCCTTGGATGAAGGGGTTTTCACTTAGTATAATACCAACCTTTTATTAAGCAATCTTAAATTTGATGTAAATTAATTGTAAAGTATGTCGAAAATATAAATTATTTAGTTGAATTAAGGTAGCAGGTCTATTTTTTTATTTAATTTCACCGTGAAGGTTGTTCCTTTTCCAACCTCACTTTGAACACTAATCTGTCCCTTGTGTGCTTCAACTAAATGTTTAACAATCGCCAGTCCTAAACCGGTTCCCCCTGAATTTCTGCTTCTTGCACGGTCAACACGGTAGAACCGCTCAAAAATTCTTGGTATTTCTTCTTTCTTAATCCCAATACCTGTATCAGACACGGTTACAAGTGCATAATTATCATGTTTTTCAACTCTTACACGAACAGATCCACCCTGTGGTGTATAGGTTAGAGCATTGTTAATTAAATTTATGAAAATTTGTTTTAAACGATAGATATCCCCTTCAATATAAGTTAAATTATCGGGAAGAATCATGTTTAATTCAACATTTTTCTCTTTCGCTTTACTTTCAAGGATGACTAAAATGTCTTCCAATATTTCTCTTAGATCACACGGTTGGATAGAGAGTAAAAAGCCTTGCTGCTCAATTTTCGAAAGATCTAATAAATCTTGAATTAACGTTTGAAGGCGATCACTTTCTTTCAATATAATTGAAAGAAAGTATTCAGCTGTTTGTTTGTCACTAAGCGCCCCGTCTAATAATGTTTCACTAAATCCTTTTATAGAAGTAATCGGAGTTTTTAATTCGTGTGAGACATTTGCAACAAAGTCTTTTCTCATTTGCTCCAATTTTTTCAATTCAGTAATATCATGGAAAACAAGAACAATTCCTTTCCACTCATCATTTGTACCGATAATTGGTGCGCCATACACTTCAAAATGTCTTCGCTCTATCTTTATTGGAAGGTGTAATTGTTTTCGGACTTTTACTTCTGTCATAAATATTTCTTCCACAGTTTCAATGATTTCCTGATGCTCAAATGCGTCATGATACAATTGATAGAGAAAACCAGCCGAATCAACCTCAAAAAGTTCCTTATATGCTCTATTAACTAAATTTATGTACCCTCTTCCATCAATTAAAATAAGGCCGCTCCCCATATTTTCAATGAGTGTTTGTAGTCGATCCTGTTGCATTTCTTGTGCCCTTGTCATGTCTTGAAGATTTCTGGCAAGTATATTAATTGACTGGCTTAACATACCTGTTTCATCAAGATGGTCTTCGTATGTACGCGCCTTATAATTTCCTTTTGCCAGCTCCATAGCCACCTTTGTTGCTGATTCAATTGGACGTGTAAATTGCGCAGTAATACGTACACCTATTAAAAGGATAATAATAAACGCAATACCTAAGCAGCCTACAAGTATCATCCATAACTGGTTATTCACTTTTGTTAATGAATTCACAGATGAACTAACGATGACGACTCCTTCACTATTCGATCCTTCTTTTATTGGAAACCCATAATACGCAACATCTTCTACTTGGTCTGTATAATAATATCCTTTTGTTCGTTCTTTCATGAGCGGATATATATTCTCCATTAAACGTTGGTGATCATGACCTTCTTTTAATATTCCTGCTTCAAAAATGATTTGGTGTTGATTTGATATAACCGTTATATGTGATGTATATTTTTCTCCCAACTCATCTAGAAGTCCTTCTATCTCTTGATTTGTTAAATCCTCATTTGTCACAATTGATCGTGTAAGCTCCGCTTCTTTCATCATCTCCTCTTTAAATGAATTAAGATAATAGCTATTAAAGATTTGTCCTAATAATAGTCCTAAACCTACTAACACTGAAACAATTAATGTGATAAGTGCAAATAAGAAACGTGAACGGAACCTATTCATTCACCTTAGGCTCCTCAAGCTTATACCCCAATCCTCTTATTGTTTTTATATATAATGGCTTCTTTGTATTTCTTTCAATTTTTTCTCGCAAATGACTAATGTGTACATCAACAATTCTCGTGTCTCCTGCAAAATCGTAATTCCAAACAGCACTAAGCAGTTGATCCCTTGTCAGAACACGACCTTTATGCTTTGCCAGGTAAACAAGCAACTCAAATTCTTTTGGAGTTAAATCCAAGCGTTCCTTTCCATAATACGCTTCATAATGATCCGGTAAAACACGTAAGTCACCAATTATTATTTGATTTGCGTCCTCTATTTCTATCGTTTCCGTATCAGCATGTGATTGACTTCTTCTTAATATAGCTTTTATCCTTGCAACAACCTCTCTTGGACTGAAAGGCTTTGTCATATAATCATCTGCACCTAATTCTAAACCTAGTACTTTATCAAATTCATCGTCTTTCGCAGTAAGCATAAGAATAGGAACCATAAGTTTCCGCTGACGAAGCTGTTTACAAACCTCAATTCCATCCATTTTCGGCAACATTAAATCTAGTACCAGTAAATCAGGTTGTTCTTTTATACAAATGTGTAACCCTTCTTCACCATCCATAGCTGTTAACACATGATAACCTGCTTGTTCTAGGTTATATTTTAATAGGGTTGAAATTGATTGCTCATCATCTACTACTAATATTCTCTTACTCATTTATAGGGCCTCCAAGGATTTAATTTCCCTTCACCTGAACCATTATTCTTTTTATTATTCTATTTGTGTATTTCTATTCTAGCGAATAGTGTGGAAGAAGAGCAACCATTCGTTTCAATATTAGTAAAAATAACTAAAAAATAAATTAATTTAGCCATTTGACTTGGAAAAGGCTGACCCATTATGAGTCAGCCCTCATTAATTACATATGCTAAAAATTCTCTAATGCTTTCCCCTCAATTGGAGTTATTCTATACGGAGGACAAACTGTTACTTTTCCTTCCAAGACGATCTCATTTTCCTTATTTTCTGCATGTACACGAATAATGATCTTGTTTTCAGAAACAAACACTTCACTCACTTCGAACAAAAATTGAATAACACTATAATGATGAAGTGGCTGAAGAAATGAAATTTCCTGTTTGATGATATGACTTCCTGGTCCCGGCAGATACTTAGATATTGCCGAGGTAATAATCCCCGTAAGCATGATACTAGGAACAACAGGCTTTTCGTATGGTGTTTGGGAAGCATAATCATGTTGAATATACAGAGGATTTGCATCATTTGTTAATCCTAAATAAAGAAGAAGATCTTTGTCTTCAATCTTTTCGGTTAATGTTAGTTTTTCACCAACCGTAATTTCTTCAATATGCCTGCCAAGTTTCTGTTTCTTCCCCAGAAGCATATTTGCACCACCTTCATCATGTTTTAGTAGAAAAACTTGGCTTGTCACCAAGTCCTAATGGCAAAAGCTTTCATTTTTCTTATACTATCACCCAAAGTATTTATATACTTTCTAATAGTATAAAAAGGGCTGGAAATAGTATGTTTCTTTTTAAATTAGCATGTATAAAAAAGAAAATTGAGGCTAATTCCTCAACTTTCTCCATTAGACTGTCTATTAAAGGATCTTCATCACATTTTGTACTGAATCAGCAGATTTCTTAAGTGCAGCTTTCTCCTCGTCTGTTAATTCAAGCTCAATAATTTGTTCCAGTCCATTTCCGCCTAGGACGGTTGGAACACCTAGATAAATTCCATTAAATCCATACTCACCTTCAAGATAAACAATTGAAGGAAGAACACGACGTTGATCTTTTAAAATAGCTTCTACCATTTCTACTAAGGAAGCAGCCGGAGCATAGTAAGCACTGCCATTTCCTAATAGATTAACAATTTCTCCGCCACCTTTTCGAGTTCTCTCCACGATTGCGTCTAAACGATCTTTAGGTATTAGTGTTTCCAAAGGAATTCCACCCGCATATGAGTAACGTACTAATGGAACCATATCATCACCATGGCCGCCTAAAACGAATCCAGTTATATCTTTCACAGAAAGGTTCAGCTCTTGAGCAACAAACATACGAAAACGAGCAGTATCAAGAACTCCGGATTGTCCAATTACTCGATGCTTTGGAAATCCGGATTCTTTATACACAGCATATGTCATAGCATCAACCGGGTTTGTTAATACAATGATCGTACAGTCTGGAGAATACTTTACAACTTCCTTTGTCACAGATTTCATAATATTGGCATTTGTTGAGATAAGATCATCACGACTCATTCCAGGTTTCCTGGCAATCCCTGCAGTGATCACAACAATGTCTGAATTAGCGGTATCTTCGTAGTTTGATGTACCGGTAATATTTGCATCAAAGCCTTGGACAGGACTAGCCTCAAGCATATCTAGAGCTTTCCCTTTTGTCGGGTTTTCCATCTGAGGAATATCAACTAACACTACGTCTGAAAGTTCTTTTTGACCTAGTAAAAATGCAGTTGTAGCCCCAGTAAAGCCACCGCCGATCACAGATACTTTTTTACGTTTAATGGCCATATCTAACATCCCCTTATATGTATAGGTTTTGAAAAAGGGCTGCTTATGTGATCGATATATTGAATGTACACATTCTCATCTTTTTCACATAAGCAAACCCCGTCACTTTAGATAAGCATCAACAGTTAAGCATTAGCCCATATTCTTAATTAATTCATCACCAAATTCAGAACATTTCACTTCAGTAGCACCTTCCATTAATCGTGCAAAGTCATAAGTTACAACTTTTGAAGCAATTGTCTTCTCAACAGAATTAATAACTAATTCAGCTGCTTCAGTCCACCCTAAATGCTCAAGCATAAGTACCCCGGAAAGAAGAACAGAAGATGGGTTAACTTTATCAAGACCAGCATATTTTGGTGCAGTACCATGAGTCGCTTCAAAGATCGCGTGACCTGTTTCATAGTTAATATTTGCACCTGGAGCAATTCCGATACCACCTACTTGTGCAGCAAGGGCATCAGAAATGTAGTCACCGTTTAGATTCATTGTTGCAACAACATCGAATTCACGAGGACGAGTTAAGATTTGTTGTAAGAAGATATCTGCAATTGAATCTTTAATAATGATTTTTCCAGCAGACTCGGCATCAGCTTGTGCTTTATTTGCAGCATCTTTTCCTTCGCTTTCCACAATGCGGTCATATTCTGCCCAAGTGAATACTTTATCACCGAATTCTTTTTCAGCAAGCTCATAACCCCAGTTTTTGAACGCACCTTCTGTAAACTTCATGATGTTTCCTTTGTGAACAAGTGTTACAGATTTGCGGCCGTGCTCGATTGCATAGTTAATTGCAGCTCTTACTAAACGGCTAGTACCTTCTTGTGATACAGGCTTGATGCCGATTCCAGAAGTTTCAGGGAAGCGAATTTTGTTAACTCCCATTTCATTTTTCAGGAAATTAATTAATTTTTCTACTTCTTCAGAACCTTTTGCATATTCAATACCAGCATAGATATCTTCAGTGTTTTCACGGAAAATGACCATATCTGTATCTTCAGGACGTTTAACAGGTGAAGGTACACCTTGGAAATAACGCACTGGACGTAAGCATGTGAATAAATCCAATTCTTGACGAAGAGCAACGTTCAATGAACGAATTCCTCCACCAATTGGAGTTGTTAGTGGTCCTTTAATAGCAATTAAATATTCACGAATAACATCTAATGTTTCAGATGGTAGCCATTCACCCGTTTGATTAAATGCCTTTTCTCCAGCTAATACTTCTTTCCACACAATTCCTTTTTCCCCATTGTATGCCTTCTCAACAGCTGCTTCTAATACACGTGATGCAGCAGCCCAGATATCCGGTCCAATTCCATCACCTTCAATATACGGAATAACCGGATTATTTGGTACGTTTAATACTCCATTTGTTACTGAAATTTTTTCGCCTTGTGTCAAGAAAATTACCTCCCGAATTATGTAGTTGCTTCATATCTATTCTACCAATAGATATGAACATCTTAAAGTATAGTACTCTCATTTTTGGAATTAAAAGATTCCATATGTTTATATGATTAAGTAGTACTGATTCCTTTTTTGCATCCCCTCCTTACTTGAGGAAATGCATTCGGAATCAACTACTACTGACATCCAATAAAGGCTTAACGTTGTTCCAATGGAACATAATCCTGCTTATCAGGGCCAACGTATTCTGCTCTTGGTCTAATCAGACGGTTGTTTTCATATTGTTCTAAAATATGTGCTACCCAACCTGATACACGGCTTACTGCAAAAATAGGTGTAAATAAATCATGGTCAATACCTAAACTATGATAAACAGAAGCTGAGTAAAAATCCACATTAGGTGGCAATGGCTTTTTAGAAGTAACCATTTCCTCAACTTTAGTTGACATCTCATACCATTTTGGTTCACCTGTTAGATTAGTTAACTTCTCTGACATTTTCTTCAGGTGCTTAGCTCTAGGATCTCCTTTTCGATAAACACGGTGACCAAAGCCCATTATTTTTTCTTTATTTGCAAATTTCTCATTGATATAGCTCTCAACATTTTCAACTTCTCCTATTTCAGAGAGCATTTTCATTACAGCCTCATTTGCACCACCATGAAGAGGGCCTTTTAAAGCTCCTATTGCTGCTGTTACACCGGAATATACATCTGATAATGTCGCAACACAAACACGTGCTGTAAATGTAGATGCATTTAGCTCATGATCTGCGTGTAATACAAGAGCCTTGTTAAATGCTTCAATTCCAATTTGATCTGGCTCTTTTCCTGAAAGTGTATATAAAAAGTTTGCAGCCATAGATAAGTCTGTTCTAGGTTCGATTGGCTCTAATCCTTTGCGGATTCGTGCAAAAGTTGTGACAACTATAGGCAGTTGTGCCTGCAGACGAATAGCTTTTCTGTAGTTTGCACTAGGTTCCATCACATCTGCTTCATCATCAAATAAACCAAGTAATGATACAGCAGTACGAAGTGCAGCCATTGGGTGGACTTTATCGATAGGATATGATTTGAAGTGTTCAATAACCTGCTGTGGAATTTTTGCATTTTCCGCAAGCTGTTTTTTAATTTCTGCAAGTTGTTCTGAATTTGGAAGTTTTCTGTGCCATAATAAATAAACCACTTCTTCAAAGCTAGCATTTTCAGCTAAATCATCAATATTGTAGCCCACATATGTTAGAGTATCATCAATGATTGAGCTAACAGATGAAGTAGTTGCAACGATTCCTTCAAGACCTTTTGTTGCTGTCATATAAAACCTCTCCTTTGCCTTTTATTCCCCATTTGAGTCATCTTAAAGTTTAAAAGATTTAAGTACAAGAAATATTGACTTCACTATTAAATGGTGTTCCTTTATGTAAGGAAGCTTTGTCAAATATTTTTCTAATCATATATGAAAAATCATTATGAAGGCTCTTTAGATCAAGAATGCTGGTACTTAAATGATTACTTTTAAACTTTTAGACGATCGAGCGCTTGCTCACATGCAAGCAGCAGAAAGAAAATGCTTACATTTTTTATTATTTTGAAAAAATATCACATATTAGTTATATGTGACTTATTTTATACTATCTGGTAAGCAAGAGTTGAATTGATAGTATAACCAGTTTGCTACAGGCAAACTACCTCTTAGCATGTAGGCATTTTTTTTGAAGCTAATCCTATTATAAACAATTATCTGATTTTTGTGAATGAAAACCACTTTAATAGTTAAAAATTTGTTAGAAAAATGTTTTTTTAAGGATTTCTTCTATATAAACTACAACGCTATTAATACCATAACATAAATTTGTTATATTAGTGTACAGGTTTTTTCTACATAAATGATGACATTTTTTCTATCTTAACTAAAAATCTTAACAATTTGCATAGCTAAATAAGCGATGCCCGCACCAATTAACGGTCCTACTGCAACACCATTAAAAAGTGTAACCGCAAGAATTGTACCGAGGACTAAAGCTGTTGTAATATGTGGATCTTCTGCAAGTAGTGTAAGACCGTTTTTGGCAATCAAGGCAACTGCAATACCTGCACCTAAAGCAATCCAGGCATATGATGATTTTAGAGCATCAATTAATTGCTTAAAGCCAATTTCACCTGTTGCAATCGGGACTAATACAGCGATCGTAATGATCGTCACTCCCCAATTAATTCCTTTCGAACCTATTGCAGGTAATAATTTCGCTTCTAAACCTAGCAATTTAATTAGAAGCAAGGCTCCCACTGCAATTAATAATGATTGGTTTTTAGCTATAAATCCAATAGCTAAGAGAATAAATAAAAATAAAGACGATTGACTAAACATGATGTTAAAACCTCCATAAATTACTTCGATTCATTCTATTCCTATATTTTTCATCATTTCATTCATAAATTTAAAGTATAAACAAGCTCCATTTGTAATAAACATGCTATATACCAATTAAATATCTATGAGCTCAACTATTTTGATAGTAGATATTCATATAGCCCATAGAGCTTATCGTATGGGGGGATTGCAAGAGTGAATTTGCAATACGTAAATAGTGTATTAAGGGCTTTGTTTATTTTGGTCATCATTTTTTTGAGCATATCCATTGGTTATTATCTGGCAACACTGACCTATCCTTTTATTATTGCGATTTTAATCAGCATGCTGATTAACCCTATTGTAAATGGAATAGAACGCGTTTTCAGAATACCCAGGGGTTTTGCTGTAATTCTTTCTATCTTGCTCTTAATTTGCATGATAGCGGGTGTTCTTATTCTTTTAGTTGCTGAAATTGTTGCCGGTACGACTTATTTAGCAAAAGTCATACCAGGTCACTTAGATTTATTAGCTCTTTATATTGAAACATTTTTCGTGACTAAAATTATGCCCATCTATAATCAATTAACGTACTTCTTTAATACACTTGAAACAAATCAACAACAATCTATTATTGCAAATATCCAAAATATTGGCGAGCAGGTTGCATCAAGTGTAGGAAACTTCATTAAAAGCTTTTTAGAAAATATACCGGTTATCATTAGTTGGCTTCCTAACACCGCTACCGTCATTATCTTTTCGCTATTAGCCACATTTTTTATTAGCAAAGATTGGTATAAATTCAAATCTACAGTTGCTGTTTTTGTCCCACAGAAAGCAAAATCAAGCGGGAAAACTATTTTTGTGGAATTAAAGAAAGCACTTATTGGCTTTATACGTGCTCAGGCGACTTTGATTTCCATTACGACAGCCATTGTCTTAATTGGACTATTAGTCTTACGTGTTGACTATGCCATCACAATTGCACTTTTAATTGGACTAGTTGATATCCTTCCATATTTAGGTACAGGTTTAGTGTTTGTACCGTGGATTGTTTATCTTTCATTTAGTGATGGATTGCCTCTAGCTATAGGGCTGGGAATTCTTTATATGATTGTCTTAGTCCAAAGACAAATCATGGAACCGAAAGTTCTTTCTTCAAGTATTGGTTTAGATCCTCTAGCTACACTTGTTGCTTTATTTGTTGGTTATAAACTGATAGGTTTTTTAGGATTAATAGTGGGACCAATTGTGTTGGTTGTTTTAAAAACGTTGAAGAGCGCCGGAGTGTATGAAGATTTGTGGCAGTTTATTGCTGGCCATCATAAAAAATAAAAGAGACGGGCAGTTCCGATTACATTTCTTTAAGGAACTGTCCCTATTTGTTTAATTGCGTCTAACAAAACCAATGATGTCATCTTATAATTGTGAAATGATTTTTATCGATCATTTTTTTAATTACAAATAGGAATAAAGGCTTAATTTTGTTCCTTGTGATAGGAATTAATAATAAAAAACCAACTATATCGGATATAAATCCAGGGGTTAATAGTAATAGTCCGCCTATAAGGATACAGATCCCATCTATGAGAGCAGCCCCGGGGATTTGACCGAACTGCATTTGCTGCTGAGCATTACGTAATGTCTCCAACCCTTGTTTCTTTGCCAGCCATGCCCCTAAGACTCCTGTTAAGATAATAAGTAAAATTGTTGGAATTGTACCGATCGTCCTGCCGGAAAGGATAAAGACTCCAATCTCTAAAGCTGGAATAACGATAATGAGTAGCATTAGTAAACGCACACCTTCACCTCTTATCAGATCAATTTTGTAGAGAGCTTTACTTAATCATATTCGTTTATAGTAAAAAAGAGAAGGAATAAACCCTTCTCTTTTTTTATGTTAACTATTTTCTCTTGTTATTAAAGAACGCTAGCATGCCCTTGATAGATGACACCTCTTACAGCATCAACCGTTATATCCTGACCATCTTGTAAAATGTTTGTTGCTTCTTCCACTCCTACAATAACAGGAATTCCAAGGCTTAAACCTACTACTGCAGCATGACTTGTTAATCCGCCTTCTTCAGTAATTAGAGCAGACGCCTTTTCAAGTGCTTCCATCATATCGCGGTCAGTACTTTGTGCTACTAGAATGGCACCGTCTGTCATTTTTTCTTTAGCATCTTTTGCTGTACTTGCTACAACTACTTTACCAAAAGAAGTTTTTCTTCCAATACCTTGACCCTTTGCAAGTACATTACCAATAACATGTACTTTCATAAGATTTGTCGTTCCAGACTCTCCAACCGGAACACCAGCCGTAATAACAATTAAATCTCCGTGTGTAACTAAACCACTGTTAATTGCTTGTAAGATTGAGGAGTCTAACATTTCATCTGTTGAAGTTGAGTGATTTCCACTTCTTGGATAAACTCCCCATACTAATGCTAACTTACGGGAAATTGAATCAGAAACTGTTACAGCAATAATTGGTGCCTTTGGACGATATTTAGAGATCATTCTCGCTGTGTGACCACTTTCAGTTGGAGTAACAATAGCAGATACGCCTAAATTTAACGCTGTATAAGCTGTAGATTGTCCAATTGCATCTGTAATCGTTGTTCCTACTTCAGCACTTCGTTTAGAAAGAATTTGTTTGTAATCTAAAGCCTGTTCTGCTCTTGATGCAATGTTATGCATTGTTTTAACCGCTTCCACCGGATAAGAACCCGCAGCAGTTTCCCCAGAAAGCATGATTGCATCAGTGCCATCAAAAATAGCGTTTGCCACATCACTTGCTTCTGCACGTGTTGGTCTTGGGTTACGTTGCATGCTATCAAGCATTTGAGTAGCTGTAATAACAGGTTTTCCTAACGCATTACATTTACGGATTAACTCTTTTTGAACTAATGGCACTTCCTCAGCAGGAATTTCAACACCCAAATCTCCGCGAGCAACCATTAATCCATCGGAAACTTCTAAAATCTCGTCGATGTTGTCAACACCTTCTTGATTCTCAATCTTAGGAATAATTTGAATATGACCTGCATTATGTTCTTCAAGTAACTCACGAATTTCAAGAACATCTGAAGCACGACGAACAAATGAAGCAGCGATAAAATCAACATCTTGTTCAATTCCAAACACGATGTCTCTTGCATCTTTTTCAGTGATTCCCGGCAGTTTAACGCTAACACCCGGTACGTTAACGCCTTTTTTATTCTTTAATGTACCACTGTTTTTGATTAAGGTTTTAATTTCACCTTTTGCATGATCTAAACTAAGAACTTCAAGTTCTATAAGTCCATCATCAAGTAAAATAGTTGAACCAGTATGTACGTCATCAATTAGTCCTTCATACGTTACAGAAAACTTTTCTGTTGTTCCTACAACTTCTTCCATCGAAACGATGATTTCATTTCCTGCAATCAGTTCAATAGCACCGTTTTCCATTGTATTTGTGCGGATCTCTGGACCCTTTGTATCCAATAGAATGGCTACATTTTTATTTAATTTAGCAGACGCTTCTCTAATATTTTTAATTCTGGCACCGTGCTCATCAAAATCACCATGTGAAAAGTTTAGACGGGCTACATTCATACCAGATTCCATCAATTCAGATAACTTTTCAATTGCTTCACTAGCTGGACCAATCGTACATACAATCTTTGTTTTACGCATATTGTTTTCCTCCTACCATTTAGCGGATAAAGAAGATAGACACTCTTTCATAGCCTACTCCTTTATCCATTGTTAGTATGGCTATAATCTTATATAATAAAAAAACATGTATTTATGGAAACGATACCACCAGGTTTCTATATGGATAGTTCTTTTGACAATCTGTACATGTTTTCATCAATTGAATGAGGCTGATCAAGAATCTCAAGGATATCATGGTGAACTAGTTCATTCTTTTGAATACCAACACAGCGTCCACCTTTACCATCTAAGAGTAATTCAACAGCATATGCACCAAGTCTGCTTGCTAATACACGGTCAAATGCAGTTGGTGAACCACCACGTTGAACATGTCCTAATACGGAAACACGTGTTTCAAATGTAGTAGCTTCTTCAATTTTTTTAGCAAAGTCCACACCGCTTCCAACACCTTCAGCAACAATAATGATACTGTGTTTTTTACCCCGGTCATGTCCTCTTTTTAATCGGGATACAATTTGATCCATATCATAATCAGCTTCAGGAATTAAAATGGTTTCTGCCCCACCAGCCAAACCTGACCAAAGAGCAATATCACCTGCATGTCTTCCCATAACTTCAATTACATATGTACGTTCATGTGATGTTGCAGTATCACGAATTTTATCTACTGCATCAATTACAGTATTTAGAGCAGTGTCAAAGCCAATTGTAAAATCTGTTCCCGGAATGTCATTATCAATAGTACCTGGCACACCAACACAAGGGAAGCCGTGTTCTGTAAGCTTTTTAGCTCCCATATAAGAACCATCTCCACCGATGACGACCAAGCCTTCGATTCCATGTTTCTTTAATTGTTCAATACCTTTTTTCTGACCTTCAATTGTTTTAAATTCCGGACATCTTGCAGAATATAATTTTGTTCCTCCACGATGAATGATATCACCAACAGAGCCAAGTTCTAATTTTTCAATTCTACCTTCAATCAATCCAGTGTATCCATTATAGATTCCATAAACTTCAATATCGTGATATATTGCTTTACGAACAACTGCACGGATAGCAGCATTCATACCAGGAGCATCTCCACCACTTGTTAAAACACCTATTTTTTTCAACCTTTCCTCACCCCACTATTTTAAATAGAAATTTTGAATTACTTCAAAAATAACATGAAAATATTGTAGATACAACAAAAGGTCAACTTTTGTCGAATATCCTATTTATGAGCCTTTTTCATTATACAATAAATTATCATTTGTGTTTATTGAATTATGTAATTTTGCAAAATTATTGTCCAACTTTGTCATCGTTGCATCAATAATAGAGTCCGAAAAGAAAACGTGGACCTGTTAAGGCCACACGTTTATCTATTTTACCCCAAGAAGATCGTTTGCAAACGATACTTGACCTATTCTTTTATATTTTTCATAACGATGCTGAATTAGTTTTTCATCACTCATCGTTGAAAGTTGTTTTAATGATTTTGCCAAAACCTCTTCAATATTTTTCGCTTGGAGACCTACGTCTTTATGTGCTCCACCTTTTACTTCTGGGACAATCTCATCTACCACACCTAATTCTTTTAAATCCGGTGCAGTAATCTTCATTGTTTCCGCTGCTTTTTTCGCCAATCCGGCATCCTTCCATAATAGGGCAGCAGCTCCTTCAGGAGAGATCACAGAATAAGTAGAGTTCTCTAACATATGAATATAGTTTCCAACACCTAGCGCTAAAGCCCCACCGCTGCCTCCTTCTCCTATAACGATACAAATAATAGGTACGGAGAGGCCGGCCATTTCAAATAAGTTTTTAGCAATTGCTTCACTTTGCCCTCTTTCCTCAGCAGCCTTACCTGGATAAGCACCCTTTGTGTCAATAAAGCAAATGATGGGACGGTTAAATTTATCTGCTTGTTTCATTAATCTCAACGCTTTACGATATCCTTCAGGATGTGGCATACCAAAATTTCTTTTAATATTTTCCTTTGTATCTTTTCCACGCTGATGTCCGATTACTGTAACAGGGACACCTCTGAATTTAGCAATTCCACTTACAATCGCATCATCATCACCATAAAAACGGTCACCATGACATTCGATAAAATTCGTGAAAATATGTTCAATATAATCCAGTGTAGTTGGACGGTTTGGATGTCTGGCAATTTGAACTCTGTCCCACGGTTTTATATTTGAATAGATTTCATTTTCCAGCTTTTCCAACCGGTCTTCTAACTTTTCAATTTCTGAAGATAAATCAACATCAGACTGGGCTGTAAATTCCTTAAGCTCTTTAATTTTTTCTCTGAGCTCCATGACCGGTTTTTCAAATTCTAATTCACCTACCATGTGATTTCACCTCCCGCTTGATGAATATCAAGAATATTACCAAGTTTTTCTTTTAAATCATGTCGATTAATAACCGCATCTAATTGACCATGCTTCAAGAGAAACTCCGCAGTTTGGAAGTCTTCCGGCAGTTCTTCTCGTATCGTTTGTTCAATAATTCTACGACCTGCAAAACCTATAAGAGCCCCTGGCTCTGCAAAGTTATAATCACCGAGAGAGGCAAAACTTGCTGAAACTCCTCCTGTGGTTGGGTGAGTCATGACCGAGATAATTAACCCGCCATTATCACTAAAGAGCTTAAGAGCTGAACTTGTTTTCGCCATCTGCATTAAGCTTAAAACACCTTCTTGCATTCTTGCTCCACCAGAAGCAGTGAAAATAATGATAGGCAATCCCTTTTCATTAGCTGTTTCTATTGCACGGGTGATTTTTTCTCCTACAACAGATCCCATGCTTCCCATTCTGAAGCTTGCATCCATTATGGCAACACTTGTCCTGAACCCGTTGATCGTTCCTTCTCCTGTAACAACCGCTTCATTTTGATTTGTTTTTTGGCGGTCCTTCTCTAATTTTTCTTCATAACCGGGAAAGTTTAATGGATTCTCAGAAATCATTTCTTTATCATATTCAACAAAGCTATTTTCATCTAACAAGCTTGCAATACGTTCTCTAGCATTCATTTGATGGTGGTAGGAACAGTTCATACACACCTTTACATTCTTCATTAATTCTTTTGTGTACATAATTTTTTTACAGCTTGGACATTTTATTACAATTCCTTCCGGAACATCTTGTTTGGCCTGCTCTGAAGGAATTGAGGCATATTTCTTTTTCTTTGGTTTTGGCTTTGTAAATAAATCTTTTAGCAAAACGGTACCTCCCCTATACTTAAGCTGCTACTCTTTTTTTGTTTATTATGTCTATATGATGTTTGTCAATTAATCTAACTGTAACTAATGAAAGACAAGGATGTTGTAGAATTTTGTCTGTTATTATTCGACATTTTCTTTAAGAGATACCGATTCATAAATTCTGTACACTTCCACCTGGTCTTTTTCTATTAAGGCGCTTATTAGCTTTTCACCATTTTTCTTTGTATAATAAATTTCATCATTACCTTTATGAACAAAGTAAACATACTCATTTAATACATTCCATATACGATATAATAGATGGTTATCGGCTAGAACCATTAGCTCCTTCATAAATTCATATCTGCTCATCATACCATCATGAAGTTTTTCCCCTAATAATTTCAGGGTTTGTTCTTCGTCATTTGATATAATTAATAATAAGGCGTTTCGTTCAAGAAGATCATTCATTTCAATAATATCATCTATTGCCTTTGAGTCCTCTAATATAAACGTTCCGAGCACTTCAATCAAATTATGTTCCCTAAAATCTTTTAAAAAAGTCCCTTCCCCTCTTCGCGTTTCAATCATCCCAAGTAACTCAAGTGCTCTTAATGCTTCGCGAACAGAGGATCTTCCAACCTTAAATTTTTCAGCTAACTCTCGTTCGGAAGGTATTTTATCCCCATAAGAAAGCTGCTTTTCTGCAATAAAAGCCCGGATATAACGAAGAATTTCAATATATACCTTAGACTGAGATGTTGACAATGACGTATCACTCACTTTTATTCAATAATGGCAAGCTGCCTTGTTTTTTCAGCAACTTCCTCAGGATCAACCTTTATTCTTGCCACACCTGTCTCCATTGCAGCTTTTGCAACTGCCGAGGCTACAGCTGGTGCTACTCTTGGATCAAAAGGTGCCGGTATGACATAATCAGAATTCAAATCCTTTTCTGATATAAGAGATGCAATAGCCTCGACCGCTGCAATTTTCATTTGCTCATTGATATGTGTTGCTCTGACATCAAGAGCCCCTCTAAAGATTCCTGGAAATGCAAGAACATTATTCACCTGATTAGGAAAATCAGAGCGACCTGTACCAATGACCTTGGCACCAGCCTCTTTTGCCTCCTCGGGCATGATTTCAGGGACTGGATTTGCCATTGCAAAAATAATAGGATTTTCATTCATCGATTGAACCATATCTTTTGTCAATGCACCTTGGACAGAAACCCCTATGAATACATCTGCTCCTTTTATAACATCAGCAAGTGACCCTTCTTTTTGATCCCGGTTGGTATACTTAGCTACTTCTGACTTCACACTATTCATTCCATGCAGTCGATTTTCGTAGATAGCTCCTTTTGTATCACACATGATAATATCTCTGACACCATATCGGTATAAAAGCTTAATGATGGCAATACCAGCAGCTCCGGCACCGTTTGCTACTACACGGATATTTGACATGCTTTTTCCTACTAACTTCAAAGAATTTACAAGTCCTGCTACGGTTACAATCGCCGTACCGTGCTGATCATCATGGAAAATTGGTATATTTGTTTCTTTTTTTAGCCTTTCTTCAATGACAAAACAGTTTGGTGCAGCTATATCTTCTAAATTTACTCCGCCGAATGTTGGTTCAAGGAGTTTAACAGTATTGACAATTTGCTCAACATCAGTAGTGTTCAAACAAATTGGAAAAGCATCAACACCTGCAAAGCTTTTAAATAGTACAGCCTTTCCTTCCATTACTGGCAATGCGGCTTCAGGTCCAATATTCCCCAAACCTAACACTGCAGTCCCATCAGAAACCACTGCTACCATGTTTCCTTTCATCGTGTACTCATATACTTTGTTTTTATCATCATAGATATCTTTACACGGTTCTGCTACTCCAGGTGAGTATGCAAGACTTAAATCATGGGCATTCTTAACTGGTATCTTTGATTTTGACTCTAACTTTCCTCTATGAACTCGATGAATATGTAAGGCTTCTTCCCGCAATGACATAATTGTACACTCCCCTGTGAAAGTCATTAAGACATCCTAACATTTGTTGAATCAAACTCAGAAAAATAAAAACGTTTAAGAATAGCAGTTTTTCTTATTTTTTTAGTTCACAATTTTTCATAAATAATGGTTTGCTGGCTGAAAATTGTTATATTCAAATAGCGTTCTTTCTCTTTTCTCAAGTGGTCTGACCACCCTTTAATCATTATTAAATAATAACATAAAACACTACTTTGTAAAGTGCCGATACATGATTAGATACAATGTCATAGGCATATTTTAACTATCGCCTTTTCCTTTCATTAACACCACATTATCTTTGCCTAACAGTTTCATTAATTCATTTAGACTCGTGTGAGATGCATGAATAAAGAACTCCTCTGGCAATTGTATGGTTCGTTTCTCATTTTCATAATGAAGGAAAACAGGTGTTTTGCCATGGAAACTTTTGAGCATCTCTTTCACCTGGATAAGCTTATTTTGTTCAGCACTCTGTTTTTCTATTTTTATGAATAGTTTTTCCTGTTGCGGCAGCTCAGGCAATTCATTTGTATCTATAATTTGTTGAATAATAAATTGTATCTTATCCTGCCGTTTCTCGACCTTACCTCCAAACAAAAACACCAATCCATCCTTCGTTCTCTCACTAAATTTGGTATAAGTTTGCGGAAATAAGACGGCATCAATTTCGCCTGTTTCATCGCCTAGACTTAAAAAAGCCATAACCTCCCCTTTTTTTGTACGGATGGTTCTAACTGCCCCAATCATCCCGCCTATCGAAACTTTACGATCTATTTTTGAGGGCAATTGATCAATAGTAGTTGCTCCTATATCAATTAACTTTTTACGAAATACCTCAACCGGATGACTAGAAAAGTAAAATCCTAATGATTCTTTTTCATATCTAAGTTTTTCTTCTGTTTTAAATGGCTCAACCTCAATGTATTTGGGCTTTAGGTTAAACTCATCACCTAAAAATAAATCAAAATGTTGATCATCTGAAGGTGTCATAAGTTCAGCATGCTCAATGGCAACATCTAAACTTGCTAATAATGTGGCTCTATCCACCCCAAATTCATCCATTGCACCTGCAAATATAAGTTGCTCCATTGTACGTCTAGTAATAATTTTCATCGAGACTCTAATGCAAAAATCAAATAGGTCTTCAAACGGTTTTTGTTTTCTTGCATGAAAAATTTCCTTAACAGCAGTAACCCCAACATTCTTAATTCCTGATAAACTAAAGCGAATAGCCTGCCTTTCAACAAGAAACGGAAATGCACTTTTATTAATGGAAGGAGGCATGATTGAAATCCCTATTTGCTTCGCTTCCCGAACATATTGAGCAACCTTATCTTCATTTCCATTAACACTAGTTAATAATGCGGTCCAAAAGTATAAAGGAAAATGAGCTTTTAAAAAAGCAAGCTGATAAGCAATCATACTATAGGCGACAGCATGGCTCCTATTAAATCCATAATTAGCGAATTTCACAATCAGATCATAGATGGAATTGGCCACTTGAAGGTTATATCCATTTAATTGACAGCCTTTAACAAAATGCTCGCGCTCCTTATCAAGTATTTCTTTCTTTTTCTTTCCTACTGCTCTCCTTAATAAATCTGCTTCTCCTAATGAAAAGCCTGCCATAGTGGATGCTATCTCCATAATTTGTTCTTGATAAACGATTACACCATACGTATTCTGCAAAATTGGTTTGAGTGCAGGATGCAGGTATGTTATGTCACTTTTATGATGTTTTCGCTCTATATAAAGCGGGATATTTTCCATTGGACCCGGTCTATACAAAGCATTTACAGCGACAATATCCTCCAGAGTTGTTGGCCCCAAGCGTTTTAAAACACTTCTCATACCATCTGATTCAAGCTGGAATACACCTGTTGTATCCCCTTGTGTTAAGAGCCGGAACGTTTTTTCATCCTGATAAGGCAGGTCTGATAGGTCTACACCTTTTCCTTCTCCACGTTGAATCAGTGCTATGACATTTTCGATTAAAGACAAGTTTCTTAAACCCAGAAAATCCATCTTTAAGAGGCCCAGATCCTCTAAATAATCCATTGAAAATTGAGTTAAATATACATCTTGCTGTCCTTCCTGAATTGGAACAATATTTGTAAGCGGCTGATCACTTAGGACAACACCTGCCGCATGTGTTGACGTGTGACGTGGAAGTCCTTCAATTTTCAAAGCTATTTTGAAAATTTGCTTGTATAAATCGCTTTCTGTTATCGCTTTTTGGAGAGTTTCCGATTCTTTATATGCGTCATTCAACGATATTCCAGGGCGTGAGGGAATAAGCTTGGAGAGGACGTCCGTCTCTTTCGGAGAAGCTCCCATCACTCGGCCTACATCCCGAATTGCAGCCTTAGCTGCCAGTGTGCCAAAAGTGATAATTTGAGCAACATGAAGCTTTCCATATTTTTTAGCAACATATGAAATAACCTCATCACGTCTTGTGTCAGGGAAATCAATATCAATATCAGGCATTGAGATACGTTCAGGATTTAAAAACCGCTCAAAGAGCAATCTGTGTTGAATAGGATCCACATCTGTAATTTTTAAGACATATGATACAAGCGATCCGGCAGCTGACCCACGCCCCGGGCCAGTCAGGATCTTATTTTCGTGAGCATACTTCATAAAATCCCATACAATTAAGAAGTAATCACTAAAATTCATCCTTTTAATCACACTCAACTCATACTTTAACCGCTGCTCATATATAGATATAGAATCCTTATTGTTAAAGCGAGATGCTAAACCCTCATAACACAGCTCCTCCAGATAAACATCTGCACTTTGATTTTCAGGAGTTGGAAAGGTTGGTAAATGTGAAACACCCAAATCCAAATTCACACAACATCTTTCAGCAATCTTCAGTGTATTTTCCAGAGCATCAGGATAGTCCTCAAACAGTAAGACCATATCATTAGCCGATTTTAAATAGTGCTCCTTAGGCTCCTTAAGGTCAATTTTTTCATCAGAAAGCTTGTCTCCACTTTTTATTGCCTGTAAACACTTATGTGCTAAATAGTCTTCTTTTTCGATATAACAAACATCATTGATTGCAACAAGAGGACTGTTTGTTTGATTACTTAACTTGATTAAATGTTCAGGTCTATCATCTTCGTTCTTAGATAGTAATTGAAAACCTATGTAAAATGACTGTTGTCCAAAAATCGACTGATATTCTTCTACTTTATGGATAGCATCATCGAGGTTCACCACATTTTGTCCGGGCAGGATGGAAATTAATCCCCGACTATAGCTTTTTAACCAGCGCTTAGGAAGTCCTTCTGGTGACTTTGTTTGTAGAGCACTGCTAATCTTGATTAAATTTTGATAACCTTCATTATTCTCAGCTAAGAGAACAAGAGGAATTTGACTATCATTATCGATAACGTGAATGGATAAGCCCATAATTGGCTTTATGCCATGTTGTTGACATAATTTATAAAAGGCAATGGCCCCATACATCACTTGAAAGTCAGTTAATGCCATCGCTTTGAATTGAAGTTCTTTCGCTTTGCCTACAAGTCTATCTAATCTTGCTGCACTTGTAAGTAAACTGTAAGCACTTTTAACTTGGAGATGAACAAAAGGCATTGATATCCCCCTTTCTTATTGAAATCATTCGGTCGGTATCTTACTTAATATTATATTCGTGTATTGGATGCTGCACAAATAAGAGCTTTTAAAAAGTTAGCACCATTTATTTTGTCATGGCAAACATACTTAAAAATGGTCGTCCATATATATAGAAATAGGAGGTTGATGGACATGGACAAAGAAGCCTTTATGCCGGCTTTTATTCATAGTTATTTTATTGCCTTAGGAGTACTTTTAGGAGGGACCTTGATCGGCGCTATTGGTGCCTTTTTAGCCGGAGAGCCACCATTAACAAAGATGTTTGAATTTGCAAATCGACTAAAAATATGGGCTCTTGTTGCTGCCATAGGCGGAACGTTTGACGCATTTTACAGTTTTGAACGCGGGATTTTCCAAGGTGAAACAAGAGATATTGTGAAACAGGTACTCTTAATCGTTTCTGCTATGGGAGGCGCACAAACAGGCTGGCTTCTTATTACATGGTTAACTCAGGAGCATTTATCATGAGAATACCGCCACACTATCAGCAGCCTACGTGGCAAAGATTTTTTGCTGGTGCAGCAATAGGAGCAATTATCAGTTGGGGCGTGTTTCTATTTATTTATGGTGTGAATCAGGAAAAGCACAGTACAATTATAAATGAGCAAAAGCAAATAATTCAAGAATTACAGAACGATAAAAAAATTTATCAGGAAGAATATACAAAGCTGAATAAAGAAGCACAAAAAAAACTAACGATTCAGGAAATAAAGATACACTTAACAAATGGGGATCGTTACCTTTTTAAAGAATTTAGAATTAAAAATATTGAAAACGTCATAAAAGAAGATTTGAGTGATCTTATTACAAAGGATATTGAAAGTGTTTCCTCAAGTCAACTTTTGATTGAGCGAACAATTGAAAACCGAATCTTCGAGTTTGATGGAAAAAAATACAAGCTTGAGTTAACAAAATTATTGTTACACACCACCCTGTACATCGAAGTAGAAATTTCCTTCCTAGATTAAAATATGTCTCTTTTTCAATAATTTAAAAATTGAATCGCAATTTCTTAGTTTTTTCGATAAAATAGAAGTAGGAAAAACAAGGAATTCATTAAGAAGTCAGTTTATCATTGAAATTGGCTTCTTGAACTCTTAGTTCCTACAATTCATGTTCCATTTGTTCATTCATATCCTAACAATACATCCATACCCTTGTTTTCCAATATTTCTGCCCTATAGTCTCGGAAAATATGATATGGAGGGATGAGATATGTATATTTTAAATTCTAAAAAAGTGGCTCTAGAGAAAGTAGAAATCATTAAAAAGGGCTTTTCTGCTTATGTTGAATCAGCGGAACTTGCAGGACTAATTAAAAAAGAATTAAAGAAATTACAACTTGATGTTTACGAGGATGTAACAGAGCTTGGTTTTTGGTTTATTCCGAACAGAGAAAAGTAAGCGCTGTTATTAAATTTTCTTCAATAGTCGATTTCCTCAGACTTAGTATGAACCCAACTTTCATCAAAGACAGAAAGACGAAAATTCCCTCATGATTAAGTTCCTCACATAGTGATTATTTGGCTATTCATACAGATTTTCATGCAGAGAAAAGGGCTGTTCATAAGAAATAACAGCCCTTAGTTTCATCATGTATGGTCCTGGCATAGCTTTTCTAATTCATGGACAACCTGGTTAGCTTCCTCCCAGCTATATACAGATGCTCCGGAAGCAAGAGGATGTCCGCCGCCATTATATCGTTTTGCTAATCCATTAATCACAAGACTTTTTGCACGAAGTCGAACACGAATTTGTGTCTCCTCCTCCACAAAAAATACCCATGCTTTTACCCCTTCAATATTTCCTAAAATCCCTACAAGTTGTGAAGCCTCTGAAGGTGTCACTTCATACTCTTTTAACATTTCTTTTGTGATTTTCATAGATGCCGCGCCTGAAGAGGTTAAAGAAAAGTTTTGTAAGACAAAACCGCTTAATTTAGCCACATTTCTCTTTGTTTTGTACAGCTCATCATAAATTGGTGTTGGTTTAATTCCCACAGAAATTAATGCACTTGCATATTGAAATGTTTTTTCGGTTGTACTTGGAAAAAGGAATCTCCCTGTATCTCCAACAATACCCGTATACAGAAGCTCTGCAGCCTTTTTAGAAAGTTGTAATCCAGCTTCTTTTCCTTCTAAGTATAATTCGTATATCATTTCACTTGTAGCACTTGCAGATGTATCTACCCAAATAATGTCCCCATATTGATCATCGTTTGGATGATGGTCAATTTTGATAAGTTTTTTTCCAGTATGATAACGCTGATCACTAACTCTTGCCTGATTTGCCGTATCACATACAATCACTAATGAATCTTGATATAGTTCATCAGGAACAAGATCCATTTTATATAGAAACTCTAATGATGGTTCAGTTTCTCCAACAACATAAATCTTTTTATCCGGATAAGACGCTTTTAAAATCTCCGACAATCCACATTGTGAACCGTAAGCATCTGGATCTGGACGAACATGACGATGAATAATAATGGAATCATGAGTGCGAATTTCTTCTAAAATTTGTTGTTTCATTTCGTTCTCCTTTTTACCTTTTATAAAGTTATTAAATCACAATTTTCCGGAATTAAAAAGAATGATTGATCTACTTGTTCATTTTTTATCCTGTTTTTATTTGGGACATGGTAAAATAGATTCGTAAAAGTTTGATAGAGTTGAACCTTATGGAGGTTTTGGAAATGCCAGTTTTAGTTGTTCTCATCATTTTCGCTTTAGCTTTTTATGTTTATTATAAGATCAAATCTTATCGATCAAATAAGCCAATTGAAAAGCGTTGGATATCGGCAAAATCAAGTATTGCTTTGGGCTTATTTGTAGCATTTTTCGGAATGAACCAGCTCTTTCTCTATCGCTCTACATTGTCTTTTGTGATAGGAGCGATCTTCCTTCTACTCGGCTTTGCAAGTGCCTGGACAGGCTATCGTGCTTACAAACACTATTTGCCACAGGTGTTAAGCGAAGTGAAACAAAAGTAAAAAAGAGGTGTGTGTCTTATGACTTTTTAAGAGTCCAAGACAAATACACCTCTTTTTCTATCTTTCAATTAGCTGGACCATTAACATTGCCTTCCCTACAACTACACCATTACTAAACGCTTCAACATCAATCTTTCCAAACTTACGCCCAACTTCAAGAATTTTCGGATGTATTTCAAGCATTGATTCCATTTGTACAGGTTTAATGAAATAGATCGTAATATTCTCAACAACAATGTCACCCTTTTTCTGCGCTCTTAAAAACCGATTTACCGATTCGGTTACAAGGGTTGTAAAGACACCGTATGAAATGGTACCTAAGTGGTTCGTCATTTGAGGACTGACTTCACAACGAAAAATACTGCTTCGTTTTGCCTCATCATCTATTGTTACGAACTGATTTGTCACAATATCATCAAGTTTTTCCCCAATTTGCGGCTGTCTTTGAATGACCTGAAGAGCTTTTAAGACATCTTGTCGGCTAATGATTCCTTGAAGTCGATTCTGTTGGTCAACAACCGGGAGAAGCTCAATCCCTTCCCATACCATCATTTGCGCTGCAGATGCAACAGACGTTTTACCTATAACTGTAATCGGACTCTTTGTCATGACTTTTTCAATTAAGGTCGAATGATCATTCCCCATGATATCTTTTGACGTTACAATACCCTGCACTTTAAGGTTTTGATCAATAACCGGAAAGCGTCCATGTCCTGTTTCATAATTATGTTGATACCATGTGGCAATCGTATCAGTTGTATATAAACAAATTGTTTTATCTATCGGAGTTAAAATATCTTCAACTTGAACAATTTCTTTTTTGATTAACTGATCATAAATCGCTCTGTTGATCATAGCTCCTACTGTGAACGTGTCATAACTTGTTGAAATAATCGGTAATTCAAGTTCGTCAGCGAGTTTTTTCACACTATCTTCAGTATCAAACCCGCCTGTAATGAGTACAGCAGCACCGGCTTCAAGTGCATATTGGTGAGCAGTTGTTCTATTTCCTACGATAAGCAGGTTACCAGCTCCTGTATACCTCATCATCGCATCAAGTTTCATGGCACCTATAACAAATTTGTTTAATGTCTTATGTAGTCCTGCCCGTCCACCTAAAACTTGTCCCTCAACAATATTAACAACCTCTGCATATGTTAACTTTTCAAAATTTTCTTTTTTCTTTGTTTCAATCCTAATTGTCCCTACACGTTCGATTGTACTTACATACCCTTTATTTTCAGCTTCTTTTATAGCGCGATATGCTGTTCCCTCGCTAACATTAATATCTTTCGCAATTTGCCTAACAGAAATTTTTTCTCCTACTGGCAGTGAAGTTATATGCTGTAATATTTGCTCGTGCTTCGTAGCCAAGCTGCATCACCCTTTTTTCTATTTGTGCATCTATCTGCAAACATAACTCTTAAGAGAGTTGTTGTCTAAACAAACGTGTCCAATTATATTATAAGGGTGATAATAGCTTATATCAACGCAACGTTTGGCGTTGTCTTTTTCTTTGCAGTGACTCTTTATATGCTTTTACTTGTCTTGCAGAAGCTCGCTGCTTTGGACGATATAAGAACTGCGCAAAATTCCCGCCTATGACAAAGATCGCAAGACATAACCAACTTAATACAAACACAGTCTGCATCTTATCACCTGTTAATGCGATATTTTGCAGTCCAAAATAAAGCATCACTAATGCTAAAAATGCATAAATCAAACTTTTCATTTCAACCACCCTTTCACATCCATAACTTTATTAATAATTGTATGCATGTACAATGTAGAAAAGAAGCTTTGGAGAGTAGAAATTAAAGTTTACATAACGCGTCATCATACTTTATTAAGTAAAGGCTATTGTTGCATACTTTATTGTTTTTTCAAGTACTTTCTAAGGTAAAAATTCGTTCCATTGCACTTCAGCCACTCTATGCGTCGGGGAGGAAGCTGAGCCTCGGCTTCACCTCTGGGGGTCTCAACCTTTCTTCTACCTCCCGCAGGTGTCTTAGTGTCTTCCACTCCATTTCACTATAGAAGTTATAATCATATTCATAGCTACAATCTTTGCGAAAACAGTATAAAGTAAAAAAGAATTGACGCATCACCATGACGCGTCAATTCTTTTTACACACGATATGATTCACCGACTTTTAAAGGCAGGCCGACACCTTCAGGGAGCAATTGAGAAAATTTTATAGGGTCTTGTTTAATATGAGGGAACGTGTCGTAATGAATTGGAACGACTTTTTTCGCCTTCAACCATTTTGCAGCATCTTTTGCATCATCAGGTCCCATTGTTAGATTATCCCCAATAGGCAGAAACGCAATATCTATTTCATGGCGTTCACCTATCATTTTCATATCTGAAAATAATGCCGTATCACCCGCATGATAAAGGGTTTTGCCCTCAGCTGTAATTAAAGCTCCTGATGGCATTCCTGTATAAACCACTGTTCCATCTTCTTCCTGATAGCTCGACCCATGAAAAGCCTGGGTAAGCTTTACGGTTCCAAAATCAAATTGATAGGCACCACCGAGGTTCATAGGATGAATGTCTATACCATTCTTGCCTATGTAAACAGCCAATTCATATGGCGCAATGACCAATGCATTGTTTTTTTGGGCTATTTCAACTGTATCACCAACATGGTCATTATGACCATGTGTAAGGATAATCACATCAGCCTTTACCTGTTCAACAGTTAAATCAGTTAAAGGGTTGCCTTTGATAAACGGATCAATAATAATGTTTTTGTTCTTACTCATCACTTGTACAACAGAATGACCATGGTATGAAACTTGCAATCTATTCACCGCTTTCTTTGTAATGTAACTTGATATATCAAAGGAACGTATCTATTCCTATATCAACCTTATAAAATTTTACCCACTATCCGCTATCGTTTAAACCTTCTCTCTCCTCTTACCACTATTACAAGTGGAATCGATGGATGACGTTTGCTCCGCCAGTCACTTCAATAATTGACCCGGTGATCAAATCTGAATTTTCATCACAAATAAAAGCCACAGTTCTTGCAATATCTTCTCCAGTTCCTGACCGTCCGATCGGTGTTTTTGATTGACTTTCACTTATTTTTCTCGAATGTTCGATCGTTGCTTCTTTCATTTCTCCAATTATATTACCAGGACAAATCATATTGGCCGTAATTCCATGTTCAGCTTCTTCGATACTAATTGATTTTGTTAAAGAAACTAATCCCACCTTTGCTGCACTATAAGCAGAGCGATGCAGCCAACCTGGTGAAGATTCAGCGCCTTGGAAACCATATGTAACAATTCTTCCATACTTTTGTTTTCTCATGATGGGAACAACCTTTTTAAATAAATGAAAAACAGAGCTTAAATTCCCTTCGATCATTTGATACCATTCATCATCAGTATAATCGGCAAGCTTTTTTCTTTCAAATATATAAGGACCTGCATTATTTATTAAACAATCTAGTCTTCCAAAACGTTCAAGTGATACATCGATCATATTTGATAAATCTGCTTTCTTTGTAACATCACCTTGAACAAATAAAATACGATCAAGAAGATGAGAGTAATTCCCTTTGAACTCATTTACTGCTTCTATATCATTTCGGTAATTGACAGTGACGGAATAACCCTTTTTCAAAAATTCTTCTGTCACTTTCTTTCCTAACCCTTTTGATCCTGCAGTAATAAGGGCATGTCTCACGATATCATTTCCTCCCCATAAAGCTTGTCTTATTCTATACATCTTTATTTGATCCGCTTCATGAATATTCCTTCATTCATTACGTTTATATTCATATAAGGTGTTATTATAACAATAAACGAAAATATAAATTGTTTCTATTTTTATTGCTCATTTTGGAAATTTAATTATGGGGAAATTGAAGGCAAAAAAAGCTGACTAAAAAAGTAAGCCAGCAGTTTTCTTTATGAATCTCTTCTTAATCTAAAATGCTCTTGGAGAAAATTTGGATCATATTGTTGTTCAACAACTCCACTTGAATAGGAATCTGTTAGTTGTTGCATTGTTTCTTGTTCACCCAAGTGGTCATAATAATAGGTTTGTCTAGTTACTCGTTTCTCTTTCAAACTAAAACAGCTCCTTATTTTCAGTATACGAACATTAGTGTCTCTGAAAATAAAGAGCTTATACGATGATTTTATTAAGATAGTGTTGCTTTTGCTTTTCCAAGTGCTTTCTTTACAACTTCAAAGCCAGTCCCACCAGCACTCATTCTTTTTCGTACAGCTTCATAAGGATTGATCATCTCATAAATATCCTCTTCAAAAAGATTTGACACTTTTTGATAGTCTTCAAACGGCAGATCCTTCAAATAAATTCCTGACTGGATACATTGATAAACCAACGTTCCAACGACTTCATGTGCTTCTCTAAATGGCATTCCCTTTGTTGAAAGGTAGTCTGCTAATTCAGTTGCATTTGAGAAATCTTCTGAAGTTGCCTTTTCCATTTTTTCTTTATTCACTTTTAATGTATCAACCATTCCGATAAAGATTTGTAAGCTGCCTTCAATTGTTTTAACTGTATCAAACATACCTTCTTTATCTTCTTGAAGATCTTTGTTGTAAGCAAGCGGAAGTCCCTTTAGAATCGTTAATAGAGACATTAAATTACCGTAGACTCTTCCTGTTTTCCCTCTAATTAACTCTGCCATATCAGGATTTTTCTTTTGCGGCATGATACTGCTTCCGGTAGCATACGTATCATCAAGCTCAATAAATTGGAATTCCTGAGAGCACCACAAAATGATTTCTTCACAAAAACGAGATAAATGCATCATCATAAGAGAGCTGTTGCTTAGAAATTCAATGATAAAGTCACGATCACTAACACCATCAAGACTATTTTCATAAATACCGTCAAAATCAAGCTTTTGTGCTGTATATTCACGGTCTATAGGAAATGTAGTCCCTGCAAGCGCAGCACTTCCTAATGGGGATATATTAATCCGCTTTAAGGATTCTGTAAATCTTTGCTTATCACGGTCCAACATCCAAAAATAAGCCATTAAATGATGGGCAAATGAGATTGGCTGTGCTCTTTGAAGGTGTGTATAACCAGGCAGAATTGTTTCTACATTTTCTTCCGCCTTTTCAATCAGGGATTTTTGAAGACCCTCAATAAGCTCAACGACCATTGCAACATGCTTACGTAAATATAAATGCATATCAGTTGCAACCTGATCATTACGGCTTCTACCTGTATGTAGTTTTCCTCCAACAGGACCGATTTCATCAATTAACATTTTTTCAATATTTAGATGAATATCTTCATAGTTAACGGAAAAAGTAAGCTCGTTCTTTTTGGCTTTTTCTAATAGAGTTGTTAAGCCAATTGTAATCTGCTCTGCTTCTTCTTTGCTGATAATCCCACACTTGCCTAACATATCAACATGTGCAAGACTGCCAGTGATGTCTTCCTCAACTAATTCCTGATCAAAATGGATGGATGCTCCGAACTCATCCACCCATTGTTCAGGGGTTTTTTGGAAGCGTCCACCCCAAAGCTTTTTCATACTTCCACCTTCTTGTTTTTCACCATGCTGTTAACTTTTGTTGGTAATCCGAATAGTTCAATAAATCCGATTGCTGCATTGTGATCGAATGCATCATCTTTTGTATATGTTGCAAGCTTTTCATCATAGAGAGAATACTCTGATTTTCTTCCTTCTACAATTGCATGACCTTTAAATAATTTTACTCTAACTGTACCAGTAACATATTTTTGCGTTTCTTTTAAGAATGCATGCAGGGCAGGTTTTAATGGTGAGAACCATAAACCGTTATAGATAAGCTCAGCAAGTTTTTGCTCAATAACTGGTTTAAAGTGAGCAACTTCTTTTACAAGTGTTAAATCTTCAAGTTCTTTATGTGCTTTAATTAACGTCATTGCACCCGGACATTCGTAAACTTCACGTGATTTAATACCGACAAGTCTGTTTTCAACATGGTCAATACGTCCAACACCATGCTTACCGGCAATTTCATTTAATGTTAAAATAAGCTCATGTAAAGGATATGCCTTACCATTGATCTTAACTGGAACACCTTGTTCAAAGTCAATTTCAATCATTTCCGCTTGATCAGGAGTTTTTTCTAAAGGTGTTGTTAAATCGTATGCTCCTTCTGGCGGCGCAGCCCATGGATCTTCTAAAATACCACACTCATTACTTCTTCCCCACAGGTTTTGGTCGATTGAATATGGGCTATCTAAATTGATCGGAATCGGAATACCGTGCTTAGAAGCATATTCAATTTCTTCCTCACGTGACCAACCCCATTCTCGAACTGGAGCAAGTACTTCAAGTTCCGGATTTAAAGCTTTAATTGAAACTTCAAAACGTACTTGGTCGTTTCCTTTTCCAGTACAACCATGAGCAACTGCAACTGCGTTTTCTTTCTCAGCGATTTCCACAAGCTTCTTTGCGATTAATGGACGTGATAGTGCAGAAACTAATGGATATTTTCCTTCATATAATGTATGTGCTTGTAGTGCCACTAACGCGAAGTCATTTGCAAATTCTTCTTTAGCGTCAATCATGTATGATTCAACTGCACCTACTTGTAGAGCTTTTTGCTGAACGAATGCAGTATCTTTACCTTCACCTACATCAAGACATGCCGCAACAACATCATAACCTTGTTCTTGTAACCATTTAATTGCAACAGAGGTATCTAAACCCCCGGAATATGCTAAAACTACCTTTTTCATCTATTTGTTCCTCCTCGGTTGTATAAAAATTAATATGTGTTTATAAAAATACATCTCTTGTATAGGTACCACTTTACCAACTGTTTCCCTATTTCGTCAATAGAAAAATTGTATATTTTTGCAGAATCTTTGTATAAAAATTAAATTTAATCATATTTTATTCATTTTTCTCCTTTTTGTGATGGTAGATGAATGATTGGAGGTATTGTAAAATAAGGATAGAGCAGATTGGAGGAAGATTAAGTGAGCGATTACTTTGCCTATGATCATAGACTTAAAATAAAGGTCCCCTACTTAACAAAATCATGGACGCACTATAACCTTCAGACTCAAAATAAAATATTAACCGAATGGGAAACAATTCGAGGGAGTATTCCAGATCGAAACGGGGAGCTTGAGGCTGAAATAAATAAAAAGCAGGAAGCATTGAACATCGAAGAGGATTTTAATCGATCCTGTGAATTAAATGATGAAATTTCCGAGCTCGCTTCTATTATCAATGATTTATGAATTTGGTTTCGAACAGCACAACATATCTCAAATGCTAAAATACATAATGAATGACGAAGTTCAGCTTTCTATAGCAAATTCAAATGTATAAGAAAAGAAGGCTGTGTTGACAACCTTCTTTTACAGATCCTTTTGAATTTCTCTTACGATATGTCCTAACTCAGGTAAAATGAGCTTTTCCATTGCTAGTTTGACAGCCCCTGAAGATCCCGGCATGGCAAATACGGCTGTATCCATGGACACTCCAGCAATTGCTCTACTTAATATAGCGGCAGATCCTATATCATCTCGATAGCTCAGCATTCTAAAAATCTCACCAAAGCCAGGAATTTCTTTTTCAATCAATGATTCGACCGCCTCAATTGTCACATCCCTTTTGGCGATACCTGTTCCGCCATTTGTTAGGACAACATCAACTTCTTGTGCTTCACACCCCTTTAAAATAGCACTTCGAATAAGTGTTTTTTCATCATGGACTATTTCATAATCCATCACCATATGTCCTTGATCTTCTAAAAAACGCTTTATGAGCTGACCACTTTTGTCACTATCTTTATCTCTTGTATCACTAACTGTTATTACTTTACATCTAACTTGATCAGGAGCTTCCTGCTTATGTTCAAACGTACTCATACTTTCCTCCAATACTTTATTGTGTTGTTTCAGTTTCGGTAATTAATCTGTATTGATAAAATTTATTGGCAAATTCAGTAATTTGCCGTGTAGCATGATAATTACTGGTTGCGCCTACCATCATACTCACAACCGGTAAACCGGCAACTAATTTACGTTTAAACAATGATACAACCGAAAGCTTTGCGATTTGCTTTAATAAAAATTCTACACTTTTCACATCCGCTAAGTCCTCATTGCCTGAATAAAAATAGCCCATACGATCTTCTGAATCAATTTCTCCTATTAATTCTTTCCATTGACTATACTGTAGATGTTTTGGCATTAATGCAGCATGGTAAACCTTTAAAGATGTCATCATTTCATAAGGATTATTAATCTCATATCCATAACACATTGAAATCATTTGAATAGAGCGTAAATTCAATATTGTCTGCAAGGGAAGATCAGCACCAATCAGGAGGACTCCTCCAGTTCCTGTCATACCTCCTTGTAAAAATGAATATAGACGGTGCTTGGAAGTTTGTAAATCCGCTAAATAATGAAGTTGGTCAACAGAGAGAAAGTGCAAATCACTAATTTCTATTATGTTTTCATTTAAAGCTCTTGCAGATAAGATGATTTGTTTCTTCGCATCCTGCTGGATAAAAGAATTTTGTATAACAGAATGTAAATTAAACAGACTTGCATCTACTTTTTCATAAAATAGCTTCTTCATTCGATCTGGAATTTCATCCATTTTCCGGTCCAACCATCGGCTAAAAGTACGCTGAAAATCTGTTCGGTTATCATTTTGCAATTCATGTTCCCACGCTTTTATTTCCTCTAAAATTTCCATTTCACGTTCTAATTCATTCATCCACATGTCTCCTTATTCAAAGCATAAAAGGTATTTTTTAGTGAATTAATTAGTTTTATCATAACATATATCTGCTTTGTCATAGAAATGTCATTGTTCATTTCCAATGATGAAGATTTTGTTACAGACTCACTATATTCGACAAGAAAAACAAGGAACAAAACCTGACAATCAACTGGAAAGAGCTGTTGTTCTATCTTATCATGTTCTCAAGTTATCATTTGAAAGGAGTGTTTTGTTTATGAAGAAACAATTTATCTTTACCATCGGATCCGATGAAATTGTGATCAAAGCAAACGGGATGATTGATGCCATCGCTCAAGTAAAAAAAGTCATTGTAGAAAGAGGAAACGAAAACAATAAACTAAAATTTGTAGGTGTAAAGTATTAATGGTCAAAAGAAAAGAATTTAAGATCTGTTTATTTTTATAAATGGGCATGTGTTGGAACTATATTAAACATATGCCCTTTTTTATTATAAAAAAGACAACCTTTACGGTTGCCTTTAATCACAATTATTGAGCTAATCTTACAACATCACGTGCAATCATAACTTCTTCATTCGTAGGAATGACTAATACTTTTACAGGAGAATGAGGGTAGCTAATATATGCTTCTTCCCCATGAACCATATTTAGAGCAGGATCCCAATAAATACCCATGAACTCTAAGCCTTTTAATACACGTGCACGAATATCATGACTGTTCTCACCAATTCCTGCCGTAAAGATAATAGCATCAACACCTGACATTCTTGCAGCATAAGATCCAATGTATTTATGAATTCTGCTAGCAAATACTTCTAAAGCTGTTTTCGCTCTTTCATTACCTTCTTCAGCCGCTTTGTGAATGTCACGCAAATCACTTGATAAACCTGAAATACCTAAAATACCACTTTTCTTATTTAAGATATCCAGTACTTCATCAGCCGATTTATTTGTTTTTTCCATGATGAATGGGATTAACGCAGGATCGATATTCCCTGAACGTGTTCCCATTGCAACACCTGCAAGTGGTGTAAAGCCCATAGAAGTATCAATTGATTTACCACCTTCAATAGCTGCAATACTTGCCCCATTACCAAGATGGCATGAGATTAAACGAAGATGCTCAATTGGTCTACCTAAGATTTCAGCAGCACGTTCGGATACATATTTATGTGAAGTACCATGGAAACCGTATTTACGAATACCGTATTTTTCGTAATATTCATAAGGTAAGCTATATAGGAATGATTGTTCCGGCATTGTTTGATGGAAAGCTGTGTCAAAAACAGCTACTGCACATACATTTGGTAATACTTCTTTAAATGCTTTAATTCCAACAACATTTGCAGGATTATGAAGTGGTGCTAAATCAGATAACTCCTCAATCTTTTGAAGTGTTTCATCTGTGATTAAAGCAGAGTCATTAAACACTTCACCACCATGTACAACACGGTGACCGATCCCATCAATTTCATCTAAGGATTGTATAATTCCCAAATCCGTTAATTTGGATAATAAAATTTTAACAGCAACAGCATGATCAGGAATGTCTGTAACCTCTGTTTGTTTTTCATCATTAACTGAAATGCTAAAAACAGAGTCGTTGATACCGATTCTTTCTACTAACCCTTTTGTTAAAACTTTTTCACTTGGCATGTCAAATAGTTGGAATTTTAGTGACGAACTACCAGCATTGATTGCGATAATTTTACCCATCTAGTTTCGCTCCTTTTCATTTTAAACAACTGTCGTCAACAAAAAAAATATGTAAAACGATCAGTAAATTACAAAAATCATTGAAAGTGATTCATGTTAGAATTATTCCGAAAAATTGTACCTTTAGTCTTTTTTCTAAACATTCTTATTCTCTACAAAATGTCTCTGATTATTATCTGCCTTTTCCATTTAAACACTGCCTTTTCGACATTTCAAGGACTTGATAAAATTGCAATCGGTTACAGATAAAATTTGTATTATTCAATTAATTTGGCTGGTAAATTAAGTGGTGGTACTGTTTCTATAGGAAGAAAAAGTATACGGTTTCTTTCACGTAAAAAAGAGACTCATTCAATATGAGCCTCATTTTTTATCCTTATTATCCTTAAACCACTGATCCATCTGTTTCATGATTGAATTCATTGCATCTACATTCGAAAACTTTGGCAGTTCTGCAAGAAGTGCTTGTTTAGGCATTTTTGCTTTAGGACCTTTTTTCTGTAGAATTAAGATGCTTTTACCATGTCTCTCATCTTTAAATAAAGATAATGGCAATTTAATAAACCCTTGAATAATAGCTGTTTCTTTTAAGTACTTATTTAATTTAGGGGCTTCCTTTGTTTCAAACAAAGAATTTGGAACAATAAAGAAAAGATACCCGTCCTCTTTAATATGATCTATGCTTTGTTCAATTAATAAATGATGGGAATACGAATGTCCTTCATCCGCCTTTAATTCGTATCTGCTCGCCTCTAGATCATTTGGATAATAACCGACAGGCAGATCACAAACTACTACATCTACAGGATCAATTAATAATCTTTCTAAACTGTCCTGATTATAAAAGTGTGTTGGATGCTTTTGGAGATTTGCATTAATATAGGCTAATCTAATAAGTAAATCGTCCACTTCAACACCATAGCTATTTGTATTATCTATTGCTACATAATTCAAGATCGTTGTTAGTAAATTACCTGTTCCAACAGCAGGATCTAAAATGGAGAGAACGTTTCTTTCTCCAATGAATTTACTTACTAAGTACCCTAAAAACAATCCAATTGTATCAGGGGTCATTTGATGATTTGGCTGAGCCCCTTCTTTTAAGCCCTTTAAAATAGCCAATTGATATGCCTTGCGAATTTCTTCTTTATCAAATGTATGTAAAGAAACCGAATCATATTTTCTCTCCAGGCTCTTTACTGTTACTTCACTAAGGTTCTCTTGAAGTATTGTTCCTTGAAATAAATTTTCCCCTGTTTCAGCCAATGCTTCTATGTAACTAATTTGACATTCCGCAGCAAGTAAATCTGCTGTTTCATTTATAACCGTAAACAAATTTTCGATTTTCGATAGTGTTTTCATTCATTTACTCCTCCTAGCCTTTTCCCTCTTACCATTCTAGACATACTTCATATTTTAGTCAAAATAAATGAAAACAAACCTTTATGTACAAAAGCGCAATCGCCTTGGTCAGCCTAGGACAATTAAGACAATAGAATAGAAGGTGTTCTTTGCCCTCAATTCCAAATAGACTAAACCCTGGAAAGTCTCAACGCTGGAGCTAGACACCTACACGAAGTACAAAATTTAGTACTTTCTTAACTATAACAAAAGGACTGACCAAATATAATGGACAGTCCTTTTGTTATAAGTTATTGAGCTGTTTTTGCTGCTTCGATTGCTGCTTCATAGTTAGGATGATTCGTTGCTTCACTTACGTATTCAACATACGTTACTTTATCGTTTGAATCTACTACAAAGACCGAACGAGCAAGTAAACGTAATTCTTTGATAAGGACACCGTATGCTTCACCAAAAGATGCGTCACGATGGTCTGATAAGGTTTGAACATTTTCAAGCCCGTTTGATGCACACCATCTTTTTTGTGCAAATGGTAGGTCCATACTGATTGTTAAAACTTCTACATTTGAAAGATTAGATGCATCTTCGTTAAAACGACGAGTTTGTGCATCACATACACCAGTATCAATAGATGGTACGACTGAGATAATGCGTACTTTTCCCTTTGAATCCGCTAATGTTACAGGAGATAAATCATTTGATAATACAGTAAAATCTGGTGCTTGATCGCCTACATTTACTTCATTTCCAATCAATGTTACAGGGTTGTTTTTAAACGTAATTGAAGCCATACCGAAATTCCTCCCTTAAAATTATGTACAGAGTAAATATATCCTAGCTTTCCATATTTATCAATAAATATGATTATCTATCCATATTCTTCTTCAGAAAAATAACTGCCTACATGTAGGCAGTTATAAATCTAAATCTTGCTTGTTCGTTGAACCAGTATTTTCTAATGGATCACTCTTAGATGACTCATTATCTTTATTATTCTTAAAGACACCTTGAATCTTTTCAACTGCTTGAGGAGCTGCTTCTAGTATTTTCTCATATAAATGAGTACTTTCATCTAGATGAAGCATTTTCACTCCATTTGATGATACAATTAAAAAAGCAATTGGAGTAATTGAAACTCCTCCTCCACTTCCTCCACCAAACGGAAGCTTAGGACCATTTTGCCCATTACTTCCTTCTGTACTTGTTGAATTAAATTCACTACCACCGGCAGCAAATCCAAATCCTACCTTTGAAACAGTTAGAATAACACTACCATCTGGTGTTTCGACTGGATCGCCTACGATTGTATTAACATCAATCATTTGCTTAAGGTTTTCCATCGCGGTTTTCATTAATCCTTGAATTGGATGGTCACTCATATTATGTATCCTCCTTTAAAAATAACTATACGGTCATGTTCAAATACTTTCCGGAATGGTCGTCTATTCTTAATTTGCAAAAAATGAAAAAGGCTTACTTTTTAAGTGAGGACGACCTCCCCGCCAATATTTTATGAACTGAATACCTGCGAAAATAGCTTGCCCGATTCTAAACTGAATCATACATTTGAGTTTTGTCCTTGAGCAAAAAACATTAAAAGCTGGTGATATCGTCATGACAGGGACTGTTTGCAATTTCATATAGCTACTGATAAGTCCTACAACACCACCTTTAATAGACCAAGCAACCCCCGTAATCATACCGGTATGTGCAGCATCTCCTATTCCTATCTGTGAGTGCCACTCGAATTCCTTCACTTTTATTTTCTTTAAAAAACGACGAACGATTTTATGTAACCCTATAATATGTTGAAGTATTTCTTTTACATCATGTAAAGCTCTCACTTCTTCTTCTGGTGTTATTTTATTTTCCGTTTCCTTTACTTTACGATTGGACTCTTCAGTCCCGGCTTTTTGTTCTTGTTTTATGATTAGATTGGCTTCATCATCGATCTTTACAAGAGGGATATTTATTGTATACCGAATGTATCGCCAAGCACGTAGTTTGATTTTCAAATGATCATCATTTCCGACATGTTGAAGATCAAGGATAATCGTTATTTTTGTGATGAAGATAAGAAAAAGAATAAAGAATAATATCATAAGAATTATTATGATCCAAAACAAATTCATCACATCCTTTCAATTCCTCATTATGACCTCTAAAAAAACAAAATAAACCTGCTATTTTATATAGCAGGTTCTAAGTACAACATAATTGTATTTTCTATATTTCAGAAGGACTAGTGTTATAAATTGTTTCTTCTTTTATTGCTTTTGAAAAGACTTTTTCATGAATGACTAGTGTGTCTGCAAAAATATCATGTAATGTTTGTTTTTTCGGCGTAAAGGCTGCAATTAGGAATCCGATCCAAATCATCTTAGATATATATCTTCCAACTAATTCTCTAAATATAATTGTACTCCAGTTTAGGCTCGTATCATCATTTGATACGACCCTCAATCCAAAGATCATTTTACCTAAAGTCTGATTCAGGAACTTTGTCATAAAGACAAAATAGGCAAAATAGGTAATAGCTGTTGCAATGGAAACTGGCGAGAAGATAAATGAGTCGCTCGTATCTAAGCCAATAAAACTGAATAAGGGATATATGATAATGCGATTTACGCTTCCTATTACAAGTAAATCTACTAGATATGCCCAAAAACGAATCCAAAACCCAGCAAGCATGTTTGGATAATGGACGATTGATTTCTTATCTACAGGCATCTGCTCAACAGATTCATTTTGCTCTGGACCTTCAAATGTACTGTCCACGTTTTAGTCCCCCTTACTCAGAATATAAATACATCAATCTAGGCGAATTTGAATTTGATAAAAGCTGAAGAAGAGTTGATAACTCGGCGTCTTCTTTAAATATTTTGCTAGCACTCATCGAAAGGAAGCTCTCAAATCCTAAGGCTGATCCATATTGAACAACCTTTGCATCTTTCAACTTCAAATCCTTTTTCATCGTCGCCACTGTATCATCAAAATACCCTAGTTCATCAACTAGTTTATTTTCCTTTGCTTGTCTTCCATCATAGATTCGTCCATCAGCAACCTTACGAACCTCTTCTTCGGATAATGGACGCCCTTGTGTAATAACATCTACAAAACCGTCATATGCATTGTTTACCATCGCTTGTAAGATTTTTCTCTCTTCTTCGGTCATGTCACGTGTAGGTGAGAAAATATCTTTGTATGGGCCGCTTTTAATGGTTTCAAATTTCACTCCATACTTTTCAGCTAGCTCACCATAGTTAACAGATTGCATAATAACGCCAAGCGAGCCAGTTAATGTATCTGGTGCTGCAAAGATTTTATCACCTGCAGTTGAAATATAATAACCACCTGAAGCAGCTTGTGTCCCCATAGAAACGTAAATCGGTTTTTTACTGGACTCTTTTAATTCTAAGAGTTTTTTATGTATTTCAGCACTTTCAACGACTCCGCCACCTGGTGAATTTACACGTAATATAATCCCTTTAATTGCATCGTCTTCACCTGCTGCTTCAACCATATCCAGGAATGTTTGATGTTGATATCCAGCGGTGCTAAAGAAAGATGTGACATCTTCACCTGTATCTTGAATAACTCCGTTAACATTCAGTACCAGGATTTTGTTGAATTCAGAGCCTTCCTCAATCACTTCTTCAGAGAATTCTGATCCGCTCGCAAAAGCTTCTGAGAACATTTCACTTTGATTTAAAAACATCATTGTCGAGCTTATGATGATGGAAAATACAAATAAAACCCCAGCTATAGCAATTGCTCCCCATCGTTTACCATTCATCTTTTTTCTACCTCCCTAATTTTTGCTAGAATTTCAATATGCTTTAATCTAGCAGAATCAAACATTTAATCGTGCAAAAGTGGTAAACTAAACAACATAAAGTATTGTACCATCTTCCAGGAAAAAAGTGGAGGAATACATATATAAGGAGGATTCACTATGTCAGACCGTCGAAATGTTTATTTTTATTACAAAAAAGATGCAAGCACGATTGAAAAAATTCAATCATTGATCAATTTCGCAAGGGAAAGAGATTTTCAAATCGTAGAAGATCATAAAATTGCGAACATCATTGTCAGTATTGGCGGGGATGGTGCCTTTCTTCAAGCGGTGAGAAAAACAAATTTCAGAACAGATTGTTTATATGTAGGAATTGGTGTGGATGATACATTAAGTCTATATTGTGATTTCCATCTTGATGATCGGGAGAAAATGCTTCAAGCAATGAATGAAGCTCAAATTGAAGTTAGAAGATATCCTGTTTTAGAAGTGAAAATTGACAATAATACTACATTCAAATGTTTAAATGAATGTTCCATCCGTTCAAGTATTATTAAAACGTTTGTTATTGATGTCTTTATTGATGATCTTCACTTCGAAACATTTAGAGGTGACGGGATGCTAATCTCTACACCAACCGGAAGTACTGCATATAATAAATCAGTAAATGGAGCAGTTGTTGATCCTATGCTACCATGCTTACAGGTAAGTGAACTGGCATCTTTAAATAATAATTTATACCGTACCTTAGGTTCTTCTTTTATTTTGAGTGATAAACGAAAATTAACTCTTAAAGTTGTTCAGGATGGAAACGATTACCCAGTGATCGGTATTGATAACGAAGCACTTAGTATTCGTCATGTACAGCAGCTTGAATATAGTCTAAGTGAGCTCCCGATTAAAACAGTTAAGTTGAAGGATAACTCATTCTGGGAAAAAGTAAAAAGAACGTTCTTGTAAGTAGACTTTGAAGAAGGGGCCAGTTTTCACTGTCCCCTTTTATACATTATGTCACCATCAACTACTGTCATGACAACATTTGTATTTAGTAATTCTTCAGCATCTCCTGCAAAAATATCCTGATCAAAAACGGTAAAATCAGCAGCACACCCCGGTTGTATCTTCCCTTGTTTATTTTCTTTGTGAACAGCATAGGCACTGCCTTTTGTATATAATTCTACCGCTTCAAAAACACTAAGCTTTTGATCTGGCATATAGGATTTTCCGGAGTTTTCGTAATCACTTTTTCTTGTCACTGCAGCGTAAATTCCGAGGATTGGATCAACAGGCTCAATAGGGGCATCTGAACCTCCTGCACAAGGTATCCCTGAGTCTATGAGAGTTTTCCATGCATAACAGGTTTTTAAATACTCATCTCCAATCCTATCTATCACCCATGGAAAATCACTCCCAACAAAACGAGGTTGAATATCAAGTATAACAGGCAGTGATTTAGCTCTTTCGATCAATTCCTCTCTTAAAATTTGAGCATGAATAAGACGATCATGTTGACTCTTACCAGGCGGATGTTTTTCGATTAAGTCAAGAATCCATTCAAAAGCTAAATCACCAATCGCATGAACAGCAACTTCCATTTTTAATCTTCTTGCTTTTTTAATTAATTCCTCCAGATCTTCCTTTGGATGTATAGCTACCCCTGATGTTGATGGATCATCTTTATAGGGAAAGCTTAATAGGGCAGTTCTGCCCCCTAACGCTCCATCCGCAAAAATTTTCATCGCTCCAAATTCTATAAATGGACCATTCTCTCCTTTTCTAAGGTGAAATTCATCCACTACTTGATGATGAACTAATAAATGACTTCGAAACTTCAGTCCTTTTTCCACAACATTTTCGTATGCTTTTAAAGTATTTTCCAAACTACCATAATAAGAAAGATCTTCAGTATGTCCACCAACCAGACCTTTTTTATAACAATCTTTTATTGAGGTTTCTAGTGCATATTGAATTTCATCCAACGTTGGAAATGGAGCTATATTTAATATCATATCCTGAGCTTTATCAAGTAAATATCCTGTTGGATGATTATTCCCATCTCTAACAATAACTCCTCCGGCAGGATCAATTGTTTCCTTGGAAATATTCGCAAGTTGTAAGGCTTTTGAATTGGCAAGCAGTGCGTGCCGGCATATTCGTTTTAGCAAAACAGGATGATTTGGCGCTGCCTCGTCCAGTTCCGTTCTATGAAGAATTTTTTTTTCCTCTAATTGATTTTCATTCCAACCTTCTCCAATTATCCAGCTACCTTCAGGTACTTCCCTGACTCTTTTCTTTATCATACTAAGCATTTCAGCAGAACTCTTTATCTTTGAAAAATCCAATCTTAACAGCTTTTCCCCATGGCCAATTAAATGCATATGGCTGTCAACTAATCCTGGTATCATCGTATTACCTTGCAGATTATGTTCAATTGTTATTTCTTTATGAAATTTCTCCCTGAGAAATTCAGGATTTCCGGTGGCTGCAATTTGACCTTCCTTGGTCAAAACAGCTTGTACCATATTCCCTTCGTTTTCAAGTGTATATATTCTTCCTCCATACCATAATATACTCACTGTCTATCCCTCCAAGGTCATACTCTATTCATAATAGTAGCATATTATTAACTTAAGGAACAAAAGCGCAAGCGCCTTGATCAGCCTAGGGCAGATAAGACGCAAGTGAATAGAAGGCGTTCTTTGTCTTCTATTCACTTGCGTCTTATGACCTCGAGGGGCTAGGCACTGGAGGGGGATGTCGTGCACTTTACAGTTCAAAGAATTTTATCGTTTCCTAAGCATAAAAAAACCGAGAATAGCCTCCCGGTTTAGTTTTTCTTATTATCCCTGTTTTAGCTGGAGCTCTCTTTCTCTTAGAACAACCCGTCGAATTTTACCTGACGTCGTTTTCGGTAAATCCTCGACAAACTCAATTTCACGAGGATATTTATATGGGGCTGTTAAAGTCTTGACATGATCCTGAAGGGTTTTAATCATTTCCTTTTGTTCTGATAAGGTTGGATTTCTTAACACAACATAAGCTTTAACTATATTCCCTCTCACTTCATCAGGACTAGCAACAACTGCACATTCCTTTACATACGGATGCTTGACAAGCGCATCTTCCACTTCAAATGGTCCGATCGTGTATCCAGAGCTAATAATAATATCGTCACTTCTGCCTTCAAACCAGAAGTATCCATCTTCATCCATTTTTGCACGATCTCCTGTTACATAATAGTCCCCTCTAAATTGCATCGTTGTTCGTTCAAAGTCTTTATAGTACTCCTTAAATAGTGCAGGGGTATCACGATGTACAGCAATATCACCAACTTCTCCAACTCTACAAATATTGCTTTCATCGTCAATAATTTTCACATCATTTCCAGGCGTTGGTTTTCCCATAGAACCTGGTTTTATTTCCATTCCTTTCATTACACCAACTAATAATGTGTTTTCTGTTTGGCCATAACCGTCTCTAACTTGTACATTGAAATACTTCTCAAATGTCTCAATTACCTCACGATTTAACGGCTCCCCTGCAGAAACAGCACTATGTAAAGCAGAAAGCGAATAATTCTCAAGGTTCTCAACCTTTGCCATTAATCGATATTCAGTTGGAGTACAACATAAAACATTAACATTATAGTTATCAAGGAGTTGGAGATATTTTTCCGGATTAAATTTACCATGGTAAATTAAACCTGTTGCCCCACTCCCAAGAACTGATAGAAAGGGACTCCACACCCACTTCTGCCAACCAGGTCCTGCAGTTGCCCAAACTACATCTTCCTCTTTAATACTTAGCCAGTTTTTAGCAGCAGTTCTTAAATGTGCAAAAGCCCAGCCATGTGTATGGACAACTCCTTTAGGATTTCCTGTAGTTCCTGAAGTATAGGAAATAAATGCCATACTCGAGGATTCTGTTTTTACCATTTCCATATCTGTACTTTGCGTGTTTAATAGTTGTTCTAAAGATATCCATTCCTGCTCAGATCCATGAATGACAAACTTTTTAATTGAATCATATTCTTTTATATCTTTAAATTCACCTGTATATAAACCATAGCTTACAATAGCTTTTACATCACCATGTGTTATACGATATTGTAAATCCTTTGTACGTAACATTTCAGAACTGGGAATAACGACTAACCCTGCCTTTAAGGCTCCTAAATAAACGGCATAGGCATCAATAACTCTAGGGATCACTACAAGAACTTTATCTCCTTGCTTTAGCCCTTCGTTAATGAAAGCGTTTCCAATCTGATTTACTCTTTTCATAAGTGAACTATAGGTAATCTCACTTGTCTCACCTGATTCATTTTCCCATTTTAGAGCTACCTTTGTAACATCTTTAGAATACTTTTCTATTTCTTCTACTAAATTATAAATGGGTGGTGCAAGAAGCTCTTCTCTTACCATACTTCCCCCTCCTTCTTGGATCATACATATATATTATACCTAATATATAAAACTTTTTAAATCTTATGAAAGAAAAGCACTCTAATATATACAATCCTAGTATTTGCAATATGCAAAAAACAGACCCTTTGAGGGGTCTGTTTAACTATTAACTTTGTTCATTTGCCTGTTTCGCGTTTTTTGGCTCATTTCTTCTTTTTCTTTGTTGTTTTCTACTTTTTTCTAATCTTTGTTGTTGCTCTCTTTCACCGTCTTCTGCGATGTTTTCACGGTCATCTCTTGTCATATTATGTACCTCCCTTTACTCATTTCCGGTGGAGTTGGACACTTCAACAGGAAAAGAGCGGGGTTCCCCCCACCCTTAGTAGCCATATTTATTCTATTATTATTTTTGGAAAGAACCGCTCATTTGTTGTTGAGCAAAAGATACTAAACGTTTTGTGATTTCACCACCAACAGAACCGTTAGCACGTGAAGTTGTTTCAGCTCCTAAGTTAACACCGAATTCAGTAGCGATTTCGTACTTCATTTGGTCAATAGCTTGTTGAGCTCCAGCAACTAATAATTGGTTTGAGTTGTTTGATCTGTTTGATGCCATGTGTATCACCTCCTTGTGAGTATAGAATGTGTAAATACACATGGCTTCATTCATCTTTTTTTTGGTAATTCTTCACAAAATATTGTTTGTTTTCCATGCCCATCTAGATAGTTGCAAATTTAAAATAAATCTTCAAATTCATCTTTTTGATTTTCTGTTATAGTTAAAGTATTAACATTATTCACAGCTTCTGTGACAAGCTCTTCAAAGTCAACAAAACTTTCAAATCTCGATACTTTATCAACTTTCGGTTTTGTTTTTGGATTTGCTGGAGTAAAAATCGTACAGCAGTCCTCATATGGTCTTATTGAAATATCATGTGTATGAATTTCTTTGGCAATTTCAATGATTTCTGTTTTGTCCATTGTAATAAGCGGCCTTAAAATTGGTGTACTCGTCACATCATTAATCGCCACCATGCTTTCAAGGGTTTGACTTGCTACCTGCCCTAGACTTTCACCTGTTATAAGCGCTAACGCTTGCTGCTTTTGTCTGAGTTGATCAGCAATCTTCATCATCATTCTACGAGTAGATGTCATTGTATAATTTTCCGGAACTTGTTCCTGGATTTTTTCTTGAATCTTTGTAAAAGGAACGATATGAAGTTTTATTTTTCCCCCATATGCTGTTAATTGTTTTGTTAAATCAATTACCTTTTGTTTCGCACGTTCACTTGTATACGGAGGACTGAAAAAATGAACAACTTCCAGTTCTACACCTCTTTTTAATGACAAAAAGCCTGCAACTGGACTATCAATTCCACCTGATAATAAGAGAATAGCCTTCCCGCCTGAGCCAACCGGCAGTCCACCAGCACCTTTGAAATCATAGCAAGTAATATAAGTAGCCTCAGCACGAACTTCCACTCGGACATTTATATCCGGTTTTTTTACATCTACCGTTAAATTTTCAGTATGAATTAATATGTGACTTCCAATTTGATAATTAAGCTCATTTGTATCCAATGGAAATTGCTTATCAGCTCTTTTAGCCGTTACTTTAAACGTATCATTCGATTTATATAAACTTTTCACAGCTTTTAATGCCATTTCTTTTATATCTGTTATTTCACTTTTACATTTAATAGCTAAACTAAACGATTGAATACCAAAAACAAGTTTAAGCTTCTCCACAATTTCTTCATGCTGCTCATTATTCAAATGAATATATAATCGATCTCTTGTGCCTTCATAGGTTAACCTAGGAAATTGATTGAGAATTTCTTTTATGTTTTTTTTCAAACGATCAACAAACTTCTTTCTATTTCTTCCCTTAGTAGATATTTCCCCAAACCGAATTAATATGTGATCAAATTCCATTTTTCTACCTCATAACTTTCGTTAGTTTTTCTATTCCTTTTGTAAGTGTTGTCACAAAAGGATCAATCATGGCTTCATTGTGATCAAGTGATAAACTAATCCTAATCGCTGATTTAGCAATGTCTTCGCTCTTATTCATCGAAAGCAATGCCTGACTTACCTTTTTATTTCTCGATGAACAAGCTGATGTTGTTGATACAAATATATCGTTCTCTCCGAGAAAATGAATGAGAACTTCTGATTTTAATGCCGGTACTGAAAAATTCAAAATATGCGGTGCATAAAATTCCTCAGGAGTATTTACTTTAACACCATCTATTTTTGTTAATTCAGATCTTAATTTCTTATGTGTTTCAAATAGACATTCAATTTGTCGGTTTGCTTTCTCCATAGACATTCTTAATGCTTTTGTCATCGATACAATTCCAGCTAAGCTTTCAGTACCTGATCTTAATTGTAGCTCTTGTGCCCCTCCAGAAAATAGGGGAACTAATTGAATCCCCTTTCGCACAAATAAAGCACCAGTACCATTTAGGCTATGAAATTTATGTCCTGAAATCGTACATAAATCAATGCCGGCTCCATAAAAATTCAAGGGCACCTTTGTTACACCCTGAACATAGTCAACATGGAAAATAGCATTTGAGTATTGCTTAATCATCTTTCCAATCTGTTCAATTGGTTGAATCATTCCTATTTCATTATGTACATGCATAACAGAAACAAGAATCGTATTTTCCTGTAAAGCTTCTTTCAACTCATCAACAGATACTCGTCCATTTTCATCTACCTCTAAATATGTTACCCGAAAACCATGAATGGCTTCTAATTGTTTAAACGCTTCTAAAACAGACGGATGTTCGATAACTGATGTGATTAAATGGTTGCCCTTGTGCTTATATGCGAATGCTGCACCCTTTATTGCTAGATTATTTCCCTCAGTTCCACCTGAAGTAAAGATGATCTCTTCGTCCAAAACATTTAATAATCCTGCAACTTGTTTTCTTGATTGAACCAATAAAGCTTCAGCTTTACTCCCTAATTTATGAATTGAAGAAGGATTGGCAAAATAATCTTCTGTCACTTTCATGTAAGTTGAAAGAACATCTTTATAAGGTTTTGTTGTTGCACTGTTGTCTAGATACAACATGTTATTTCCTCCATAGCTATCTTTTATCAATGTGTAATCATATCATAATAGAGTGTGAAAGAAAAATAAATACGTGAAAAAACAGCAATGATAAGAAGAGGGACACCCTGCATTCTGTACATTCCTGTTTTAACATCCACAATTATTTTTTCACTAAAACATTTTCTTCATGTTCGTTTATTATATTCTGTAATTTACTGATTGAGCCAGGTTCAACTTGCTCAATTGCAGCTGCTGCAGTATCTAATGCTTCTTTATATAGATGCTCTCTAAATAATTTCTCCGCTTCGATGAATTTGTTTGCTAGTTGTGGCTGACGGCTACGGTATCTATTGCCATATTGAATGATTTGTTCAAATAAGTAGACCTGCTCAATTAATTCATCCGCAAATGCCTTAAGGGAATCAACAGATTCAACGGCACTCTTAAGTAACTCATTAACCATCAACATATTAAGGGGTATTTCTTCTAGTTTCATTGTTGCTTTTTGGACATCTCTTTTTCCTCGTTCAATTAGCTTTAAAAATTCTTCAGGTAGGCCGGGAATATTACTTTGCTGAACAGATCTGGTTGTTTCTAGAAGCAATTTTTTCAATGAAACTAGTTTCTCTCGTGCTTCAAGCTCATCTCTTCTAAGTGTTTGAAGCATTTCGCGATATTGGTTGTGCTCATCGAATAGTTCTGAGATCTGCTTTTGAATTTTTTCAAGTTCTTCTTTAACGATAGAATGAGCAACTTGATCTTCTAACAGATTTTGTTGGATTTGGACAAATTTCTTTTCTACCTGTGTAATGCGTTTTTCTAGTAGCTTCTGTTTATCTAGCTCAGTTTCCGATAATTGATAGCTTTGCCTAACAAGATTCGTTTCTTCAATTGTCGAGAGCTTCTGCTCAGATAGCTTCATTAATTTCGTATTAATTTGATCTTTTGTTTGTTTAACGAACTGATTTGCCTCAACCTCTTTTTCAAGTAAATCGTACATTTGGTCTATTGATTCCTGGATAAGCTGAAGCCCTTCCTGCACATCATCAAGTTCTGCTTCCTCTATTTTCCCTTTGAACTGTTCCAAGTTTGTATTAATTTTGTCAAGTTCCATATCCAGCTGAATATGTTCTAAGTAATACCCTGCTTCCTTCATCTCTTTGTAGCCGTCATTTAGTTCATTAACTAAACTAGGAATCGTAACTGTACATTCTGTTAATAATTTTGGTATCTCATCCATTTTATATTGAAGGACATCAAGTTGTTGTTTCAAATTGATCAAAACCTGTCTTGCTAAAAGATAATTACCTTGTTCGGTCTCATGATCAAATTCTTTAAGAGAATCTGTAATTGAAGTTAGATTCTCATCTAATTTCCGGTGTGCTTTACCGAACTGTCGACTGTGGGCCAATAAGGTTTTTTTGACTTTTTTATACAGCTCCTTAACCTCTTCACCTTCAACAGCATTCTTTTCCTCACTAGTTACTAATTCATTAATTTCCTCAATGATTTTGTCAATGTTTTCGTTCACAGTCATTAACATATTATCAATATGCTGAAGGACATTTTGTGACTTTTTAAAACGGTATTTATCCGCAAATTCTTCCGCATCAAACAATAGCTCTTCAATCTTGGGAAGTTGGCTGGTGATAATCTCATCCCATTCACTTCTCCACTGTTCGAACAACTCTTCAGCTTGTCCGGTCATTTTTAATTCTTTAACTTTTGACAGTTCATCAATAATAGAACGATTCATGACTTCAATCTTACGTGCCTCTAATCGATCAACCTCTTTATAGATCTTTCTTCTAAACATGTATCCGGAACCCGATAAAATACATATCAGAAGGACTAGTCCAATTAAAACCTCCATAGTTAGCCCCCTCGTTACTACACAAATCCTTGATAAGGAGAAAATCTTTCTCCTTGATGTGAAAAACATCGAATTTATATTTTTATGTGTTATGATTTCAATTTTAAAAAGTTCACACAATAACAAAGTTATTATGATTTTGATTTTCATCTTATAATTGAAACTTTCTTAATGTTATTTCAATGTATTTATGATACCATGTAAACGACATTTTTTGACCAGAAATTTAAATTTTTTTACATTATTTGTCCACTTCAATTAAATGGCCATTTAGAACCTGGAAAAAGGGTCAAATTCTTAATCCTAACGATTGGGAGGGTGATGTGAGTGATGAGGAAAAAGGATGGGCATGTTCATACACCTTTTTGTCCACATGGAACGAAGGACACACTTGAAATGTATATTGCACAAGCTGTTAAAGAGGGTTTTACAGATTTAACATTTACAGAACACGCTCCGCTTCCAAAGGGTTTTATAGATCCAACACCGATGAAAGACAGTGCAATGGACTACAATAAGATGGAAGATTATATTCAAAGTGTTCAAGAAATAAAAGAAAAGCATAAAAATGATATTCGCATTCATATTGGCTTGGAAGTGGACTATATTCAAGACCATGAACAAGAAATAACCGATTTCCTTAACGAATATGGTAAATTTCTAGATGATAGTATCTTATCCGTCCATTTTTTAAAGATTAAGGACCGATATTATTGTATGGACTTTGATGAAAAAACGTTCGGGTTAATGATTAATGAGGCAGGATCGTTATATGATGTGCATCATATTTATTATAATGAAGTGTTAGAATCTATTAATAGCCAATTAGGCGACTATAAGCCAAAGCGAATTGGTCATATTACATTAGTTAATAAATTCCAAAAGCTTTACCCTGTAACGTTTTCAACGTTAAGGATGATTGAGAAAATACTGGCATCTGTAAAGGAGAAAAACCTTGAACTGGATTATAACGTTGCCGGATTAAGAAAAGAATATTGTGGAGAAACCTATCCGAATTCGGATATCATTTATTTAGCTCAAAAACAAAAAATCCCTCTCATCTATGGATCAGATGCCCATAGTGCTAGGGACGTTGGAAAGAACTATACACATTATGATCTTTTAAGGAATCGCTACTAATCGATTTTCTTTTGTCGTTTGCTCTATTAACAAGGAATGAAACCAAATTTTCAATTCTTTGTAATACTGATGGACGAAATACGCTTCATGTGGTTGAATATGAAGGACCTCACTCATGTATTGGGGCTGTAAATACGGCATATGCAAAAGACTTCTTAGCTGGATAATCATATGTGGGACAAAACCTTTTCGAAACTGTCCTTCCTCGATCCCTTGTTCGAATAATGATTTGAGATAATACTTTTCTTTTGTTAAATAAGTCGTCATTACTTCACGGATGAGAACGGAGTCTACGGTTACTTCCCTATAGACCAATCGTGAAAGCTGGCGATTTTCATGCTGGTAGTAGAGCAAATCAAGAGTCAATTTACTTAAAACTGAATACGCATGACCAAACTTAATTTGGGTGCAGTTTTCTTCAATTACTTTTAAGTATCCTTCATAATAATATGATACTAAGTATTCTAGTAAACCACCCTTTCCTTTAAAATAATATGAGATATGTGCAACATTCACATTTGCTCTGGAAGCAATCTCTCTAACAGAAGTTCCTGTAAATCCTTTCGAGTTAAAAAGGTAGATTGCTGCATTTACTATTTTTTGTTTTGTATCTCGTGTATTTTCTTGAGTCAAATTTCACACCCCCTATACCTTATGTTACAAATTCAATTTATAGGGGAGTTACTCCTTCATGTTTTTCTCGACAAAATTTTCTCTGTAGCAAAAAAATAATCAAAAGGTGGGTAATAAAGATGGTTCATGTCGAAAAATACCAAGGCAATAAATCTGAACAATCAGCCTTAGTTATTAAACAACTAAAAGCATTAGTAGAAGGGGAAGAAGATATCATTGCAAATCTATCCAATGCTTCTGCTCTCCTAAATCAATTTTTAGAGGATATCAACTGGGTAGGCTTCTATTTATTGAAAGAAGATCAGCTTGTCTTAGGGCCATTCCAAGGACTTCCTGCATGTGTAAGAATCCCGCTTGGAAGAGGTGTGTGTGGTACAGCTGCAGAAAAAAAAGAAACATTAAGAATTGCAGACGTTCATCAATTTCCAGGACATATTGCATGTGATGCTGCTTCTAATTCGGAAATCGTTGTACCTCTTGTTTCAGATGGCAAAGTGATCGGTGTCCTTGATATCGATAGCCCATCAAACAATCGTTTTACTGAACTGGATCAAGCATTTTTAGAAGAGTTTGTTGATGTTTTAATGGAACATGTTTAATAGATAATAGTATAAAAGGTGAGCTCCATCAGCTCACCTGAACTATTACTTGATTTTTCCCTAAATTCTTTGCAGCATATAAAGCTTTATCTGCACGCCTGAACAATTCATCATAATTCCTTTCATGCTCTGCCTTCCAATATGACACCCCACATGAGATTGTTACAGTCGGTAAAGTGTTTTCCTTTACTCTTTTCACAATTCTTTCTGCAATAGCTGTACCTGCATCAAGCTCTACATGTGGTAAATAGATGGCCAATTCTTCTCCACCCCATCTTGCTCCAATATCATGATCCCTAATATTGTTTTTTAGTATATTTGCAACTTGTACGAGAACTTCATCACCAATCTGGTGTCCATAATTGTCATTTATCGCCTTAAAATTATCGATATCAATTAATACAAATGTACCTTGCCTATCTATTTTCATTGAATTTTCAATGCAAGAATTCATATAATTACGTGAATATAATTGTGTTAATTGATCAGTTTTCACTAATGTCTCAAGCTCTTCTCTTAATAAAGAATTTGATAATGCCAGTGTAGAATGGTGTATTAGTGATTGAAGCAATTTATACATATCAAAAGAAAAATGATAAGGGTTTTTGTGAAGAACTAAAGCACATCCTTTAAGTACATCACTTTGAACCATTGGAACGGCCATAACAGAAGAATAAGGCAAACCAGGAAGATGTGACGTAATGTCTCCCAAAAACAATCCTTCTAAATCTTTTTCAAGCTTCTCTTGAATATAATTAATATAAACCTTTACTTCTTCTGACTCAAAATAGCTAGTGCTCCCTGGAAAAATATGAATGTCATTGCTATTTTTAGTAAAGAACCCGACCTCATCCGCTTGAAATGACTCCAAGATTCGCATAGACATATAGCTCATCGTATCAGTTAATCTTAGATTTTTATTTAACCTGTGTGATGTTTCATTTATTAATTGCAAATCTTTAATTAGTCTCTTTGATTGATCATATAGCTGTGCATTTTCCATCGCAGTTCCCGCAGCATTTGTTAGCAGAGTAATGAAATGCCTATCTTGTTCATTTAAATTTAATGCGAAATGGATGACTACCTGCAGAACCCCGTATACACCTTGTTTCCCATTTAGAGGTGAATAAAAAAACACGTCTTTGGATTGTTCATGAATAATAGACTGAGCTTTTCCGGTAACAAAAGCTTCCATTGCCATTTCATCATCCTGATCATCAAAACTTAAATTTTTTATTGGTAAATGGTGTTTATTTTCATTATCATGAGATAGAAACAAATAGAACGTATACTCCTGATACATCTTTTGTAATGTTTCTATCAATGCAACTAAAACATCATCTTTATTCATAAGAGAATGGAACTTCTCAGTTAAATAATATAGTTTTTCATACTTTTGTTCCTTTTCTCTTAACTGAAATGTGTGTATGTAAAAGGTATAAAATTCTGAACATGCTTTTGCAACTTCATGTAAATCAACAGACATATTGTTGTCAAATTCCCTAAGTTCTATGACTCCACACATATCCTCATCACTATATATTGGAAGCAATACGTCTTTTTGATTCCAATTAGCTTGTCCTGGCTTAAAATTGTGTAGGATCATTTGAAACGGGAAGGAATTCATATGCGGCGAAAATGAATAAAAATCAACACGGCCAATAGCAAGCTCTTTTTTTAAAACGTTAACAAGCTCATTATTTAAGTCAATAACTGAACAATAATCATTACATTTATTTATTAAATCAAAAAAAGCACCTTTAATCGCTTGAACTTGATTATTCATGAAATCACCCACACCAGTAAGTTACAAAATTTGATAATTCATTATAGCATAAAACTTTCCTATTTATAGTAGACGATATGTTTTTATTTATGAGTGTGCTCTTTATTGCACTTTTTTTGTAAAGCTTCTTGACTTTATACATACAAAAACATATAATGTTCGTTGTGTATAAAATATGCAGCCTATTGATGTAGCAGTTTTGATTTCATTTTATTCCCCTTTATTATAAGGAGGTGTATCGAGTAACTCTATGCTGCTGGAGCGAGGATACATGAAAATAGAATGTGCATAATTGTCAATCAGTTTGGTTTTTATTTTATGCAAAATAAAAACATAAAGGAGGAGTTAGCATGGCTCGTTATACAGGCTCAAGCTGGAAACTCTCTCGTCGTTTAGGTATTTCATTAAGTGGTACAGGTAAAGAATTAGAAAAGCGTCCATATGCTCCAGGACAACACGGTCCAGGACAACGCAAAAAAATCTCTGAATACGGATTACAATTACAAGAGAAGCAAAAGCTTCGTCACATGTATGGTGTAAATGAGCGCCAATTCCGTAACTTATTTGATAAAGCTGGTAAAATGGCTGGTATTCATGGTGAGAACTTCATGATTCTTCTTGATTCTCGTCTTGATAACGTAGTATACCGTTTAGGTTTAGCTCGTACTCGCCGTCAAGCTCGTCAATTAGTTAACCACGGTCATATCATGGTAGATGGCGGACGTGTAGATATCCCATCTTACCAATTAAAGCCTGGTCAAACAATCACTTTACGTGAAAAATCTCGTAACCTTGACATCGTTAAGGAATCGATTGAAGTAAACAACTTCGTACCTGACTACCTAACTTTCGACGCTGATAAATTAGAAGGTACTTTCACTCGCTTACCTGAGCGTTCTGAATTACCTGCTGAAATTAACGAAGCTCTTATCGTTGAGTTCTACTCTCGTTAATAGTAAAAAAACCTATGTCCCCGGGCATAGGTTTTTTTGTTCTTATTTATGAAAAGGGAGAAACCAATAACAGATTCTTTAGTAGAATCATTAATGAGTCCCCCCTAATAAATGTTATTTTTTGTAACGAATTAGGAAATACTTTTTCTTTCCTCTGCGGATGACTGTGAACTTTCCTTCAATCTTATCTTCGTTTGTGATAACTTTTGTTAAATCTTGCTCACGATCTCCATTAATATAAATCGCTCCATTTGAAATATCTTCACGAGCTTGACGTTTTGACGGAGATATTTTTGCTTGAATAAGTAAATCGATTAAGCCAATCTCGCCTTCTTCTATTTCAGTAGTAGGAACATCTTTAAATCCTTCTAAAATCTCACCCGCAGTTAATTGTTTAATATCACCGCTAAATAAGGCAGCAGAAATTTTTATTGCTTGTTGAAGTGCTTCTTCACCATGTACAAGCTTTGTCACCTCTTCTGCAAGTGCTTTTTGAGCAGAACGTTTTTCCGGTGCAGTTGCAACCTCATTTTCGAGCTCCAAGATTTCTTCATGAGTCAAGAAAGTGAAGTATTTTAAGTATTTCATTACATCACGATCATCTGTATTGATCCAGAATTGGTAGAATTCATATGGAGATGTTTTTTCAGCATCCAACCAAATAGCTCCACCTTCTGTTTTTCCAAACTTTGTCCCATCAGCCTTTGTAACAAGTGGAATTGTTAATCCATATGCTTTTGAATCTTCTTCAGATTTACGAATTAGTTCCAAACCTGCTGTAATATTTCCCCATTGGTCACTTCCACCGATTTGTAATTTACAATCATTGTTTTGGTATAAATTTAAGAAATCATATGATTGTAAAATCATGTAACTAAATTCTGTAAAAGAAATACCTGTTTCAATTCGCGTTTGAACAGAATCTTTTGCAAGCATGTAATTGATCCCAAAGTTTTTACCAACATCTCGTAAAAATGAAATAACATCCAGCTTTCCAATCCAATCAAAATTGTTCACGATAATGGCAGGGTTTTTCTCATTCTCAAAATCAAGAAATCTCGATAACTGTCCTTTAATCCGGTTAGACCAATCTTGTACGATATCAGCTGTATTAAGAGTACGCTCAGCTTTTTTTCCACTTGGGTCTCCAATTAATCCCGTAGCACCACCAACAAGTCCAATTGGATGATGACCATTTAATTGAAAGCGGCGCAAAGTTAACACAGGTAACAAATGCCCAATGTGAAGACTGTCTGCAGTAGGGTCAAATCCTGAGTAAAGCTTTATATCTCCTTCTTCTAAGACTTTTGCTAAGCCTTCTTCATCTGTTACTTGATTCACTAAACCTCTAAACTTTAAATCATTTAATAATTCGCTCATTGTTTTACTCCTTTTTATAATATTCTATTTTCAGCAAAGAAAACACGAAAAAGCCCCTTCATCTCTGAAGGGGCGAAATAATCCGCGGTACCACCCAACTTAGAATTACTTAAGCGTAATCCTCTCTCGGCTACATAACGGTTAGACCGTCTTCTCCTACTCAGGTTATTTAACCTTTTCAAAAAAGAAGCTCATGGATGTAATTCATGGAATATCTATGTGCTGATTTTCACCACCCATCAGCTCTCTAATAACAGGGAGACATCCATTACTGAATCCAATCTTTGCTTTTTCATATACTAATTACAAGCAATTTTAACCATAATATCATTCTGATGTCAACACTTGGCATGAAGTGTTTCCAACCTTTATGACAAAAGCATACAAATTTCATCATTTCCTATGTTATAATAAGTTAGATTTGGGGGAATGCACAATGAAAAAAAAGGAAGAAAAACACAGGCGTTTCTCACCCTTTAACAAAGATATAGGTAAAAGTCTACGGATCTCATACAATGTTATTGGAAATCTCCTTTTACTATTTCTCATTATTGGACTTATAGGTATATGTTTTGCAGGGGGTGTAGGGGCCGGTTATTTCGCTTCACTTGTGAAGGATGAACCTGTTCGATCTTACGAAGAAATGAAAAATGATATTTACAACTACGAAGAGACGTCACAGGTCTTTTTTGATCAAAATATTTACTTAGGAAAATTAAATGCTGACATTGAACGCGAGGAAGTCCAGTTAGAAAACGTTTCTCAACATCTCGTAAATGCAGTTATCGCAACTGAAGATGAACTCTTTTACGAACATGACGGTGTTGTACCTAAAGCAATCATGCGCGCAATTTTTCAAGAATTCACAAATGCCTCAGTTCAAACGGGTGGAAGTACACTAACACAGCAATTAATTAAAAACCAAATACTAACAAATGAAGTATCTTTTGATCGAAAAGCAAAGGAAATTCTATTAGCATTACGATTAGAAAAGTTCTTTGAGAAAGATGAAATTATTGAAGCATATTTAAATGTTGCAGATTTTGGACGAAATTCTAATGGTAAGAATATAGCAGGTGTAGAAGCAGCTGCAAAAGGAATTTTTGGAGTTTCTGCCAAGGACCTATCAATTCCTCAAGCTGCATTTATCGCAGGCTTGCCTCAAAGTCCGTTTGGATATACTCCATTTTCAAATGATGGCGGTAAGGTAAAAGAAGACCTAAGTTCAGGCATAAACAGAATGAAAACTGTCTTAAACCGGATGTACACTGGCGGGTTTATTTCACAGGAGCAATACAAACAAGCGCTTTCATATGATATTCGTGCTAATCTAACACCTAAAAAACCGACATCCACTGAACAATATCCATACCTGACTTATGAAGTAGAAGATCGGGCGAAAGATATTATAGCCGTACAACTTGCCCAAAAAGACGGGTATACAGAAGATGAATTATCAAAAGATAAAGATCTGAAAAATCAGTACCGTACACTTGCTGATCAAGACATCAGACATAATGGATACCGAATTCATACGACAATAAATAAAGATATATATGACAAGATGCAGGAAGTTGTTAAACAATATGAATATTATGGTAGTGATAAACCTGAACAAATCAAAGATTCCGACACTGGTGAAACGAAAACCATTCAAGAACCTGTCGAAGTCGGCGGTGTTCTAATTGAAAACACGACAGGTAAAATTATTAGCTTTGTAGGCGGACGAGATTTTGAACGTGAAAATTTAAATCATGCTACAGATGCTTTACGTGCTAATGGATCAACAATGAAGCCATTATTGGTGTATGCTCCTGCAATGGAGTTGGGAAAAACTCAACCGGGAACAGTTATTGCGGATACGCCAATGACAGGTTCATATAAGCCAAAAAACTATGGCGGTGCTTACCACGGATTAACAAGTGCACGAACTGCCTTGAAATATTCATATAATGTGCCTGCCGCTAAAACATATATGAACATTATGAATCAAAACCCTGTCTCCTACTTAGAAAAAATGGGCTTTTCCAGTTTAAACAAAATTGATTATGGAATAGCATCACTAAGTTTAGGTGGCATGACCGACGGAGTGACTGTTGAAGAAAATGTTAATGCCTACTCAACATTTGCCAACCAAGGTAAGTTTGTTGATGCTTACCTTATAGAAAAAATTGAAAATAGTGATGGAGAAGTCGTTTATCAACATGAAAAGGTACAAAACGATGTATTCTCAGCTCAAACTGCTTATTTAACAATCGATATGATGCGGGATGTTATAAGAAGTGGTACAGCCGCTTCACTAAATGGCTACCTCTCGTTTAGTGCTGATTGGGCCGGAAAAACAGGTACTGGCCAAGATTACCATGATGCATGGTTCGTAGCGACAAATCCGAATGTAACATTCGGAACATGGATTGGGTATGATACACCAAAGCCATTGGAACAAAACTATAAAGGCATGTCATACAGCAAACGTAATCTCTTACTCTGGGCAAAACTGATGAATGCTGCACATAATGTTGAACCAAACTTGATTGCACCAAAAAACCGTCATGAAACACCAGGTGGTATTGTTCAAAGATCCTACTGTGCATTAACAGGAGAATTGGCTTCAGATCTTTGCCGTAAAGCAGGACTTGTCGCAACAGACATCTTTAATGCAAAATATGTTCCTACCAAAGTTGATGATAGCTTAACACAAGGAAAATATGTGTATGTAAAAGACAGAGCATACAAAGTGCCAGCTTCTGCTCCTTCTGAATTTGTTCAAGAAGGTGTAATGCTAAAAAAAGAAGTTCTTCAAAAGTATAATATTAGCAGTACAAGTGATCTTAAACGCTTGTTGCCTAGTACATCTAAATGGGGTAACTTAGTTGTAACAGAAGGAAAAGAAATAGTTGATAATGGCTCCAAGCCGAGACAAGTAAGCGGAGTCTCGTCTGGCGGTTCAACGATAAGTTGGAAAGCCAATGCAGACAATGACGTTGTTGGATACCGTGTCTATGGTGCAGCAAATCACTCAACCAGCTTTAAAAAGGTAGCGAGTTTGCCGTCTTCTGACAAATTATCTGTATCAGTTGGAAGTAGCCCTGCTGCTTATTACATTGTTGCTGTTGATGTTGCCGGCAATGAATCATCACCTTCAACTATTGTTAAAATCGGTGATTATGCTGAGGAAAAACCAAAAGTTGAAGAAAAACCAAAAGTTGAAGAAAAGCCAAAAACTGAGGATCCAAAACAGGCAGCAAATGCTGGTCAAAACAAAGATCCTAACAAACAAAATGAAAATAAAAACGCTGAACAAAAAATCGAGTAGAGGGAAAATAATCTAATTATTTTCGCCCCTCTCACACCACCGTACGTACGGTTCCGTATACGGCGGTTCAATTTATATTACAGTGTGTACTTTTAGATAATGATCTAAAGCAGAGGGAAGACCCCTCTGCTTTAGTCTTTTGTTTGAGATTGCTCTTTGAACAACTTTCGATAAACCGATGTATCGATAACCTCTTCGACAGAAGGTTAATCCCTTCGCCTCTCCCTCAGGGATTCCTAATTGGATAAGCGATTTGATTCGTTTCTTCGATACCTTCCATTGCTTCCA
>NZ_JAEK01000017.1 GCF_000518865.1 Bacillus sp. J37 | reverse complement strand
AACCTTTTTCGACTGTACCCTTTGTACATCCGCAAGATCTCCCAGGGTAAGACAACCATCTTTCCTCTTTTACTCGCCTGATCTACTTTACAAAGTTACGCACATCTTTTGGACTTTAACTTGTTTGGGAGTCTTATCCCTTTGTAAAGCCTTAGTATCAGATTTCTGTTCGTCGAGCCAAGATTTTATTCCACGCTTCCTCCAGCCCTTATCTCACGATAAGTACCTTGCGCTTCCTTAGTGGTTGGTCGATGTGTACCCCCACAGTGGACTTTCACCACCTAGATAGTTGCCATGCCTGGCACACCAATAAAAAGACCGCCTAAAAAGTGGCGGTCTTTTCAAAATCAGTTTACTTCTATGACCCAATTAAATGGATCCTGCATTGTGCCTCTTTGAATACCTGATAATGTATCATATAGTTTTTTAGATAGTTCGCCGGTTAAACCATCGTTAATCACCATTTTTTGTTCATTATATAGGAACTCACCAACTGGAGAGATAACTGCTGCTGTTCCAGTACCGAACACTTCCTCAAGTTGGCCTTTTTTATAGGTGTCATAAATTTCTTCCATAGATATTTTTCGTTCTGACACGGGGATATTCCAAGATTTTAATAATTCAATAATTGAATTTCTTGTTACACCTTCTAAAATACTACCATTTAACTCAGGTGTAACAACCTCACCATTAATTTTGAAGAAAATATTCATACTTCCTACTTCTTCGATATATTTCTTCTCCACTCCATCCAACCATAATACCTGTGAGTAACCTTTTTTCGCTGCTTCTTCCTGAGCCTTTAAGCTCGCAGCGTAGTTTGCACCGGTTTTCGCCTTGCCTGTACCGCCATCAACTGCACGAACATAATGATTTTCAACAAAGATTTTTACAGGATGTATTCCTTCCTTATAATATGAGCCTACTGGAGAAAGAATGATCATAAAACGATAAAAATTAGAAGGTGCAACACCTAAAAAATATTCTGTCGGAATAATAAATGGACGAATATATAATGAAGTTCCTTCCGCTGTAGGGATCCATTCTTTTTCAATTGAAACCAATTGTTTTAAAGCTTCAATGACAAATTCACCATCAATTTGTGGAATACACAGGCGTTCGTTCGATAAATTCAGTCTGTGCATATTTTTTTCCGGTCTAAATAGCAATACTTTATCATCTTGTGTACGGTATGCCTTTAATCCTTCAAAAACAGTTTGACCATAATGAAAAACCATTGAGGCCGGACTTAACGAAATAGGTTCATATGGAACGATTCTCGCATCATGCCATCCTTTCGTTGGGCTATAATCCATTACAAACATATGATCTGTAAATACACGTCCAAATTCTAATTGATCTGATTGTGGTTTTTCCTTCTTTGTTTTGCTTAATGTTACATCGATCTTAGTTTTTGTCATCATGTCTTAACTCTCCCACTCAAATAATTTATCTTCATCACACTTCTGAGCATATTAAGTTATGTTCATTCAAGTTTCTATATTTCTCTATTTTATATCTTTCATAAGGTAATTAACAACTCTTTTTCGACAAAAGATTCAAAATAATCAATAAAAATATTATATTAGACCAATTTCAACATTATTTTTAAATATCAAAAAACCTAAACATACCAATTATCCCATTAAACTTAACCTAGACCAAATATCTCTCCACCCATTATAAAAAAAGAGCAGGAATTTATCCCGCTCTCACATTATAACTTTCTATTCTTTTACCATAAATCTTTTCTTTACTACCAGCCCTATACCAATAATGACACTTACCATTCCCAGTAAAAGAATAGTAAAGTTATTCGTAGCTGTATTTGGTAAGAGATAACCGTTTTCACTTTCTGATTTTTCTGCTTCATCTAATGCAGCTGTGACTTTTTGTTGTTCTGATAATATCTGATCATTTTGTCTAACTTCTTCTTTATCCTCTGTTACTACAAGTTCCTGATGACCATTGTTGTCAATTGTTTCATCATCACTAGGCTCTTTAGGGTCCTCGTCAATTGTTGGTTGTTGGTTTTCATCGGGAACTTCTGTATCAGGTTGCTCTTCATCAACCGGTTCATTCGGATGCTCACTTTCCCCTTCTTCAACTTCAATCCCAATTTGATAAGCAGCAATTGTTCCGGAAACTTCATGTGCTGCTAAAAGAATATTTTGACCAGTTGGACTTTCATCTGCCGGAATAAAAGTTAAACCTTCCGGAGCTGTATCACCATTACCAAGTGTTACCTTTTCCTCGCCATTAAAGATCCGTGATGAGAAATATCTATTAAATACCGGTTTTTCAGGGTTGTCTATATCGTAAACCATGATTCCACCAACACGCTCTAAGCCAATGAAAGCATAATTCTGACCTTGAACATGACCAATTGTTACTGTCTCCGGCTCCGGCCCTTTATCATCACTGCGGGAGTCAAAATTATTTTCATCATTATTAGAATTAAAGTTATCTTTCCCATATACCTGCTTTGTGATTTCCTCAAAATCAGAACCACTATCATATGTTAAATCTAATGATTTAGCATTCCATATAGAAAACGACCTGGCTCCATACCCATAAATCGCCTCATATTTACCATTATCATTCTTTGGTGCTGATATTGTTGTATTCAGCCTTCCTACTTGTTCTTCATTAAAAAGTCCATTTTCAATAAGCTGATTCAATTGTTCTTGAGTATATCCCTCATATAAATCAGCATTTAATTCATAGGATTCTTTCAGATCTGCTACTCTTTCTTCCTCTGAAAAGCCATCATAATCCTGTGCATCACCTTCATTAGCCGATAATATGTATGTTTGTCCATCCACTTTGTATGATGCCATTCCATCAGGTTGGTACATTGATAAAACAGGCCAGTTAGTGATGTTGATCTCATTATCCTCATTTGAAGCATCTACCTTATTTTTCCCTAAAGAAAAATCCTTATATCCGAGACTTTTTACTTGGACAAATCTTTTTGCATGAAGATCCAGTTTTGCTATCGCATTATTTTCCTGAAGTGCAACAAAAGCATATTTACTCTCTTCATCCACAACAATGTATTCCGGTTCAAGATCTTGGGCAAATGTAGAAGTTTCTGAAACCTTTCTTACTCCTTCTTCGATTATATCCTCTTCAAATTCAATAGGTGTGACACTATCATTTGTTATTCCTTCCACACCATTTGAGACATCAATCATACTAACAGAACCCTCTGGATTGGTTTGGTAATCATCACTTGGCTCCCCTTCATTGGCAACAAGCACATAGTAACCATCCGGAGTAAATGTCAGCATATCCGGTAAGGCTCCAACTTTTACATGTGATAGATAAACACCTTCTGTTGACATAAATACAACATATCCGGGATCAACTTTATTTGCAGCTGGTGCCGAAACAGCAATATACCCGCCTTTTGGATGAATCGCTACACTTGTAACATCAGAAGCAGCTACACCTAAATCTTTTAAATTGATCTGTTTTAGACGAGGGATCACTTGAGAATCATTAAGAACATTTAAATCAATAATATCTACTGCCTTTGCTGAACCATTTACTGAAAAAGCATGTTTGGAGATTGAATCATACGCAACAATCTCTGTTCCTCCCTCACCAATTCCAGCTCCACTGGAGTATCTCCCAAGTAATTGAACATGGACACCTTGTCCATGTTCTCCATCATATTTCATTACATGATTAGCAGCCGATGTTTGAACAGGAGAAAGAAGCAGTACACATGAAGCAGCAGCAAAAATGGTTTTGCTCATAATATGCTGAAATTTCAACCTAGCAACCTCCCAAATTTTATTTTAATATGAAAAGCTTACTAGGTTTTGGTAAAGATTGATCAAGAGTTTTGTAATATTTTTGTTAATTTTATATAAATTCGTCGGTAAATGTTAAATTAAATGTATATTATGTCGATAAAAATCTGTATTGAGCCTTTTCAAAAAGCATTACTTTATATAAAATTTGTTTAAACTTAAACCCAATTATTGATTTTCCCTCTTCTTCTGCCTTTATGTTTATTATAATTGTATATTATACAAAAATAATTAGTGTTACTTTATATGATCATCAAGCATTTTAAGTTGTCTTCCTGTAATGGACACTCAATGAACAAATGTAAAGCCGTTAATATATGTTTTGAAAATGAAAGTGAATATTTTGTCTCTTTTTGTTTTGAAATCAGATAGACTGAAAAAAATTTACATTTTTCCACCTTTTTTGGACGCTGTTAAGGAATTATATACATTTATTCTATATTTTCATTCAGATACATCTAGTTTTGTCGAAATAAAGCTCGTCAACCTTGAAATAATGTGAAAGCATGCAAGAACAAATGTTAAGGTGCATATACATATGACAATAGAGCAAACAGTTTGGTGCGCGCATTATAAAGAAATGAAGAATGGACACACTTAAGAAGGAAAACGAACAGGAGGATTAGGAATGTCGTTTTCCTTTTTAACGCCATCAAAATGTATTATAGATATTTTCACATTCTTCTGCAGTAGGCTCATAAAAACAATGAAGTTTGAATCTCCCCACAAGCGGCTGATTGTACCATTGTGGAGGACAATCACCCTGAGGACGAAAATACCATAGGCTAAATTTCGCCGGCCAAAACCTATCACCGTTTACGACTCTACGAGCAAGTCTTTTTTCACTTTCCCTGGCCCTTTGAAAAAAATAACCTTTGGTTGTGGCTTCAAAAGCATGTGGTTGAAAAATCATATTCGGAATTGTTCGTAATCCCTTAAAATCCGAACAGTTGGAACGAATCCGATTTATTCCTACATTTCCGACTAAAAGCATACCTTGAATCCCTTCTCCTTCGGCTTCTGCACGAAGCAGCCTAGCTAATAAGGCAATATCTGTTTCAGTCGCTTTTACAACGGCCATGCATTCACCTCCATTTCAATCCTCTTTTTATCATATTTTATAGAAAGCTAGGCACATGACTATTTATATACATTTCTACATAAAAAAAAAGAATGCAATGTTTTCGCATTCTCTTCTATTTTCGTTATCATTTACTTAAATCCGCTTCTCTGAAAGTGTGAGTTTAATTGTCCTCTAATCATTTTTTTCTTTAATTCAGCATCTGTTTCCTTTTTTCTATAATCTCTCCGTATTTCATCTGTTTGAACACCTTCTTCTACTTTTTCTGCAATGTCCATTAGTTTTTCAATATCTGAAAAGGAATATTTACGGAAACCAGTTGAAGTACGCTCAGGAAAAATTAGTTTTCTTTCTTCATAGTAGCGGATTCTTCTCTCCGATAATCCTGTCATTTCACATACTGTTCCCATTGACATTACTTTTTTATCACGGTATGACATACTTTTCTCCATATGAATCCCCTCTTATAAATGATAAATTTCGTTCAGTTAATCTCTTTTTTACTTTAGCAACAGTAACCGTTTTCTAACAAGAATTATTTATTAAATTTTCGCTTTATTTATAATATTCCGTCTCTTACTCATGTTTTTTCCTAAGGAATGTTTTACCCCTAAATTTCTACGTAAGGAAAGTTCACACACAAAAATGCCCATAATAATGAAGAGACATCCTTTTTAGATGCCTCTTTTTCTTATTTATCATAAGGCCACCAGAAAACTATCTACTCACTCTGGTTCCCCTATCTCGAAACTGCTATTAATAAGTTCTATTGCTTGTTCAGGAGTAATTTTAAACTCATCCGCTACTTTTTTAATCATATTTTCTCTTATCTCTCTAATTGTCATTAAGAACACAACCCTTTCTCTTTGATCTGTTACTATCATATTATCAGAAAATTCATATATCAAAAGGCATTTGTAAGATTATCTGACATGGTTTTTCTAGTAGTATGACAGAATATATTACAACTCTTTTTTATCGTTGTTGATAAGAACTATATATAATATGATCGACATGAAAACAGAAAAAGCTGAAACCAAATAAATTGTATGATATCCGAATAAATGACCTATCTGTCCAAACAATAAAGCACCCATTCCAACACCTAGATCAAAGGAAGAAAAGAAGGTTGCATTTGCCATACCTCTTCTATGTTTCGGCGCATTCTCTATTGACCATGCCTGTAGAGCTGGCTGTACGGATCCAAAGCCTATTCCATATAATACAGCAGCAATTAACAGAACGGTTGTATTTAATAACCATGCTAATAAAATCATGGCAGCTACAATGAGAATAGTTCCAGGTATAAAAATTGCACGATGTCCTTTTACATCATATATTTTTCCAGCAAACGTTCTGGATGCCATCAAAGCCAAAGCAAAAACAAGGAAATACCATTGGATACCTGAAATTCCTTTTTGAGCAGTATATAATGGCAGGAAAGACGCAATTCCCCCAAAGGTTACTGTAATGAAAAAAAGCAACAGGGACGGTTTGAGTGCAGTTTTTTCATAAATATCCCATTTTTCTTTTTTACCTACTTGTTGTGTTTTTTCGATGGTTTTATAGCGTATTCTTGACGAAAGGAGAAACGCTATTAACCCTAGGATTGCACAAATCATAAATAATTGTGTATATGATAAAACCCCAGCTAAGGAAAGTCCCAATGATGGCCCAAAGGCTAATGCGATGTTTCCTGATAAGCCATAGTATCCCATTCCTTCTCCACGTCTCTTTGAGGGGATGATATCACTCGCAATTGTTCCAGATGCTGTTGTAGAAAACCCCCAACCAATACCTTGAATAAATCTCATAAAAAATAAAAATCCTATCGCCGGAAGAAAGCCAAAGGATCCAACGGAAACAATAAAAATCAAAATACCAGTTAAATACACAAATTTCCTGCCTCTTGTTTCAAGTGCATGCCCTGCATAGGATCTTACTAATAATGCTGAAAAGGTGAAAATACTAACAACAAGTCCAATTAGCTGGTCATTTCCCCCTAACTCTTCTACATAAAGTGGAATCGTTGGCAAGGTCATTTGAAACCCAAGGAAAATAAAAAAGTTTGATATACAAATTAATATAAAGTCACGTGTCCAAATCTTTTCTTTATGTAATGCATTTAATTGCTGAGAATCCAAAAAAGCCCTCCTCTTTCAATGTAATAAGCTATTATTTAATAAGGTTAATATTTATGAGACTAAATAACAAATGATATGTTTTACAATATATAATCAACTAAAGAATAAAGTGTTTTATTTTATAAATAATAAGAAGATGAAAACAACTTAAGTGACGGTTAGGGTGAGATAAATGAAATTTGGTTGTCATGTGAGTATTAAAAATGGATATTTTGCCGCTGCTAAACATGCATATACCATAGGTGCTAAAGCATTTCAGTACTTTCCGAAAAATCCAAGGAGCTTGTCAGTGAAAGTGTTTAATTTAGAAGATGCACATCAATGCTCCGGATTTTGTCATGAACATGATCTTGTATCCATAGCACATACACCTTACCCTACTTCTCTTACTCCATCATTAGAGAAAAGGGAACTAACGATTGCATCATTGTTAAATGATTTAGAGATTGCTGAAAGTTGTGGATCTATCGGAGTAGTTGTTCATTTCGGGCATCTTCTCGATGCAGATCATCCACTGACAAGCTATCAGGTAATGATTGAGATGTTAAATCTTGTTTTATCGCAATGGAATGGAAAATGCAAGTTGTTAATTGAAAATAATGCCGGTACATCAGGAGCACTGGGGACAACATTGGAAGAGCTTGTTCAAATTAGGAGCCTAATAGATAACCCCGAAAAAGTCGGATTTTGTCTCGATACTTGTCATGCTTTTGCAAGTGGTCTATGGAGCGGGCAACAAAATGAGGAATTTTGGCAAAAAGCAATTGAACTAGGTTACCTTGAATATCTGGAAGCTATACACTTAAATAATTCTAAATACCCGCTTGGATCACGTAAAGATAGACATGCGAATATTTTTGGTAATGGATTCATAGAAAGTGATGAATTTATAAAATTCTTTCAGTTAGATCTATTATCAGAAATTCCTTTTGTTCTTGAAACACCATCAAATGAAGGTGTTTCACACATGGAAGAAATAAACCAGCTCTACCAATTTGTTGAGAATAACCGGTAGAGCCGCACCCTTATCTGATTCCACAAAAAATTCATCCGAGAAATCTCTACATCCCATAACCAGCATGTTACGACCAAGAACTACGTTTTTGTAATGTTTTGCGCTTTCCCGAGAAATAAATTTATTTTATATCCTACCATTTTTAAGAACCTGTATCATCATATCAGCATTTGGATAACCGACTTCTCTATACTGTTTCAAAACCTTTTCAATATCATAGCCAACTCTTTCAATAGATGTACTAAATTCATTCTCATTAATTGTGATAACACCGTAAGATGCTTTGGTTACACCATCAAAGGGTAGTCCTACACTCCCAATATTCATGATCACTCTACCATTAATGTACCGAATATAAGGCTTATGAATATGAGCATAAAGATAAATAGTTGCATCCTTTTTCGATAACACCTTTTCATGTAACAGACTGTCTTCTACGTTTTGGGGTATCACTTCAAATAAACTGTTAGGTGTTGCATGAAAAGCAAAGATTTCAATACCATGTTCATTTAGGCATAACTCTGTAGGTAGCTGAGATAAATAGTCGATATCTGTTGATTCAAGGTTAGAACATATCCATTCACGTTCCTTGTTCATCATTACAAGAGCTCCATCAGGAACTTCTCCTTGCCGAACCCCTCTCACAATCCATTCATCAGCATTTCCTTTTATCACATCAGCTTGTAAGGATTGAATAAGTTCTAACGATCTTTTTGGTTCAGGTCCTCTATAGCATATGTCACCAAGAACACAAATTTTTTCAATATTTTTCTTTTTTAGATCTTTTAAGACTGCTTCAAGTGCAACAGCATTACCATGTATATCTGAAATAAATGCAATTTTCACGATCATATCCCTCCAAATTAACCGAATCTTTCTCTAGTATACCAATCCAGTGGTTTGGTAGCCATTTGTAAAAAATTGTTAGTTTAATTATTAAAGTTTCTTTTACTTTTTGAAGGATAGTTAAACAAAGAAAAAGAATAATTAAACAATAAGATTATAGAGAAGATGTGCTTTTACTGGAGGGGAACCAATGTTAGCTCAAAAACATATAAACAGCAATGTCATACCTCAAAGTATTATTCCATATGATCACAAAATTGCTCCATATTTGATTCGAAATGTTTTATTTCAACATATCCCGAAAGCAACACAACATATTTATGTTGTGGGAATTGGGTCGAATCAAATAAACGGTGACAGTCTCGGTCCTTTTGTTGGTACTCTCCTGCAACATAAATTCCCAAGTCATTTAACTGTGTTAGGAAATCTTCAGTCCCCATTAGATTCCTCAAACTTAGTGAGTGAAGTTACCAAGATCTGCTTACCACAAAATAGTTTTGTCATAGCTGTTGATAGTGTTTTAGGATCTAAAAACATAGTTCAGTCCATTGTCATTAAAGATGGACCTATTCTACCTGGTGAGGGTTTAGGAAAACAGCTTCCGGCAATTGGTGATTGTAGTATTATGGGAGTTGTCCTTGAGAAGGATGTTCAGGATCAGTCAACACTATTTCATACAAATTTACATCTTATCTACACAATGACAACAAATATTGCCAAAGGAATTTCTCTTGCAGTTCGTCAATTTTTTCAATACCCTCCTAATTATCCGATATTTCTTTAGGAAATAGCAGCAGCCGAATGCAGAATCTAATCACGAAATTCTCCATTCGGCACTAATTCTTATTAAATATTATTTTTGCTTTTAATTATTTTATCGAGACATTCTCTCTTTCATCAATTTTAGATACGATTGCTTCCGTTAGCTCTTCTGTTATTTCCACTAAATTTTTTTCTAATTTGGCGCTTATCATTTTTGCTAAAGCACCTTCAGGAGTAATATCAAGAAAACCTGACATTAACGTTTTATTTGATTCTAGAGGCTTTGCTTCAAAATATCCCTTTCCACTAATCTTCTCATTGATTCCGGTTAGGTTAAACTCCACTTTTGATGGTTCTAACCATGTCAAAATATCTACTTTTAGATGTATTTTTCTTTTTATAACACCTAAATCTGTTTTGAATTTCCATGTTGATTCTTTTTCACTAATTATTTCATGATCTATATACCCAGGTACAAGTGGTGCCCAATGATCCATTACACTTACAAAGCTCCATATAGCATGTATAGGATGATCAACTTCTACTTTGTATAAATGATTGGCCATTTATCAAACCTACCTTCTTGTTCGATTAATGATTCATAGATGAAAAACCATTTATACAGTACTTATTCTTTTTCATTGTCCAATATGTGTTTAAATATTTAAAAAACACTAACTCCCGTTACGAATTTCGTTTTCTCAGGGTTTTAAAATAATCTTCAAACAATTATCCTTATGTGAATTAAATATTTTATAAGCATGCTCTGCTTCTTCTAAAGAAAGGTGGTGGGTGATCACATCCAACAAATTTACTTGTTTCGTTTTGAGGAGATCGTATAATAAAGGAATTAGATGGATAACAGAAGCAAGTCCCATTTTTAATGTAATGTTTCTCGCAAATAAATCACCTAATGGAAACTGATTATATCTAGTTCCATATATTCCTACCAATTGTATTATTCCACCCGAGCGTACCACCTGACTAGCAAATTCAATGGCACCTAAAGCCCCACCCTGTAGCCTAAGAGCTGTTTCCATTATTTCGGTCGGTCTCATTTTCCCGCTCATTCCGACACAGTCAATTACTACATCAGCCCCACCTTTTGTTATTTCTTTAAGATGTTGCTCTAATTCTTTATCTTCTTGGAAATTAAAAACTTCTACATGATTCCATTTTTCTGCATGTTCAAGTCGATAAGGTACGTGATCAACGGCTATCACTCTTTTTGCGCCTTTTAACCACGCAAGTTTCTGTGTGATCAAACCGATAGGACCACAACCCAAAACAATCACAGTGTCACCACTCTTTACCTTAGCTTGCTGTACTCCCCAATAGGCTGTTGAATAGGCATCAGTTAATAATAATAACTCTTCATCTGCGACTTCATTGTATTCCGGTACTTTAAAGGTCCCAAAATTAGCATATGGAACACGAACATATTCTGCTTGAGTACCACTATAATCTCCAAACAATCTGGAACAGCCATAACAACTGCCAATCTCACCATCGAGATTTGATCTTAAACATTGACTTTCAAGTTTTCTTTTGCAGTTTACACATTCACCACATGCTATATTATATGGTAATACAACTTTGTCTCCCTTTTTAACATGATGTACTTCCGAGCCAATTTCATAGACGATCCCTATTGCTTCATGTCCGATAATATAATCCTTTTTCATACTTGGTATCATACCATGATAAAAATGTCGGTCTGAACCACAAATTGATGTATGAGTTACTTTTACGATGATATCATCCTTATTTTTAATTTGTGGATCAGGCATGTCTTTAACTTTTACATCCATAAACCCTTGATAGGTGACAGCCCTCATTTACTCTTGCTCCCATCGTTTTGATCAGTCACTGTTAATAGATACATAATGAGTGCCTGCTGTTCTTCTTTTGTAAAACCAGTAGTATGATCCACCCAAAATTCATGACCTGCTCCACTTATATGTGCTGTATTTAATTTTTGGTTTTCCGCATTTTCTTTGACTACTTTATGCCTCAATTCGGAATCAATTAACGCTAATAGACTGTTTATTGGATCTGCTTTCTTTCCTTTATATAAAGTTTCACTTACTCCTATTTCTTCATTTAGATTTTGACCAACTGCAACACCCCCGTCATGTAAATATGGTGCACTCCAGTATAGTCCAACTAGACTTGGAACTTTGTATGCTCCATCTGAACCATTATGCCCCCAACTTCTTTTTAATTGTTTTTCTTGTTCAACGGTTACAGTTAGTTCTTTGATAATTGGTTTTTCCGGTAGAGGAACAGGTGTTTCAGGGTCATATAGACCACCTGGGTTAGAGAAAAATTTTTCAGTGTTGTTAAACGCTCTAGCTCTTGAACTTTCTGTACCAATCTCTTTGGGAGACATTAATTGATTATTTGTTAAATACTGGCCTGCATGACATTTGATGCAACCGGCACGGTTAAAAACTGATTTCCCGTCAAGTAGTGTTTTTTCATCAGTATTTATTGCTGTTTTCGGCGGTTTTAAAGAATTCATAAAGGCGGACATCGAATTTAATTGCTCCCATGCCCGATATCCATCAGAACTTGCAAATAAACCTACACTTGATAAAAATGATACTTTAGGATAAGAGGGAGACTTAATTAACTCTAATACTCCATCTGCATTCGGGGTTGGATCTGCTTTTGCTAAAAAATCCGTCGGACTTTCTCCGCCTTCAGGATCATATCTATACCTTTTATCTGCAGCATTTTGCAGTAATATTGCCACATATAATTCTTTATCAATCCCTAATACTTCTTTACTAATCGTCATTTGGGAAACAGCGTCCATATTTTGAGCATGTGCGTTATTAATAATTGCGCTTAGTCCCTTAAAGGGTCCTAATTGTCCTTGTCCACTCCATCCATACGGATGGTCACCTAATGTAAAGACGTCAGGTGTTTGTACCGGATTATTTATAAGATCAATTGTTGTGTCATTTCCACCTCGGGGCCATTTCATTACTTCTTGATCAACATATTTCTCAAGTAATTGAATGTCTGGTAAAGCTAGTTCATCCCCTTCTGTACTTTTAACAGTACGATCTGTTGAGGTTATAAAGTCTTGTATATTTTTCATTTCAGTATGTGTAAAATATGAAGCAGAATTTGTAGCTAATGCCACAAGTAATCCAATATTTAAATCTGTATTCGGTATTCCATGAATTACCTCTTTCTGATCATCTAATGAAGAGTGACAAACCGCACAACTAATACCAGCTCTTACCTTTCCATCTTCATACCTAACCTTCACTCCAAGAGGGATTAATGCACCCTTAGGTACATCAAGACCTGTGTCAATTAAATCACCTTTATTTACTTTTAAATCACCGACCATTACCGATTTAGCAGCTTGTACTTGAAGATTATCTGTACCTTGTCCGTTTAATTTAATTATTGCCGCCGCTACATTAGGAAGTGTCAATGCACCGTCAAACATGCCCATAACATCTGTAAAAAACACTTCATTTCCGAATGTTTCGTCATAAAAAAGCTTTCTGCCTGTTTGAATGAATTCATGATCAGGTTCTTCCTGTACATTACTTGACATCTGGCGAAATCCTTTAAATGAATTGGTCTCTTTAGTAACTTCATTTGAGTCTGGAGGTACATATGCATATTCAATTCCTACCACTGTAAAATAAGCAATTGGGACAATCAAGCACACAAAAAGAATGGATAGTATGATGGATCGTTTTCTCAATTTTATTTCTCCTTTAGACTTGATGATAGTTATTATTTAACCATCCATTCACGTTATGCTTATTTTGTTTATTTTTACACCAAAATACCTAAAGCCACCGCAAAGAGACTGTCAATTGACAGCATTCCGCTCCTCCAATTGAAGACGAAAGATTCAAATGTATTCCATCTGGATTAAAGGAGGTTTTAACTTTCGATTTAATTCCAGTTGACTTTATTAGTTTATTAACTTCGTTCATATTTGATTGTTGTGCCGCATACATCACCTTAGTAGCAAAATCTTTTGATTGAGCAAGTTTGTTTAACACTAAACTTGCCTCTTTCATTAAAACTTGCATAGATTTAGCTGATTGCTCAAAAAGTGTCGGATCTACTTCAGGAAATTGTCTGTTAGAAGGGTATGACATGCTATAGTCTTGTACAGTACCGACTATTCTTGAACCATTATAATGAAGTATACGAAAACATATTGGACAATAGTATATTGGCAGCATAGTAACAGCTCCTTTTCAGGTTCTCCTTCCAATATACGGAAATCAGAAAAAGATGTGATGACATATCTAAACTAAGCAGTGAATAATAAACAACTAACTAAAAGGCAGGGAAAAGAAATGGAGAAAGTAAAACAACATTACTATTTTTTTAATACCTTTTTTCTAAATAAAAACCCTAAGAAGAAGTCTTAGGGCATTGTACTTTTATGAATAGGTAAAAGAAGTTCAACTTCGGTCCCTTTATTTTTAGAACTAATAAAAGATATTTTTCCTTTATGGAATTCAACAATACGATAACTTACAGTTAAACCAAGTCCTGTTCCTTTTTCCTTCATTGAATAAAATGGCTCACCTAAATGTTTTAAACGGTCCTCATCAATTCCACATCCGTCATCTTTAAACATAACCTTTACAGTTTTTACATCCACCATTTCAAGAGAAACATATACATTTTTTGATGAAGCTTCAATAGAGTTTTTCAGAATGTTAATAAAAAGTTGTTTTAATTGATTTGGTTCACAATCAATAATAGGTAGATTCTCATTTGCTTGAATATCTAATGTCACTCCATAAAGATTTGCTTCTGATTCAAGTAAGGACTTTACATCCTTTAACAGATCATTAATATCCTTTTTTTGAAATTGAATTTTTTGAGGTTTTGCAAGTACTAACAATTCACTTGCAATAATATTCATTCTTTCAAGTTCATCTAGCATAATACGGTAGTAGAAATCATTCTCTTTATTGCTGCTCTGAAGCATTTGTACAAAACCTCTTAATGATGTTAACGGATTTCGAATTTCATGAGCTACGCTAGCTGCAAGCTCACCTACAACTGATAATTTTTCTGTTTTTCGAAGCAGCCTTTCTGTTTCTTTTTCTTTTGAAATGTCTACTGCATATCCAATGATCCCGACTGTCTTTTCGTTTATAATCATTGGCACTGATGTGCATCTCAATATTTTTATTGTATGATCTTTCATTACAATTTCAATCTCTTCGTTTGTAAACGATTGATTATGGTGGATAATTTGCTTGTATGACTTATAAATCTTCCAACGGTCTCTTTTTGATATAATTGGTAAAACCGTTTTATTCAAAATTTCTTCTTTTGTAAATCCTGTAATGCGGTAAAAATGTTCATTTACATCTGTGAGCCTTCCTTCTAAATCAATCATATACACTAACTCAGGGTTAAAATCAAATAGAGATTTATACCTTTGTTCACTTGCTGCTAATTTTTTCTCAGCTAAAACTTTTTCTGATACATCTCTTCCCATCACAACTAATTCCTTACGTGATCCATCTTCATGAAAAAGTGGAATTTTAATGGTATCAAATGTTTTTACACTACCATCTGGCATAGGTATTTCTTCAATACATCTGCTTTTTGTTCCAATTAACCATGCCTGCTCATCAGATGTTTCACAATACCTTAATGCTCCAGCATAAAACTCAGTATATTCAGCTAGTTCCGAGTCCTTTTTTCCAACATAATCCATATTTCTTAATTGAAATAATTCCAGTACAAAATCATTCGCTTTTGTCCAGCGTCCTTCTCCATCCTTAAAATTAACAAAATCAACCATTGAGTTAATTAAAATGCTTAGTTTATCTTTTTCTCGCTTCTCATTTTTATATGCTTCTCTTTTTAAGACTAAATAAAAAATAAAGATGCTGGTTAAAAGGACAAACAAGAAACCTTTTATATTATGAAATAATAGTAAGGCCCCTTTGGGGATATTTAATAGAACCAGAAGATTGTCTGTAGCAAGTATCCATACCGAACTGAAAAGCACATAATATATTAGAATTTTATATTTATTCACCTTAAATTTCTCCTTAGTGATTGGTTAAACTTACGTCACCTGTACGATTATTTCATCGTTATTTTATTTCAAAAATTAATTCTACTAAAAATGCACGATGTCGTCCAATAGGAATTATTACTAAAACATAGACGTTTATTGAAACGAAAGAAAAAGGATCAAAGCAACTAAATGCCTTGATCCTCGGAAAAATATTATGCTAATACAGTGCTTCCCATTAAATAACAATCTACTTCACGTGCAGCTTCTCTACCTTCATTGATTGCCCATACAATCAAACTTTGACCACGACGAGCATCGCCTGCTGCGAAAACACCATCAATGTTTGTACGGAAATCTCCATATTTAGCAGCTACAACATTGCGTGCAGTTTGTTCAACATTAAACTGCTTTAATACTGGTTGTTCTGAACCTTCAAATCCAATCGCTATAAATACTAGTTGAGCAGGCCATACTTTTTCAGAACCCGGGACTTCTTTGAAGTAATATAAGCCTTGTTCATCTTTTAGTTTTTCCATTTGAATTGTGTGAAGTTCTTTTAGATTTCCTTTTTCATCCGAAATGAGCTTAGTTGTTTGGATACAGTATTGACGCGGATCCTCACCGAACTTAGCTTCTGCTTCCTCATACGCGTATTCCATCGTAAATACATGCGGAGCCTCCGGCCACATATTTTCAACTGTTCGGGACATCGGCAATTTAGGGTGTTTACCAAATTGAACAACACTATTACAATTTTGGCGAAGTGCGGTTGCTACACAGTCAGCACCTGTATCTCCACCACCGATAACAATCACATCTTTGCCTTCTGCATTGATAAATTGATTATCTTTAAAATTTGTGTTTAGATAGCTTTTTGTTACATCTGTTAGATAATCCATTGCAAAGTGAACTCCGTTTGCTTCGCGTCCTTCTATACGTAAATCACGTTGCTTCTGAGCACCTACACATAGAATCACAGCATCGTGTTTAGCACGCAATTCATCTGCCGTAATGTCTTTTCCAACTTCTGTATTTGTAATAAATGTAATACCTTCTTGAGTCAGCAGGTTTACTCGACGTTCTACAATACCTTTATCAAGCTTCATATTAGGAATACCATATGTTAATAATCCGCCTGCACGGTCTGCACGTTCATAAACAGTAACTGTATGACCTGCTTGGTTAAGTTGATCTGCTGCAGCTAATCCAGCAGGACCAGAGCCAACAATTGCAACCTTTTTACCCGTGCGTTTCTCAGGAATGCGCGGTGTAATCCAACCATTTTCAAAGCCTTTGTCAATAATGGCTTTTTCAATGTTTTTAATTGTAACAGCCGGGTCAGAAATGGCTACATTACAAGACCCCTCGCACGGTGCCGGGCAAACCCTTCCAGTGAATTCCGGAAAGTTATTCGTTTTTAGTAACCGTTCAAGTGCTTCCTTCCATCTACCTCGATAGACTAAGTCATTCCACTCAGGAATCAAGTTATGAATTGGACATCCTGACGTGAAACCATTAATCTCAGTTCCAATATGACAGAAAGGAGTAGCGCAATCCATGCAGCGCGCTCCTTGTCTGCTTAACTTTTCCTCAGAGAAAGGAGCTGAATACTCTTTCCAGTCATCTAAACGCTTGAGAGGATCACGTTCTGCTGCCTCTTCACGTTTAAACTCCAAAAATCCTGTTGCTTTCCCCATCTTCCTCTCCCCTTTCTACTGTACTACTGCTTTGGAACGTGACGGCTTTGTCACTGAACCTTTTTTTTCAGATTTTGCATTTGCTTCGAACGCACTCATGATCGCCTCTTCATTCGTTAAACCAGCTTCCATTTGCTCAGCAATACGATTCATCATACGCTTGTAGTCTTTTGGGATGACTTTAACAAACTTCGGAAGTATTTCGTTCCAGTTGTCTAATACAAATCTAGCTTTTGGACTGTTTGTATAATGGAAATGATTTTGAACCATTTCGTTTAGGAATTCAATTTCTTTTTCATCTACTAAACTTTCAAACTCAATCATTTCACCATTACTAATCGCTTTAAATTCTTCTTTATTATCAGCAAGTACGTAAGCAATACCGCCTGACATACCTGCACCAAAATTTTTGCCGACTTCACCGAGGATAACTACACGGCCACCTGTCATGTACTCACAACCGTGATCTCCTACACCTTCAACGACTACATTAACTCCACTGTTTCTAACACCGAAACGTTCTCCCGCACGACCATTGATATATGCTTCACCACTTGTCGCACCATAGAATGGAACATTTCCGATAATTACATTGTCAGAAGCTACAATACTTGAATCAACTGAAGGTTTAACGATAATTTTACCGCCTGAAAGTCCTTTACCGATGTAGTCATTCGCATCACCAGTTAAGTGCATAGTGACACCTTTTGGAACGAATGCTCCAAAACTTTGACCTGCCGATCCTGTAAAGCGTAATGTGATTGTATCTTCCGGTAATCCTTCTTCTCCATATCGTTTAGAAATTTCACTACCTACAATTGTTCCAGCAACACGGTTGATGTTCTTAATGTTAAATGAAGCATCAATAGGTGTACCTGCTTCAATTGCTTTTTCAACTTTTGGTAGGATTTCAACCATATCTAAAGACTGATCAATTTTATGGTTTTGTTTAATTCTAGCTGTACGTGCACCTTCCGGTTGGTATAGAAGTGTAGATAAATCCAAATCTTTAGCTTTCCAGTGAGCTTTTGCACGTTCGCTAACTTCAAGTACATCTGTGCTGCCAACCATTTCTTCCATCGTTCTGAAGCCAAGTTCTGCCATGATTTCGCGAACCTCTTGAGCAACAAAACGCATGTAGTTAACAATATGATCCGGATCTCCAGTAAATTTATCACGAAGCTCTGGATTTTGTGTTGCTACACCAACAGGACAAGTATCCAGATGACAAACACGCATCATAATACAACCCATTACAACTAGCGGAGCTGTTGCAAAGCCATATTCTTCAGCCCCAAGGATAGCAGCTAATGCTACATCACGACCTGTCATTAATTTACCGTCAGTTTCTAATACAACACGATCACGAAGACCGTTTAGCATCAAGGTTTGGTGTGCTTCTGCCAAGCCAAGCTCCCAAGGTAACCCTGTGTGCTTAATACTCGTTTTCGGAGAAGCACCTGTACCGCCATCATAACCGCTAATAACAATTACATCCGCTGCCCCTTTTGCAACACCTGCAGCAATTGTCCCAACTCCAGCTTTGGCAACTAGCTTAACACTAATACGCGCATCACGGTTAGAGTTTTTCAAATCGTGGATAAGTTGTGCTAAATCTTCAATAGAATAAATATCATGATGAGGAGGTGGTGAAATTAATCCTACACCAGGTGTTGAACCACGAACATCTGCAACCCATGGGTAGACTTTATTTCCAGGTAACTGACCACCTTCACCAGGCTTAGCACCTTGTGCCATTTTTATTTGAAGCTCATCTGCATTTACTAGATAGTGACTTTTTACACCGAAACGACCAGATGCGATTTGTTTTACTGCACTACGACGTAAATCGCCATTTTCATCAGCAATGAATCTGTTTGAATCTTCTCCACCTTCACCACTGTTGCTTTTACCGCCAAGACGATTCATCGCAATTGCTAATGTCTCATGTGCTTCCTTACTTAATGAACCAAATGACATTGCACCAGTTTTAAAACGTTTTACGATCGAATCAACTGATTCAACTTCATCAATTGAAATTGATGATCTGTTGCCATTGAATGAGAATAGATTACGTAAGAATCCAATTCTTTCTTCATTCGCAGCATCTGAATATTTTTTAAATAGACTATAATCATTTTTACGACAAGCCCATTGTAATGTGTGAATTGTTGAAGGATTGAATGCATGGTGCTCTCCATTTTTTCTCCATTGGAAGTCACTTCCTGAATCCAGAACCTTGTCAACTTTCTCAGAATAAGCATCTTGATGACGTAATACTGCTTCTTTTGCAATTGTTTCAAGATTAATACCGCCAAGTTGTGATGCTGTTCCAGTAAAGAAACGGTCAACCACATCTTGACCAATACCAACAGCCTCAAAAATTTGTGCTCCTCGATAACTTTGAACAGTTGAGATCCCCATTTTAGACATTACTTTCACGACACCTTCAGTAACACCTTTGATATACTTCGCAACAACCTCTTCATAGCTATAAGGTAAGCTGCCATCTAAAACTGCCTCTTTGTAAGTGGCAAATGCAAGGTAAGGGTTAATAGCATCTACTCCATATCCAATTAAAGCTGCAAAGTGATGTACTTCTCTTACTTCACCTGATTCAATAACAAGGCTTGCTTTAGTGCGTGTACCTTGACGAATTAAGTGTTGATGAAGTGCACCCACAGCTAATAATGCAGGGATTGCAATATTCTCTGAATTCATTCCACGATCGGAAATAATCAGGATGTTCATTCCGTTGTCGATTGCTTCATCTGCCTCAGCACATAATTTCCGGATTGATTCGTCTAAATTTTCAGTAAACAAAGACTGAATTGTTTTGCACTTAAATTCAGGATTTAAATTTAAGCGTAATTGTGCTAATTGGACATTAGAAAGTACAGGCGAATCTAACTGGATTCTACATGCATTTTCTTTAGTAGGATGCAGGATATTTCCTTCAGTACCTAGCAGCGTCATTGTAGATGTTACAATTTGCTCGCGAATTGCATCAATTGGCGGGTTTGTAACTTGTGCAAATAATTGCTTAAAATAATTAAATAATGATTGAGGGCGATCTGATAATACTGCGAGTGGTGTATCATTCCCCATTGATCCTAATGGATCTTTTCCTTCCGTAATTATAGGAAGTAAATATTTTTGAATATCTTCATACGTATATCCAAAAGCACGATGACGCACTGCAATATCTGTTACAACTTCTTCTTCTACTACGTTAGATTGGTCATCAAGCTTAATGAGTTGCTCGTTTAACCATTCTTGATATGGCTCTTCTTTTGCCATTTCTTCTTTAATTTCATCATCAGAAATAATACGTCCTTCTTCTAAATCGATTAGAAGCATTTTACCTGGGCTTAAGCGATCTTTGTATAATACATCTTTTTCATCTACTTCTATTACGCCGACTTCAGAAGAGAAAATGATGTAATCGTCTTTTGTTACATAATAGCGCGCCGGGCGAAGTCCGTTACGATCAAGAATAGCACCAATTTGCTTTCCGTTCGTAAATGAAATTGCGGTTGGTCCATCCCATGGCTCCATTAAGCAGCTATGATATTCATAGAAAGCTCTTTTTTCAGGGCTCATATGTGGATTCTCAGTCCATGGCTCAGGAATCATCATCATCGCAGCATGTGCCGGCTTTCGACCTGCCAAGACAAAAAACTCAAACGCGTTATCTAAAATAGATGAATCACTACCATCTGCATCTAGAATTGGGAGTACCTTTTCAAGATCCTCACCGAATGCTTCTGATACAAACTGTTGCTCTCTTGCTTTCATCCAATTCATATTTCCACGGAGAGTGTTTATTTCACCGTTATGAATCAAATAGCGGTTTGGATGTGCTCTTTCCCAGCTTGGGAATGTATTAGTACTAAAACGTGAATGTACTAGTGAAAATGCAGAAACAAAATCTTCATCCTGTAAATCCAGGTAGAACGCATCAACTTGTTCAGGTGTTAAAAGTCCTTTATATACAATTGTGCTACTTGAAAGACTAGTAAAGTAGAAACGCAACTCACGCTCTCTTGCCCAATTTTCTGCTTGTTTACGAATAACATACAATTTACGTTCAAACGTAAGATTGTCTTGGATTGATTCATTTGCTCCAATGAATACTTGGCGAACAACCGGACAACTCATTTTTGCAACTGGTCCAATGTCCTCTGCATTAACCGGTACATCTCTCCAGCCTAAAAGTGTCTGACCTTCAGCTTCAATAAATTTGTTTAATTGTTCTTCAATTTGATGTCGTTCAGAATCGTCATTTGAGAAAAACATCATTCCTACACCATAGCGGCCCTTTTCAGGAAGAGTCATTTCCTTGCAAGCCTTTTTGAAGAACGTATCAGGAATTTGCACCATTAAACCAGCGCCATCTCCTGTTAATGGGTCACTGCCTTGTCCACCCCTGTGATCTAGTTGACAAAGCATATTTAGTCCTTTTTTTACAATATCATGTGTAGCATGGCCTTTAATATGAGCATATAAACCGATACCGCATGCATCATGTTCAAATTCAGGACGGTAGAGACCTTGTGCTTTAGGTATTTGATTGTAAGTCATGTATATCTCCCCCCGTTAGATAATCTTACACTCGATAATTTTCAGATAATTACATTATATCTTCCATAATTGATGTTAACAATATATAATTTAGATGGAATCGATCTAATATTGATATATATGAACGGAGGCCTAAGATGGAATTACGACAATTACGATATTTTATGGAGGTAGCAGAGCGTGAACATGTTTCAGAAGCTGCTCAATATTTACATGTTGCTCAGTCTGCAATAAGCAGACAAATCGCGAACCTTGAAGCAGAATTAGGTGTTACATTATTTGAAAGAGAAGGGCGAAACGTTAAACTTACACCAATTGGAAAGGTATTTCTTACACATACCAAAACAGCCATGAAGGCAATTGATTATGCAAAAAAACAAATCGATGAGTATTTAGATCCTGAAAGAGGAACGATCAAAATCGGGTTTCCTACAAGTCTTGCAAGTCACTTGCTGCCAACTGTGATTTCGGCCTTTAAGGAAAAATACCCAAATGTTGCCTTTCATTTGCGTCAGGGTTCGTATAAGTTTTTAATTGATTCAGTAATAAATCGTGAAATAGATTTAGCTTTTTTAGGTCCTGTACCACAGAATATCCCTGATATTGAAGGAACTATTTTATTTACAGAAAGTATTTTAGCTTTATTGCCATCATCACATCATCTCGCTTCTAAGAGAAGTATTCTATTGAACGAACTGAGAAACGATTCATTCGTTTTATTTCCAAAAGGTTATATCTTGCAACATATTGTTGTGGATGCTTGCAAGCAAGCTGGTTTTGTTCCGAACATCTCCTCAGTTGGTGAGGATTTAGATGCTATAAAGGGGTTAGTATCTGCCGGGATGGGTGTTACACTTTTACCTGAAAGTACTTTTCACGAAAGCATTCCTCGCTTTACGATAAAAGTTCCGATAGAACTTCCATTAGTCAGAAGATCAGTTGGTATTATTGTTTCGAAAAAAAGAGATCTAGCTCCGTCAGAGAAGGTCTTCTATAATTTTGTAAAAGACTTCTTCTCGATGCTTGAACAATATAAATAAAAAAACAAAAGGCTGACAAGTTGTTTCATTTGTCAGTCCTCTTGTATTATATCAATTATCAATATACTGATATTTTGTAAATTATGGAGATGTAATTTTCAGACGGGTTTCTACTATTATATAGAGTTTTATAGCGCTTCCATTTCAACCTCTTTATTGTATGAGAAATCATTCTTTGGAAAAGGATATGTATGAGAAGAAAAACTAAATCTGTCTCTTATAAGAAGGAGGATTTTTTTTATGGAAAACAAAGAAAAGTACATAACGAACGCTCCAAAAGATGAAAGCATCACAATTCAAACAGACAGCACATTTCCAAATTTTAAAAATAGTAATGGAGATTCTGTGAACAAACATAAACAGCAAGAAGTAGCAAATTCGATCATTGCAGAGAAAGAAATTGGCCAACAACAAGAAAATCTTTGACATTCAGGGGTTCCCTGAATGCCAACTTTATCTAATTAAAATAATCCGGGAAATCAGTAATGATTCCATCCACATTTGCATCTAATAGGTTTTTCATTGACTTTTTATCTCTCACTGTATATGGCATAACTTTCATATCGTATGAATGAATTCGTCTAACCAAATTCTTAGTAATTAATGCTTTATTTGGATTAATGTATTGTACCAAAGAAGACCAATCTCTTAATTGAACCTTTGATATTCCATGAACTCTATATTTCACTAATAGCCCAAGCGGTATATTTGGCAAGGATTTATGAAATGTCTCCAACCATTCAAAGTCAAATGACTGTATGATTATTTCATTGTTTATTGGACGGTCTACATTACACTTTTTCATTACTTCTTTCAACCTTAAGATTAATTTCGGATACATGACCGGATTCTTAATTTCGACCAGTAAACCCATTTTATTTTTATATGTTTCTATTACTTCCTCAAGGGTTGGAATGTATTGACCGGTAAATCTTTTATGAAACCAACCCCCTGCATCTAAGTTACGGAGCTCTTCATATGTATATTGATGTACCTCACCTGTTCCATTCGTTGTTCGATCTACAGTTGGATCATGAATAACAACCAATTTTTCATCTTTGGTCATTTGTATATCTATTTCGAGATAATCGGATTTCATTTGTAATGCTTTTTCAAAAGCAGCCATCGTGTTCTCTGGTGCATAGCCTGAAGCTCCTCGATGTGCTACAACCAGCTTGTTTCTATTCCCCTTTTTTTCACCTAATGGAAAAGTTTTCATTTTACTGAAATGATTCAGAATAAAGATTTTTTTACTCATACTTTTCACACCTTTAAAGGATTATAATTTATATTAACTTAAATCTTTGAAACTCACTTATATTTCAAGTAAAGTTAATAGTAAGATCATTATCTAGGAGGTATCTTTAGTGAACGAAGTACTAAATACTTTAACAAGTCATCGATCTTTTCGTCAATACCAGGATAAAGCTGTGGAAGAAGGACATTTAGAAGACATTCTCCAAGCAGCACAGGCTGCTCCTACTTGGATCCATGGACAGCAAGTATCTGTTATTGTGATCAAAAATCAAGATAAGAAAAGACAATTAGCTTCTTATTGTGGAAATCAGGAGCATATTAGACAGGCACCTGTTTTTTTAGTATTTTGTGCTGACTTTTATCGTGCAAAACTGGCAAGTGAGCTGGAATGTATGTCATTCGAAGTCGTAAACGATACTGATGCATTACTTGTTGGTGCAACTGATGTTGGGATTTCCATAGGCAATGCTATAGCTGCTGCAGAATCAATTGGGTTGGGTACAGTTCCAATTGGTGGCATACGAAGAAATCCATTAGATGTCATTGAGCTGTTAGAAATCCCTAAATATGTTATTCCAATTGCAGGTTTATGTGTGGGTTATCCATCAGAAGACCCTGGACTTAACCCCCGACTTCCAAAAGAAGCATTTCGACATGACGAAAGGTACAATTCTAATCAGACTCAATATATTAAATCATATAATGAGATATTCAAACAACATCAACTAAAAAGAACAAATGGAAACCACGAAAATAATTGGTCATATAGAATATCTAAATTTTATCAAGAAAAGCATTATAATAACCAATATCCAGACGTTCCCAAAATGCTGCATCAACAAGGTTTTACTTGTAAGGATATAAAATAAGTTACAGACTGCCGAAAAGCGGGCAGTTTTTTTGTAAAGGCCTTAATCGTAATTTTAAAAAAATATAAATGTATGTTTCACCTTTTATACTTGTGGGTAAAGTATTAAGATTACTTTCTTTACATATTAACGGAGGTGGGGTCACTTGCCAGATCAGAAAAAAACGAATATCGATAAAAAATTAATTCTTCTTATTAACGAAGCGATGAAATCCGGTGTTAGTAAAGAAGAGTTCTCACTTTTTATTAAGAGAAAAGCATTGGAGAAAATGAATAACTAAGACCCTAACATAAACGGGACAATTTCATAATGAATTTGTCCCGTTTTTTTTCCGTTTCTTTACTTCTTTAAATTTTTTTATAAAAATTTGTGGATTTATTCTTACAGTGTAGGAATACATACCCTTTGTTGTATGAAGATATAAAAGACCAAGTTGCTGTGAAAAATCACGGAATGAAATATCTAATACTTCCGCAAGGGAAAAAGTATCACATGAGGTTTCAATTCCCTTTGTTGTTAACGTGATAACATGTTCCTCTTCCCTATGGTTTTGAACGTTTTTTTCAATAACCCTTGTTACCTTCATATATCGGATATTTGCAAGAACTTCTATATCCTCTTTATTCAATACTACGACTCCTTTGTGTACAGATGATTTGGAACATTTTCAACTAATGTAGAAAGGTTGCCCTTTGAGAATATAACCAGTTCATGCATAGCTCTTGTACAAGCAGTATAAAAAAGGTTTTTCACTTGTTCACTCCCGTAAACCACATTTGAACCATCATAAATTATGACTACATCAAACTCGATACCTTTTGCCAAATAAGCAGGAATGATTACATTACCTTCATTATATTCATTACTGCGTTTATCTATTAATTGTACCTCTAGCTCTGATTGTAATTTATTATGAACAACTTCTGCTTCCTGAGCGGATTGGCATATGATCGCAACCGTCTTGTATTGTTGAAAAGATTTCACTTTTTTAATGATTCCTCTGAGCAAATCTTCCTGATTATCTTTTTCGATCACAATTGGCTTTTTTCCATTGCGGTTAAAGGGAATGATGGATTTTGCACTTTCTAAAAGCTCACGAGTAAATTCAATAATTGGTTTTGTTGAGCGATAGCTTTTTGTTAGGATAATGGTTTCACCCCTCACATCTGGAAAAAGTTCTTTTAATGCATCTATACCAGATTGAGAGTTATGAGCATAAATTGCCTGATTCATATCCCCTAAAATAGTTAGTCGTGCGTTTGGGAATAAGTGATTAATAAAAGCATATTGAAAAGCGGAATAGACTTGTGCCTCGTCAATAAACACGTATTTCACACTCGTATTCACTTGAAATCCAATGATCTTCTCCTTTAAATATAAAAAAGGTGTTGCATCTTCATAAAGCAGTCTATCACGTTTTAACTCTTTTAAAGTAAACGAACTTACTCCCTCCCATGTTTCCATTGAAAGATTTAAGGTTTCTTCTCCAAGTAAAGTCTTCGGATCAAGTTCGAAAATCTGCTCATACATTTTTTTCATATTTAAAAACGCTTGAGTCTTGATTTGTTTTCTAACAGGACTTAAATGACGTTTGACAACATATTTTCGAAGCATATCTTGTTCCCTGTCATAATCATCAAAGGTGTCTTGTGTAAAACGCTTTTGTTTACTTAACTTTTCATAATAAAATTGATATTCTTCTTTACTTAAGTACTGTATTTCTTCGTCTACCCAAGCCTTTTTCTTTTCTCTTTTTTCAATCGCTTTTAATTCACCTAGAAGCCAATCTGTCACAAGCTTTATGCGATTTGGGGTAGAAATTGTCTTACTTATTGAATAAAAATGTGATTTGATTTGCTCTGAGGATATTACCAGTTCTTCTCTAAAAATAATGTCATGAAAAACGAGCCCCTCTTTACTTAAATGCTCAAGGTAGTGATTAATTAATGTCATATATTGAAAGGATGATTTAAACTTTGCTGAGTGCCGTCTTATATCATAATTATCATCACTAGTTGCTGTAAGCATGTATTCCATTTGTGTAAACGGATCTTCTACCTCAAAGTCCTTTGCCAAAAAATGCTCAAGATATTGTTGAAATGTTGTTTGTTGCATATTTTCTTCACCAAGTTCAGGTAACACATTTCGAATATAACTATTAAACATAAGGTTTGGAGAAAATAATAGAATTTCTTCCGCCTCTAGGGTTTCACGATATTTATACAATAAATATGCTACTCGTTGAAGAGCTGCAGATGTTTTTCCGCTCCCCGCAGCACCTTGAACAATAAGTAACTTACCCTTTTCATTACGAATCACTTGATTTTGCTCCTGTTGAATTGTTGCTACAATACTTTTCATTTGTGTATTTGATTGATTCCCTAATACCTCCTGCAGCAACTCATCCCCTATCGTTATACCTGTATCAAACATCCCTTCAATAACAGCGTTTTTTATGATAAATTGCCTTTTCAAAGTAAGCTCACCTTTAACGGTGCCACCTGGTGCTTTAAATTCTGCTTGACCAAGAGAATAGTCATAATATAGGCTGGAAATCGGAGCTCGCCAATCATAGATCAGGAATTCATCGGTTTTTCGATCTATATAAGAGGCAATTCCAAGATAAATGCTCTCAATCACTTGCTCACCTTTTTCAAGAAAATCAATTCTTGCAAAATAAGGGGTGTCCATTAATCTCTGCAAGTTTTTTAAATCTCGGTGAAGATGTTTATGACGGTGTTCCCGTTCAGATAAAAATTCCGCTTGCTGTTTGATGCTTGCTGCTGTTTCGCTTGCTTCGACTGCATCATCAAGATTTACCGTAACATCTTCCCAAAAGTTTTTGCGCATTGACACTATATCTGTTTTAACAGTAGACGTTTTTTCTGTTAAAGCGATTAAATCAGCTTTTATCTTATGTAATATAAAATCAATTCTTTCTTGTTCGAATTTTTTAGTTTCTTCAAAAGAATTCATATAACCCCGCCCTTCATAACATACCTATTAAATAGTTCGATATATCCTTTAAAAACTCCTACATTCTCTAATGTTTCTATTAACATTTTCTTATTGAAACCCAACAATATCCACTATAAGACCAAATAAAACGAAAAAAGATGCTAAAAATGAATACATTCATTTAAAACATCTTATATTGTTCAGCATATTCATTACAGCTCAAATTCAGACAAAGAATCCATATGACTCGCAATCATAGCTATAATTGTGCTTGCCTCTTCTTTACTGAAAATAAAATTTGTTTCATCTTTGATAAGATCATCATCTTCTGTTTTGATGCGGTTTACTCGTCGTAGTACCCCATCACCTGTTTCTTGAACAATGCCAAACTGATACGTGACTTCTACCTCATCTTCATAAATAAATGCTGTCACTTCAGGAGTTTCCCACTCCACATCAATTTCTTCAAAAATATCTGTTTCTTCCTCATCTATAACATCATCAGCAAATTCTTCATCTAGCTCATCATTTATGTACACATGAAAGCTTTCATGGACTGCTTCAATAATTTCTTCAATATCAGCTAAAATTGTCCTTGTCGTTTGCTCATACTCAAAATCAAATGTTTCAAAATAGAATTCCTCATTATATGGGTCGAAAAACAAAGTGCAAAAATATTCTCGATCATCATCCTCTGTTTCAATAAAAAATTCAATCCGAGGGTGCTTTGCACCACGATCTATCGACATATTTCCTTCTTGATCGTACTTATCACATATCGATTCTAAATGATCTTGAAGTTCACTACTAACACGATCGAACCACTCCATGCTCATTCTCCATACCACCTTCTACTTAATTTCATTTGTAGTATGTCCTTCTTTCTGCAATCTCTTCACAATTTTTTTGTTTTAAAAAAACTTATCAAACAGCCCTGCTCAAACATATGATATTAACATCATTTTAAAAGAACTATGAAAGGAGTGAGTTTCATTGGTCTATATAAAAAATCAACAAAATCCACTTCTATATAAACAACCAACAAAGGTTGAAGCAACATCCAACCAACCGACCTTTAGGAAAAATTATTTACAAGAATTTATTAAAAATCAACAAACAATGAACGGAGAACTAAAAAATGCTTCTAATTCATTAAATTCTTTACTTTATCAAACAAAACATGAACAACAAAAGCATTTTCACAAATTAACAAAACAACTGGTTGATCAGGAAAATCGAACAATACCATTGCTTGAAAACATAAATAAGCAAGAAGAAGCTAACGAATTGTTCTTTCAAAAATTTACGGCTATCGACTCATTTAACAAAGATATACTAAAAAAATATGAAGAAGAAGGATTAATAAATCAAGCAATAATTGATCAACTTACACTTCAGGATACTGCTATGCATCAGCTCGCAAACAAAATTGACCAATTCAAAGAACAACATTCTAATGTAAATGAACAATTAGTTAGTCAAAAAGAAATTAATGACCAAATTTTAAAGACAATCGAAATTCAAGAAACGTTTCATAAAACAATATTAGATCGCATTGATCAGCAGGAAGCCATAAATTTAAAAACATCTCGTGAACTGGATAGCTTAAGAACTACAATTTTCGAAAGGATTAGTTTTGTTGTTGAAAAGATAGAAGAAAACTACCGGCAAATTACAGGTTATTTTGCCCAATTCTTTAATAGATCTGCTTCAACAAGAAACAATGACAACCAATCATCAGATAAAAAAGAAAAAGAAACAACAATTAGCAGGTAAATAACCTTTTATGACGTTCAGGTTATGAAATCATTCATCTCCCTTCAAAATTTTACAACGTAAAAAGTTGAGTTTATCCCTCCAATTAAGTAAAAGCTAAACATAATGAAGATAAATGGAGGGATTCTCATAACTATTAAAAAACCAGATTTTATGTATAGTAATTTTTTCGTTGATGAGCCTGGAAATTGGCATTTAAAAAAAGGAGCCCCGGCAGATGTACAAAAAGAGTTTGAGGAATACATGGAGTCATTAAACACGGTGCAGGATGAGCCTGGTACAATTAACAGTATTCGTGTTTCATATCCGTATGGGGAGTAACTAAAAGACCCCTCATTTTTTTGAGGGGCTTGAATTTTTATTTTAAAACAGTAAATTTATAAGTTGTGGATGTTTTGTACTCTTCCCCAGTATCTAAGATACATGGTGAAAATTGTGGATGATTTATTGAATCTGGAAGACCTTGAGTTTCCAAACAAACACCCATGTACCTTCTAGCTTTTGTTCCTCTAATGTCAAATGGTTCCTCAAGCATATTACTCGTGTAGATGACAACACTTTGTTGATCTGTTTCCACAGTAAGCTTTCTTCCACTCTTTTCGTCGATTAACACAATTTCTTCATTTTGATGGTTATCTAAAAGAAATGGATGGTCCACACCTTGACCCACGAGTTGAATTTGCTCATGAGTTGAAGATATTGCTTCCTCAATCTTCTTCCCAGTATTGAAGTCAAAAGGTGTATTTTTAACATTTATAAACTTTCCAGTTGGTACTACATTGGCATTTAACTCAAGGATTTCATTACTCTTTACTTGTAATTTATGTGATAGAATATCATCTTTTAGATCTCCACTTAAGTTAAAATAACTATGATTTGTTAAATTAACTATTGTCTTCTTATCAGTTGTTGCATGATATGTAATAGAAAGCTCATTTTGCTCATTTAAAATGTATGTAATTCTAACAGAGAGGTTTCCAGGATACCCGTTCTCTCCATCTTTGCTAACATAAGAGAACTCCACTCCTACTGCGTCAATCTCATTTATTTCGTGAGCATCCCAAAGCTTTTTATCAAAGGCTTCTGGTCCGCCATGTAAATGATTATTAGCATCATTTTTTGGCAATTCATATAGTTGACCATCTAGTTCAAAATGTCCGTTACTTATTCTCCCTGCTACACGTCCACAAACCGCTCCGAAATAAGGAGAATCTTTTATGTAACTTTCAACATTGTCAAAACCAAGTACTACATTCTCCAATTTACCATTCTTATCTGGTACGACAATGTCTGTGATAATACATCCGAGCGTGATACATGATACTTTCATTCCGTTACGATTTTCTAACGTAAAAGAGTAGACTTTTTCCCCTTTTAACTCTCCAAAAACATCTTTTAAAACCTTCACAATATCTCTCCTCTTTCTTATCAATCTTATCTTTATATCAGAAGATATCTAAACCATTATATCACATTATTTGACAGCGTTTTCCTCCAATGGATTCAAAGATGTACTAACCTATATAATTAAGCATTTATTCTGCTTTTCCTGCCTTATTTGTTATATTCCCACAAAATAATTCGATCTCTTTGTTTGCTATCTTCCATCTTTTTGTTGGGACTTGATGATTTGTTTTGTTAATGATTACAACACGGAGGTGTTTTATCCTTTTTTTATAATAAGTATGGTAGGTATTCGTTAATTCTGATTTTGATCCATCAATGATTAAAACCGGGACAGAGATTTTTTTAAGTTCTTTCATAAGATTACAATTTAAGACATCGAAATAATAGTTATACCATGCTTTCTTCTGAGCTTTCCGCATATGCTCTACAAGCAAATTTCTTACATACTTATTTCTTGTATGACTTATTGCTAACAAATTACAAAGAAAATCACGATGATGTCTAACTAGAAACATTCCCGTTTTATGCTCTAATTGAAATAGCGGATTTACTACAGCTGGGTATCCTCCAAATAAAATTAGCCCTTTCAATCGTTCCTTGTAATGAACACTCATATACTGTGCAATCATCCCTCCTGCAGAATATCCACAAACAATAGCACAATCAATTTCTAATCTATCTAAGAGTAAGATCATTTCTTCTGCATAGTACTTCACTAAATTATCAACTGGTTCAATACGTGAACTATCACCATGTCCTGATAAATCAGGTATGATCAATCTCATACTTTGACTTAGATTTTTTTGAAAATAAAAAACATGTCTACCCATACCTGGTGGGTGAATAAAAACAACCGGCACTCCCTCTCCAATTTCATCATAGGCTATGCTTTGTCCGTTCTCTAATTCTACGGTAGGCATGAACTTTTCCTCCTAAATATTTTTACTTGTAGTGTTCCTACAACAACAACGGATTACCCGTTTTTAATGGAAAAACTTTCATAAATAAACACTGCATAAATAATTTGTAACCGAGTTATATTAAATATCAACAAAAGCAAATAACTTTTTTAAGGGTTAACCTAGATGGTTAATGGATGGTGCAAATCCACCCTAACCCACCACACAATACATTTTTAAAAGGAGATGGATTTATTATGGCAAGCAACAGTAACAACAATTCTAATCAATTAGTAGTACCTGGTGCTTCTCAAGCGATCGACCAAATGAAATACGAAATCGCAAGTGAGTTCGGTGTAAATCTTGGTGGAGAAACAACATCTCGTGCAAATGGTTCTGTTGGTGGCGAAATTACAAAACGCTTAGTATCTATGGCTCAGCAACAAATGAGCGGCGGAACTGGTAGATTTTAATTAAATATAATTGGCTAAGAGCATCGCATGTAGCGGTGCTCTTTTTATTGCTTTGTCATGAAAACATTCTGATTGGACAACCTAATAATGTCTCTATTAATAAAAAAGGAGTGAATTTAATGGTTAACGAAAGCTTTGATGAATTCATAAAGTCAGAAGCAAAACATAAATCGCAATATCTCGGCTCTAAACAGCCCTCACATGGAAATTATAAAAATGATGAAGAGTTTAATTCCCGAACAAATACAGATGACTCAGTAGGAGCCGATGGTCGAGATATTTTTAAGTAAAATAACTTACTTTTTAGGCAGTCAGCAATGAAGAAAGTGGCTGCCTTATTTAACTTGGGTATTTTATCTTCGATTTTTGACATTTATCTTCGATTCTGAATTTTTATCAACGATTTTAAAGTTTTTATCTTCGATTCTGTTATTTTATTTTCGATTAGACACAAACCCTCACAAAATGACAAAATCCTCTTTTCTTATAATAGAAGAGGATTTTGCTCTTACTTATACTTATCTACCCTTAATAAACATTTGCACCCATGCCCCATGATAGAACCCTACTCCGATTGCATCGAATTCAGGTTTTAAGATGTTTGCTCGATGACCTGATGAATTCATCCATGCATTCATCACTTCTTGTGGAGTTTTTTGCCCTTTTGCAATATTTTCTCCTGCATACGAGTAGCTAATTCCAAATGTTTTTAGCATATTAAAAGGTGATCCGTAATTTGGACTTGTGTGTGAAAAGTAATTTGAATTAATCATGTCCTCTGCTTTTTTCTGAGCTACATTTTTTACATCCGCGCGATGTGTTAAAGGTCTTAATCCGGCTTTTGCACGCTCTTGATTTACTAATTGAACAACTTGCTCTTGGAAGCTACTAACACTTTTAGCTGAAGGTTTAAGACGGATAACCTCTCCTACATGCATATTTCTTGGTTCAACGTTAGGGTTTAATTCCATTAATTTTCGATAATCTAACCCATATCGTTGGGCTATGTACCAGAAAGTATCTCCTTTTGATACTTTGTAAAACTCAAATGGCGGTTCTTTAAAGGTTTTAATTTGCCCATGTGATACTGAAGGCATCACCATAAAAAAGACAAATGTTGCTAAAAAAAGCTTTTTTAACATGAAGTTTTCCTCCAATTTTTAGTTTTTTCCCATGTTAGTTTGGCTGTTTTTCTTGAAACCATACAAAAAAGAGATCAGACTATGGTCCAATCTCTCCTACTTAATCATTTTTTAGCTATTCTTTGCTATTCATTTTCATCTTTAACTGCTCTAAAGTTCTCCGGCAGTTTATCTAAAGGGATATTAATTCCAAGTTCACGTAGCATTTCAAACACAGCACCTTGAATTTGGTCACCGGATGCTCCTTGTTTCTTTAACTCTGCGATTTTCTTCGATAAGTTACCAATTGCTTCATTTGTGAATTGTTGTTTCTCCATATTTCACCTCATGATTGATTTAAAATAGATCGGATATTTTTACATAATTTCTTTGGATCATCATCTTGGAAAATGTTTCGACCTATTGAGATTCCATTTGCACCAGCATTTATCGCATCGTCAATCATCGTGATTAAATCATCGTTTGATGATAGTCTTTCTCCACCAGCGATTAACACAGGGATTTCACACCGGAAACGACTTGTTTGAATGTCTCAGGTGAACCACTATAATTGACTTTCACAACATCTGCTCCAAGCTCCTCGGCTACACGTGCAGCATGTCGGATACGGTCCGGGTCAAATTCATGCACTCTGGAACCGTCACGAACATACATCATAGCTAATAATGGCAAGCCCCACTTATCACATTCTTCAGCAATTAAACCAACATCCTTTATTTGTTCGGCTTCAAAAGGTGATCCGAGGTTTACATGTGTAGAAATAGCAGTTGCACCCAATCGAATCGAATGCTCTACTGAAGAAACCAGTTCTTTTCGCATGGATTGAGATTCTGGAGCTAAAGCTGTTGATGCTGATAAATGAATGATAAGTTCACCTTTGTTTGAACCTATTGCATCTGTTAAATAGCGAACAAGCCCTTTATGAACGACAACAGCATCTGCACCACCATCGAATACAGCTTCAACTGTTTTGTTAATATCCGTTAACCCTGTAACAGGACCAATTGTAATTCCATGGTCCATCGGGACAATGAGTAGTTTGTCGGAATGATGGTAAAGCTTCTTTAGACGTATTTCTTTTCCGGACATTCTAATTCCTCCAATGTTCTATCTTTCGATAATTGTTTCACTTACTTTTACACCAACGTGTCTGCCTGGTTCACAAATATATGATAATAATTCATCACCCGGTTGTATCGTAGAAGCATTACGCGGTTTACCGTCTGCACTCATAATACGAATGTGCCAGTCGTCTTGTACGATTACGTTTAATTCACGCTCTCCTACTTTACCTTTGATGAGCAACATTGGACGAACCTCTGTTTTTATACGCCCAACTGTTAACACACGAGTTTCACCTTTTGTATTCACACACAACACCTTATCTCCAGCTTTTAAATCACTTAAATATTCAGCTGCATCCTCAGGCTGCCATACATATGAGTGAACAGCACCAGCGTTGACACGAAATGGTCTTAAATTCATATAAGGAAGGTAGTGAGTTTCCGAACAAACGAATACTCCACCACCAGAAGTTGATCCAATGATCATCCCTTCATCCTGGGTCATAATACCAGTGGTATCAATACAAGCACGGACACCCATCCCTGCATGCATCACCTCGGTTACGAGCATTGGGTGCAATTCAAGGTTTGGTAAACTTTGTCTTGACATAAATTCAGTTAATCTTTTCACTTCACTAACATTTGATGTAGCAAATAATACGCCATCACTACCTTTTTCAAGTGTTCCATAAGCGATCTCTGTATCGATTGCTGTATTTACTGCTCTTAAAAGGACAGTATTGCTTTCCTCTAAACGGGCAATAATTAACTCTAGTGGAATATTTGTCGGTAAATCAAAGTCAACAGCCGCAAAATCATACTCACTTGCTTCTCTTGAGCAACGTTCTAACATTTCTCTATTATCAACAGAATAAAAGATACATGTTTGAAACCCTTGTTTTTTCGCTTCTGTTAACACCTCTTCCCTATTAGAAAAAATGACATCTCCAGCAGGGACTTCCTCTAATTGTTCACTGTTTTCGACTTCAGTCATAAACGTCATTTTTTGAGGAAAATAACCTTCTTGACGTTGTTGTAGAGATACCAACACTTTATCAATTGGTGAATGGTTGATTAATTCCCACACATCCATATTTTCTACTGATACTCCTCTTCCGTCATACCACACTTGCCTAGCTTTTTGTTGCATCTATCCTTACTCCTTCCAAACTACTTAGTTTTAATTTTGTTTAATAAATTTGCCGTTTCTTGGTCAGTTAAAAAGTAACGGGGCTTCCCTTTCATCCCGAAGGAAACTTCATCTGTTCTGTCGTACAAGGTTCCTTTATCTAAAAGAATAATAGAAATGTTAACCCCGTACATTTTCTTCAACTTTTCAATATCATTCACATGAATCGTATCAGTACTAGATTCCTTTTCAATAAATAGATAGAGTGTATTGGTAATTTTTCCCGCAGACCAAAATCGTCTAGCAGGTAATGGAGCAATTATCTTCTCTAATTCGTACAGGTCAAATGAAACTGACTCAATCGTTATCAGATTTTCTTTTCTGCCTCTAATGACAAATGAACGACCATTACCACATGAACAAGAGTTGTTTATCTCCTGAACAATATCTCCTGTTGCATACCGAATCATTGGTGTAGCTCTTTTACGGAGAGTTGTAATGACAAGATTTCCACATTCACCAGGGTTTACAACAGTTTCAAAATCATCTTTTAAAATCTCAACATGAAAATAATCTTCAAACATGTGCAATTGCTGTTGAGTACAATCAACCATTGCTGTGCCGACCTCTGTCATACCATAGTTATCAAACACTGGCACTCCCCAGATATCTTCAATTAACTTCCTGCGATAAGGTGTTAACGGTTCACCTGCTGTACATATTGCTCTTAAAAAAGGAAAATCTTTTTTAGGTTCAAGACCTTGCATTTCTGCCATTTCCGCAAGCATAATAGCTTGTAATGAAATACACGCAAGGACTGTTATATTTAATCTTTTCATTAGATCAATCACTTTTGGCATAGGTGTAACAGTTGTACGACTATCTGCTGGAATCACACATCCACTCTGCATTTGAACAGACCGATGCATAAAATGAGATATTGTTGATAGTGCATATGGAAAGCGGATGAGAACTCGGTCATGGCGGTTAAAATTGACTCCACACCTTGCAATACCTCTAGTTATTTCGTCAAGATCAGTCTCTGAATACCATACCGAAACAGGTGTTCCTGTTGTTCCGGATGATTCATGGTATTGAGATAACGACATAATAGAATCAGGCAGTAAACCAAAAGGTGATTGTTCTCTAAGATCAGCTTTAGTCGTTAACGGGATTGTTTTTAGGTCATTAAGGGAATGCAGTAGTGGGATTTGAATGCGTTTAGAGTAATATGGAGATGTTTTGGCATAAGTTAGGATTTCATTTATAGCATTGATTTTCTTCTGTGTGTTCATCTACAAACACACCTCTATTTCATTTGTAATAAATGTTTTATATTTTGGCTTAAAATTTCTTCCCGCTCCCGGTCACTGATATTGAGCTTTAAAACTTTCTCGAGTTCAATTCCAGGGTGTGACAGCGGGTATTCTGATCCAAAAATCACCTTTGATGAGCCGACTTTTTTTACTGATTCTTGAATGTGAAGATAGTTTCCTGTTGACGTTTCTAAATAAAAGTTCTGCATAACTGCTGCAGCTTCAAGTGCTTCTTGATCAGCAGGACCAAATCCCATATGTCCGATAATAAAATTGGTTTTTGGAAATTGTTTTGCTAATTGAACAAATTTTGCTGTCGAAGCTCCAGGACTGTAAACGACGTGAGAATAAACTGGAAACCCATAATTTCCACATAATTCAGCTAAACCTGTTACTCCCTTAGATGCAAAGGAAAATTGATGTGATAACGGTGATAACTTTAAGCCTTTAAACCCTTGTTTTTTTCCTCTTTCCAATTGAGAAAGAACATCTTTATCATGCGGGTTAAGACAAATAAATCCATGAATTTGTTGATTTGCTTTGGATGCTTTTTCAACATATAGGTTGTCGGGAACCGGATTATCCGGTTTTGAACGTCCTGTAATATATTCTGTCATTTTTCGGACATCCAGCATTGCACCTGGTACAGCTACTGCCTCATCTATCCCTGCCTCTTTCATCAATTTCAAATACGTTTCCGTGTTTCCGTATTCGGTATTTGAAAGATGTGTATGGGCATCAATAATCATCTTTTCACCCCCTATTCATAAACAACACGAACTGTTTTTCCTTGTGGCCGTGGAAGCTTATTAACAAATTCCAATTGAAATGGAATGCCTGAAGCAAATTCAAGTTTACTAGCTAAAGAATCAGCTAAATGTTCTGATGGTTCAACTCCATCAGCGAGTTCACAGCGCACATGAATGGTCTCATTATCACCATCACGAGTTAATACAAATTCAAACCAATTTCCTATTTCAGGCTCGCGCATTAAAAACTCCTCAAGATAAAATGGGGAAAGAGATGTTCCGTTGTACTTAATTTGATCTACTACCCTTCCGCGAAGATAGAACTTTGGCATTGTAACTCCACACGGACAGCTTTCCGACTCAATATAGCCAAGATCGCCAGTACGGAAACGAAGAATTGGCGTATCATAACGAAGAGCACTAGTTACAACAATCTCGCCAATTTCTCCTTCATCGAGTGGTTCACCTGTTTTTGGATCAACAATCTCGACAATTGCATGTGCTTGGGCAAGGTGGTAGCCATCATGGTGATCACATTCAATCCCAAGAACTCCGCATTCTAGACTTCCATAAAAGAAGTTAGCGGTAACTCCCCAAAGATTTTCTAACCTTTGACGAAATGCAGGAGAACATCCTTCACCCGTAATCCAAAGTTTTTTTAATTGCAAACTTTGCAAATCAAAGTCCTGCTCAGCTGCTTCTTCAGCAAGTAACATAGCCCACGATGGAGTTGTTATAACGACATTTGGCTTTAGATCTTTTATCATTTTTAGCGTCTTCTTCGGTGTTGAATACGCTCCACCTTTACCAGCAGGGATAACCGTTGCTTCACAGCCTTCCATGAACGTTTTATGAAAAGCTAAACCTGCTGCACTCATTTCATATGGCAGTGCATTTAAACAAACATCTCCAGGGTTGACCTCAAATAATTCCGGATATCTGGGAGCAAGATCGTGTAAATAGTAATCATTCCAGGTGTACATCATATAGATTTCTTCTCCACCTGTTGTGCCTGTTGAAACTTGCACAAGAGCGATATCTTTTTTATCACAAGTTAATAAAATATAAGGTTTTCCTCTTAATTCATCTTTTGTTAAAAATGGTAGCTTACTTAAATCACTTAGTTTTTTTATATTACCTGGTTTCACGTTTGCTTCATCTAATTTCTGACGGTAAAACTCATTTTTTTCATATGCTTTTTTGACAATTTGTTTTAATGATTCAACATGATAGGTCTCAATCTGCTGTTGAGACATCTTATCTGGATGAACCGATCCATTAAAGAAGCGTTTGATCGTTAAAGGCATTCGTATCTTCTTTAACTTTTTTTCAAATAAAGAACTCATATTTCTTCACCTACCTGGCTTGCTACTTGCTGAGCATAATGTGATTGTGGTGCTTCATTTATAAGAGTTTTCCATGTTTTCAACGCTTTATCTACAAAACTAGTTTTTTTGTAGAGATGACCTAAATCATAAAGCAGTTTTACATATTGTTCTTGTGTGATCGGGGGGTTCTCACTGTTTTGTTCATATGCTAATTTAACAGCTTTAAAGTCCCTTACTGCTTTGTCACTTGAATGGAAGAAACCTTCAGGTAAATTGTTATAGATGCATCCACGCAAATACTTCAATTCAGGATTATTGGATTTAATAGATGTTTTTAACATCTTTAATGCCTTTATCGTTTCTCCAAACATTTCCTGGGGATCACTAGCATATTTACCCATTAAAGCTACAGAGGCAGCATAATAGGTGTTCGCAATATCACAATTTGGAAATCTCTTTCTCGCTAGTTCCCACACTTCCAAACTTTGCTTTGCAGCTATTCGACTCCCTTTCGCTCCCATTAAATGAATTTCTTTTGCTTTGCCGTACATTTTCTCTTGGGAATAAACCGAGAAGATACGGATGTCAATTTCTTTATATGAATGAACATCTATTTTTTCTTGTATTCTATTTTTCAGTTCCTCACTTGGTTGCATTTTCAATAATTTATTCCAGATTTCCTGAGCATTTTCCAGCATCTCCAGCTTTTCATAAGCGTATCCTAAATCAAATAACAACTGGTGGTGAACTGCCAGCTCGGCTCCATCAATAAAGGTTGTATCTTTTAATAGCATTTCTATATCGCTAACTGCAATAGCAGCTCTTCTAAAAAACATCTCCGGTAAACGTAAACTATGTCTTGCTCGAATTAATCGAAGTTCACTTAAAGTCGGGTGTTCATTTACGAGAGTATCCATAGCTTTCATAGACTTTATAGCAGAGCCAAACATTTCATAGGTGTTAATAGAATCCCTTCCTATCATTGATTGAAGATCAATATAGGTCATTTCTACTTCTGGATCGGTATTCGTTAACACAAATACTTCAAAAAATGATAGTGCCTCTTTCACTTCTTTTTGCCCACCATTAAGAGCATTTAAATAAATGTTTTTTGCTTCCTCTGTTAATCCTTCTCCAGTTGTCTCATTTACACTACTCATCATTTGAGTTTGAGTTTCGGTATTGGTTTTAGTGATATCAGTTTGTTTGAATGCTTTTAATTTTTCTTGATAGTTTTGCGCATTTTCATGTTGATTAAGACGTTTAAAAGCCCCAACTAAATTTTTCAAAATCTCAACGTACTCTCTCTCTGATAAAATTGAGTTGTTAGATTCAAAAACTTCTATTAAATACCTAAAATCCTCGATTGCTGTCGCTGTACGTTGAAAATATAATTCCGGTAACCGATAGGATACGTTTCCTCTTAAAATTCTTGCAGTAATAAAGTCCGGATTCTTTTCCACTACTTGATCTAATTGCTTTAAACCCTCTAATGCATATTTCATTTTATCCGTAACACTGCTTGCATCTCTTGCTAGTAGCGTTGTTGCACTTCCGAAGTAGGATTTAATTTTAAGGTCGTTTGGGTGTTTCTCGTGTAAGTCTTTTAAGGCGGTATATGCCTTTTTTACAGAAAGCTTATTCCCTTTTATTCCATCATCATGGTTGCTTATTGCTTCTTCTAATGGTGATAGATTTGCTTCTGATTCTGCAATGTTTTTGATGGTCTCAGCTTTTTTTATTACAGGTTCTTTTATTCTCTTTGAAGATTCATTATCGTTTTTAGGGGTTGTTTTTCCTTTTACATTCCTAATTTTAGGAAGATTCGGTACATATGTTGACTGTTTATCCCTGTCATCATATGTGTTTTTTAATTTTTGTTTTTGTTCAACTTTATTTTTTTTCTCTTTGCTTTGTTTAGAGGAAAGATTTTTTTCTGTTTTTCTAGCTTCCAACAAGTGATTAATTATACTTTCTGTTGTTTTATTAGACATTTCCAAAATACTATTTGGGATAGGTAAATTGTTCAAAAACTGTTTATTAGAATTTGGCAAAAAACCGTTTCCTCTTGCTAGTTTTCTTAATAGTTCTGCATTTTTTTTATTATAAAGCAATCCTATTCACCTCCGTTCTTCCTTGCTTTTTCAATTAATTTTTTATATTTACTATTGTTCATCTTAAGGAGTTTCCCCCATATATTTTCAGCATTTTGATTGTCCCCTAAGTTTTTATAGGCACTACCTAAATTTAATAGAAACTCACTGTATTGCTCCTTTGAAATGTTGTTCCTATTATTTTCATATTCCTTAATTAGGAAATGAAAATCCTCAATTGCTGTTTTCGTTCTTTTAAAATACGTTTCCGGAAGGCGAAATGCCACATTACCTCTTAACACTCTAATTTCACTATTATTAGGTTCTGCTTTGACAGCTTGATCAAGAACTTTTAATCCTCTCTTTGCAAGATTCATTTTTTCTATTAAATCTGGATGGTCTCTTGCAATTAGAGCGGAAGAACTACCAAAATAGGCATCAATAAGTGCATGATTAACAGTTTTTAATTTCACTTTTTTTAGTATTTCATAGGCTTTCTTCGCTGCTTGCTTATCACCATCTATGGCTTGTTGATGAAGTTGGATTGCTTCTTGAAAATCTTTTTTCCAATCTCCTTTACTATACGCCAAAACCTACCACCTCCTTTGGTTCGTATACTATTTGCTAGTTGACTCTTTTCTGAGTACATATACAACTTATGTGGCGGTCATCGTAAAGTGATAGACGAAAATGGAAATGAAGATATTTGATGATAGCGACCAAAATGGAAGCGTATACAAATTGTGTTTTTTGATTTTATTAAGTAAGTAGTCTAATCGTGCTTATTTTTGGTCATTTGAACTTTTGCAGATATTACATTATTTGGAGATTAAACCAAAAAACCTACCAACTTTTCTGATTGGTAGATTTTTCGTGTTAAAATATAGCCAGTACTTTGTGATATTACTGTAATTCTCGGGGTGGTTGAGGATTATTTTTATTTTTCACAACCTCAGTAAATAATGTCGTTGCCGATGAAGATGGAAGTTCTTGTTGTGTATTTGTAGTTGTTCTAATTGGGTGGATGCCCATCATTTGTTTTAGTTGTTGGATTTCTTCTAAGATGAAGGTGATGTCTTCTTTTGTTGCAGGTTTTTTTTGTTCCTTTAATTCAAATCCAACTTGACCATTTGGTTCCAAGGTTGCATATTTTACATCATTCATATTAGTAACATTTGATTGCCTTAATTTCATTTCTAACAAATCAATAGATAAACGCAACTTTTTTAATTGATCAGTTTGCAATTTCCCATTATCTATTAATACTTTTGATTTTCCCGATATAAATTTTTCAAGCTTATCAGATTTTATCTGACTATATTCACCAATAACTAATGTAACAACCAAAGTAAATCCTACAATTAATGTAGACCATACATTTTTTCCGACTAAAGGCTGCACAAGCAGAGATCCAATTCCTATCATAATGACAACTTGTGAAAGAGTCATCTGAGAAATGGACTTTCGACCTGCAACCCTTAACAGGACCGTACCACCTATGACAATCACAACACTTTTCCATATCAAGTTCAAATCCATATATTTTGGAGGCCTCCCTATACAAAGGTAATTATTATTATCATCTGTGTAAGTTAATTTTTTATGCCAGAATAGGAAAGAAAGGGAAAAATATGAAAGCACAAGATCGAATCGTGTTGATTGATGTGATCCGGGGATTTGCTCTTTTGGGCATTCTTTTTATAAATATGAAAAGCTATTATTCTCCAGAATTTATTCAATCATTATACAAGATCAACCCAAATGTAAAAGGGTTTGATAAAATCCTTCATATTTTTTATCAAACATTTATCGAAATGAAGTTTTATCCTATTTTTTCATTGTTATTTGGTTTAAGCTTTTACCTTTTTTTACGGAATGGATTTCATGTAATTTTATATACTAGAAGAATGATGATCCTATTTTTCATTGGATTGATACACCTTATTTTTGTTTGGTATGGAGACATTCTTCACGTTTATGCTTTAACCAGCATCTTGTTACTGTTATTTTATCAAGTTTCCAGTAAAACGATTTTATATTGGGGATTTGCATTATTAGCGGTTTATCATGTATATATTAGCTGTAATTCCTTTTTACCAACCTTTACATTAATTGAAAAAAGTGATTATTCTAACATGCTTTCAACCTATCTTTCAATTTATAAGCAAAGTTCTTATTTCGAATGGGTTTTGTATAGGATAAATATTGAAGTCATACCTGTTTTGTTACAATTTCCATTCATTTTTGTTCCGGTGCTTGCATGGTTTTTATTAGGGTTATACATAGGGAAAGAAGGCATATACAAAAGAACCCCATCAAATTTAATTAAGGTTAAATTATGGTGGAAAATCAGTTTAATTGTTGCCCCTGTTTTTCTTATCTTGAGTTTATTGGCACATATTTTTTTGCCTGGCACTTTATATTTGTTGTCAAGTTTAAGTGGAATAGGTTTGACTATACTGTATATAACGAGTATTTATATCTTTTTTAATCACAGATTTGTAAAGAAAGTTCTATATCCTCTCCGTTATGTTGGTAGGATGTCGTTATCTAACTACCTTTTCCAATCTGTATTTCTAATCAGCTTCTTTCGTATTTTTGATCTTTATAACAAGATAAATTTGAGTGAAGGGTTTATAATAACTATCCTTTTTTTTCTTATTCAACTCATTATTTGTAAATATTGGTTATCTTATTTTCACCAAGGTCCGGTCGAATGGATATGGCGATCCCTTTCAATAAAAAAGGTTAGCCCTTTTATAAAAAATACTGAAAAGTAAATACACCAAATTATGCTGAGATTGTTTATATTTACCTCTATGTGTATAAAAATGAATCCTGCAGTTAAAAATAAAATGATTATTTTTAGGAGGTAATTGAATTGGATATTAATCGTGTTAAGCAGATTTTATCATCTTCTGCAGATATAAAAGTCATGTATAACGGAACTTCTGTCTGGATTGACGAATTGCATGAAGATCAGGAGATGGTAACTTGTCATCTTAGAGGACCACTTGAAGAAAGAACTCAAGTAAGTGTTGCAGAACTTAAAGAAATGGATTAATGCCTTATCGGTCTGACTTCTTTATCATTTTTTGTAAAGCTCGTCAGACATAGCCTTTTTTATAATTCACCAACGAAATATAAGGAATTAGTTAACAGTTATACATATTGTTAGAGAAAATGTGTATAATGTATGTAGTACTAAATCTCCTTACTGAAGGATGTGTTGATATGAGATTTCAACAACAAGTCGAAAAGCCACCAGAGGTTAACTTAAAAATATGGACTTGTGGTTCAGATGATTGTAACGGGTGGATGCGTGATAATTTTAAATCGAACGAAAATCCGGACTGTCCTTTATGTGGACACGCAATGGTTGAAGACGAGCGTACATTACCTGTATTGGAAAACTTTTCAGCAGTAAGCCAGAAAAAGGAATAATTTCATTATCAACAATATTTTAAAGCAGAAATCCCATGTTCCATGGGATTTTTCTTTTTAGTTTCCACCTTTTGCTTTTTTATTAGTTGCAATAACAGCTTGTTGTAGTAAGTCAACAAAGTTACCGTTTCTTAATATGTTTATTCCTTCTGCTGTTGCTCCACCAGGTGTTGTTACCTGCTCTCTCAATTCCTTGGGAGAGTATTCTCCTTTTAACATCTGTACAGAGCCATTTACCATTTCGTTTACCAATTTTTCCGCTGTATCCTTTGAAACATTGTAACATTTTGTTTGCTCAATTAAAGCTTCAACAAATAGGTAAAAAAAAGCTGGTGCACTACCCGTAATTGCTGTTAAATTGTGAATCTCTTCTTCTGAGCAATAGTGTGATGTTCCAATTGAGTTGGCCAATAACTCCATTTGAACATGATTCTTTTCACTTGCAAATGTTCCATATGTATATAAAGAAATAGAGTGTCCAACCATTGCAGCAGTATTCGGCATAAGCCAGCCAACAGCTGTTCTTTCCGGAAGAAATGTCTCCATAAATGAGGGGCTTATTCCCGCTGCTACCGTTACCACAAATTGCGAATTAATGTAAGGGCTTAATTTATTAAGAACTGCTTCATGTTCTGAAGGCGGAATCGCTAGAACGATCAGATCCACTTTATGAATGATGTCATCAAATGTCTCAATTGGTTGGATTTGATACTTCATTGCCAATTCTTTCAGCCTCTCAACATTCTTCTGATTCGAAACATAAATTGAATTTATTTGTTTTCGGCTGCTTGCCGTTAAACCCGAAATGATTGCTTCAGCCATTCTGCCTGCCCCAATAAACAAAATAGAATTTTTCAAAAAACCGCCTCACTTTCTTTTCATATCACTTCTTAGATCGACATTTGAAAGGTTCAAGTTGCCAAAAATAAAAAAAATAAAAAGACGTCTATAAATAGACGTCTTGCGTATTGAGGCGAAAAACTGCACGCCACATCGTGCATTTAGCCTTCCGGCATGTTATTCGACTTACACAATTCAGCTCATCGCTCAATTAATATACCACAAACTAAAATAAATAGAAAGAGAAATCTTCTAATAACCTTAAAATTTTTAATAGGAGGAAAAGACTATTTCAAATTATATGTGTTTAATGAACCCAAATTTGTGTTATTGAATACTATAAAATTTAAGGAGGAAGTAAACTTATGAAACCTTATATAGAAGAATTTCAAAATGAAGAAAATTTAGAGCAAGCTGTTAATATGTTAAAAAGTAAAGGTGTACAAGCTACTGACCTCTATGTTTTAACACATGACGATGACCGGACTGAAAGAATCTCAGATAAAGCAGATACGAATTTAATTGGTGTAGAAGAAACCGGCTTGACAAAAACACTAGAAAACCTATTCGTTAAAAAAGGTGATGAGATCCGGAACAAACTTCATGAATTAGGATTTTCAACAGCTGAAGCCGAAATGTATGAGGAAAAACTTGATCAAGGGAAAGCTCTTTTAATTATAAAGAATCCTGAGCAATACCAACTTGTATAAGATAAATGGAGAGGATGGCCAAAAATGGCACATCCTTTTTTTAATTATAAAAAATTAGACAAGTTTCATCCTATCCTCTCATATAAATAAGGTAGACATGCTATTAGGAGGGTAAATATGAGGTTTGTGTTTATACGAAAGAAATGGATTTTTTTTGTTGTAGCCGCTATCTTAATGGGAAGCTTATATTTTTTAACAACCGAAACAGTCCCAACGTTCCAAAGTACCCAAGCATCTAAAGAAGAAATTACAATTAATATGGTCACTGGTGAATTTTCTACAACAACTGCTGATGGTAAAAAACTGGAGGCTTATCGTTGGGATCCGGGTACCATCATGATTCCAAAAGATCAAGATGTTACCTTAAAGATATTTGGTGTAAATGGAGAAGAGCATCCTTTTTATATTGAAGGAACAGATATAAAAGGCACAGTTAAAAAGGGTGAAGAAACAGTAATTCCTCTTAACTTTACGAAAGAAGGCACTTATCGTCTAATTTGTGACACACACACACATGAAGGTCATAATGAAGTTCCTCCAATGATTGCTTATCTTGTCGTTGATTAATGAATAGGCACATTCAATTTTTTAAATTAAAAATAAAATATGTACCTGGTTTATTGTTCGGAAGTAACTCATATCGTATCATTTCTTTTAGGTTAAAAGCAAAGCGTGAAATCACGCTTTGCTTTTTGTCTGTTTTTTTTGTTTTGAATCACTGGAGTCAATTAAATAATGAATCAGCATATCGTCTTTTGAAAGATATGCAGAGTATGTTCTTTTTATAAATCTTTCAGCCTCTTCAAAAGTTGAAAAGTCATCTGGTAGTAAATGATGATCTTTTTCTACCTGCCATTTATTTTCTTTACTTTTATATAACAAGAAATGTTTCTTCTCATAATTTTCATAATGAGCACATTGCTGTTTCAAATTCATTTTATTATGAGAATGATCCATTCTTAAGGGCTTTAAAGAGATTGTTTTGTCAATAAACTCTTGATATGCTTCTGGTGTTAATGAACAACCTGCTGCTTTTGCATGTCCTCCCCCACCGTATTGTGCAGCTATTTCAGATACGTCAATATGATCATGAATTGTTCGAAATCCCATCTTTTTATTCCCCATATTAACAATGGCAATACAATCAAGATGCGGATGCTCCTTTCCAAGCTCATTTCCTAATTCTGAGTGGTATGATTCTGCATGAACGACTCCAATACATTTGTCACCAATAAAAGCTTGTATCAATTCCCTTTTCTTTCTTTTTATGTATCGCTCTGTTTTCTTATCTTCAATTTTCAACAATTTTTCTTCAAACTCATTAAAAGAAAAAGACTCTTGTATAGAAAGTCGCTCTACCATACTTTGTTCAAACTCTTCAATAGATTGTAAAAATAAAAGGTCATTCAAATGTTTTGCATGAATATTTTTCATTCTCTCCCATTCCCATGTATCATACTGTCTGACCAGTTCAACATATTCACTGAGAGAAGAATGTTCTTTAAGGAGATTCTGTTTTTGAAGGTGCGAATAAAATAATGAAGTTGCAGATGCTAGCTTTCCCTTTGATTCCTCTATCCTGACATCTCCCCACTCATATTCGTTAAAATGCAAGGCTGTCTTATGATGATCTATTAATTGAACAAGTCCTCCTCTTTGAACATATTTTTTTAATCTCATCTCGTTGTCCTTATTAACGGACAAATCAGTTATATATATTGTACATGAATGATTTTTGTCACTTTGTTCTTTCATTAATTGCTCTATATGATAATCAAGGCTATTTACTGAATGGTAATGGACATCTACAAATTCACCAAAAGCCAGTTTTGCAAGAATCCCACAACTGACACCATCCAAATCATTATGTGTTAATAATATATATCGCATGAGTCCACCTTCTCTATCCTTTGACATTTTCTTTCCTATATGAAGTATGTGTCTTAACGGCTTAACTATTCAAATACAAATCCACTTGTTTTTACGTTTTCCACTGTTAAAGTACAAAAAGGATACAAAATAAAGAATTGTATCCTCTCAGAGAAATTTTATATTTTTAATGTTATTCAATAATTCTTTTTCCTAAAATAACTAAATCTCTCTCCACGCCTTCCATATTAGCGATTTTCGGAAGATGTGCCCATCTCTCAAATGAATAATGTTCAAAAAGCTTGATACTTGGTGCATTATGACCAAATACAAATGCTAACAATGTTTTTATCCCTAGATTAGGACATTCTGAAATTGCTTTATTCATTAAAATACGAGCATAGCCCTTACCATGTATGACAGGATCTAAATAGATACTAACCTCTGCTGTCGCATTATAAGCTGGTCTACCATAAAAGGATTGAAAACTTAACCAACCAACGACACCTTGATCTTCTTCTATTACCCATAAAGGTCTTTGGTGTGGGTTATGTTCATGAAACCAAGCTAACCGGCTTTCAACTGTTACCTCTTCCAGATCAGCTGTTGCAAGTTTACCGGGTATTGATGTATTATAAATTTCAACTATTCGTGGAAGATCTCCAATGTTTGCATCTCTGATTATATATGTTTGATTACACATTTTGTCATTTCCCTTTCTAAGTAGCCTTACAAATGTTCATCATGGATAGCTATTTTATTATCTTATTATAATTTAAAATCTTTATAAGATCATACTATTTTTTTGCATCAGGGATGAAAATAGTAGAAATATTCCTTGCCTTTCTTTCATTAGATGGTTCATTATTTATGACTCTTAAAAAGACATCTGACAATTCAGCGATAAATTCTTGAAATTCTTGATCTGATAAATAAATCATTGCTTGCCTAAAGCTAACCCCATCTTTAACTAAATCAATTTCGTCTTGTTGTAAATAAGCTTCATATTGACCTAATACATGTGTCATAAACGTTAAAAATAAATGTAAATGTTCGTCACGGTTTAATTTTTTAATATCTCCTGCTGCTGATTGTTCTTGTTCATTTAAAGCGTAAAATTTTTCAACCGTTCCTCGAATTTGATTTTCCTTAACAACCCGTATCACATTTCCTTCTAAAAGTTTATTTAGATGACGATATAAAGTGGCCTGAGGAACTTCAGTTAATCTTTCTTGGATTTGCTGGACATTCAACTCTTTTCTTCCGATTAATGTTTGTACGATTTTCATTCGCACTGGATGAAGAATTAGCTTTGCTTTTGAATTCAATACTACAATCTCTCCCCACTTCGATTATTATTATCAATTATAATAATAATGAGAGGGATGTCAAACTGATGTGAGAAAACATAAAAAGGAATGGACTGTTTTTCCCATTCCTTTCTCAACGTTAAGCATTTTCAAAATAATCTTTATAGTAGCCGCCAACCTTGCCAGTATTGTCAATAACAAAGTAGAATTCTTCTGTTTCATTTTGAACATCATACTCTTTACCCGCAGTAAGTGCACGGTCAACCATGTATTTTGCTGCGTTTGTATGAACGCATTTTACTTTTTTTAACGCCTTAGATTCTTGCCATGTTTTATGTATCAAAGCAAATCCACCTTTCACATTCATATGTTATATTCTATCCGATTCTTTCTAAAATGCCAATCAATGCAAGAAACTAATTTATTAAAGTATGCTCTTTTCTAGAGAACGTATTATTTAAACATAGAATTCGAATGTGTTAAACATAATAGCAATGGTTTTACTCTTCAGTAATACATTGATACATATCATCTTTTCATCACACATATACAACTAACACCCTGCATAGCCTATGGTGAGGTGAAGAATAAATATGCTTACAAACAACAAACTTAATCAATCCATTTATTCTTTTGTAGACAAGTTAAAAAATACACAAAATAGTGACGGGTCTTGGAAATATTGTTTCGAAGGTGGATTAATGACTGATGCGTTTATGATTATTACACTCAGAGCATTGGACAGCAAAAATGAGGAAACTTTAATAAAGAATTTGTCAGAACGATTACTTTTAACCCAATCCAAAGAAGGTACCTGGAAAGCTTACCCTGACGAAGAGGATGGTAATTTATCTGCAACGATACAAGCTTATTGTGCATTATTGTTCTCCGGCTTTGTATCTCAGGATCATCCTGCTTTAAAAAAGGCTGAACAATTTATAAAAGAAAAAGGTGGTTTAAACAATGCGCATTTTATGACCAAATGGATGCTCGCTGTCAACGGACTTTACCCATGGCCAACACTCTTCTATGTACCTATGACATTTCTGCTTATTCCAGCATCGTTTCCATTTAACTTCTACCAATTTAGTGCTTATGCTAGAATTCACTTTATCCCTATGATGGTGGCAGCAAACAAAAAGTTCACATTAAAATCTGCCTATACTCCTGTATTAAGCCACCTTTACAGACAACCATCTCCACAGCACCTACTAAATCAATATCGCTCTCGCTCACTATTTATGAATGACATGAAAAAACTATTATCACTACCAGAATATCTGCATCGTCTAGGCTACCAGCGTGCTGAGAGATATATGTTAAAAAGAATAGAGGAAGATGGTACTTTATACAGTTATGCCAGCGCAACTTTTTTTATGATCTTTGCCCTTCTTTCACTTGGGTATAGTAAAAACTCCCCTACGATCGTCAATGCTATAAACGGTTTAAAACAATTAGTTTCTACTTCATGTAATGGAATTCATATAGAAAACTCAACATCCACAGTATGGGATACCGCTTTACTAAGTTATGCATTACAGGAAGCAAAAGTCTCTAATCAAGAAAAGATCATTCAACAAGCAAATTCCTTTCTACTTTCTAAACAACATACAAAAAAAGGAGATTGGAAGATTCATAATCCCAATGTTGCACCAGGAGGTTGGGGGTTTTCTCATAATAACACGATGATCCCTGATAATGATGATACATCTGCCGTTTTGCGTGCTATAACCCGTACAGCTATATTAAACGATAGAGAACGGAATGCTTGGTACAGAGGTGTAACCTATCTTCTTTCTATGCAAAATGCAGACGGAGGTTGGGGAGCTTTTGAAAAAAACACAGACCTGGAGTTACTTACTTTTATCCCTCTAGAGAATGCAAAGGACGCTGCTATCGATCCATCAACACCCGACTTAACCGGCAGAACACTTGAGTTTTTAGGTACTTATGCAGGATTATCTAAACAACATCCAAGCATTAAAGCTGCGATTAAATGGTTGGAAAACAATCAAGAAAGAAATGGCTCCTGGTATGGAAGATGGGGTGTTTGTTATATATACGGTACATGGGCTGCAGTTACTGGAATGATAGCTGTCGGCGTATCTGCTAATTCCCCTGTTATACAAAAGGCGATTCAATGGTTGGAATCCGTTCAGCTTGATACTGGAGGTTGGGGAGAATCCTGTATAAGCAGTATCAAGAAAGAATATACACCACTTCTTTATAGTACACCATCTCAAACTGCTTGGGCTCTAGATGCTTTGATACAAAGTAATGCATATGTAAAGGAATCTGTAAAAAAAGGAATTGCTCATTTACTCGATCGTTCTTCCTTTCCACAAACTGCGCTATCTTATCCCACCGGTATAGGGCTACCAGGGCAATTTTATATTCATTATCATAGCTATAATGATATATTTCCCCTATTAGCCTTGGCACATTATCGAAAAAAAATAATGACTCATTCTACTGTAAATTCCTAACCACTATGGTAATGTCAAAGAAAAAAAATCAACCCTTTCACTTTTTTTGCATATATTGTCTAGGACTGCTGTCTAGGAGGCGATTTTACATGTCAGAGCAATACATGACATCAATGAAAAAATGGTGTGATGATATTTTAAAGAGTTACGATGATTCAATTCAGGATTTAAGAAGCAAACATGATATAACGAGTTTAGAATCATGGAAAAATGAACTTTTACACCTGCAATATGAACTTAATGAAACATCAGACCTGGACCCTAATGATGTTTATCAACGTGCAGACGAATTATTTACCAAATTTGAAACATATTTTGATTCTGAAGAGCGTCAGGAGAATGAGCGAATACAAAATCAGAAGAAAACTGTGCCTATAGGAGGTCATACACTCCCTCCGTTGCCATACGCCTATGATGCATTGGAACCATATATTCAGCAGGAAATTATGCGCTTGCATCACGATAAACACCATCAAAGCTATGTCGATGGATTAAATAAAGCCGAAAAAGAAATGCAAAAGGCACGTAAAACCGGAAATTTCGAATTAATTAAACATTGGGAGCGTGAAGCAGCATTCCATGGAGCCGGACATTACCTACACACTATATTCTGGTCAATCATGACACCTAATGGCGGCGGAAAGCCTTCGGGAATGCTGATGAGGGAAATCAACCTATCGTTTGGAAGCTTTGAACAATTCAAACAGCATTTTTCTGAAGCAGCTAAAAACGTGGAAGCAGTTGGCTGGGCTATCTTGGTTTGGTCACCTCGAGCACAACGATTAGAAATTCTTCAAGCAGAAAAACACCAAAACCTGAGTCAATGGGATGTTATCCCGCTTCTAACGCTCGACGTATGGGAACATGCTTATTATCTTCAATATAAAAACGATCGAAAGAAATATGTTGATAATTGGTGGAATGTTGTCAATTGGAAGGAAGTTGAAAGACGTTTTCATGAAGCACAGCTAATAAAATGGAATCCCTATTAATGACCAATTACTTATTATAGAAAATAAGGGTAACTTTAAAACATTTTTAAAGTTACCCTTTTCGTATATCAAATGATCCCTAGTACATCTAAAAATACAACAATAATAACAATAGGAGAAACGTATTTTAAAAGAAGATACCAACAAGTAAATATTTTTTTACTTATAGTTGAACCATTCTGAAGCTCTTCAAACAGGTCCTTTTTAGTAATCTTCAATGGAACAAATACCGCAATTAATAACGCACCTAATGGCATAAGCATATTACTAACCAAAAAATCAGCAGCATCAAAAATAGACTTTCCAAATATCGTTATATTTGAAAGCACACCATACGATAATGCTGAGGGGATTCCTACAGCAAAAATACATAAGCCTACAACCCATGAAAATAACTTTCTTTTCTTTTCATTCCCTTTTGATATAGGTGCAACAATAATTTCAAGCATTGAAAAAGCAGAAGTTAAAGTTGCAAATAAAAATAATAATAAAAAAGCAACTAAAAAAATAGTACCAAATGGCATTTGATTAAAAACGGTTGGAAGTACGTTAAATAATAAAACAGGTCCAGCATCCGGTGCTAATCCGAATGAAAATACAGCAGGAAAAATTGCTAACCCTGCAAGTAAAGCGACTAATAGGTTAAGCCCTACTATTGATATTGCAGATTGGGGGAGGTTTTCATTCTTAGATAAATAAGAACTATATGTGACCATAACCGAAACACCAACACTTAATGCAAAGAAGGATTGTCCCATTGCATATAAAACTGTTTCAGATGTCACCTTTGCAAAATCAGGCTTTAAGAAAAAGATAATCCCTTCCATAGCACCATCTAGTGTAACTGATCGAATAATGATAAAAATAAATAAAATAAAAAGGGCAGGCATCATAAATTTACTTGCTTTTTCAATTCCGTTTGAAACTCCTTTAGACACTACATAGCTCGTAATAAGCAGAAAAATCAACTGAGCTACTACTGTTATAATAGGATCTGAAATACTTGCTCCAAATAATTCTCCATACTCCTGCTCAGTTAGTCCGCTTAATTGACCTGTTAGAGCTTTCACCAAATAAATGAGGATCCATCCCCCGACAACACTATAAAAAGACAGCAAAATAAAGCATGTGATGACACCCAATCTACCAATTAGATGCCAAGATGAATTTGGGGCAATTTGTTTATAAGCTAATATCGCATCACTTTTTGTACTCCTGCCAATAATAAATTCACCAAGTAAGAGCGGCAATCCGACTAATAAGGTAAATAAAATAAAAATTAGGAAAAAAACACCCCCACCACTGGTTCCAGCAACATATGGAAATTTCCATATTGCTCCAAGGCCAATTGCTGAACCTGCTGCAGCAAGTATAAACGTGATTTTTGACGACCATTGTTCGACTGATTTACTCACTTCATCACCTCTAATGCAAACTTTGTTTGTTACGAATGAATATATTTATTAAAAGGAAAATTCTTAATGACTTTTAGTATCAATCCATCACAAACATTATACAAGTCTACATTTTAACATTTTACTAGCATAATTTAAATTGTATTTTAAAAATATTCTTTCAGTTTTGAAGTTGACATAATACTGTTATATAAGCATTGAAAAATAACACTATGTGTCCTACCTATTATATTGAAATTTTTCCAATAAAAGAAGGTTGGCACCCCTTCTATCAGTGCCAACCTTCCTATTATAATAGCTTAGCCTTCTAGTAATAATGATTCTGGATCTTCCAGCAATTCTTTAACCGTTGCTAGGAAGCTAACTGCTTCTTTACCATCAACAATACGATGATCATATGAAAGTGCAATGTACATCATAGGACGGTTTTCCATTCTTTCTTCATCAATTGCAACAGGTCGCAATTGAATTTTATGCATACCGAGAATACCTACTTGTGGACCATTTAAAATTGGGGTAGATAATAGTGATCCGAATACTCCCCCATTCGTAATTGTAAAGGTACCACCTTGAAGATCACTTAAGCTTAGTTTATTGTCACGTGCTTTCTTTGCCAGGTTTAGAATTTCCCCTTCAATCCCAGCAAAGTTTAATCGATCTGCATCACGAACAACAGGTACAACCAAACCTTCAGGTGCTGATACTGCAATACCTATGTCATAGAACTTTTTCATTAAAATCTCGTTCCCTTGAATTTCAGCATTTAATAATGGGAATTGTTTTAAAGCCGCTACTACTGCCTTTGTAAAGAACGACATAAATCCTAAACGAACATCATGCTGTTCATAGAATTTATCTTTTCTACGTTTACGCACCTCCATAACAGCGGACATATCAACTTCATTAAAGGTTGTTAGCATTGCAGCAGTTTGTTGTACCTCCACTAAACGATTAGCAATTGTTTGACGTCTTCTAGACATCTTAATTCGCTCAACCGGTTTACCAGGTACATCTTCCTGAGCAGAAACAGCAGGTTTTGGTGCAGCAGTTTTCGGAGTTGCATCCTGTTGTTGATGATTTGGTACATCTTTACCTGAGAAGGACTCAACATCCTGTTTTCTTACTCGACCAAGAGGATCAATTGTTTGCACTTGTTGTAAGTCAATTCCACGTTCTCTTGCAAGTTTACGTGCTGAAGGTGAAGCAATTGGTCTTTGCTTTTTCTCATCTTTACCTTCTGCTTCTTGTACAGCTTCTGATGCCTTCCCTTCATGCTTCACTTCCTCCGGTTTTGAGCTAGAAGTTTCTCCACTCTCATCAATCACCCCGATTGTCTCTCCAACTTGAACAGTATCACCTGATTCTTTGTGCAGCTCTTTTAAAACTCCAGAAAATTCAGCAGTTAATTCAACGTTTACCTTGTCTGTCTCAACTTCTAGGAGATATTCGCCTTTCTCAACAGCATCCCCGGGTTGTTTAAGCCATTGTGCAATTGTTCCTTCAGTGATAGATTCTGCTAGTTCTGGTACTTTAATTTCAGCCATGTGTCGGTTCCCCCTTGAGCACTTGCTTTTGTAAGAGTTTCGCTCATACAGTTTATACACAATAGAAGCGATTTATTGATCATTAGCAAGTTCCGCATTTTTCAATTTAGTCAATTCATAAATGGTCAATATTATTTATTCCAAGTCAAAGCTTCTGTTACAATACGTTCTTGATCCTTCTTATGGATATTAGGATCACCTTCTGCAGGACTTTGTCTTCTTCTTCTGCCAATATATTTCACTGGAATACCTTCCGGTGCAATTTCTCTCAGCTTAGCATCGATGAAGGACCATGCCCCCATATTTTGCGGCTCCTCCTGAACCCAAACGATTTCTTCAAGAGAAGATAAATTTTCTAATATTGAAAGGATTATTTTCTTAGGGAATGGATATAATTCTTCCACTCTCAACATATGCACCCAGTCTTGATTTCCATCTAAGGAATTTAATTTATCCGTTAAATCAGTAGCGATTTTTCCTGAACATAGAACAAGTCTTTTCACTTTTTCTGGAGAATGACCAAGACCCGGTTGTTCAATAACAGGCTTGAATTCACCTTCACATAATTCATTTAAATCTGAAATCGTTTGTGGATTTCTTAACAAGCTCTTCGGCGTCATGATAACTAGCGGTCTGACCTCTTCCCGTTTTAGCAAATCAGCCTGTCTGCGTAAAATATGAAAATATTGTGCAGCACTTGTTAAATTAGCTACTTGCCAGCTATCTTCTGCAGCAAGCTGTAAAAACCTTTCAAGTCTTCCACTGGAATGCTCTGGCCCTTGCCCTTCAAAACCGTGAGGTAATAGCATGACGAGTCCGGATTTTTGTCCCCATTTTGCACGACCTGCTGCAATAAACTGATCAAAAAATACTTGAGCAGCATTCGCAAAGTCTCCATATTGGGCTTCCCATAAAACCAATGTCTCTGGAGCGTACACATTGTAGCCATATTCAAAGCCAATAACCGAACCTTCAGATAATGGACTGTTATGAATAGCAAATGATGCTTTAGCATCTGACAGTTTGTGTAAAGGTGAGTAAAACTCCCCGGTATTGACATCGTGTAAAACGATATGTCTTTGAGCAAATGTTCCGCGTTGTGAATCTTGTCCAGTTAAACGAATTGGTGTTCCATCAGTAAGGATTGATGCAAATGCTAACGCCTCACCAAGTGCCCACTCTACTTTACCTTCTTCTTTAAGACCGTTTGCTCTTCTTTCTAATATTCTTTGCAGTTTAGAAAAAACATTGAAATTTTCCGGCCATTTTACCAACTCGTCATTTAATTTTAGTAACTTGTCTTTGTTAACAGCTGTTTGTAACGCAGGAAGTCCACTGTTAACAAACTTTGGTAATTTAATTTCGTGAGTTTCAGCAGCTTTTTTATCTGGAACCTTTTGATATGCTTTCTCAAGAGTTCCCTGCACTTCATCATTGATCTTTTGAATATCGTCTGACCCGAGCACATTCTCATTTTCTAGTGATTCCGCATACAATTTACGTACCGTAGGATGTTTGCGTACTTTTTCATATAGCTGAGGCTGTGTCATTGAAGGTTCGTCCATTTCATTATGACCGAATCGACGATAACCAATGAGATCAATTAAGAAGTCACTTTTGAATTTTTTACGGTACTCCATTGCAATATAAACAGCTGCAATACATGCTTCAGGATCATCAGCATTTACATGAACAATTGGAATTTCGTACCCTTTTGCTAAATCACTTGCATATTTTGTAGAGCGAGAATCACGGCTTTCTGTCGTAAACCCAATCATATTATTTGCGATAATATGGATCGTTCCACCTGTTTGATAGCCAGTTAGTTTATTTAAATTAAGAGTTTCTGCAACAATTCCTTCACCTGGAAAAGCAGCATCTCCATGAATCAAGATAGCCATCGCATCATTAACACTTTGTTTAGGATAACCTTTCTCTGTGCGAACTTCTTGTGCAGCACGGGTGTATCCTTCAACAATAGGATCGATGAATTCTAAATGACTTGGGTTATTAGCCAATGTTACTTTAGCTCGACCAGTGCTCTTATCCATGAATTGCTTGTTTGCTCCAAGATGATACTTTACATCCCCACTCCAGCCATAGTTAATGCCAATAGATCCTTCTGAAGGTACTAATTCCTTATTTGGTGCATGTTGAAACTCTGAAAAGATAATTTCATAAGGTTTTCCAAGCACATGGGCCAAAACATTTAATCGTCCACGGTGTGCCATTCCAATGTTAATTGTATCCGTACCTGCTTCAACAGCATTTGAAATCAATTCATCAAGAACAGGAACAAGCATATCTAATCCCTCAATGGAGAAACGCTTCTGCCCTACAAATGTACGATGCAGAAATTGTTCAAATCCTTCTACTTCTGTTAATCTCTTTAAAATCGAAATCCGCTTTTCTTTGGACAGATTTTTAAAGATTGTACCCGACTCAACCATTTTAAGAAGCCACGTCTTTTCCTCGTAATTATGTACATGGCTGAACTCGAAAGCAATAGAACCTTTGTATACCTCTTTTAAGTACTGGTATGCCTCTAGTCCATTTGAAACATGTGCTGGAACATCCTCACATAGAAGGTGTGCAGGAATATACTTTAAATCTTCTTCTGTTAAATCATATTCTTCAAGTTGCAAAAATTCATTTTTCTCAGCAGTATCTCCAAAAGGATACACAGCAGCATATAAGTGACCATATCTACGGATATTAGTTACAAGTTTTACTGCTTCTGCTACTTTTTTCATTTTATCAGCTGAAATTGTTTCACCTTCAGCTAATGTTTGTTGATTATTAGATTTCATTTGTATAGAAGGAGAACCCCAGTTATCAAATATTTCTTTTAATTCTATATCAATAGAATTTGGATCAATTTTATATTGATCATATTGTTCCATGATATAGCCGAGGTTTGGACCATGGAAGTCTTCCCAAGGGAAATTTTTCTTACTTGTGCCTACTGCCATCTTACATTACCCCCAAAGATTCATAAGTGATCAGAAAAATACTTCTGATACGCAGGTGGAAAAATTATTATCCTACGATATTAACCACTCTTACGAGTATAGTAGTATGATATTAAAACGCTTCCAATGTTATTTTAACATTGGTGTCTACACATTCCAAGATAGATGATTGAAATATTTTAAAAAATTTGGTCCTTTTTTCAATATCTTTTCTTAGCGCTCTCAATTATTTAAATAATTAGAATTATCAAATAGTACCTTCTCTTCCTTACATCTATCATACTACAAATCCTTGGAAAAAAAGTACAATTTTTATTATTTTAGAGTAAATTATGATAAATTTTTCTATGTCCAAGTGTACTTAAAAATAGAATCATCATTGATCTATTTTTAAGATTATTTTAGGTAGTATCTATCTCAAATTAAAGGACAAAATCATACTTAAGATTTTGTCCTACTATAAAATAATTATCACTTTTCTATATGAACAGCTAAATTGTTTTTAATAACAATCTTTTTAGTAATGGGTATAATTGTTCTGGAAGCTCTTCAATTTTTTCAACAAAAACACTGTATCTTCCATAAATATTTTGAATGGTTTTTTTGGTCGCTTCATCCACTTCAGTAGTTGATAAAAAGACATTCATTACCTCTATCCCTAACTTCCTGGCATCTAATACGGCTTCATGTGTGTCAATAATCCCATTTCTTTCATAACCGGTTGCGGCTGGTTCACCATCAGAAAACACGAGCAGAAATTTTTGCTTTTCATTTCTTTTCATTAATTGTTCGGTCATATGTCTTATTGCATACCCATCTCGATTATCTTCTTCTGGAGATAGTTGCATAATCTCTGGTCCTGATTGACTCTGCAATGAATCCCTAAACGAAATAACAGTATGAAAATGGTTCGGCTGTCGGGATTTGGAAGCTTCATTTGTATCTTCCCAAAAACCTACAATCTGATGCGGAACTCTGACAGACTTTAATGTTTCATGAAAGAGTATAATTCCCAGCTTTGTTTGGTCCATTTTATCAAACATGGAGGCAGAACAATCAACCAAAAGAGTAAAAACAGCATCAATATCCGGTGACCTTTCCTGCTTTTTATAAAACAGCTTAGGATTTTCTTCTGTCAATAATCTTAGAAGCTTTTTGTTTAACCTCCCTATATGAAGATCTGTTCTTGGCAATGTTCTTTTATGTTCCAAGGTTTTTTGTATCATTAATTTTAATTTTTTCTGAAATAGAAGAATATCATTTTGATCATGTTTGTATTTATTTATGTCATCTGCCGAAGGAAGCTTTGATTGAACAAATATTGGTACAGCATATTTATTTTCCTTCCCATATACATGCTCCCCCGCACTAGATCTTTCCTCTTTTTGCGACTCCATAGCTTCTAGTTTTGAATAATCATTTTTTTTAGCTTTCCCGGATGTCCCTTGTACCATTGCAAGAGCTTGATCTGTGTCTTCGCCTTCACGAACAGTCCCATCACCATTAAGCGTTGTGTTTGTTCCTTGTTCTAAATCAAATTGTAAAAAACTTTTGGTTGGCTTACTTGTTTCACTATGCCAGGTTGGAAGTTTGTCACTATGGACATCTTCATCACCTTTTTTAGCATGTTCGATTTTATCTTTATTTTTCAATTTTGATTTTCTCTTTAACTCATCAAAAAGACTTGAAGCTTTTATCGATTCATACGGAAGATCAGCTAAATAAAAATACGTATTAAGCATGTCTTGATCCATAAGCTCTTCTAAAATATCAATTACATTTAAAACAATCTTAATAATGTGTGAGGTTGAAGAGGCTTCAAAAACTTGAAAGATTTGAGTTTGAATATAAGGTAATGTACGCTCTAGATTTTCTGACAGTGGTGGGACTTGTTCCATTGTAGATTCAGCCGTCAGGATTAGATAGAGTGCGTTAAATAGAGCGTCTGTTAAAATACTACGTTCCTTATGAATAATAAGCTGGCTTTGAAAATGTCTACGGTATAACCTTTTTCTCAAGTAAAACGCCTGTTTTGTACCTGGTCTTTCTTTTATACATACCTCTTCTATTCGTAGATCTTCCAGCAGCATACAAAGTTGTTTGGCAAAGCTATTTAGCTTTAAAGGCCTTACCTTTTGTATAAATAAGCCAAGCTCGCGAAAATCTGTATGAAAATAATTTCCAATACTCCGTAGATATACATCACTTTTTAATGCTAATTCTGTCTCGAATTTTTCACGATGATCCCAGAAATGACTAACATATATCTTTTTTTCAAATGGATCTAAATAAGATTGGACACTATAATCCACTTCCATATCACGATTCTTTGTAAGTCCTTTTGAAAGATCCGATAGTTCCATAAAAAGAAATGAATCCACTTGTTGATCGTTAAACTTAATAAATCTCAAAACCAAAACCTCACTCGAATAGAGTTTCAGCCACATTTCGAATGGCTGCTTTTTCTCTTTCATCCTCCAGCTTTTCAACAATTCCTCTTTCAACAGCACGTTTAGGAGGAAGATAGCAAGCTAAATCACATGTATCAATTAGTGCCCGAATTGATGCAGCTTCTTCTGATACCTGTCCATTTTGAACAAGACTTAACAAATCAGCGGACAACTTTGTAAATGTTTTAATGAGTGTTGCATCTGTAAGCTTGGATTGTTTTTCAAGAACTGATTTTAATTCATCGTCTTGAATATATGGAACTTCAATGACAACAAAACGGTTTTTTAATGCTTCATTTAAGGGGACTGTTCCAACATATCCTTCATTTATTGCAGCAATAACACCAAAGTGCACATGAGATCTTACAACTTCACCTGTAAATGGATTTGTGATCATTCTTCGATAATCCAGTACCCCATTTAAAATAGGTAATGTTTCCGGTTTTGCCATATTAATTTCATCGATATAAAGGAGATGTCCTTTTTTCATCGCTTTCACAACAGGTCCTGCAATAAATTCAATCGAAGTTCCACTTTGATTGTTTTCAATTGTTTTAAAGCCTAATAGCGCTTCTGCATCTAAATCAACAGAACAATTAATACTATGCATCGGCTGCTGAAATAGATTTGATAGAGTTTCAGCCAGTTTTGTTTTTCCAGATCCTGTAGGACCTTTTAATAAAACATTCTTTCCTAGAGCTAATGCAATCATTGCATCATAAATAATAGAATCATCAGTTGGAGTATATCCGCTCTCACCGATTAATAATTTATCATCCTCATGTACTTCTCTTGATGATCTATCCTTTATTAAATTTTGAATGTCAGTTGGTAATTGATAAGCTTCTATGTTTTTCATTTTTGTCCTTCCTTTTATACCTTTTTCAAACATTAATACCAAACATGAGTATACTAAAAAGATTGTAAGTATTCAAAGTTTACGAAAGTACTTTAGGTGGTAATTAATAACTAAATAAAACCCTATTTTTTATCTCAAAAAAAATAGAATCCTAAAGGATTCTATAAATAGCGTTTAGCACCAAGATAGCGCTGCTTCCAATATGAATTATCCAGTTTACTTATCGTAACTCCTGAGCTGCTAGCATGAATAAATTCATTATTTCCTAAATAAATTCCCATATGTGATGGACCTGCCTTATATGTAGTAAAGAAGACAAAATCTCCTACTGCAGGATTGTTTACAGATTTCATCGTATCCCAATAACCCGCTGTACTTAAGCGAGACACAGATGTAACTTTATTTAGAACATAATAAATAAATCCACTGCAATCAAAACCACTTGGTGTATTTCCAGCCCAACGGTATGGAGTTCCCATTAGTGATTTCGCTTCACTTATCATTGTGTCAATTTTTGAGGATTGATTTTGTGATTGCGAAGGTTTTGAAACCGTGTTATTGGTATCTTGACTAATTGTTTTGTCACCATTCAATTTTAAAACCTGACCAACTCGAATAACATCTGATTTAAGATTATTTGCTACTTTTATTTCTGCAATCGTTAAGTCAAATTTATTGGCTATTTTCCATAAAGAATCACCTGGTAAAACCTTGTATGTAGAAACGACGTTTGATGAACCTTGCTCAGGTTTATTGTTGCTAACCGTTTCTTCATTTTTCTGAGTAGTTTGACCGGCTTGCTTTTTAACCGATAATTTTTGACCAACACGGATAAGATCACTTGTTAAATTGTTTAGTTTCTTTAGTTCAGCAACTGATGTATTATGAGCTCTAGCAATCACCCATAATGAATCTCCGCTTTTTACAGTATATGTTACATTTTTAGCTGATGTTGATGAAGAAGAACTCGATGTTGTACTTTTACTTGATTGATTACTTGTAGAAGTAGATGTTTTAACGTTGAGAACTTGTCCAACCTGTAGAAAGTCACTATTTAATGAGTTCCATTGCTTAAGGCTGCTAACTGTTGTGTCATACTGCCTTGACAAACCCCAAAGTGTATCACCACTTTTTACTTTAATTTTCTCATCTGCTGCAGCAACTGAAGCAAATAATGATGACCCAACAACCGCTGTTGCTGTCAATCCTAATATTTTTTGTTTCATTTCTACTATTACCTCCTACTCATCATAAGCTTAGTTTAATAGATTATCAGACATAAAACTACATTTTTATAAATAAATTTAATAAAAACAGGTAAAATGATACAGATCTTTCCTTTTTACTATACAAAATTTTACAAAGACAGACAATCATTCTATTTCAGCTTCCCACTCACTTCTTAATCTATTATCCTTTGAATTTCTATAAAAAAAAGAGTCAGAAACTGTGTTCTGACTCAGTTTGTAGACAAAGTAAAATTTGCTAGCCTTTCAGACTGATTGCTAACGCTTGCNTNTCAAAGCNCGAAGCCTTGTGAGGAGCGGAGTTACCGGTGTTGGTAATGAGCACCGCAGCAAGGTGAGTAACGAAGAAAGCGAGCGTTTGTCAACAGTCTGAGTCAGAAACTGTGTTCTGACTTTTATATAATTATTTTTTTATTGGAGACTAGATTCAGGTGAGATAATAGGATAAAGGGTTCCCCCTAGCGCAAACGACATTCTCCCTGTTTCTTCTGAAATGATGAGTACTAAAGCATCTGTCATCTCTGTAAGGCCAATACCTGCCCTATGTCTTGTACCTACTTTCTCTGAACCAAAATCCTGGTTTGTTAAAGGCAATACATTTGCAGCTGATATAATATAATCTCCCTTCACTAATATTGCCCCATCATGCAGTGGATTTCCAGGATAGAAAATACTTTCGATTAAGCGATTGGAGATCGTAGCATTTAATGGGATGCCTCCCTGTATATGGTTTGAAACCGGGTTTTCTCTTTCTACAACAATTAGTGCCCCGTGTCTTTTTTCAGCCAGATTTTGAATTGCCTTAGCGATCTCTATGTATTGAGTTGTGAATTTTTCTATATAAGCTTTTAAATAAAAGAAAGACGCGGAAGATTGTATTTCATTAAAGAGATCTCTTATATGAGCAAGCTCGCATAATAGACAATATTCTTTCTCACCCAGTGAATTTTTCATTGTTTCTGTTTCATCAATTATTTGACTTAGGTGAACAGCAATATGATGTTTAATAGATGTAAATGTTTGATTTTGTTCCAATATACTCAATCCTCCTTTTGATTAGTCTTTTTCATTCATGCTATTTTATGACTTTTTTACTTTGTGTATTTTTTCCATTTAACGAACCATACTACCTATTGGAGGTGTTCGCATGATTACTCAAAAGATTCTTCAATATACGTTTAGTATTTTAGGTGTCATATCCTTAGGTTTTTTTTATTATCAAATGTTTAAAGGTGAGTCCCGTAGATCTGATAATAATCAGCCGAAATAACTACTATTTATCTTTTCATGTTATAATGCAACAGGTATCTTTTTGAAATGAGGATGTAACATGAAAATTAACGTTTTAAACAAGAAAAAAATAATTTATCTTTCAAGTATCTTATTCCCGATTCTCATCACTCAACTAGGTCTATTTTCGATGAATTTTTTTGACACAACTATGTCAGGCAAAGTACATCCAAATGACTTAGCGGGTGTTGCGATTGGATCCAGTTTATGGGTACCCGTTTATACCGGTTTAAGTGGAATTTTATTATCCGTAACCCCTATTATTGCCCAGCTAGTCGGGGCAAAAAAAACAAAAGATGTTCCGTTTATGGTAGTTCAGGGCCTGTATGTTAGCATTTTTATTTCCGTTCTTATTCTTATTTTAGGCTTTTTTATATTGGATCCCATCTTATTAAATATGGGTCTTGAAAATGAGGTACGCTATATAGCAAAATGGTATTTAATTTCATTATCACTGGGGATTTTCCCTTTATTTTTATACGCAGTCATAAGATGTTTTATTGATGCGTTGGGGTTTACCAGAATAACAATGATTATTACACTTACTTCCTTACCAATAAACTTTGTATTCAACTACTTGTTTATCTTCGGGAAATTTGGATTTCCGGCTCTTGGGGGAATAGGTGCCGGTATTGCATCTGCCATAACTTATTGGTGTATTACAGCAATTGCAATCTTTATCGTTAACAAACGATCTCCTTTTAAGGAGTACTATATTTTTAAAACGTTCTTTCCTATTTCTTTTAAGGCATGGGGAGAAATTTTAAAAATCGGTGTACCTATTGGACTTTCCATATTCTTTGAAACTAGTATTTTTGCTGCTGTTACACTACTGATGAGTCAATATCACACCGTTACAATTGCCTCACATCAGGCAGCCATTAATTTTGCTTCTTTTCTTTACATGCTTCCGTTAAGTATTTCTTTAGCTCTCACTATTGTCGTCGGACAAGAAGTTGGGGCAAAAAGAATAAGGGATGCAAGACAATACAGCTATATAGGTATAGGATTAGCGATCATGCTTTCTCTCATTTCTGCTGCACTGATTTATTTCTTTAGACCGGAAGTTGCGTCACTTTATACTTCTGATCATGCCGTACTTAAGCTAACACAGGATTTCTTAATTTATGCGATTTTCTTTCAATTATCAGATGCGATAGCTGCACCAATCCAAGGTATCCTAAGAGGATATAAAGATGTGAATGTAACATTTATTATGGCTCTTATTTCTTATTGGGTAATCGGACTTCCAGTTGGATATCTTGTTGCTACGTATACTCCTTTGGATGCGTTCGGATATTGGATTGGTCTTATTTCCGGGCTTGCCGCTGGAGCAATCGGATTATCTTTTCGTCTATATAAAATCCAACGAAAATATGAAGTGTTAATTGCAAAAAATAATTAGAACCCGGATTAGCGTCAAATCCCAATCGCACACTCCCTGTTTCTCCTTACCCAACAATAGAAAAAGAGTGTCTTATCTTCAGATGAAGTAAGACACTCTTTTTAATACATTAAGTAAATAAACTATATAAATGATGAATGTATAAGAAAAGACATTAACTTCTACAAATTCTTGGCTGTAAGTCGTGTTTTTCTGCTATTAATTATTCCATTTATACGTATAAAACACTTCTTTCTCAAACCAATGCATGACCTCAGGGTCTTTATTAAGGAATTTCTCTTCCATCGCCTTTAACATTCCCTCTGTTTGAGAACGATGTGCTTTTAATGCATTTAGTTTAATATCTGCTACATCTGTTACATTTATCTCAACATCTGGATGACCAATACTCTCAAATCTGTTCTTCGTAATCGCCATACAATATGTAACAGGTCGTTCTTCAAGCGGCTTTCTCTTTAAAGCTCGGATAACACCTTCGCCACATGCATCATGATCAGGATGGACTCCATGTCCCGGATAGAAAGTTACAATAAGGGTTGGTTGAACTTCATCAATAATCTTTTCAAACAGATCAGCTAATTGTTCTTCATCTTCAAATTCGAGGGTTTTATCTCGTAACCCCAGCATTCGTAAGTCTTGTATATCCATCGCTTGACAAGCATTTATTAATTCTTCTTTACGTATTTGAGGCAGCAGCTCCCGGTTCGCAAAAAGAGGGTTTCCCATATTTCTGCCCATTTCACCTAAAGTACCGCATGCGTATGTAACGGGTACTCCTGCTTTACGATTTAAAGCGATCAGTCCGGCAACTCCAAAGGCTTCATCATCTGGATGTGGTAATATTACTAAAACATGTTCCTTCATTTATACTCACCTCTATATCATGATTAAAAAAACGACTATTTGAACATAAACATTAATTGTGAAATGGCTTCTCACTTATTTGTAAGGCTATAGCTAATTGCCCTTCTGAGTTGTGGCCTGCTGTTAATAGTTGACCCTCTTCATTAAATGTCCAATCCGTTAGACCTTCTGCGTATATCCATCCATCTTCTAATTTCAGACCAATTCGATATGGACCATTTCCTGTAATTTTGGCTTGATGATAGGTAACCTTTGTATTTCGAATAAAGGCCACAACTGTCATGTTTTTTTCATCTTTATGAGCAGAATAGGAGCCTGTTGTTGTTTCTAAGTGTATAAACACTTGTTTATTTAAAAAATGATTTAAATATGCTTGAACATCTTGTTTTGTAATACTTTTCATAGTGAACCTCCTCTATTTGTTCCATTTTCCAGTTCTTCTAAAATAGTTAGATGATATTCGATTAGTTTTATTTTTAGTTGATCTTCAATTGAAGAGGCAACTATTCTTTTTACCGATGAAGTAAACTTTTGATGCGGTGTTTTACGGAGTCGAGGATGAGTCATTTCGTCCTTCAGTTCCTTTTCAACCGCATTTCTTAATGTATGTTCAGGATTTTCTTCAATTGGCAATGACCGGTTTGACCAAAGTGATTTATAAGCACCTAATATTTCTATGCTCTTCAAGATCTCCACTCCTACATCTCAACAGAATTTGGTTTCTTTATTTTTATTGCAACCTTTTTAAAATGACGTGAATTGGAAAGTGTAAAGAGCAATAAGGCAGTCCAAATACATGAAAAAGTAATCAATTCAGTTATAGTGAAGGGTTCCTTATAAAGAACAACTCCTATTATTAACGTAATTGTTGGTGCTATATACTGGAGTACACCAACCATAAATAATGGTATACGTTGAGCCCCACTTGCAAAGAGAAGTAATGGTACAGCTGTTGCAACACCTGCTCCAATCAGGAGTAAATTTGTTGCTATGTCAAATTGAAGAAACATCATTTCTCCTTGTAAACCCAACATCAATAAATAGATAATTGCAATGGGTGTAACAACCAATGTTTCGAATGTTAACCCAATTCCAGAACTTAACTTTGTCAACTTTTTTGCCAGCCCGTATAATCCGAAGCTAATAGCGAGGGTCAAAGCAATGAATGGGATTTGTCCATAGTTTATCGTCATATATAAAACACCAATTCCTGCGATAATAAAAGATAACTTCTGCCAAAGATTCAATTTTTCTTTAAAAAATATCATTCCTAATAAAACACTTATCAGTGGATTTATGTAATATCCTAAACTTGTTTCTATCAAGTGACCATGATTTACAGACCATATATACACAAACCAGTTTATACTAATTAAAACAGAAGATAAAATAAGCAATAAAACTAAACTCGGTTGTTTCACCATTTTCTTACATACATCAATAACATTCGGCCATTCCTTAAAAAAAGTTAATAGGGCAAGCATAAACAAGAAAGACCAAAAAATTCTATGCGCCAAAATTTCTTCAGAAGTTACATCATGGATTAACTTCCAATAAAGTGGCAGTACCCCCCATAACATATAAGAAAAGGCAGTATAAAACAGACCTTTTTTATATGTACTTACTTCATTATTCATTTATCAAACCTCACAATTCTGTCAACTCCAAAGCAGTAGTTATTAATATATATTCCAAATTCCATTATAAACATCTTAGATCACGTACGACAACAGATATGCACTCTAACCTATTTTATGTAATAGCATATCATATGTATTAAAATGAACCGAATTAGGAAGTGATTATATGTTTCCATGGGATAAACAATTTCCCTTTGGTCAATCTGGTTTTTCCAAGCAATTAAATAAAATGAACCCAAAAGAAGTGGAGAACTATATCCAGCAAGTTATGAAGAATGTATTCGGTGGTGACTTAACTCAAAGTGGTTATCCCTTCCAAACTGATGATTCACCAAAAGAAACATCCACTATTCAAAAACCGGAAATTTTCGAAACCAGTGATTATGTTTATGTGAACATCCCTTTAAATAATGTGTCCAGGGAAAATGTCAAATTGCAGCATACCAATCATCAATTATTTATTATAAATTATCCTAAGGATTCAGAACAAACCAAATTCATGCTCCCCTCACCTGTTAAAAGGAAAGGGACAAAAGCAAGGTTTTTAGAGGATAGGATCGAAATCCAGTTTATTAAGCTAAGTGAGTTTAGTTTATCTGAAATTGATATAACTTAACCTTTTTTAATGAATCGACATAAGTGCTAATAACACCTTTTAAAGTGTTTACTTATAACGATTGTTTCACATAATAAAAAACTACCTGCAGACAATTGCAGGTAGTTTCTTATATTAATAGTAAGGATAACCGCCATATGGATAACCGTACCCATAACCATAATAAGGGTATGGTGGATATGGATAAAATGGTCTTGGTCTTAAAATAGCACTACCTACTAAACCACCAAGAAGTCCACCAACAAATGGTGCACCTATAAAAAATCTGCCTCCCGGATAAGGGCTACGGAAACTATTTCTCATCATATATGGACCCATCTTTTTTACCTCCTCCTAGATAAATACCTACACTAATAAGTATTCATATCAGAGGGGTTTTGAGTGGGCTTTCACCTATATCAGTAGGTAAATGCCATAACTTTTCTCATTTCTTGTTACTCTTCATAGATCATTTTTTTGGTCATACCACCATCTACGATTAAATTAATACCTGTAACAAAATCATTATCCTCACTTGTAAGATACTTACAAGCTTTGACAATGTCGGATGGTTTCCCGACTCGTTTAGATAAGTGCTGTATGTGATCAACTTCTCTTAATGAGTTGTAATCTCCAGTTTCAATCCAGCCTGGAGAAATCGCATTTACTTGTATTTGATCATCACTTAACGAAGCTGCAAGCGCATGTGTCAGTGCTACAATACCACCTTTTGTCGCAGCATATGCCTCTGAATTTTCTTCTGACATTAATGCTCTCGTGGAGGCAATATTCACTATTTTTCCCCCATGGGCATTTGCCCTCATTACCTTAGCAGCTTCTCTTGAAGCAAACATAACACTTCTTAAATTTGTATTCAAGACCTTGTCCCATTCATCAACTGTTATTAAATATGGAGACTTCCACTTAGACAATCCTGCATTGTTAATTAGTATATCTACGGTTTTATAACGATCAACCGCTGATTTTATTAATTGTTCAATATCACTTACGTTAGATACATCTGTTTTTACAAACATGACATTTAATTGCTTTTCTATACATGTTTGTTCTAAGTTTCTGCCTGCTTGCTCATTAATATCCGCTATAACAACATTGTTATTCTCCTCCGCATATTGAAGGACTAATTCTTTCCCAATTCCATTTGCTCCACCTGTTATAATAACGGTTCTATTCATTCCCTTCTCCTTTCTTTCCTTCAGCCGAGCAAAAAGTATCTGCCCAAATTCCTACCTCTTTTACAACGCCCTTCAAACTTCTCCCTTTATCAGTTAACTGATAAATGACTTTTACCGGGGTTTCATCAATAACAATTCTTTCGACTAAACCTTCATTTTCCAGTTCTTTAAGTCGTTCAGATAACATCTTTTGACTAATACTAGGAATGATATCTGTCAAGTCTTTAAACCTTTTAGGTCCATCGAGTAAAACATGAATAATAATACCAATCCAACGTTTACCTAAAAGTCTAAAAGCCGTTTCTAATTTTGGACAAAGATTTATTTTCACACATATCTCCCCCTTTTCCATTTCTCTTGACTCTGTATTTCACTTCTATTATGATAGGTAGATGTGATAAGACTTACTAAAAGTTAGTATATTACTTTTAGTATAAAATATACACGTACCAAATTCAACTCAGGAGGATTTCTCATGAATACAACCTATGCAGAAGATGTGATGACAGTTTTAAATAGTCGTTCTTCTATACGTCATTATGATAAAGATGTAAAAATATCAAAAGAAGAGTTAAGTGAACTTTTAACTTTCGCTACAAAGGCGCCATCCGCTTGGAATTTACAACATTGGCATTTTACAGTATTCCATAGTGATGAAGCTAAACAAAAATTATTACCTATTGCTTATAATCAAAGTCAAATTGTTGAATCGTCTGCTGTAGTTGCCATTTTAGGTGACTTAGAAGCTAATGAAAACACTGATCAGGTGTATGATCCTCTTGTACTAGCAGGTCATTTAAAGTCAGAGATAAAAGAAACCCTAGCAGGTCAGATTAGTCGTGCTTATACAGACAAAGGTTTTGCAAGAGATGCTGCATTTACGAATGCTTCATTGTCTGCAATGCAACTGATGATTATCGCAAAGGCCAAAGGCTATGACACATGTGCAATAGGCGGATTTAATAAAGATCAATTTATACAAGAATTTTCGATTTCTGAAAGATATGTTCCAATTATGTTAATTTCGATTGGAAAAGCTGTGAAGCCTGCACACCAAAGTAATCGATTAGATTTAGATCAAGTTTCAACATGGTTATAGGTCTTATGAAAAAACAGCTTATGCGAAAAGCATAAGCTGTTTTTTTTACATATTTTCTTTTAATACCGATATAGCTTTTTCCAGTTGTGTATCATTTTCTTGAATTTTTTTCTGAATTAATTCCATCAACTTAATCGTTGTATCTTTTGTAATGATACCATTTACAGTAAGTTTGTTATCTTCTTGGAATTGTTTTACAACCTTTTCTGTCGCTTCATCAAAATATCCCTTAACACTTACTTCTTTATAACCAAGTGCCTTAAGCATTTGTTGGGCAGCATTTACTTCAGCATTAGAATCACCGGATTTTAATTCGTTTTCAGGGTTAATATAAGGTAAATTTGCATAGTCAGGCAGCTCTGCCTTCACTGTAGGCTCAATTCCCTTATCATGAATCCAAGTACCATCAGGTGTCAACCATTTAGCAGTTGTATATTTGACAGATGAATGATCATCAAATCCATTTGCAGTTTGAACAGTACCTTTCCCAAAGGTTTTTTCCCCAACAAGTGGTATTCCTGCCGACTCATTTAATGCTGCAGCCATAATTTCACCTGCACTTGCTGTTCCACCATCAATTAAAACTGTAATAGGCAGGTCAACATCCTTGTCATTTTCAGCTTTGTAAATTTCCTTGGCACCAGTTCGATCTTCCACTTGCATTATATTTTTTCCTTTCGGAACAAATAAATCAGACATAAGGAGAGCTTGGTCCATCAATCCACCGGGATTTTGTCTTAAGTCCAGTATTAAACCCTTAACTTTTTTATTTTGTAGCTCCTCCAAGGCGCTTGCAAGTTCTTTTCCAGTCGTCTCAGAAAACTTTGTTATTTGTATTTTACCAATATTTCCATCCAGCACTTCTGAATAAACTGTTTCTAAAGGTATTGTATCTCTTTTTATTGTAAAAGTAAGTTCTCCAACTCCTGCACGTTGGATAAGGAGATTAACCTTTGTTCCTTTTTCTCCTCGAATATTCATAACTGCTTCATTAACAGACAAACCTTCAACAGATTTATCATCTACTTTAAGAATGATATCTTTTGGTTTTATCCCTGCTTCTTCAGCAGGAGACCCTTTAATAGGAGAGACAACCATAATACTTCCGTTGCTTTCTTGTACTTCAGCACCAATACCTTCAAAAGATGAAGAAATATTTTCACTAAAGTTTTTAGCTTCCTCAACATCCATATAAACGGAGTATGGATCTTCCAAAGATTCCACCATACCTTTAATAGCACCTTCAACAAGCTGATCTGTATCAACTTTTTCATAATAATTTGCCTGTAGAATTTCATAGGTTTTTCTTAATTTCCCAAATGGATCGTCTTCTTGTGCACTTAACATACTTCCATTAGGCTTAACAAGATTGTATGTTATACCTGCTGTAATTGTTGCTGTTATAATTACTGAAATTAGTAATTTGCTATTTTTCACGACTACTTTGCACCACCTTTATGTATGTTCCTATTATGTCTAAGCCAAATGAAAACGTCAATTAATTTTGTGTAGCAGAAAAAATGATTCACTTTTTTGGCAACATTCAACAACCTCAAATCATATAGTAAGGGATACCTCAAACTGAAATTTTATAAAAGAAAATGATCTTCGACAAAAACCACGATACTTTTTTGTTAATTTAATGTAAAGTTTATTACACGAATGTAAATGCAGGGAGGTTTTCATATGCAAATAGCAGATTACATTGGAAGAACTGAATTTGATATGATTCACTTTTCATTATCATTAATCAAAGAAATTGATTACAAAATAAAGCAAAAAGTTTTCTTTTATCAAAATCAAGTTTCTACATTTATAAATGATCAAGTGGAACGCTTTGTTCATACATTACATGTTAAGAGTTCACTTCAATACATTTATAAGGCAGAAATTCATAAAATGATTACTCCTAAGCTCAAAATGCTTTTTGAAAAACATTGCTTATTCCATTGCGTCTAATCACGCTCTATTCTGATCCTTCATAAAATAATGGATCAGAATGGGGGGAATAAATTGAATTACTTACAAATGCTATCTTCACTCGGCGTTGGTGGAGCACATCCTGGTGGCATATCATTAACAAAAGAAATCTTTGAACAAGAAAAGTACCCAATCAGTCATACTGTGCTTGATGTTGGATGTGGAACAGGACAAAGTTGTTATTACCTGCATCAATTAGGCTACAATGTAATTGGTCTAGATGTTGATCACCTTATGATTCAACAAGCAAAAAAGCGTAATAAAGAATGTCAATGTGAGATTTTATATATACAAGAAGATTTAACTTCGACTTCTCTACCAGATCAATTATCCGATATCATTTTATCTGAGTCAGTTCTAAATTTTACAAATCTTGATCTAACATTACCAGAACTAAAAAGAATTTTAAAACCAAACGGTGTAATGATTGCTATTGAGATGATACGGACGGCACCATTATTAGAGTCAGAATCTACCGAGATCACTTCATTTTACGGAATACCTGATATTTTATCTATTGAAGATTGGAAGAGCACCTTCAATAAATTTGGTCTATCTATATATAAAATCCAATCAGAGGATGATTTTTTCTCTATTAAGACAGAAGAACCTTCTACAGAATTTAACATTACAGATGTGACTCCTTCATTAGCATTTAACATGTTAACTATGCATGAGGAATTATCGCTACGATATAAAGACAAATTATCCTTTCGAGTTTTTTATGCAAGACATTCCGTCTAAATCAACTTTTTATAGTTATTAGTACAATCCCCCCTTGGCCGCGAACATACAATATGGAGACGAAAGGCTAAGGAGGGAAAATCATGTCACAACATTACTATGACCTTTGCTGTCGCTATAATGGAAAAGTAGTAAGAATCACAGATCGTTCTGGCCGCACCCATGTTGGGAGAATATGTAGGGTTACACCAAATAAAGTTTTTATTGAACCGCGGACCCAAAGAGGAGGGTTCGGTTATGGCCCTTATGGATATGGATGGGGCTGGGGACCGGCATATGGTATTGGCTTAGGCTTTATCACAGGAATTGTTTTAGGTGGATTGCTTTTTTGGTAAGTAAATATAAAGATGCAAATAAGGGGAACATGAAACCTTCCCCTTATTTTAGCTTCAATTATTTATCTATTAAAGGTTTTACACCTTTATAAATCCCCACAATGTCCTCGATCTTCATTCTAACTAATCCACTAGATGAAGGGGCAACAAAATCTATTACACCTTCAATTACACTTTTATGCTGTTTACCCCATCCTGCTTTTTTAGATTGACTATATTGAAGGTAAACACCTTTTCCAACAAAAAAAGCAACTTTCGGTTGGTAAAAAGCTATCTTTTGCATCAGGATTTTCCTACCATCATGATATTCTTTTTGTGTAATTTCAGCTGCTGCGCGCGTCGGTCTTGATACAATATTAGTAAACCCATATCCTTTTTTAAGTAACTCGCCATCTTCGTTAGGAGAATAAATTCGTTCTGTGAGATCAGCTAAGAAAAGTATTTTCCAAAAACGGTTATGTTTATTTGCATAATTATGACCTACTTCCCCGGAAACCAAACTAGGATTAAATCCTATGAACAAGATGTCTAGATTTTTTTGTAGTTTGTCCAAATGATCATTCATACTATATCACCGTTATATCTTTTTCACTTTTAAAAAGTACTCTTCTAATGTTAAATCTTTTTCATACATAATAGCTGCTTTTTCTTTTCCTACATAACGCAAATGCCATGGTTCATATTGATAGCCTGTAAGAGATTCTTTATTTTTTGGATAACGAATAATAAAACCGGCACGATGAGCATTCTCTTGAACCCATTTTCCTTCTTTCGTTTCACCAAATTCTTCTGTAATCTCCAAATTTACACTTCGACTAGAGATATCCATTGCTAATCCGGTTTGATGCTCACTTTGTCCCGGTAGAGCAACAGCTTGCAATGCATATTCTTCACCCTTATCTTGCTTTTCCACATTAAAAATTCCTTCTTGACGTGAATATGATCTATAACCGGATACAGCTAATAATTCAATTCCATCTTTTTCGGCTAATTTAAAAAGCTCTTCTAACGCATCAGCTGCTACTTTTCTAATATATTTCTGTGGAACATCCGCATCACCAAAAGAAAACTCAACTTCAGGGACAACCAAATCATTAGGTTCAAATTCAGGAGAAAGCGCAAAATCTTTATTTACCATAACGAGTAAATTTGTCGGATTTTCAATAACGTTGTCGCCATTCACTTGCTTAATCTGATTAAAAAATTCTGATTCTAATAAAAAATCTTCATCGATTTCTTCTTTTGGTTCATTTATTTCCTCATTATTCTCAAGTTGTTCAGTTTGGGTATAGTTTTGCCCTTGCTGACCACTAAGAAAAGGCATCGATTTAGAAAAATCTGTACAACCTGTAAGAGCGATCGGTAAAAGTAAAATAACGCCCCATTTATTGTAAAACATAGTACCACCCTATTCTTGTTCAATAACAAAGCTATTTTAACACTAAATACAAGCTAAAGAAATGATAATTAAGTAACTACCTACATCTTTACCTTTCTACCTAGACATTAAAACGTAAATACAATGTTTTCTTTTCGACAAAAAAATGGGTGGTCGACAATGTCTAAAAGAAAAAAGCATGCAAATGGCATACTTTTAGAAACATTTTTTGATAATTATCTTTTTTTAATAGCCGCTTCCAGTGCTACTATAATCATGTCATTAAACGTAGTTTGGCGTTCTTCTGAAGTTGTCTCTTCTCCAGTTAAAATGTGGTCGCTTACAGTTAATACAGATAATGCTTTACGATTGTATTTGGAAGCCAGTGTATAAAGTGCTGCTGATTCCATTTCAATTGCTAAAATACCATATTGTGCCCATTTTTCATGTTCAGCATTGTCATTATAGAACATATCTGCTGTAAAGACATTTCCCACTTTTAAATTTAGACCTTTCTCTAGCCCGGCATCATAGGCTTTCTTCAATAAATCGAAGTTTGCAGTTGGAGCATAGTCTACGCCGCCAAATGTAAGTCTATTCATTTGAGAATCGGTCGATGCACTCATTGCTAAAATAACATCCCGAACTTTTACATCTTTTTGAATTGCCCCACAAGTACCAACACGTATTAATTGTTGTACACCGTAACTATTCATAAGTTCATTTATGTATATAGAAATAGATGGCACACCCATTCCAGTACCTTGAACAGAAATTCTTTCACCTTTATATGTTCCTGTAAAACCGAGCATTCCGCGAACTTCATTATAACAGGTCACATCTTCCAAGAATGTTTCGGCAATATACTTTGCACGTAATGGATCCCCTGGTAATAATACTGTTTCAGCTATTTCATTTTCTTTTGCACCAATATGTACGCTCATTATTTAACCTCCTTGAGAATGATAAACCCATTTCTCATTTACTATATCATATCTTGATAAGACAATTAAATTTTTTCAATATTACCATTTTCTATAGTCCAGATAAAATGCTATACATTTATTGTCAGCTATAGCTTTATAACATTGGGACAAGATATAACCGTAATCTCTTTAGGAGGGAAACGAAATGAAGAAAAAATTAGAACAAGCCATTCAATATGCAAATGAAACTAACCCTGGTTCTAGAAATGGAACACAACCACATGAATCTAAAAAACCAAGAAAACAAAAAACACATGCAACGAATAAAACAAATGAAATATAAGGAGATGTAATGATGGGGAAAAAACATCGAAATCGAAATACACCAAAGAAAAACAATCATATTTCACCTGCTGTCTTAGAAGCTGAAGAAACAGCTCATGCAAAAGAACATACTTCAGGCAAAAGAAAGAATGGCCCTGGGAACAACCTTTAATTATGACTGTTGTTAAGTAAAAGAAAGAAAAGGTAATCGATGATCACAATATGTAAACTTTCTTGTGATATCGATTGCCAATTCCTCATTTGCTTATCTAACATGAATACGATTAATTTTATTCCAACCTTGCGGATTTAACTTATAATAAAATTGCCCCTTTTTTCCTTCATCAATAAGAACAATATCGCCTGTGCTTAAATATCTCGCCTGGTAATCATTCGGCATTCGGTCTGTAACATTGAAAGTTTGAAAAACCTTTTGTAATGCATCTTTGTGATTATTCCCTTCTATCACAAAACGATAAACATCTTGATACCCTTTTTTCTCCCCAAACTTCGGCGTTTGAAAAATTGTCACATCATATGAAGTGATTCTTTTTTTTAATAGTAAGGTATACACGGTTTCTCTCTCCTTCGCTTAAGTATTATTATTATTATTATAATTAGCCACTTGCTCGAAAGATTCCTTTAGATAAAAACCGCTTTTTTTGTCGAAATCATTAGAATAACATCATTTAATGGACGTAAAACCTTTTGCTATTAAGACTTTGTAACAAGCAAAGTATTTCTAATCGTTCTAAATAACATAAACCAAACAAACCCTGCACTCCATCCAGCTAGTACATCTGTTAAATAATGTACTCCTAGATAAATTCTACTGACACCTATTAACATGACAAGACAGATAGTTATCGTTATAGCAAGTAATTTTTGATTTTCCCGTTGTATAAAATGAGAAAGAATTAAATAACATAAAAACCCATAAATTGCTGCAGAATTCATAGAATGTCCACTAGGGAAACTATAATGTGTTGCCTGGTAAACGGCATCATATGTAGGTCGTTCACGTAAAAATAATTCCTTAAGCAGGTAGTTCATTTGTCTAACCGTAAAGAATAGAATAAATAATAAAACCGTATCTATCCATTTCCGTTTGTATATTAAAAAGATGGCAACACCAATATAAATAGGCAATGCGTACTTAATCGATCCAATATCCGATATGAATAAAAAAAGATCTGTTGCAAGGGGGAACCTGACTTGCTCAAAAAACAAGGTAACGTTCACGTCGATTGTAGAAAAAAACTCTACAGAATAAACCATTGCACAGAAACAAAATAAAAGTAAAGCAACCACTACCATTATCATCATTTAATTCTTTCCTCCTATCAGATCCATAGGCATATTTAAATCATGCCATAAAATGAAAGTAAAGGAAAGCTACTTCATACCTTCCCTGTTATTTCATTTACTTCAAAAGAAAAAGGCCAAATCTACTAACAAAAAGATATATAAACCTTATGTTTAAAGGACTATATACTCTCAATTAAGAAGACCTGACCTTTTTTATATTGTATTTATTTATACTTTCTTGTGCTTTGCTTGTTCTTTATGCCCAGGAGCCGGTTTTGACTTGAAGGCATATTCATTTCCCATTTCCGTATCTTTTTTGTTAGCCATTACTGCCTTTTGTTCAGGACTATTGTGATGTTTCTTCGCCATCTACTTACACCTCATTCCACTCTTTTTTCTAGATTCTGGTCTTATTGACCATCCGCTCCATTTGGCGTTACTCGTCGAATGTGCTGATCTTCAAAGTTGTTTTCTCTAGCAGCTTTTGCCTTATCATCCACAAGTTTTTTTTGATCTACTTCTGAAGATGGTGAATTCTTTTTTTTCGTCATATAAGAGCCTCCATAAAGAATTTTCAAAGCAGTTATTAGTTTAACTAAAAAAAGGATTTGCATTCCAACGCTGAAGGATTTTTCAGCATTTAAAAAAGCAGACCTTATTATTTAAAGGTCTGCTAAAAAATTACTCACTTAAATCTACATTGTGATAAACCTGTCTCACATCTTCTAAATCTTCAAGTGCATCAATCATTTTTTCAAATTGAACTTTTGCTTCATCAGGTAATGTAATATCGTTTTGTGCAAGCATCGTTAACTCAGCTACTGTAAATTCAGTTATTCCCACTGTTTTAAAAGCTTCTTGTACAGAATGAAATTGATCTGGTTCAGCATAAACGATAACAGACTCATCTTCTTCAAGAATATCTCGAACATCGATATCCCTTTCCATTAATATTTCAAGCACTTCATCAGAGGATTTACCTTCAATCCCAATAACAGCTGTTGCATCAAACATATAAGCTACAGAACCGCTCACACCCATATTCCCGCCATTCTTTCCGAATGCTGCCCGAACATCAGAAGCCGTACGGTTCACATTATTCGTTAAAGCATCTACAATGACCATCGAACCATTTGGTCCAAAGCCTTCATAGCGTAGCTCATCATAGTTTTCTTCTGCCCCGCCCTTTGCTTTTTCAATTGCACGATCAATGATTGCCTTTGGGACATTATATGTTTTTGCTCGCTCAAGAACTACTTTTAATGCTTGATTTGCTTCTGGATCCGGCTCTCCTTGTCTTGCAACTACATAAATTTCACGGCCGAACTTTGCATAAATACGACTCGTATTAGCATCTTTTGAAGCTTTCTTTTCTTTAATATTATTCCATTTACGACCCATAATGAACACTCACTTTCAAAGATTAAATCTATCAATTCTGTAAGACTCAAACGTTTGGATTAGCAAACACTTGTCAATTTTACTCACTTATTCTATTATACCTAAATTACCTTTTTTGTTAAGTACGACAATTCAATGCTTTTTTATTCAGATGTCATCAAATCTTTCTCGTAGACAAGCCACTCTGAATCTGATATTTGATTTGAATAAAGAATAATTTTTTCCTTTACTCTTTCATGTTCTATTCCAGATAGCAATGTCGGTTGATAATCGTTGTGTGTAGAGACAGATGATATTGAAAATGGAATCACATTAATCTCTTTTTTTTCATTTAACTTCCCATTTTCGATATAAAATTTTTGCTGAAAAACAAATGTATCCTTATCAGTCGGATTTTTATTTCCACCAAACATAAAATTCCCCAAACTGTATACGATAAACTTTCCTTTATATTCTTCGATTCCCTGAACAACATGCGGGTGATGGCCAAGTATTAGGTCTGCACCTGAATCAATACTGAATTTAGCTAATGAGATTTGGGTATCATTTGGTACATACTGCTTTTCATCTCCCCAGTGAAAATGAATCAAAATAATTTGTGCCCCTTGCCCTCTCAATTTATGAATACTTTCCTTAATTTTAGTACGTATCTCTTGAGTGTCCTGCCACCCTTCAAAGCCTAAAGCGCCTATTTTCACGCCTTTCACTTCTGTTAAGTATGAGTCTTCATACCCAAAGTACCCAATCTTTTTATTTTCTAGTGCAGTCTTCGTATCATCAAAGCCCTGCTGTAAGTAATCGAATATATGGTTGTTCGCTAAATTTACGGCTTCAATTCCACCCATTTTTAAAATTTCAGCATATTCTGGATCACCTTTAAAGCGAAAAGTCTTGTTTGCCTTTTCAGATGAATTTGTTAATGTTGTTTCAAGATTCACTGTTGTAAAATCATCACTTAAAAATAAGGAATCCAACCCTTCTAAAAAATAGGACATACCTTTTTGAGTAGCTACATCAACAAATGAACCCTGATAATCATACGATTCATCTCTTCCTAATGTGAAGTCACCAGCTGCACTTATTGTTATGGTTGTTGTCGGTTGATTTATTTGTTCTTTTATTGGTTCTTTTTCCTGATCGATTATTTTTGCTTCTTCAGTTTCATTTATTGTGACTGGTTCACCCTGTTTATAAGCATTTATGTAATTGTATACTGTAAGAGAAATGATGCCAAAACAAATGATTGTAAGCATTCTTCTATATACTTTTTTTAATCTTCTTCGCTTTTTCCTCTCTTTCGACTTTTTTCTTGACAGCAATGTACGGCTCTCCTTCATCCCTTAACCCCTTCTCAATCTTTAATAAAAACATACTTAAATAAAAATATCTTAATATAAATACAACGAAAGTAGCTAGTCTTTTGTTACAAAAATCAATCCTATTTACCTATTTTTAAGGAATAATAAAAAGCAATTAAAGGACACGAAGAGTTTGTGCACTTTAATTGCTTTGCTGATGTTTTATTAACTATGTTTATTTAAAATATCCAGTAAAATTCCTTTTATATTGCCTATTTCATTTTCATGAAGAGTAAACCTCACTAATGACTCATCCAAATCTAGGGCTTCAGAAAAGAGACCGCTAATACCTCTAGCTTTTCTGTCAACTTCAATAATAATCTCTATATTTGATTCATCAAGCATAGAAAACATGATTTCTACTTCGTCTAAACTTTTTCTGAATTGACCTGCTGTTGGAATGAATTCAAATTCCTGTACAAAAGGTAACCTTTTCCGTACCTTATATGAAGCAGCTTCATTTTTAACATTTCTAAGTGAAAATCCAAGTTCATTTAGTGCATTAATTGTTTTTTCCATCAAATGATGTGGTTCAATTTTGATGATATCCCGATCTGTCGGATCTATAGAACCTTTAATATCAACTCCTGTTTGCAACCAAACCTTTGAGGATCCAACGGTTATTGGAGTATCCAGAGGCAGCTCAAATGAGAAAGGAATTGTTTTTGTTTCACCCGGCATAATAACAAACGGCTCATTCAGCTTTACATTCGCAATGACTGCTTGTTTGTGAACGACTTTATCATCTTCTTCTTTTTCATAATTTGTGTTAATTGTTAGATAAATTTCATCAATTGATTGTTCAATGTTTCCTCCTTTTACTTCAATAATCCCTTTGACTTTCTCCCCGACTTTGATCATTGAATCTGATAGTTTCGCATCGACCTTAGCAGATCCAATCCCAACACTAGCTAATATTTTATTAAAAAAAGACATCGTATTCCTCCCTAATAAAAACAATTTTCCACATCTTTTAAGACCTGATCCACTTCTTCGTACGCAGTATCCAATTGCAGCATTTTTCGTAAGATCACTTTACAATGACTTGTAACGGTCAATTCCTCTTCCCATGTTTTCTTTTTAGATGTTGCAGGTTCAAATGAAGAATATAGTAAGAATAATAGAAAATGACCTAAAGCATAAAAGTCACTTTTATAACTAATCTCCCGAAACAATTTTTTGTCTAGTCGATTTAACTTCTCTTCGTTTGCAATCTGGTCAGTTATTTTCCTAGCTAATCCAAAATCAATAATATAATGAGTGTTTCCATGTTTTAATATATTGGGGATTCGAAGATCCCGATGTACATATCCTTTTTCATGGATAATCTTCACAAGTCCAAGAACATGATAAAGTTCTACTAACGCTTCTTTTTCGGTATACTTTACACCATCATCAAAAATTAATTGCTCATATGTTTTACCCTTCTTATACTCCATAACAATAAATTTCTTTTGACTTACATCCTCAAACTTTTCAAAAAGTTGAGGAAAAGCAGGATGTTGAAAATTACTTAATATGATAGCTTCTCGGTCAAATGCCCTACTTCCTGCACGATCGAGCCTCTTGTATTTTCTTAACTGTTTTAGTACTTTTTGATTTTTCTGTTCATCTTCAACTAGATACGTAAAACCATAACTTCCTTTACCCAGAATTTCGGTTATCACATATTTATTTTCTACAATTGATAAGGGAGTAAGGGGTTTTTCTACAAGCTCGATCCATTTATTCAGCAGAACGTTCATTAGCTGCTATAGGAACTAAAAAAACTGCTTGCTCCGTGTCTTTTCTTATAATAATGATAACCATATTTTGATGGATGACGGTGTTTATAGCTTGAACTATTCATTCGATAAGAATGAGAACGTTTAATTGGTATGAATGAATTTAGGATCTTTTTTAACATGTTGATTCCCTCGCTTTGTGTCCAATTGATCAGTTGTTCTCCTTTATATACGACACGGATAAACAAAAGTTTCACATTTTTTATTAAACTCCCATACAAATGTAGAGAATTAGGTTATATCTCATTAAAGGGATGACAAATATGAAAAAACAAAACCATGAACCAATTCCTACAATTGAACAAGATTTAAAAGATATACCCAAAGACAAAACTCCGTTAATCGTAACACAAATGGAAAAAGAGATTATATCTACTATTAAATACAAAACAGAGTTAGCTAATAAAAATAATATAACCCGAACAAATGCTTATCTTTCTTTTTATTTAGAGTATCCAGAGATCCATTGGGCTTTTTTGGCTCATATGGTCTCACGAAATGGCGGATACAATATGACTGACTTAAAAAATTCCATCCTTTCTTCCATTCTCTCTCCTGCCCAGCAAGTCAGCCTTTTTCAGTTCCTTGAACGCGCTAATTCATTAATTTTTCATGATGCGTATCCCCAACTGCTCCTATATAAAAAAAGCATAGAAGATAATATTTCGTATTTCCATTTATTACCTTTGTTTTCTGTCTCGACATTTATGACGCCGATATGGAGTTTTTTTTTCCAGAACAAGTTATCTTCAACATTTCTGACATTTGCATTAATTACAAATGAACAACAATATGTTGAAAAACATCTCATGACTTTAAACCATACAAAACAAGCGATCTTTCAAACTTTTGTGTATATGATACAAGAAGTCATGGGTTTTACCCATGTTGTTTTCCCTTATAAAAAATACACTTTTTTACGAAAATATTCCTTATCAGGAATCGAAGTACACAACTTCCAATCTGTGCAAACCAGAATTAATATTGGGAAAAAACTTTATCATATTCTGTTTTCAAAACAAGCATACTCCTCTATTTTTGATTTTGCCAATAAACATGTTCATACAGGTTCTCGTTCTGATTACTGGCCACATGAATATACGTCAAACCATAATCAATCTAAACTATTTAGTCCTTCTCTTATTCTTGCCTGGGGTAACGTCATACATCGTTTTCCGACTTACCACGATTGGTATACAAATTACTCACAGGTTAAGTCCTGGAGAGATGAAGTAAAAGCTGATTTTCAGGATATTACGAAAGATGTTAAACGGGATTTAACCCTAATGAAGTCATTAGACAAAGTGAAGAACATGATTAACTAGACCGAAACCTTTTTGTGAATTAAAAACAACAAAAAAGAGGATATCTCGATAAAAGGTTCTCTTTTCTTATATATAGCTAACAAAAATCATTTACATGCTATATAGAGAAAATGTTTTATCAATCAGAACCTTATGAGACATCCTCTTTTTACTATTTTGCATTATTCATTGTCTTCAAACTCTAAATCTTCATCGATTATACATTTGTTCAGAAGGTAATCAAATGTGATATCTGCAAGCTCTCCAAGTTCGTCTTCACCTGGAACATACCCTCTTTTTGTGAGCTCATTGTAAAAGAACTCAGCAATCTCCTCTGTGTCAATAATTACTTCTATTTCCTTCACAATATCGCCCCCCTTCTATTTTTTATGTCCATGCACAGAGACATATGCAACTTAAGTGAATTATTTTTTTGGATGATATAAAAAGAAAAATGGAATAAACATCTATTCTTTTCATATAAATAGTTTTAGATGGACAAGCATATAAAGAAATGGGGTATATTAGGATGATAAATGAGGTTACTAGCACAAAAATCAATGGTAAGTTAGAAAAAGTTGAGAAACATAACATGTTGGATTTTATTGATGGTGATGGCTTTGATCAATTATTAAGCTTTATTCTAAAAGGCTTATTTTATGGGGTTATTTTTTTCTGTATTCCTTATTTCATTTTCATTATGTTTTTACTGTAAGAATTAATGTATTGAATCAATATCCTTGTACCTTGATAAGCTTTTTAACACCAAATTCATCATGTCTAAATATTCCTGATCATGAAAAAGATTATAAAGTGTTTTATAATCATTGTAGATATCAAGCATTTCATCAATCAATTGCTTTTTATCATCTGAGTTTCTATTATCACTTGATGGTTCCAGGCCAATATATTGATGAATCAAAGAAGCATAGTAACGGCTTTCATCAGATATTGTGTTATGCAAATGAACTTGCTGAATAATTTCTTCAGCCTCTTGATTACTTATCATTAGGCTCATTTCATCTTCTGTCGCCTCTAACCATTCTCCATCTGACATTCTAGTTAACTCATAAGTAATTTCTTCCCATCCATCTTCTGCGTATCTCCAAACTTCTGTTCTCACTCCCACAATTCTAAACAAGGAAGTTCCATATCCTTTAACCAAAACGATATCACCAATTTGGTAGAGAACTTCTATACTTATCTTTTCTGTTTCGACAATAGTCCCATCATATTCTGAAAATAATTGAAGTGCATTTTCATAAAACAACACATCCCCATGATTCACTTCATAGACAAATTGCTGGTCTACTAAATGAAGCTTTGTTATCGTGCCAACCGTTCCATACATAATAATCACGACAATATCTCCTATTTTAAATTTTGGTTTATTATGATGATTATTTTTCATTTCCCCATCTCTCCTTTTGTCGTGATTGTAAGGATAAGATAGTATATGCTGTATTTTTCATTTCGTCATGGGTTCCTGAAAATCATTGCAGATCTATATAACGGTATGTACCTCTATAAAAAAATTTTGTTATATACTATTATCAATATAATTTTTTATCATTTAAAAGGCACAGGATAATTCTATAGAAATCATCCTGTGCCTTTCTTTTAAATAATTTTTAAAATTTCTTGTTGATACCTTTCCCATGCATCATCAAATACGGTCATACTAACTAAATAGGAGCCATTCATTTCCAAATAGGAGCTTATTTCATCATAATTATCTGTGTTTTTAGGAAAGCTATGATCATTATAAGCATCATTAGCAAACTTAGAAATTTCATCCTGTGGCTTAGGATGACGATATTTCATTAAGTAATGATAAAAAGATTTCAAACGTCATTCCTCCTGCTGACAATATTGTATAATTATAGCTTGTTCAAGAACGGAATAAAACCATTACCTTTTAGAAAAACGTAGGTTTTTTATATAAAAAAATACCTCAAGCATTCCAAATAAAATGGAACAGCTAGAGATATTCTAACATTCATTCTATCAAAATTCACTTTTTAAAATTATACTTTTGATTCATGAAATTGAAAATCTATTTCAAACCCTAAGTCTTCTAACATTTTATGATCAGCCGTGCTTTCTTGTCCAACTGTTGTCAAATAGTCTCCCACAAATATCGAGTTTGCTGCAAATAATCCAAGTGGTTGAAGTGATCTAAGGTTCACCTCACGTCCCCCTGAGATTCTGATTTCTTTTGTTGGGTTTGTGTAACGAAATAGTGCAAGTACTTTTAAGCAATACCTTGGATTAAGCTCATTCGTTCCTTCAAGCGGAGTCCCGTCTATAGCATGTAAGAAATTTACCGGTATAGAGTCAGCATCAAGTTCTTTTAAGCTGAAAGCCATATTAACAACATCTAGAAGAGATTCTCTCATCCCAACAATCACCCCGGAACATGGTGAGATTCCACTTTCTTTCACAATAGCAATCGTATTCAATCGGTCATCATATGTATGGGAAGTTGTAATCTCGTTGTGATGTTCTCTTGAGGTATTGAGATTGTGATTATAACGATCAACTCCAGCTTCCTTTAATTTAACTGCTTGTTCTGGCTTAAGTATCCCAAGACAAGCACAAACTTTTAATCCATATTTTTCTTTAATTTCTTCTACAGCAGAAGTGACATGGCTCACCTCTCTATCCGTAGGTCCTCTTCCACTCGCTACAATGCAATAGGTGCCTACTTGAAGATGATGCGCTTGCTCTGCTCCTTTTAAGATCGTCTCTTTATCTAGCATTCTATATTTCTGAATAGTTGCTTTTGACACACTGGATTGTGAACAATACCCACAGTTTTCAGGGCATAATCCTGATTTTGTATTAATAATCATATTTAACTTTACTTTTTTCCCATAATAATGTCTTCTTATTTTGAATGCTCCGTCCAATAATTTTAATAAATCTTCATCAGGACATTCTAAAATTGATAGAGCTTCATTCGTAGTTAATACTTTTCCGTTTATTACATCATCAGCCACTAACTCCCAATTCACATATATTCCCCCTTTTATTAATCTACTAATAATGGTAATGATTAGGTGAATATATGTCAACTTTATATTTTGTTTAGTTTACAAAAAGGAGCCCATATTGAGCTCCAAAAGTGTCTGACGGATTAGTTAATATAAGCTGCACCTACGATGATTAGCAAGATGAAAAGGACTACGATTAAAACGAAGCTGTTCCCGTAACCGTAACCGCCACCATATGGATATCCACACTCATTATAGCAATGCATAATAATTCACTCCCATAATTTATTTTGATTTCACTCTACATTATGCTATCGGTAGGTTGTATTGTTTGTGTGTTTGCCTATTTTCTAGGTAAAAAAACCACTTCATTCTATATATGTAACAATGAAAAAACCGTGCTTCTGGTCTTAGCACGGTTAATACACATTAATTTTCAAAGAATTCAATCCATTCTTTATCAGGGCCCCGAAAGAATATATACTTTGCACCATTCGGTAAAACGGTAATATCTTCATAGATCCATTCCACATTGGCAGACTGTAATCTTTTTCTCTCAGCTTCAATATTATCCACTTTGAATGCAATATGATGTACTTTTCCTTCATCAGGTAAATCCGGATTATATCCTTCAATTAATTCAACTATAATTTGGTCTTTCACACCTAAAAATGCCAATTTCATTTTCCCATCTGTATGTGAAAATTGATCAAGAAGTTCTAAACCTACTACCTCTTGGTAAAAAGAAATTGATTTATCAATATCAGCTATTTGGATACCTACATGTTCAAAACCTAAAACTGCCACTTTCCCCACTCCTTTTTCTCTAATATATTCTATTTTATATAATCAGTAATTTGTATGTCTACATTTAAAAAGGCTGAACTTCAGCCTTTTTAACTTACTATTCAAATAATGAGAGATATTTTCCATACCCTTCTTTTTCTAAATCTTTCTTTGGGATAAATTTTAATGCTGCCGAATTAATACAATACCTTAGCCTGCTTGGACCCGGTCCATCATCAAAGACATGTCCAAGATGTGAATCAGCTGTTTTACTTCTAACTTCTGTTCTAACCATACCATGGGAAGTATCTACTTTTTCGACCACTTCAAAGTCCTGAATCGGTTTTGTAAAACTTGGCCATCCGCATCCCGCATCATATTTATCCGTTGAGCTAAATAATGCTTTACCTGAAACGATATCAACATAAATCCCTTCTTCTTCATGATTCCAATATTCATTGTGAAATGGAGGCTCTGTTCCACTTTTTTGTGTGACTTCATACTGAATTGGTGTTAGTGTGGCTTTTAGATAATTTTTATCTTTCCAATGTTGTTCAATAAACCGATCACGCCCAGAACCGGAACGATATTGTTTATAACGTCCTGTACTCTTTTTATAAAAATCCTGATGATATTCTTCAGCAGGATAAAAAGGCATTGCTTCACGAATTTCAGTTACTATAGGTTTTGAAAACCTGTTGCTATTTTCAAGATTTTTTTTAGACTGTTCAGCACGTTCTTTTTGCTCTTTAGAATGATAAAATATAGCTGTTTGATATGATTCACCGCGATCATAAAATTGACCACCTTTATCTGTAGGATCAATTTGTTGCCAAAACAGCTCTAATAACCTCTCATAAGGGAAAATATCCGGATTAAACGTAATTTGAACAGCTTCTAAATGTCCAGTCGTATTTGAACATACCTCTTCATAAGTAGGATTTTCTTTGTCTCCACCTGTATAGCCTGATATAACACTCTCAATACCTGGTAATTCATCAAAAGGTTGAACCATACACCAAAAACATCCACCCGCAAACGTAGCTAATTCTAAATTATGATTATTACTCATTAATTTAATCACCCTACTTTCATATTGACTAATGATTTCTATTATATAGCATGTATTGTATCCTGGAAAAGTAAACTGCTTACCTTATTTAATATGATATCTCTTGACACATCCATAGAACTTCCTTAGTCTAATTAAAAGGATATTATGTAAGTACGGAGGAAAAAAGTTGAATAATCGTCAAGAAAAGATGTATGAAATGGAAGCTTTAATGCGACATGTATATAGAAAATTACGCCAAGAAATGAATCTTGTCTACGATAACGAAATGTCAAGAAATGAGTTTTTTATATTAAAGACTTTATTTGAACATGGTCCCAAAAAGTCTTCCGATTTATCTAAAATGTTGGGTGTATCTGCTTCTCACATTACAGCTATAACAGACTCTCTAATTGAAAAAAAATGGATCGACCGTATTCGTTCTGTTCAAGATCGCCGAATTGTAGACATACACCTTACGGAAGAAGGAAAAAACACCCTTCTATTGTTTGAAAAGAAAAAAACAGATTTTTTATTGAATAAATTTAATGAGTTTAGTGAGGAAGATATTAAGAATTTTATTATCTTATTTAATAAATTATTAAATGCTTAATAACCTCTTTGAAATAAGGATGACTTTATTTGTCATCCTTTTATATTTTATCATGAATAAATGAACACAACTTCATTATACATTTGTCAACAAATCCACTTTTTCAAACATAAAATCCCACCAATTGTGAATAATAAGAAAAACACATATGGAGGTCATGATTCTATGTCATCACCGTATTTATGTCCAAATTGCAAAACCAATAGAACAAGATTCAATATTATTGAACAACAAGTTAAATCTGTAAAATTAAACCCACAAACTGGAGATGTTGTGGAACAACTAGATCAATCTGCATTAGACCCTTTTCACATTTCCTATAAGGGACCCGAATACCGCATTCAATGCGGGACATGCGGCTTAATTGAGGACGAAATTTCTTTTATAAAAAGAGCACAAAATAATCAATAACAGTGACAAGAGGTTAAGAGAAAATCATTACTTCCCTCTACCTCTTTTTTTATCATTCACTATTTTGTGTTGTATTAAAAAACATTTTCTCTTTGCTGTTATTCTTTATATTTTGCTTTTTACCTTTATGCTTCCCCATTTTCCCATCTGACTCATAACTTAATTTATTTTTCATCTTACCATCCTTCCTTTTATCGATACCCTCATTTTTTCCGAACATAATGAAATGTATGTAAACTATTTATACTTACTTACAGGTAAGACTACAGACTGAGAGTTGAAACATAGAAGGACTAATTTACCTAGTTTCATAAAAAGTTATTGTAAAAAATATTAATAGATTTTTAACCTAATATTAATTATTAAAGATCCTGTTTAGTTTTTGTTTATTGCAAAATAGAAGTGCAGACCTTTGCAACAGAAAAATGCAGAGTCCTGCACTTATTTTAATAAGGGCATAAAAAAAGACTTGCCAGTCACCCCAAGTCCCTCTAATGTAATGGTGTCGAATCAATACATGGAGGTTACGGAAGGATGCTAGCAATGTCTGATATTAATTGTATCAAAAATTTAAGAAACAACAAAGGACTATCAATCTCCCAAATACAGAAAATAGTGGGAGTTAACTGGCGTACTGCAAAGAAATACGCTGATGATGACCAGATTCCTAAAGAAACCCTCAAAGCTAGAAAAGGAATGAT
>NZ_JAEK01000016.1 GCF_000518865.1 Bacillus sp. J37 | reverse complement strand
GCAAAGTGTCCGTATAAGTAAGACTTCTCCTTGTTCAAAATTAACGGTAAATGAGTGGCAAATGGCATTCTATTGTTTTGAGAAAAAAGAGTCGCAAAACTATGTTCTTTTATAATGTCGTAAGCCACCGTTTCATCTGTGATGTTAAAATGTTTTGGAATATACATCATAATCCACCTTTCGAAGAAGTTATATGAGTGTTTTGGTCATAATAAAGTCCGTTTGTTCATCATCACCCATATAAAAAGAGTGAGTTCCTGTTTGAACAAATCCCATTTTTTTATAAAAACCAATAGCATTTTCATTGTTTTCCCATACACCCAGCCAGATTTTCCGTTTATTACATTCCATTGCAAGTTCAATCGCTTTATTTAGTAGATATTTACCAAGTCCATGTTTTTGAAATTCCTTCTTTATATAAATTCTTTCAATTTCAAGTGATTCATCACCCATTTCTTCAGACTGAGCATCATTGATATTAATCTTTAAATATCCAGCTACTTCATCATTTAAATAAATAAAAAAGAATTGTGAAGAACGATTGGATAACTCTTTTTCTAGTTGGTGTAAGTTAAATGCCCTTTCCAAAAAAGCATACATATTTTCGGGTGAATTATGATGCTTAAATGTCTCAATAAATGTTACATAACTAATTTCTTGAAGCATGCGCAGATTCTGAATAGTGCATTTTTTTATCGTTATTGTCATTCATATGTCTCCCCTATAGATGATTAATAATTTCTCTTGTTTCCTTTCTTCACGAATTCCCAATCGACTTCTACATTTTTCCTAACTCTATGGAGTAAATGATAAATGGTCTCCACTTCAATATCAGTAAATCCCTCTAATGCCACATGATTGGAATGTTCATTTTCTCTTTTTATGAAGGGATACACATTTTTTCCTTTATCTGTTGGAAAAAGCTTTTTTATTTTTTGGTTATTTTCATCATTTTTCTTTTCAATAAAACCATTTATCTCAAGCTTTTTTATAGCTCGAGCAGCAGTTGTTCGATCTACTTTTATGATCTCAGCTAGCTTTTCTTGAATGATTCCTGGACTTTCACATATTCTCACAAGGTACAAATACTGGCCTTTGGTAAGGTCATATTCTTTAAATTCTATATTGCTTATAGAATCTAAAGCTCTTGCTATCATTCCAATTTCACGAAGAATTTCCTTCATAATAGGCTCCTTAGCTCATGTATTGTTGTAAATACAATAAAAATAACTTATATTAAATGTACCCAAACTTTGTTGTAAATGCAACAAAATAAATGATAAAGAGCTCATGTAAAGTGAAGTATGTTTTTATGAATTATGAAATTTATCTAACTCTTGGTATTTCACTCACTATACTATTAAACCTTGTGACTTCAGCCTTTAATGTACTTTTGGTATGTCTGTCCATAAATGCGGGACTTACTCTTGGAAGCCTCTAGACATGTTAATAACACTTATCACTTGTACATATAGTAAAGATTCACAAGTGATAATCATCTATGTAACTAAATTGATATATATTCTTAATTTAGTAATAAATCGACTTGTAAATGTGATTCAATGATAATAAAAAAGCTTCACTCCCTTATATATAAGGGAGTGAAGCTTCTCACTACGATAAATTAATAGGTACAATTCTTTTCTAATTTCTTATAACTGGAAAAATAAATAACTAATTCTTCCTATAAATTATTTAAGATGGCATTGGAAGTCATTAAAGTAGTTACCATTAGTTTCAGTTTCCGCTTTAAACGTATTATGAAGTGGTGATAAAGAAAAATTCCCGTTGCTGCTATTGATAATAATTTTTTCAATTTCAAAATAGTATGCAATAACCCAACGCGCTAGTAAATAGTAATCCCTTACATTTACTTAAATATAAATACCGATTATAAGAGAATGCTAGTTTTTTAATAAACACCCGCTTTGAATAAAGGCTCTATTCGGGATCATTACTATTTTTGCTCATCAACATTCTCTATCATTACTTTATCTATATATGATACGAGAGCCTGATCCTCAAAAATTTGGGTCAGACTCTCTATCATTATACCTTCTTACAGATATTAACTATTCGTAATTCTTTCTCTTTGTCTCTGTTTTTACCTTAATTGCCATTGTTTGCTTTGTTGCCGTTATTACCTTTATTACCTTTGTTACCCTGATTGCCATTGTCGTTTTGATCTCCGCTGTCGTCTTGGTCAGCTTTCCACAGATGATCCTCTACAAAAGCGGCATATAACAACTGCCACGTTTCCCAGTCATGCGCTGCAGGAACTTCAAGATATGCGTGGTCAATTCCCTTTTCTGTCAGTGCCTTGTCTAAGTTTTTCACCGGTTCAAGTCCAAAGTCCCAAATACCTGTGCCCAGCATTACAGATGGTTTGTCCAAATCACTATAAGTATCAATGTTGTTCAGTTCATCACCCGTCACTGCATAACTCCAAATTCCAAAATAGGCAAATTCGTCTGCGTGGTTAAAATACATCCGATTAGTGGTCATTCCACCCATTGACAAACCAGCGTAAGCGCGACCTTCAGGCTTATCATATACATTATAGTTAGCTTCGATATAAGGCATAATATATTCAAATTGATCTTCTTCTATTTTTCCATAGTCCCAATTAAAGTCCTGATTATTCATGGTTACGACAACAAACGGCTCAGCCGTTCCATCTGCAATCAAATTGTCTGTAATATTAGCCACTGCTCCCTCGTTCATCCAACGCAGTTCATTGCCATATTTATCGCCAGACATACCATGAGTAAGGTAAAGCACCTTGTAAGGTTCTTCGCGGTTAGGATCATATCCGTCAGGCAGGTAAACCGCAAGACCGCGTTTATCATCGGCAGCTCCTGTATAGGATACAGTTTCCACCGTGCCTGTCTTTTTATCTTTGCGGGGAAGCTCTACTGAGCGATCAAGAAAATCTCCTGTTCCCATTGTTTTCGATTTATACGGAACATAGACCATACTAGACAGACTAGAAATATTTGTCGCCGTATTGGTTAGCGTCGGATTATTAGGGTCATCCAGTCTTGCCGTTGTACTACCATCCGGATTAGTGATACGGAAATTGTAGACAAAAGCACCGCTGGAAAGTGGAACTTTTGCTCCCCATAAATGATCACCAAGATTCTCCATGTTTACATATAATGTTGTATCACTATTACCACCAGCTGGGAACATACCTGCTTTGTAATCCTTCGGTTGATATGGGTTTGCAAAACCATCTTCAAGTGTGAAATGATTGAAGGTGTCACTATATAGTTCAACCTTTGTTGCTTCTTTAGTATCATCCTCGTAAATAAACGTCGCATAATAGCCGGTCGGAGAAGTAGGATCCGCCTTCACAGTTACACCAGGTTTATATTTAGCATAATCAACTTCAGAAGACTTTGAAGCAAACACTGATATATTATTGCTAAATAACAAGCATACCATGTATGCAATAACTCCCAGACACAATACTTTTTTCATTCTCTTTCTCCCCTCTCAAATTCCTTCAGTCATAGATTAATTTAATAAAAGCGATTAACTAATACCTAAACTAGTTCATCTGTCCCCCTTTATTGAAATCGCTTACTATTTAATCGAAACGAAATGTTTCTTGATCATTATGTTATCAAATAGGGGAAGAGTAAGTTTGTTGAAAATTTTGAGTTACTTGTTGAATATTTTGATCTACTGTATAGGACTTTCTATTAAAAGGGGTTATTTTTCAAGATAAGTGACGGCTTCGAGTTTATTCAGTATCAACAATAGCCTGTTCTAATGCCTTCGCTACCTTATCCATTGCTTCTTTTGATGTAGTTTCTCCACTTAAAGCTTCTACTACTGCATCTGTCATATCAGAAGATACCTTTGATATAACAACTTGATTTCCCCAATCATTTGCTGCTGCCATCGGTGTATTTTCCAATTCGTTTGAGAAGGTTTTAAACATCTCTTTACCAAACTCATAATCTAGTTCACTATTATCCTTTCTTGCACTTAAAAATAGTGACTCTTGATTGAATTTTGCATTAATTTCTTGTGATGATAAATAGTTAATAAAATCAGCTGTCTCATCTTCTAACCCTGTATTTTTAAAGCCCATAATGTAATTTCCACCTGGGACAGATGAACGGATCTCATTTTTTGGAAGGTACGTTACACCCCACTCAAAATTCTCAATATCCTTGTAATTGCTTAACATCCAATTACCAGCTAAGTATGCAGCAGTGGTTCCCGAACGGAAAAGTTTACCCGGATTTTCTCCACCTAACCAAACAGATTCAGGAATGATCCCTACTTTATGCAGATTGATAAAGTAGTCCAGTGCTGCAACACCTTCCTCATTATTGATTGCCGGTTTAGATAAATCTTCAGTAAAAATACTTCCGCCAAATTCATAGAGTAGCGTTGAATATCGATGGGGTGTTCCATCAATTACTAATCCGTATTTTGCTCCCCCTTTTTCCTTTACCTTTTGAATGACAGCAGCAAATTCATCCCATGTCCATACCTCATCAGGTGATTGAGGAACTGTAGCTCCTGCTTTTTCAAACAATGTTTTGTTATAGATCAATCCGTTTGACGAAACATCCATTGGTGTAGCAATAATTTTGTCACCTTTTACATAGTACGGTTTAATAGAAGGTAGAAACTGTGAAGTAAATTCATCCACTCCTCCTACATATGAAGAAAGATCCAAAGCCTGCTCTGCAAAAATCCCGGTATTTGAAATACGAGTCAAAGAAGGAGGCTGTCCACTCGCTATCATTGTTTTTAATTTCGTTTCAAGATCCCTATAGCCAACTTCAATTAATTTGATTTCAACATGGTCATTTTTCGCTTGATACTCTTTAATGATTTTCCGCATAACCTCTCCTTCAATTCCTGCCGAAAACCAGAGAAACTCTAACGTTACTTTCTCTTTCGTTTCCTTATTTTCCATATCTTTAACAAAAGCACCGTCAGAGCATGCGACTACCATAACAAATAGAAATACTGTTAGCCATGTTAGGCATATCTTTTTCCATTTACTTTTCATACACATCCTCTCCATTTCTTTGAAAGTAGTTGATTCATGAATTGATAGGTTAAAGTGGAATTGAACATCATTTATATCTTCCCTCATTTAATTTTCTTATAAGCTGAAGGAGTCGTTCTCGTAAATTTCTTAAAGACTTGTCCAAAGTATCTTGAATCCAGAAAACCTACTTTTTTTGACACTTCATTTGCTTTTAAGTCAGTATTATCTAATAGCATTTTGGCAACGTTAATTCGTCTATTTGTTAAAAAAGTACTTAGATTTTCTTCCGTTTCCTTTTTAAAGGTCCGACTCAAATAACTAACGCTAACATTTAGTTTTTCAGCAATAAATTGTGCATTTAAATCCGGATTACTATATTGCTGTTCGATTATTTGTTTTGCTTGCTCTACTAATCCTAAGTTATTATTATTCATTGTTTTATAAAGATGATGTTTCATCTCTACACAGATCTCGTACATAAAATCTCGTAATTCTTCAAATGTATGAATCCGTTCAAGCTGTTCATACCCAACTTCCAATTCAAAATTTTTATCCCATTTTGATACAACAAGACCTAGCTTAATTAATAACTCTAAGCAATGATTTAATATAGGCGTTTTATCAAAAGTAGATTTAAAGATCTCAAATAACTCTTTAAATCTATTCGAAAGCACCTCAAGCTCCCATTCTTCAAACCCTTCCACAAAGCTCGTAGATTTGAATGATAATTGATTATTAATCTGTCCTAATTTTTCATCGTCAAAAATATGAAGTTGACCCGTCCCAGTGAAATAACTCTTTGACAACGCTTTAACAGATTGCAGGTAGGAGGTATGTAAAGAATCTACGGAAGCGTAAAGTTCTCCAATACCAATTGAAACGATTAACCGCTCCTCAATAGATAGAAAATATAGAATACGTTCAGCTACTTCTTTTAATCGTGCTTCTACTACTTTATTTGGTAAGGTTTGTGATAAAGAAGGCAAAATATGAAGTTGCTGATCATGTGTGATCATTCTTACTTGAATACCTTTGTTTAAAAATAGTTTCTCAATAGAATCTATTATCGGTTGAAAAGAGAGAGTATGATGTAAATCATTAAATAGTTGAATTGTGATTACAGCACCTTTTCCATTGGTTAGTTTATTGTTATCCATTCTTCTTAAATGATGCGTATTTATATTCCCTTTAACAGTAATGTCATATAATATTGACTGCTCTATAATGGGTTTGCTCTCTTGAAGGGCTGTTTCCATATATTCATAATTTTTCTCTTTATCCCTATGTTGCTCAATTTTATTTACTGCTTTTTTTATGACATAGCTGACTTCGTCTTTGTCTGTTGGTTTAAGTAAATAATCAAAAACACCATGTTGAAGTGCTTCCTTAGCATAGCTAAATTCATCGTAACCTGATAATAGAATGATTATCGTCTTCTTTTGATTTCGCTGAACATACTCAGCCAATTCCAATCCGGTATGACCCGGCATAACAATATCCGACACCACAATATCAGGATTGAGCTCATCTATCATCTTCTTCCCCTCGAATCCATTCGAGGCTATTCCACAAATCTCACACCCAAGTCCTGTCCAATCTATTTTCTCAGACAAGCCTTTACTTATTAATGGTTCATCATCCAAAATAAGTACTTTATACATTTTAGTCCTCCTCCCTTTGGATAGGTAAAACGATTTCAAACAACGTTCCGATGTTTTTATTACTTTCAATCTTCAGGCCATTATCTTTCCCATATAATAATCGAATACGGTTTTGTACAATTAAAATTCCATTGCCTGTACCTTTTGATTCATCAATTTTCTCGTACTTACCTTCCAATAGTGCTGTAACAGTACGTTCATCCATGCCAACCCCATTATCAATAACTTGTATGTGTAATTTGTTATTTTTAATCATTCCATTAATAAAAATATATCCATTACCTATTTTCTTTTCTATTCCATGAATCATTGCATTTTCAACGATTGGTTGCAGAATTAATTTAGGTACAACATATTGTTTAACTTCTGAATCCATATGAACTGAATAATGAATTTTATCCTGAAATCTAATGCTTTGAATGGCCATATAATCGTCAATATAATTCATTTCTTCTTCAAGTCTAATAAACTCACGATTATTTGTTATACTCGTTTTTAACAATCTACTTAAAGCTGTTGTTATTTTATTCACCTTTTCAGCATCTCCATATTGAGCCATCCAATTGATTGTATCCAATGTATTATAGAGAAAATGTGGATTTATTTGAGCCTGAAGCGCTCTGAGATGAGCCTCTTTTTCACTAATCTCTTTCTTATAGATATCAAAAACTAAGGTATTAATTTTCCCCATCATTCTATTAAAGCTTTCTCCTACTCTTCCCAACTCATCCACTCGGTCGATCTGCACCTGAACATTAAAATTATCTTTTTCTACTTCATCCATTACTGCACTTAGTTGATTTATAGGTTTGACGATATAATTGGTGCTGAACCAAATCACAATAATGCCAACTATAATAGATATTACTCCTATTAGAAAAACCGATTTGCCAATAAGGGCAGGCCCTTCCGAAATCTCATGTAAACTAATTAACGAAATAATCTTCCACCCTGTTAAGTCAGATTGATATTTATTAATAATCAATTTTTCCGAGTTAGGAGCTTCAAGAATAGGATTAGAGTTATCATCATGTTGATTTTTACTAGAAAGCCATGTTGTAACCGCTTTTAATTCTTCGCTGCCTGTATTTGATAAAACAACATGATTATTTTTATCAAGGATAATGATATGCCTTTCCTCTGTTGGATCAAATTTTTGAATCCTTTCCTGTAAATATGATTGATTCATGGACATCGTTAGATAGCCAATGTCATTCATTTTATCTGACTGTATATCGTAAATCTTCCTATTAGCTGTAATCACAGATTGCTCAACTTCCCATGTTACTTTGCCATTTCTATCATATTTCTTTGTATCCATAGTATTAAAAAAGTCGAAGTTTGAATTGTTCACCCTTCTCCTTAAATTCACTCTTACTCTTTCAGTATCGTATAGGTAGATAAGATCAACTTCATCGAACATGATCGTTTCATCTGTTACTTTTGAAGTTAAATTCTTATTTAATACGTACTCTTGTTGATTCGTTTCATATTGAGTTTTTAATAGGCTCTGGATGTCATTATTAAATGATATGCCATCCATAACACGGTTAAAGGATTCTGCCATATTATCGACACTTTTACTTATTTGGGTGACCATGATCGTATTGTATCTTATTGCCTCCTTTATCTGAATCTGTTTGGCAATCGTATAAGTTACGATTGCAGTTAACCCTATGATCAAAATAATATTTAGAGTATTCTGGATTAGTAATTGATTTTTTAAATGGCGAAACCTGGGGAATCGTATTAATCTCATATTTTCACATCGCTTCTTCTAAAAGACATCTAAAACTAAAAAAGAAGATTCAACAAAAAAACACCATAACAGGTACTTTTTCGTGAATCTCCTAATCTCCGTCACAAATTATTAACTTGTGATTAAATTATACTCTAAGGAAAAAAACAACGTCAAACTCTTTAGAAAATTTATTTTTTCAATATTCAGAATTCAAAAAGTTTAAATGTCTATTTTCACTGTATAATCCCTACACTCATATTCAATGGTATACTTAAACTAAACACAAACCGTTTATTAAGGAGGCATTAAATAATGGAGTTTAATAAAAGAGCATCTAATGCATCAAAATTAGCACAGGCTTTACAATCAGGCTCAATTAATGTAAAGGATATGGCTTCGATTGTTAATACTGCAAACAAATTTAAATCAAGTATTGTCCTGCATGCAGAAGAAAAAATAATTGATGTAAAAAGTTTTCTTGGCCTAAGTGTATCCTTGATGTCTAATTCTACTCAGTATACATTAGAAATTCATGGTGATGATGAAGAAAAAGCAAAAGAAGAAATGAAAAAGGCTTTTAATGAGTATGGGATTAAAGTAGAAGTTAATTAAGCATATTATAAGTTTATAAATGAATACGTGGATTCAAATTTATAGAAAAAATTATAAAAACGTCATACATCCTCATATCGACGGTTTATGACGTTTCATTTACACCTTTAGGTTTAGACCATACATATCCTTACATTTTACTCAGTGCAATTTTTGTACAATTGGAAGATTAGCGTAATTATTTTCCGCCATAATTTTTTTCAGCCATATTATTTTATTAATCTGACAAACACGCTCCCACCTTAATTTATTTTATTGTATTGAATTTCACTTGTATCCTTATTATGACCTATACGATTTGATTGTAGTGCCAACCACTGAAGAAGAGTTACGTCTTTTCCATTTACTTTTACGGGAGAACCATCGTAATCTAGTACACATTCATCTTTTAGCATATAGATCCAGGTACCATGTCCGAAGAATTCAAAAGGGTTGCCTTCAGAATCCTTGAAAATACCTGACGTATCTACTACCTTATCAAAATATGAAAAGTGAACATTTGGTGCACCGGCTTTTAGTAGTCGCTCATAAGTTGGAATTGCTGTAATCTCCGGATCCACAATCGTATCATTTTGGGCATGTGTAAACCAAATAGGTGTATTTTTAATATCTTTAATTTGTTGATCTGTAATCATTTTATCCAGAAGGGCTTCGCATACAGGAAACGCTGCAGCGAAGAAGCCGGGGTAATCAATGATCATACGCATTGTCATAAACCCTCCATTTGAACAGCCACCAATATAAATACGATTTACATCTATGTTTGGATGAACACTTACAAACTCGTCAATGAGCGCTTTCAATGCCGAAACGTACTTCGAATTACCACCCCAAGTAAACTCTCCAGAGCCATCATCCATCCACATTGTAGGTACTTGTGGAGCTAGAACATAAGCTCCTCCGAATATTTTCTGTACTTTTTCACTTGATAAATTTACGACATTATTTCCAGCATACGCAACTGTGGTGTCATAGCCACCTTCCCCTCCGCCATGCAACCAAATGATAAGAGGACGTTTTTCCTTACTCATATTTGGTGAATAATAGCCAAAACGCAGAGGCAACTCAGCATAAGAGGACTTACTGTTTACCCACCCTCTGACTTGCTCCATTTTACCGGCGCTAAAATGATCATAAACAAGACCAGAAATGGGATCATTTTCGGTTTGTATTTCTTTTACCTGTGTTATACGAAAATCGCAAAATACAAATACATTGTGTTCCAAATATGCAATTTCAGAATTTAAACGATCGATTGCCTCACATTCAAGTTCTAGTGTAACGTAACTTCCTATTGTTGTTTTATTCCCTTCAACGTCTGATGTATAAGCTTTTGTAACTAGACAATACCCTTTTGACGAATGAGTCTCTTCCGATATAAAGTCTTTTCTTAATTGAAGAATTTCACCGTTTTTTTTATTTCTTCGTTCTACATAAACATTGAAGGTATCTTCCGTTATCACCTCTGATTTAACAGTTTCAGGCAGCGGGAGAATGATTTTTGTTACATATGGGCCATAGTCGGTGACTTCGGTAACAGTCATGTATGGACGATTCATTTTGATATCTCCTTTTATATATGGATTTAAATGAAACAAACGTACAAAAATTGGAAAATTCAAAGTTTACTTGTCTGTACATTCCTTCCGTGTTTTACTATAAATTACCTTTCTCTTTTGAGAGATTATTTAACGATTTTGTTGCTTTCAAGTGGCAGCCAATCTAATACTCGTTGAATATTCGTATCCCAGTAGCTCCACTCATGTCCACCTGGCCCTTCTTCATAATGTAAGTCCACTCCTAAACCATTCGCAAAGTCTCTAAATGTATGATTATTTTGATATAGGAAATCTTCTGTTCCACATGCCTGGAATAATTTAGGGATTATTTTATTTTCTTTCTTCAATTGTTCCAATACGTATACTAAGTCATTCCTACTTTTAGGAACAGTAGAGCTATCGCCGAATACATTTTCAAAAAAGCTTGGACCAGGTCCGTTCAAAGAGTCAACTAAGTCTAATAAACCCGACAGTGACGCAACAGCTGCAAATTTCTCCGGTTTACGCAACCCAAGTTTGAATGCACCGTAGCCTCCCATTGATAATCCTGCCGCAAAAGTATCTTCACGTTTATTTGAGATAGGAAAAGCAGCCTCAATAAAGTTTGGCAATTCCTCACTAATGTACGTCCAATACTTATGGCCATGAATCATATCACTATAACAGCTTAAGTCAGCATTTGGCATGACAACAGCAATCCCTTTATCTTCAGCATACCTTTCTATCGAAGATAAACGTAACCAACAGGAATGATCGTCAGTTGCACCATGCAAAAGATATACTATAGGAAACTTTTTATGCTCATATGTTAGGTCTGATATGCTCTCGATATCTATTCTGTTTGTTCCTATAGGCAGTAATACATTTACGGATGTTTGCATCATAAGTGCCTTCGATTTAAAGCTCACTTGTAATAAGGCCATCTACTTTTCCTCCTTATAAAATGAATGAATATACTCCTTAGGACTCTCTTGTTTATACATGAACGAAAGATAGCTTCTCATCCAGTTTTTCTAATTGTTCAGTTGTTACTACTTTTGCACCTAATGGAGAGTGACTCAATTCTCTCAATGAACTCTCCGCGAATCGGTGAAGAATGATTTGGTTCGAAATCACATCTGGTAGTAATTCGGCTAAGATTTCTTCTGTTTCCTCGTTACTTAGTAACTCTCTAATACTATTGTTTGAGCTATATTTCAAGATATAATCTTTCGCAGGGATATATTCTATCTGATACGTACCTGCAATTAATTCTCCTTTTACGTGATCATCTTCTTGTACTGCCTTAATTTCACTTCTAATCAATGGTTGACCGTTCACTATTACTTTATCTATTACAGCATCAGGTAAAATAAATTCAGCTGTAGAATTGAATGGTACTTTAAAAGCAAATGATAATTTACCATTTTTATGGATTTCCCAGCCACTCTCAATTAAGCCGCTTGCTGAATGTAGCTTTGCCTTTGCATATGATAATTTTCCATATGGTTTCGGATTGAACACAATTTTGCGATATCCTGGTGCATTCTCTACCGGATTAATTCCGCACATTTGCGTATACATCCACTCTGCGATTGAGCCATATGCGTAATGATTCAATGAGTTCATTCCTGTATCACTAATACTTCCATCTGCTAGAACTGAATTCCATCGCTCCCAAATAGTTGTTGCCCCTAATTTGACTGCAAATAACCAGCTTGGAAAGTCCTCATTTAATAATAGGGTATAAGCATCTTCATTTGCTCCGTTTTCTGATAACACATGGCAAAAATATGGTGTTCCGACAAATCCCGTTTTTAGATGCATCTTATCTGCACGTAATTTTGCTTTTAAATCAGTTATGACACGTATACGAAAATTGTCTGGAATAAGATCCATGTAAAGTGCTACGATCATGGCTGTTTGTGTATGAATCGTGATTCTTCCATTTGGAGAAAAATATTCACTTTTTATTGCCTCTTTAATCTCATTAGCAAGTGTCGTGTATTCTTCTGCTACTTCGGTTTTACCTAATACAGACGCTGCTTTTGCCACTAACTGTGCAGAGTAGCAGTAATAGGCTGAAGCAATATAATGAGCATCCGTTCCACCCATTGGGCTTAATGGATCTGGACCATCAAGCGCTAACCAATCACCAAAGTGAAAGCCATCCTGCCATAATCTCTTTCCGCCGGTTTCTTCATCTACTTTTTTGATGTAGTCTACCCAATCCTTCATCGTATCAAATTGTAGGTCAAGTAATTCCTTGTCTCCATAATGCTTATAAAGGACCCATGGAATGACTGTTGCCGCATCACCCCAAGCTGTAGAACCATGTCCTGTAACAAAACCAGGGTCATCTTTTGGTTTGATTTGTGGAACGATGAATGGGACGGATCCGCCAAGGCGCTTTTGCTCTTCCCTTAAATCAAACATAAATTTGTTATAAAATGCTGGAGAATACATATTGTAGCAAGCGGTTGAAGCAAATACTTGTGCATCCCCTGTCCAGCCCATTCTCTCATCGCGTTGTGGACAATCTGTTGGTACATCCAGGAAGTTTCCTTTTTGCCCCCATAATGCATTTAAAAATAATTGGTTTACTAATGGGTTTGATGTTTCGATATGACCTGTTTGATTAATATCACTGTAAATGACACATCCTGTAAAGTCCTCGAGATTAATTGCTTTATCAAATCCGGTTAACTTCACATAACGGAAACCAAAAAACGTGAAATATGGCTGTACTACTCTTTCACTTCCATCTGAAATATACGTATACACTGCCTTTGCCGTACGTAAATTATCTCTGTAAAAACAGTCATTTTGCAGTATTTCTCCGTATTGAAGTTGTAATGTTGTGCCTTTTGGAGCATTTGTTTTAAAAGTAACCCACCCAGTCATGATCTGCCCCATATCAAGAACAGTTTCTCCCGCCGGAGTCGTAATGATATCAACTGGTTTACGAACTTCTTTAATCTTTACAGGTAAGCTTAGCCTTGCTAGGAATTTATCAGTTTTTACTGCTGTTAGTGTAACTCCTGTCCAGCTACTATCATCCATATCCGCATGTGACCAATTTGGAATTTCAAGATTTGCATCATAGATTTCTCCATCATAAATACCACTGAACGTAATTGGTGATGATGTGCATTTCCAACTCTCATCAGAACCTATAACAACTGTCGAGCCGTCTTCAAGTGTTACAAAAATCTCTCCGATTACAGCAAATTCACTCCCATACAATTCATGGTGTCCACCGTCAAATCCAAAACGTCCCTTATACCAGCCATTGCCAAGCATAACTCCGATCGCATTACTTCCTTCAGATACTAAATCCGTCACATCATATGTTTGATACTGAATCCAATGATCATAAGCATTAAACCCCGGTGCAAAATACTCGTCACTTACACGCTTACCATTAATTTGTAAGTCATAGATTCCTAATCCAGAAAGATAGACTCTAGCAGAAACTATACCCGTTGGTAACATAAATTCTTTTCTAATTAGGGGGTGTATTTCTTTATCAAGGTCAGGTGAAATCCATTTCCCTTGCCATTTTTCATCCATTTTTGCTGTTTCAAACCATGCTGTATCACTAGTAACACTGTCACCAGCATCCCCCCAAACTGTTACCCGCCAGTAATAACGTGTACGAGGTTTTAATTCTAGGTCAAGTGAATATCCTAAACTATTAATCTCCTCTTGAACTCCACTATCAAAAAGGACGGCTGAAAAATTAGATGCTAAGCTGACTTCTACTTGCGCTGCTTTCTGTGAAACGGATAGACTATCACCCGCTGCTGTCACCCATGATAAATTTACTCGTCCAAATTCAAACCCTAAAGGATTCGTAATCTGGTTTGTTCGTAACTGAGTAATTTCCATGCTTTTACCTCCTTAATAGCTTAATTTCTTATTTTATGGTTCTTTTTGTATTTTTTTGTTCGATCATCTTGAATGACACCGGACCAATTGAGCCCAAAAGCAAAATCATATTCATTTCCTTCTGTGTCTAAGTGACATACCATGTCATGTGGTACATCTTCGTATTGTTCTTCAACTGTCTTCATATGTGCTGGCAATTGCATTGGAAGAAGTCCTGAAGGTTCAGTTACTCCTGTTAAAATATCAAGTAGAGCTTGGTCCTGTACGCCAAAATTTAAGAGGAGAGCATCGATGTTACATTCAAACTCCTCAACTATAGTAGGTTTTGATAAAAGTAGAGACACAATTACAGGTTTACCCTTCATCTCTTCTTTTGTCTTTTGTACCAACTCAAGATCAGTCGTATTTCGAGGGGTAAAGGATTTCCCTTTGTAAGTACGATCCAATACATCTCTTACATCGCCCGCTATACTTTTTTCACGTGCGAATTCGGCCGTATATGTTCCATACTGTAAGCTAATCGGAACATATCCTGTTCCACCGTTTTCCACATCTTCTCTACTAAAGCCCTCACCCTCTGGACTTGATATACCAACTAACGCAAAATCTGCCTCATCAGGTTTATCTGTCACATTGAAATATTTCCTTACCACATCTAAATTAAATGAGTATTCATACTTTTCAGGTATTTCCATACCAAACCAGTTCTTTCCAGCAACTAAATAGCGTTTTGATATATAAACAGTCTTCCTTTTTACTAAGGGCAGAAGTTGATTTTTATTTTTCACCATAACAATTGACTTTAATTGCGCGTCGTAACCCTTCGCCATAAATTCTGGGCTTCCAACTGTATCAGCACTTTTTTCAACATCCAAATATGGATTTTCAAATAGACCTAGACGGAAAATATTTAATAATAAGCGAACAGCTGATGTTTCAAAGCGCTTACGCATAAATTCTTCGCCATGTTCTTTTACACCCATTTCATATACTTCAATAATTGGAGCAGCCTCATTATTCCCACCAAACTGGTCAACTCCTGCTATCAAAGCTTTATAATGACGTTCAGCAACTGTCAAGTGTTCTACTCCCCATGGTTTACCTGCAAAAATATCAACGGCAGCTGGTTCATCTCCAGTAATTAGCCAGTCTGTACAAACGACACCACCATATCCATACCTGTCTCTCAGAAGATCTGAGATGAGATATTTATTATATGAATTCCCTACATTTTCACTGTTCATATCGTCTTGGTCCACTGAAATAGTGTAATATGGCATAACGGCAGAAGCCTTGCCTGTTTTTCCAGAAAGTTTAAAGGCTCCTTCTGTAAACGGCAGTAGATGGTCTGCAAAATTGTTTCCAGGGTATACGGCAAACTTTCCGTAACCCCAGTGTGCGTCTCTCCCGGCTTCTCCTGAGCCACCACCTGGCCAATGCTTGACCATTGCGTTAACACTTTCTTCTCCCCAGCCATCAATTGTGTCATCTGTTGTTTGAAAACCATCTACATAAGCTTTTGCCAAATCAGCTGAAAGACTAGGGTCTTCACCAAATGTCCCATTAAATCTTGACCAACGCGGATCTGTTGCAATATCAATTTGTGGCGATAGCGCTGTTGTAATTCCCAGTGCTCTGTATTCTTTTGAAGCAATTTTTCCAAACTCTTCTGTTACTTCAGGATCAAAGGTTGCTGCAAGACCTAGTGTCTCTGGCCACATTGAAATCTTGCCACCTGCACCTGCATTGTACTCTGTGCTTGCAACAGATGCGTGACGCGGGTCAGAGCTAGTGTTTATCGGAATACCTAATCCAATTCCCTCAACTAATTCTTGTGAATTATTATTCCATTGTGCAGCCACTTCAGGGCTTTCAACTGTAGTAATTAATACATGTCTCAAATCATCATTTGTAAGAAATTCCTTTTGTTAATCTGATAAATCACTTGGATTTGCAACGCTTTCAAAAAATGGATTGCCACCATATGTACCCGGGAATGGCCCTTGGCCTGCAGGGATTGATTGATGTCGACTATAAAGCATTAATCCCGCAATTTGGGCAACTGACATTTTTGAAGCCAAATCTTTTGCACGTTCTTCTGCAGATAAACGCCAGTCTTCATATTTGTCTAATTTGCCGTCTTTATTTAAATCTTTAAATGCTTTTCCATCGACATTAAGAATTCGGACACCTGATTTACTAGAGTATCCTAAAGTAGGACCTCTTTCATTTTCAACATATTTTATGGGCATCTTACTTCTCCTTTTCCATTAAGATATTATTCTACTACTAGAATTTTCTTCAACTATGCCAACAAATTTTAATATAAAAGATTAGTATACGTTGCTAGGTCTTACTTAATATTTTATTTCAACAACTCTTGAAGCTCGGGTAAAGGCATAGTTACTTAAAAACATAAGCAAAAATGCAGTCATACTTCCACTGAAGAATGGGATTAGCCCAGGAAATTTATAAATGATGAATAGTAAAAATCCAGTTAACACGACCATACAAAAAGTGGAAATTGGATTAATAGTCATGATAATAAATGCATTTTTAGCAACCTTCGTTAACTTCACATCATAATGAACAAAAACCGGAAAAATATATAGGACAGTTAATAAAAATAAAAGTGTTACAAGTCCATTAGGTATATATAAGACCTTTAAAGAAGGAATCGTTACGGAACTGATGATGTTCAAACTGGAATACATAATAAATGCAAAAATACTAATAAATATTCCTAGTATGTTACTTTTTACAAATTCCTTTTTATAATTGGACCAGAAGGTTTTAAAGACGGGGATATCCCGATCGCCCAATACCCATTTTCGGATAACAGCAAACATTGCAGTAGTCGAAGGGTAAAAACCTACTACACCCAATCCTACGATTGTAAATAAAATCCATAGAATATTTACATACATTAATCTTGCCAACCACAAGGAAATTGTATAAAAACTTTTCATCATGCCTTCCATTGTTGCCACTCCTTACGTTCGATTAAATCATGAAATTTGTTGTTCAAAATGAGATATAATCAAGGAGCCATGCAATGACTGCTTTGGCCCCTTGATTAACAGTGTACATCCCTTACCCTTTTACAGCCCCAATCGCAATCCCCTTTACCAAATACTTTTGGAAGAATGGATAAGCAATTAAAATTGGTAACACACCAATCACTGCAATGGCCATTTGAACAGCAGTTGTTGGAATCGATGCAGCTGAAGCACCTGCGTTACTTCCAAGATTTGAAGAATTAGAGGTTAAAAACTGAATGTCCTGAAGCATTCTATTTAATAGATTTTGAATACTAAAAAGGGAAGGCTCCGTAATATAAACCAATCCATTGAACCAGTCATTCCAATAGATGATCGTTTGCAATAATCCGATCGTAGCTAAAATTGGTAATGACAACGGAAGAACGATCGAGAAGAAGGTTCTAAATTCACCTGCTCCATCCATTCTCGCTGACTCAATAACAGGTTCTGGTATCGAAGTCATAAAGAATGTTCTCATTAATAAAACGTTAAAACCATTCATTAATAATCCTGGTACAATTAAAGCCCAAATCGTATTTTTAATATGGAATATTTCGGTGTACACAAGATAAGTAGGGACCAGTCCTCCGTTAAATAACAAAGTAAAGAATACGAAGAAGGCAAATACGTTTCGATATGGTAAATCGCGTCTAGAAATGGCATATGCCAGAAGTGAGGTAATCGTTAAGCTAGCTGTCGTACCAATTATCGTGATAAAAACTGTAACACCATATGCTCTTCCGATTTGTTCAAAGTTACTAATTAAATATTCATATGCCGCAAAGCTCCACTCTTTCGGAATGAATGAATATCCATCTAGTATTAACGATTCTTCAGATGTAAAAGAAGAAGAGATTAATATAACAAATGGAATAATACAGGATATTGTTAGAATGATGAGAAAGCTATGGGATACCCATTGTGTAATGCGATCAGATTTATACATCTATTGCCACCTCCATTTTAAAATAAGGCATTATCTTTATTGCGCAAACGAACGAGCCAGTTCGATAATATGACAAGAACAAATCCAACAATTGACTGATATAATCCAGCTGCAGCTGACATACCAATATCACCAAGCTGCATTAATCCTCGATATACGTATGTGTCTATAACATTTGTTGTTTCATAGATAGCACCTGAGTTCATCGGTACTTGATAGAATAAACCGAAATCAGAATAAAAAATACGGCCGATAGCAAGCAATGTCATCATCACAATAACAGGCATTATATTCGGAATTGTGATGTTCCAAATTTGTTGTATTTTTGAAGCTCCATCTAATTGGGCCGCTTCATAATACTCTTGGTCAATTCCAACAATGGCTGCTAAGAAAATGACACATAAAAATCCTACGCCTTTCCACACATTGATAATGGTTAAAATATATGGCCAATATTTCGCTTCAAAATACCAGGCAATTTCTTCTAACCCTAACATTGGTAATAGTGTTTTGTTAAAGAAACCAACGTCAACACTTAAGAAGGATAAACCTAGGTAACTGACAATAACCATTGAAATTAAGAAGGGAAGGAGAATGATGCTTTGATAAAAACTTTTGAAAAACTTGTTTTTAATTTCGTTCAGCATGATGGCAACAACGAGCGCGATAACAGTATTTAAAATAATAAATCCACCATTATATAGGATGGTATTTCTTGTAATAATATAAGCATCTTGTGTACTAAATAAATACTCAAAGTTTTTAAATCCGATCCAATCACTTGCAAAAATCCCAACCGAGTAATTGATGTCTTTAAATGCAATGACTAAACCTGCCATTGGCATATAGTTATTTATTAGCAAATAAATAAAGCCAGGTAGGATCATGATAAAAAGTGGCAAATACCTTTTTAATTTTTTTATTTTCGATGTTGTTTTCTGTTTGGGAACTACCTGTACCTCAGTTTCTAACGACTTGACTGATGCTTGTGACATTTCAATCCCCCTTATTTAAAATGATTTACTAACATTCAGGCTTCCTCTCCTTATGTCAAACTGATAGAAAAACAGAAAAGGAAATGGTAAAATTTTCATCAACTTAATTAGAATAGTATTAAGTCGATGCCTTTGTTTATGAATAAGGAGAACTAGTGCACTTGCTAGCTCTCCTTATTTGCCCTCCATCATTATTTACTAGCTTCCCACTCATCAAATTGCTTTTGTTTTTCAGCAATAATTTTGTCTAGTCCAGCTGATTTTAGTTTTTCATTAAAATCAGAAAGGCTTTTTTCTGGATCTAATGTACCAGACTCTATTCCTCTTCTAAACTCGGTTACAACGTTTGACGCAGCAGCAATTTCTGTTTTTACAGGATCTGGATTAAAAGTAAACCCAAATGCAGGAGAGATAATCCCAGAGTCATTAAACTCACTCATTTCCTCCCAATAATCAGGTGAATTCCCAACCCAAGGATACGTTAAAGCGTTATTACCCATCATCCATGCATTGAACACATAACTAGATTCTGTAACACCTTCAGGCAATTGGATTGTCCCCTCTTCATTTACTTCGTAATGCTTCCCTTCAATACCATTCGCTAATAAATTCATGACATCAGCATCAGTGTATAGGAGGTTTAAAAATTCCATTGTTTTTTCTTTATTTCGTGTATTTTTTGAAATAGATAAATTAAATCCTGTTGATGCAGTTGTATAAATGAAAGGTTCGGATAATTCTACTACTACCATTTCAGTACCAGCAAGTATGGACTCTTGAACATCATATCCTGGTTTTAAATTATTAAAATAACCAAACCCTTTACCAGCTGCAACGACATTAACTGATGCCTCTGTAGAAGTTGCCGCATCTTTTAAAATATAGCCTTTTTGATACCACTCTCTTACTAGTTCAACATTTTCAATGTATTCAGGCTGTTCGAACAAGTTAACTATTTTTCCAGAATCATCAAAACGCATAACTCCTAGAGATTCGCCAAGTTCATCATATATTCCACCAGTCATTGAATATACAGGAGTCTGAGAAGTGTTAACCAACGGAGTCAATGTAGGTTCATTTTCCTTGACAATCGCGAACACTTCCCCTAAATCTTTCCAGTCTTTGATTTGAGTAACATCTATATTATATTTATCAAGAATATCTTTTCTCATCGCAATACCATAATTTGCTGACCAGTCACGAACACTTGGAATCCCATAAATATTTCCGTTAACCTTATTACCTTCTAAAATATGTTCTGGCATTGTTTCCAAAATTCCTTGACCATGCGATTCAAGCAAGTCATCTAAAGGCAGATATTGTCCTTTAATCGCATTTGTGTTATATCCATAAAATGATGATGAAAGAATCAGATCTAATTGCTCACTACCTGTTAATAACAAGTTTGATTGTTCCTGCCATGCACCAGCACTAATTGGCATTAGTTTAACAGTTGCATTAATCTTTTCTTTGGCAATTTTGCTAATTCCCTCTTGAACTGACTCAATATCTTGAATGTTCGAAAAATTCATGTAAGCCATTACGACTTCGTATGTGCCATCCTCGGTTGATTTTGTGCTGCTTTCTTCATTAGAACACCCTACCATCACTAATGCGGCCACTAATAGAAGAACTAGCATTTTAGACATTTTCTTCATTTGTTTCTTTCCCCCTTTGTTTTTACAACTCTTACACAAAATTGTAAGCGCTTAAATATAAACGCTTACAATTTTGTTATATTTATATTTTAAGGTGAATAATCAATATTCACCTACCAAAAATACGACTAGTTAATTTCACTATTCCGACTTTTCTAGACGCGACTTTTCTTTTCTATACTCAACAGGTGTTGCATGAACCATTTTTTTGAAAATCGTTGAAAAATAAGAAAAATTAGAATACCCTGCTTTAAGTGCAACTTCACTTACAGGAAGGTCTGATTCTTCTAATAATTTCTTTGCATATTCTAATCGCTGATGCTGCATGAAATCTGAAATAGATAATCCTGTTTGTTTTTTGAATACTCTTGTTAAATAATCCGGATTTAAATAAACATGATTCGCAATATCTTGGCGGGACAATCGCTGTTCGCCAAGATTATTGTTGATAAAATGAATAACCTTTTCTACGACACAACCCTTATCCTGTGGAGACTGCATTTTATTTGCGACAACATCCACGATATAAAGTACCCATTCTTCAAGTGAACATAATGAGCGCAAAATCTTCTCAGGGGTTTCAATCAACATCTTATTTGAAAAAACTTCATTTGCTAGAACCCCTTTTTCTTGTAACACATAGAAAATAATTTGAAGGAAATCTTGATAAAATAAATAAAGTGAATGTGCAGTAATTTTACGCTCTTCCTTTTTCCACACAAGGAAATACTCACAAATCTCTTCTTCAAATCTTTTAAAAGAACATTTCTTTAATAAATAAATCCATGAGTCAACTGGAATAGGAGGAACATAGCAATCTCCTGTTACTATATTTCGATATTCAATTGTTTGATTTTTAAGGGTTACATTATTTCGATTTATTTCTAGTAATTTAGCAACCATACTAACTACTTCCTGTATTTGAACTTGTGTACCGATATAACAACATAACTCACATGAAAAAAACGTTGAAAATTTTGAAATAAACTCATTACATTTCTCGAAAAGATACGCTTTATTTATTGTACCTGTCTGTGGAAGTATCATTAATACTTGTCCACGATCTAGAGAGATAATCGGAAGATGGATGTCGATATCTTGATCCTCGACAGCTTCTTTTAGACCATTTTTCAAAGCATACTCTAACATTTTTTCATCTTTAATGGAAAGCTCTTTCTCTAAAGATTGTACATGAACAAGTATTGGTAAAAATACTTTGTATTTAGCATATGAAATATCGAATTTTTCCATATGCTGATTAATATCCGATAAAGAAGATGGAACAACTTGTTCAATCAAATCTAACCAAAAACGCTCCTCAACCACAGTGCGGTGAGTTTTCTCAAATTTGAGATATGATTCATGTACTTTTTGCTCTTTTTGTACTTTATTAATCTTTTCAAATGCTTTTTCGACTTCATTTTCAAGTTCCCGATAATCTACAGGCTTTAATAAATAATTAAAGCTATTTAATTCAAGTGCTTTTTTTGCGTATGTAAAATCTGAATGACAGGTTAAAAAGATCGCCTCTGTTCTTGGATAGTTTTCTCGAACCCATTTTAGTAAATCTAGCCCTGACCCTTTTGGCATTTCAATATCACATAAAAGAAGATCAATATCGTGTTTCATAAACATTTCTTGTGCTTTCGTCATACTGGTAGCAGTAAAAATGTTTGCTATATTTAGATTTGCCCAATTTACACCAGCCTGAACTCCTCTAATAGAGTGAACTTCATCGTCAACAATTAACACTTGAAACTTTTCCATCATTGATCCCCCTATTCACCTATTTACATGATTTCAATCGGCAATCTTATAATGACAGTTGCTCCTTTACCATGTTCATTTGAGAAATGAATGTCTGTTTGATCTTTATATAACAAATTGAGTCTTCTTTTTATATTCCAGATACCAATACGTTCTCCTTCGTCAGTCATTAATACTTCATCATTTTCTAAACTATTTAACACTTCTTCAGGGAAGCCTTCCCCTGTATCTTGTACCTTTATTGAAATGAATTCATTATTTTCTTGTACAACTACTATTGAAATGTTTATTGGTTCATCCATAGTAAACGCATGCTTGATTGAATTTTCAACCAAGGTTTGAATCACGAGCGGAGGTATTTTACACTCTGCTAACTCAGTAGGTGTTTGAATCGTGTATACAAACGAATCTGGGTAACGTAGCTGCTGAATTTTTAAATAGTTATCAGTATGCATGATTTCATCTTTTAAACGAACGAAATATGAATTACTTTTAAACATGAAACGGAAATAATTTGCTAAACACTTTGCCATTTCTTGAATGACTGCATAATCCTTTACCGTTGCCAAATTATAGATAATATTTAACGAGTTAAGAAAAAAGTGTGGATTAATTTGTAGCTGTAAATGTTTTAATTCTGCTCGCTGATGATTCAATTTTTCTTCATAAATATTAATTTTTAAATCTTTTATTTCCGAGATCATATGGTTAAATGTTTCATTCAAAACGGCAAACTCTGTAGAACTATGCCTTCCGGGGAGTCTGATATCTAAGTCCCCCTTACGAAGTTTCTTCATCGCAAATACAAGTTGAGAAATTGGTTGAAGAAAAATCTTCCTCATGATAAACAAAAAGAATGATAAAAACAGGATGGAAATAAATATAAACACTGATGATATTTTATATAGAAATGGTAATTGTTCTAGAATCTTGCTTTCTGGTATGAGCGCAAATAAATAGAAATCACCTTTATTCGAATGCTCCTTCATGACAATAAACGGTTCGTCATCACCTGAAACCGCATACATATTTTTCTTGAATGAAATATCGATCCCTTCCTTTTCTACGAACGGTTTACTTGTTAAAGGTTCAAATGAAGAATTCGCTATTAAAGCCCTACCCGTGTCGCCAAAATCAAGATGCTTAAAAGGTATGATTAACTTGTCAATATCAACCCAAGCACCCACATAAATATTTTCATTTTTAATATAGTACAAAAGATAATTCCGATCCTTCCCTTCTAGTATTCTCCAATGACCATATTGAAGTGGTTCTGGCTTTGTTCTTATAAATTGTAAAATTTCATCCTTAGCTGAGTCTCTTTCCAATAAATCACTTCCAAATGTTTGTGTATTTAAAAAGTCATCATAAGCACTTGTGTACACAAAAACAGAATCGATAGCTCCGTAAAAATCCGCATTAGAGTGTAAGGTATTATTCAAACGAAGTTTTGCTTGAAGAAACTCATTAAAATCATGTTGCTCTCTCGATTGATAATAAGCTAGATCACTGTTATCTTGAGAAAGTTGATACAGATATTTTTCAACTATTTCCAGGTTTCGATCAATTTCACCCATATATATATTCAGCATATTTTTATTCGATTGAGCTACTTGGTTACGGATAACAGATACTGAATAATATTGATTAACAACTAAGACGATGAGAAGCGGCCCAATTACTGCAAAAACTGCCAAGAATAGCTTAAAAAGTAAGGAGTTAAAGACTGGTTTTATCTTTCGCATTGCTTATGCCCCCGAGTAATAGAATCTAACCCAAACAAGGTAAAAATACCCATGGATAACTGAGTATTTTTTATTATACACTAATTGACAAAATTTTCTAACAATTACTTAAAAACTTATCCTTAAAAGAACTTAAATCTTATAAATTTTTTTATATAAATAGATTTATTTTTTTATATTATATAACACTTAAATTATTACACTCAACAAAATTTCCATTTTTTTAGTTATTATAATATAAATAATAACTAAAAATATGTGATTTTAACTAATTTTTTTTATTGAATACACTTACATTCGCTGTTAAAATTTATATATATCGTACTCTAAAGGGGGATTTATCTATGAAACATCCATTTGATATTCCTGAATCTAAGAAAATTCGTTTAATTATTAATACGGATGCTAAAAATGAAGCCGATGATCAATTTGCTATTGTGCACGCATTATTAACACCTCGTTTTAAAATTGATGGAATAATAGCTGCCCATTTCGGTAAACACCGAACAGAATATTCTATGGTAGAAAGCTATGAAGAAGTGATCAAGGTTTTAGATATTATGAACCTTCGAGACGAGGTAGATGTGTATAAAGGAGCAGTAAATGCAATGCCTGATGAAGAGACGCCTCAATTATCAGAAGGTGCTGATTTCATTATCCGTGAAGCAATGAAGGATGATCCAAGTCCTTTATATGTTGCGTTCTTAGGGCCTGTCACTGATTTAGCAGCAGCCTACATGAAGGAACCTGCAATCGCAGACAAACTGACAGCACTTTGGATTGGCTGCGGTGCCTGGCCGGAAGGAGAATTTGAATTTAACTTAATGAATGATATCAATGCAGCAAATGTCATTTTCCGTTCACCTATTCCATTATGGGTCATTCCACAAAACGTTTATAAGCTTATGCGTGTGAGCATTGCAGAATTAGCTGTTAATGTTAAACCTTACGGAGAAATTGGCGCATACCTGTATCAACAACTAATAGACTTCAACTTTGACATGGTAGATAAATATATTCCTAATATGATCGAACACGCTAAACAGGACGGTAAGGAAATTGATCCTAAAGATTTTGAAGGATGGCCAAAAGGCGAAATGTGGCATTTAGGAGACTCTCCAATCGTTAGTTTACTTTTGGATGATCATCAGTATGGATACGAGATGAAGCCTGCACCTAGAATAACTTCTGATATGCGATATGTTCATTATCAAAAAGAGCGCTTGATTCGTTGGTATCATTTTGTTGATTCTACTTTTACGTTACAAGATATGTACGCTAAATTAAAATTACATTACGGATAATAACTACCCCTATTTCCTTTTCTGCAGGAAATAGGGGTAGTTATTATTGGCAGTCTTCAAACTAAACTCCCACTAAAACAATTTAACTTATGGTATAATTTAGGTTAAATAATTTATCTAACAAAATAGACTAAACTTTAAGTAGGTGTACCTTTTTATGAAAATAGATGATATCGCTAAATTAGCAAACGTTTCTAAGTCTGCTGTTTCTTTAGCGTTAAACGGAAAACCTGGGGTGAGTCAAGAAACTCGTGACAAAATATTAAAAATCGCCCATGATCATGGATATATCCCTCGCCCAATTATTAAGGCTGATCAGTATTTTCACTCACATTCAAAATTATTAAGATTTGTTGCATGTACGAATGAAGGCATCGTTACAGAACAATATGAATCACTTCCATTTTTCACAGAATTAATTAACACTATTGAAAAGCAAATAAGTGCCAGCGGATATTCACTTATTGTTTCATCAATAAATATAGATAAACTGGATGAAGAAATATCCAGACTTGAGAGGGAACAAAAATCAGCCGGTATTTTGTTATTAGGTACTAACTTAAGACCGGAACAAATTAAACTTGTTTCTTCTATACAACCAAATTTAGTTGTATTAGATACTAATTTCGAAACATTAGATGTAAATTTTGTTGTAATGAACAACGTTTACGGAGCTTATCAAGCAGGAAAATATTTAGTGGAATTAGGGCATCAAAATATTGGATATGTGGAATCACAAGCGAGAATGTACAACTTTGATATGAGAAAAAAGGGATTTCTCCAAGCCATATCTGATAGTCATTTAAAAATTAATGATAATAATTTTTTCTCCATTTCACCAACTGTCATTTCGTCACAAGAGGTTTTTAAAGATAAAATAAAAAATCGTCTTAATCAATTACCTACGGCTTTGTTCTGTGAAGCTGATTATATGGCCATTAGTACGATAAAATCCTTAAGCGAACTAGGACTTAAGGTGCCAGAAGATATTTCAATTATCGGCTTCGATAATATTTTTGAATCTCAAGTTATCACTCCTGAGCTTACAACCATACATGTCAAAAAGGATAAAATAGCATTACTGGCGATTGAACAGTTAATTAGAGAAATTGACCACAATGATACAGATAAAATCAAAATTTTTGTTGATACAGATTTAATCATAAGAAAGTCTTGTAAGGCTTTAGATGAATAATGATAGAGAATGAAATAAGGAGGATGATTATATGGCCAATCCCATTAATCATCCTCCTTATTATATTCTCTACTTATGATAAGACCTTCGTTATTCTTAAAGCCATATACGGTTTACCAGGCAAGTTAATACGACTCTCATCTGTATACAAACCTTCTAAAGGTGTAATAGACATTTCCCAGGTATCAATTAACTCAACTTTATATTGATTACCTTTCGGGAGCGGCAATCGTTTAAACGAAGGCCTGCTTTGTCCGAAATAAGCTAAGATATATTCATCATCAACGATTCCCGCAGAAACATCCCAGCTAAAATCAATAGGAGTTAGTCTTTTCGCAGGACCTTCTTCTACTATATTTCTTAAGAAGGCGATCCTTTCCGGACTTTCTCCATGAAGTTCCCCACCATGAGACCACCAGATAATTCCTTCCGGATGCATATATGTTTCGCCATGTGTCACATATCCTCCACTACACACACCATCCCAAAATAGCTCAACCATTTTTTCACCTGTAATATTTCCCCATCCATGGTTGATGTCCCCTTCATAACGACATTCATCATTAATGATCGGTTTCCGGAAGGTTTCACGCCACTCTTTAATAAAGAACATATCAGGATGCTGGATACTTGCATGAGTGACCCATGGCTTATTATGATCATACCAATGGTTATTATTACGATAGTGAATGGTCGGGTGATGCCAGTTATGAATGGATCTTAAATGCTGTGCCGGATCTTTTTCCTGCACAAGTTTAAAGAAACGGTCCCAATCGTCCATTTTTTTACTTTTCATTAAATCAAATTCATTTGCAAATGACCACCAGATGTTACGGAAAGATGCTAATCGTGCTACTAAATAAGTTAAATATCGATCATCTGCTTCTTTTCCCATGTCTGAAAAGCCCCATCTATCATACGGATGGAAAATGATTAAATCTGTTTCAATCCCCATATTACACAAGTCATCAATCTGTTTTTCTAATTTATGGAAAAAACTAAGGTTAAATAGTGTATAGTCGAAACCTTCCTCCTTAGAACCTGCAAAAGCAAACTCTACTGGTTCATGAAGGTTATAATCATAATGCTTTGGAAATACACACATACGAATCTTATTAAATGGAGCATTTTTTAATGATTCTAATGTTTGATTTTCAAGCTCTTCTCCTTGATGATTCCATACATAGGCAGTTGTACCAAATGGGTAAAACGGTGTTCCATCTGCATACTGAAAATGAGTTTGATCTGATACTTGTACGGGTCCGTGATTATTTTCCCCGGGAGTAGTACTTGTAAAAGATCCCGTTATCCCATTTAATGAAGAATTGTTACTATATGTAGTAAACGTCCATTCTCCTTCTGTATCAGGCATAAATCGTATCTTATATTTTCCGTTTCCATCATAAAATCCATCTGCTGTAACCGCTCTATTACCGATACTAAATGTCGCTCTTAATTTAATGTCTATGAACGGATTTCCATTATCAGGTCCATCTAGTTCAACTTCAAAGCGATCCCAACACTCAACACTCTTCTGTTTATCCATCTTTACATTTCCCCTCCAGATTGATATTGTAAAGTACTTGTAAAATGAAAAGGAACAGGCACTAGTTAAGTGATTGTTCCTTTTCCATTTCAAAAAATTAACTATTTAACCCCTTCTGCTGATTTTTGTAAAAATTCGGCAGCTTCTTTTGGTGTAAACTCACCTGTTATTACATTATCTTGAGCTTCAAAAAACTTAACTACTAGATCCTGAGGTAATGCTTGGTCAGTAATGACAAATGCTCCCTCATTAAGAGAGTCTACAAGTGTAGGTACATTAGGAAACTCTTCCGGAATTTCTACTCCAGCTGCCGCTACAGGAAAATCATAATTATCTTTATACTTTTCGATTACTTCTTTAGATGTTGCGTATAAAGCAAACTCTACTGCCGCATCTTGTACTTCTTTCGATGCATGACCATTTATTTGGAGCATCTCAACAAAACTAGAAACCCTTTGAGGTTCTTGATCAGTTGGGAACGGAAATACACCTATATTCTCTAAAGGAAACTCATCCTCTGTTGCAGTAGTATCAAACCAAGGTCCTTCTAATAGCATTGCAGCATCTCCACTATAGAATGGCATCTTAGCTTCATTAGGATCTGCTGTAATAAATCCTGTCGGGAAATATCCTTTTCCTTCCCACTCTTTTAATTTTGCGTAAGTTTCTTCAACAGCTGGGTTATCCCAGGATTGTTCTAAGCTAATTAACTGATCTTTTAACTCAGGCCCTGCATAATGCTCTAGAACTGCTTCAGTAAATCTCATTGTATGCCATCCGAATTTTCCTCCAACTGAAACAGGAGTAATATTATTATCTTTTAACTTCGCCATAACTGCTTCAAACTCGTCAAACGTTTTTGGTACTTCAATACCTTGTTCTTCAAAAATATCTTTTCTATAGAAAATACCTAAGCCTGCAAGTTTTGTAGGTACCCCGGTAATTTTCTCTTCAAACTTTGTTAATTCAAGTGCAGTCTCTAAATATAATTCATTCCATTTTCCTTGCTCAGCATGTTCTGTTAAATCAAGTGTCAACCCGTTTTCCGGATAGAATGAACCTAATGTTCCTCCCCAGTTAAACCAGACATCAGGCATTGTATCAGAAGAAGCGGCAACTTTTAACCCCTCCTTATGAGCATCAACTGTTCTAGTCGAATAACTGATGTCAATTTCAGGATGCTCTTTTTCAAAATCCTCAATAACTGGTTCATATATACGTTTCTGAGTATCAAGACCCCAAAATTCAACCGTAATTTTGTCCTCTGATTCACTACTATTAGCGCTTTCATTCCCTTTTGAGCTACATGCACTTAAGATTGATAAAACTAACACTGTGATCATTGTAATTGAAAACAATCTTTTCATTTGGATCTCCCCTTGTTTGTTTAATGAAAAATATTTTTCTCTCTTAAAACTTGTATATTAAAAGTAATAGAACATAAAATTTAAATCATTGTATTCTATTACCATCAATCCTAACCTTTTACTGCTCCACCAAAACCATTCACAAAATGTTTCTGGAAGATAAGATAGACAAGAAGAACAGGTAAAACCGATAATAGAACACCTGACATCATTAGCGGATAATTTGTAGAATACTCGCCTTTGAATGACATGATTCCTGTTGTAATTGTTTTAAGTTCATCCGATGTCAAGAAAATTTGAGCTAACAGAAATTCATTCCATGTTGCCAAAAAGTCTAAAATGACTAGAGTTGAAATGGCTGGTAATGCTACTGGTAAAATAATTCTCAGGAATAAAAAGAGGTCACTGCACCCATCTATTCTAGCTGCCTCATCTAATTCATTAGGAATTCCTTTAAAAAATCCATATAAAATTAAAGTTGCCATTGGTATACCAAAGCCTATATAGATAAAGATTAATCCAACGTGTGTATCCATTAGATTCACCTTATTTAACATAATAACCAACGGGACTAAACAAGCCTGAAATGGGATTGTCATTCCTAAGATAATAAACAAATAGACGGGTTTTTCCCATTTAAAGTTAAGACGAGTTAGACCAAACGCCGCTAACGCAGCCACAAAAATACCTAGTGGAACTTTAATGACGGAGATGATCAGACTATTCTTCATATACATCCCTAAATTTCCTTCTTTCCAAGCTTCCACAAAATTTCCCCATTGAAATTCTTCCGGCAGGGCATACAGTGGATTCCCGAATAAATCGCCATTGGATTTTAGTGAAGTTAAGAATAGAAAGAACACGGGTATTAACCAGACCAAAGCAAACGAAGTAATAAAGATATAAAATAACAACCTAGACGGTTTCAACTTTTTCACACTCCCTCTTAAACATGTGATTTTTTACCTTGCCATAAAATATATGGTACAGCTATGATCATAACCAGGAATAATAGAATCATAGATATAGCAGAACCAGTTCCAACATTATTTAACGTAAATCCTTGATAATACATCCATGAAGCTAAAACTTGTGTACTATGTGACGGTCCACCACCAGTCATCGCATAAATGATGTCAAACACTCTCATTGAATAAAATAACGTTGTAGCAAAAACAATAATAAATGTTTCTCGCAAAAGCGGTAATGTGATATTGTAAAATGCTTGAAAACTATTTGCTCCATCTACTTTTGCTGCTTCAAACGGCTCTTTCGACATTGATTGTAATCCTGCTAAGAAAATAACCATTGAACTTCCTACATGTTGCCATGTCGCAGCAATAAATACGGCATATAAAGCAATTTTTGGATCCGCTAACCATGGAATGCTATCAATTCCTACCTTATTAAGTAATTCATTTAGCAACCCCATATTTGGGTGATAAATCCATACCCAGATGATCGCAACAACGATATTTGATAGAATAAATGGAAAATAGAAAACAGCTCTAAACAACGCTCTACCTTTAAAACTTTTATTTAGCATTAATGCTAGTAAAAGTGCAAATCCCATACTAAAAACTAATGACAAGACAGTCCAGATAACATTATTTTTCAACCCTTTTAAAAATACGGTGTCATTTGTAAATAAGTTAATATAATTACCGAAACCTACAAAGATTTTCTCAACAGAAACACCATTCCATTCAAAGAGACTAAGATAAAAAGTATAAAATGTAGGTATTACGATAACAGTTATATAAATAATTAGAGCCGGAAGCATATACAATATCGGCTTCAAAGTCCGTTTTAATTCCGTCTTTCTTACTATTTTTTGTGGACTTGAAATAGGTACACTTTTTTCTATTACTTCTTGTTTCATCAGATCCCCTCCTATTAAAAGCAGTCTAAATACAACTTACCAGGTCCTTTGTCACTTAAATTTTTATATCTTTTTTAATTCGAAACAACCATATACTGTTTACGCTTTCATTATCCTATAGTTTATTTTTGATTAATAGGAGGTGAATGTGATATATCTTGTGTTTTTACAACTAATTTAAAAGCGCTTTCAAAAACTTCTTTAATGAACAACAAAAAAAGAATGATCAACGATAACTTATTGACCATTCTTTTTCATATTAAGATCTCATTTTATATTCCTGTGGTGTTATTCCTACAGATTTTTTAAACACATGAGTAAAATGAGCTGGGTCATTATAACCGACTTGTTCGCAAACTTCGTAAATTTTTAATGCAGGGTTCCTCAACAATTCCTTAGCTTTTTCAATACGCAGATTGATGAGATAGCTGGAAAAACTCTCGCCTGTTTCCTGTTTAAAAATTCTCCCAAGATAAGTTGGATTCAAATAAACTTCTTCTGCTAATAATTTTAAGGTTAAATCCTCGAAGAGATAGGTTCTCATCTTCTCAAGTATAATTTCAATAACACGACGGTTCTTTTTTCCTTCATATTTTTTTTCAAGTTGTTTAACTTTATCTGTATTTTGCTCGATATCTCCATAAAAGCTAATAGTAGAAACATTATTTTTTCTTGCTTCTTCCATGGCATACATACTTTCTTTATAACGGAAATGAAGTTCTGTTAAATTACTGCATGGAAAGCCAAATCCTATTAATAACTCAAATTTTAACAGTGCACGAATTAGTTCATAAAGACGGCTCAATATTTCCTTATAAACCAGTCTTTTATCTTCACTATCATTAAAGAAAACAATAACAGCAATATGTTGTTCCTGAACAATGACATACGCTTTCCCAAAAGTAAGGAACCATTCCTCAATAATATTCTTAATTGCTGAATATGCATTAATCTCCACCCAACCCGCTTGAAGTGCGCTAGCTTCTTTTATACAACAGGTGAAGATCAATATTTCATTAAATCTAGGTATTAATTCATCATCATAAAGTGGGATAGGTAAACCAAAAAGTAGATCGTCTAACCGTTTTTCTAGTATATCTCTTTCTCGTTTCTTTCTTAATCTATTTACATATTTCTCTTTCAAAATACAGTCTTCGATTTTTTCAATTGATTCAAAAAGAGATTCAAAGGAACTGGGTTTTAAAAGATAATCAACTACTCCACACCTGAGAGCTTGCTGAGCATATCCAAAATCCTTGTATCCAGTTAATAGGATTACTTTTATATTAGAGAAATTCTCTTCAATATATTTACTTAATCCCAAACCGTCTACTGCAGGCATGCGAATGTCAGATATGACCAAATCAACTTCATGCTTCTGTAGAATCGTAATGGCTTCTTCACCATCTTCAACAGCCGCTACTATCTCCCAGCTACTTTTTGCATCTTGAATCATTTCTTTAAGCGTCCGTAAGGCGAATGGTTCATCATCTACGAGCAATATTTTCATCTTACCCCTCCTCTGTTATCTCATTGTAGAAAAGGAATTACGAGCTGAACTTTAAGTCCTCCCAAAGAGCTAGAACTTAATTCAAGTTCATACTGATTACCATATATCAATTTGACCCGATGATGCAGGTTGGAAAGTCCAATTCCTGAATGCATCATTTTATCGGTCTCAGATTCTAGATCTTCATTGTATTTCAAAGCATTTTCCATTTCTTCTTCGTTCATACCTTTTCCATTATCCTCTACAATGAATTTAACCATGTTGTCTTCCTTTGTAATGGAAATATTAATTAACCAATACTTTCTTTTTATACTCTCTAATCCATGGGTAATCGCATTTTCTACTAGGGGCTGTAGTAACAGCTTCATTACTGGAAATTCGAGAAGTTCTTCTTCCACATTCATCTTAATTTGCAGTTTATCTTCATAGCGATAACGTTGTAGTTCAATATAATGGTTTAATTGCTTTAAATCTTCCTTTAGCCGTACAAATTCAGATCCAGGTTGGATACTATACCGCAGAAGTTCGCTTAATGACAATACCATCTCTGCAAGCTTGTTTTCCTTTTCACTTATTGCATAATAATAAATGGTATTGAGTGAATTGTATAAAAAATGAGGTTGAAATTGAGCTTTCATTGCGATTAGTTGTGCCTGTTTTTCTCTTATTTGTTTAAAAGACAAAATCCTTATTGTTTCTTCTAAATTTTCGATCATATGATTAAAGCTATCGTAAAGGACAGTAACCTCTCTATTATTCATTGTTCCTGTATAGGGTTTTAATTTTCCTCTTTTTAGATTAGACATGCGGGAAGCTAAATCTCTTATCGGCCTCGATAATGACCATGAGAAGAAGGAAGAAAATAATAAAGAAGCAATAATTCCAAGAATCACGATAAAAAACGTACTATTTTTCATTCCTTTTAAATCCATTACGGCTTCTTCAACATCTATATAAGTAACTACTGTCCAGTTACTATAGTTTGATGTGTAAGATGAGATATACACCGAATTTCCATCTATTTCCTCCTGTGTGATATTTCCATTATTTTTACTATCGTGAACCTCTCCCAGGAAAGGACCGTCTATAATTTGGCCAAACTCACCTGAGTCAGTTGAGTACAATATACGTCCCGTTGAGTCAATAACCTGAACCTTATTAGAAGGATTTGCAAGGAAATTTCCAACAACATCCTCCGTAGCTTCAACTGGAATTACTGTTAGCATATAACCAATATTTTGAGATGGATGAGAATAATCTTTAATCTCTCTTACACCTAAAATGCCATGAATCAAATCCTCCGTTTCTATGTCATATAACATATTATTCGTTGTCCAGAACATCCCTCCAGCTGAATCAAGGAATGGATACCAATCCATCTGTTTAATATGAAATGGATGGTAGAATCCTCCTTCCCCTTGGTTGCCAACGAGTTCTACCAAAAATTCATTTCCAAGATAGGCCTGTTCATGCGTAATCACTTTTTGAACATTATAATCACGAACTTCTCGACCAAGTGGTTTTTCATTTATATTCTTTAAATATTCCTGCGTATCAGAATGTAAGGCAATCCTTAGCGAAAGACGGTCATATTCCTCTAGCATACGATCTATTTTCCCACTCATTTGAATAACCGACTCTAGTAAGTATTGTGATGTTTTATTAACTACCACCTTAGAGGAAAACCGATAAGAAAAATAACTACTTATTGAGATGGTTATAATCATGATAATAGAAAATCCAATAATCATTTGTAATAATATAGTAGGTTTTTGTTTCATATCGCTCCTCCAGCTGCTGCATTGAATAATATGAAAATAATCCTTATCTCCCTGAAAAAGGTAGATAAGGATTAACACAAAAATGAATGCTAATTTTTAAAGTTGTAGTTATAAAAGTTCTCCGACTTCTATCTTGAGACAGTTAATACTACCCTCTTGTATGATGTTAAAGGTTTATCACCATTGTCCGTTGCTTCGAGAATAAAGTGTAGCGTTTGCCCATTAACAGCATCTGTAGGTACAGTAAATTGACTTATTACCTTGATCTCATCTTTTATTAACTTTGCAATTTCTGGTGAACCTGGAGACGGAACAACAAATGGATAGAAATTCTCCGACTTAGTATTTTGTTCTTCCCCATCGGAAATTAAGTCTATCTGTCCAGGATAAGTACCTGCTTCCTCATATTGCCACCAGTGACCTGTAAGATTATCTCCATCTGGATCCTTAACAACCGCCTTTAAGATAATGGTTTGCCCAGGTCTAACAACTGTGTTCTCCAAGCCGACTACCTCGACAACTGGATGGTGATTTGCATCCTTATATTCCGGTGTAATAGTCCACTGCATCCTAGCTGCAAAGTCTCGTTGAGCAGCTCCGAACCAACGTGAGGAAGAATAGTCTTTTGAAGCCATGCCATTAGGATCAATGTCTTTGCCGTTTCTACCTCCCCAGCCACCAAAGCTTGCATCCACATGAGCATCAAGGCCATTGTCCAGGAGATTCATGTACATCGATGTGTCACCCTCGGATATCCAGGAACCGGGCTCTTCAACCCCACCATACCACGGTATGTAACCGAGTTCCTTAAGTTGCTCTACAGTTACACCAGCAAATCCGAAAAAGTCAGTAATATCATTCTTATGCATTTGTTTTCCATCTCCCCAAACCATATAAAGCTCTCCGAAAGGTCCGACGTTGGATATATTTTCACGCGTCCATGCAGCTGAAAGAAAATGACGGTCCTCAGGTAGAACTACTCTACGTGCGGGGTATCCCCAGATTGATGTTGCCATTTCACGAAATTCAATATCTGGCCAAATTGGACCAATATAGGATTCGTAGACTCCATCTTGATCACCAAATGACTGGATGACTACCTTTTTGGCAATCTTTTCATAAATATTCTTCCATTGACTACTATTCTTGTATTCCTCTTCAATTGACTTCAGAGCCCTTCCGATCGTTGATTGGCCCGCTCCCGTTAACAAGTATAATTTGCCCGGCTTATCATCTAGAATCAATTCCTTGATGAGATCTGATCCTGGACTGTCCTTTGAAATGTCTCCTGGAAATTCCACATTGCCCTCATAAATCCGGGAGCGTAACTCATCAGGGTGTGGGTAACCTTCTGCATGAACCAAAAGATTCGGATACACTTCGGCGTAGGCTTCGACAGCATCCTCCATAAAGCATGAGCCCTCATCCCATCGCCATTGAGGAATCGGTCCTATTCCAAGCTGAGAATGTTCAGACTCCCCACTGAATAATGTACCCTTGCCGTCACCCTTCCAATGAAATCGACTACTTGAATAAATCAGTCCTTCTGTTTCAAATTGATGACTGTAGAGCAGATATCGAATGATCGTATTAAGATCATCAAGCTCTGGGTCGTGCAAAACTACGGTACGAAGCTTCTTATCCCTAGTCATATTATCACTTCTCCTAAAAATAAAAGTTTTCTAATGAGTAAATATTTCAAATATTAAATAAATACAAAGTCCCCCGTCTAATATACCGAGAGACTTAAGGAACTAGCAATCTATTTTCTTACTTTTTTTCATCTGACATATAAACATCAACCAATACTTTTTCCTCAGGTTTTTTACCATCCTTCAAGAAGTCGTGTACATAATTAACAGCTTCAGAACCGATAAATTCAAAATCTTGTACAGCTGTTACTTCCATTTCTCCTTTATCTATTAAATCGTACGCTTCTTTCGCTCCATCAAAACCGATAACAATAATTCCATCATCTTGTCGTCCGGCCGTTTCAATTGCACGTGCTACTCCAACTGCCATTGTATCGTTTTGAGCAAATACCACATCAATATCATCATGTTTTGCTAAAAAATCTGACATTGCACTTTCCGCAGGTGCCATTGAGAAATCACCAACTGCTGTGTCCAAAATTTCAAATTCACTATCCGGGTTTTGTTCTGGATCAATAACGCTTAAGAAGCCGCCCCCACGTTCTCGTTGTGGAGCTGTACCGATAATACCTTCAATATGAATGACCTTACCACCTTCAGGTAATTTTTCTTGTAACCATTCTCCTACAAGCTTTCCACCTTTTAAATTATCAGTCACTAAATATGATAAAACACCTTCTACATCTACTGATCTATCAACTGTTACAACAGGAATATCCTGTGCGATAGCATCCCTTAGAGCGTTTGCTGTCGACGATTCATCTCCAGGGTTGATTACGATAGCGCTTACTCCTTGTTGAAGGGCATCCTCTACTTGAGAAGGTTGCTTAGAAGGGTCATTTTGTCCATCGTAGACTAATACCTCATATCCTAGTTCTTCACCCTGTTCGACAACAGCATCACGAAGTACATGAAAGAAAGGGTTTCCTAAGTCAGCCATTAATAAAGCTATTTTTTCTTTTCCTCCATCTCCACTGGATTGATTGCTACATGCTACCATCATAAATGTCAAAATTGAAAGCAAAACTAATAATAACTTCTTCATTTTTTCTCCCCCTTAATAGTTAGCTGAATTATCTAGAACTCTTACGATCCAAAATCACCGCAAGGAGTATCACTAGCCCTTTAATGAATTGCTGATAGAATGCAGATACACCGATAATATTTAATCCATTATTTAGTACACCGATAATAAGGACTCCAATTAATGTTCCAAATAACCTTCCTTTTCCACCCGCTAAGCTAGTACCACCAATAACAACTGCTGCAATAGCGTCTAGTTCAAAGCCAGCACCAGCAGTAGGTTGTGAAGAACTTAGACGGGATGTCAATATAACACCAGCTAACGCAGACATAACACCACTTATAATATATACTGATGTTTTAATTCGATCTGTTGGTAATGAAGATAATCTTGCAACTTCTTCATTTCCACCGATAGCATATACGCCTCTACCAAAGACTGTTTTTTGGAGTATTATTAACAATAGGGCAAAGACAACAAGAAGAATAATCATCGGAAATGGAATACCCAAAATATCCCCTTGGCTAAAGAAATTTAATATTGGAGAATTCTCTGTTATACCCATTGCTGGAATACCATCAGAAATAATCATCGTTATCCCGCTAAACATCGTCATTGTTGCCAAAGTAACAATAAACGCCTGTAATTTAACTTTTGAGATAAGTACTCCATTAAACCATCCTAATAACGCTCCTAATAGCAACACTAATGGAATTGCTATTAAATCAGGTGTACCTGACGCAACCATTAACCCTAACACCATTCCTGTTAAAGCTAAAATGGCACCTACTGATAAGTCTATTCCGCCGGTTAGAATAACGAATGTCATTCCAAAAGCAATTAAACCATTTATTGAAACCTGACGGAAAACATTCAAAATATTATACATTGATAGAAACTTAGAATTCATTATTGAAATAATTAATACTAATACAAATAGGGCAATTACTGTTCCATACTTCCGGTATATATTACTAAGGTTAGCTTTTTCTTCACTCTCTCCATGTACAGTTCCATTCTTTCGATAGATATTACCGAGATTAGCCATTTTATATCCCTCCCACTGCAGCATATTGCATGACACTTTCTTGTGTTGATTCGTCTCTATTAAAAATCTTCACTAACTTTTTCTCATGCATCACTGCAATGCGATCACAAATACCAAGTATTTCAGGCAATTCACTTGATACAATAATAATTGCTACACCAGCCTTTTTTAATTGATTAATAATTTCATAGATTTCCTTCTTCGCACCAACATCAACACCGCGTGTAGGTTCATCCAGGATAAGTATTTTGGGATTCGTTATTAGCCATTTGGCTATGACAATTTTTTGTTGATTTCCCCCACTTAGCTTTCCAACTGAAATTTCCTGGCTTGCTGTTTTTACCTTTAGCTTTCCGATGAACTCTTCTACCATACTTCTTATAGATCTATCTTCTATTAGTTTATTATTCGCAAATGAAGATAAAGATGGTAAGGCCATATTATCCCTAACTGAAAAATCTAAGATTAGTCCTTCATTTTTTCGATCTTCTGTAATAAAACCAAGTCCCATTCGTTTTGCGACAATAGGGGAACTAATATTAACCTTTTTTCCACTTATGTGAATTTCTCCTGAATCAAATTTGGTACTACCAAATATAGCATGCATAACTTCTGTTCTTCCTGAACCCATAAGTCCTGAAAAACCTAAAATTTCTCCCTTTCTAACATCGAAACTGACATTCTCAAATTTACCTTTTTGAGACAAATCTTTAACTGATAGTATGGTTTCACCAGGAGAGATTTCAATCCTCGGGAACCGTTCATCTAAATCGTAGCCTACCATCATACTTACGATTTCATCGAAAGAGGTCTCCTTAATTGTTTTTTGACCAATATAGGCACCATCCCGCATAATGGTAATTTCATCACAAATGTCAAAGATTTCTTCCATTCGATGTGATATATAAACAAAAGAAACCCCTTTATCTCTTAGTTCCCTGATAATTTTAAATAATAAGGCTATCTCTTTATCGGTTAATGCAGCAGTAGGTTCATCCATGATAATAAGCTCTGCATCCATTAATAATGCTTTTGCTATCTCTACAAGCTGGCGACTTCCTATAGAAATATCTTTAATAAGTGTGCTTGGATCAATGTCTAAGCCCAGCATTTGAAGCTTTTCCTTTGCTATTTTAACCATTGCTTTCTTATCTATTAGGCCTAATTTATTCTTTTTTTCCTTACCCAAAAACATATTATCCACAATACTCATTTCGTTTAAAACATTGAGTTCTTGATGAATAAAAGCAATTTTTTTATTTTCACTATCCTTTATACTAGTTAACTCAAAAAGTTCTCCGTTTATTTCTATATCTCCGGTGTCCTTTGTATAGACACCTGTTAGTATTTTCATTAAAGTAGACTTACCTGCTCCATTTTCACCCATTAATGCGTGTATTTCCTTTTCTTTCACATGGATCCCAGCATCTTTTAATACCTGAACAGCCCCAAAACTTTTGCAAATTCCACTCATTCTTAATTCCATATTCCCACCCCATTTCTATCCACTTGTTGTTAGCGGTTACAAAAACTTTGTCTAGAATATAGTTAATAAAAGCACTCTCATTAAGGGCAACTCTAAATTTCTTATTAATCATACAAAACACATAAGTAACCCTTTATTTGATCATTTAACTAAAACGCTCTTTACCGATTCTTGCCAACCTTGATAATAACGATCTCTCAACTCACTTGAAATAACTGGTTGATATTTCTTACTTTCCTGATTTAGCCGTTGTATCTCATCAATCGAATTCCATATCCCAACACCTAATCCAGCTAAGTACACAGATCCTAATGAAGAAAGTTCTGCCACTAGTGAAACAACAACATCACTTCCAATCATGTCAGCTTGGTACTGCATTAAAAATGAATTACTTGTCGCACCACCGTCTACTTTTAACTCTTTTATCTCAATGTTTGATTCATTTTTCATTAATTCAATAGCGTCAGATACTTGATAGGTGATACTTTCTAATGCTGCACGAATAATATGTGCCTTCCCTGAATTTCGATTCATTCCCAAGATGGCAGCTCGTGCATATGGATTCCAATAAGGTGCACCTAAACCAACAAATGCAGGAACTAAGTATACGCCTTGATTATCCGGGATAGAAGTTGCGAGAGATTCAACCTCTGAGAAATCACTAAATAACTCAAGATCCTCTTTCACCCACTTCAGAACATCACCCGTGCTATTGATAATCCCCTCAAGTGCATAACTTACTTCACCATCAATCACCCATGCAACAGATGTAACTAAACCATTTTGTGCATTTACTAAATGACCAGTATTCATCATGACAGAAGTACCCGTACCATAGGTTGCTTTTGCCATTCCTTTTTCAAAGCACTTTTGTCCAAATAAGGCGCCCTGTGAATCACCTATGATTCCCGAGATCGGTAATCCTAAAAAAGAAAGATTAGGATCATTTACTCTACCAAAAATATCATTTGAGCTTTTCACCTCTGGTAGCATTGTTTTCGGGATATTGAATATCTCTAATAATTCATCGTCCCAAGCAAGGGTATGAATATTAAATAGAAGTGTTCTACTTGCATTTGTATAATCAGTTGCATGAACGCTTCCACCCGTTAACTTCCAAATTAACCAACTATCTATCGTTCCAAGTAATAGTTTTCCTTCATTTGCTTTTTCTCTTGCACCTTCAACATGATCTAAAATCCAACTTATCTTTGACGCAGAAAAATAAGGGTCAATCGTTAAGCCTGTTTTAGATTGGATTTTATCTTCAAATCCTTTTTCTTTTAAGCCCTTACAAGAATCAGATGTTCTTCTACATTGCCATACGATTGCATTATAAACAGGAATTCCTGTTTCCTTATCCCAAACGACAATGGTTTCCCTTTGGTTTGTTAAAGCCAACACTTTATATTGATTAAGAGAAACAGAGGCAAATTGAACAACCTCTGTTATCACATGTTTTACATTTTCATAGATTTCTATTGGATCATGCTCAACCCACCCTGACTCTGGATAGTATTGTTTATGGGCTAGCGCAGTTTTATGTGTAATTTCTCCATCTGAATTTACAACTAAAGCTTTTGTACCTGATGTGCTTTGATCGATCGCAAGTATATAGTTTGTTGTCATATCTATCCCTCGATTAATTGTTATTCAATTGCAAAGCGATATTTTTCACATTATCGACACTAATCCCATAATGCTTAAAGACTTCAGCAGTATTCCCAGTAATAGGAGGTTCATCTGGTATTCCAATGATTTTCAATGGAACCGGTTGATGTTGAATGACCACTTCAGCAACAGCTGCACCTAAACCACCATGTATGCTGTGCTCTTCAATCGTAATAATTTTTCCAGTCTCACGCGCTGCTCTAATAATAGCTTCTTCATCTAAAGGCTTGATTGTGTGCATGTTGATTACTCTACAATTAATTCCTTCTTGTTCAAGTGCTTCTGCAGAGTCTAATGCTACACGAACCGTTTCTCCACTAGCAATAATCGTTAAATCACTACCCTCTCTCATCGTAACCGCTTTACCAATTTCAAATTCGTATTCATCTGATACATAGGAATCCTCTACTGGATTACGCCCAATTCTTACATAGGCTGGTCGGTCACTTTCAACTAAAGCTTCAATCATCTTCTTAGCTTCATGACGATCTGCAGGCATCATCACATCAAGGCCAGGTATCGCACGTGTTACTGCTATATCTTGTAAGGAGTGATGTGACATACCAAGCGCACCGTAACTAACTCCTCCACTTATCCCGATCAACTTTACATTTGTTTGTGAATAGGCAACATCTACTTTAATTTGTTCAATACTTCTCATACTTAAGAAACAAGCTGGTGAAGCAATAAACGGCTTTTTACCAGAATGAGCCAACCCAGATGCCATCCCAACAATATTTTGTTCAGCAATTCCAACCTCAACAATTTGTTCTGGCAATTCTTTTCCAAACTGTACCATTGAAGCAGAGCCTCTAGAATCGCTTGTTAGCACTAATAGATCTTTATCTTTTTTACCAAGTTCTAATAATATTTCACTAATCGCCTGGCGATTGGCTATTTTATTACCTTTTGATGTTTTCACTGCAACATTTTTCATACTAAAACCTCCAATTGTTTTGAAAGTTCCTCCATAGCTAGGTTATATTCTTCTTCAGTTGGAACGCGGTGATGCCAGCCTACTTGATTTTCAGCAAACGAAATTCCTTTTCCTTTTACTGTATTAGCTAGGATTAATGTTGGTTTCCCTGGAGTTTTTGGAGTATGACTGAATACATTAACTAGTTCTTTCACATCATTTCCTTCTACTTCAACAACTTCCCATCCAAAGCTTCTCCATTTATCTCCAAGTGGTTCAAGACCCATGACATCTTCTGTGGTATTCGTAATTTGCAGGCGATTTCGGTCAATAATTGCCGTTAAATTATCCAGTTTATATTGTGAAGCTGCCATCGCACCTTCCCATACAGAGCCCTCAGCCTGCTCTCCGTCTCCCATTAAGGTATAAACCCGATAAGATTTTCCATCCATCTTAGCAGCTAAAGCCATACCAACCGAAATTGGTAAACCGTGCCCCAATGAACCTGTATTCATCTCAATGCCAGGTACTTTATTATTCGGATGCCCAATTAGCCTGGAATTAAATTTCGAAAATGTTTTTAGTTCTTCTTTCGGAAAGAAGCCTTTATCAGCTAAAATAGCCCATAAAGACTCAACTGAATGTCCTTTACTTTGAACATAACGATCACGCTCTTCCCAATTTGGATTGTTTGGATCAATGTTCATAATCTTGTAATAAAGAACAGTTAAAATATCAGTGTTTGATAACGAGCCACCCGTATGACCTGTTCTTGCCTCATAGATCATCGTTAATAGTGATTTTCTAATTTCTATCGCCTTTCTTTTCAAAAATGCAATCTCTTCCATAATAAGAACCCTCCCATTTTTCACAATTTATTTGTTAAGATCACTACCACGTAACCATGCTCTAATTTCATTTTCTGTCGGATCAACCGGGTCAGGTGTTAAACCAGGAATATACTCACATGCCTCAAATAGGACCGGGATTACGTTTGCATGAATTCCTACCGAATGATGAATATATGGGCCTTTAACTAATTTTTCTTCCCATAATGGCCAGTCATTTACCTCAACCCATACATATGAACCTCTGGTAAATGGTCCTTCAATTCCTTTTGCCTTCCCCAGAAAGATTGAATACTCTCCATGGTCTCCATCAAAACGAGCTAAAGTCATTTCTCCACCTTTAATTTCACCTTCATGAGTTCCTGGAGAATGATCATCAAACAAAAAATGCTTGTTTAATTTTGGTTTTTCTTCTTTACTTAGTGAAACAGGGAAGTTCCCACAATGGAACAATAATTCACCATTTGGATTCTCAGGATGACGAACCGTGATGTCGGCAAAAAATGTTGGATGCGTATTTAATGTTGCTGCTTGAACCATAATTGATGTAATCGCTCCATGGATATCTGTTTCACAAGTAACTGGAATTTGTTCATCCGTTAAAATTGCATTTGCTAAGCAAGGCATGATGCCAATAATATCTTGTAGTGTTGACCAACATTGGATGGCAATCGCTGTACTCCTTGTATCTTCAGCCAACTGTTTCATGGCTACTTTTAATGATGCAATTCGTCTAACATCTTCTTCAGTCACTGAGCTCCAATCAAGCTTTTCCTTGATATAATTCATAGCCTCATCTAATTCAGGACTATCCGTCTTTTCTATTTTTAACGTTGTTTTCTTTAACTCATCTAGAGTGATAGGATGGATTTGAATACCAAATGTCTCTAATAACTCACCCTCGTTGCAAATAACTGACCAGAAATCAGAAGGTCGAGTTGAAATCTGTAAAATTCTTAAACTACTAAAATGCTTAACTACATTTGCAGCACCAATGAAATTTTTAAAACCTCTCTCGAAGATTGGATCATCAACGCGGCAGTTCGTAATGTAAGTGAACTTTACATTAAATCGTCTTAAAACCTTCCCTGTTGCAAAGATTCCACATTGTGAATCACGAAGGCGCATACCATCTTCTAGTGGAGCTTCATCTCTAGGCCCCCAAAGCAATACCGGCTTTCCAATAGCCTTTGCCACACGAGCAACAATATCCTCAGTTCCAAAATTACAGTGAGGGAAAAACAGCGCATCCACTTCAGCATCTCTAAAACGTTTAATAATAGCAGGCTCTTCAAGGCGTTCATGTAATAGCCCTTCGTCGTTAATCCCCTCTAAATCAACAATCTCAATATCCAATCCGAAGCTTTCAATTTTTTCTCTTATTAAGTTTTTGTATTTCAGTGCATCTTCTTTACTAAAAACAAATCGACGTGTAGGTGCAAAACCTAACTTTAATCTTTGCATGAGTAGTTACCTCCAAGAAATGGTCTGAATTTAGGTCAATTTTAATTTTAAAGCGTATACATAAACTAAATTACTAAACTTTTTAGTTTTTGAATGTGTTATAAATGTATAATAATTCATTTTTTTCAGTAGGTCAATAAACTCAACTAATATTTTTTAGTTATTTTATTGGAATTTATATAAAAGTTTATTTAAAAACTTAATTTTACTCTTCATTCCTCAATGAATATGCTGATCATTATTATTACCAACAGACTAAACGATATCATGTTTAGTTTTATTTATGCTATAATACATAAAAATATTTAGTTTAATTCATATAAACTTTAAATAGGCAGGAGAAATTAGATGAGACTAGATGATATCGCTAAATTAGCAAATGTTTCAAAATCAGCTGTTTCTTTAGCTTTAAATGGAAAAAATGGTGTGAGTGAAGAAACTCGAGATAAAATAGTCAAAATCGCACAAGAACACGGGTATATTCCACGTCCGATTCTAAAAGCTGAGCAATACTTTCAGACCCGAAATAAATTATTAAGGTTTGTAGCTTGTACAAACTCAGGAATTGTGACGGAACACTATGAATCACTTCCTTTTTTTATGGAGCTAATAAATAATATTGATAAACAGGTTAACCCCAGCGGATATTCCTTATTAGTAACATCAGTTGACATTAATATGTTAAAAGAAGAATTAACAAGACTTGAGCAAGAGCAACCATCTTCAGGTATTTTATTATTGGGAACAAACTTAACACCTGAACAAATCAACATAGTATCGACTATTCAACAAAATTTAGTTGTTCTCGATACTTGCTTTGAAACATTAAATACCAATTTTATTGTAATGAATAATGTCCATGGGGCATATTTAGCAGGAAGGCATCTTATTGAATTAGGGCACAGTGAAATTGGTTATATAGAGTCTAATTCAAGAATGTATAATTTCGAAATGAGAAAAATAGGGTTTTTACAGTCACTTAGTGAACATGGTTTAGAAATTAAGAACGAAAATGTATTTTTTCTATCACCAACAACCATTTCCTCCCAGGATGTCTTTATAGAAAAGATAAAAAAGCGTTCACACAATCTTCCTACAGCTTTGTTTTGTGAAGCAGACTATATTGCAATTAGCGTGATTAAATCACTACTTGAGTTAGGAATTCGTGTACCTGATGAGATATCGGTAATAGGATTTGATAATATTTTTGAATCCCAGGTTATTACTCCAGAATTAACAACTATTCATGTAAAGAAAGAAAAGATGGCTGCAATAGCAGTTGAACAACTTATTAATCAAATCGAAAATAACGATTTTGATCGAATAAATATGTTTATTGATACTGAATTAGTGGTAAGAAAATCCAGTACTTTTTATAAAAATGAAAATATGACTGATGAAGTAAAACCTAATAAAATTTCTAGTACTTTAATAAACTAGAGATTTTTTGTTCTCATTGACCTATTTGATCACTAAAGAATCATGTAAGGTTAGAGACCAATAGTGACTAAAAAATATAAGGAGGATGATTACTAGGCTATTTCTAATAAACATCCTCCTTAATTTATTGTCTACTTAAGATAAAAAACCTAGTTCTCCTTAAAATATGTTTTACCAGGCAAGTCAATACGACTCTCATATGAAACCCTTCTTTTTACGCAAAAGGATAGTCAACAACAACCACGTCTTCAATAACTCCTTCTAATGATCCCACAAACTCTTGATGAACTGGATGAGGCCCATAATTGTCCAGAGCATTCTTATTTTCAAAAGTCACTCGCAGCCCTAAAGTAAACCCCTTCATATTTTCCACTTCCTCTGTAACGTTAAATCCTGCCGTTAATTCTTTAATACCAGGAATCTTATCTTGAAAGCTATTAAGTCTTCCAAGTAATTCCTTTTCTTTCTCCGGTGTTAAAAATTCATTAAATTTAAAAAATACCATGTGTTCATACATTTTTATTCATCCCTTTCGACATAAATTTATTAGAAATTTCATCATTCTTTACATTATTACTCATTATACAGGGGAAATCCAAGCATTTTATCCAATAATTCCATAAATTGGAATCATTTGAATTTTCAAAGGTGAAAAGCGTGTCCCTAGTCCCAACTATACTGTTAAACTCTATTCTACTGATCGTCTACCAATGTTTGTACACTTCCAGATCCACTGTAATTTATTGTTGTGGAGAGACCCAGATATTTGAGACAAGGAAGTAACACTTCCGAAATAGTTTAAATCTATCACGATTACATAGAGGTGTTTTAAACGGAGAGAAAAGGTCATTCGGAAAATAAAATGGAAAGTCGTGAAAATGAGACAGCAAGATTATACCCATAGATAAAAGTTTTTAGTATTAAAAATAGAGGCAAATTCAGTATTACAATGGGACAGTACTGGGGGGACTTATTGTTTTTCTCAACTAGTGGGAAAACTATATTCTTATGATAAAGTAGCCGTCTTTTTGTTTTTTGGATAAGTTAAGAGGAGTTGGATCCATTAAGTGTTATTAAAGTAGTAACAGAACTTTCTTCTGTATACAAAGCTAAAGTAGCGTTTAGAAATTAAAATATATACATGCCAACATAAATGGCATTAGGTGAAATTCAAAAGCTGTACTAGGACATCACCGTGTTCGAGTCACATTAGATACCTTTTTGCATGTAAGTACAGAGGTTTAAACAAAATTTTTCTAGAGAAAATGTGCAATTTGAAAGTATGTGATCAACCTTTTGATAAAAATACCGATAACAAAAAGGAAGGCTCTAACTCAAAGAACCCTCCTTTTCTATAGTAATATTATTTTTTCTTATCGTGCTGCTTTAACAGCTTCAATTGCTGCCTCATAATTAGGATGATTTGAAACTTCGTTTACATATTCAACATATGTAACCTTATCACTTGAATCAATAACAAAAACGGCTCTTGCTAAAAGACGTAATTCTTTAATATGAACGCCATACGCTTCACCAAATGAAAGATTACGGTGATCAGAAAGCGTTTTAACATTTTCAAGCCCTTTTGATCCACACCATCTTTTTTGTGCAAATGGTAAATCAACGCTGATTGTTAACACTTCTACACCGCTTACACTAGAAGCATCTTCATTGAAACGACGAGTTTGTGCATCACAAACCCCAGTGTCAAGTGAAGGTACCACTGAAATTAAGCGTACCTTTCCTTCAGAATCCTCAAGTCTTACCGGTGATAAATCATTATCAAGTACTACAAAATCAGGTGCAGTGTCTCCGACTTTTATTTCTTTTCCTACTAATGTAACAGGGTCATTTAAAAATGTAACTGAAGCCATACCAATTCCTCCTTTATGTCTAAACATTGGATACACTTATCTAATGAATACAAACAAATTAACTATCAACCTAACTCGTTTGTATTCTTGTATACTAAGTAATCCAATAACTAAAGTTTACTTTTCCATATTGTCCTTGTCAACATCCATAGTCTCATTTCTTTTTATTTAAAAAACTCAACCAAGAACAGAGACACTTCAGGAATGACTGTAATAACCGTTAAACTTAAAATCATCGCAATAAAAAATGGAACCGTAGCTTTAGCAAGAGACTCGATTGATAACCCCGATATTCCAGACCCAACAAATAGATTTACACCTACTGGTGGAGTGATAAAACCAATTGCCAAGTTTACAATCATGATAATTCCAAACTGAATTGGGTCGATTCCAATATTAATGGCAATAGGCAATAAGATTGGAACTAATATAATGATTGCTGCTACAGTATCCATAAACATTCCAACAAATAATAGCAAGAGATTAATAAGCAATAATATGACAAGAGGATTAGACGATACACTTAACAATGAATCAGCTACCAATCTAGGAATTTGTTCCATCGTTAAAATTCTTCCAAATGCATTTGCCGTCCCAATAATAATTAATATTGTTGCAGATGTTAATGCTGCATCCTTTAATACTTTAGGAAATGTTTTAAATGTCAGCTCTTTATAAACAAAAATACTAATAATTGCCGCGTATACAACAGCAACTACAGCCGCCTCTGTTGGTGTAAAGATACCTCCATATATGCCTCCTAAGATAAGGATAGGAATAAATATGGCCCACTTCGCCTCATTAATCCCGGATAGCGCTCTTTTAAATGTAAACTTTTCACCATTTCCTTTATAGTTATTCTTTTTCGAGTAAATATAACTCCATGCCATCATTACGACACCAATTAGTACTCCAGGTATAATACCGGCAATAAACATATCACCAATTGATACACTTCCAGATACACCGTATATAACCATAGGGATACTTGGTGGAATGATAATACCTAGTGCACCGGCAGCTACGACAACTGCGGTAGCAAATTTTTTATCATAGCCATATCCAACCATTGCTGGAATCATAATCCCTCCAACTGCTGCAACTGTTGCAGGACCAGATCCGGAAATCGCTGCAAAAAACATACAAGTCAGTACCGCCGCCATTGCGAAACCACCTGTAAAATTACCAACAAAAACATTAGCCAGCTTAAAAAGACGCTCTGATATTCCACCTTTCCCCATAATCTCTCCTGCTAAAATGAAGAAAGGAACTGCCATTAAAGGAAATGAATCAGTAGATTGAACAAGACTTTGTGCGAGATATTCAACTGATGTGACATCTGCATACAAAATTGTGACAAGAGAAGCTAATCCCAGAGATATACCGATAGGAACAGTTAAAAGTAAAAAGAATACGAAACTACCAAATAATACAAGTGCTGTCATACTTATCACCTACTCCCCAGATCTAAATAGATCAAATTGAATTTTCATTCTTTGAATGATTCGAATAGCCGTTAATAATAATCCAACCATTGGAGCTGCATACACCCATTGCATAGGTATATTTAAAGCCGGTGAAGTACGTGTAACTTGAATGACGACTTCAAAACTGAAGTATATGAGAATAACAGCAAATGCTAAAAATGCTAAATTTGCGCACATGGCTAACAAAAACTTACCTTTCCTTTTAAACAGCATTGCCAATGCGTCAACGCTTATATGTGCTTGCCGTTTTACTCCATAACTTACCCCAATATAAATCATCCATATAAAAGCATACCTGGCTAATTCCTCTGACCAAACAAGAGAGGCACTTAATACATACCTCATAAACACTTGGATAAAAACGACTACTACTGTTAGGATACTAAGTAAAATAAGTAAGAAGCCCTCTATATTCTCATCTAACCATTTTATAACCGACATAAATTTACCCCCTTTATAAAAAGCAGAATCCACTGAAGATAACCATTCGGATAGATTCTGCTTTTCTCACCTTTTTACTCTTGAGCCTTTAGGATACGGTCGATAAGGTCTTTACCATAAGTATCTTCATATTCTTCATAGACAGATTTGGAAGCTTCTCTAAAAGATGCGATATCAGGTTTATTCACTTTCATTCCCTCTTTTTCCAGCTCTTTTAAAAGAGTTTCTTCATCCTTCATAACTAAGTCTCTATGAAATGTTGAAGCTTCTTTTAAACTTGATTGAACGATTTCCTGCTGTTCGGATGTTAACGTTTGCCAAAATTCATCACTTATTGCGACAGTAGTTGGGCTATATGAATGACTTGTTAAACTTAGATATTTTTGAACTTCATAGAACTTCGTTGCATGGATATTTGAGATCGGATTTTCCTGTCCATCCACCGTACCTTGTTGTAAGGCCATATAGAGTTCTCCAAATGCCATTGGGGTAGGGTTTGATCCAAGCGATTCAAAGATGCTTACTAATATAGGCATTTCAGGCGTGCGAATCTTTAATCCTTTTAAATCTTCAACTTTTTCAATTGGTTTTGAATTATTCGTAACATGTCTGAATCCGTTTTCGAAATGTCCCAGCACACGTAAGTTGTCATCAAGTAATCCTGAAAATACTTCCTCACCAATTGGGCCGTCTAATGCTTCCCATGCCTGTTCATTTGTCTCAAATAAGAAAGGTAACCCAAAAACATCTACCTTTGGTTCATATTGTGCAAACGTACTAGCAGCTACCATTTGAATATCGTTAAATGAAACACCTTCAACCATTTGCGGCTCACTACCTAAAACCTCATTTGGGAAAACTTCAACTGTTATTTGATTATTGGACTTCTCTTCTACTAAAGATTTAAATTTCAAAGCAGCCTCATGTCTTGAGTTTGATTCGACGGCACTATGTGCAAATTTAATCGTAATTTTGTCCCCATTGTCATTACTTTTTTTACTATCACTAGATGTTTCTTTTCCACCACAAGCAGCTAAAAAGACCACTAAAATTACTAACATAAATGATAAAGCTGTTTTTCTCATCATTACTCCCCCTTATAATCGTATATATATTTTTAATAGGCATTTTTTTAAAACGCACCTATCTTTTAACAAAGAAAGTAGAGACTAAATTTTCATCATATCAACAACCACTTTTATTGGAGAACCATTTTTTGTTAAGGCTACTTCCATCGCCTCATTTATCTGGTCAAAGTGATACCTATGGGTAATTAATGATTCAAGCTTATACTTACGACTCGCTAAAATATCAATTGCCATATCAAAGTCTTCTTTTACATACATTGAAGATCCATATATCTGAATCTCTGAAATCATCAATCTATTTAAATCAATCGAAATTTGTTCTTCGAATAAGGCAATAGAAATGATTTTTCCTTTTCTTTTCAACACATTCAAAGCATCATCTACTATCGTTTCATAACTCGCTGTAAGAAAAACATGATCAAATTGACCAATATGAGCAGCAGCATATTCTTTTAAGGATTGATACCTTACATTCACAACATCCGTTGCACATAATTTTTTTCCTATTTCTAAATTTTTATCGATGGCATCTGTCAGACATATCGTTTCAGCCCCTTTGGCATGAGCAGCAACTGCCGTAACAAGTCCTATAGGTCCTGAACCAAGTATGGCTACTTTATCTCCCTGTTTTACTTCGGCAATATTTACAGCATGAACACCTACTGCAAGAGGTTCTGTAAGGACAGCTAAATCTGGCGTTAGCGTTTTCGGAAGTTTGTAAACACTCTTCTCTTTAGCTACTACATATTCTGCGAACCCCCCATCCCACTCGGTTGTTCCGAGTACAACTTTTTCTTCGCAAAGATTGTAGTCCCCTTTTATACAAGAATTGCAATTCCCACATCCAATCTGCGGTTCAATCGTGACCATATCTCCTTCTTCAAACGTTAAGACACTATTCCCCACCTCTATTATTTTGCCGACTACTTCATGTCCTAAAATGCTTGGTGGATGCCGAAAAGGATGTTTTCCCAAATATGCATGAATATCAGAACCACATATCCCGGCACTTATCACTCTAATTAACACATCATTCCCCTTTATTTTTGGCACCTCTTTTCCAATGACCGTAAAATGTTCAACCCTATCAAATAATGCTGCTTTCAAAGCCATTCCCCCTTAAGCTATTTTTCATGAGAACAACGCAGACAAGTAATCGCTTACATTTTAAAAGATAAAACATAACCTTAATGAGTAGAACAGGATGTAACATACAGCAGAAGCCATACACAATAAGCGAAATCTACTAAGAACTTCTGATGTTTTCAACTCAAAAAGGTAACTGGAGACTATTTTGTTAGCGATTACAAAAATTAAAAAAACAATATTGTCATCTTATAATCTTGTTAACTTGTATGCTAAGTTAACTTATAATCACAGTATATCTACCCTTGACCTAAATGTCAATGTAAATCAAAAGAATATTCAGAACCTTCCGTTGCTTTTTTATACCAAAATATAAAAAGGACTTTATCAAGAATGGAAACCTTGATAAAGTCCTTTAAGCATTTATTATAACCGTTCTTTTACAATTAATCTTTCCAATATCGATCATAGAGGTTCTGCATATGAGTCGTCATTAGTTCCACAGCTTTCAATTCATCATGCTCTTCGATGGCTTTAATAAGCATTTTATGCTCTTCAAAGTTAACGTCTCGATAATCTGGACGAGTAAATGTCCGATCTCTAATGAGCTTCCACATTTCCTGCTGTTTCATTGCATTACTAATTGCAGCCATAATTTTAATAAATAAGTCATTATGAGAAGCCTTTGCTATTCCTTTATGAAGGGCTTCATCAGTATCCGGGACGTATATGCCAGACTTTGTTTCTTCCTCCATTTTTTGAATAGTTGAGCGAAGTTCCTCAATATCCTCGTCAGTTGCTCTTAGTGCAGCATATTTAATAATAACCGGCTCAATATTCATTCTTGCTTCTACAATGTCTTCTGGTGAGGTTGAATCCAATATAAAAGCTGAATCAGAATGATTTAATATTTGTGTATTTTTAACATACACACCTTCTCCTTGACGAGAGTAAATGATACCATTCAACTCAAGAGCACTTAATGCTTGTCTAATCGGAGCACGACTAACTCCAAACTGTTCGCAAAGCTCTCGTTCTGCAGGTAATTTATCACCTATATTGAAAGATCCTGATTGGATTTCTGAAAGAATTTGATTATAAATTTGTATATATAATTTTTCACTGGATACTCGATTAAAGCTAATTTTAATCACTTCTCTCAATATGTATTCTTACGTGTAAACGTTACTAAAACACATTTAATTATAAGCTTTTCTCTTTTAAAGAGCAACACTAATACAGGATTAATTTAACATATATCGAAGCTATTCTTGTTGATTGCTGCTGTTTGATTTCTTTATGGGTAACCCAGAAGTCCCCTTCGTACCACTTCTCTAGTTTCCAAAGCATTAAAAGAGAGTGATGGGCAGACCATCACTCTCATATAACATTATCTATATTGCATTTCAAGTTCTGTTACCTTTCTAATACGATTTTCATGTCTTTCGCCCTCTTCGAAGGAGGTAGTTAACCATATTTTTGTAATATCACGAGCTAATCCTGGACCAATGACACGCTCTCCCATAGCTAGAATATTCGAGTTATTATGTTCCCTTGTTGCTTTAGCACTGAAGGTATCGTGAACAAGTGCACAACGAATTCCCTTTACCTTATTAGCAGCAATACTCATTCCTATACCAGTGCCACACACTAATATGCCTCTTTCTACCTCACCTTTTGCTACCATTTCTGCTACTGGGACAGCATAATCAGGGTAATCTACTGAGGATTGGCATTCACACCCTAAGTCAATATAATCTACATTCATTTCCTCAAGCAAAGAGATAATTTCTTTGCGGATGGTTATACCACCATGATCTGATGCAATAGCTACTTTCATTTTTTCCCTCCTACTCGTGTATATCCATAACTTTGATTTTATTACTAAGTTATACGTTATTAAACTGAAAACCTTTTCATTTGATTCCAAAAAGAACGAATATAAAATTATTTTTTTGTACGATCAATCTTTTTAGCGTTGTCACAGCATTCACACTTAGAATAAAGAACAGTTACCTTTTCATTTTCAAAGTGATCGATCGTTGAATTACAATTTTGGCAAATTACTGTACCCATCTGTTCTTCTCCCCCATTCAATTAATCGTAAATTCGTATACTTGTGTACTTGTCATACAAGCGTACTTATATTTAGTTTACTTTTCAATCCATCAATTGTCAATGTTCTTTGTTTTATAGCTTAGTCTTTTACTTTTACATTTGCTTTCTTTACGATTGCACTTTGTTTATAGAGAATTTAAGATCTCTTCATGTCATCTATATATTATGCCTTCCAATATCGCTCATAAAGATTTTCCATATGAGAGGTCATTAATTCTACTGCTTTTTTTGCATTATGTTCCTCAATAGCTTTGATAAGAGATAAGTGTTCTTTAAAATTTATATCTCTATAATCTGGTCTGGTTACCGTCCTATCTCGAATAAAATGCCACATTTCCTGTTGCTTCATTGCATTACTAATAGCCGACATAAACTTTATGAATAAGTCATTATGGGAAGCCTCTGCTATTTGTTTGTGTAATGTTTCATCTGTTTCCGGTACGTATACTCCAGATTTCGTTTCTTCTTCCATCTTTTTGATCGTCTTTTGAAGTGCTTTAATATCGTCATCTGTAGCTCTTAGTGCAGCAAATTCAATTATTAACGGCTCTATACTCATTCTTGCTTCAACAATATCCTCTGGGGAAATCAATTTTAAAAAGAATGATGTTTGAAAATTCCCTGTAAGAACCTTACTATTTTTCACGAATATGCCTTCCCCTTGGCGTGAATAGATAACTCCATTCAACTCTAATGCACTGAGAGCCTGTCTAACAGGTGCTCGACTCACATTAAAAAGTTCACATAACTCTCTTTCCGAAGGCAGTTTTTCCCCTTCTTTAACTACGCCAACTTCAATCTCTGATAGTATTTGATTATAAATTTGAATATATAGTTTTTTACTGGAAACAGGGATAAAATTGATCGTCCTCACTTCTCTCTATATTATGTTATAGAAAACTATTAAAATGAATGTTGAAACAGGCAGCCAAGTCTTGGTTGCCTGTTTTAACTATAGAAATTAATCCATGTGAGAACCACCGTTAATATCTATTTCTTCGCCTGTAATATAAGATGCTTCTTCTGACGCTAAGAATGCAATAGCTGAGGCAATTTCACTAACTTCACCAGGTCTACCCATTGGGATGCTATCAATAACCTTCTTTGCATCTTCTTCAGGAAGAGACTTCCAAATTTCAGTGTTAACTAGTCCAGGTGCAACACTGTTTACTGTGATGCCATCCACAGCTACTTCACGTGCAAGATTTTTAGAGAAGCCTAATACAGCAGCTTTAGATGCTGAATAGTGCGCTCCGCCGAAAACTCCTCCACCTCTTTTAGCAGATACAGAGGAAAGGTTGATAATGCGACCAAACTTTTGTTTTCTCATCGGCTCTAGTACACTTTGAGTACATAGGAACAGACCAAACATATTAACATTAAAGACTCTCGTCATATCCTCAAGTGTCATGTCCTGTACAGTTACTTTTTGAGATATTCCCGCATTATTAACGAGAATATCAATTCTTCCGTATTCTGCGAGTACTTTTTCTACCATAGCGTCAACAGACTCTTTGTTTGTAACATTTAATTCTACACCTAACGCCTTACCACCAGCTTCAGTAATGGCGTTTACAGTATCATCGATTCCTTCTAGATTTAAATCAGCTACAACTATCGCTGCACCTTGTTTTGCAAGTGCTAATGCAATTGTACGTCCAATCCCTTTTTTAGATCCACTTCCTGTTACGATTGCTACTCTATCATGTAATTGAAACATTTTCTTCCACTCCCAATTTTATAATTTATTTATTTCAAAGATTATCGAAGCATATTTTTAGCAGTACCAATAATATTCTCAACAGTGATTCCATTCAGTTCTAATAGTTTTTCATATGGCGCAGACTGACCAAATTGATCCTGAACCCCGATTCTGCTTACCTTACCTCTGCCTTCTTCTGCTACAACTTCACATACACCGCTGCCCAAACCATTTAAAATATTGTGATCTTCAACAGTAATAATTTTTCCAACTTCTAAACATTCAACCACAGCCTCACGGTCTAATGGTTTAATTGTATGCATATCTAATAGCTTGACAGAGATTCCTTCTTTTTCTAACTCTTTTGTCGCTTCAATTGCTAAGCGCACAGTGTCACCGTTTGCAATAATAGCAATGTCTGAACCATCTTGTAATTTTTTGGCCTTACCGATTGTGAATTCTTCATTTTCGTCATAAATCATTGGAACTGTATCTCTTGTAAAGCGGAGGTAAACTGGACCATACATGTTTGCCGCTTGCTCAACTAGCTTTCTAGTAGAATAGTAATCTGCCCCCATAATGACTGTCATATTTGGAAAGCTTCTTAATACTCCCATATCTTCAATTGCCTGGTGACTTCCACCATCGTTAGCTGGAGTTAATCCACCGTGAGAACAAGCAATTTTAACATTCAAGTTTGGATAACAAACTTCTTGTCTAATTTGCTCTGCCATTCTTAAAGAACCGAAAACTGCGTAAGTGCTTACAAAAGGAATCTTTCCAGTAGTTGCAAGTCCTGCTGCTAATCCAGCTGCATTTTGCTCTGCAATTCCAACATTTATATGTTGATCAGGTAATTGTTTAATAAAGTTGCTCGTTTTACACGATTTCGCAATATCAACATCAATGACATAAATATCTTTATTTTCCTTTCCTAACTTTACAATTTCATCACCAAAAGCTTCTCTAGTTGCTTTCTTTGTCGTTAGCGTTTTTTCTAAGATACTCATTATTTTAACCCCCCTGCGATTTCTCCAATTGCCTGTTTGTATTCTTCATCATTAGGAGCTACCCCGTGCCATTCAGCAACATCTTCCATATAAGAAACACCTTTACCTTTTACAGTGTCCATCACGATACATTTTGGTTTTCCATTTTTAGCAGCTCTTATTTCATCAAGAGTTTCAACAATCTCTTCCATTGAGTGTCCATCGATTCGTTTTGTTTCAAATCCAAACACTTCAAATTTCTTTTCTAAATCTTGTAATGGCATGATTTCATCAGTAAAACCATCGATTTGAAGTCTGTTGTTATCGACAAACACGACTAAATTATCTAATTGATATTTCACTGCAGTCTGAGCTGCTTCCCAAATCTGACCTTCTTGACATTCACCATCACCCAATAATGAGAAGACACGATAATCTTTTTTATCTCGTTTTCCTGCAATCGCCATCCCTACACCACATGAAAGTCCTTGACCTAAAGATCCAGTTGAGATATCAATACCAGGACATTTCTTCATGTCTGGGTGTCCTTGGAATGGAGAGCCATATTCTCTTAACGTGTAAATTGTGTCATATGGAACATACCCTTTTAAGGCTAAAGCTGAATATAGAATTGGACAAACATGTCCTTTGGAAAGGACAAATCTGTCACGATCTTCCCAATTAGGATTGCTTGGATCGATGTTCATTTCTTTAAAATATAGCGCTGTCATTAAGTCCGCAGCAGATAGTGACCCACCCGGATGACCTGATTGTGCTTTGTGAATCATTGTTACAGCTGTTTTTCTCATTTCAATGGCTATGTCTTTTAATTCTTCAATACTTATATTTTTCAACTTTATCACCTCAATGATTTATTTAAAATTGTAATCTTATAATGTTGTTCACTTGTCATACAAGTTATGCCGCACTTGTCTAACAAGTTTTTCTATACCTGTAGTATACATCTTCCACTTTTACTTGTCTACTAAGTATACAAATTATTTTTAATAAATTTATATTTTGCTAAAAAAAGAGGAGAGATATTATCTCTCACTCAAACTTAAAGTAATAAAAGTGTTAATTTGGGTATAACCGCAATAATAGCCAAACTAACAAGCATGATGAAAAAGAACGGAACAACAGCTCTTACTAATGTAGGCATACTAAGTCCGGATATACCTGATCCGACAAATAGATTTACACCAAGTGGCGGTGTAATAAAACCAATCGATAATGTCACAATCATGATAATTCCAAAGTGAATTGGATCTAAACCTACTTGGCTTGCTACCGGAAAAAGAATTGGTGTAAAGATAATCACTGCTGCTGATGTATCAATAAAACATCCAATAATAAGCAACAGAAGAATGATAATTAAAATGATCACAATTGAGTTTTCAGATACTGATAAGAAAGACTCAGCAACAGCTTGTGGTATTTTCTCCATTGTTAAAATAGTACCAAAGGCGTTTGCTGTTCCAATAATGATCAAAATAGCAACAGAGCTTATAGCCGCTTCCGCAATAATCTTTGGGAATTGGCTGAATTTGATTTCTTTATGCAGGAATATACTAACAAAAGCTGCGTAAACAACTCCAAAAACGGCTGCCTCTGTTGGAGTAAATATCCCTCCATATATTCCCCCTAAAATGATGATTGGGACTAAAAGTGACCATTTAGCTTGATTTAAAGCAATAAGCATCTTTTTAAAGCTAAAGCTCTCTTGGGTACCTGAATACCCTTTCTTTTTGGAATAGAAATAACACCAGATCATTAAACAAATTCCAATTAAAACTCCAGGAATAATACCACCCAGGAATAAGTCCCCAATTGACTGGTTTCCTGATATTCCATAAAGAACCATTGGGATACTTGGAGGAATAATAATCCCCATTGATCCTGCCGTAACAATTACAGCGGTTGCAAATTTTCTATCATAGCCTTGTGCTACCATTGCAGGTATCATAATGCCCCCAACTGCTGCTACTGTTGCAGGACCCGATCCGGAGATAGCAGCAAAAAACATACAAGTGATAACTGCAGCTATTGCGAAGCCACCAGTATATCGTCCTACAAATATGTTAGCTAAATTAAATAATCTTGCTGATATTCCTCCCTTACCCATTATCTCACCGGCCAGGATAAAAAAAGGAATGGCCATTAACGCGAAATTATCAGTCGAAGTGACAAAGCCTTGTGCAAGAAATGTAATGGAAATATTCGGTGAATAAACAGCTGTAATTAAACCGGCTAACCCTAGAGATATCGCAATCGGGACGGATAGTAGCATAAACAAAAAGAAAGTACCAAATAATACAAAACTAGTCATACAATTTCCTCCTGAAGATCAGTCTGTTCTTCACTCTTGTCAAACTTAGGAAGATTTAACGTTTTCAATTGGTTTACTAAACGAACTAATTTTTGAATGAGACGAATCGACGTTAAAATCATTCCGACGACAGGGGCAGCATAAACCCATTCAAGAGGCAGTTCCAATGCAGCTGATTCTCTCGTTACCTTTAGGACGATATCAAAACCGTAGTAAGTCATGATAACAGCAAATAGTAAAAATGAGAAACTAGCTATCATATCAATGATAATTTTCCCCTTTTTTTCAAACAGCATTGGAAATGCATCGACCCCAAGGTGTTTCTCTTTTTTTACTCCATAACTAATACCTACATAAATCATCCAAATAAATAGATACCTTGCAACTTCCTCTGACCAAGTAAGAGACTCTCCAAGCACATATCTCATAAATACTTGTGTGAATACAATCATTACCGTTAAAATACTTAATCCGATTAAGATATATTCTTCAAAGTATTCATCTAACCACTTGATTCCTTTCATGTCATATCCTCCTCATGTGTAGTTTGAAACTTATTGGTTTTGTTCAACTTCTTTCAAAAGGCTATTAACAAATTCCTCTCCAAATCTATTTTTATAGGCATCATAAACGGCTTCAGCTTTTTCTCTAAATTTATCCCTATCTGGTTGAATAACTGTCATGCCAGCGTCTTGTAGTTCGCTAATCATCTTTTCTTCATTATCTCTTAATATATCTCTGTGAAACGTTGCAGCTTCACTTGCGCTGCTTTTAATAATTTCCTGCTCCTCTGGAGTAAGCGTTTGCCAAAATTCTTCACTTATGGCAACAGGTAATGGCATATATTGATGTCCAGTTAAATTTAGATAATCTTGAATTTCATTAAATTTACTAGCATACGTATTCGCAATTGGATTTTCTTGAGCGTCGACAGTTCCTTGTTGTAAAGCCATATATAATTCACCAAATGCCATCGGTGTTGGATTAGAACCAAATGCCTTAAAGGTACTTATTGATAATGGAAATTCCGGTGTTCTAATTTTCAATCCACCTAAATCTTCCGGTTCTTCAATTGGTTTATTTGAAGTAACGTGACGGAAACCGTTCTCGAAATAAGCTACTACTCTTAAACCATCTTCTAATAGTGGTTTTGCCACTTGCTGTCCAATATCACTATCCAGAATACTCCACGCTTGTTCGTAGGAATCAAATAGATAAGGTAATTCAAACACACTTATTCTTTGATCATATTGACTAAATGCACTCGCAGCTACCATTTGAAGGTCATTAAACGTAACACTTTCGATCATTTCCGCCTCAGAGCCGAGTTGTTCATTAGGATACACTTGCACTTTCATTTTTCCTTCTGATTTTTCCTCTACAAGTTCTTTAAATTTCATAACAGCTAAATGTCGTTCATTTGATTCTGCTGCGCCGTGTCCAAATCTAATAACAGTTTCGTTATTTGAACCTGCTACATTACTAGTAGTAAAGAAAACTACTAATATACTAAAAGCTAATCCTATTGTTAACATGATCATTATTTTTTGAAGCGTTTTCATTTTATCCCCACCCTTTGATACATATTATTTTCGGGTTAAATAGTGAAAAACCTACTCTTATTTACACCCATTATTTGTAAGCGCTTAAAGTTTTAATTTTCTAAAGAAGTTAAGTTTAGATTATTAAGATAAAAATTACTTATCATGGACCATGTGTTTATTACACATATGAATAAGGTAATATATGTAACCCTTTACATATTCGATAAAAATAGATATTACTTCTTCATTAAAAGAACCCTGCACAATCAGTAATATTAAGTAAGGTAAATAAACCTCTTTAAAATGAAATGAAGATTACTACTATCTTTTTCACCTTGTTCACTTGTCTACTAAGTAACCTTGTAGTTAAATTGTACGTTTCATATTACTAATTGTCAAACGTTTTTTCATACTTCCTTGTTACTATGTAAGTTGGACTATTATTTTTTATAATCAAAGATTTCATATATCCAAAATAAAAAAGATGCTCCAAAAAGCCAGGCTCTTTGAACACCTTTTTATTATCTAGTAACTACTTTGTGAGAAGACGCTATTTTATATATCTAAATAAATACATCAAGAATTAAAATAAACCCTAATCCAACTACAGCTGTAATAGAAGAAAGAACACTATACGTTGCAAAGGTTTCCTTCATCGTCATTCCCATATACTCTTTTACAATCCAGAACGCTGCGTCATTTACATGTGAGCCCATACAACTTCCGACCCCTGTTGCAAGGGAAACCAATACTAAATTTACGTCTGGGGTTTGGCTTAATATAGGGATGACTAAACCTGCAGTTGATAGTGTAGCAACCGTGCCGGATCCGAGTGCAATACGTAAGATTGCAGCTACTGTCCATGCAAGTAAAACTGGTGAGATTGCCTTTCCTTCAAATAGTTGAGCGATATAATCCCCTACTCCACCATCTATAAGAACCTGCTTAAAAGCTCCCCCTCCACCAATAATAAGCAGGAGCATTCCTAAGGCATTAATAGATTTTCCACATGATCCCATCAATGTTCTCATTGGAATCTTCCTAGCAATTCCCATTGTGTAAATAGCTAACAATAAAGATAGCAAAATGGCTGTAGAAGAGTTTCCAATGAAACGGATAAATAAGATAACGCCATTATCTGAAAAACCTACTAATCTCTGAACAAAATCCACTATTGTTCCAAAAGTCATTAAAATAACGGGAAAGATGGCTGTAAAAACACTGATTCCGAATCCGGGGGTCTCGTCCTCTTTAAACTCTTTTTGTTCACCTATTGAATCTACATTGCTTTCTCTTGAAAATGTAGCCGGCATCCATTTCTCTACTAATCTTGTGTACCACACTCCTGCAATTGCAACAGTTGGTATCGCAATGACTATACCGACGAGTAATACTGTCCCCATATCTGCCCCATACTCTGCAGCAACAGCCGTCGCACCTGGATGGGGTGGAAGAAAGGAGTGTGTTGCTAATAATGTAGAACTCATTGGCAGACCTAACTTAATGATCGAAATGTTTAACTCTTTGGCAATTGTAAAGATAATCGGAATTAATAAAACAAAGGCTACTTCATAAAACAAAGTGATTCCAACAATAAACGAAGCAAACACCACTGCCCACTGAATTTTCTTTTCCCCAAACCGATTAATTAACGTCATGGCAATACGATGTGCTCCACCCGCATCTGCAATCAGTCTGCCGAGCATAGCACCAAGTCCAAAGATTAAACCGATATGACCAAGAGTCCCACCTAAACCGCTTTCAATTGTATGAACAATATCCCCCGCAGGAATTCCCAATAATAAAGATACAATAAAAGATACGATTATTAGTGACACAAAGGTATTCAGTTTAAATCCCATAATTAATATGAGTAATATGACAACTCCAATAGATGTAAATAATAATGGCATAATTGCCCTCCGTTCTAATATGTTAGTTATCTAGTATATCCTGTTAATGTACTTTTCGTAAAAGAATTTCTTGAACTGATAATTTCCTATATTTCCTTTGTTAGCCCTTACAAACCTTTCGGTAAACTTATGTAATAAAATAAACTATGTGCCAGCTGTTACATAGACATGTCGATTTTTAAGGACTCATCGGCCGCATGTAAAAAGAGGTGGTAGATCGCTCTCCTTGTTCACTTGTCTACTAAGTGAACCACACATTAAATAATAATTTTATTTTTAGTTACTGTCAACTATTTTAATAGCTATAAAATACAAAATATGATTAAACAAAAGAGATTTTAAGAAATCCACACATGTAATTGTTTTCATCTCGGATGTTCTCGTTTTCATTAGAAATGCTACCGTTATCATCGACTTTGCCTTTATCAAGTCGAAAAACGATAATGATTACATAAAATTTCGTTCATACGAAAGAAGGTAAGAATAATGGAAAAGTTTCTACAAAAGTTAATTGAAGGCATGGAATACTACGCAAAATCATACACTATTTCTGGAAACTATAATCTCTCTAGCTCTAAATCATTCCAGTCTAGTTCATATAAAGGGAAAGAAATTGAGATAAATAATATACAAACGCTTTTTGCATCACAACATAAATAATTTTTGAAGACCAGTACTCCTTAATGGAATATTGGTTTTTTTACAGAAAAATTTCACTTGAAATAACCCTTTTCCGAATTAATTAATGGTCTTTAGATAGATGGAAAAACAAAAAAGCTCCAATCCCTACCTGTTTAGGAATTAAAGCTTTAATTCGATAGGGATCCCCCCTTACCCCTACTCATTTTGAATTGAGTGGGGAATAAATATTATATAAGTATTGATAAATCAACCAAACTAAAAGAATTCAACTAGAATTTCATGAAAATTATAGGGTAATATCCCCCCTCTTAATAGCAACAGAAACGGCCTCAGATCTCGATTCTACATTCAATTTATTGTAGATATTTGTTAAATGCGCCTTAACAGTTCTCTCAGATAACCCCATATCAAATGCAATTTCTTTATTTCGGTAGCCTTTCGATACAGCACGTATGATAAATAATTCTTTTTCCGTTAAAATAGACTTTTCTTGTTTATTTTCAATATCCTCAAGCTCGCTTCTCTCTTTCAAACTTAAAATCTTTATCATAATTTCCGGCTTTATAAGGGTATCGCCTCTTAAAGCTGCTTCAATTGTTCGGAATAAATCATCTCTATTCGTATCTTTTAGTAGATATCCTTTCGCACCTAATCTAATGCCAGTTACCATTAAATCATCCTCATTGTATGTTGTAAGGATAATAACCGGGATATCAATTTGCTTTTGATTCAGGTACTGGATTGTATCTAAACCATTCATTATTGGCATATTTAAGTCAAGTAATATGAGATCTATTTTATGTAGTGGGAGGAGATCAATCGCTTCTTGACCATTTTCGGCTTCACCGATCACTTGATAAGATTCATTTGTCTCTATTATCAATTTTAGGCCTTCCCTTACGACTAAATGATCATCTACAATTAAGATATTTTTTTTCATATAAACTGCCTTCCTAAGCTAGTGTATCTTGTTAAATTTTCATATGATATTGTTAATTTTTGATTTATCAAATGCTTTAAATCAAAAAACTAAATGTGTTTGTTGAGAAATTCGGCACTTAATTGAAACGACTTTACTGGTGATTTATCAACCCAATTCTTATGAGTTTCCAAGATGATAGCTTCTACACCAATTTTTTTTGCAATTTCTACAAGTTCTAATAGATTTATGTTCCCATGACCAAGTTCCATACTGTCAGACTTCAATATCGATCCGGTACGGCCTGTTACTCTTGTTCCTCGATCATTGATATGATACAGTTTCATTCTTTTTCCAAGTTTATTCATTAGCTCAAAAGCGTTACAGCCTGCCTCAATAGCCCAGTAAGAATCAAATTCAAAGTTGACATAACTCGCTTCTGTCTTTTCCATCAATAACTGGAATGCTGTTTTCCCCGACTCAACTTTACGAAATTCGCAATTATGGTTGTGATACAGTAAATAAATCCCGCCTTCTTTCAGAATTTCACCAGCACGATTCAATTTATCTGCAAGTTCCAGTACAGCCTGTTTGTTTGAATAGTCAAACCTGTGCATTCCCGTTACTACGATACAGTTTGTTCTATATGCCTTTGCTTCCTCAATGATCTTCTGAGGATTGTTTAAAATACTGCCTAGATCCTCATGAATGCTGACTACTTTTAGTCCGGATTCTGTAATTAATTGCTTCCAGTTTAATTTTCCACTTCGTCCTATAGGCATACCAGCAAAAAATGTGAGGATGCGGACAATATAAGGTACCTTCCTAATCATAAATCCACAAAGTTCAATTCCATTATATCCAGAATCCTTTAAAGCTTTAAGGGTTTCTCTTGCCATTTTCTCATTTCTAAGTACGGTACGGAGTTGGAACTGCTGAATTGCTTTAACAGTCAATTTATACCTCCTCTAACCTATATAGTCATAAAATTAATCTATATCGACCTAGGTAAGACTTATGTTCATTACCATCACTATGAAGTACTTTCTTTAGAATTTCCCCCTAGATAAATAGATTTCTATATACATTTTAAATTTTGTTTCTATCAATGTATGGTAATTTAAATTGTTTTTTATTATAAAGTGACCAATGTATAAGTAAAATTGATTGGAATCCACTATTTATACCCTGCTCATAATATTCTCTCTTGTACCAAACAATTGAGTAATACAAAAAACCTCCGAATAGTTAATTTAATATCGGAGGTGATACTATAGTTCAAGAAGTACTTTTACTCTATCTATATATTCTTATTGGTAATTGAGTCAAAGTTTGACCTGTAGCAGAATCAGTTAAACTATTTTCCAGATCAAATGCCTCAACTGGTTCTATATGGGAGTACTTTTGTAAGAATGTCTTCAAAGCAATATTCAATTCCAACCTGGCAAGCGGTGCACCAAGACAAAAATGTGCTCCATTACCGAAAGTTAAATGTTTTTTATTGTTAGGTCGATGGATATTCATTTCAAATGGATTATCAAACATATCTTCATCAAAATTTGCAGCACTCATCCAAACAATAATTGTTTCGCCTTTTTTTAATTCAACGCCCAAAAGATTGTTGTCCTGTTTTACAAATCGCTCTCTTTTAGAAATATGAAATCTATAACGCAGCATTTCTTCAACAGCATTTGGTACTAATTCCAAATCATTTCTTAGTTGATCATATAAGTTACTATCATCATACAAGAAAGAATAAAATATACTCGATATTGCATGACCAGTTGTTTCAATTCCTGCCCCTAGCAAAAGCATTGTTGTTCGCACGATTTCATCATCAGTAAACCTTTCACCGTCTATTTCTACTTTTATTAAATCTGAGATAATGTCCTCAGATGGATTTGACCGTTTTTGTACAACAAGTGGATAAAGATATTGAAAATACTCTATAGCAGCAGCCTGTTTTTTTTCATCAATTTCTTTTTCCCGTCCTTTAGTATAAGGTTGGAACAAAATATCCACCCATTTTTTATACAATAGACTATCTGTTGAAGGAACTCCAATCAAGTCAGCCATAACCATTGTAGGAAAGAGACCTGAGAAATGCTGGACGATATCTACATTGTCATAAGCTTCCATATCATCTACCAGCTTAGTTGCTATTTCTTGTATTCGAGGCTCCCAATTTTTTAAGCTGCGAGGTGTAAATGCAGCTGACAGAAGAGAGCGCACTTTTTGATGCTGGGGAGGATCGACTTCTGTAACATTTATTTTCTCTGGAAACTCTCCCTCTTTATTATTCGCACCTACAGCTATCGTGGTTCTTGATCCTACACTAGAAAAAAATTCATGTTTACTCAAAACCACTTTCGCATCATTATATTTAAAAACATTCCAAGTATCTGTTTCCTTATGATAATATACTGGGGCATTCATCAACATATTTTTGTACCAACTTATTGGAAAAAACTCTTCAGATCTAGATTTAAATTGAGTAATTTCTTGCATTGCAATGATTTCTTTATTAATAATGGCCACCTCCGATAGTACGTTGATTATTATTGGTCAAGTTTGCATTACATATCGTTAGATGTTTTTCTGTAAAACATGATCTGATATGTGAATAGATTCAGTAGGGCAATCCTCTAGCGCTTCCTCCATCTGATCCCATAATTCTTTCGGAATTTCAGATGTACCCTGGTTTTTGTCTAAAATAACATAAGCGATCCCATTGTCTTCAAAATCATAGATATCCGGAGCAGCAGCTCCACACGCACCACATGCAATGCATGTTTCTTGATTCACCCATGTGTACTTTGCACTCATTGTTTCCTCCTAATTGAAAAATTGATTATTGTACCAGTGATTTATCTTTCTTTTCCATTAAGCTTGTACTGTGCAATGGTTGTACTTTTGCTGATGGCTCAATATAAACTTTTGCATTACTTACAGCTGTTGCAGCTTCTCCAAAGCCGGTTGCAATGAGCTTTATTTTCCCATCATAGGTACAAATATCACCCGCAGCATATATCCCCTCAATATTTGTTTCCAGTTTTGAGTTCACCACGATTGAGTTTCCATTAATATTAAGATCCCACCCTTTAATAGGTCCCAGAGATGAAACAAATCCAAAGTTTACGATCACTTCGTCTGCCTCGACTTCTATTTCACAATCTCCTTTAGCTTCTTTAAGAATGACTTTTTCTAAAGCATCCTGACCTTCTAATCTAAAGGGTATATAAGGAGTAAGAATTTCTACTTTTGATTTTTCAAGAAGAGCTACACTATGTTCATGTGCTCGAAATTTATCACGTCGATGGACAAGTGTAACCTTTTCAGCGATTGTCTCTAGCATTAAAGCCCAATCTAATGCTGAATCTCCCCCTCCAAAAATAACCACTTTTTTACCAGTAAACTTACTTACATCATTGATAAAGTAATGAATGTTCAAGTCTTCTATATTTTCAGGTACTTCAATAGGCAATTTTCTCGGCTGAAACGCACCATTTCCAGCTGTAATAATAACTGATTTAGAGAAATGTGTTTCAGATTCTGTCTGAATCTTGAAAACCTCATCCTTTTTTTCAATGTTTTGTACCGATTGTCCAAGGCAAAGTTTTGTATGTTCCTCGAATAAATTCATTTGCTCCTGTAAATTGTCTATAAGTTCTTGAGCACGAACTTTAGGAAATCCTGCTATATCATAAATGTATTTTTCAGGATATAGCGCGGATAGCTGTCCTCCAAGCTGGGGGAGGCTCTCAATTATTTTTACCGATGCTTGCCTCATTCCTGCATAAAAAGCTGCAAACATTCCAACTGGTCCGCCTCCGATAATGGTAATATCAAATACTTTCTTGTTCTGCATCCTTTCCCCCCTTTTCATGAATAATTATAGTAAACAATACAAAATAAAAAATCGTACAATTGGGTAAGTACCAACTGTACGATTGGGCATGTTCTATTTATATATAATTAGTTCTCTAAAAACTACCTATTTCAGTCAATATTTCTTTCCCACTATCTTTCGGCTACTATTTGACCTATACCAACTCAAAATCTAGATCTAATTTCTTTATCTATTATTATGCAGTTAGCTTCTTTATTACTATTGTAATAGATAATCAAATAAAAAATATCGTACTAATGGGCATGAAATCCATGTACCTTCGGGCAAACATTGTTTTATTTCTTTTATTTTTTTAAAGAGGAATATTGACTAAAACCACGGTTCCTTCTCCTTTTGCACTTGTGATTTTAATATCTCCTTTTAATATACGAATCCGTTCATTCAGTCCTATTAATCCATAATGTCCGACTTTCTTACCTATTGTATCAGGATGAAAGCCAACACCATCATCCTGAATTTCAATAAAGAGGCCCCCTCCTTTAATCCAAATCGAAATATTGACTTGAGTGGCTTTTGCATGTTTGGCTATATTCATAAGACACTCACTGATAACATACAAACTATGTTTTTTTATATGTGTTGGTAGGCTGGACAACGACACAAAAGATTTATTAACATTCATTGATGTTGCAGTTGTAAATTTTAATATTTCTCTTTCGACTTCATTTACAAAATCCGCCTCTGTCATAGATACAGACCTTAAGTCGTCGATAGCTTCCCTAGCATCCTTAAGAGTAATTCTTGACTGAAGCATAGAATCCTGAACAATTTTCCTCGCACGTTCATAATTATTATTTTGTAGATGAATATCTATTGCTTCTAATTTCATAATTAATCCTGCAAGCCCCTGTGCTAATGTATCATGTAAATCCCTGGCGATCCGTTTTCTTTCATTAACAATTGTAAGTTCTTCTATTTTTTGATTGGCTAGTTGTAATTCGGATAAATAGTATTGCATTCGTCTCCACGCATTGGCTTGTCTCACATAAAGAATAGAATAAAAAATTGCAATAGCCATAATAAAAAATAGGATTGGTATAAAAAACGGTAATTCTTGAATGCCATAATTAACACTAACCGCATAAGAATAGGGTAGATATAATAGTATAACAACAATGATTACTTTAAGTGAATTGTCAAATATATAGATACTTTGTGCAATGATTATTGGTAATAAACCAATTAACACTGCCGGAGAACCACTCGGCATAATAAAGGCAGAAATAAAAATAATAGAGCATTGTATTATTAGATAAGGCCAAGCATACTTATTTTTAAATTTCCTAGAGAACCAATGCAAGAGTAAATGAATTAGCATTAATATAAAAAATACAATGGCTTTATCATACATAGCCTCTTCCAAAAATTGCAGTAGATTAGCCGCAATAAACACAATGACTACCCAAAATACCAATTGAAATCTATAGAATGGGAGATTATCAAATATATCGTAATCTTCTATATTTTTATTTTCTTTAACCATTTCTTTTCATCCTCTCATTTAAAATAACTAGTTCAACTTATGGTTCTACTACTCTTCCATGTACTGCTTCTCGTCTTATCCTTATTGATTACGTTAGATTAAAAGGTATAAGAAAAAAGCATTCATGTGTGAACGCTTTTTTCTTATACCTTTTGAGTAGTGTGGTAATTAAAAAACGCCAAAATTACCCCTTTGTGTTATTTCTCTTCTAAAACCTTTATTCATACATCCTAAAAATTCTCTTAAGATCATAATCCAGGCTTATATTCAAAAAAATCGAAGCATGCAGGTGTAGTCGAAGCCTTACCATTTCCCGTTGCATACATGGCGAAGTAAAGTCCCGTAAATCCACCAGCAATTTGTGTAGACAGTAAAGATGTTTCACCAGTTCCAATGACAACAGCATCGCCGGTTGTAGACGAGTACGTAAAAGTAAAACTTGTATCAGTAGCCTCAACCCCTAATATAACACTGGCATCATTATATTCAACTTCAGCTTCTACTATCTGCATACTTCCTACTATACGGCGGAATATGAGATAAGTTTTTCCTTGTTTATATGTTTTCGCAATATCATAATGGTATTTTTCATTCATATATACCGTTAAGCCAGCTTCTTCTCCATCTTCTTTCGGAGTGAATTCCATAAATGTAGAAACTTCACAGTTAAAATGCTGCTGTCTACGTCCAACAAAAGCTGGTGATCCTGTATCATTTAAAGTACAAGATTGGCCCATTAGAGATAAATAGCCTGGTTTTTCAGTTAATGACCATGAATTTTCACTAGGGTTGCGGTTAAAGTTCCAAACAGGTGCAAGGGTTTGACCTAAGAAATCTTCTTTCTCTAACCACTGCTCTGGATTACCTATCGGAAGTGCTGGTACCTCATTCTCCACTTCAGCACGCCCGTTATTCCCAATCGTTGGCCACCCTTCTTCAGACCATTCAACTGGTGCTAGATTGGTTTCACGGCCTAAATGATGAGTCTTGGTACTTTTCACAGGGCGGAAACCTAAAAATACTGCCCACCAAGAGCCCTCCTCTGTTTGTATCAGATCAGCATGTCCTGTTGCTTGTATTGGTTTCGTACTGCTCCGATTTGAAAGAATCGGATTATTAGGGTTACTTTCAAAAGGACCATATGGACTTTTGCTCCGTGCTATTGTTACCATATGCCCATATTCTGTTCCTCCCTCAGCAATCAATAGATAATACATTCCATTGATCTTATAAAGATGGGGGCCTTCTGGGGAACTTCCACCTGTCCCTTCCCAAATCAACTGAGTTTCACTTTTCATTTCTCCTGTTTCTATATCAATTTCAGTTTGAATGATCCCTTCAGGTCCAAATCCAGGAAAGCTTGCTGCAGTCAAATAGACTTTTCCATCATCATCAAAGAATAAAGATGGATCATACCCTAACAATCCTTCAATAAATATTGGTTCTGACCACGGGCCTTTCGGATCATCCGCCCATACAAAGAAACTCTTTCTAATTGTAATATTCGTAGTAATCACATAAAATCGTCCATTATGATAACGAATCGTAGGAGCATAAATACCCTGGGATGTGGTAAAAGAATGTTGTCGAGTTAATGGTAACTGACTCTCACGTGTTAACACATGTCCTATTTGACTCCAATTTACTAAATCAGTGCTATGAAATAAAGGAATACCTGGAAAGTAGTCAAATGAGCTAGTAACTAAATAAAAATCGTCTCCTGCCTTACAGATACTAGGATCTGGATGAAATCCACTAATTATAGGGTTTGAATACATCATTTTAATCAATCCTTTCAAATGAAGATAATTCTCGAAGATTTGTAAAACTTTATTTAACTTTGAATTTAATAACTAATTCTCTTAACTCTTCAGACATATTTGCCAGTGTGCGTGATGCTTCTGTAATTTCTTCTGATGAGGCAAGTTGCTCCTGTGTTGTGGCTGCTACTTGTTCAGCACCTTTTAATCCTGTATTTGCTACTTCTGCGATTTTATCGAAGGAGTGATGTACCTCGTTCGTGTTTTGTTTAAGAGAGCTAATAAATTCTCCTGATTCTATTACTAGTTTTGTCACTTCCTTGATTGAGGTTTGTATATGATTGAATGCTTTTTCTGCTTCCTCTGAAGCAATACTACCTTCTTTCACACCTTTATTTGTTATTCTCATTGAAGACAAAGATTTTCCAATGTCATGTTGAAGTACTTGGACTATTGAGTCAATTTGTTGTGCAAATTTACCTGATTGTTCCGCAAGTTTTCGCACTTCTTCGGCAACAACAGCAAACCCTTTTCCTGACTCTCCTGCTCTTGCCGCTTCAATAGCAGCATTTAATGCAAGAAGGTTTGTTTGATCAGCTATAGTAGTAATCATTCCACTTATGTTTTCAATTTTCTCCGAATGATCATTAAGTCCTTCAATTAAGGAACTTAATTGACTAACATCCTGTTGAATCTCAGCCATCCCTTTTTTTACGTTTTCGAGAATAGTCATACCTTTTACAGCTAACTCATCTGTTACCGTAGCGCGCTGAGATACTTTATTCGTATGAGACGAACATTCACTTATCAAACTAAGCATCTCATTAAGAACATTTGTGCTATAATTAATTACCTTCGACTGTTTTTTCGAACCATCTAGTAACTGTTCTGTAATGACTGCTGATTGGGCGCTAGCCTCCTTACTTTGATAAGCAGCTGCAAATAACTCCTCTGAGGAGGCTGATACTTGTAACGATGCATGATCAACGTTATGAATGATAGATGAAATGCCATTTCTCATTTCATCGTAGGATATCATTAGTTCGCCAATCTCATCCTTGGAGTAGTAAGTAATTTCTCCTGTAAAGTCCCCTTGCTTAGCATCTCCAAGCAAGGTTTTTAGTTGTGTGATTGGCTTTGTTATCATACTCGATATCTTTCGACTAACTATTATCAACAAGATAATTCCAACCCAGTTAACTATACTAAGAGTTATAATTAGTTTCTGTCCCTCCCCATCATTTTGGGAATTCAGTTTTGTTGCAGCTGATTTGTGTATTTCAAGCAACTTACTAATCGACTCGGAATTTTTGTTTTGTAACGTACGAAATTCATCTAAATACAAACCATATGCCTCTGTTATTTTTCCCTCTCTGTGATATTCAAAAATTTGTTTCGTCAATTTATTCATGTTTGATACATTATCGATATACATCTGCATATGACTACTTTCTTTTGTATCCATTAATGATGTATTTTTTTTGTATTCATTTATTAATTTTGTTTTTTCATCATCCATTTTCAGCAATGATTCTTCAGTTTTACTAGGATCTTTAGACGTTAGCCCCTCATACGTTAGTTGATACATGCTATGATCCAAGTTAGAAAGTTGAGTAAGTATATATGAAGGGAGCATCTGTTGTTCATATATAATTTCTGCACGCTCCTTCATCTTTGCAGCATTCATGTTCCCAACTACTCCATTTATAAATAAAAATAATATAGAAATAAATAGCAAAAGTGATAACTTGCGAGAAACTTTCAGATTAAATAACCATTTCATCATTACAATTATTCCTTTCAAGTGGGGAGAGATTACCTTTCTTTTTTTCTTACATTATTTACATCGATATTCAACAATAGTTACATTTCATGTTATGATTTTCTCATCCCCTATTTACAAACTTTAATTGAAATCCCTTACATAAAATTATAAGGAATATAATTTGTTTTTTATGGTAACTATGTATCCTTTTAGGTATTTTAGTTAGTTTATTTAAGGTATTCTCAAAAAAAAGCATTACTTGTGTTTCAATCCAATGTATATGAGAAAAAGCCTCAGTTTAGTGAAGTGAGGCTTACACAACTATTTATATATTGAAATAAAATACATTGAATAGGAATAATTAAATTTGTGGAAAAAGATGAGCTGGCCAATTGGCCTTTGAGGATTAAACGAAGAAAAACTTAGAAAATACTTTTCAATTGTTTCTAAACATTTTAATCATAAATTCTAATTCACTTTTACTACAAGGTTTTACAGCCATTTGATATGCGAATAGGTATTTTCCATATTTATTCAAGAGTTTTGTCAGTTTCTCCATATGAATACCTCCTTTCTTCCTTACTCTAATTATCTTATTTTTAATTAATTTTGACAAAGTTCAAGTAAACGATAACATCCTGTATGAATGCGATAACATTTGCTTTGTAAACGCATTATTTCTAATTTCTTATTAATTTTCTCTATTTTGCTTTTTTGTAATAAAAAAGCTTCAATCCCATAATTAGGAATTGAAGCTTTTATTAATTGTTAGAAGCACCCTGCCTTCTTCTCTCAGCAAGTTCTTTTGATATTTTTGCTTGCTTTTCCTCTGTTAAATCAAAGAAAGCAACACATACTGTAAATGCAATCACAATAGACGGGAGCAATCCCATTAACATTTTCAATCCGAAGATTGTTTCATCACTCTGTTCAATCCCAGGTACATATCCAACAAACGCAAGCCCAGTAGCTGCTATTGAACCAGCAAGAGCTGTAGAAAGTGTTTGCATAAACCCTTGCAATGAACCCATAAATCCATTGACATTAATTCCGGACTTCCATTCTGTATAATCCATGGCAGCTGGTAACATTGCGCCTTGAGCGGGACTCGCAAACCCTAAAAATAAGCTAGCGATCACACTTGTTACTAGAAACATGACAATGCCGAATGTTGTATTAGGAATGAACATGACAGACGCCATTGATATAACACTTACAATTGCACATGCTAGTACATTCATCTTTAGACCAATTCGTTTCGTTACCTTCGAGCTTAACATTACTCCTAGAATAGTAGGCACTAAACTAACGATTCCAAATAAAACCATAAGACTCTCAAAATTAAAATAATATTTAAAGTAGTGAATCATAACTGCTGACCTAATACCATTTGCCATATTAATCGAAAAAACATAAATGTATACAATAATAGCCGCTTTATTAGTAAAAACAGCTTTAAGCAACACTTTAATGGAAGGCCTATCTTCTTTCTTATTAAGATTTACCACGTATTTTTCTTTTAGTGATGTGACTTGAAAAAGGGAAAGAGATACACATAAAATACCTATTAACCCCATTAAGATAGAGAAACCTTGCGCGTCATTTCCTCCACCAAACACCTTATATAAAGGCTGAACTCCCGTTGAAATAAATATTGCTGCCAACATAACAAGAAAGTATCCGATTTGTCCCATTGAAATTCTATCATCAATTCTTTTTGTAATAGCGGGACCTACCGCTGCTGCTGGTGCTTGCAAGCTTGCAACCAAAATACTATAAATGACAAATGTAACAGTAATGTATACTAATTCTGCCCTTGGACTTAAATTAAAATCTGTAAAAGTTAACCATCCGAATATTGCAATTGGGACACCTAATATCAAGTACCAAGGAACAAACTTACCCCATGGAGTACTTGTTCGATCTACGATTATACCAAATATCGGCGCAGATATTGCACCGATAATCCGTGCAACTAAAATTAGGCCTGCTACATATGCTAAACTCACTTCCATTACATCTGTATAGAAGAAAAGCAGGAAAACAGCTATCATTTGAGAGTGAATAGTTCCGTTAAAACCTGCAAGGGTGCCTGCAAGTTTCTCACGAAATGTAAGTCTTTGCTCATCATCAATTTCTCTGTTATTAATAGATTTTATCGACATTGTTTCTGGAGTTTCCATATATTTATCTCCTAAATGAAATTTAATAAAAATACTTAAATTTTTTCCTACGACCCTATGGTTGATATTACTATCAGAGGTGATGTTACGAATTTTAACTTTAAAACAAAGTTTCAAATGATTTTCATAAAGAGTTAATTACTTTTTAAGAATGGCCGGAAGTATACTTAACTAAGAGGATTGAAATGATGATGAGCTATTTTACTAACTAAAAAGGTATGAAGTATGAATATTTTATAATCTTTATGATTTGAAGGATATAGTGACCAATTAAACTTGGATTTAGCTAATTTTATCCTGTTGTGGCTATCTTATATTGTACTTTAGTGTTTTTTTTTGTATTTTACACTTCTGAAATATTATAAAAAAATGAAAATAACTTCCTTAAATCTAGGAAGTTACTTTCATTGTGACCGAAATTTTCAGTCTAAAATCTCTGGATTAGACCATTTTGCAGGTGTTAATTTTCCTGCACTAGAGCCAGCATCAATAGATATTGCTGCTCCACTGATGTAACGAGCTAGATCAGAAGCTAAGAATAAAGCTAGGTGACCAATTTCTTTAGGATCACCCAATCTTTCATTTGGGGATAACATTTTTGCATATTGTTGAACAAGTTCTTCAGGAGCCTCTCCCCAAATGGAGGTTCTAAATGTTCCCGGACAGATAGCATTAACCGTAATATTATGTGGTGCATAATCTAGTGCTGCACTCTTGGTTAACCCAACAACTCCATGCTTAGATGAAGTATAAAGTCCCATTGAATTATTACCTAGTAAACCAGCTAATGAGGCAATATTGATAATAAAACCTCCTGTTGATTTTGACTTAAGTATAGCTTCAATTCCAAACTTCATCCCCAAGAATACACCCTTTAAATCAACAGATGTTACTTTATCAAATTCATCTACAGAATATTCATGTGTCGGTCTATTAGGAGCTGCAATACCAGCATTATTAACAAGACCATCTAGACGGCCGTAGGTTTCGACGGCAACATTGATCATATTCTTTACATCTTCCTCTTTACTTACATCAGCTCTAACAAAAATCGCTTCTCCACCTGTGGATTTAATTTGTTCAACTACTTTATTACCCTTATCCACATTTACATCCGAAATAACAATTTTCATTCCGTTTTCTGCATAACATTGCGCAATTGCCTCTCCTAATCCATCAGCAGCACCTGTTATAATAGCAACTTTATCCTTTACACTTGAAAAATCAGTCATTCTAAAAATCCTCCTTCTAACTTTTGAGCCTACTTTTATTTTAAAATTCTCTCTTGATGTGTATTGGTATCTTTGTTCAGGATCGCTTGACGTCTTGCTTCAATTTCTTCCTGAATTTCAATCATTCGATCTCTATCTAATTCATAGAACTTCATTGCAATTAACGAGATGATCCATGCGATTAACATGACTCCAATCGACAAAAACATAGTTACCCAAAAAATCCCTTCAGTATACGGTGTTTCTACATCAGGGAATGCTGCTTTAAACCCAATAAGGGCAAGCATCAAGCCAACCAATGTTTGCTGAAGAGAAGAAACTCCTTTATCAATAAATGAATAAACAGTTGAAATTACACCCGCTGCAAAGCGATCTGTTTTATACGTGTTGTAATCAATAACATCTGCTAACATCGGAAGGACTAACCCAGAGGCTACATAACGAACGGCTCCTCCAACTAAATATAAAAGTAAAAAACTAATTGTCATAAAGCCCATGTTATCCATACGAATTTGTGTTGGATCCCCAAGCCATAGCAGTAAAAATAGAAGTCCATAGCTGAATAGACAGGCCCAAGTTGCTATAACATATCCTTTTTTCGATCCGAATTTCATTGAAAAGCGAATACCAAAAAGGAGGACTAAAATATTAGGGATTAGCGCTATTGCTTGTGTTGTCCCCATCATCGTATAATTCCCAAGTACAATTCCAAATAGCATGACATTCACAATCTGATTACCAGCAATTTGCATACTCAATTTATCTGTACTTGCAGCTATAATAAACATTTGAAGTGGTCTATTTCCCTTAAGTAGCGGCCATAAATCTTTCAGCTTAATAGTTACTGAATCATCACCTGTACCAAAATTTTCAATACGATCCTTAGAAGAAATAGCTATAATGGCAAGACCATATGAGATACCTGCGATAATTACAGTAAAGATAGTAAATTCATGGAATAATCCTACATTACTATAACCACCATATTTTCCTGTTAAATAAAACGATAGATATACTGTCGCAGCTGTATAGAAAGCCATCGTATATATCATCGTAAGTCCACCAAATAATGGTCTTTGTTCTGGATCATTTGTAAGAATTGTATTTCCGACATTCAATCCGGCTTGTGACAATGTATATCCAATAATGAAAACCATATATAAAAGAATAAAATAAATAAGCTTAAATCCCTCAGGAACTAAATGGTTTGTGAAGAACATCAGTAAGGTCGAAATAGACATTAAAACATATGCAATAAGAATAACTGGTCTAACCTTACCGTATTTCCCTTTTGTTTTATCTATAACTAATCCAATAATCGGATCGGTAATAGCATCGAACACTCTTGAACCAGTAATAACGATTGAAGCAATGACCGTACCCAATCCAACAATTCCTGCAGCATAATATGAAACTAGAGTCATTAAAAACATAAATGCATTATGACCAAATCCACCAATCGGATATAAAGCCATTTGCCAGGCCTTCGCACGTCGATATTTTTTCTCACGTTCAGCTTTTTGAATAGCTTTTTGTTCTTTCGCAATTTTCCTTTTTTGATTTTGCGACATACCTTTCCCTCCCTATACACAAGAATAATACGCTTTCATTCTTTGGAAATTAAAGACTTATAAATGCTTTAGAAATTACACAAGAAGATAAATTGAAATACCTTAGGAATTATTTATCTCACCCCCGTAACTCACTTTTAATGTTAGCACTTACATTTTATTTGTTATGGTATTTTAGTCTTGTTTTTGGTGAATAAACACAATATTTTCATCCTATTTACGTATTTCTATATTTATGTCCAACCCTTAATTTGCACTAAAATGGAAAAGGAGGTATTTCATAATAATGAGTATATATGACTAAGTATTGCAATTTTTATATAATTGAAATCTTTCAGCTCGAATGTTAAAGGAGAGACCCCGCCCTTAACTCCAAATTATCCTTTACTAGATTGTTCACTTAAACACCAGGCATTAAGGATAAAACTAAATCGGCTTCATATTAGAAGCCGATCTCCATCACTTGAAATTCATTATTTTTGAACCAATATTTTAACATCCCCTACAATTCCAGTAGGTTGAAGCATTGGAGCTTTAGCAAATGCCGCAAAGAAGTTACCAGGCTCAAGCGGTCTAAAATGTTGTTCACGCTCAAGCGTTGTAGCGACCTCAATACGAACCTTATTTTTACCCTCTCTTAGTTGCTTACTTATATCAAAGACAAATGGTGGAGCTATTTGAATTCCAACTGACTCATCATTTATGAAGACCTCTACCCCTTCAAACGCATCATCAATCCTTAAAGATGCTTGTTTTGTCAAAGGAGTTTCAACCTCATTCTCATATCGGATAAAACCTGAAAACTCGGGATACTTCAATCCTATATTCTCTAAGCTAGAAACTTCCTGTGTATCATGAAAATTAGGATACTCTATTGAAGTGGCAAAACTCATTGTCCATCCATCCTCAAGAGTAATTTCCTGATCAAAAGAAACAGGTGACTTAACTTCTATCTCCTCAGATTTATCAAATACTACGACCACACTTTGAGATGGCGGAATTTCCAAACTAAGCACTGTTCCTTCTTCATTGTGGTCTGCACGTACTTCATATAATTCATTATTCCAAACATCATAACCGTATACAGGGCCTGTATTTGGCACAGTGATAGTTCCGACAAATGTCTCTGCCATATTCTCGTTAGTGAAGAGATATAAATCACTTTCTTCACGATAATGTAGATAGCGCAGCATAGAAAAAGCAGGCTCTACAGAAATTTCTTTTGCAGCATTCTCTTTTATAGCAGAAACTAGAGTCTCTAAAGTAACCACCTTACAACTAGATAATTCTTCAAGTAACGTATTATCTCCATCTACAATTCCACTAGGCAAATTATTGATGAAAAGAACTTGATGCCCTGCTTTATTAAGTTCAATTACTGCTTTAGCTGTACTTTCAGTGACATATTGTGAATAAGGTATAATTAAAGACTTATATTCTTGATTATTGACATGCAAATGCTTGCCTATTTTTGTCTTGAATCTGTCTAGCTCAGTAAAAACATCAGACGGTAAGATATCAAAATCAATTTGATTATCCATCAATACGTGTGCTGGCTTCTGATTTAGCATATATTCCCCAGCCCATTCTGCTTCAGCATGATAAAGTATAGCAGTAGAAGTCACTCGTTTTCCGTCACTAATTAAAGCACACATACGATTTAAGTATCTCATCAGTGCACCAAAGTGTCGGAACTGTGGGTCATGACCGTTAGCATAAAAATGTGGCGGGCAGTCTGGATCAGGGTAAGGCTTCGCAGAAAAAGCGTGAGGAACATAATGATTCACACCTCTCACTAGGAAATGATCCACTAGATATTTCATCATTCGAACACCTTCACCCCAACCATATGCACCAAATATTTCACACATAGTGCGACCTTTCTTTATCGGATCAATGGCTGCAAAGGAACTACCGAGTTTTCCAAGCATATAATGAAAGAATTCTCCATCTCGATCACCAATAATCGTTTTCTTTGGATAGATCTCACCGCCTGGCATTACTTGCCCACCAATATCATCTATTCCTGACATATGTTGTCCAGATAATCCACGGAAGAAATGTCCTAAACTTGGGCCTGTTCTTGCATGCATGTTATTATCCTCGATTAAATGCCCAATGTACTCCACTCCATGTTCTTCACACCAGTTACCAATTTGCTTAGAAAAATTCTCTTCAACCAATCTTGTAATAATATCCATGTAAACATAACGAACTTCTGCTGTTTGATCAGTATTTCTGGCATCTTCCCAAAGTAAAGGTAACTTTGTTTTCCAATTAGCTCCTAAACGTTCCTTCATTTGCACTTCTACCTCTTCACTCCATGGAAGATCTGTGTCTGTACCAATTGGCTGATTTGCATTCATCTTTCCATTACCAAGCTCAGGTTCATCAGAAAAGAAACCAGCAATTGTTTTTCCAAACTCTTCTTTATAACGTTCAAGGTGAGGCTCATATACCGCTTCAATTTGCTTTCTTGCACTTTTATGGTTAAGCATATTGATATAATTGTCACGACTTCCTGCATTTCGTGTAAGATAGTTTACATATATGATCCACTTACCTTCTGGAACGTCCCAAACAAGTTCTCCATCCTTAACTAATTCTGTAATATCAATTAAAGTCGATGCATCAAAGTCTTGGTCAATACGTGCTGCACAAACACTAAGCAGTGTATCATCATCAAACTGTCTTCTCTCTTTTTTAGCACGCATAGAAAACATACTAGTTTCAAAAGGATTTTTAACATATTTAACATGTTTAGCAACATTTAACTGTGCTGATTTTGCTGGTCCTATTACCTCAATTGAAGAATAATAAAGAAATTGTCTACATAATTCAGCAGGTGCATCTTCTAAAGCCCCATTAGCAAATCCTGTAGGAAAGTGACTATCATCTAAGATCCAAACTTTCATATTACGCTTTTTCGCCTCATCCAAGATGATGTCCATATCACGCCACCATTGCGGTCCACAATAATCAGGATGTGGTCTACTTTCCACACAAACAGCTCCTATTCCAGCTGATTGAATTGCCTCCATATACTCTCGTAATACTGACTCTTCCTCGCCATGTAACCAGAAAAATGGTAAAATATAATTATTTCCTTCATTATTTAATAATTTCTTTATTTTTTGATTCAAGTTAATTCCTCCCTACTATCTATAAAAATTTCAATTTATAATAGATTTGTTTAACCAAAATTATTTTTTCTTTAGAGTTTTTAGCATTCAAAAGGATCGCTTTTTAACAATGCTAGTAACAGGATAAGTACATCTTTAAATAAAAGTGCTATTAGAAAATAAAGCGATTACAACAATTTAATAGTATCATTTCCCGATGTCCCTTTATGGTATTTCCGTTCTTTTTTTTGTGTTTTTTTCACTAACCTATCGAGTTTTTATAGTATAAGTAATTGGTGTGATAGAGCTTAATACCTTCCTTAGAAGTTAACCAAAAGGATTTTTCAATTTAGCTAGTTGCTTTTCTATATTACAAAAGGTGTCTCTATTTAAAGGAGACACCTTTTGATTCTCTACTTTGTAACTTTTACTAAGTCACGGTTTAGTCGATTTATTACTTTTTCATTAAATAGAGTGCTATCATTATCCATTGATGCTAGAGCATCTAACTTGAAACCTTCCATCATTCCATACATTGGAATTTTTGTAAGATCACCTAGTATTTTTATAACAATTTCTTTTGTTTCGTCATTGGCCATTAAATCATGTAAGGTGTCGCGTGATGAATAAACACCATCAGGTATTTCTACTTTTTCTATTGGCTCATCGTCGTCATACTCAGGCAAGTCAAACCAGTTGGCAACCATTTCACCCTTATCTTCCACAGGTGCAGAATAGCAAGGATTCTCAGTCGCAACCTTTTCAATCCAAGCTTGGTCTGAGAATGAATTGTTTCCATCCTGAGCTAGTACCTCGATATGGTTTCGCCCTTCACTTAAATCCACACCTTTGAAAACTATAATCTTATCTATTCCAGATAGAGTCTCGATTTCTTCACCATTAATCATTAAAGTAACTTGCTCACAATTGGTATATACTTTCAAATCTGTTGTTTCACTTGCACGTTCTACATAACGCTTCCCTGCAATATGAACAAATGGTTCATTTGACCAATGTGCTTTATACATAAAGAAGGCATCTTTTTTCACTTTTCTGTCATAGGTAACAAGTCCTTTATTATTACGTCCTTTTACTCCACCCTCATCTCGGACATTTGCACCGAAATCAAACATGTTCCATACATATGTTGCCCAAAGATAAGGACGTTCTTTAAATATTTTCCACGTTTTTTCATGATAGAGTGCATGATATTCCTCAGTGTAATCTTTAACCTTAGGTTCATCACTGTGATACTCGATAATCCCTTCAGCACCGTACTCTGAAATACATAAACTAGTATTTGGGTTTGTTTCATGAAAGCTGTCAAGCCATGGAGCGAAGTCTTCTGCTTTCCCATTATACCAACCATAATACTTGTTATAGCCTATAACATCGGTCATGTAGTTATATTCATCCTTCTCGTCAACTATAAACATATTTGCCATTGTAGTTAATCGAGTTGGATCCTCTTGTTTTGATAATTCGTTTAATTCACGAACAACTTGACGAACCTTTTCTTCGTTTTTGCTGCCAATTTGAATCTCATTTTGTATTCCCCAAAAAAGAATGGATGGGTGATTGAAGTTCTGACGAATTAATTCCACCATTTGCGACTTAGCATTCTCACCTGTTAAATCAGTTAGTGACATTTGAGTAATAAATGGTATTTCTGCCCAAACAACCATTCCTTCACGATCACATAGATCATAGAAATATTGGTCATGTTGATAATGTGCAAGGCGAATGGAAGTTGCCCCAATCTCCTTTATCAATGCCATATCTTCCTCATGCTCTTTATGAGTAATAGCCCACCCCATATCTTTTCGATCTTGATGTCGAGCTACACCATTTAACCGAACATTCTTGCCGTTTAAAAAGAGTCCATGATTTGGATCAACATGAAAATAACGAACACCGAAAGGAACTATAATCTCGTCGACCGTATCATTAAAACGCTGTAAAGAGATACGTGCCTCATACAAATATGCATTTTCTATACCATTCCATAAATTTGGCTCATTAATTCTCATAGCTAAATCAACAGGCTTTGTTTCACCCGCATTAAGGTTGACCTCAGCCCCACAATTACTAACTAAATTGCCTGTTTGATCTAATAGGTCAATCCATAATCTAACCTTACTGTCTTCTTGTAAATCATTAGTAATTCGTGTATTCAACCTTAATTTCGCTAATTTATCGGTTACTTCTTCTTGTACGACATAAACACCTGTAGAACCTTGATCTAATAGATCGATGTGCACTGGATTTACAACAATTAAATTAACATCTCGGTAAATTCCACCAAAGAAGGTGAAATCAGCTCTTAGCGGATAGACATCTTCAATGTCTGAATTGTCTACTTTTACAGCCAATACATTCGGTTTTCCAAACTCGAAATGATCAGTTAAATCAAATCGAAACGAAGAATACCCACCGCGATGCTGACCTAAATGCTTTCCGTTTAAATAAACATCTGCAATACTATTTGCTCCCTGAAACTCTATAAAAACCCGATTATTTTGATCTAATTCTGGTAAATTAACAACTTTGCGGTACCAACATGCACCCCGATAATATTCATTACCATTTGCTCCGTCGATTGCGTTCCATGTATGTGGCAATGACAACTGTTCCCATTCATGATCGTTAAAGGTAATTTCTTTTGCCCTTTTTTCGTCTTGCTTTGAGAATCTCCACATCTCATTTAAATTGATTATTTTTCTCATTTCCGTACCTCCAAGCTTACCTATTAATAGAGTGAAGAATTATTTGATAAGATTACTAGTTTACAATTTACTGACAATAAGGATTGAGAGAACTTAGATTGATTTAGACTAAATCCTTCATCTTCTCAGCAATTAGATCTGATGCTCTTCTCGGGCTTAAACGATAAAGCTTATCCATCGCTTGAGAGTCCTTACCAGCCAAAACCCGGTCCTTATCATTTTCAATTCCATTTACAATAATTTCTGCAGCTTTACTAGGTGTTAATAATTTCGATACATCTTCTTGACTCATCTCTTTATTATCTGCATTCTCTAAACCGGAGTTTTTCATAATATTTGTACTTACTCCACCTGGAAAAACAACCGTTACCTTCACATTTGTGTCTTTAAGTTCAGCACGTAGCCCCTCTGTTAAAAGCTTTACAGCAGCCTTTGATGCACCATAAATTGTTTGGCCAGGAACAGGTAAAAACCCTCCCATACTTGATATATTTGTAATATGTGCAATTGGTCTTTTTAAAAGATACGGGAGAAATGTCTTTACCATAAATAGCGTCCCATAAAAATTAATATCCATTACCATTTTAATTTTTTCATATTCTAGTTCGTTGACACTCACAAATGAATGAATAATGCCCGCGTTATTAATAATTCCATCTACTTTCCCATGATAAGCAATTACTTGCTCTGGAAGTGCCTCCACAGCATCCCGCTCTGTTAAATTCACAATATGTGTAGAAAGCTTTCCATTTTTATCTCCCGATTGTTTGACAGTTTCCTCTAATGCTTCCTTACTTATATCAACAGCTGCAACACTTGCACCCTTTGACAGGAGGTTAAGAACTAACTCACGACCTATCCCGCCTCCAGCACCTGTAACGACAAGAACTTTGTCAGATACTTTCATTTTTATGTCACCTCTAGATAGATTCATATTATTTTAATAACTAAAGATTTAGTTAATTAGAGTCCATTCTTATTAATATCTCCTAAAACTGCTAAGCTTTCTTTTGGAAGTCTGGTTTGAGTAGAACGATCAACAGCAATTAATCCGAAGGTTTGGTCATACCCCAATTGCCATTCAAAATTGTCTAGTAAAGACCAATATGTGTAACCAATTACTGGAATCCCATTTTCTAGTGATTGATACACACCACTTAGTGCACGTTTGATAAACTCAACTCTTTCCTCATCGTTGTCAGTGGAAAGGCCATTCTCTGTAACAATAATTGGTTTTTTCCAATGTTGAGAAACGAAGTTTAATACATTTCCAAGTGCCTCTGGATAATACTCATATCCCATTTTTGTTAATCTTGTTTCTTCACCTAGAAGAACAACTCCATTTGGTCCGTGAATTTTACGTGAATAATTCTGAACTCCTAAAAAATCATCCTCTTGAAGAAACGGTAGATATACAAGAAAATCTTCATACTGTTCTTTTTCTACAAACTTTTCGCCTCCTGGCAAGGCTTGATGGTCATAAAGTGAAAATGTAATTCCAACTTGAATTTCCTGGTTAATCTCTTTGATTACACTTCTTGCTTTTTCATGGCATTTCATAATGATAAGTTCACCATTTTCAGTCCTTGGAGATAGAAACGATTGTACGTTTCTAGGGTCAATTCCAAATACCTCTCCCAATTCTAGAAAATAGTTTTTCATTCTATCTTCCATTCCAACATTTAGACCAACCTGAACATCTGCTTTTTTATCTTTTTTCTTTCCCTTGTCTCCATTTGAATTCATCATTCTTTTCATAATCTTGGTTATTTGTTTACCCATATTGGCTTCATTAATTGTACAGACGTAAGGAATTAAATGACCTAATTCTGAAATAACATACTGGCAATACTTCCCGAAGTATTCAATAGTTGTTTCACTTTCCCATCCACCTTCAGTAATCAACCATTTAGGTGATGAAAAATGATGAAGTGTAACAATAGGTGTTACGTTATTTTGATGACAGAATTCAAGTACCTCTCTGTAATGTTCGATTTCTTTTTTCTCGAAATTGCCTTTGATTGGTTCGATTCGTGCCCATTCAATTGAAAATCTATAAGTGTTACATCCTGAATTTAGTAATAACTGAATATCTTCTTTATATCTGTGATAATGATCTACAGCATCTAATGATGGCTCTTTATACATCGAGTTAGGAACATGCTCCATTGCCCAAAAATCACTATTTATATTATTACCTTCTACTTGATGTGCTGCCGTTGCAGCTCCAATCATAAAATTATCAGGAAATTTTTTCATATAAATTCATCCTTTCTTTTTTCTCCAGATTGATCTTTAATAGAACCAGCATTTAATAATTCAAGTCTTACAGCCAATTGAAAGCCTTGTCATTTTACATTAAGGTCGTTTACTACAAACAAATCATATCACTGGAAAATAAATTTTTATGGTATTTAAGTATTTTTTTTTGTACAATATCTTAAAAGAATCAATAATGAAAGGAGTCAGATCATGGACTCTCCCATCGAAACAACAAAAAAAATATGCGATCTCATTTCAAAGACGTTTGGTTTACGTGTTTTTTATATTGCTCCAAGTGGGAAGATCATACATGAATCCTCCAATAATCAATTAATTAATCCCTTATATGAAAATCAAAAACAAAACCTATTTACCCAATTAAATTTTTACGCTAGTAAGAAATACAATTTCCCTTTAATTAAGAAATCGATCTTTTCAGAAAAATACGTATTAATAAGTGTCTTCAATAACCATGATTTTGTTGGTACAGTATTAATTGGTCCTTCACTTTCCTATCCGTTATCAGAAGATAGAGTAAATGGAATAATCAATGATTCCCGAGCATTTTTTTTACGTGAAAAAGTTGTCCAATATTATAAGTCTGTTCCAATTATTAAACACGACAAACTATTAAACATCAGCACTATGGCCTTTCTTATGCTTAATCAAGTATTACTTTCTACAGATACTGTGTGGGAGAAAAATGGAGAAGTAACGGAGCCTAATGAAAAAATAGGAAAAGTGGACATAGTTGTTTCTGAGAATTTACAATCAAGTACTTCTCATGAAAGATTATTTGAAAAGAAAATGTTAGAAATCATTAAGGAAGGAAGAGTGGAGGAGTTAAAAAATCTTCCAAATATAAAAGAAGAAGAAGTTGCAAGTCTTTTATCAAAAAACAGTTTTATCCGTTCTAATAAAAACCATATTATAACGCTTATTACTTTAGTATCCAGAGCTTCTATAGAAGGCGGGTTGCATGATGAAATAGCCTTTAGTTTACATGACCGTTTTATCCAACAGGTAGAAGAAGTCAATACAATAGATGAAACTAGAGAATTAGCAAAAGAGGTTCTCTATACATTTGCGGTAAAAGTGCAACAGGCAAAAAATGAACGCTATTCAAAAACGATAACCACCTGCAAGGATTATATTTACAAGCATATATATGACGACATAAGCCACAATGATATAGCCAATAAAGCAGAGCTTAGCCCCAAGTATCTATCCGTGTTGTTTAAAAAAGAAGTTGGAATAACAGTTAGTGAATATATCCAGCAAACAAAAATTGAAGAGGCAAAGAAGTTACTTATTCATAGTAAAACACCAATTTCTGTAATATGTACAATGTTAAATTTCAATGATCAAAGTTATTTTACTAAAGTCTTTAAAAAAGTGACTGGTGTTACTCCGAAATCTTATAGAGAAAGACATCATCTAATGGAAAAATAAACGATGTAACTCCTCTACTTCCCTATAGTTAAGGTACCTCCAATTGGGTAGAGATCTTTTTAAAAAGATTCTGCCCTTCATGCACTTCTATGAAAAAAGGATCACGTTCTGTTCCTGTAACAAAGAAACCCTTCATTTAATCATATTCAACTCTTTTCCTACTAAATTAAATGTCTCCAGCAAATAATTAATTTCATTCTTACAATGTTCTGTAGTGACTGTTAACCGAATACAACTTTCACCAAATGCTTCAGTTGGTGGACGGATAGCAGGTGCAAATATTCCTTTTTCCTGCAGCTTTTTTGCAAATATTGCAGTCTTTTTGCGTATCGCCAACAATAACTGGAATAATGGGTGTATCAGCTCCCTTTACTAAAAAGCCCATTTCTTTAACATTCTTAATTTGTAAGACATGTGATATAAGCTGTTGGCGCTTTTCTTTGCTTTGCTCAATAATTCCCAAGGCGGTATAAGCAGCCGCACAATTGGCAGGTGGTATCGCTGTTTGAAAAATCAACGTTCGGGCGTAATTGACAAGAAAATAAATTAAAGTTTATGACCAACGACAAAACCTCCTTCTGATCCAATTTCTTTGCTTAATGTTCCAATGACCACATCAGGCATTCCCCCGAAATACTCGCTTGTCCCCCTGCCGTTATCGCCTAAAACTCCTGTACCATATGCATCTTCAACAATCACACAGGCTTGATAGCTTTTTGCAAGTGCCATGATTTTATCCAAAGGTACAATCGTACCGTCCTGAATACTCCATCTGTTACAATAAATCAACGCTTGTAAGATGCTGTCTCTTTCAACTTTTCTTCAAGATTATCCAGAACGACATGTTTATAGATAACGGTGTCAGCTTTTGATAGGCGGCAGCCATCAATAATACTGGAATGATTTAATTGGTCGCTTATAAGGACGTCCCCTTTTAGAAATCATTTTATTAAAACAAAAATCAATCCATTCGGTATCTACAATACTGTAAAATATATTGTCGTGAATAGTCCCATCTGCCTTAATTCTATGTTTACGAAATATTCCTTCTTCTACTGCACCTATTCGTTCAACTCCTTTTTGAGAGCGTACATTTTCTCCACTAATCGAAAATTGGCATTCTGTGTTCACCTTTGATCTCCAAACTGATGGAGAAAGCCAAGTCCATCCTATTTCAACATTTCGATTTGCTGTATCTATGTCACCAATACGAGTTGTCCCTATTACTTCACCTGACAATTTATCCTTTATTATAAAAGGTAATTGCTTGCCTTCATTTTTGCTTTGTACAGCTATCGATAAAATTTGTTCTACATCTTCAAATGTGTTAACTTCCCTCCAAGTATATTTCCATACATCAGGGCTTTTTATAGCTTCATATACTTGTTCCTTATATTTCATCTCAAGAGGAACAAGAGTAATTGTATTTCCTTCTAATATTAAATTTGTATCAATTTTCATTGTAATTTATCTCCTTTAACGTATTAAATAGACTTTCTTTTATAATACATCAATAAAAAAACTTGAAGTCAAAAGAGATAAATTCCTGTTAAGCTAATCTGCTCCGTTACTTGAATAAGAAAAAACAATCCTACTTTCGGAAAAGCGACTTTAACTATTGCTTGTGGAGTCATTTTCAACATTCGTTTTTTTTGTACCTTTACTTATATAAGGTTTTGCACTCTTTTTTTTGTTTGCACTAGCTTGCCAACGATTCCAACCCTTCTTGTCTGTTCCTCTCCCTGTTCCGCCTTTTCCTTTAGCTTTACTCATAATATCACCCCATTATTATTCCAGGTTAAATTACCTATCAGGTTAGTTTTAGTATTTTACTCGGTTTTTAAACAAGCATATTGCAATAAATAACATCCTTCTGTCACCTATACTATTGTATATCGTTTTTAAACTAACCTGCATTCTTCACAATCTTTAAGTTGATTTTCAACAATCTGGTCCGATTGATGAAGATGATATATTGATAGGTTCGGTGCTTCTTTTCCCCAAGACGTGTTAATAACACTTATAGTTGGGACCTAATCAATAAAAAAAGAGCCTCAATCCCATTACTACCAAGGAATTTAGACGTTTAATCGTATCAAATCTAGTTGTGTTAATAGATATTTTACACGAAGTTAAGACTTTAAAAATAATAGGGAGTTTCCTCCCTCTCTTCAAAACTTTTCATTATAATATCCGATTGGAAAGGCATTTAACATATTTTAGTTAGATAAAACGTGAAATTAGATCTTCAACACTCGCGCTTCGTTTGTTGAAGATGGTCTTGAACTAAAGCACCTGACTATCTCAAGACGAAAAAGATGAACTCATAATATCGAATTGACAATAAACCCACTCTATTGCTTCTTATTATAGCGGTAGTCGGGGTAGAACGTCGCACCCGTGGGACTCGATCTCTCTTATCACCTTTGCGAGCTATTTTATAAAGAAGAGTTAGAGCCTTATAAAAAAAGAGGAATTTAACTATTAAACCTTCGTAATCTAACTAGACAACAAGAAAGTATTGCTGAAGTATCAGCACAGACCAAAATACAGCTGCATACCCTTTCTTTTGGATCAGGTTTTTCCTGAATATAGAGGAGTTTTTGGAAGCCTATATTCAAAGGTCTCATTGCCTATTAGCTGGTTTTATTTAAGTAAAACCGTTCACAAATTCATCCTTTAATTACATAAAAAAGAGAACCAGAAGTTATCCCCTAGTTTAAATACCTTATTCAAAAACTTCATTTGATAAAAGGAAAACTTTAACAGATTATTTATTTTATATACGAAGGTAAGCACTTGAATTTTACTAATTAATCAGTTATGCTGATTATTAGTAAAACTGATTAATTTAGGAGGTGAATATTACACTTGGAAAAATGGAATCAATCATATGGTTTTTTGCTAGGAAAAGTTCTTCAACAAATGGAAACTAAGTTTGCTGAAGGACTGACTCCTTATAAAATTAATGCTAGACAATATGGAGTCCTTTTATTTATTAGTGGAAACCCTTATTCTTCACAAAAGGATATTTCCGAAAATCTACAAATTGATCGGACGACTATGGTTAGCCATATCGATCACCTAGAAACTTTAGGATTTGTAGAGAGAACTAGAAATCCTAATGATAGAAGATCATATAGTCTTTTAATCACATCAAAAGGGACTCAAGTTTTAGATTCACGTTGGGAATTTCTAATTGAAACGGAATTAGAAGTACTCACCCCTTTAAACCATCAAGAAAAACAATTGCTGAAGGAGTTTCTTGTGAAAATTTGGTATACATTATAAAACTGGAGGTAACTATTAAATGAATGCACTTGATTATTTTAATGCACGTCTGGAAGCAACTGTAAGTCCTATGGATTATTTGAGATTGGCACAAGTCAATCCAGAAAGATACTTTCTAATTGATGTAAGAAACGGTCCTGAACATGTAAGAAGTCTAACAATTAAAGATGCTATCATCATTCCTCAACAAGAGCTGCAAGAACGATTACATGAGATTCCTAAAGATAAAGAAATTATAGTTTACTGTTGGGATGTTTGGTGTAATACAGCAGCTAAAGTAGCAGCTTTTTTGCTAGAACGTGGCTATAAGGTAAAAGAGTTGACTGGTGGGATAGCTGCATGGAAAAAAATGAATTTTCCTGTATCAGATGTTGCTCAAGTTGTTAATCTATCTGATAATTGTGGATGCTAACTCTAATGCATAATACAAGACGGTTTTGGATTGGAGTAGCTTCACGTGATCATGTTTTAAATGCAGTACAAGGCGGATTTGCTCAGCTTTGCCATGGCAAACATGCGCCTTTAAGAAAAATGAGCACTGGTGATTGGATCATTTTTTACTCTCCTAAGGTAAATTTTAAAGAGAGTGCTCCTCTTCAAAAATTTACTGCTATTGGAAAAATTATTGATGAGGATGTTTATCAGGTAAATGTGGGGAATGATTTTGTACCTTTTCGAAGAAATATTGATTTTTTCCCTAGCATTGAAACACCAATTAAACCACTAATCTCAAAACTGTCATTTATTAAAAATACAAAATACTGGGGTTATTCCTTTCGATATGGTCATATAGAAATAAGCGAAAAAGACTATAAACTAATAGCAGAAAAAATGGTAGATAAATAAGGAGATTAGAACATTCTAACCTCCTTTTTACATTGATTCCTCAGCTAACCAGCCACGTTTCTGCCATAAGATAGATTTAATTTAATACAAGAATGCTGCCCTGTTTGTGCCATAAGAAAGTTTCTCTTCATTATTAAAGGAATGCTGACACGACTGTTAGATAAGGAAACAGCTACATATTAGGTAGGTAACTGTTCTTTAAAGTATGAAACTGAATTATTCTCACTCTGTTTCCAAATCGATCCTTATTAGCTATACAACAAGAAGTTAATTATTGCGGTTTTTTTCTCCCCATTCACATAACTGTTCCAAAACAGGTAATAGCGTTTCTGCTTTATGTGTAAGACTGTATTCCACTTTAGGAGGGATTTGAGGATATTCTTTTCGTCTAACCATCCCATCTGCTTCCAAATCTTTTAGTTGTGAACTCAATGTTTTAAAGGTGATAGTTCCTAATCTTCTTTTCATATCATTAAATCGAACAGGTTGATTTTCCGAAAGGAGATACAGAATTAACATTTTCCATTTACCTCCAACAACTGACAATGTATATCCGAAAGGTGTCTCTTGGATATTACCCTTTTCTTTATAATCAGCCATACTCATATTGACACTATCCTTTCCGGTAGTAACTATCTAAATAGTGCGTACTATTTTTTTCTTTGTATTCATTTTATACTTACCTTACTTTGAAATAAAGGAGAGAAAAAAATGACTAATGTTAAAACCTACAATCAC
>NZ_JAEK01000015.1 GCF_000518865.1 Bacillus sp. J37 | reverse complement strand
CATTTCCAACCTCCACCTCATGGATACGCAGGACGAAGGAAAGTATGGATTACAATCCTGAGAGATATGGGAGGGTTAGCGACCGTGATTTATGTGGAGATTTCTTAGCACGGTTATACACTTATTTTCCAAACTAATCCAGTTTGGTTGATAGGATGGCCCCCACCCTGTAAATTATTTATAGAAATTCAAATGATATCCAGTAATTTAGGTGAGTCAACTAAATGGTAGTTATGAAATATTGAGAATACATGAGTATTTGGAAGAAAAATTAACTTTATTGAGGGAGAGTGCTAAATGGAAAAAGAATCTGATGTATTTAAAGGTAATTTGAAGGATACTGGTTTTGGATATACTTTGTCATTAATTGGTGGAAAATACAAAATGACAGTTTTATATGCTTTATATTTAAACAATAACCCTATTCGCTATAACAAGTTGAAACGGATGCTTGGCACTATTTCTTTTAAAACATTAACCAATACACTAAAGGAACTTGAGGGTGATCAACTAATTAATCGAAAAGAATATCCTCAAGTGCCTCCAAAAGTAGAATATAGTTTATCGGAAAAGGGTTTATCACTGATTCCTGTATTAGATGCAATTTGCTATTGGGGAGAAGAACAATTGGATAAAAGATAGGAAGTCACGATTAAAGTGAACAATAACTAAAGAAGGCTGCCTGGTCAGCAGCTGTGGACTCATTCTGATAGTATTAAACAAAAAACCTGCCCCGTTATCTTAATAACTTCCGAAAAAAAGGGACTTATCCCTCTTAAAGATAAGCACCCCTTTAACATAATTTATTGATAACGAACCAACATTTATAACAAATTTTTAGTAAGAATAAACAATAGAAAAGAATTTACTTTTTGGGCTGATCAAGTGCTTGGTAAGCTACCTGGTACTTTCCTCCATCGGCAACTTCTGAATGGTACAAGGCCTTGAGGGCATTGTTTTTTTCAAGACCCATTTCTGACTTCAGTTCTTTAAAGCGGGTATGCAGTTCTTTATTTTCCTTCATTAGTTGTTGCATTTGCGATTTTATGTACTTCAAAATATTTAGCTCCTTTCAAAATCTCTGAGTTTAACCTAATTTTTTAATTAGAAATAACCTGTTTAAAAAGATCCCTAAATTGCTCCCGGTCTTCTGCGGTAAAAGGCTTTGGTCCCTTTGTTCGCTGTCCGCTTTTTCGAGCCATTGCACTTAAATAACGCGTTTGTAATAATTGGTCAATATTTTCATTTGTATAACTGAATCCTTTATGGTGGAGGACGATAATTCCTTTTGCTAAACCTAGCGAAGCAAGCCCATAATCTTGCGTTACAATAATATCTCCTTTTTCTACCAACTTCACAATCCGATAATCTGCAGCATCTGCTCCAGAATCAACATAAATGGTTTCCACTCCTGTTGGCTGTTCTGCATTAGAAAAATGGGAAAAGCTTGTAACAAGGATAACCGGGATTTCTAAATTCCTTGCTTCAGAAATAATAATATCTTTCACCGGACACGCATCTGCATCAACATAAATTTTCATCTTTCTTCCTCCTGTTAAGAAGTTCGACTTACTATTTAACTGAATCTTTTTCAACTATAAAAGGGACTGGTGACACTTATAAAATAATATAAGGGAGTTCTTCTGCTGTATTTTTACTCTCATATTATACATAATAGGATTTTGTTGGCAATTGGTCGTCCAAGTAAAACGCCCAGAAAATAGATTGCTAAATCATCTGCTTTTAGTTAAAAGTCAACAAAGCATCTAAGTTAAAAACGCATTTCATTTTTATGAAACGCGCTTTGATTGCTGAAGAATGCTATTTAATAAAAATCACCAGTTAACTACATAAGAACAAAATAATCATATATAGTATATCCTAATTTCCAGAACACTTTTTCCAATTAAAGGGCGTTAGTCGAAGCCTTTTTGCTTTCTTTTCTTGTACCGACATAACCACCCAAACCTTATCTTCTTTATGTAATTCTTTTATGACATTGTTTCCGTTTGTTCTTTTATAAAGAAAATACCCCTCTTTACCTTCTAGACCATTTTCTAAGAACAATCTCATTGAACCAATACTACTACCTACAAATAAATGCTGTAAGGAAATGTTGTCGGAATGATCGTTAAGGTTATCCCCTACTTTTAATTTAAGTCGTCATGTGTATATTCTTCATATCCCGATAAATTTAAATGATAGGTTTTAACAACATCACTTAATACTTTATTATTAATTTCTTTCATGTTCTTTTCAAATTCTTCTATGCATACGCTTTTAGGAGGTTTTTTCCCTTTTAAAACGGCGAAAACAGTTACGTTATTTGTTCCATATATTATCACACAAAACACAAGTAGCAAAAGAGAAAGCTTTTTATTCATTACATCACCCTAAATCATATTTAGGTATATTTTGCCCGAAACCATTTCTAGTATTTTTTTATTAGTAATTTTTTTAATGCAGCTTTCTTATAACTATCTTAAGTGGAAAAAGTATGAAAAGTAATACGAATAACTTGTGAGGCACTATCACTTAAACTAAAGGGTGCTTTAGTTCAACAAGAAAATAATTCTTCTTATAGTACCATCCCGTTGAAGTAGATATATTAGAAAAAGGCTGCCTATTTAGCAACCTATTTTATTCTTGAACTTTTGCGCTTTTGAGCATTGGACAAATGAGGTATGTCATAAAGCGAATATCAAGTCGGGCAGGAACCAACAAAGAAATTCATCCACACCAACTACGCCACAGCTATGCCACACACCTATTGAACAACGGAGCCCCCATCGATATTATTCAAAGTTTACTGGGGCACGAAAAAAGCGAGACAACTAAGTGGAAGCGTTAGAAGAGAATTTTATAGAAATTATTTTTAAAAAATGGATAGTAAAAGTCAACGGATACTTCCCTGCCTTTTCACTATCGCACCTGTTAATTTTATATGGAACCATTTGAAATTTTACTCGGCAAACCTACTTCAGAATAAAAATAAGATAAATTGTGTGAAGAAAGTGCTTTTTTTATCAACTTTTCATCATATCCATTATGAATTATTGTGTATAAAATCGATTTAATTCTATCTTGCCTTTGTCTTCTTAAATTTGATTCCAATTGTATCTCTAGTGGAACAGTGGGAATAGTGTATTCACCAATTCTCACATTTTTAAAGTGACTCCAAATATACTGTCCACCCTCCCATATTCCATCGCCTGTTAAAGAGTCGGGAATTCCAGCTGAATTAGATATATGTACAACTTCAACATTAAATCCGTTAATTTTCCATCTGCCTTTTGTCCAGGTGAAACCCGTTAGAAACGTTTGATTAAATACAGGTTCTTCTTTAGAAGATAACCAATCATTAACGTGCCGAGCTTCACTTTTGGTAGGAAGGGAAAACTCATTTAGTAATTCAGCAAATTGTGAGACACCTTCATTATGTTTAACATAAATATCTATATCACCTGGTTCCATTTTACAACCTTGCAAAACAGAACCAACTGAACCCACTAATATCCAGTCAATTTTTGTATTTGACTGGATATAAATCTCACACACTTTAGACAATGCACTTTTCCAACTTTTCTCCATTTATCTCACCTCGATTGATATAAATTCAATAAAGTTTCAAATTTCCCTTCTTAAACTAAACTGCTACGTTAGTACAATAAGAAAAATGCTCTACTCTTTCTTTGAATAATGCACCCTTTAGTTTAAGTGTAATTGTTCACAAACTTATTAATTAATAGTTACATCTATTTTTTTTCAATCGCCATACGCAAGTTCGAGATAACTCCAATAAGTAATACTAACGAACAAACAATTTTTTCAAAAGGTGTTCCAAACAATTGTTGTATAAATCCAAAAGACCAAAGTACAACAAAAAACCAACATAAAACGGTTATTCCTCTTTTGTATTTATATAGTTTAATTCTACCAACAATCAACGTAAAAACTACTCCAATCATAGAAATAACGAGATTTATAACAGATATTGGTAGCTGTTCAGCGAATGATTCAGACCTTCCACCATTAACCCATATGAATGGAATACTTTTGCTTATAATAAGAAGGTGAATTAAGATAGTCAAAGAGTAAAAAATAATTCCCATATATACTGCAGTTTTCATATTAATTTTCCTGAGTTTTTCTAAAATAAAATCACCTCATTTTTCTTCCTGTTTCAATTTTATTAATCCAGTAATATACTATTCCTATATCTCTTACCATCTGACCTGTAACTGAATGTAAGGTTTCGAAGAGTTATCACAAATCACCATTATTCTTAAACAGAGCAAAAAACATTGGCTAGGTATTCTTATTGAACTAAACTGCTTCTTTAGTTCAATAAGAAATGCGATACCTCTTTATCAAAGTATTACACCCATAAGTTTATGTGCATTTTTTTACAAATTGTTTAACATTAGGATGCAATCTAATATCTTAATATCAACCATATCGACATAGCCTATTTCTTCTTTTAAATCCCAGAGTTTTATTCCCGATGTTTCCTCGTTGTCGATAAATGGTTGAATTTTTTCAATAGATGTAAAGTAAACAGGATTAAATCTAATTTCTCCACTCGTTTTATTTTTCGACTTTAAAAGACCCTTAAACTCCAAATCGGATACTACTTGTCCAGTTTCCTCATAGAGCTCTCTTTTTGCACATTCCTTTGGGGTTTCATCCCCTTCTCTACGTCCAGATGGTAATTCCCATTGGTTACGCCAAATGTTATAACACATTAGATATTTCTCATTACATCTTATTACTGCAAATGAACCAGCCACTGGTTGATAATTAAAGATTTCTTCTTCTTCAGTTATACTTATAAATTTAATAAACTCTAAACCATTATTCTTAAGTATATTCAACTGATTTCCTCCCCAATAACTGATGGTTAACATCTTTAATCCATTCACCTTTATCGTCTGCAAGTAAAGTATTCCAACCTAAATTTCGTGCTTCAATCAGTTTTTTTTCTTGGCATCGACAAATATCACATTTTTCTCGCTGTTAAAGTAGGAACTAACCTTTAAATATATTCCGACTTTGTGGTTTACAAAATCCCACATCACCAGAAATAGTTATACTTTTTATGTAATCTTCAACAGGTCTAATTATATGTTTCACCCATTCTATGCGATGATTACTTAACAAATGAATATTAATATCTACTCCATAACGGGATTTCTACAAGTGCAGGCAAAGGTTTAATCACTGATAATAATTTTGTTGCAGCATATTCTCTATCTATTGTTTGGAACCTCTTTATCAACTTAGCCCAAAATTCTCCATCTTTAATTTTTCCTGTCCATAATTCTTCACAGACTTCCTTTCTAAACTTAATAAGCTATCATAAGAAACTTCAAATTTTGAAGATAAGTCCTCCCAAAATATCGGTGAAAAGTTAGTTGCAATCACTCCTGCAATATCTAAAACGATGTCAGTTTTTTTGCTCATCTATTTAATCCTCCAATATAAACTTTTCCTCTATATTCGAATAGCTTATTTGAAATTCCTGCTTGTTCAAGTATTCTGCTCTTTAGTTTAATAAGAACGAGAATTGCCCCTTCATTACTCACAATCAGCTTGTTTCCTTTTATGTTATTTTGTTACCAATACATACTGTCTCTAACCTGCACCGTTCTATATTAATGAGTTCAACATTAAAGGGCATTAATCCAGCTTGGATCAACACCCCCGATAGTCTACAATTATCAACAACCTCTGTTAACTTATCTAAAAACTTCGATTATGTATAAAAAATTATACTTTGACATCGTACAAAGTATGGAGATTACTTCAAAAAATAAAAATGCCATTTGATATTTTGACTCATTTATTCATTGAGTTCATTAACTGGAAGAAGTATTCAGGTTTATGAGTCTTATTTAGGCTATACCAAGAATCTAATGTATCTGGTGCAAATACATCTAATTTTTTCAGTACTTCCATCGCAAATTCCAGAGGAGCTATTCCTGATGCAGTAACTAAATTCGCATCAGATACCGCAGATCCCACCTCATAGAACTTTTCTCCTTTATAGTTAGGACATACCATTTTCGTGTATTCTAAATTATTACTTGTATGCTTTCTAGTATCTAAGTATCCCTTATTCGCGAGGGCCTCAATTGCACCACAAATTGCAGCAACAATAGTGCCAAGCTTTAAAGCTTGTCCAATTCTTTCCAAGATAGGTTGATGAATTTCTTCATTCCAAGTAGTTCCTCCTGGTAAAATTAAAAGGTCTTTACTCTCAAGAGTACATTCATCAAGGGAAATATCTGGTTTTATGCTCAGTCCCCCCATAGTAGTAATCATTTCTTTATTAGATCCTACTGTAATTACTTTTAAAAAAGGTACTAAATCTTTTTTGAAATACCTTCCTGAGTTTAGTTCAGCAATTAAATATCCATATTCCCAGTCCGACATTGTATTAAATACATATAGAAAAACTTTTTTTGTTTGCATCCAATAACACTCCAATCATAAATTTTATAGTTTATTTTTTACACATCAAAAGCAATCTCATCCGAAAGAACATACGTTCCCTCGAGGATAATTGTATACCATATTTAACCAAAAGTCTATTCTTATTCAACTAACCTGCACCTATAGTTAAATAAAAAAAGCGATATTTACAATTGAAGTATCGCCACCATAGTTCTTAATGTAATTGTTAATTTTTCTATTGTTTAAGACTTTTTAAAAAATATAGGGTCAAATCATCATCATTTTCACATTTAGCGTACTGTTCTAATTGTTTATTTTTATACCAAACCCCTGTACCGTCTGGAATATAGCCCCTTTTCACATAGATTCTTTGAGCAGAGCCATAACCAGAATGTAATCCTACAGATAGAGATAGATAATCATTTTCCTTGCTTGCCAAAGATTCTGCAACGTCCATTATTTTGTTGCCAATACCATTTCGTTGAAATTTTATGAGTACATTTAAGTCAACAATTTCAGGAATGTTTCTTGATGCGAAAGGACCCACATTTGCATTAGGTACTAATGTAACATAGCCAGCAACTTCATTATTGAACTCAGCAATTATCACTGACATATCGTTGTTTTCCTGCTGGTTATAGTAGGTATTGAATAATTCAATTGGTTTATACCAATTCTGTTCTCTGAAAGCATCAAAAAATTTTTCTATATCATTTTTCACCATAGAACGAATAATTAAATTATTATCTTTTAAATATAACATTCCGCCACCTCACTGATTATGCAACACTAATCCCTTATAGATATTTGTTCTTAATCTATATTTAACAAGTTTCTTCTTAGTGAAGTCATTATCTTCCTTATTTCACTAAACTGCCCCGTTAAAAGCAATAAAGAAAGCAGTTGCCGCAGCAAACCTTTGTAAAACTCTTGCAATCGTTACTTCAAAAAGAATAACTACTCTTCTGAATCTATTTTATCTTGCTAATTACCTTTGTATATCTTTTTCAGTGTATTGTTTATTATTTAGGCTTAATAATATAAAACCAAGTATTATAAAGGTTATAATTTCTCCTGTAAAAAAAGCAATGATACCTAAAATTAAAAAGTAAAAACTATACCACCTATTATTCATTCAAAAAACTCCTCATTTCTTTATTCATTAATTTTATCTCTAATATCCAACTTCTTTCACTAAACTCCACCTTAAGTTGAAGAACGATAAAGAAAAAAGGCTGCCGCAGCAACCAATATTATTCTTCAACTCTAGCTATCCGATAGCTGAATTACTTTTCATATACTTTCTGGTTTTTTCTTAATAATTTATCAGCAAGGTTTACATTTTCTTTTAAGTAGTATGGCAAATCGGTATCTGCTAAAATCTCTGAAGTTGTCAACCAAATAACATCATTAACTTCTTCGGTGCTTTTTGCATAAGGCTCTCCTGACTTATGTTGACACAGAAATACTATATCTATAACATTCACGCCAGAAGCAGTAACAAATGATGAACTATTTACATAACAACCAACTGTTACCTCAATTCCTACTTCTTCAAAAATTTCCCTTCGTAAAGTTCTTTCCAAAATATCTCTAGAATTCCCCTCTATTTCACACTTTCCACCAACCAGAGAAAGTGAACCACCTTCGTGTTCCTCTTTTTCACTCCTTCGAACTAATAGCCATTTTTCATCACGATAAATTGCACCTTCTACATTAACTATAAACATAAAAAAAATCCCCCTGAACATATGTTATTTTAGATACCTAATTTTTTATTCGAGTAAGGTAGCTGTTTTCCTTCTTCTTCCACCAACATGTTTCTTTAGTTCAATAACTGATATAAAAAAGGATGATTTCCCATTCTTTATGGAAAGCATCCTTTAGTTAAAGTAGGTATCATTTAAATTCTTCTTCATAACGATTCTATTCTCATTTATTGCATAGTCATTTTTTAGATAAAACGATTCCGCAAGCCCTCCATTTGCGGTCAATAAATAAAGACTTTGAATCCTTCTTTTCTTTAATTCATCTTCTAAACAAAGAAGCAGTTTTGAACCATATCCTTTGCCTTGTATTTTATTATTTATACAGAGTTCAGCCAAATAAAAAGTTAATCCTGTATACGATCTTTTACTATTTCCTGCTATGAATCCAATTAAATTGTTATTATCGTATATTAAAAACCCAAGGAATTTAGGTGTATGTAGTAAATCAGTAAGTCTTTCTTTAGCAGTTTGGTATGTCCAAGTTTCATTCCAAGGTTCACTATTAAAAACGTTAATATAGAGTTCGATACAATGTTCCATTTTATCAATTGTAAATGGTACTATCGTTTCTGCCACTTCAAATTCTCCTTTCAACAATAAGCTTGTAATTATCTAATCAGATAATCTTCAATAGAAAAGATGCGATCACCATCTTGAAGAAACGTACCTTTAATTTAGGTGAATAATCTCACAGGTGAAAAAATTACCAAAACTCTTTTTTCTTAAGTTAAAATCAAGTAAAGAGTACATTATAAAAATTTTCCCTACCTAGCTGGTCAAGGTAGTCAATCTTTCTTTTTTCATAGAAGTCTTCAGCATCTCCTCTTTCAAAAAACCAAACACTGTCAATAAAAATGCTCAATTTATATACGTCAAACAAATGTTTTTGTTCCACATTGCTTAATGGTCTATGTTTGGTGTATTCTTCTATAATCTTTTTTGCTACGGTTAAGTTTATCACCTCGTATTTATTGTAAGTCCAAGCCCAGGACTCAATCAATCCAACAAGGTCAAAAAGAAGATAAGTGTAATTTGCATCATCAAAATCAAGTAAAGCAACAAATTTATCATTATTATAAAGAATATTTGAAATGTGAAAGTCTGAATGGCAAATTCCCTTCGACAATGGTTGGGGAAGTTCTAGCTTAAGCAATCCTTTATCTATCCATTTAAATTTTTTCTATGAATTTAAGGAGTTAATTCGTTTCGATGCTATTTGGGCTTGTTCTTGGCAAAACTGTACTCCATAGTTCCACCGACTTTCCTTATGGATTGGCGAATAATTTTGTGTAATCTTATGCAATTCAGCAGCCTTTTGAATCACTATCCTTCTTTGTTCTTCATTTGGCTCTTCAATATGATTTCCTTCAATGTATTTATAAACAGCAAATGGTTTGAAATTATGGATACCCACAAAGCTCCCAGTACTATTTTTATAAGGTAATGGACAGGGGAAATTGTTTTTCTTTAAATAATTAAGCAAGTTGGTTTCAAATAATACAGAATCCTTTTTGCGATTTTCGTAATACCTAAAGACAAAGAACCCTCTGGTTGTTTGTACTTTATAATTGGTTTGAACAGTTCCTTCCGAAATAGGTTTAGAGTTAATGTAATCACCAAGATTATAATTGGCAAAAATGTGTTGAATTTCTTCATTCGTAAATACTGTTTTTACAGCCATAATATACTCCTTTAACTCAACCATCTGTTACCTTCATTATAATAGTATTGTTTCTTACAATAAGGGTACTTCAATTTAATTGTTAGTGTGGAACTGAATGATTCCCAAGATAAAAAGCTATAAATATACTAAAACAATACAAGTACCTGGGACTATTGGACACAAAATTGCTAACAATAAACCCTTCTTTACTTTCGCCTGAATATTTTAAAATAAGCAAGATATGTTTCATTTCTCTAAATCAATATTTTCCTATATGGTCCAAAATGTTGAAGGACAATAAAAAATTTGGCGGACGTAATCATCCATTAATCCGTGTTAAAGATAAGGGTTTGTTTGTGGAACAATTTCTATTGAACGAAAAATACCAAATATTTCAATAAACACTACTTTACTTCGAGAACGAATGCGTAAAAAGCATCTCCGTTAGATAGGTTTTCTTCCTTTTCATCCATCCACCATACTCCATAGGAATAATAATATATCCCTTTTTGTGTAGGGGCAGAAAAGCTATTTTCTTTTATTAAGATTTCATTCTCTTTACTTTCATGAATTTGTACAAGATGGAATTCATTTGGTTTAGGTTCATAGTCCATTATGAAAGTTATTTCTTCACCAGGTATTGCATTTATTGGTACTGTTCCCTTTAAAAGGTCAATAGGTCCAGCCGTATCAGTGCATGTACCTTTCCAACAATATGCACCAAGTTTTGTTTCATATTTTTCTTTACCAATTTTTACATATACCTCCGGTGGTTTATCTCCCGGCATACCATTTGAACACCCCATAATGATAAAACTTAAAAGAAATACTAATAAATAAAGACTCTTCTTCATAATCAACCCCCTTTATGGTTAAAGACGTATAAATTTAAAAAAGGTTACTCATATAGAATGACTCATTTAGCCGGAGCATTATTTACGGCTAAGACACGAAAAATTTTCGAAAATCTTATTCTATATTCCTGATCTTTACTTCAATAAAAAAATAGCGCTTTTATAAAAAGAAAAGCGCTTAATGAAGTAAAGTTCATGTAATATAGTTTTCAATAATTGTTTTTGCTCGTAAAATATAAAAATATAAATAAACCTCTTTAGCGCTAGAAGGGAAGAGCGCCTTAAAACATTATAGGAACGGTTCGCAAGGCAAGGGGTTCAGAAGCACCGAAAAGCAAATTAGCTGAGACAGATGGAACTCCTGAAGGAGGCATAAAAAGGAGGCCATCCTTCTTGGACAGCATCCTCTCCTCTAAACATTTTTCTACCTTCCGAGATGGTATCTACAACTCTTTGAAAACTATGAGAATACTGCAATTTTTCGTGCAATAGATTCTGTTAAACGGGATGCTACTTTTGGAACAGCCCATTTAATAATTGGTGTTATCACAGCACCCGATATCCCACCTGCCTGGACGTTTACCGTACAAGTCATAATTGTTTTACCATTCATATCTTCTGCAGTAAACTGACCGCTTCCTGTGAAATTATCGGTTAAACCTTTTAGTTCAAACTTTATATTTGAAGGTTCATTCCATTCGGTAATATCTACCTGTGTTCTTATTGTTTTTTTAATACCTTTCACTTTACCTTCAAATGTCCAAATAGATTGCTTGTCATTAATAATTTCATGTTCTTTATAGGCTGGAACTGACGTTGCCCATTTTTCAAGATCGCTGACATAATCCCAAACTGCTTGTACATCTACTGGAATTTCTACTGTATGTGTTCCTCTTGCCATTATGATCCCCACTTTCACTATGTATGAAAAACGCAATATTTACATGTCACAAAACAATTATTACATAAAAATCATCAACTTACATCACTAATTAAATCTACCTTCCTTTTTCAGATAAGCGCTTTGATACTTAATATGTACTCTTAATGCTGAGTTCCCTTTTTCCCTAATATAACTGAGAAACACATAAGTATATGATAAAAACGTGTGTTACTAACACTTATCGTTCGTTCCTGATACAATAAAAAAACACCTCATATCCTGTTCTATCAGGGATTTAAGTCGTTTTAACTACTAAATCTTTGTTGTGTTAATAGATATTTTTACAAGAGTTAAGAAGCTTCAAAAAACGGGTACCATTGCTGCACAGCCAACCCTACTGTTCAACTGTGGCCGTATTTCACAAAAAATATCCGGTCCCCCAAAGGATAGGGGCATCGGATATATGACTAAAGATTGTTATTTTATTGATTTTATCTTAAGGTTACTAATCAATGCATCATCATTTCTTCAGCGATTTCCTCACCACTTAGATCTGAGAAGTAATAGGTAGGCCAGTTGGTTACTTCTTCAAGCAGCGCTTCCCGGTCATCTCCCCAATATAAGTGATAGTGATGTGCATCGGTTGGCTCGATGCTGTGATCACTGAACTGGATATAGGCTGGCATTTTTCCTTCCTGTTCTTCAGAAAGTTTGAAAATGTATCGCACTCCGCGGTTTCCTTTTTCATAGGTCAGCACTTCGTAGCCGTCATAGACGTAGCTTCCTGACGACTGTTCGCCATCTTCAAAGAAGGTAAACGTATCTCCCTCAATGATAATGCGATCCACGGATGTTTTATAACCGATTGTATAGTATTCTTTGTATTCCTCAGCTGTCATATCTCCCTCTTCTGCTTTATGGGCGAATACTTTGTCTAATGTTCCATCAAGTAAATAAGGGTAGACGGATTGCCAGTCACCTTCCCAGTCGGATAACTTACGATCTTTAATTTGATCATCTTCGAAATATCCATCATAGATTTTTTGTGCCTCTTCGTCTAATTCATGGTTGTGCCCGTGATTATGATCATGATCGTGGTCATCAACTTCCACAGGAGCCGAATTTGCCAATGCAGTCGTCAATTGAGCAAGATTCTGACGCATTAATGTGAAATAGTCCTCTTCATTCTCGATATCATCTTCTGTTAAAACTGAAAGATTATGAAGTCGAAGGGTTTCTGCGCCAATTTCATCTCTGACGACTTCCGCTACTTTTGTTGTTATGTTTTGTTCAAAAAAGACGTAGTGTAACCCATATTGATCGGCTGTTTCAATAATATTCTCCAACTCTTTTTGTGAAGGCTCATCAGTTGGGCTTAAGCCAGAGACAGCAATTTGATGTACATCATATGCTTCCTCCCAATAACCATAAGCTGCATGAGAGACAATGAAGTGATTGCCTGGCGTCTCTTCCAATTGAGTGGAGAATTCTTCATGAAGACCCTCAAGCTCCTCTTTTAGTGACTCGAAATTCTCATTAAAAAATTCTTCTTTTTCAGGCCTTAACTCTACTAACATATCTTTTATATTTTCGGCTAGTTTAATTGAACGGATTGGATCAAGCCATACGTGCGGGTCCTCATCTCCATGATCGTGGTCATGATCATCACCGTGCTCATGTTCGTGATTATTTTCATTCAACTCAATTCCGTCGGCAGCTTCGATGATTTTTACATCTTCTGATTCAACCGCATTTGCGATTTTTTCAGCATAAGTCTCTAATCCCGCACCATTAAAAATAAATGCATCTGCTTCTGCAATGTTTATCATTTCTTTTGTAGTCGGCTCGTATGTATGAGAGTCCGAACCAGGGGGCAAAATCGATTTGACCAACGCTTCTTCGCCTGCAATCTGTTCTGCAAAAAACTGCAGTGGGTATACCGTTGTGTAAATTTTCAACTGCTCTGCTGAAGAAGTTTCCTCCTCCTGACCGCTAGTTGTATTTGCATTGTCTCCCCCACATGCAGTAAGAAAAAAAACAATCACTAAACTAGGTAAAGCCATCCATATTTTCCTCATATGTACCCTCCTCTTTATTTCACATAAAACAATATATCGTAATAATTACGATTTGTAAATAGGAATCATTCCTTTTTGGGACATTTTTTTCAGGTGTAAAGAGGTTGTTAAACAGGTACAAAATATTTCAGAAAACATATCCAGGACAAAACATGAGAAAGAACTGACATCCTTTTTCAAGATTAGCGCTGAAATAGCGCCTTTCCTTATAAGAGAAAAGCGCTTTATTGTTGAAAATCAATGTTTGATTACAGAATAGTTCTTTAACTGGTTGAACCCATAGGACCTATTTTAAAGGTACGTAATACTGAAGGTACAAATTTATAGGCTTCAATTATTCCTTTTTCTTTAATATCACATTTGCTTACTATTTTTGTTGGCACGGTTACTTCGAATGCCCGTGTAAAAGGAAAAGGAGTTAAGCCGATATACCCTTCATTAAGCCAATATGCTACAATTCTAGTATTTTTCTCAACTGAAAAGAATTCTGTACCTTCAAAGCCATTTTGATACCAAGGAAATTCATCACTTTTTGGCACACCTGGTTCATTCATGCAAATATATATTGATAAGTTATCCAAGAATTTTAATATCTCAAAATGAATATTACTATCCTCTATTGCTATACCCAATTCTAGACATAATCTCTCCTGCCGTGTCTTTTCAAATTGTAAATATTTAATCTCTTCTTCACTCTTACTGTTGCTAAAAAAAGATGAATAGTGCCGACTACAAAGCAATGCCGCATACTTGTTTCGTTGTTCAATCCAGTCAATTCCATATCTATAATGCGGAAGTTTAAGTGATGAAGGTAAATGAATAAATGAGTATGGAGAATTATTTTTATCATCCCAAAGAGGGGCAGCATCCAGTCCTATCCATGCGCAGTCATGATATTGGGTGGCAAAAAGAATATCTTGTTTGAGTTCCTTTCCTGTAAAAAGCTCTTCTTGCAAATAGCTAAAGAGATCACCTGATAAAACAGCATGGTTATGTTGCTCTATCATTACAAACTCACTTTCTCGTTCATTAATAATCAATTAAATAACCCCCTTGTTTTTGATTCCTTAAAGAAAGAGATTCGTTAACCTACTTTACCACCAATATGAATACTTTAACTTCTGTCAATGTAAGGATATTTTTTACAACTTCCGACTGATTTGCTTTCCTGTCAAATTAAGTTAGAAATAATGGATCCTTATACATTGCAAAATAAAAACGTAACTACTGTGAATATGTTAAGGCGAAGCGCCATGCGTAGTTTCCCTTAAACTGCACTTAAAATTGGCCACTAGGTCGATTAAACTTCCACACTGCCAATTTATATACTTCTTTTTCTCAAGATAAGCGCTCTATTGCTAAAGAACATTCAATCACAGTTATTAATGATATGACAATAAGTAATTATTTCTTACCTTTTCGTTCTAAAAGTATAGGTGCTATATTTAATAAGATAGAAACAATTGTCAAAAACCATAATGCCCGTTCCATTCCAGGTACTACATCTAATAAAGCTGCCCAATCTTCTGCTTTTACCCAGCCAGATACAAGACTGTATTCTGAACAAAGTGTTAAGGCTGTAAATGATAATCCTATTGCCATAGCAAGCTTATAATCCTTCCCTGCTTTATACATATAAAGATTTATAAAAGTTGCTATTATGGCAATAAGTCCCAATATTAACCACATAATGATGCCTCCATTATATATTTATTTAGATGAACATTTATCGAAAAATATATATTAATAGGTCCAGTTATCCTAATTTAGAATCTAGCCTTTTTTACCAAAAACAGCTAACCTTATTCAAGAACAGGCTATAAAATAGTTGAGTAAAAGCTGGCTATGGTACTCTCCTTATCTTCACTTTGAACTACAACAAAAGGTGATAGAATCTATCACCTTACCCTAATAAATCCTATTCCTCTATTTCAAAAATGGAATCAATGATAATCGGTAGATTGTCTCTAACAGAAACTGCACCTAAAACCGAACGAGCATGATTACCTTTTTCTACGAAAACTTGTAACATTAATTCAGAGCAACCATTTAAAACTTTATGATGCTCTTCGAACTCGGGCGTTGCATTAACAAATCCTTGAATTTTCACTACTCTTTTAACTTTATCTAAAGAACCTAATGCCTGTTTTAATACAGCAAGGATTTCAATTCCAGTCTCACGTGCATATTCATACCCTTCCACTGTTGTAAAATCCTTACCTAACCTTCCCTTTGGATTACCCGTAGGCCCTTTTCCAGACACAAACATTAATCCATTTACTATAACAAAGTTAGAATATTTTGCTTTAGGGTTACTAGCGTCTGGCAAATTAATCCCCAAGCTCTCTAGTGTTTTTGAAGCAGTCATTTCTGTCATAAAATCCCTCCATATCATTGGTATAGATATCCAAGTTACATAGTAAATATTAACATATATTTACAGAGAGAAATCCCATTTTCAGAATTTTCATTAACTTATTATGCAAATCTCGATCTGATCCAATCTAGCCTAAAACTAAAATAAGCACTTTTCATTGTTCCAGAGAAATGCTTCGTTTGCTGAAAATAATTATTTCTTATAAAAGGAACGCTACCTGTTAGTACATTTTCCTTGCCGTTAAAGATTTTGCCTGTAGTAATTATCGTTTTCTCAATAAACCCACAGGATACATTCATTTCTATTTGATAATCATTTTTAAATAACCCATCACTGTATAGTTGATACCTATGACTTATCTTGTTTAATTGACGTTTAAGATATGTTCTATATATACAATTCCCATAAAAATTAACCAGACAGCTAATGGAATTGCCAAACTTTTAATTGCTTGTAACAGCTTATAACTTTTATGCTGCTTTAGTAAAACTCTATCTGTAATAAAGAACAATATAGAAGCACCTAAACTATATAATAGTAATATGAGACCAAAAGCAACGTGTAAAAAACCAGAGATGATTATTTCAGACTTTACATTTTTTATTTTTCCTGAAATAAATCCACTGATTTTATCACTAATAATAGAAGTTAACACTCCGTATATTAATATAGCAGGGAAACTATACATCAAATAGACAGGTGTGGATACTACAACTAAAAATAAATAATTAGGTATTGAAGTGATTGTTTCACCAAATGGATTTGGCATGATTAATCCTAACAATATGGCATATATAGAACCAGATACAGATGCTGAAATGATTTTTCTTGATATGATTTTGTTCACCTCCATATTTTATTTAACAAACATGAAATACCAAACATTGAATTGGTCCAAAGCAAGGAGATTTGGTTTGGAATTTTAAGAATACCTGGTAGCACATTGAAAGAGATATTTTAAAGAATTAATCAATTAATTCTAGAACATAACCTACTAATCTGTTCGCACAACATAATCCTTTACTTTATCCCTGTTGTCAAAATCAATGACTAACCATTCACTGTCAATAGAAATAATTCCTCTTTCATTCCCAAGATAATAAACAATATTTTTGTCATTTTTAAAATATTCTGTGTCAGTTGGTGGACCTAGTAATGTCATCACTTCACTTTTAGTCTTTCCTTTTAAATCATACGTGGTTATTAAATCATCAACCATATACACTCTTTCTGACATATTTCCAATCCATTTTTCTGTTGAAAAGTTCGTTTTGTATTCATTTATCCCTAACATAATCGCACAGATGAAAAAAGGTATCGTACCCATTATAATTATAAAGTTGAGGTTCTCCTTTGCTTTTCTATCATTTTTTATATCGACTCGTTTCCATATAATTACTATAGTTAATAGAAATATAATAAATGGTAGGAGAATAGCAGGAATACTTATAATACTATACGAAGACTGTGCAATAATAATAAAAAGAATGTAACCAAGATATAGTAGACCGTACAAATATCCGAATATAATAGAAAAGCAACCGAACTTCCATTTGTTATGTGTCATAACTCCCCCTCATAAGAAGCTCCTATTTATTTCTCCTTCATACCTTTTAAATATTAACATAATTATCCAAAAGTGTAATGGCATATTGAATTAAACCCTCAACCATTCACTTCATTTTAATTGGATCTTCACAGTTTGCCCTTAACATGAAAAAACACTTACCTTTATTCAAGATAAGTGTTTGATTGTTGAATAGCATTTTCAATTGCATAATATCTTTGTATTGTTCATTAGCAGGTATGATTGGTGACACGACTGTTAGATAAGAAAACAGCTATAGATTGGGTAAACTGTTTTCTGTTCTCTAATGTAAAAGACTGAATTAATCTAACTTTGTATCCAAATGGGTTCTGATTATCTAAACAAAAAGAAGTTATTTATGGCGGTTTTTTTCTCCCCATTCACATAACTGTTCTAAAACAGGTAATAGCGTTTCTGCTTTAGGTGTAAGACTGTATTCCACTTTAGGAGGGATCTGAGGATATTCCGTTCGTCTAACCATCCCATCTGCTTCCAAATCTTTAAGTTGTGAACTCAATGTTTTAAAGGTGATAGTTCCTATTCTTCTTTTCATATCATTAAAGCGAACGGGTTGATTTTCCGAAAGGAGAGACAGAATTAGCATTTTCCATTTACCTCCAACAACCGACAATGTATATCCGAAAGGTGTCTCTTGGATATTTCCCTTTTCTTTATAATCAGCCATACTCATATTGACACTATCCTTTCTGGTAGTAACTATCTAAATAGTGCGTACTATTTTTTTCTTTGTATTCATTTTATACTTACCTTACTTTGAAATAAAGGAGAGAAAAAAATGACTAATGTTAAAACCTACAATCACGACCTATGGGATCACGGCATTACCCAAGGATACAGCGTCAACGGTACTATCTACATTTCAGGTCAATTTTCACACGATAAGGAAGGTATGTTCGTTGGCAAGGAGAATATTGAAGCTCAGACTCGACAAACATTTGAGAACCTCGATCGAGTATTGAAGGAATTTGGTGTCACGAAGTCCAATCTTTCTTATGTGGAAATCTTTCTAACAAATCCGCAAGAGCACTCCGAGCCAGTCATCAGTCTGTTCAAGAAATATCTAGAAAAACACAGACCGGCCGGCAGCCTCATAGGCGTGACTTACCTGGCTTTCCCAGAGCAATTGATTGAAGTCAAGGCTATCGCACACACTGATTAAGTAAGCTGCATTTTAAAAGCAAAGTAATTATGTCAAGCCTATATAGGTCAAATTATAAAGAAAATCAAAACCACCAGTGAGAATGGTGGTTTTGATTGTTGAAGAATAATAGTGATGTATGCATTTAAGCGCTTGTAAATCCTCAATTAGTTATTTATATATTTCTCAAATATTGCTCCAAAATCTTTCTCATGGTATTTTTCACGAGCTGAAGTTAACCATTGAAAACTGAAATCTGTTAGTCCTTTGTATGTATCTGCTAAATTGTTATCATCTGTTCTAGCATTTTGTAACACCGAAACAGCTTTATCCAAACTTTGAGATGCAAAGTCTAAGGTTATTGCATTTTCATAGGTAATTTCTGAAATTTGAAGGAGTGCTTTGTAAAGATCTTTTAATTGTTCGATTTGATCTTTTCTCACATCAATATCAATTTTTTCACTTCCAATGTGAAATTTAATTTCAACATCCATATCGAGTTTTCCTGCTGTTTCAAGCATTACTCCTGATATTTTATGTTGAGAATATGGATAACGTTTTAACGTTCTTTTAGAGGAAGCAGCACTATTACCGTCCACATGGATAATCGCTAGATTTGTAAAACAATATTCGTCCGCCTTTGTTTTTATTAGAAAGTAAATTTTCTCCTGATCTTCATGCATGACATAATCATCAGCATCCGTTTTATCATAATCCGAAGGCTGGATTATTGTCCCAATATCAGACAAGCCTAACGCATCGGCAGCAATTTTTTTAAACATTTTTATCCCTTCCCCTCAAATCTGTTTGTTGAAGAACTCCTAAATTATAACAACAAGGGCGAGAAAATGAAACACTCTTTTTGTCTAGCCACACCTTCTGAAAAAAAATTAATAAATAGTTAAATCAATTAATCAACGATGCTTCAGATGTTTTCAATTGGTGTCTCTAAGTATTAATAATTCTTGATGATGAAAGGTATATCGTATCATTGATTCAAGATTCCCGCAGCGTGAATACTGTGTTTTATGACGTACTTCGAGTTCCTTTCACACTGCTTTTGTTTTCAATTTCCACTACAGCAATCGCTTTTTATTAAGCGTCGCTTACTTATTTGTTATCGAGTTGTTCCGCCAAACCGATTAGAAGGCCTTCAACTCCACGAATGTAGCAGAGCCGATACGAGTCCCCGTACTGAACCACTTCGCCAACGAGCTGAGCACCATACTTAGTGAGTTTGGATACCATTTCGTCAATGTCTTCAACGGTAAACATAACGCGTAGATAACCAAGGGCATTTACAGGAGCAGTCCGATGATCTGACATAGTAGGTGGGGTGAGAAATTTTGAAAGTTCAAGTCGGCTGTGGCCATCTGGGGTAACCATCATAGCAATCTCTACACACTGAGAACCCAATCCGGTTACTCGACCAGCCCATTCGCCTTCGACAATGGCTCTCCCTTCGAGGTTCAAGCCAATCTCCTCAAAGAAAGAGATTGCGTCATCAAGGGATTCTACAACGATGCCGACATTGTCCATTCTAACTAAATTGTTTTTCTCCATAGATTTATCTCCTTATATGTAGGAATTTTACTATCTAATTACCTTCATAATTATTTTGTTAAAAAGTCACATTAAAGAAAAATATCCAATTAATTTTTCGGTTATGTCTGTCATATAACATTTTACCCATTTTGATGGACCTGTCGTTCCACTTGTATACATAATTGCGTAGGTAGCCAGATCAAAAACTTATGTTATTGGTTTAAACGTTAAATACATTTTCATTCGTCCAACCATTAGAAAGCAATTACATCCTTTTCGTTTCAAAATCGTGTATAGTAAAAAACTTCACCCAGAGTAATCTTTGAAAAATAAAAAACACCGTGTAGATTGTAACATCAATACGGTGTTTTTGATCCAATATATTTTTATTAGCTTCCCATTTTCCTACGTGTATTACTAGTTTTTTTGGCTTGCTGGCTTTTCATCTTTTGATTTTGGCCTAATCCTTTATTTGCTTGTTTTCCATTTTGTTGAGCTTGTTTTTTATTTGCGAGTTGTTGTTTCATTAACTCCTGTAAGCTAACTTTCTTCTTTTCTGTTGGTTGTGTATTTTGTTCGTTATTATTTTCATGATTTGACATTGAGATTTCTCCTTTATCGTTAAAAATAATTTGAAGGCTCTAACAATACTTTACAATCAATTATAATACAATATTAATAAATAAACTAAACTAAATAGGAATTTCTTTAAAACTGTTCACTATTGCAAATAAGCTCCCGTTTCTTAAACAATGATAAAAATTCAGTATCGTTTCGTTAATTAATGTGGTATTGAATTATTTGCAAGATAAAAAGCCATACATACACTAAAGCAACCTAATAAAATAAGAATTGTAAATACAATCTTTCTACCTATCTGTCCTATGAAATAGATGTTTACTAAAAGGGTATAGATAATCGCACTTCCACCAATAAAAAGCAAAAACTCTTTAGTGTCATCACTTGAAGGCAGTGGATTTGTCATATTACTTAATGCTAACCCACAAAAAACGAATATACCTAGTATATTTAGTAATTTTCTCATACTGATTTCTTTTTTAGTTACAATTTTGACGTTTCGAGACGTTTGGACATTGGTTTCCAAAATGACACCTCCACTGTTTAAGACCTTCATAATTATACGGATGAAAAAAATAAATGTTTCATAAATTCTCCATGTTACTTATAAAACGACCTTGCAAGTTGCAACATATCAGACTTTCATTCCTCAATTACTAGATGAATCTGGACCTAAACAGAAATAAGCACCCTTAATTATTCCAGGATGGCGCTTCTATTTTTGTGATGATCCTTTTTTGGTTATCACTTTCTAAATAAAAATATATATCTAACTTACTTTTAGTTGGTAATAACTTTTCCTCATATTAATTTTAACGCTTGTTTTGCCATATTCAAGTACTCTTCACTACCAGATAAAAATGCAAACTCTACGATTGCAATCGGATATGCCGCTTCTAATTCAATAATATGCTCTTTCATTTTGGGCCATACATATCCACCCGCTTCTTTGTAGGCATTGATTAACCATTCGAGACCTTCTTCACCAAACGTCTTATAAAGTACGACAAAATCATTCGATACATCGGATACCTTTGCTTCAGTCCAATCAATCAAACCAGTTACGTTTCCAGCTGTATCAATCAGAATATGACCTGCATGAACATCACCGTGAATGAGTCCTGTTTTCTTTGGCCACATTTCATCATTACTTATCCATGACTGCCATCTAGCCCACAGGGAATCTCCTACTCCCATTTTATTTTTCACAGCATTCATTCTTTCTTTCATTGACTGTCTTGCTTCTTCAGGTGATTGAACGGTTAACCCAACACTCTTCGCCTTTTCTATTGGAACATTATGCAAAGCTACAAGTGCTTTTCCAAGTGTCTTGTAAAAACAATCGGGCACATTGTTAATATCCAGTACCCACACGTAATTTTGTATCTCGTGATCAATTGTACCCGCAGGAACTCCAGTTAACTTCTTATAAGCAATTAACTCGTTTGTATAAATAGTCCAATATGGTGCCTCAAAAACAGTGATATGCTCAGCTACCAAATCTAATGCTTTTTTCTCTTCCTTTATTCTTGGCAAAACATCTTCACGTCTTGGTAATCGTAGTACCCATTCTTTTTCTTGCTGATCAACAGCAAACACAACTTGAAAGTCCAGACCTGATTCATTAAATTCTAAAGAATCAGGATGTAGGAACAGCCCCTGTCTCGCAGCAATCTCTAAAACTGTTTTTTTCGAGTTACTCATTTTTTCACTTCCTGCTCAAAATTTATGGTAATGCTTATGTTTGTGGAGGATCTCTTTTTTCTTATTTCTAGACATGCCGGATTCCTAACACATCCGCATATGATCATTTCAGTTTTACAATATATCCCCAATCTGATCCATAGCATGATAGAGTGCGCACATGCAATTTTAGAGTGACGCTTGATTTTAGAAGATTACTATCTATTTTTTTGAAATTACTGTAAACATTCCTGTCATATCGGGGCTAAAGTCCTTAAAATTAAATTTCTCATAGAACTTTTCTATACCTTGGGATGCAAACAAACCAACAAATGCTTTATCTGGGGCATTTGTATTTAAGTATTCAACCAGCGTATTCATTATTACTTTTCCAATACCCTTTTTCTGATAATCTGGATGAACCATTATATCTTGGATATAGAAATAAATAGCCCCATACCTACAATTTGTTCATTATCTTTAACTGTGACGCAGTGAATAGAATTTCTTAATGAGGTTTCCACCACTTCAAAATTCATATAATTAGTCCATCCCACAGACTCACACAAATATTTGTATTCTTCCAATGTGGGATTATGATGATCAATCTTACATTTTGTCAAACTGTCTCCTCCCAAGTCCCAAAAAATTTCACAATACATATGTATTCAACATCATTTTATTTACTCCTCTACCTCAACTAAATGTCTTTTTAGTCATTTTTTAAAACAAAAAAAGCAGTCTTATTAACCGCTTTTTTCCCCATCGCATCATGAATTTCTAAGGGTATTGATTGTTCTATTGAAATCATTAGATTCAAAAATCGTTGAACCAGAAACTAAAATGTCAATTTTATTTTCTGTACAAATTTTTGCTGTATGTTCGTTTATTCCACCATCGACTTCAAATAATAAGTCAGTTAATTTGTGAAGCTCTCTGTATCTGTTCGCTTCGCTCATTTTTTCTACTACACTATGTATAAATTGTTGCCCTCCGAACCCTGGGTTTATCGTCATAAATAGTAATAAATCAATATTATGTATATAGGGTAGTACGACTTCGAAACTAGTTTTGGGATTTAAAGCGATGCCAGCCTTAGCTCCATTAGACTTGATTATTTCCAAACAATAATCTAGTTGATCAGTTGACTCTGGATGAACCGTTATATAGTCTGCCCCTAATTCAATAAACTTTTTTATAAAGTTCTCTGGATTATTTATCTAAAGAAGTACCTCTTTAGGTAAATTAGAATAAGTACAAATAGCCTCCATAACTGGTATACCGAGACTAATATTGGGTACAAATTGCCCGTCCATTATATCAATATGCAATAAGTCTGCTCCCGCCTTTTTCACTTTTTCCAATTCGTTTTTTAATTGTCCAAAATCCGCAGACAAAATGGATGGTGCTATCAGCATTATGTTATCACTCCACGTAGTTATTGAGTCATCTAAGACCTATCATTCACTTTGGAAGTTTACCATAATTCAAAGAATTCACACAACTATTATACTAGAACGACCGTTTCCTTTAGATCTTCTTTCTCTGAATTAAAACCTTACTATTATATGAATCTAAAATATTATTTTGAAGCCTTTTTTGTTTTTCGTCGTAAATATAGTAACAATGAAAGTGTAAGGAGCAAGCCTAATGAACATTGACAGAAAGAAATATTTAGTAATTATGCCTCCATTTCTTATCATTAGCATTCTATTGTTCATCTACCTACCTACAGACAAAAAAGGGTTCTCTACATTCGCCATAATAGTTGCTTGGATTTTTTACTATTCTTGGAAAAACATTGAGAATAAAAAGAAAAACAATAACTCAAATTAATTGGGTTATTGTTTCTTTTCAAACTACCTCTTTCTTTAAAGCATATTCTTGTTATTTCTCCAATCGGTCCTTAACAAATTAAAGAGCGCTTATTCAAGGACAGTGCAAACCCTTTTCTTCATTAAAAACTTATAACTTATTAAATGAAAATAAATAATGGTATGATTCATAAGGACGACTATCTTAGTTATTTTAACCCTAACTTTACACATAATCGATACAAAAAAGATAACCCATGTAACTGTTCTTGATTACGTTTATTTAAATACTGTCGGCACTCCTCGACAATACTTCTTGCCCCTTGAATATCGTATTCCTCCAAATTTCTAACACGTTTTTTTAATTGAAGAATTTCGAATGAATACACAGCGTTTTGCGTAAGCTTCATGAACAAAATTTTAATAAACTGATACGAATTAAAGTAGCGATAGTTATTTTCACCTCTCTTTGAATGAACATATCCTTTCTTTTCCCAATATCGAAGAGTTGATGTAGGTATATTTGTCTGAAGTGATACTTCTCCTGTAGTCATAGAGTGTTGATAATTCAAGCTTTCCAGGTGTTTATGCACTTGTTCTATAATCATTTTGTCTTCATAATTAGCTACTTGCGCTTTATTTATAATCCAAAGAGCAGCATCTAGTTCATTTCGTTGCATCTTTTTTAAAGCAGCTGATGTTATGTCCATTCCAAACCCAGGAGACATAGCTACAATACATTCAAAATATGCTACATGTTCCTCTGTATATATTCTATACCCAGTAGATGACCGTTTAGGTTTCGGTACAATTCCTCTTTCTTCATAGCTTCTTAAAGTGCTTGTACTAATATTTAATTTTTCAGCAATATCGATAGGTCTTATTTTTTTCAATGAGCACACTCCTATCTTTGATATCTGTACAACCATGTAAAGTTTATCATATTAAGCACCGTGAATTCAGCCGTTTTTTCTAAAAACTTTATAATTGGCTTTAATGTTGTAAGATTAATTTGTACGATAAAAAATATGGAGGGATTCATATGACAACAGTAAATATTCATCCTCAGATGACCATCTATGAGTTAGGAGAAGTACTTTTCACTTATATAAAAGGGCACTGGAAGGACGTACTGAACAAAAATATCAAAGAGCTTGAACAGTTATTTCCGGAACATGAAGATGCAACATATGGCATGTATTTAGATAAACTTCTTCCGCCAATTTGGAAACTAATAAAAGAAAACGGATTTCGATCTACAGAAAAAACGAAAGAGGATGACTTTGTTATTGGAGAGTGCTTACATTTTAGAAATTCAATGGAAAAGGCTAAATGGGGCACACCTCATCATGAAAAACGCGTGTTTTGGATTGTGATTGAAAATCAACATAAAGATAAGATAGGAACTTTACTGTTTGAGCTATCTCATTCACATATTGAGTTTAACTTGCCAGCGCCGCCAAGGTTTCTTCCTTTAGAAGAAATGAAACGAGAAGAAATCATTAAAAAAATTATTCAATTAGAAGAGAACATGTCGTGATTAAATAGACCACTTAGCTAATTAGTTAAGTGGTCTCTATAAAAAGCTTCCAATTATTCTCTATCGAAAGACTAAAACATTTTCTATAAAGAAAAGGAGGAACTGCTTGATGGTGAAAATCGAAGAATTCGAACTTGTTGACATAGATTCTGGACCTTATGGAATAACCACTGGAAATGATGGTGTACTTTGGTTTACACAGCATAAAGCCAATCAAATTGGACGAATGACGGTTAACGGCGAAGTCACTACTTTCGTTGTTCCTACACCCGATGCAGGTGTGCTGTCTATCCTCTCCACAGCCCAGGGGGATGTGTGGTTTACTGAAAATAAGGCTAATAAAATTGGAAAATTGACAGGAACAGGTGAAATTTCCGAATATGTTCTGCCATGCCCAGATTCAGCACCTTTTGGAATAACTGAAGGACATAATGGAGACATTTGGTTTACGGAAATGAGTGGAAATAGAATAGGACGAATTTTACCATCAGGAGAAATCATTGAGTATGATTTACCGAATCCTGATTGCTGCCCCTCATTTATTGTTGCTGGGCCGGATGATGCCATTTGGTTTACTGAGAATCAAAGTAATCAAATTGGACGGATTACATTATTTGGAGAAATAACGAATTACCTTTTGCTACAAAACATGCTGGCCCTGTAGTTATTACAAAAGGACCTGACAACGCCATTTGGTTCGTAGAAATTAAGGGAAATAAAATCGGTCGAATTACTCCCTCTGGAACAATAAGTGAATATACCATCCCCACTGCAAATGCTCGCCCACACGCAATAGTAACAGGTCCTGATCATGCTTTATGGTTCACCGAATGGGGAAGTAATCAAATTGGTCGAATTACAATGAAAGGTGAAATGACAGAATATTCAATTCCAACGCAAAATGCGGAACCACATGGAATTGTATTAGGATCTGACGGTGCCATTTGGTTCGCTGAGGAGTGCAATAAGATAGGTCGGCTAAGTTTATTATAAAAACTCTAAAAAGGAAGTAGAGCTCTATGGAATCATATAATCAACATGGGCCAAACCCTAATTCTAAATATCCGATTGAAGGAAATCATGTTGTGCAATTTATTAAAAATACAATTACTAGACCAAACATAATTGTGGGTGAATACTCATATTACGATGCAAGAAATGGTGAATCCTTTGAAGATCAAGAGTTATATCACTACGAATTCTTCGGAGACAGACTTAACATAGGGAAATTTTGTGCTATAGCACCCGGTGTAACGTTTATTATGAATGGAGCTAATCATAGAATGGATGGTTTTTCAACCTACCCGTTCAATATTTTCGGACACGGTTGGGAGAAATATACGCCAACGTTAGATCAGTTGCCGTTTAAAGGTGATACCATAATTGGAAATGATGTTTGGATTGGAATGGATAGTGTCATTATGCCTGGAATAAAAATAGGGCACGGTGCAATTGTAGGAGCTAAATCGGTTATTACACAGGATGTGGAACCTTACACGATCGTTGGGGGAAATCCTGCAAAGAAACTTAAAAATCGTTTCTCAGAAAAAATTATTAACGAATTGTTAGAAATTAAATGGTGGGATTTAGATATTAATACTATTTCTGCTCATATTGATGTGATAGTAAATGGAGATATAGAGAACCTAAGGAATTTTAAAAATAAAATATGACATAGTAGCAACTTCCTAGAATACTTTAATACCTGTCGTTATTTTGTATTTAATGATTACCAAAGGTTTTTAATAAGGGAGGAAATACGGATGGCTCCATTTATCCTACTAATTGGATCATTCTTGATTTTTCGCTTGATCGGTTTTTTCGGACTTTCTTATTTTGATAGTTGGGAAACTTCTTTACGAGTCGCTGTTGCTTTAATGTTTTTATTTACGGCATCGGCTCATTGGGGAAAGAGACGTCCAGATCTTATCAAAATGGTACCTCCAGCTCTACCAAAGCCAGGTGTCATCGTGACCATTACTGGAATATGCGAAATCGCTGGAGCCATAGGTCTGTTGATTCCTTTCACTTCAAGTTTTGCTTCAGTCGGTTTGGCAATCTTACTTATTGTTATGTTCCCAGCTAACATTCGCGCTGTGAGAAAAGGGATCACTATTGGCGGAAGACCAAGTACTCCTCTTTTCCCTCGAACGATTTTACAAATCATATTTTTTACAGTTGTTATTTTGGTCGGATTGCAGTAATAGAACTTGTATGGACATAAGCATAGGTTGGTAAGATGAAGAATAACTTCCCAATTCCCAGACATTCATATGAACAAATGATGAGAGCTGATCTTCTAGTTACATTGGTTTTATCGAACCTGCGCTCTCAAATTATGAGGTTAACCAGATATTTCATTGGTTAACCTTTTTAGGTTATTATCTTTCGATAGTCAGGAAAAAACGTCCCATTCATCTTACTCAACATCAGGCCCCATACATAATAAAGAGCTCACATCGTTATTTAAGAATGTCACTCAATTGCTTAAGATCACTTCTATACTATTTACGTCAAGGATAAACTATACTCCACAAAGGAAACTTCAATTAAATCTTCAATAGATTCGGCCAGTTAGACAGTGCCTAGATAACTTCGCGTTATGTTTTGGAGAACAATTTTTCCATTCTTACTGTGTTTTTCGAATAACTCTGATAAGAGAAAAACAAACCGTTCATACTCTTCGTCATTTTTTTTCGGTGCATAGGAAGCTGATAGATTCCTTCCTAAGAATCCTTCATAATCAAATAGCAAATCATTTTGATACATCTTAAACTCATACTTACCATTCTTAAAGAAGTTGTTAAATATTTCGGGTGATTCCACCATTCCACCGCTAAATCCTTTGAAATTCGGACAGGTCTTTTGGCAAATTTCTGCATTCTCTTTCATTATAAGGCTAGTTAAATCTCTGCTATTCCAAACAAGAGCAACATTTGCCTTTTGTTTCAGTATTCGTTGACATTCGATTTTGAATGCTTCTTTATCGAACCAATGAAATGCCTGGGCAACAGTTACTAAATCCACATTTTCCCCTTTTAAAGTTGTATTTTCAGCAGTTGCCTTTATTGATGTAAAACGAGAATATTGTTTCAATGATATCTCAGCCAAATTCCTCATGTCATCATTAGGCTCCACTCCAATAACTTTCAACCCTCTTTCAAGCAACTGGCGGCTAAATATCCCTGTACCTGAACCGATATCGGCAACAAGTTGATCCTCTTTTAGTTGGTTAGCTGAAAATAAATAATTGATATATTCAATAGGGTAATGTGGACGATATTTCGCATATATATCGGCCTTGTCGGTAAAGTTTTCTGTTGTTTTCACAATATTACCTTCCTCCCCTCGATAGTAAGTTCAGATCATCTACATAAGTACCCCCTTCTAGTCTCTCTAGGACTACCACTTATGTAGATGGATCTGCCTCCGTCATTATGGATACACTCCCGATGGTTGTTAATAAAACCATATTAAATTTCCTTTATAAAAGAAGTAAGAGAAAGGTGTTCTGTTACTGTTGTTTCTCTTGCTTTAAAAAATCCATTTTTCAAATAGAAGGTTACAGCTGGTATATTTTTGGTTCCAGTTGACACGATCATTGTTTTATTTCCTTCATTATTGCTTTCAATGAAATTCAATAGCATCTTGGCAATTCCTTTTCTAAAATGTTTAGGATGTACGAATAACCTATGTATATCAATTACTCCATTTTCTGCTGTTATAGAAATGACGCCGCATAACTCTTCATTGATAAAGTAGCCAAAGAAAGTCTCTCCACATTGTTGTAGAGTGTCAACTGTGTCTTTTAATGGCGGTATTTCATAAAAATCAATTATTTCTGCTTCTACCTTATATGAAAGTAGTTGAATGTGTAATACTTCTTGGGCAAGGATTGGATTCGTCATATCAATTTTTTTAATCATAGCTTTCCCGTATAGGGATCTCTTCCCTTCCTTCAATCATCACCTAACTTCTTCACAACTCCACACCTATATTAACATAAATATCCAATTATAATTCCAAGTTTTATTCTATTTAATGCCCGCTTATATAAAGAAGTCACTGGTTTTATTCAAAAACAGCCCTTCGTATATTGAAGATGATTAGCTCTTGTACTTCACCAAGATTTATAAAATTCGTTTATATAAAAGAAGAATAAGTTCTTCCCCTATGACAAATACTTATCTTAGAAAAATCCAATATTATGAGGAGTTCTTCAATGAATACTAAACATACTGTAGGTTTATCATCAACAGAAATTGCAGGATTATGGGCCACTTATATTAATGATAGCATGTCTATCTGTCTCTCGAAGCATTTCATGGAACAGTCGAACAACGAAGATGTTAAACCTATTATTCAATTAACGTTAGATATATCACAAAAACATATTGAGGAAATCAAGAATATTTTTGAAAAGGAGAATTTCCCTATTCCAAAGGGATTTTCCGATGAAGATATTGACCTTTCAGCTCCACCTTTGTTTTTTAATTTATTTCCTATCAGTTATGCTTACGGGATGAGTCGTATGTCTATGGTAAACTATAGTATGATAATTTCTAATGTTGCCCGCGAAGATATTCGATCTTTCTTCTCTAAGTGTTTAACTTCAACATTGGATCTTTATAATACATTAGTAAATTTAATGCTTTCAAAAGGAATATACGATCGCCCAACAATGATCCCTTATCCCGATAAAGTTGAATTTATTAAGGAGAAGGAAACTTTTTTATCCAAATGGTTCGAGAAGAAGCGTCCTCTAAATGTTCTTGAACTATCTGAAATATTTTTTAACATTGAAAGGAACTATACTGCTTTAGTTTTACTCACTGGATTTATACAAGTTGTGAAAGATGACCAAATAAAAAAATTTTTAACAAAAGGAAAAGAATTAGCTCAAAAACAAATTCAGTTCCTAAACCAAACTTTAATCAAGGAAGATCTGCTTGGCACTACAATGGTTAACTCAGAAGTGTCAACTTCTACTACATCTCCTTTTTCAGAAAAGCTTATCATGAACCTTGTGACTATACTTAATACTCAAGGAGTAACTTATATTGGTCATGCATTAGCTTCATCAGCACGAATAGACCTCGCTAATGAATATTCAAAACTTATTCCTGAAATATTGCAGTATGGTAAGGAGGGCACCGACATTTTAATAGAAAGAGGATGGCTGGAAGAACCACCACATACTCCGAATAGGAAGGAGTTGGCAGAAAATTAGATTTCAAATGGAACAAGGGATCCCAAAGATCTCTTGTTCCATTTTTTTGCAAAATCCATCGTTTTTAGCAAATTTGTCTTACATACTATAAAAAGAAGTCGAATCTCTAAAAGACCAAACATTTGGTGTGGGGGAGGAGCCTATTTACATCAGAAATCTTTCCTTACATTTCCGGTTCTAGCTATAAGACAAAGAAAATTTTCTATTACTCGGTTAAATTACTTAACAGGTTCAACAGTAAGTGTATTAATTTGCAATGGGAAACTTTCCATTATCGTACCGTCATATCCTACTTTTATTTTGTCTCCTAGTTGAAATGTTTCTGTAGGGTTAACCGAAAGATTGACAGATACTCTATTACCAGAACTAAGAATTTCCCCTTCTACAATATCTACAAGTCCGATTTGATTATCTGTAATTTCTTCAATTGTTCCGATAAAAGTTGCTTTTACTTCTTTCTTTTCATTTTTGGTATCCTCTGAATTACATCCATATAGTAAACAACTAAATAAAATTGTAATGAACAAACTCCTTCTTTTTATCAAGACAAATCTCTCCTTTAGTAAAAATCTCCTTCTAAAGATTAGTTGAAGAAATGGGTGTTAAAGTTACAGTTATTTAAGTTTTATTAAACCAAGCCTGTTTCCACACGAAAGAATAATGCATAGTAGGTGTCCATCCTCAACTTATCCATAGGTACTCACAATAAAAAACGCCTCAACTCTAATATTATCAAGGAATTAAGACGTTAAATTACCTATTTCCATTTGTGTAGATTAGATATTTTACACGAATCTTCTAAAAACCCATGTTGCTAAATCATCCACTGGACTTGCCACTACTAAAAAACATCATCGACACTTGTCTTATGGTGAACTTCCACTTGCCAACTTTCAAATTTAATCTACCCACTTAACAAACAGCACCCTATCTTGATTTAGTCAATCATAATCAGAAAATAATGTACTCCAGTTTTATTATTTTCTTTTTTCAACAAATAACAAAATGAGTGTTGCTAATGGACCTAGTAGTAGGGAAAGCAAAAACCAGTTTAACCCTGTCCTATTCTTTCCTTGTGCAAGCGCAGCATTTATTAATGCAAGTGTACCCCAGCCAACAAAGTATTGGTTATCCATCATCTGCTCCCCTTTCTTTTTAAAAATCATTTTACTTTAAGTACTTTCCTTCAAAAAAGGCGTAAAAATAATGAGAGCACACATAAAAAACAGTAGAATTTGAAAGATCACCGCTCGAATTATAAGGGTAACCAGAAAAGAAAATCTTTCTGGTTACTCTTTGATAGATCAGTAGTTGAAAAAATATTGAACTTAAAGATGGATAATGAACTAGATTTTGAGATCAAAAACTAACTTGATATGTTATTTAAGTATATAAAGACAATAAAGAAAAATTAAATCCAATAGAACGTTTAAGTTAATAATGATGTCGTTATAAACGTTATAAGTTTCTGAAGAAACCTTGCTGTATTATCAACTGAAACAAACCTTTTCCATCATCATTTAACATTATGTATCCTCTTATTTTCTAACAAATCTATTATTCTTAAAAGCATAGGTCAGTTTACACCTTAAACATGCGCTATAAAATCAAAAAAACGCATTATCTTTGAACAAGATAAGCGCTTCTATTGATGATGATCGTTACTGAATTTTAATGAAGGAATGCAACTTTTTGAGAAAAATAACTCCATTGATCATATCTTGTTATAGGTAGGCTTCTTTTGGATCAGAAGAAAGCTCTTCGATAGTAAGAAAATCAAAACGCACAGTAAGATCTTTTCCTTGAGGGCTGCAAGCGAATAATCCAGCTGAAATGGTTGAGTCAGACGGAATATCCAAGTGAGCTAAGCGAATTTGCATCCATTCTTTCCCATCCAAGGAAAAATCAACATAGCAATTTTGAGCAATCCTGGATACTCGAAAATATTGGTCAATCTCTTTAGACTCCATATATTGTGTGGACCAGTCAGAGTACCCCCCATTTGTAACTACTGTCCCCATTTTACTCAAAGTATTTGTTATAAATTCCAGAGAAGTTTTAACCCACACATTCTTTGAAAAGCGAATCATCAACCCTGCGTGATCATACTTTGACTTTGGATAAGTTTTGACCTTTGTTGTCATCCTAAAATTCTTATCTGTATTCATATAAAGAAAATGACCATTATCTGCTTCAAAGCCGTAATGTGTCTTTTGCCAGTAATCTGTTTCCTGATCGGTATTTAAAACCAATTGAGAACTCGTTTTGTCAATAATCCATTTCTTAGGTTCACAACGCCATTTTAGTAAGCTATTAAATTGTTCACTTTGAAATTTCTCCTCAAGTATCCATTGTTCCCCCAACCAAACCCCTCCATTTTTTTACAATTATTAACTTTCTTATTCATTATACTGCATCTGTCCTTATTTATAGAAGATACACTTAAAATAGTAAGTAAAATAGATTCATATTACTCAAGATAAGAATATAAAATCAAGTTATTCGTAATTAAACTAAATTCTCTAAATGTCCTTTTCTCTTTTTTAGCCTTAAATAAATTGCTAATGCTAGAGCTAAATGAATAATGCCAAGGATTGTAAAGATAATGGCAAAGTATCTACCTCCTATGGTTGGGGAGTCTGTTACAACTACTCCAATAAAAAAGGTAAAAATACACAGGCATATGAAATAAATCATTCTTTTCATTACACTTTTAAAGAGCAAGTAACCACTTAAAATCAACATATAAAATAGGCTTAAAATCATAAACGATGGAAAGATAGGGCTAAATTTTGCTGCATATATAAAATGATCTAGTTGTGATAAGTCCGCACTACTTGTCATTTCACCATTTAGTAATTTCGAAAAATAGGCAGAGTATTCCCATTCCCAAGGGTTATCTCTGATAGCACTTCCTTCATACCAAGCAGCAAACGTTGAAAAAAACATGACCATGGATGCTATGAGGTACTGAATCAAATATTTCACAAAAACATTTCCCCTTTAATGAAAAGTACAATTCTATCTGACAATATATGTACCAGAACGAACAGTGTTATTGGTATTACCTTTCTACAAATTAATCAAAATGATAAATACTACTACTACGATTAATAATGCAATGATTACTGAAAGCCATCCAATCTTCACCCTACCTAATAAACGGTCAATAATAAAGAATAAGATAGCGGAACCAAGACCAAAAATCTGTAATACTGCTCCGAAGCAACAATGAAATATGAAGGAAGTAATTTCGCGAGTAACCGTTCTTTTAGAAACCTTCCTACTAAGCCAGTCACTAAAGAAGGAAACAATAACTCCGTACGTCATGACAAACATAAGGTTTAAAAAATATAAATTAAAATACAAATTAAAAAATCTGTCCACTTCGAAGCCACCAAGTACTGAAAAGATAAGTGCAAATATCAAACTACTGAGAATAGCAGTTAACATTTTTCTTTTTAAAATAGCAATTTCCCCCTCTATATTTTTTGAACAAAAACATATTCATAAATTACATACTCGAACCTCTTTTACATTCATTTCACAATATCACATAAAATTTTAACATATATATCCATATTTCATTATCTATTTATTCAACATGTTTAAGGTTTTTATTTAAATTTATTCAATGTTCTACTCCTTATATAATAAAAATATAAAGCTACATCATAATGCTTGAATTCCTATATAAAAAATCCGCTTTCCTCTTTGGCAAGCGGATTAATTACAGGGGCTACTCCATGTACTTTTCAACTAATTCATAACATCTTTCTTTTGTTAGCCCTGCTTGTACGCTTATATATTCCAGTGATTCCATCGTCCCGCCTTCGTATTTAGCGGCAGCATCTTTTGCAGCATCATCACGGTATTTGATCCATTCCCTTTGTTCTTCTCTTAATTTTTCCATATTACTTGGAGAAAGCTGTTCTTCGAGTGCTTGGTAAATTTCATTTAACATATTATCCCATCTTGTAAGAATTTCACCTTGGGCCTGCTTTAATTCAACAGTTGACCCGTTTTCTAATGCCTGATCAAATTCAGCAAGACTTTGTTCAATCTCAGCAAGCTTTTTCAAATAATCTTCTCGTTTACTTACAGTTGTTGCTTGTTCTATTCCAGCTATATCCGCTTCTTTCATTGTTTTATCGACGGGTTCATTTATTACTTCCGTTGTTGGTTTAGGATTACATCCAACTAATAAGAAACAAACAAGCCCCGTTAACCCAATTGATTTTTTCATTTACTCTTCTCTTCTTTCATATGCTTTATCTTCATTTTATTTATACGACAACCGTTTCTCTCTCCATAGAAAGCTGATGAAAGTCGTATTTTCTTTCGACATAGACTTGATGCCATATCATAAAAATTAATACTGTCCAAATTTTACGGCTGTTATCATGTACCCCTCTTTGATGTTCTGATAATAAAAATAACAAATAATTTTTTTCAAATAAATGATCTGTTTGACTATCAATAATTAATTGATAGGCCCAATCAAATAGCTCGTTTTGCAGCCAATGCCTAATTGGAACCGGAAATCCTAGTTTTTTGCGATTTAGCACGGAATCCGGAATAATTCCTTCCATCGCTTTTCTAAGTATATATTTTGTTTGTTGGTTTGTAACCGTTTTGTCATGACTAAGTTGTGATGCAACTTTATACACCTCTTTATCAAGAAATGGAACTCGCAGCTCTAGAGAATGTGCCATCGTCATTCTGTCTGCTTTGACGAGGATATCACCACGAAGCCATGTATGGATGTCAATGTATTGCATTTTTTGGATATCATGAAGGTGGTTAATCGTTTGATAATATCCCTTCGTAACATTTGTATATGTCCAGTCCCCTTGATAGTTTCGTAGGAGCTGACTTTTTTCATGTTCAGAGAATATCTTCGCATTACCAATATACCTTTTTTCCAGATTCGTTGTACCTCTTTCAATGTAACTTTTCCCTTTCGCACCATCAGGTAATTTACTTGCCAATGCAAGCCAGCCTTTCTTCATACTATTTGGAAAATGCTTCAAGTATTTTAGCGAATGTGGCTCTCTATATATATTGTAACCTCCAAATAATTCATCGGCTCCTTCTCCAGATAGAACGACTTTTACATGCTTTTTAGCTTCACGTGCAATAAAATACAATGGAACTAAAGCAGGATCTGCTACTGGTTCATCTAAATGCCACACAATTTTAGGGAGTTCTTTAATAAACTCTTCAGCTGTTACAATATAATGAAGATTATCTACACTTAATGCTGCAGCTGTTTCCTGTGCCAATTCGATTTCACTATATCCTTCTCTTTTAAATCCAACGGTAAACGTTTTTATACGTGGATGAGTCTCCTTTGCCAAAGCGACAATACTCGATGAGTCAATTCCTCCGGATAAAAAGGCGCCAACCGGCACGTCACTTCGTAAATGCATAGCAACTGAATCTCTTAATACATGTTGAATCTTCTTTACCTCTTGGGCAAATGGTTGATTCGTTGGACAAAAGGTAGGCTTATAAAAGGAGTGAATAATCATAGCTCCATCCAGTTTTTTTGTAAAAAAGCAACCTGGCTCCAGTCTCTTAATCTCTTTTGATAACGTTTGAGGCTCCGGAACATATTGATATGTCAAATAATGATGTAAAGATTCTAAATCCATATTACCGATACCTTTAATAGCACTAATTATGCTTTTCTTTTCCGAGCTGCAATAAAATTCATCATCTGTTTCATAATAATAAAAAGGCTTTATCCCAAAATGATCTCTGGCACCAAATAATTCCTTTTTCTCCCGATCCCAAATAATAAAGCTAAACATACCGCGTAATTCATTAACAACTCGTGTTCCAATATGACTGTATAAGGCTATAATTACCTCTGTATCTGAATCCGTATGAAACTTATAACCTTTCTTCTCTAATTCTTGTTTTAGCTCTATATAGTTGTAAATTTCACCATTAAAAGTAATCCAATAACGATCATCATCATACGAAAGAGGCTGTCTACCACTTTCAACATCAATAATACTTAATCTTCTGAAGCCGAGGTGAATATGCTCATCCGTATAATAGGCTACATCATCTGGCCCCCGATGAGTTATCATAGTTGTCATATCAACAGTAATTTGTCTTTTTTCAAGTGCTTGTTCTTTTAGATTCCTACTCATATATCCAATAAACCCACACATCTGCTTTACCTCTTCCCATTATTTTTCACTTATTTTGTTGAATTCTTTACCAAAGGCAATTGAACGACAACTGTTGTTCCTTTTCCATACTGACTAAGAACGTCAATTTTCCCGCCGTGTTTTGTGACAATATTTCGAGTGATCGCTAATCCAAGTCCAGCACCAATTGATTTTGAATCAACTTTATAAAAGGAATCCATAATGTACGTTATCTCTTCTTGCTTCATCCCTATTCCTTTGTCACTAATTTCAAGCACAGCAAAATGATTCTTTTTGTATAGATTTAGTTGAATTTCACCATTCACCTTAGAAAACTTAATCGCATTATCCAGTAAATTTAACATGACTTGTCTCATTTTATCTCCATCAGCCATTAGCCGAACTGGTACACTTTCTACATGAATCGAGATGTTTTTCTCTTTTGCTTTCTTTTGAAGCTGTAATGTCACTTCGTAAACGAGTTCATCAAAGTTTACTTCAACTTGGTTAAGAATGATTCGATTTGACTCATACCTAGAAAAATCCAGTAAATCTTCCACTAATTTCATCAGCCGCTCAGATTCAGTGTGAATCATCCGTAAGCCAAATTTCACTTCCTGCTCTGTTAAGTCTTCCGGTGACTCTATCGTTTCCACCCACCCTTTAATTCCTGTAAGCGGTGTTCTGAGCTCATGAGAAATTGAGGATATGAAATCTGTTTTTAACCGATCCATCTTGACAATTTCATCCGCCATATAATTTAGTGTGTTCGCCATTTCACCTAGTTCATGAGGGTATATTTTATTTAATCGTTTTTCAAATCGTCCTTTTGATAATTCACGTGTATGCTGAATGATTTTTTTAAATGGTCTTACAATCGAGTCTGCAAGACGAAGGCTAATAAGAAAGACAACGATTGCTACCCCTGTACAAATCATCATTCCATATTTAAGCAGATTTAGAATGACTGCATGGACATTTGCTAACGAAGAAACATACCGAAGCACCCCCACAACCTGACCCTCTAGCATTAGTGGTATGTAGACAGCAATGATTTTTTCTCCTGTTTGTTCCATTACTTCCTTTTTATAAACTGTTTCATAGGAAAAGACATCGGGATCAATTGAATAGGTTTTATCTTCATAAAAACCAGATGTTGATTGAATAAGCTCTCCATCATTTGATAAAAGTTGCAATTCTGCAGAATGATATTGATAGCTTTTAATAATCAGATCACTATAATCTTCTAAACGGCCATAATTAAGCTCATTTCCTTTTTCCCAAATCGGATTAATCGCTTCCACATGACTGCGAAAAGTACCTGCAATTCCTTGATAATAATAATTGGTCAAGGCAAATCCAAACACCGTCATGACTAAACTTAAGGTTAGAAGGATAATAATCATGAAATAAAGAATGACTTTGCGCTTCATACATTACCCATCCATATGTACCCTAACCCCCACTCCGTACATAAATATACTGGTGAGGAAGGGTCTGTCTCGATTTTCTGTCGAATTCGTCTAATGTTTACATCCACGACTTTTAAATCACCAACATAGTTCTTTCCCCATATCTCATCCAATAATTCATCTCTTGTGAAGACACGATTTGGATGACCCATAAGGTAATGAAGAATAGAGAATTCAGTTGGAGTTAATTTTACTTCTGTTCCAGAACTGATCAATCGCTTCGTTTTCATGTCCAATTGAAATGGACCCGAAGTAATCCTCTCATCATGTTCCGTTGAAATTGAGCGGTCAACAGCTAGTCTTCGAAGCAGAGAAAAAATTCTAGCCTCGAGCTCGACTAAGCTAAATGGTTTATATAAGTAATCATCTGCACCAATGATTAAACCCTCGACCTTATCCTTCTCTTGTGTCCGAGCCGTTAACATAATAATGCCTACTGTTTGATTAATCTTTCGAATTTCTTGGCAAACTTCAAATCCATCGATACCCGGTAGCATTAAATCAAGCAAAATAATATCAAAGTTCTCTCGATGATACTGTCGTAATGCTTCCTCTCCAGTTTCTGCTTCCGTTACAAGGTATCCCTTCTTTTTTAGATTTAAGCTGACAAAGCTACGTATGGATAACTCATCTTCAACAACAAGAATTTTATTCATAAACTTCCCTCTCTTAAAACTCATCTTCTAATAAATGAAACTGATTAAATGGAAAAGCATCTTTTTCTTTCATTTCCGTATAAAAAAAGGTATCTTTTGTTTTTTTGAAGACATGGCCTTTCGGTGCAACCGATTCGAGGTTACTCCATTTAACCTCAAAAAGTAGTTCATCATCTGAAACAGAGATTAATTGGATACTATTTTCAACCTTTTTAATTTTTACCTTACCATGCCAATCAACTGGAATTGTGATGTAAAACTTATGCTCTCTGTTTGTATATCTTTCCTCAATCTTTTTTTCCTCCCCATTTATTGAATATGTTGAATAGTATTCAATAAACGGAATATCAGTAAATGCTTCTTCTTCCCACCCTTTTGGGATATACATCCCACCTACTTCAATGACCCCATCGTCATTAATATCTTTACTATAAAGTGGGTATTCTTTAATGAGCATTCCACCAGCTCTTTCATCCACCTTTATAAGCTTCCCGTCCTCAAAAGCAATGATTTCAGTCACCATTGAATGAGCACCAACACCACCATCAATAAACAATGCCTGATTACCATCAGATAATTTTCCACTCACTGTATTTTCATGAAATGCAAAAGCATCCATATTCACACTTGAGGTTGTCTCTATTTGACCAGACCTGAATGTAAGAAGCTCCGCCTCCATAAATTCTCTTCTCTTCCCATGGACAATAAGAACATCTGCTTTTCCGTCAAGATCATAGTCCGCAATATCAAGGATTTCATATCCTTTATTTACTACCTGTGTCAGCCCCTCTTCCTTCCATTGGTATATCATAAGCTCTTTCTCTGATTCAAAGTCTGATCCTCCAAGGCCGATGACTACTTCTACTCGTCCATCATTGTCTAAATCATGGAGACCAAAATAATCAAGTTGCAGATAATCCAATTCAAAGTCTGATACTTCTCTCCAATCATTGTCAGTTTCCTGTAAAGAAAGAAGATGAACTTTACGATTTTCCCCTAAACCTCTATACAAAAGAAAGGCTTCCTGGTTCCCATCGTCATTACTATCAGCAATAAAAATTGACTGTTTTTTATTAGAATTTACCGGGGTTAGTAATTCACTATTAGTTGGGAGCAGCTCTGCCGCTTTTTTACTCAATTCTATATTCTGTTCTTTTTCTTGTTGGGGAGCTTCAATTAATGCATTAGGAGATTCAACAAGTTGGCAACCCGATAACATCATACTGCTCATAACTAGACCTATTATTAATGTTGATTTGCTTTTCTTTCTCATGATGGACACTCCATTCATTTTTCCAAAAATTACTGTTTCCTTCGAATAAATTTATTATATAAGTCCTTCTCTATAAAAGAGTTACAAAAAAGTTACAATATGGATTTTTTTGTCGATATGTGTGCTGTTCAAACCTAGTATTACATTCACATCAAATCTTGTGAAGCAGTTACAAGAGAATTTAAATAAGAATGAACTATGAGCGGGATTCTGTAGAATAAGATACTTTATAATTTTTCTTAAATTGACAGTTTAACGAGGAAAGGTGAGAGATTTGACTCTTACTAAATGGATCTTTTGAACAAGTATAAGTGTAAAATTGTATGTAAATATATGTTGAAAAATATACCTTTTCAAACAATCTCTTTTCAACAATTTACCCTGCATATTAAAAAACGCACATCCTTATTCAAGAATGGCGCTTGCTTAAAAGTAATGAACTGTTTGAACAATAAATTTCCTCATTTAAAAGACCTCTTTTTCTGAACAATCACTAAAAAAAGGGTAATCAGCATCATACTGTAGATAAAGATCCATACGAAATATCCGTAAACTTCTGTGCTGATCGATATAATGTGATCGTCCACGCTCATTATTTTAAAGGAGTAATGAAGAGGTGGTAAAATCCAGTATAATACCGTTAAATTTATAATATTTGCTTCTGTCAGTATTGCACTAACCAAAGAACCAATTAAAATACTAATCACACCCCACCATGAATTAATATGGTTTTTAACAAGCTCTCTTGTGAAAAAAATGGATAATGCAATAGATAGGAAGGTGAGACTAAAATGAGCTAAAAAACCCTTTACGATATGTACTGGATGTAACCCTGGAGTAAAAGCTTGAAAAATAATAGGGTACGCAACTGCCACAACACTAAGGAAGAACGCAACCAAGGTACAATTAATCACGAGGGCGAGGTAATATTCTCTTATATTTTTGGCATGTATGATGGTAATTTGTTTTTGCCCTTCATCCTCCGAGTGAAAGAGAGAAATTGTCACCCAACCGATTACAAAAAATAATAGGATAGAAGTGAATGAATAGCTATCCATAATAGGATTAGGAACGTATGTGTAATTAATGACCAGTAACATTATAAAAACTGAAACTGGTGGAATATACTTATGGGAACGAATATATGTAACGAACTGATATACAACCAAACCCTTCATTGTAAATTTCTCCTCTTCCTTTCAAACTGTAGGGAAAACTCGTTTTCTAACTCATTTAAAGGTGTTAAAAGCTTGATTGAAGCTCCTATCTCTAAAAATTCTCTTATCATTTAATCTGTCTGTTCATGATTAACAGTCAATTCTATTAAGCTTAAATCAGTGTCTATTTTTCTTTCACTCTCAATTGTCACTTTGTCTCTAAATGAAGCTAATAATGCAGGATTTAACAGTTCAATTACCAACCTGTTCTTTAACTTACCTGATGCATGCTGTCCACTTTTTTGTGTAATTTTACATTGATTAATGACAAATATTTGGTCTACGACCCTTTCTAATAATCTTGTCTCATGACAACTTAAAATGACACTAATCTTTCGGCGCTTTAAAGAAATCAATAGTTCTTCCAAGTCTCTTTGTGCTTTCGGATCAAGGCCAGATAGAGGTTCGTCCATGATTAACAGATCTGTTTCCTCCAACATCGCCTGCATGATCGTTATTTTTTGTTTCATCCCTTTTGAAAAATGTATAATTCTTATGTTCCTGTCATCTTCCATGTGAAACATTTTTAATAAGGTGTTAATTCTTTGCTCTACCTGCTTCTTTGGTAAACTCCGTATCATTCCCATATGTGTCAGATACTCGACAGGGGTAAACGGAATAACTGCAGGAGTTAGCTCTGGTACGTATCCAATCCGAAGTGTCTTTCCTTTCGGAAAAAGGATTTGACCACTATCTGGCTTCATTAATCCACCGATCAATTTCAATAATGTACTCTTTCCTGATCCGTTCTTTCCAACAACGGCTGTAACCTGGTTCGAAGAAATGCTGAGGTTAACTTCCTCTAGAATACTTTTACTCTTGTATACTTTTGTTACATTTTGCAATTCAATGATATGATCCATTTATATATACTCTTCCTCCAACCAACAGATCCTTTTACTTCTTCCCCTCTAGAAGAAAGTAAATGGATTTATTTCCCAACTTTTCCATTATAACATATCCTTGTTTTTCCGATTAAATTATTTGTATAAGCCCCCTGCTTCTTCTGAAAAGAACAGGTTCATTTCAATATCTACATAAAAGGATAAGGAAAGTATAAACGATCCCTCTACCTTTCTTCATATGAAAAATCCAGGTATATACCTGGATTTTCCATGTCCTATTAATGTATAACCTTTCTGTCCTCACGACAACTCTCACATATATGAAGTGTCACAGCCGATTGAACGGCTTCTTGTTCATATTCATCTTTAAGATCCTCTTTTGTTCCACATACCTCACATAATCTCAATGGTTTCACCTCGATCATTACAGTTATTCATTTACAATGTCATATCCAGATTCCTTTATTGCTTGTATAAAGTCTTGAGCTGATGCCATCCGTTCATCATAGCTGAATAATACTGTTTTTTGTGATGTATTTGTTTCAGCTTTACTAATTCCCCAAACACCAAGTACTGCTTGAGTTAGTTTATCCGCGTCTTCTTGATTGTTAAGATTTTCAATTTGATACTTTTCATTTTTCATTCCAAGCACCTTCCTTATTTGCTGTTCCTCCGATTGCGTAAAAAGACTTCCCCCATCCCTTCAACAAAGTCAATCATTGTTGTCAAAGCTGCTCGAGTTGCTGGGCTAGTTAGCCTCTTTCTCAGTCTCCAGATACTTTGTTTCTCACCCTTTTCTCCAGAATCAGACATTCTCTTTAGCCCAAGTGTTACACCATCTAAAATCGTTTGTAGCTGGGAGGGTTGAAGGGCTCCAAGGAACTTGAACAGTCCAAATCCAGATTTAATCATGTTATGAACCGCTGGTTGGTTTATTTGCTGAATCGCAATGGCGCCAACCTCATCACTTTGCTTTAAAAGTGAGTTGGTAGTCTCGAATACCTTCAGTTCGTGTAATTCTTTTGCCGTTTGAATAAAGGCGAGTACCGCTTCCTTATTTTCTGCAAGTTCCTTCAAAATCTCATTCATTGCCTGGTCTTGTTCTTCCTGTTCATTAAGAAATTCTCTTCTAATTTGCCTGATCGGTTTCGCCATAGTGCCCCTCCTTAAAATCATCCAATTCAGAAATAGGCGTGTAATCTGAACGCTGCCATTTCTCTTCTACCTTTACACTGATTTGGGGAATTCTGTTACCAAATCGATGATTGTGTTTAGGTAGTGGAGGTTCTCCTTTTGTCTCAATCACTTCCATTTTTACTGACATCTCCTTGTAAGCAGGAGTATGGGTCGTAATGTCATGGTAGCTACTCGTTAACCGATTGACTGCCTCTATATCTTCTGCGGAATTCATGGCAAGGTACAATTCTTTTCCTTTTACTCTGTCTGTTACAATTACTCGGACCTCGACATGACCATAAGGAGAGGTTAATCCAACTAAAGCACCATCTTCTAAACCTCTTTCACTAGCTAAATCAAGTGAAATTTCAAGCCATGGATGTGGCACTTTGTGTGTCAAACCTTCTGACTTATAGGTCATATTCCCTTCATGGAAGTGTTCCAACAGACGTCCGTTATTTAAATGAAGATCATACTCTTCACCTGGTTCAAATGGTACTGTCCAGTCTACTGGTACTAATCTCGCTTTTCCATCCGGAAAACCAAATTTATCTGTATATAATAAAGGAGTCCCCTTTCCATCCTCTTTTACCGGCCAAACCTGTGATTCAAAGCCCTCAAGTCTTTCATAGCTAACACCTGCAAACATTGGTGCAAGACTTGCAGCTTCTTCCATGATCTCTGAAGGATGACTATAATTCCAATTTGCTCCAAGCTTATTCGCTAGTTCCTGAAAAATGACCCAATCCGGTTTTGAATCACCTAATGGTTCCAACACTTTATTGAATCTCTGAATTCGCCTTTCTGTATTTGTAAAAGTTCCATCTTTTTCAAGACTAGGTGCAGCAGGTAAAATAACATCGGCAAATTGAGCTGTTTTACTGAAAAAGATATCCTGTACAACAAAGAAATCCAGTTTTTCAAAATTCGAATGAACATAGTTAGAATTTGCATCTACAATGGCCATGTCTTCTCCAAAGAGGTAAAGAGCTTTAAGATTTCCTTTACTTATTCCTTCAACCATATGATGGTTATCATGACCAGGTACCTCTGAAAGTTTTACACCCCAAGCCTTTTCATACTTCTCCCTTACTGCCGCATCTTGAACAGGTTCATACCCTGGCATCCAGGCAGGCATTGTACCAAAATCACATGCGCCTTGGACATTGTTATGACCTCTTAATGGATATGCGCCAGTACCAGTTCGACCGTAGTTTCCTGTTACTAAAAGAAGGTTGGATATAGCTGTGCTTGTATCGGTAGCACCCATATGCTGAGTAACTCCCATTGCCCAAAGCATGCAAACCGAATTTGCTTCTTTAATCATGTTGGCAAGCTCCAGTAGTTGCTCCATGCTAAGTCCTGTTTTTTCAACCGCATACTCTAGAGTGTATTTTTCAAGGGATTCTTTAAATTCTTTTACACCGTTGACCCTTTCTGCTAAGAAGTTCTTGTCCTCCCAGCCCTGGTCAAAAAAATACTTTGTTATTGCGTTAAGCCAAATGATATCTGTTCCTGGCTTAGGATGTAAAAAGAGATCTGCTCTTTGTGCTAATTCATGCTCTCTAAGATCTACTACTGCAAGCTTTTGACCAAATAGCTTATGAGCTCTCTTTATTCGTGTTGCTAAAACAGGATGGGATTCAGCCGGATTAGCACCAACAACAATGACAAGTTCAGAAGCCATAATATCTTCTATTGTTCCGGAATCTCCTCCAAGACCAACTGTTCTCATAAGACCAGATGTAGCAGGTGATTGACAATATCTTGAACAATTATCAATATTATTTGTCCCCATTACAGCGCGTGCGAATTTCTGAAACAAATAATTTTCCTCGTTAGAGCATTTAGATGATGCAATGTATCCGATTGAATCTGCCCCATACTCATTTTTTATGGAAGACAGTTTATCAGCAATTAAGGTAAGAGCTTCCTCCCAGTTTGCTTCTACAAACTCCTCACCTTTTCGGATAAGCGGCTTTGTCAATCTTTCTTCACTATTAACAAAATCCCATCCCCATTTCCCTTTTACACAGGTTGAAATACCATTGACCGGTGCCTCTTCTGTTGTTTGAATTTTTAATATTTCACGATCCTTTGTCCAGACCTCAAAGCTACAGCCTACACCACAATAAGTACAAACGGTTTTTGTTCTTTTTATTTTTGATTTTCTCATTGCTGCTTCCATTTCAGAAATCGCAAAAATTTCTCGATAGCCAGGCTCTACTTCCTTTGTCATATCGATCATAGGACCAAGAACTTTAGGAGGTATACCCGTTAGAAAACCGGCATTGCCAAGCATTGATTTTTCCATTAATGCATTGCATGGACAAACACTTACACAGTGACCACAAGAAACGCAGGATGACTGATCAATTGGAACATCATTATCCCAAATAACCCTTGGAACTTTGCGGCTCCAATCAATTGTCAACGTTTCATTTACCTGTAAATCCTGACATGCTTCAACACAACGTCCACACAAAATACATTGATCTGGTTCATAACGATAAAAAGGATGAGAATTGTCCGGTGCGTATGGTTTTGCTTCAAATGGATACTTCTGATGAGCTAATTCCATTTTTTCAACCGTATTATGTATCGTACAATTTCCATTATTGTTATCACAGACTGTACAATATAACTCATGATTTTTTAGAATTCGGGACATCCCTTCATATTGTGCAGCTTTTACTTTTTCCGACAGAGTATCAATATTCATACCAGGCTCTGCTTTTAACGTACATGACCTTACTAATTCTCCATCTGCTAAAACATAACAAGTATCACAAGTTTGGATTGTACCTAAGTTGGGATGATAGCAAACACCAGGAACAAAGATATCTTCCTCTCTTGCTACCTCTAAAACTTTTTGACCTGGAACAGCGGAATATTCTTTGCCATCGATTGTAATTGTAAACCGTGATTCGCTCATTTCCTTCGCCTCCTTAAACCTTCTTTCATTCTGTCCGAATCCATCGTTCGTTTATAAGCAAGTCGATAAAAGAGTGAGACAAAGACAAATCCTCCTATCGCATTGCCAAGAAATACCGGAATAAAATTCCCAATAAATGCATTCCAACTAAAATAGCCGGAAAAAATGGCAGCAGGGATCACAAACATATTGGCCACAACATGCTGAAATCCAATTGCGACGAATGCCATAATCGGGAACCAAATGGCAAGAATCTTCCCTCCAATATCTTCTGCCCCGTAAGCTAACCACACGGCAAGACCCACTAACCAATTGCACCCAATCGCAGAAACTGTACTTGCAAGGAAGCTGTCCTCTAATTTTCCATTTGCAATTTCGACGACTTTTTCTAAATAAACACCCTGTGAAGTTAATTCAGCAAGCTGACCAAAAAAATACGCAACAAATAAAGCACCTATAAAATTAAAGATCGTAATCCAAAGCCAATTATTTAAAAGCTTCCAAACTGACACTCGTTTTGTCAGAAACGCCATTGAAACCGCCATCATATTTCCAGTTAGTAATTCTCCTCCAGCAATAATGATAAGAACAAGACCCACCGGGAACACGGATGCACCGATTAGCGTATTAAAAGTTCCCCATTCTTCTGGAAGATTTGCCGTCACTCGAATATCAAGCAAATAACCAATTGAAATAAATGCTCCTCCAAGAAAACCCAGCAGCATGATACTTGAGATAGGCAACTTTGCCTTTTTTTCACCATGTTCGGCTGTTAAATTTGCAATCTCATTTGGTGCATGAAACCCCACAGTCATCACTCCTTACAGGTCACTTATATTATTTACATTTTTGGGAAAAATTATAAATAATAATTTATAAGGAGAGAAATATGGATAAAAACCAGCTATTAAATCGCATTACATCCATGATTCAATCATCTTCGAAAAGGCCAAAATATATGACTATATCAACCGTGAAGGTTGCAGACATATTTGGCGTTAAACCAGAGGAAATCGAATCAGGCATAGAGGAACTTGTTGCAGAGGGATACATAAAGAAATCAAAGTTGGAAAAACCCCCTTATCATGATATTTATTTACTACCATGATGATAGTTGGTAAAGGATATTCGGCTTTCCTTAACTAATAAAAGTAAAAGAGCTATTCTGTCATAGCAGAATAGCTCTTTTTAACCCCCTTTTGTTAGACCTATCATATAAATTTAGACATGTACTATTCATCAACATATCCTCCCTCAATAAATAATGAATTCCTTTTCGTCCCCTTCTATTTCAAATTCCTGTATTTTATACAAAGAAAGGCCTGCTGCATTTAAAGTGACAACTGTTAATTCTAACAGATATACTCGACGCTCCTTAGCCCATCTCTCTAAATGTTCAAACACCTTTGTTCCTATACCTGTCCTCTGTAATTTGTTGAAATTCCCAAACAATATAAACTGAATGCTTGATTCTAATTGCATCACCACCCATAGCAAACAAGAACCCAACAAGTTCTTTGGATTGTTCAGCAACCAATATAGTAGAATTATCACGCTTTTTAATTGCTTCTATCCTTTTAGCTTGATTCTCAAAATCAACTTTCCTTTCCCCAGCTTCCCAAAGCATATATTGCGAGCTTTCTTCGATTTCTTTTATCAAAAAGACAAATAAAAATAAATAATACTGAAGAGAATTTCTTTACTTATCATCATCTTTTTTATTACTTTTATATATCTTTTTCAACGTATTATTTATGTTATTTAGGCTCAATAAAATAAATCCAAGCATAACAAATGTTACTACCTCTCCTGTAAAGAATGATAAAACTCCTAGTATCAAAAAGTAAAAACCATACCACCAATTACTCATTATATAACCTCGTTTCTATGGTATATCTACTAAACTCTTAATTTTCTAAATATCTAATTTATTCACATCTATTACTGATTCTCTAACCATTCGTTTACTTTTTTATCCATTTCCTTTTCTAAGTCTCCTATATTTCCACTATCTTGTTGAGCAAATTTCAAGTATTTATTGGGAAACATTTTTTTTAATGAGGACTGATACAAATTACCATCTTGAGGTTCAATGTAATCGATAACAGAATATTTTTCTTCTTTTTTACTTAAGCCAATTACTGCAGGTAATGAATGTCCTGCTTGATTTTCTATTCCAGTAGATTTATTAAAACCGCCATAATAAGACCACATATAGACACTTAGGATCCCATCTGTTTCACTCGTTCCATATACTTTATGAACTTCAAATTGCTTTTCTGTATCATGATATGAGGTAAAGTATCTTTGAATAATGTAATTAGAAATGACTTCATCCATCTCATCATTTATATGGTTATCTCCATCCTTTAGGTTTACTTCATTCCTATTACAACCAGATAAAAATACTATTCCAAACAATAAAAATAGAATGCAAAATTCAAATTTATTAATCAAAAAGGTTACCCTTCCTCTCATTATAAGATTATTTTATAATGCGTTAAGTATTATTAAAGTGTTCTGTGCTAACCTGCTCTATATGTATGTGATAGGAAAGCCTTCTTTTAGTATTTTTCCAAAACTCTTCTTATTTCTAAAAAACTTTTTTCCTTCAAAGTATTATAAACACTCAGTTTTTCACGGAAACAACGTAGTTTTACTACATCCTTTGGGTGCCATAACTACAATATATGCCATCTTAAAAGTTGCTAAGTAATCTTTTTACTGCGTTCACTACAACCTCTGGTTCGTCATTTTGTATATAATGTGCAGAATTCTCAGCAATAACAAATTCCCCTTTTGTAGAAATTTCTAGGAGTTCTCTCTGCATTTCATTCCATAATTGTTGTGATTCCTTTGAATAATAAGCTTTTTTACCAGCTGATAGAACGATTAAGGGCACATTTAATTTACTTCTAGATTCTTTTAATTGTTTTAAACTTTCCATAAATTCATCATAATTACCTTCATGAACAAATTGTTTTTTATATGCCCTCTGGAACTCTTCTTCCATCGTAGGAAGAAATTTCTCTCTATAATCTTCAGGAGTTGAATCAATTAATATAAGACCACAAACTTCATTTGGATATTCAGTAGCATACAGTCTAGCGTTAACTCCACCAAATGAATGACCAACTAAGATAAAAGGGAGTTTGATCTTAGTTCCTTTAACTAGTTCTTTTAATTCTATAATCATTTCCTTGCTCGTTCTCGGTCTAGAACTTGATTCACTTTTCCCCAATCCTGCTCTATCGTAAATTAATACATCTGTTAGCAAAGAGAGTTCTGATATAACTGAATCCCACGCCTTCGAATAGTCACCATACCCAGCATCCATTACGATTGCGGGCTTTCCAATATTTTCACCAACCAATTTAGCGAATAATTTAACATCATTTAGTTGTATAAACATTTCTTTCCTCATTTTCTACCTCTCTTTACTAATGTACTTAAATTGTTTTAACCTTTCCTAATTTTAACAGATATTGTAACTCCTTATAAATTTCTGGTCCAAATAAAAATAAGCGCCTTTCTTGTTTCAGAAAGGCGCTTATGAATATTGTTCTTGACGATGAGACCGTTTGTTAAGGGGTTAATCCATCATAGAATACTTGATTTTTCCACTAAAGAGAAAAGACCTATTTCTTACTAGAGGTCTCACAGCCTCTCTGCCCTGAGTCGGGGGTTTCATCATCCCTCCGGCTTGATTTCAATTACCAAATGCTATTATTTTGCTTTGATATGTGCCAGGACACTATTATTTCTGTAAGTAACAGTTACCTTGTATCCATCAGCAGTTACATGATCGAATTTCCCTTTCACCTTGTCGGCAGTCATTAAAGTAATGTTTGTACCCTTTTCTAATTCATAATGAGAAAGGTCCAAATTCAGGTCCCCGCCATTAAGGTATAACAATCCATCTACATTTAGTTGACTATTGTCATCATCCATTGCAATATCTAGGTTTCCAGCTTCAATTGTTAAATTGCCATTTACATTTAAAGGTTCATCAACATTAACTAAAACTGTACCATTTTCTACATAAAGATCGCCTTCACCAAAAGCAGTCGTAGAAGTAGCTTCTAACGTGCCTCCTTTTAGCAATGTGCCTCCTGAATAACTATTATTTCCTGTCAATGTAAGCGTTCCTGTTCCTTGCTTGGTAAGCATACCATCACCAGTAATATCATTTCTCCACCAATCATGGGCATTAAATCTTCCTTTTGAAGCATCCATATCCACTGTTACATTGCTTAAAAACGCACCATATCCATCAGATGCTGTTACCAAATCAAGTCTTCCCCAACCATTTGACTCGTCTATGACAGGGTAGCCTGATTCAATTTCAGTGGTATACAATACTTCTCTACGTTGTTTATCTGTCAAATAAGGCTGACGAGTTTCCAATAAAACTTCTGCCCCTTTGGGTACTACAGGGTCTAATCCTGTTGTTCCTGTTTGAGGTAATCCGTATGTAAGTTTTTCTCGATAGAAAGCTTTATTTGCTTCATGATCTTCCCACTTTTCTTCATCGTACGCACTTTCAAACGTATACTCCTCAGTTACCGTATGTGCATATTCGTACAAGCTCATATCTTTTGATTCAGCTATTTCACCGAATACTTCTCCAGCATTTTTATACGCCTTATCCAATACCACCTTGTTTTCTGGTAGATTGAATGCATAGGCAGTCATTGCTGTAGATTGTATTCTTGCTCCTATCACATCAAGTGGAGAGTGCATTCCACTTACAATTCTGTTTTCTCCCATTTGAGCTGCTCTTGTTAAAAATTCAGCATATCTTTCCGGTGTTGCGTATGCAAATCCGAATGTTGACAAATAAGATGCACTTGTATGCCCACTTGGAAAAGCCCCGTCTTTGCCCCTTCCGTCTTCCGCTTCTCTTTTTACATATTCTAATGCAGGAATTACTTCCACATTCGTTTCATATTGTTGGTAATGTCTTTCTCCTACTTCTCTTTTACCACCTGAAGGTAATTCTTCTACTGTACCTTCGCCACTGCCGATTGTTTCCCAAACAGGAATACCGTTCTTATCAACAACTTCTTTTACTTCTCCATTTGAATTCATTCTGTACGGTCTTGGAGAAGAGAAAAAGTACTTAGAAGGATTTGAAGAAGAAGGATTCCTAAATCGAATTAAATGAACTAAATCCATTGCATCTGATAGTTCAGATCCCTTCCATTGTCCCATTCCCTGACTTTGGTCTTCAACAGTCGTTTCTTCCAATACTTTATTCATGTCCTCTGTTGATCTTACAATACTTGTGATCGGGTTAACGATATCTACGTAGGTATTAGCTAAAGGCCCATAAGCTTCCATCATACTATATATCTTATCTCTTTGATCATCATAATAGGCTGCTAACGCCTCTTCATCCGTTCTGTTTTGGGTAACATCTTCTACATATTTTATATTAGCTTCCCAAGTCTCTGCATCTCTGATTTCTTGGTTAGCATATGTCTTTTTATCTGCTACTATTTTAGTCTTATCATTTTTATATCCATCAAAATAAACGGTAGGTCCGTCCCCATAGTTTGCAACATTACCATTTGCACCTGTTTTAGTTAAAGCTGTTCCGTCTCTCCAATCTGGTTGATTCATAGACCATATTTGATCAAAACCATCTAAAATATTAATAAAAGGATTAGTCGCAGCTATGTTCTTCAAGATAGCATCATTAGCATTTTCACCATTATCCACTGCTGGTAAAGGTTGATCAACTTCAGGAGCATCTACATCTACTTCTTCAGTAGTCCCTTGTGGCTTTACAGGTTTTGAAAGCTTACCTTTTTTAAAAGATTTATTTGATGTAACTACTGCTTCTTTAGGAGAACCGTGAGGATATCCTTTTATTGAGCTATTATCAATCACAGATTGAATTTCATTTTTGACAAAGCTCTGCTCGATATCAGAATATTGATTGGCTGCTTGAACTGGCAGCGTAGAAGATGCCATCGTTAGTGTTGTAAGGATTATTATTGTTTTTCTTTTCATAAATTTCATACCTTTTGGGTTTCTCCTTTTCTGCTGCAAATTTTTAAATGATTCACTAAATATTTATTCAATCTCTTCGACGAAATCTAAGACACAAATTTCACTTTAAGGATTATATGTTATTTGAATATAGGGGGATTGTTAAATTTATGTAAACTTTATGTAGCAAGGTAGGGAGTTTTTTGAGAAATTGCAGCTTTTCTAGAGCCAAAAACAGAAAAGGAGTGGCTTTAAAACAAAAAAGGATGCTAAACAAGAAAAAACGCCGCTTTTGGGAACGCTTAATTTCGTAACGACTAAAATTTATTTGAAGTTGTATTATCCTTTTACTGCTAAAATTATTAAAAACATAGGTCTTCGGACTTCATCTTTCATTTCAGGTACACTCTTTAACATTTCTTCAGATGGAATTGGTTCTTTGACTGCTTTAATACTAAAGCCGGCACCAATTAAGTCATTTAAATATGTGGAGATTGTACGGTGATATTTCATTACATTTTCTGTTAAAAATATCGTGTCACGTACTCCTTCTGCTTGATAATGATCTACTGGCCAATGTAGACGATTCCCTTTTTCATCGTAATACCAATCTTGTTCGTTTCGAGAAGTAAAGATTGGATGTTCAACTGAGAAAAGAAAAGTCCCTCCAGGTTTTAAACAATGGTAAACTTTTTTGCAGATTTCTTCAAACGACTTAATATAGTGAAAAGCCAACGAACTAATGACCACATCAAATTGAGAATCTGTAAAATCGATTTCTTCAATTGGCATTTTTATATACGAAATTAATGGATCATCTGTGTTTTCACGAGCTTTTTGAAGCATTTTTTCCGAAATGTCTACACCTATCACTAAACTTGCTTTTTGCTCACGAACATATCGGCAATGCCAACCAAAACCGCAGCCCAAATCAAGCACATTCTTATTCCTCAACTCTGGCATCAGTGCTTTTAAAACATGCCATTCTCCCGCTCCTTCTAATCCTTTGACCGAACGTGGCATTTTTTCATAAGCAGAAAAGAAATGTTCATCATCATATTTGTTTTGTTTCATCATTCATACATCTCCAATTTCTTAAGGTAGAAATTACTAGCGTAGCGTGATGTAAAATTGCTCTATTTAGTTAAATAGTTTAATAAGAACTACTTTACTTCTAGAACTTTGCATAAAAAGCATCTCCATTCGATAGGTTCGGCTACATTATCTATCTGCTGGAAAGCTGATTTTTTTCTTTGGCTTTTGGGTACTAAGCACAAAACTAATTAAAGCTGCGATGCTGCAAACATACGGAAGGAAAGGGTATCCCCAGTTAGTTATGACATAGCCACCTATCATTGAACCAATCGTAATACCGATATAAAGAGCCGTATTATTCCACGCCATGACAATTCCTCGTTCCTCTGGATATTCGACTGCTAATCGCGCTTGGTATGATGTAAATCCTGCATAGCCAACCAAAGCCCATATAAACAGAAAGATATAAATCCAATCTCCAGACGAAAAGAATATTCCTAAACAAATGAATATTACAGTCAATAAGATAAGTGTAGCTTTGGAAATCTTCCTTACTCCAAACCTATCTGTGAATTGTCCACTTGTAAGACTTCCTAAAACGGCACCAATACCGTAAAAAGTAACAGCTAATGCGACTTTTGATGATGTGAATCTATTTTCGGAATATAGAGCCGCACCTAAGTAAACATAAAGAGCATACATTGAAATCGCCCAAATCATGGTAACACTTACTGAACCAAGTATTCTTAGCAAATTTCCTTCTATGAGATTTCTAGTAAGATCATTTTTTGCAACATATTTCCACGTTTTGAAATTTACTACTGCCATTATAGTCCCTATCATAGCCATTACAATAAATACGGAACGCCAGCCAAGAAAATGCTCCAGTAACGTACCGATTGGTGCTCCTGCCCAAAGAGCTGTTAAATGTCCTGAAACAACAATAGAAAGCCAAGTTCCTCTCCGATTAGATGGAGCAATATCACCGATTATCGCATAAATCAAAGGGGTAATCGCAGCTACCGACAAACCAGCTAAAATACGGCTAATGATTAACCATGAAAAAGAAGGCGAAAAAGCAGTTAAGATATTGGAGAAGGAAAATAACAATAACCCTAACGTAATAAAAATCCCTTTTCTATTTTTATCTGAAGCCCAACCAAAGAAAGGTGCTGCAATCGCATATGTTACAGCAAAAACCGTTACCATCCATCCTGTTATCGCTGGATTTATATTATACGCTTCCGAAATGAACGGTAGTAACGGAGATATGACAAATAAATCTGTGCCTATTAGAAACAAAGTGATCCAACCAACACTTAAACTGACTCTCCCTTGCGAGCCCATTACAATCCCCCCGTTCACAATTATTAATCTATATATATTTTTTAGAATCATAATTGTTAAAATAAACTGGACGCTAGATAACGTACGATAAATAAAAAAGGCTGCTTCATAAGCAACCGATCTTCTTCATGATCATCCCATTCAATTTTACTGTCGTTCGGGTTTATTTTCTTCACTAAGACGGACGATCGCATCAACGACTTCTTCGATCGGTACGGTGGCGTCGATTATCATTCCGTTTTTGGGGATGTCTTCTTTCGTTTGGTGTAGTCGTACAATGAGTTCCCGTTCCGTTTTTCTTCCCTTTCCGCCCCACTCATCTTCTGGTCGCTCGTCAAGGCGCCGGTTCAATGTGTCAAGGTCGACCTCGAGGACAAAGACGCCGTCAAATAAATCTATGAATTTCGAAAAGTTCCTAGAACCACCGCAAAAAAATGTTACCGACTCATTCTGGTTGGCGACCAAATCTTTAACTTTATCTACATCCCAAATGTGGTGCTCATGCGTGACACCATACGTCCGTGTACCGGTTTCCGGATCGCCTTGATAAGCCAATTCACGGTCACCATGAATAGCATCGTAACCGCGCCGCTGTAATTCTTTACAGACTGAAGTTTTGCCGGTGCCTGAAATGCCTTCAATTAAATAATTCCTTATGCCCATAGTTAGACCCTCCATTTCTCCCGTTAAACCTTATTCCAGAAAAGCACTTTAATCGTTTAAGTGTACTACTGCATTCTTTAAGTGAATAGCGCTAAAATAATAATCAATCCCTTTTTTATCAAAAACCTAAAGTTCCCCATTCAATGCCGATAAACATCTTCGAGTAAACTATAGGAGCAAGACTTAAGATGGACGATTTAGCATAGCAAATAATCAAATCCATATGTTCTACTAGTCCAACTAGATGTATTAATGTATTAAAAAGTCAATTAATCGAATTCGGACTATACTTAGGGCTAAATCACCCTATTACAGTGTCATTGAGTCAAAATTTAGACGAAAAGCTTACAGAGTTTCAAAAAATTGATTTTATGGAGATATAAAGATTAAAAATGACCCTCCTAAGGCTCTTGTTAATCAATAGAGTCTCTTTTTTATGACGATCAAAAGTAGCCATTCACAATTATTCATCATTGCGGAACGTACCACGTGTTATTTCTTCTCTATTTTTTCCAATGATAACGATTTCGTATGTTTCATTTTCTTCTAATAATGCAGGTAAGTTATTTGAGGTAATACTCTCATTAGCGATACTCATAAGCTCATTTAGATGGTCATCACCCATTCCATTCGTTTTTTTCAATGATGTTTTTAAGATTAGTTTAATAGGTTCAGGATTAAAGTCTATCGCTATCCCCGTATATTCATTATTATCTTTTAACGTATTGTCAATTTCTTGAGTAACGTCCATCCATTTTTTCTGATAATCATCAGTTGCAACAGGCTTATTAGCATCTTTTTCAAAGTTTGGAACCCCTAAGAATAGTAGCAGGATCAAAAATAAGATAATAGAAGCTACTACTAGAGCGTCTCTCCCTTTTTTATTCCTTGCTTCTATTTCAGTTTTATATTTTTGTTGTATTCTTCTCATTTTTGAATCTATTTTCATAGAGAGACTCCTTTAGAAGTTAGTTTATGTCATTAAGAAATGATAATAAAAACCTATGTATAAAATTTACCATATTTTAGTTGGTATTATTAACTTTTTTTAATATAATTCATTTCGTGGAAAACTGCTTACTTTGACATTCACTTTAAAGAAAAAACATGAATTGTCTCACGTCCTTCTGTCCTCCATCACTTGATCCTATTCACTGCAATAAACATTTACATCACTTTTACATATACTAAAATATAATTTAGTAAAAAATAAATGATCAATAAAGGGTGGGTTGTGCAAATGGGTATTCTGGATATTTATCTGCAAAGAAATGGAAAGAAACGATACGATGTTTTTAAAGAAACAGGAGTAAGTCAACAATTGCTTTCAAGTGCAAACAAAAAAAATGTAAATAGTTATTCAGTTAAAACGATTCAAGCCATCGCTAAAACCGTCCAAAAAAGTGAAGGAGATGTTCTTAACGAGTTATTAACATTAGAGAAAGAAGATGCAACATTTGAGGCGTTCAATGCTGATGATTTATTATTAGCGTTTGATCATAAAGAGCCTTCTATTTTTATTAGAGGGGAATTTAAAACAGAAATAGAGCAATTGGCCGAAACCCAGCTTTCAGAAACAGAAACCTTAGGAATCGAATTAGGTTCAGAGGGTACTGCGAATATTTTGGCGGAAGGATTTAATCAACTAGCCAAATTATTTCATAATAAAAAGTACGAACATGATGAACAAAAGAAAATTGAAAAGATTGCTAGCAAAATGCGTTTGTATAAAATGATCAAAAATAGTAAAGGTGAACTTCTTTTGTATTTACGGCAGTTAGATTATTGATAACACTACCTAATGTATTAAATCAATATACTACTCATGAAAGAAATCGGATTAAGGAAATCACTTTTAAATCGCAATATAGAAAATAAAGGTATAATAGCACTGTAAAAGTACCATTATACCTTTTAATGTTCAACTTTTTTCGAATCAGCGTACCTCAAATTTTGTCACCAAATTATTCTCTTTTGCCACTTTCCCTAAAAGATACGCGCTATTCTTAGGAATTCTTTCTTGTGTGGTACGATCAACTTCGATTAACCCAAACTGCATGCTATACCCTGATTGCCATTCAAAATTATCGAATGTTGACCAATGTAAATACCCGATCACTTCAATACCTTTCTCTATGCAAGCATGCAAACTTGTTAACGCTCTTTGTATAAATTCTTCACGCTTTTTATCATTAGCTGTTGCTACACCGTTCTCTGTGACCATGATTGGAATCGTTACAGATTTTGCTACATCCTCAACAACTTTCCCTAGTGCCTCAGGATGATATTCATATCCCATTTGTGTTACTTCTGTATGTTGATCTGGTTGAATTTGTCCATTTGGTCCATAAATTTCACGCGTATAGTTTTGCAACCCGAAAAAGTCGTCTTCATCCATCATATCGAGAAATTGGAGAAAATAACGATTCCATTTTTCTTTCGCTAACCGTTCACCACCAGGAATAGAATCGATATGCGGAAGTGCCATCGAAAAGCCCACTTTGTTTCAGGGTGAATTTTTTTAATAGCTGCACGTGATTGTTTATGTGCTTCCTTCATAAGTTTGATTGCTTTTTCATCTGATATCATGTGGAAGGTGAAATATTGACTTGGATCTGCACCACAAAGAGTTGCTGCCGATTGTCTCCACTTAGGGGCTACCCATGACTCTCTGTCAATCCCAACAGGTGGAACAAAGCCTATTTTTGAGAAAATTTCCTTAAGCATAACTGGTAAGTTCACTTCGTTCATCGTCAACACATAGGGAATTAAGTGTCCTAATTCTTTCATCACGACTTCACAATAATGAGCATAAAGCTCAGGTATGTCAGGATTGCTCCACCCTCCTATTCTCATTAACCATTGTGGTGATGAGAAATGATGGAGTGCTACAACAGGAGTCAATCCATATGCATGGCATGTTTCTAATACATCTTTATAATGTTGGACCGCAGAAACTGAGAAGTGCCCTTTTGCCGGTTCAATTCGTGCCCACTCAATTGAAAAACGATAAGCTTTAAATCCTAACTTCGCCATTAATTCAATATCTTTTTTGTATAGACTATAATGATCAATCGTATCGCCGGATTTATCTTTATAAGGAGAACCTTCCGCATGCTCTTCAGCCCAAAAGTCACTATTCACATTATTTCCTTCTACTTGATATGCTGCAGTTGCTGATCCCCAAATAAACTGCTTCGGAAACCTATAGTTCATTTCATTCACCTCATTTACTATTTGATTACATACTATCAATTAATTGAATCGCTTATAATGTTAGAATGAAAGATTATCCTTACTCATTTCAAAGATTTTCAGTTAGCGTTATCATTTGTAGAAAACACATAGCTTTCCTTCAATTATCAGCCTTGACTTCGAGTAAAACTAGTGTTAAAAATGTCTTAAGCTAAGCTTTGGATTAGTTGTCGAGGGGAGACTTGGGGTGCTATGGAATTAACCGAATTTTTATTTTCAAGACAATTTATAAAGAAGAGAGAAGAAATTGAAGCGCTCATACCAGCTGAGACTGTTTTAATAGATGGTGAGGAAGTATTTTTATATAATTACACAATTAATGCAATAGAAAATACATTTATAGAAGATAGCATCGTGATCACACAACAGCCCTATCATTCAGAAATACCCGTTCATGTTCATGAATTCATTGAACTCACCTATGTTTTCAAAGGCACATGCAATGTTGTAATTAATAAGAATGTGTTTCCTCTTACAGAAGGAACCCTGGTTATGATCGACAAATATACACCTCATACGGTGGAAGAAACGGGTAAAGATGATATTATATTAAGCATTACACTAAAAAAAGACTATTTATCTCCCAGCTTCTTAAGTAGACTTTCCTCTCAAAGTATCATCTCCATTTTCCTTGTTGATTTACTTATGGAGAGCAGAGAGTCGAATCGTTATCTATTATTTAACCATGGGAAAAACAAAAAAATTATTGAAGTTGTGAACAATATTGTGTGGGAATACTTTCATAAAAGAATATACTCTGATGAAATTATTAACTCCTATCTCGTTATTTTGTTTTCAGAGCTCATCCGCGAAGATGAAATTAGTCAACGGCACACTCATGTTCCAAATTCCAATAACTATACATTAATTGATTATTTACAATATATCGAAGACCATTATCAAGACTGTTCATTAACTTCAATGGCAAAGCACTTTAATTTTCACCCAAACTATTTATCGAACTTATTAAAAAAGGGAACCGGCAAATCGTTCAAAGACCTCCTGCAGCTTCAAAAAATAAGCAAAGCAGGCATGATGCTCATAAACTCAAACATCCCAATCCCTGAAATCGCCGACGAAGTAGGCTACTCAAGCGTCACCTTCTTCTACAAAAAATTCAAACAACTCTTTAACATGACCCCAAGTGACTACCGAAAACAGCACAGCCGACTACAATAGGGACATGGGGACAGGTTCGTCGTCCCACCATTAATTGGCATTTAAAATTACATATTATGAATTAAAAAAATTCCCCCTTATTAAAAAGCAGGGAATTTTTTAGATTGATCTATAAAACTCCGACTGAACGCTCAACCTACCTTTTCAAAAATTTCAACACAATTTCTCCCCTTCCGCTTTGCAGCATAAAGGGCTTGATCAGCTTCTCTTATTAGCGTTTGCAAGGTTGCTTGATCTTCTTCACCTCTCATCAAGACCGAAGATATACCAAAGCTTGACGTAATCGTAATATCCTTCTCCGAATACCGTACAACAGCCTGAGATATATTCCTTCGAATAGAGTCTGCCATCTTCCTTGCTGCAAGTAATGACGTCTCAGGCATACATAGAATAAATTCCTCCCCGCCATACCTCCCAACAATATCACGAGATCCCAGACATTTCTTCACCACACTAGCTACACGTGCTAAAACCAAATCACCTGCTTCATGTCCGAAGGTATCATTAATGCTTTTAAAATGATCAATATCAAACATGATAATGGATACGGCTTCACCTTTTTTATTCAGAGAGTCTAGAATTCTCTCAGATTCTTCCATAAAAAAGTGACGATTATAGAGTTGTGTTAACCCGTCGATGCGAGCTAAATATTGTAACTTTTCTTGTAAATTAACTCTCACTGTCACATCAACAAATGTGATAATTTTCATGAGCTTATGTTTATTTTTCACATGTGAAAACCGAATATGATAATAGGTGTTTTCACCTGAACGATAATCACCTTCTATTTCATGTAAAACAATTTCAGCAAGGTGTGTCCCTCTTCCAATAACATCCACGATAGGCTTGCCAATACATTGAGAGCTTAAGGTTGAAATAATAGTAAGCATGGCGTGGTTATAATCAATAAGCAATCCATCTTGGTTTAACACAATAACCCCCTCTTTCATATTTTCAAACACTGTCTCTCTGGCAACAGGTGTAACACGAAACATTTGATAGGAAAACAGTGCTGCACCATGAAGGATAAAGGAAATACTCATAGAAACAGGTCCCAGATCAATACCATACGGACTCAAATCATTTAAATAAAAATAGTTTGCTATGATTGGCACCATAATTCCTGTTACCATCAACATAATTTGCATCCGAAATCGAAATATCGTTGTTTTTCTCAGCTCCATACCTAACGAAATAATACTCACCATGAAACATAAAAACAAATAAATCGAATGAACGTAAAACCAAGGACCGTATTCTAATTTCAAAATTGGAAAGGGACTGTCACGATTTAATTCAATTGATGTGTAATAAAGATGATGATGCTCATTTGTGGCATGCATAAAGATTGTCAAAATTGGAAGTAGAAATAAAAGATAATACATCCATTGATTTAATTTTCGCCCCACATACCCTAAGCACATCAACAAGATAAACGCCGGAATGAATGGCAAAACAAGATACTCGACACTTAACCAAATTAACATTTTTTCCATAGATGTACTTGATAATTCAAAAGCATAGGAAAATGTAAAAACGGCAGAAAAAAGAGTGACTACCATATACGAACTTCCCCCTGGAACCTCCTTCAGGCGAAAATAAGCGTACAAACATAACAAAGAACTTAAAATCCCGGCTAAAATAACGACCACTATGTATACGAAAGCTTCATTAGGCATACATTCAACTCCATTGATTAGAAAAAAAGTTTTTACTATTCACATTATATAGTAACAGAGGAAAAATTGCCTAGTAAGAAAGTAGCGGTAAAGAGTTTATAAAAAAATCGAGACAAAGCATACAAAATTGTTATTATGAGGGTGTGATGTGCAACACAAAGGTCTATTTTTTAATAAATTGGAACCTAATAAAAAATCATGAATTTGCAAATTATATAATAAAACGTTTCATCCCTTTTTCGTACATTTATCTGCTTATTCATTTTAGTAAAAGTGAGGTAAAAAATATGGAGTATTTCAAATTATTCATACATTTTTTGGGATGCATTTATTTCAGTCCCTATCGTTATGATCCTTACTCAAATTTCAAAATGATGTTTACACCTTCCAAAAAAGGATGTACCATTCACAGCAAATGTATTTGGATTGATCATCTCCATATTCTTTGCTCATCGTAAATGCTGCGGTTGGTTGAAATTTATGCATCATTAAAAACACAGATAACCGCCTTCCGTAATAATGATAAACAGGGGGAATAATATCATGATCTATGTATATCACGATTTTGGTGGAACTCATACTACATCATTAGCAGCAGCGTATCATCTTAACTTGGTAAATCATCCAGAAAAGGTATTAGAAAGAGATGAAATTCTAAACATCCCTTATTTTAATAAATTATCAAAACGTGATGCTGGCAGATTTATCTTTCATGGTATTGATCGTGAAGGTCATTCTGTTTATACACTTGGCCGAAGATCTTCAAAACTTGTGATCCCTTCCCTTTCTCACTTCAGTGAAATCATTACAGAGCTGAATCAACTTAGCGAAAGAATCATTTTTTCAAACACATCACCTGTTGTACCTTTTGCCATGACACTCGGCGGTTTTTTTTCGAGAGGGCTAAAGCTTGATGCTATTGGTGTACCACTGCTCGTTATTGGTGCCAAACAATGCTGTCTTCATATTAGTCAGCTCGTTGAACATACAAAGGAGATAGCTACGAAAACAACAGAACCACAAGTCATAACGATTGATAATGATAAGTTTCAGGCATAATGATCGTTTTACATTCTTCTTGTTCTACACGTAGGAAAAATGTCACTTCTTTCACAAGCAAAATTGACTTCATCCTATAGGCGGAATATAATAAAAATACTACAATTGTAAGTTTAAAGGTGGTTACGATGAAAAATATCCCGCAAATTTCAGATGCTGAATTAGAAGTAATGAAAATCGTATGGAAACACCCTTCGATCAATACAAACGAGGTGATCGAAAAGTTATCAAAAACGAGTGATTGGAGCCCTAAAACAATTCAAACGATGCTATTGCGATTGATTAAAAAAGGCGCCCTCAAAAACCATAAAGAAGGCCGTATCTTTGTTTATACAGCTAATGTTGAGGAAAGTGATTATATAGAAGTAGAGAGTCATAGTTTTTTAAATCGGTTTTATAATGGTACTCTCAATTCCATGGTCTTAAACTTCTTGGAAAAAGATAAGCTGTCAGAGCATGAAATTAATGAGTTGTATCAAATTTTAGAAGATCGTAAGAACAAAAGGAAAGAATAATATGGACAATTCTTTCTTCACTCTCTTCCTCATTAGTAACATACTTGTATCTGTCATCTTTGGTATCATTTTCGTTATAAAAAAGGGATTAAAAAAGCAAATCACTATCAATACCCAATATTACATCAGTCTACTTTCTCTTTTGGTTTTGTTTGCTCCTTTTGTCCCCTTGCAATTTATTGAGATCAACACATTTTTTCGTGATTTTCTAAACGTTGGTGTTCATCATTCAAGTCAAACCGACATCCATTCTGCTGCAACCATGACTGAAACATTTCTTCAGAATGGAAATTGGCAACAAAACTTTTCCAATTCTATCGAACAATCACCTTTAAACATGCTGGATTCTGTCTTTTTTTGCGTATGGGTAATAGGAATGCTGGTGATTCTTCTGGCTACTTTTTCTAGTATTCTTAGAATCCATAAGATAAAAAAGAGTTTAAAAGTTAATGTAAACCGAGATTTAACAAGCCTACTTACAGCATGTAAAAAGGACCTAGACTATCATAATAAGGTCATTTTAGCCTATTCACCTTTGGTAAAGTCCCCCATTACCTTTGGGTTTCTCAAACGATATATTGTCTTACCATTCGATCGTTCAATGCTTACTGATGACGAGATGAAAAGTGTGTTACTTCACGAATTGGTCCATTGTAAACGTAACGACATTCTCATCAATTATATAATGGGTCTATCCAGACTTGTTTATTGGTTTAATCCCATCGTTTGGTACTTCTTAAAAGAAATGCAAACAGAGATGGAGATTACTTGTGATTATGCTGTTTTAAAAACGCTCGATGAAGATTCTCAGCTTAAATATGGTGAGGTTATATTAAAATTTGCTTCTCAATCAAAACAAGCCACACCATTTACTGCATCAGAAATTAGCAGTTCGTATAACCAAGTAAAACGACGCATAGTGTCGATCGTAAATTTCCAAGTAGAAACAAAACGGCAAAAAGTAAAAAGTGGACTAATCTTTACATCTGTTCTTGTGTTCATAGTTGCTAGTATTCCATCAATATCTGTGCTTGCTATCAACAAAGACACGCATCCATTTTCGCACCAACATATTGTTACCAAAGATTATTCTCCCTTTTTTGAGAATCTTACAGGAAGTGCCGTCTTATACGACACCAAAATGGATCAATACACAATATATAATGAGGATGAAAGTACGACCAGGTTTGCCCCCAATTCTACTTATAAAATTTTCAGTGCATTGTTTGCGTTAGAAAATGGGATAATTACAAAAGAAAATTCCGAAATAGCCTGGGACCGAACTTTACACAAATACGATAAATGGAATCAAAACCAGGATTTATTTACGGCTATGGAAAACTCGACCACATGGTATTTTCAACATCTTGACAAGCAGCTTGGTAAAAAGAAGTTGCAAACTTACTTTGAACAAATGAATTACGGAAACAAAGATATGTCAAATAACATCACTGATTATTGGATGGATGGCTCACTAAAAATCTCCCCTGTTGAACAAATTGGTATGTTGAGAACGTTTTATCATAATGATTTTTCTTTTGATCCATCTACTATCCAAACTGTCAAAGACTCCATACTACTAGAAGAAACAAATGAACATCGCTTATCGGGAAAAACGGGAACTGCAGAAGTAAACGGTCAAAATATTGATGGTTGGTTTATTGGATATGTAGAAACAGAAGATAATACCTTCTTTTTTGCTGTACACATAAAAGGTGAAAAAGATGCTGGAGGAAGTACTGCATCGGAAATTGCCCTTTCTATTTTGAAGAAAGAAGGTATTATTAAATCACCGTGAATTTGAAAGAATCTCCCCACAGATTAACCTCTGTGGGTTTTTTATTAATTTTGATGTAAGACACTCACAAAAAAAGTGTTGACTCCTAAAACTTACATGTGTAATATTTTAATTATTACATATGTAAGTTTTATTCGAATAAAGCAAAATTAACAAAGAAAGAGGTAAGATGAAATGAAAACAAAAAACAAACTGGCATCTGTGTTATTCCTTTCCTTTCTAGTTCTGATGGGATGTTCAAATGATTCTGCCCAGACAACTCCATCTGAACAACAAAAAAATGAACCTGCTAGTCAGGATGAATTTTCTAAACTTGAAGAAAAATATGATGCTAAGCTGGGAGTTTACGCTCTGGACACAGGAACAGATGAGACAATTTCCTATCGACCTGATGAACGTTTTGCTTATGCATCAACTAGTAAAGCTTTAGCAGTAGGTGTCCTATTGCAGCAGAAATCAATTGAAGATCTGAACGAAAAGATCACCTATTCGCGTGATGACCTTGTTACATATAGTCCCATTACAGAAGAGCATGTCGATACCGGTATGACACTTCGGGATCTTTCTGATGCTTCTTTACGCTACAGTGACAATACCGCTGCAAATCTCATTTTTGAAACAATTGGTGGTCCTGAAGAATTTAAACATGCCCTAAGACAAATTGGTGATGATGTTACAAACCCTGAACGAATGGAACCAGAATTAAACGAAGTAGCCCCGGGTGAAACCCATGACACAAGTACAGCAAAAGCTCTTGCTGCAAGCCTTCAGACTTTTGCACTTGAAGACGCTCTCCCACCTGAGAAACGTGAGCTATTAATTGACTGGATGAAGCGAAATACTACCGGTGATGCATTGATTCGTGCCGGAGTACCAAAAGGTTGGGAAGTAGCTGATAAAACCGGAGCAGCATCTTACGGTACTCGAAATGATATTGCGATCATTTGGCCACCAAACGAAGATCCAATTGTTTTAACCATTCTATCAAGCCGAAATGAAAAAGATGCTCCTTATGATGATGAACTCATTGCAGAAGCAACAAAGGTCGTACTTGCAGCTTTTGAGAAAAAATAATTACGAACGTTCATAATCCCACTCTTCTCTAGACAAACTAATCGAAGTATTGTATTTTTTTGTCTCGGGAGGAGTAACTTTTGAATCAAACCTGGCTCTCATTATTACCATTTATTATCGTCATTGGCATGTCTGTTTGGTTAAAAAACATCCTGCCTGGTTTAGTTGTTGGGATTTTAGTTGGATCCATTCTAGTGTCAGCCGATCTGCTTTCTGGAACAGAGCAAGCTGTTTCCTATATTGTTACCACCCTCTCCGATCAAACGAATATTAAGATCATCGTTTTTTTATATTTATTCGGCGGTCTTGTCGGGATGATGAATATATCTGGCGGCATTAAAGGGTTCTCGGAATGGGCCGGGTCTAAAATCCGTACTGAACGAGGGCTTCTCGTCTTTATTTGGCTTACCCTACCCTTTACATTTATGATGCCAATGTTTCGGATTATGATGATCGGACCGATTATTAAATCACTTATCAAGAAAATGAACCTTTCCAAGCAAAAAGTGGGATTAACATTAGATATTTCAACAGAATCTATTATCGTGCTGCTGCCGGTTGCAACAGCTTTTGTCGGCTTTATGGTGTCTTTAGTGGAAGGCGGCATTAGTGAATTAAATCTGGGGATGTCTCCTTATGAAGTTTTCTTATTAAGTATTTTGTTTAACTTTTATGCGATCGTTATGCTTCTCATCGGAATTGTGCAGACGTTTTGGAAACCTAAAAAATCTAAAACCGACAAGCGAGGAAAAAAAGATTTGGAAGAAGAAGAACACGAATTTCACCGCATGGGAATTAAAAAAGAATTGTCTCTTGTGAAAGCACAGCCATGGCATTTGATTGTACCTGTCTTTTTATTGCTGTCATTATCTTTAACTCTTTTATGGCAAAACGGCTTAGCACAGGGAGCTAAGTCTGTTTTCCAGGCATTCTCTATGGCCGATGCTACATTTGTGATGCTTCTGGCTGTTTTTATCACTCTCATTTTAACCTTTGTTTTTTATGTGTTTAGACGCGTGAAAATGAACGAGACTTTATACCATTTTTACGATGGCGGAAATCAGATGATGGAAGCGATCAGCCTCCTTATTCTCATATGGGCCTTAACCTTAGCAGCTGAAGATCTTGGTTTTTCCGAATTTATTAGCCGTTCACTTGGAAGCTTTCTGCCCGCCTATCTGACTCCTGCCGCTATATTTGTTCTTGGATCTGTTGTGGGTTATTTTATCGGAAGCTCCTGGGGCACCTGGGGATTGTTCATGCCACTCGGCATCACTCTCGCTGTATCCACCGGAGCATCCATTCCATTAACAGTCGGAGCAGTATTCGCAAGCGGAGCATTCGGTGCTCTAACCTCCCCGCTAGGCGACACAACCATCACAACCGCATCCATCCTAGACATGGACCTTATCGATTACGCACGCTATAAACTGAAAATTTCCACAATCGGAGCAATCATTGCAGCTATATTATTTGTTGTAACTGCCTTGTGGACCTGAGGGACAGGTTTGTTGTCCCTCCATTTATTGGAACATACTTATACTTAATCCCACTCATCCTAAAACTCCTGAGTTGAACTTATTTCTTCGATGCATTTATCTTTTGCTCTATTGATAGTAAACATAAAACAATTTCAGTTATCACGTGTATAATTGACCTATATAATAAGGAAAACATTACTATTTAATTAAAGGAGACATTCTCTTGGGTAAAGCTATATTTTTTAATATTCCCGCACATGGTCATACAAACCCAACTCTCGCTTTAGTGGAAGAGTTAATTCAACAAGGAGAAGAAGTACTATACTATTCTTTTCCTGATTTAAAGGATAAAATTGAAGAAACTGGTGCTACATATATGCCTTATAGCATCAGCCGTTTAGAGGATACAAATTATACAGAAGAACAGCTGAAATACTTTCCCATTGTGTTTAGGGTTTGTATCGAAAGCACTGAGAAAATGTTAGACTTTTTATTAAACGAAGTCGACAGAGAAAAACCTGACTATATTATTCATGATTCTTTAGCGACTTGGGGTAAATATGTAGGTCAAATTAAAAAGATTCCTACCATTTGTTCCACAACTACCTTTCCTTTTCATGAATCATTCTTAAATATTCCAAAAGAGCTACTCAATTTGGTGTTTCAATTTGCACGAGGAGATTTAAAACATCTTGTTAAAGCATTAAGCATTCAACACCATTTATGCAAAAAATACAATATGAAGAAACCTCCTCTTCTAGATGCTTTGAGCAGTAAAGAAAAATTGAATATCGTTTTTACTGCTGCGGAATTTACTCCAAACAAAAATGTGTTTGATCAAACATATTGTTTTGTTGGCCCTTCTATATCGGACCGAAAAGAAGGAGAAACCGTTACACTGCCTAAAAGTAAAAAACCAATCGTTTATATTTCTTTGGGAAGTATATTTGGAGATAACAAAAAATTTTACGAAGACTGCTTTCAAGCTTTTAAAGATATCGAAGCAATCTTCATCCTATCTTTAGGAAAAAAAATGAACGAAACTGATTTTTCTTTTATACCTGAAAACTTTATTCTATATAGCTATGTGAACCAAATAGACTTACTGCAAAAAGTAGATATATTCGTAACACATGGAGGAATGAACAGTGCACAAGAAGGATTATATTTTAAAGTTCCCTTAATCCTCTATCCTCAACAACAAGAACAGGAAATGATCGCACAACAAGTTGAACGTTTAGGATGCGGCATCCATTTAAAAGAATGTACCTCGGAAACTCTGAAACAATCATTAATGAGCCTGTTAAACAATAAAAAATACAAACAAAACTGCACTGAATTCGGAACCCTCCTACAAGAAAAAGGCGGCTACAAAAGCGCTGCATCTGAAATAATGAAATTTGGACAGGGGGACAGGTTCACCGTCCCACCATTTATTGGAAATTACAAATAAAACTACATATCAAAAAAGATGCAGGTAAAAATCTGCATCTTTATTTCTGTTCACCATATTCTTTTTCCGTACCATCTGCAAACTCAACTTCCACTTTGATTCTCGTATAATCATCATTAATCTCAAAGACATCTATTACTTCGCTTAAAACATCTTCATTCTTTGTGTTTTGATCAAATGTTAACTTTTCAAATTTAGGTCTCAGTTCTTCAAAAGCCTCGTCACCTGAGAGATTGTTTTGATTTAACGTATCTTCAATCTCTGCTTCCATACCTTCCTGCTCATGATCATAATCAACATCATAATTTTTGTTATCCGGATAATCTACGTCTAAGTCAAAATTAGTAAAATTAAATGTTGCATCAGTATTTTCATTTTGGTCAACGGTATCTTGATTTTCTGAATCATCTTTCTCCACAGGAGCTGCCGGTGGAGGATCTGACACTTCATCATTGTTGCAAGCTTGTACAATGCAAACAGTTGCTAATAATAAGACTAGATTGATTAACTTTTTCATTAAATCACTCCTTTTATTATTTTTAGCTTTGACATGAACCTTTTTATTCATACCACTTTTCGGATCCTTCTCTTCACCCTTTTATTCAACTCAAATTCAAATAAAAATAGAGAAACTTTATCTACTGGTTCCCTATTTTCTCAAATAAATTCCTCTTTTAATTATTTTATCGCTATGTATATCTTAACTTCTCCATCAGGAGCATATTTCTCAAAATCGTACGTGTACGCTCTTTTCAATCCACCTGAATTCTCACGTTCCCAAATCATTTTCCAAGTGTTTATAATACCTTGTTCATCTTCTGCGTCCACTTTGAAGATCTCATACTTTTCATGATCCGGTATTTCTAGTGAAGGGTCACTTTTGCTATCTTCTATTGCAATACTTAATCTGTAATCACCTTTATAGTCACTTTCGTAATCATGATAAACACCATAGATATTCATATCTTGATCAGGTAAATGATGAGAAGCTTCCTTCCACAAACCTGTGATCTTTTCCATCAAGAGGTTATCGCTAAAATTATTCGTTTTTATACTATTTATCATTTTTAATCTCATTCAGTTTCTTCACTCCATCCTGTATTTATCTAATTGATCATTCTACAAAACTCGATCATTTCCTTCTTTTTCCTACTAACCAATCCTTAATGGTCAAGCTTTGATTTTAAATAGAAGCAAATTCAGTCAAAGTTTCTGTCATATTTTCCTTAACCCACTCCCTCTCAAAATACCCGGCCACAACCGGAAAACACTCAAACTCCTTCCTCATCTCCCGAAACGAAATCACACCATTCCCTCTTGTAAGCTTAAAATCCAAGGAATATTGAATACAGTTTATTGGAAAATCTTGAAATGTTTTTCTATAGAATTGGGTGGCTTGTTCCTTGCTTCGGGCAAAAATAAAAACAAACTCATTCTCATTCATCTTCAATGAATAAATGCCCACCTTATGAAAACCTAATCTATTCTTTTCAATCATTTCCGCTACTTTCCGCTGATCAGCTTGGTCGAAGTCTATTTTGGATACATCGTCTTCTAATAATATTTTCTGTTCCTCAAGTAAATGGCAGATATAGTGGGCCAATGAAGATTCCTCATCACGTATAGATTCTCGGTAAAGGTCTTTTACAATCACATATAACACCTCTATTTAAAATTTTATGTCCTCATTCAAAGCGAAACTCAGTTCGATTACTCCTCAATCATTCCTGTAAACTCGTTATAATTCACATTGACTGAACCAACTGGACCATTACGGTTCTTTGAAACAATAAGCTCAAGTGACCGATCTTCCGTTTCCTTGTCGTAATAAGCCTCACGATACAAAAACATAATGACATCAGCGTCCTGTTCTACACTCCCAGATTCCCGAATATCTGACATCATCGGCCGTTTAATTGCTCTTGATTCTACTGAGCGATTTAACTGTGCCAAACAAATAACGGCACAATCAAAATCCTTTGCCATCGTTTTAAGTGATTTTGAAATTTCTGTTACTTGTAAATGAGCATTCCCGCCATATGATTCACTGGGTTGAATGAGGGTTAAATAATCAATCAAAAGGACTGGTTTTTTCGTTGGAAATTGGTTGATTATTTTTCTGGTTTTCGCTCTCATTTCAGCGATTGTTTGTCCTGCTCCATCAAAAATCTGCATAGATGTTTCATTCAGTTCACCAATGACATCCGACCATTTCATCTTTTGGTTTTCACTTAGCATTCGTTTAGGTTCCCTCATTTTACTGCGGTTAATGTTACCTGTTGATGCAATTAATCGTTTTGTTATTAAGATTTCCGGCATTTCCAATGAGAAGATAAGAGGTAAATACCCTGCCCATCCCGCCCATTTGGCGAAGTGAAGCATGACATCAGTTTTACCCATTGATGGTCTTGCTGCGATGATTGTTACTTCCCCACTCTGAAAGCCACCCGTCATTTCGTCGAGCTTTTTGATGCCTGTTGGTACACCTTTCGAAAATGGTTGATCCTCCCAAGGTGCTTCATAGATATTTAGCAACGCTTGTTCCAGTGATGTATGGTCATCCATCTTGGCTTGATTAATTTTGTCCAGTTCAGAAATGACCTTAGCAATCTCCCAATCATTCACAGCCGCAATGTTTAAAATATGACGCTTTTCCCGTTCCTTCCAAAGGTCTAGTATGAGCTTTTCTAGTACTTCAAATTTATCGACATCTGCGTACGATTCAAGATCTGAAAGATAGGTCATACCGCCAAATGATTCAAGATCTGGTAAGGTTGTCAAGGAGACTAAATCCGTGCTCTTTCCCGCTCGGTTTAACTTCACCATTCTGTGCATTAATTCTTTATGACGTGTACTCTCCAGCTGCTCAGGTTGAATCACCGTATCTTTAAGCAGATACTCAGCCTTCATCAACGTTCCTAAGAAACCTTTTTCTGCAAGATTCATCACTCTTCACCAGCCGTTAGATCAAGATCAAATCCACGCGGGATATCTCTCCCGGTTGGAAAAGAGTGAGTTGAATTTCTTGTGTTCTGGTCCTGCTTTTTGCTTTGTTGATAATCCTCAATTTCTTCAACGGTCAAAAGCGATTCATTCTCCCAGTTTTTAAGAATACCAACAACATAGTTTAGCTTGCGCTTGTTATTGGAGCATGCGATCGTTAAGGCTTTTAAAATAACGTCTTTTGGTTTTGAAAAGTTAGAATCGTCCAACCAAGCTAACAGCTGCTGTTTAGCATTCACGTTTGAAAAGCCAAATCCATTATCGTCCCAAAACTCAATAATCTCTTTCACATCGTTTGGTGTTTGATTTTGCTTTTGTTCTCGCGTATTAGGATTATTCTCTATATTTGTTTTAAGAGCTTTTTGTTGTTGTTTTTTTTCTTTTTCTTTTTCTTCTTCTTTTTTTTGCCTACGTTTCGGTTCATCTGGTGCAAGCGTATCGTCCCCTGCCTGATAATTCTTACCATTTCGATCACAAAACTTTTCGTAAAGACTACGAATTTCAGGTCTTTTAATAGAATCCAAAACATATGAAATAAGCGAGGGATCTACAACCTTCCTTAACTCTGAATCAATGCAATCCATGACAGGTTTACCACCTTTACTATGAATCATATTTCCCCAATGTATCATTACAACCTCTCTTGTTTCTGGATTGTAACGAATCAAATTGTGCTGCTGTTCTAAACTTTCCATTAACGATTCAATACGGTCTAACGATAGCCCCATTTCCACTGCTATTTGTTTCTTTAAGATTCGATAGATTCCAATTTGAGTTGTATGATAATTTGTCAGAAGATAGATATATAAATACCTTTCATCTGGTGTCAACTCTTCCCCCACAATCGGTGTCATCCAAAAATCAGTGTTCAACATCCGGTATCTAGCCATGTTTTATCACTACCCTTTCTTCTGATAAGTTTTCTTTCACCCTCTATATATAAAAATTAGGAAGAGGAGTAGCGTACTTTTTAAAAAAATATATAATTTTTTTTAAAATAAAAACTCATACTAGCCTCGGCAGGTTATTTGAAGTAAGTGTGTGTCGAACTTTGACAAATAGTAAATAAATTTTGATAATCGAAAATAAACTAGAAGAATAGTAAATAAAACAGATAATCGAAAATATATCAAAAAAAAGAATAATAAAGCTTATTACTTATCCTTTTTATCGTCGAGTTACTGTATGCACTCCTTATTTGTATGCCAATGAAAGAAAGAGAGGAATCCCTCCTTTTAACTGTTTTAATATGCAGGTAAACGATTCCAACAAAATAATTGAAACCATTCCTGAACATAAACCGTATTAAGAATATACACATACCGAAGGGAGAGCATCATGATCAATATTCTTATCTTTTCTCTTATTATTGGGCTAGTTTCAGCCATTCTAATTATTCCTTTTACAAAGAAAAAGCCATCAAAGAAAGAAACCAAAACAGCTCAAAAAACGCTCAGTATAGGGGCAATTAGCACTCTACTCGCCCTCATTATGATCGGGACGTTTGCGTTTTATTACATTAGCAATTTAGACCGCAATATATCATCATTATGGATTTTTATGATTGTTGTTTCTGCATTGGGAGCAGTGATTGCTTCAGGTAAGGAAAGAATAGTTAAGGGCGTTGTTTTCTTAGGAAGTTTAGTATTTGGCATATATCTCATTTCAGCACCTTTTTTTAATGCAAACGAGAAATTCGAATATGCGGATATGAAGGAATCAGTCGAAATTAAAGCATTTGATGAGGACAAAACACCGGCAAGTGTACCGCCGGAGTTTGCTAGAAATAAGATGAAAAAGGCATTTGGTCAAGTACCGAATACGAGTTATTATGAACTTGGACATCTACAAATTCAAAAAGTAAATGGAGAGTTTGTTTACATTGCACCTGTTGAATTTTCGGGATTTTTCAAATGGCTTAATGGTGACGAAATACCTGGATATTTCACGTTAAGTGCTACTGATTCATCAAAAAACCCTAAATTTATTAAATCTAAAATGACCTATACTCCCTCCTCTTATTTTAATAAAAAGGTGGAACGTCATATCCGAATGAACTACCCTAAACATATTTTTTATGGAGATGTTCAATTAGAAATTGACGAAGAAGGAATACCATATTATATCCGTACCTATGGCCAATTTGTTTCAGCTCGTAATGGTTTCAAGGTGGAAGGAATTGTGATGGTTGATCCTAAAAACGGGGATACGAAAGACTATAAACTAGCTGACGTACCGTCATTCATTGATGGAGCTGTTTCTCCTGAAACTGTTAGCTTACAGAACAGCTACTATGGAAATTATATACACGGATTTTGGAATAGTATGTTTGGCAAATCTGATGTAAAACTACCTTCTGATGAAGGAACGGAGGCAAATGTCAGCCCGATTTTTGATGAAAATGGTGACATGTATTACTTTACCGATTTTACCAGCCCTAAAGAGGGTGTCGATTCTATGTTGGGATACTCACTCACTAACTCAAGAACAGGTAAAGCCACTTACTATACTGGAAATCTTGAAGAATCATATATGGATTCCCAAGGCGCTCTGCAAATAATTGAAAAGAAATTCATCGAAAAAAAATGGCATGGTGAAATGCCTGTTTTATATAATTTCTATGGAGAAGCCAGCTGGCTAACACCGGTTTTAGATTCAAATGGCTTTTTACAAAATTACTTTATTGTTTCTGCAGCCAATCCGGAAATATCTGTATATGCCGCTACACCTAACGAAGCATTAAAGAATTATAAAATCGCCTTGCAAAAAGGTGGAAGCAGTGTAGATGGAACATCTGATGCGGAAGAAAAAACTTTAACAGGTACCGTTGTACGTGTTTATAAAGAAAAAACCGGAGATTTCACGATTGTTTCATTCCTTTTAGACAATCGTAAAAATTTCGTCATCTCATCTGAAAATCAACCGATGGCCATATATCTGCAGGAAAACGACAAAGTCACGATAACCTATCTGGAAACGGGAGAAAGCTTCTTGCCGGTGAAGGAAATGATGATTGACGGGTTGGAATAAGTGCTTTAATAAAAAACGCCTAAAAAACAATAGCATATAAAAGAAACTCGCCCAAAAAATTAGGCGGGTTCTCTTTTTTTGACTTTCTCAACCTGTCTCTTTAGTTGAACAATAACTTAAGAAATTAATAATTCTTCTTTTGAAACAATACGCCATTCATTTGCTACAAGTTTGTCTAAATAGTCTTTGATATCAATTTCCTCTAATTCTATTGCAAGTGGTTGTAGAGATACATAGCATTCATTTCTTTCATAATTTATAGTAACTTTTACAACTTCATATCCGTTATGAAATCTCGAGTCAAATCCAGGGTCATCAATTATATCTCCTTTAACAGGACGGATATTCGATTCAAATGTTTTCAAGACTAATTCCGATGTAGTATTTTCTTTTTTTAAAGATGTTAGTAAAATAATCATTTTGATTTTCATCACTTGCAGCACCTTTCATATGAATTTGTTCATAATCATTAACCTACTTTTATGAAAAGGACTATGAACAACAAAAAATTGCTTTATCAAAGGCATCTTCTGGAATATAAACTTTATTGTCTTTAATCTTATAAGGAATATTATTCTTTTCTAGTCTGTCTGTGTCCACAACTGGTACAGTATCTCCCCAACGTACATATTCACCATTATATCTGCACCCACTTATGATAATAATTGCAAATGATAACAGCAATAAGTAATACTTTCTCATAATTTATCTCCTATTTAGATTAGAATATTGCTTAAATTATATTTCAATTGAATATATTATCCCTCTTCTTAAAGGCATGGTCTTCAATCTAAGCGCTTGATGACTTAAGGTTATTAAGTATGTATTCAAACTATTATATTAGTAAACATTCTTCTTTCTTGTACTTACTAAGCCCTTTGATAACACCCAGGTAACACAAATAAAAAATCCTTCTATTAGATATGACTCAAAGTGATTCATATGTATAGCAAAAAATTGTAATGAATTGTATGAATAAAAATATCCCCAAACCCACATATAAAATAGCAAAGACAGTAAAGCATGTATTAACGGCCCAAGTAATACGATCCTGGTAATCCATGCTGATAGCGTTCCTAGAATAATAGCTATTGGTATTTCAAGAACTTCCAAAACATATGGATCAAACCAAGTAGAAGCACTTATCAACAGTAACACCTCATTTCTCACAACCTCAAAATATTTTAACATAAATATCCAATTGCCTTTACTATTTTCTTTAATAAAATGAATTTAAATTGAAACAAGTACCTTGCCTTTTTCCAGGAAAGAGCTTGATTGCTGAAGACTGTTATTATCCGAGATCGCCCGTTAGGTTAAGTAAATCCTTCAAAAGCTTTTGATTTAAGACAATTTTCAACCCATTAAACGTAAAAGCTCACTTTAATTACCTAATGTATTTATAAATTTAAATAAAGGGGTAGTTACATACCTTTCTTTTCTATAAATGAATATTGTTTTTACTATTCCATATTCATTCGGAATTGAATGCTGTCTAAGGGTTCCTTCTTGTATATACTTTGCAACCACACTAAGTGGTAGCATACTTAGACCAAGTCCAGCACATACACAACCAATGATTGCATCCAGGGTGCCAAATTCCATTATTTTATTTGGGATTATCCTCTCTTGCTGTAACCATTGTTCAAGCTTTTCCCGATAAGAACATCCAGTACGGAATACAAGCATCGTCCTTGTTTGAATATCTTTAATAGAAGAAATAGGTGGATGTTTTGTATCAGTAACTAGTACCAATTCCTCTTCAAATACTTCCTTCTGAAACAGTTCGGGGCGCTTAATAGGTCCAGCTACAAATGCTCCATCAAGTTCATACTGAAGTACCCCTTGAATATTTTCTTCCGTAGAAGCTGTTTTTATCGTTAGATCTACTTCTGGAAAGTCTTTATGATACTTTGAAAGTACGCTTGGTAATCGAACTGCAGCGGTTGTTTCCATTGAACCAATGATTAACGGACCTCTTGGTGTTTGATCATCAGTCATCATATTTTGAGTTTCTTCAATAAGATCGAATATTTTTTCTGCATATGTTAGCAACAAGCTTCCTTTGGCTGTTAATGCAGTTCCGCGATTATGTCTATAGAAAAGCGTTGTTTGAAGATCCGATTCCAACTGCTGTATTTTCATTGTGATATTTGACTGTGCATATTGAAGTTCTCTTGCTGCTTGAGAAATACTTCCCATTTTAGCAACAGTCTGAAAAATTTTTAATGTATGCAAATCCATTGTATTCCTCCCCCGCCTTCCATTTAGCCATCTAATTAACTGATAGCAACTATCATTATTATGTATTATTCAATATACCAAAAAACAGATATCCTTTAAATAGAGTAACTTTTTAGGAGGAATGTTGTCTTTAGTCATTGCTATGGGGATTGGAAGATTTGCATATATCCCTATTCTTCCACTTATGCAAAAAGAACTTTCTTTTTCAAATACAATTGCTGGTTATATTACTTAGGATATTTGCTTGGGGCAATTTTAGCAGGTTCCTTTCCTTTTAAGAAGTATAATTTTAATACAGCATCGATAGGAGCAGCTAGTGTCATTTTAATTGGAGCAGGAATATTTTATTTGGAATTCAATTTAAGGGAGAATACCACGGATCATCACAATAAAAGAATGTATTTAAAATATGAGGTGAGATTTTTGCTAAAGAATGAAATGACAGAACTTTTACAAATTCAGTATCCGATTATACAAGCTCCTATGGCTGGCGGAGTAACAACTTCGAAATTAGTAGCCGAGGTTTCAAATTCTGGAGGTCTAGGAATGATTGGTGCAGGTTATATGACACCTAACCAAATGCGGGAACAAATTAAAGAAATAAAACAGTTAACATCAAACTCTTTCGGTATAAATCTATTTGTTCCTGATGAATATGATGTTTTAGAGGAAGAAGTAAAATCAGTTAACGAAATATTAAACCCTATTCGGGAACAACTGGATTTACCTGGAAAGGATAGCTTTGAAATCACTAATTTTAACACTGCTTTCGAAACATTTATTGATCAAATAGGGGTTGTAATTGAAGAGAAGGTTCCTATTTGCTCCTTTACATTTGGCATTCCTTCTAAGAAAGTAATTAATAAATTGAAAAAAAATAACATAACTTTGGTGGGTACTGCTACTACTGTTAGAGAAGCAGTTGAAAATGAAAAAGCAGGAATGGATATTGTTGTTGTTCAAGGAAGTGAAGCCGGTGGACATCGTGGGAACTTTATCGATGGGTGTCAGGAGAGTTTAGTTGGTTTAATGTCACTTATCCCACAAGTTGTTGACAATGTAAACATTCCGGTTATTTCCGCAGGAGGTATTATGGATGGAAGAGGGTTAATGGCTTCAATTTGTTTAGGGGCAAAGGGTGTACAAATGGGTACTGCTTTCCTGACTTGTATTGAAAGTGGAGCACATAAGATACATAAAGAGGCAATACTTAATGCTACCGAGGATAATACTGTATTAACTCGTTCATTTTCTGGTAAATGGGCAAGAGGAATAAAAAATAAATTTATTTTAGAAATGCAGAGGCACGAAAGATTTTTGCCAGATTTCCCTGTTCTTAATATACTAACCCAGGATATTAGGAAGACTTCTAGTGATCAAAGTAATCTAGATTTCGTGTCACTTTGGTCTGGTCAAAGCCCAAGATTAGCTAAAAGTCAAACAGTTGAATCATTAATTAAAAATATTATTGCAGAAGCTAATAAAATAAATTTAGATATACAAAGGTTCTAATAACTCATTGGTCCCATGTAGAACTCTTTTTAAACTACTTCCTATAGGTTTTGAAATGCCAACCAAATATTTCTTGTTGACCTTTTTTATTAATTTTTACTATAAAAGTAGGCAAGGTAATACAGTAACACAATATCCGTTACTGTACTACCCTGCTCCGTTAGTTTATGTAAAACGCATCACAATCCCTTTTCCCATTCTAAGTGATCTTCTCCAATCTGTCCCTAACATGAGAAAGCACCTTTCTTTGTTCAAGAAAAGCGCTTTAATGTAGTTATTCAATAACGCACCCCTTGAAGAAAAAACTACTCGATACATATAAAGATTACTGATTAATATGCTATACAGTCCTAGGTTTCACCCCACCTGTTTTGAAGCTGTTTCCCAAGCAGATAGGAATTCTTCTATTGTTAAATATCTTTCTTCTCTATCTACTTTAACTGCCTTAATGGCTACTTGATATAGTTCCTCTCCAGCATCCCACTTTGAAAATGAGCGGTCAAGTTCTCCGCCTAACAAACCAAATGCGATTGCTCCCATATTAAATACGTTTGTTCTTTCGTCAATTTTGGCACCTAACTCAAATTCTTCCGGGGACATAAATCTTGATGATCCCCACAGTCGCCCCATTGGATTGATAAATGGTTTTTTCTTATATAAATCAATGTCACAAATCTTCGTGATATGATTATTAAAGTCATATAAAATACTACCGTCGTAAAAATCAACTGCTACATAATCATTCCTTTCTACATGTAGATGGAATTCTACTATACTTTTAAATGACTTTAAACGTTGTTCAATTGGTAATTGTTTAAAGCGATAAAAAGGTGACTCAGGGTGATTGTATTTATGTGGTGGAGGATATGACCAATGGGAGTGAAGACATTCACCTTCAAACCACTCATAAACCAACACATATCCTTTATCCATCTCAAAATACTCAAGTAAATTTACCAAGTGTTTATGTTGCAAATTTTCATATAGAGGAATTGAATTTTTTAATATTTCGATCGCCGTTTCTGGTTGTCCGGTATATTCTTTTGTTTTTGCACCAGCATACTTCACAAATCTTTTTCACTCCATCTTTTTCAATACCAAAACATATATTCCCTGAGTCTTGCTCATCAAAAACACTGAATACTTTTCCCATGTTTGTTAGCCATTCGAAGTTATGTCTTTCTTTTAATTGAAAGGATACTTTATCTAAATTAATAACCTGCATTTCGCCCATTTAACTCCTCCATTTTTTTAAAAAGACATATTCTATTAATATTAAAAACTTTATCATGCACTAACTTGATGTGTTATTGCATGAAGAAAAGCTGCCATAATCTTATGTTTGTCTTAATACTCTTGCAACAGTTGGAAAGAAGGTAGGCTATTCATCATATTTCTCCTTCATTATTTCAATTAATTTTTCTTTTATTTTCTTTCTTAACTCACCGTGTTTTTCCTCACTGTATTGCAGCTCTGCCCAATTCCATAAATCACCATACTGCCAAACTGGATAAGGTTTCTTATCCTCAGGTTCCCACTCATAGCGAGGAAAAATATGAGCATGCAAAAACGCATCTGAATTTCCATACATCGAATAATTTAAGCGTCTTGGATTACATACAGATTGAATGGCATCACCTATTAGACTCATATCTACTAAATAATCTCCTCTCTGTTCAATTGTTAAATCATTAAGAGTGTCAACCTTCGGATATGCAAGTAATACACAGTATCCAGGCAAAAACTGAGTATCTCCAATTACTGCATAACCACTTTTCATTTTTGCAATAACCAAAGGATTTTCTCCACGTTCTATAGCTCTAAAACGGTCTTTTTTCCAATCCACACTCATAGTTTCACTCTCCATCCCTTTCATTTCTTTATGCATATTTTGTTTCTTGATCAGAAATTACCTTCTTATCAAACTAGCCTGTTCATCTTATAATCATAATAGATTAAAATTGGAATAGGATGTCAACTAGTCATTGTTCAGGCATCAGAGAGGGAGGATCATTTTTGGAATTTAAAACTGAAAGATTAACAATCAGACCTTTTACAAGTAATGACTTACTTGATGTATTTACTATTTATAACAACGATGATACATGTAGATATCTTTTACATGGTAAGTGGACAATTGAAAGTATGCATGAAGAATTTAATAAAAAGTTAAAAAATAGAGAACTTACAAAAGAAACATCTTTAAGTTTGGCAGTAGTCAACAATACGAACGTAATTGGTGATTTATCTGTATGGTATACATCTATGAAAGAAACCGTTGAGATTGGTTATTGCTTTTCTAACAAAGCTTCAGGAAAGGGTTTTGCTACAGAAGCCTTGAGTGGTTTAGTCAAGACGTTATTTGATATATATAATGTACATCGAATACAAGCAAATCTTGATGCAAGAAATAAATCATCACAAAAATTGTGTGAGCGTATAGGAATGAGAAAAGAAGCACATTTTATTCAGGATTTTTGGAATAAGAATGAATGGACAGATAGCATGGTATATGGAATGTTACGTTCAGATTTAGATTTACGGAACCAACACAATGTTTGCACTTAGATATTATTAAGCTACTCTATTAATCTTTGATACGATGAAATATTACTCACGGATTTGGGGCAACTATTTTAAAAATTCGTGAGTGCACCTATTAAAGAATTGTTTTTTAGTATCTTTTCAATTAAACTCTCAACTTAAATGCCCTTTCGTTAAAGATGAAAATGATATAAAGTGTAGCTCCGATTTTCAACTGAAACAAGTACACACCATTAATATGTTTCCATCAGGATCCTTAAAGGAAAACTCTGCCAAATCGGGATATGTTACAATGTCTGTTACTATTTCAGCACCCATTTCTTTGACATGTTGAAAAGCTTCATTAATATCCGATGAACTGAGGTTAAAAATGGGCTGATTTGATGGAACAAATGTATAATTTTCATCAAAACAATGGTTATCAAGGGTAATCCTCGGTCGTCCCTCTCCCATACTTAAAGTATAGATAGGCCCAGTATGAACACCCTCTTTCACTTTCATCCTGAGCAAATCACTATAGAATTTTATTGAGCGTTCCAAATCTGTTACATGAACAAAAATTGTATCAATCCTATTTTCTATTGGTTTAAACAAGTACAATTACCTCCATATCGTTTTTACGCTATGTAAATGACGTTACTCGAATAACTATCACAGTTTCACTTTATTTTTGTGTTGAATAAGACCGAAACCAATTCCAACAGGGTCTACTAAATATGCGAGATAAAAATCATCAAATTACATTTTATCTCGTACAATCATTGCTCCATTATTTTAGCTTTTGATATAGCCAGATCAAGTGAGTCAAACTTCAATACGGGTTCCATGAGGAAAGTCATTTGGACCTTTCCCAATGCCACCATCAATTCCCGACTTATCATTATTTCCTATTGTAACAGCCCAATATTCCCATTTAGGCTCAGCAATTTTCCAACCAAAGACATTAGAATAAAATGCTGCTGCTTTCTCAGGTTCTTGGCTACTTAGTTCAAATCCTATTACTCTCGCCATTATAATTCCTGCTTTCTAAAGATAGGTAAAAAAACCTTTATTTCTATAATTCGATTATACTTATCATATTTCCATTTATATCAGTTAAATCAAAGCGTTTAGGTTCTCCATTTCTTAATTCCGAAACAGTCACACCTTTTTCTACTAGCTTTTTTCTACTAACCTCTGCATCTTTGACAACATAATTAAATGGAGTGTATTTATCAATTGGCTCAAAATCCATTATTTCGACAAGGTGAAATCCACAATTAGGTGCAATAGAAAGTCCACACATTCGTTCATTTTTCCAACGTAAATCAAATCCAAATATGTCCTGATACCACGCTAATGATTCCTGAAGATTTTTTACAGGGAGAAATACTGCATCAATTCTTTCAATAAATTTATCTAATACTTGTTCACTCATAAAACACAATCCCCTTTACCAATGGATTTTTTGAAATTTAATAAAACAAATTGATTATTATTTCTATAAAATCCAGTAAATTCCTTTACATTTTAGAATAAACTTTCGACAAATGATGTTTCACAAACCCTTTATTGTATGAGCATCACACCACACTTAAAAAATCTTATGCAATCGACTCAATCCTTTTTCCGCAGTTAAAATCATTTCATCAAATAATTCCTGAACCGTTGGAATATGATCGATAAGACCGATTACCTGACCAGCCCAACCAAATCCTTCTGTTTCTTTCCCATCATATATATACCTAGTATTAGCTTTGCCGCTAATCACTTCTTTCAGATCTTCATAGGTTGCACCTTCCTGTTCACGCTCGACAATACCCAGTGCATATTCACTTTTCAACACCCGTCCTGGTGATCCTAATGTTCTTTTTATCACAACAGTATCTGTCTCTTTTGCACTAAGAATTTCCTGCTTATATGTTTCATTCGCATGAACACATTCTTGAGTAGCTATAAAACGAGTACCCATTTCAATACCTTCCGCACCTAGAGCAAATGCTGCCAATAACCCGCGCCCATCACCAATTCCTCCACTTGCTAATACTGGGATGGAAACAGAATCTACGACACGTGGAACAAGCACCATTGTGCCAATATCGTCACGACCTAAATGACCTCCACCTTCCTGTCCTACCGCCATTACAGCATCTGCACCTAATTCTTCAGCTTTTTGTGCTTGTCTTACACCTGATATTAAAACTAGTGTTTTAATGTTACATCCTTTTATTCTATCTAAAACAGGTTGCGGGTTACCTCCAGTTATCGAAATGGCTGGAACCTTTTCCTCAATAGCCACTTCAAGTAATTCTTTATATTGACCATCGTGTTTTGCAATTGCTAGATTCACACCAAAGGGTTTATCTGTAAGTGTCCGCACTTTACTGATTTCCTCGCGAAGTCTTTCAGGTGTACGGAGTGTTGCTGCAGTTATTTGCCCAAGTCCTCCTGCATTTGATACAGCTGCAGCTAGTTCGGCATAAGCAAGATAAGCCAGTCCTCCTTGGACAATTGGGTATTTAATGCCGAATATTTCTGTTACTCGTGTTTTCATAACCTCTCATCTCCTTTTAAAGAAATTGTACGTTATAAGATTAGATATTCGACTGATAGATTCATTTATCCTATGAACGTTTGTTAAAAGGGGCATTATTGTGATAAATGGGCGCAGTTATCACTTAGAACTATAGCGTTTTTTTACAAATCAACATATTAAAATTTATAGAAGGTTTCCCCTCCAAATGCTTATTAGGCTCGTCAATGTCTGAAAACTCTACTAGTCCGTATTTTTCAAAGTCTTGTTTTATGGAGTTAGCATCATAAAAATACATTTTTACTCCATCCATTATCTCGAAATAATCCTCATCCAATTGATTGCCCTTTCCAAACATGGGGGCTTTCTTTGAAACAGCTGTGAAAACCATATACCCATTTGGCTTTAACTGATCATAGCAATCTTGAATAAATTTAGCCCTTTCATCTTTATTCAATAAGTGAATAAGTGCATGGCTAAATATACCGTCATATTGTTTGTTATCAAAAGGCATGTCTGTTACAGAACCATGATAAATATGACAATCCAGCCCGTTTTGTTCTCCCAAATCAATTGCTGTTTTTGAGATTTCAATACCTGTTACATTTATTCCATTATCAATAAACACCTTTGCATTTCTGCCATATCCAATACCAGGTATCAGAATATCTTTTACATTCTTTTCAAGAAAAAAATCCTTTGTTAGGATCGCAGAGTCTGTAGGCTCAAATCCCCACATCGTTTGTTTTTCGATAAAACTCGATTCCCAGAATTCCATTGATTATTAGTCTCCTTTAATTATAGATATAACGACTCTTTAATAACTATAATAAAAACTCACCTATTTGTAAATAGTAATTCCTTACACGTCATTTTCTATTAGCCATTCTTGTAAGATAAACTGATTATGTACGTGTAGTAAAATAATAAAAAAATGGTGCGTCATCTCTCATGATTAACGCACCATTCCCAAAGATTCTATATTAATGTGTATGCTAATGCTACCCCCGATAAAACCCACCTTCTGAATGAATAACCTGACCTGTTATCCAACCGGCATCATCACTAGTAAGAAATGAGATGATACGGGCTGCATCATCTGGTTGACCAATACGACCCATTGGGAATTTAGGTTGGAGGTATTCTCTTATCTCATCTGTCATCCAAGTCGAATCTGTGGGACCAGGATTCACCGCATTTACTGTAATGCCCAAATGTGCCAATTCAGCTGATAAAGAGAGTGTAAAGGATGAGATTGCACCTTTTGTTGCAACATAGGCTAAATTTCCGGGCATAGGTCCTAATTGTTGACCGGATGTTAAATTAATAATTCGCCCATGCTGTCTATTCGTTTTCTGTATTAGTCTAGCAAACTCTACACAGAGAAGAATTGTCCCTCTCACATTCACATAATAATGGTCATCCAAAACCTTTGCATCTAAATCCATAAAATTTGAATCAATTGAATGTGCAGCATTATTTACTAATATTGAAGGAATGCCTAACGTACTAGTGACTTCTCTAATCAAAAGCTCAGGAGAATCACTCTCTGACAAATTTAGTTCGATCCCCGCACAGCGGACACCCGATTCAATCATTTCATTCCGAAAATTCTCTTCCCAGTTAGAATCGGCCTTCAAATATGTAAAGAAGATGTCTATACCTTCAGATGCCAGTCTGCGGCATATTGCAGCACCAATTTCTTTTTCGTTACTTACACCGGTAATAATCGCAATTTTTTCTTTTTTACTATTCATTAAAATCCCTCCCATAGTAGGGACGGTCTGATTGTGTCAATAAAGATGTATTTTTACCCATTAGTAAAATTAGATATAATAAGGTATTTGCTAGAATACAGGGGTTTAATTGTCCACACCATGTGTCCCTTAAATGAATTCAGATAGACAGTTCCACATACTTAATAAGCACTGTTTAATTTTCCAGTCTCTATCCAATAAATGAATCATTACAAGGCTTTCCACATATGTCGTCTTGATTCCCCTCTCATTACATCTCTTGCTAAATTTTAGCAAAGAAATAATTGTAAAATCAAGGTAATTTTAAGCTTTTTACAGAAAAGCACTTATATTGCATTACGGTTTTGCATTCTAAACCCCTCGATTCATAATTTTGGTTTAATTTGGTCGTTCTATCGAAAATATCTCACCTATTTTTGCGTAGTTTACACCTGCTAATCGACTAACAGCTCCTAAAGCCTTTGGATCAATTTTTCCTTTTTCATAAATACCCTCTTCAATATGAAATTGAACAACTTTTCCTATGATAAAGTCACATCCTGGTGTATTCACACCGCCCAGTTCTAAAGAATGCTCTAGCACACATTCCATTCGAATTTTAGATTCTTTTACTCCAGGAACTGAAACTTTTTCACTTTCAACTGGAGTTAATTTAGCTACCATTACTTCACTCTGATTAGATGGAAGGGTAGCGGCTGTTTCATTCACCTTTTCAACGTTGTCTTCATCAACGATATGAACAACAAACTCTTTAGATTTAATGATGTTTCTCGCTGTATCCTTTTGTTTCTCCTCTGATCGTTGAATGGATAATGAAATCATTGGCGGATTTGAAGATACGATATTAAAGTAACTAAATGGGGCGCCGTTTAGAACGCCCTCTTTTGAGCTTGTCGTGACAAAGGCAATAGGCCTCGGTATAATGCTGCCTATTAAAAATTTGTAATTCTCTCTTTCGCTATTGTTTTTAGGGTCAATTGATAGCAAAGAAATCATTCCTTTTTTAAAGAATTAGTCTAGCTCTCTTACTTTAATTGGTATTAAACCCTGTTCGATTCGTTCTCTAAATTGTTCATACTGATGAGGTAACATCAGTTTTTCTCCCATTGTCTCCAATGATTCATCATGTGCAAATCCTGGAGGATCTGTTGCAATTTCAAAAAGAATCTCTCCATGTTCTCTAAAGTAAATAGCATGAAAGTAGTTCCTGTCTTGTACAGGTGTAACTTGATAGCCATACTCTGTAACATATTTTTGCCAATCTAATTGATCTTGGTCATCAATTGCTCGCCATGCGATGTGATGTACTGTTCCAACGCCCAATTGTCCTCGCCCAATAGGCGTTTGTTTTAAATCAATGATATTTCCAATCTCTGCTTTAGAACGGAAACGACTAAAATCGCCTTCTTGTGCAACAAGTTCAAGTCCCATACCCTTTTCTAATAATTCCGCCGTTTTATCTGGCTGGGTTGATAATAAGGTCGCTCCGCCAAACCCTTTAATCGCAACTTCAGAGGTTAATCCTCCAAAGTTCCATGTATTAGCCTCACCATCTTCTCTCTCAACTATTTCCAAGTGAAGCCCATGTGGATCATCAAATTCCATATACTTCTCACCAAATCTATCCATTTCAGTAAATGATATTTTGAATGATTCTAATCTTGTTTTCCAAAAACCAAAGGAACCTTTTGGAACAACAAAAGATGTAACCCCTACTTGACCGTCTCCTATGACACCTTGGCGAGCTCCTGCCCATGGAAAGAATGTCATAATTGTTCCTGGTTTACCACCTTCATCACCAAAATAAAGATGGTAAGTCCCTGGATCATCAAAATTGACCGTTTGTTTCACTAAACGCAGACCTAACACCCCTGCATAAAAATCAACATTCTCTTGAGGGTGACCCACAATTGCCGTTATATGGTGTATCCCCATTGTTTTTCTACTCATTTTATTCACACTCCCATTTAGAAAGGATTCACCTAAGTTTCTATCTCATGTGTTATAGATAGGTAACAAATTCACTTAGTGGTTTACGATAACCTCGTGCTCTTCTACTCTCTACTTTCTCTTTCCCTATTGTCAACATTAAAACCACTTCATGATGATCATCAATATTTAAGATATTCTTGACTGCTTCAGAGTCAAAGCCAATCATAGGACAGGTATCCCATCCTTTTTCCTTTGCGGCCATCATAAATAGCATCGATGATAAGGAAGCATTTCTAATGGCTTCATCTCTCTGAAAATCTTGCCCTCTGGATTCATAAAATGTAACTGTATCATGAACCATTTGGTCATATTCTTGTTTATTTATCACTCCTAGCATTTTTAACCCAGCATAAATTTCCGATGCTTGTTGAAATGCTTTTTTATCACCGAGTACGATAATAACCGCAGAAGAACTTGATACTTTATATTGTCCATTAGCAGCCGCCTTTAATTTCTCTTTCACAACTGGATCTATGACAGTTACATATTTTGTATGTTGCAGATTAAAAGCTGATGGAGCAAGTTTAACTAATTCAAATATTTCATTTAGTTCTTCTTTTTTTATCGAATGACCAGGAAGAAAGTTAGTTGCTGACCGTCTCTCTTTTACTAATTGTATAAAATCCATATTTTCTAAACTCCTTACTTAAAGAATCTCTATTTCGAGGTATATTAGAATAAAAATAATCTTATGATAGTGTTCAGTACTGATTAAAGCTGTACCACTATATCAATGTTATTTTCTCCAAACGGATGATTCGAACATCTTCTTTCCATATGAACCTCCTATTAAAGGTAAAAAACGTATATCATCATTTATCTCGAATTAAATAATCTTGAATATGAGATAATTTTATTTAATTCCCCTCTTTTTGTCAATATATATAGTCAGCTTTTATATTTTCTCTAAAAATGAGCGTATTTACTTTCTATCTTGTTCCATAATATGGCCTTTAACCTAAAAAATGATGGAAGTTAAATAGAGAAACTATTTCCAATACAGAACGTCTCGAAAAATTTTAATCACAGTTTCTTTATTTTCTATGTTTTTTTCCCTCTAAGTAAAAGAAAAAGACGATTACTTCCGAGGTAATCGTCGGTTATACGACACTAAAAATTTCAACCATTCGAGAAGAATAACAATATTCATGTTAAAATTAAGGGATTTAACTCGTCATAATAGTTATATTGAGTAAAGTAGATATTAGTATCTTATTGATTTTACTCACATTTGACATGGAAATACTTTATCTATTTCTATTAGTACGAAGAGCCAATAATCTCTTTAATTTGTCATCAATAAATGTATTATCGGTATTATTAATTCCACGACCGGCAAAATGACCCCATACTGACTTGATAGGATGATATTCTGAATTAGGTACAAGCTTAGCCTCATATTCGTTATTGTCTGCCGTGCAGAAGAGATCTGTACTTCCCGGCATGATATACGTAATCGCTTCAATGCTTTTGAGTGCCTCATCAAACTCTCCATTAAACATAGGGTTTGCACTAATATCTGCATGTTGTCCTGTCCATAACATGGCTAGTACATTGTGCGGATCCATGCTCATAAAACTTTTTCCCCAAACTTCTACCGCAAAATCTTCCAATGAGTCAAATCCCATTTCTTGAAAAAGTTCCTCTTTATAGAAGGTCTGCGATAATCCCCATCCTGCATAGACACGGCCAACAGCACGCATGTCATCAGAAGTCAACTGGTTTAGCTTAGTAGAATCTGAGCCTACTGAGGCTGTGAGCGCAGCCTTGAGTCCATCGAGGACTACATACGTTTGCGGCCAAGTCTTTGCATTTCCGCAGAAAGAGGCAATCCGCTCCACCATGTCAGGATAACTTGCTCCCCATTGAATTGATTGAAGACCTCCCATTGACCATCCAACTACAAGAGCAATCTTCTGAATGCCAAATTTTTCAGTCACCAGTCGATACTGTAATTGAATGTTGTCATAGATGGTTACCTGTGGAAAATTAGCCTTGTCGAATGGTGCAGGCGTATTACTTGGAGAAGAGGATAATCCGTTCCCTAGCAAATTTGGAACGATAATAAAATATTTCTGTGGATCCAGTGCCATGCCGTTTCCAATTAACCATTCATTATTAACATGTTTGTCGCCAAAAGCCGTTGGATAAACGATAACATTATCTTTCCTTTCATTCAATTTTCCATAAGTCTTATATGCAAGAAAAGCACTTGGTAACGTAACTCCAGATTGCAAGGTTACATCACCTAAATTAAAAATCTCAAACTCCTCCATTGAGTTGTCACTCCTTTCTAAGTGAAACACATACATTTAGAATGTATTTCTTGTTATTAAGTATAAAGCTGTGCTATTTTCAATAAAAGTGAACAAAATGAAATATAGTTTTCAAAAATATTGAAACTAAAAGGGGAATCATGATGGAATTGCGCCAACTGTATACGTTTAACACAGTTGCAACAACTTTAAATTTCAGCAGAGCTGCTGAAGCACTAAACTATGTCCCTTCCAATGTCACTATGCAAATAAAAGCATTAGAGGAAGAGCTTGATGTTCGTCTCTTTGATCGCTTAGGAAAGCAGCTCGTTCTCACCACTGCGGGTAAACGTTTTTTAACTCATGTTCAGGACATTCTAAACAAATTGGAGGAAGCTCGCAGCGTCCTTCATGACAATGAAATTCTTAGCGGGACCCTAACGATCAGTGCCAATGAGGTTGTTTGCGCTTATCGACTTCCAGATGTCTTTAAACTTTTTCGTTCGCGGCATCCTGGAGTTCGTCTTATCTTCCGTTCCGTTCCAAATCAACAACTTAAACAAACGCTCTTTGAGGGAACCTCGGATGTTGCCTTTATATTGGACGAACCGATTCGATCAACGGGACTTGCAACAGAACCATTGACGGAAGAAACATTTCGCTTTTTCGCCGCTCCAGATCACCCACTCGCGAATCAACATGTATTACGGCTTGAAGATTTTCACGGAGAAGTGTTCCTTATTAATGAAAAGGGTTGTCCCTATCGAACCATGTTTGATCGAACATTTAAGAAAGGAGACATTGATCGTATTTCGTCTTTGGAGTTTCAAAGTGCCGAAGCCATTAAACAATGTGCAATTTCAGGAATCGGTATTGCCTTTCTTCCAGAAATAGTAACTAAAGTCGAAGTTGAACGTGGTGAACTTGTAGCTCTTCCTTGGCGAGTTTCAAACTTGGATGTATATACACAGATGTCATGGCATAAAGACAAGTGGCTTTCACCGATCATATTATCTTTCATTGAAGCAGCAAGAGAGGTTTTGACTATAGAGGAGGACCATCTATCTAACGAGTAATTTCTATCAGAGGTTCTACATCCGTTTGATCAGATGAAATGTTCAAAATAGGAATATTTAGATTACAATGTATTTTAAACCCTAAGACAGATACTAGCATTTTAAAAATCAAAGAATCAGATTGTGGATGTCTGAATCCTTTTTGCTTACCATCTTTTAATATAAGTTTCATTGCTTGTCAGTGAAACTTATATTAAAAGAGTTTTATAGAAAATTATGTTAGAAACGTTTAAAAGGCAACAGATCCTTCTGCCGCCTTTCACCAATATACCCGTTTGTTGAACAACTGGTGCATTCAACTTAAATTATCAGTCAAAATAGACAGGTTCTTGAGGATTATGTAAGTGTTTAAATGCTAATTGAATTTGGGATTCTGTATTTCTAGCAATCGATAATGATGGTAGTTCATTTTCTGCAAAAAATTCAATTCCATTTGTTTCAATTCCCACTTGTGGTTTCCCGCCAATGATTTCACATTGGATAAACATTTTATAAACGTGAAATGGAGAAGGTGGATGCGGGTGGCATTTCTTGTCAAGTACAGCTATCAATTTTATAGCTTTAACATCAAACCCTGATTCTTCTTTTACTTCCTTCACCGCAACTTCACTTGGCGTTAATCCAATATCAGCCCATCCCCCAGGTAAAGACCAATCTCCATCATTGTTTTCTCTCACCATTAATATTTTATTACCTCTAAATATAACTGCTCTAATATCAACTTTCGGTGTTGCATACCCAGTTTCATTTGCAAAAAGTTCTTTGATATTTTTACTGTCCATATCTGTATAATGTGTTAATATTTCAACACTCATATTTCTTATTATTTCAAATCTCTCCAAATCATAAACATCTTTAGAATAAGTTAGCCCTGCCTGTGCAATGGATTGAAGCTGTTTTGCCCATTCTAGCCATTTAGGTTCCAATTTTTATTCACCACCAATTGATTTTTACCTATTTTACCTTACGTTAACTAAACTTCCTCTCAACAAAAATCCCTGTTAGTTAGTTGAAAAAGGGCATCCAGTTTATAATTAATTTCCACCTATACTATATAACTTTCCAACTCTTCTTTTTGACGCAAATGATGACGAAAATGCATTCCAACCAAAACATACCATTCCTTTGCATTCAGCCAGCCGAACCCTCCATGTTCAACTTTATTTTTCGGGTTAATATCATCCACTTTTGATTCCCAATGACTCAGTCTTTGAATTAACTGATCCATCCTGCTAATTAGGTCTTCCTTACTGTCTGAATTATTAGGTGGAGAATTTAACTCTTCTGGTAATCTTATTTTAATAGGTGGAAACCCTCCGTTACTAAATAATTGCTCACCAAATTGAGTTTTCCCAAGAGAGTAATCCTCATTTAATGTAGCACATGATTCCATATTATCTAGATACTCATGGGCAACAACAATTAAATGGTCATACATCTGTCCAATTGACCAAACCCCTTCTTCGGAAATATTTCTTAGCTGTTCTTTTGAATAATTGATAAGATCGTTTTTGAAAGTAATAAGCAGTATAATGTCACTCATTTAAATACCCCTTTGTAATTCTGAATTCAAGTACTATATATTTTCTCTACATCTGATAACATCACGCCGTGACAATTCATTAACAATGATTTCCATTCGGCAGGTGTTTTTAGATTAACCTGATCCTTTAATCTCTCCCGATCACCTTTCATCATTACCTTCTATTTACTATCCAATCTGGTCATACATACTCGTAATGGATTCGATATGAAATTGATTATTCCTTCTAGTTAAGCTGTACTGCCACGTTTAAGTACATTTCTTCACAATATTTAGATTGTTATTCCTTAATTTGACCCGATTGCTTACGAAACCCAAATTTTTGCAGTACCTATTTCTATAGTAAGTCCTTTATTAAAACGATAATAGAAATAGCTTAGCCCTCAAGCCACTCTATATAAAAATAGAGAAACGACTAAATCGTTTCTCTCAGACTGTTGACAAACGCTCGCTTTCTTCGTTACTCACCTTGCTGCGGTGCTCATTACCAACACCGGTAACTCCGCTCCTCACAAGGCTTCGTGC
>NZ_JAEK01000014.1 GCF_000518865.1 Bacillus sp. J37 | reverse complement strand
CTTCGCTCCAGAATTAGAGTCATCATATGGAAGCAATGGAAGGTATCGAAGAAACGAATCAAATCGCTTATCCAATTAGGAATCCCTGAGGGAGAGGCGAAGGGATTAACCTTCTGTCGAAGAGGTTATCGATACATCGGTTTATCGAAAGTTGTTCAAAGAGCAATCTCAAACAAAAGACTAAAGCAGAGGGGTCTTCCCTCTGCTTTAGATCATTATCTAAAAGTACACACTGTAATATAAATTGAACCGCCGTATACGGAACCGTACGTACGGTGGTGTGAGAGGGGCGAAAATAATTAGATTATTTTCCCTCTACTCGATCTTAGGAAACAATAAAATTCTTTGTACTTTGGTTAAGTCTCGGTATCCAGCTTCAGCGCCTGGCCCCTCGAGGTCATATGCCAATTTAGAATTGAAGGCAAAGAACGCCTTCTATTCTGAATTGGCTTATTTACCCTGGGCTGTTCAAGGCACTTGGGCTTTTGTTTATAATTCTGCCACAAGTTTCTCGCAATAGGCTTTTACTTGCTGCTCTTCCTCTTCTTCGAGAGCGAAATCTAATACTTTTTCTGTGGTGCTCTCGATAAAATCATACTGAGCAATTTTTGATTGGTTTTGATCGATGGCAAAGATTAGTTTCAATTTAATGCCATGTTCACTATATAACTCATCCTCCTCATCAACTTCTAATGTAAGGAAAATTTCATAACGTTCGCCGGACAAAATGCCAAATGGATCTTCCAGTGTTTCAATTGTTGATTCAATAATGTTCATATTAATACCTCTTTCATTATCCATATACAAGGTTTTATTTTGCATTTAATATTATAGCTCTTTCATTGGGTAAAGCCAAATTTAAGAAAATTGATTGAATGGAGGGATGTATATAAACTCTAAAGCTCCGGTTTTATGTTTAGTTTTAATAAAATGGGTTAATTTTCCCTATCGAAGAGATTAGTAATTCTTAAAAAAAGAGAAATGCTACATAATAAACACACATACTTTTTTTAAAGTTTTATCTGTGATTTACATCAAAAGGAGAACAATATAATGGAAAAAGTAACAAAGGTTTTTTGGATTTCAATCGTAATCGCAACATTCTTTGTTGGTTGGGGTGTTGTTGCTCCTGTTCATCTAGGGGTAATGATGGATAAAACGAAGGGCTTTTTTCTAAGTAGCTTTGGTTGGTTTTATCAATTGTCTGCAACTTTCTTTTTGATTTTTGCTTTGTTTTTAATATTTAGTAGGTATGGAAAAATTAGACTTGGTGCTGATGATGAAAAGCCGGAATTCAAACGACCTACTTGGTTTGCGATGTTATTTAGTGCAGGGATGGGTATTGGATTGTTGTTTTTTGGAGTTTCGGAGCCAGTATCACATTTTGCGAGTCCACCAATCGGAGATGGAGGGACCGCTGATGCTGCAAAGGTGGCACTACGCTATACGTATTTGCATTGGGGCTTCCATGCATGGGCTATTTACGCAGTGATTGCACTAGTGTTAGCTTATTACAAGTTCAGAAAAAAGCAGCCTGGATTGATGAGTGTAACATTAACTCCTTTGCTTGGGAAACGCGCAACCGGAACACTGGGAATAATTATTGATGTTGTAGCTGTATTTGCTACGATTTTCGGGGTGGCTGCATCTCTTGGTCTGGGAGCTGCACAAATTAATAGCGGATTAAATTATATAACAGGAATTCCGATATCTTTTACGATACAGTTAGTTATTATTTCAATTGTGACTGTCTTATTTATGTTATCAGCTACGACAGGTATTCAAAAAGGGATAAAATATTTAAGTAATGCAAATTTAATACTGGCTGTTATTCTTCTTATCGTCTTTTTATTCTTGGCACCTACTGGTTTTTTATTGGATTTGTTTACAACAACTTTAGGTAGTTATATTCAAAATTTACCTAGTATGGGATTAAGACTTTCTCCATTTAACGAGGAAAACGCTGCATGGATTCAAGACTGGACGATCTTTTATTGGGCATGGTGGATAGCTTGGGCGCCATTTGTAGGAACATTTATTGCTCGTGTTTCGAAGGGAAGAACGGTGAGAGAATTCATGATAGCTGTATTAGTTATACCGACACTTGTTTGTATTTTTTGGTTTGCTGTATTTGGTGGTACCGGTATTTACTACGAGTTTTTTGAAGGGCTGGATGTAAGTGGTCAGACATTGGAGACGGTTCTATTCTTTGTTTATCAGCAATTACCGCTAACAGGATTATTAATTGTCATAACACTAATGTTAATTACCACATTCTTTGTGACATCAGCTGACTCAGCTACATTTGTTTTAGGAATGCAATCAACTAACGGAAGTTTAAACCCGCCAAATATCGTGAAAGTTGTTTGGGGGTTTTTCTTATCAGCATCCGCGGTCGTCTTAATGCTCTCAGGTGGATTAAATGCGATGCAAACAGCAATAATTGTTAGTGCATTTCCTCTAACTTTTGTCCTAATTGCGATGTCGTTTTCAATTCTTAAGGACTTTAGTAAGGAAATGAAAAAGAAGAAAATCATAAAACAATGAATCGTCTTAGGAAGCATCTCATGTTGTTTGGGGTGTTTTTATTTATTGTGTTTTTATGTTGTGTTAGATATTCTCACATTAAATTATCAGAAACTTTTAAAAACAGGTTGACACTTATGAAATATCGTATAGAATAGTAAATAAGAAACAGATGTTATATTTTCTAACATCTTAAGTTAAGTATACAGACGGGAGGAAATAGTATGGAAGACACTTTGTTTTTGATGAATAGTGTTTGGATTATGTTAGGTGCAATTTTAGTTATTTTTATGTTAGGTGGGTTTATTTTACTAGAAGCAGGATCAACAAGAATGAAAAACGCCGGTCATATTGCCGGTAAAACAATTTTCACAGTTGGTCTTGCATCATTAGTTTATTGGGCAGTCGGTTATGCATTTACATTTGGTGGAAATGGAAACTTTTTCGTTGGATTAACAGACTTCTTCTATTCAGGAGCTCAAGCAGAAGGGGCAAGTTATTCAACTGCAGTATTCTTTGTATTTCAATGTGCGTTTGCTTGTATCTCAATTACAATTGCTTTAGGTGGTTTCGCTGAACGTGCTAAATTATCTGTTTATCTTGTATTTACAATTCTATTCTCAGCACTTATTTATCCTGTAATAGCTCATTGGATCTGGGGTGGCGGATGGTTAGCTGAACACGGTAAGCAAGACTTCGCAGGATCAACTGTTGTTCATTTAACTGGAGCAATGGCTGCATTTGCAGCAACAATTCTCTTAAAACCTCGTATCGGAAAATACAATAAAGATGGCTCAGCAAACAATATTCAAGGACATAACCAAGTCTTTACAGCTCTAGGTGTGTTAATTCTTTGGGTAGGTTGGTTTGGATTTAATGCAGGTAGTACTGTAGCAGTTGATGAAGGGTTCTTTGGATTTGTTGCAATGAATACAAACTTAGCTGCCGGAGCAGGTGCAGTTTCAGCACTTCTTATTTCTTGGATGGTTTTAGGGAAATCAGATGTACCTACTATGCTTAATGGTGCATTGGCAGGATTAGTTGCCATCACTGCATCATGTGCATTTGTAGACACATGGGCAGCCGTTGTAATCGGATTTATTGCTGGTATTCTAGTATTCTATAGTGCAAGATTCTTCGAAAAGAGAAAAATTGATGATCCGATTTTTGCACTTTCTGTTCACGGTGTAGCAGGGATCTGGGGCACATTATCAACAGGATTCTTCGCAACACCGGAATTGGCTACTGTTGGGAAACCGGGCCTATTCTACGGCGGTGGTCTTGATCAATTAGGTGTACAATTCATGGGTGTAGCTGTTTCAGGAATTTATGCATTTGTTGTATCATTTGTTATCCTTGCTATTGCGAAGAAAGTGATGAACGGTTTGCGTGTAACTGAAGAAGAAGAAGTAATGGGATTAGACATGAGTGAGCATGGAAGCTATGGTTATCCTGAATTATTTACTTCCAAAGATCAAAATGTTGGTTCATAATCAGAATAAGTGGTCTAGAACACTCATTTTGACAAAACGTGAGGAAGTGTCTCTCATGAAAGGAAATTTCGATTCCTATGAATCAATTAAAAAATGGAAAGATGAACATATCCACAATTATGAGTCTGAAACAAGAATCTTGAATGAATTTCATGATGAGATGATGAGGAGTGCTAGTCAATTAGCACTCTTTCATCATGAAAGAACTTATGGAAAACCTCCATGTCCTTATTCTTGGTTTATAACAGGAAGTGGAGGTCGTTATGAACAAGGAATTATAAGTGATCAGGATCATGGTTTAATTTATGAGCAACATTCTAATCAGGCAAAGGAGTATTTTAATAAGCTTGGTGAAGAATTATCTAAAGGATTATTTCTTATCGGCTATCCGTATTGTGAAGGAAAAGTTATGAGCTCAAATCCCTTATGGTGTAAATCATTTCAGGATTGGAAAGGTCAGCTTATTCATTGGATGGATGAAAGAAGTTGGGAGTCGATAAGATATTTACAAATTTTTTATGATTCCCGAAGTTTGATAGGAAATGGTGATCTTGTGGAAGAGTTGAAGAAAATCATCTATGATTATCAACAAAAGGAGCCAAAGCTTTTAAAGCGGCTTATGGATAATATACAGCATATTAAACAATCCGTAGGTCCATTGGGGCAAATTTATGTGGAGCAAAGCGGTCAATACAAAGGTTCGATTGATTTAAAGAAAACGGCATTTTTACCTTATGTAAATGCTATAAGAGTATTGGCGATGAAAGAAGGCGTTTTAAAAACTTCAACTATAGACAGGTTAAATTGCCTATCTGAAATTGGAAATTACAAAAATGATATGCTCTATTACAAACATAACTTTGAAAAATTACTCAAATACAGAGTCATGTTATTTAAAAGTGCTACTTCATATGATGATGTCCATTACTTGAATATAAAAAAGATATCAAAGGAAGAAAAACGTGACATGAAAAGCATTTTAAGGGATGGAAAAAAACTTCATTATTATGTGGAAGGGATTATTGATAAAGGGTGTTTATCATGACATTTGACCCGTTTTTTTTTATGAAAGGAAGGCTAGGCGGATTGCAAGGGAGGCAATCTCATCAGCAGGTAGCATATATGAGACAATTGCAGCGAGAAATGAAGGTTGAAGAAACGTTAAATATTCCGCTTACAGACCTTAATGTCATTGTGTTTGATATTGAAACAACCGGGTTTTACCCTGATCAAGGAGATCAGATAATTTCGATCGGTGCTATTAAGGTAAAGGGAGATGAAATCAAAGAGAGAGAGACATTTTATTCTTTGGTCCGCTCAGAAAAAAAAATCTCTGAAGAAATAAGTCAACTAACAGGATTAACAAACAAAGAGTTGGATCATGCTCCATTATTATCTGAGGCACTATTTGAATTTTTTCAATTTACTCAAGACTATACACTTGTCGCACATCATGCAAATCATGAGAAAAATTTCCTTCAGCATGCATCATGGAAGTTATATCGTGCTCCGTTTAAACATCGTCTTGTTGATATGTCTTTTCTATATCGAATTGCAGAACCTGATCAAAAGTTGGTCACTCTTGAAGAGTGTTGTGAGCATAATGGCATTCCTATCCAGGGGAGACATCATGCTCTATATGACGCAAAATTAACGGCAGAACTTTGGAGTATATACGTAAATAAACTCCGTCAAAAAGAATGTTATTCATTAAATGATCTTTATGAGCAATATACGATTGCTTGATTTATCAGAGGGACAGTCTTAGGTGACCATACAACCGAGGCTGTCTCTCTTTTTTGCTCGCCTTAAAAATTAGGTAGAAAATAATAGTAGTAAAATATTAGAGAGTTGTCATTATATTCCGAATATACAAAATTGAGATTATTTTGTAGTCAAATTCAGTTCAGCATAGTATGATTGACCTATATGGATGTTAGTCTAATATAACGATGGAAATGAAAGTTTTAAAGTTACATATTAAAAAGAGGAGAATGGCATCATGAAAGACTTATTCGAACGTATAAAAAAATTACGAAATAAATGGACTTCCAATTTAACAATAAGAAAAAAATTAATCATTGCTTTTGTATCTATATTACTGATACCGAGTTCTTTGATAGGGCTAATTTCGTATAAATCGGCACAATCAGAGCTGGAAAAAAGTATGTTACAAACCGCCCGGGAAAGTGTCCAACTTATTAATTCTTCTTTAAATGCTCAACTTGAGCCAATAAAAGAGGATATCGAATATTTTGCTAAAACAGCAAAAACAGCTAATGCTAAAGTAGAAACTGATGATTTTGAGAAAATCATGATGAAATTTAATCAGTATATTCAAACAAAGCCAAGTGCTCAAGCGATTTATATCGGCTTTAATACAGGTGATATGGTTGTCTCACCTAGGTCTGTCCAGTTACCAGATGACTATGATCCAAGAGATCGTCCTTGGTATACCCTAGCAATGGAAAATAAGGGGGACGTTGTCATAACGGATCCATATATTGATGCCGACACAAATGAAATATCTGTTACGTTTGCAAAAGTACTTAATGATACTTCTGGTGTTATAGCGGTTGACATTGATATTAACTCTTTAAGTGAATTGACTAGTGAGGTAAAGGTAGGGAGTGAAGGATATGTCACGATTATTGATAAGACTAAAAACTATATCATTCATCCAACAATGCAAGGCGAAGAGGTCAAGGGAACTTGGGTAAATAAATTATTTGAAAGTGAAAAGGGGTTTTTCGCCTATCAATTAGACCGTAATGATATGCGAATGGATTTTACTACTAATGAGCTTACTGGATGGAAAATTGCTGGTACACTTTATTCAAGTGAAACAACAGAGAGTGCGAATGGAATTCTGCAAGACACTTTAATTGTCATTATTATTTCTTTTGTAGTAGGCGGGATCATCATTTTTATGATTATACGAGCAATTTTACAGCCAATTCGTAAGTTGATTCACACATCTGAAAGTATATCGAATGGTGATTTAGGCGTAGCGGTTGATACAAACACAAATGATGAAATTGGCAAGCTGTCTAAAAGCTTTAAAATAATGGTTGAAAACCTGCGCAGTATGATCACTAATTTACAGTCTGCTTCTGAACGAGTTAGTTCCTCTTCTGAAGAACTAATTGCAAGTGCCGATCAAACAACGGCAGGGACAAAACAAGTAACAGAAGTTATCCAAGAGGTTGCTGCAGGTGCGGAACAACAAACTTTAAAAATCGAGGCAAATAATGCAGCATTAGAAGAAGTTCTTCAAGGTGTTCTTCGCATTTCTTCAAGCTCTCAAAGTGTCTCGAATTTAGCGCAAGATACAATAAAAGAAGCTGAAATTGGTGGAGAATATGTAAAAAATAGTTTAGAACAAATGAGCTTTATTCATGCCTCTGTTGCAGAATCTAACAAAGTCATTCAGTCGCTTTCTATTCGTTCTCAAGAGATTGGAAAAATATTAGACGCAATATCAGATATTGCGAATCAAACAAATTTATTAGCACTTAATGCAGCAATTGAGGCTGCAAGAGCTGGAGAACATGGGAAAGGATTTGCAGTTGTTGCAGATGAAGTAAGGAAATTGGCTGAAAAATCTCAACAATCAGCAGGACAAATCTCTGCACTTATCTCTTCTATACAAAATGATACTGACCAATCTGTTGAGGTTATGAATGAGGTATCCAAAAACGCTGAACAAGGGCTTTCTATTTCAACAGAAACCTCAGAAAAGTTTGATTTAATAATGAATCGAATGAATAGGATGACTCCGCAGATCGAAGAAGTATCAGCAGTTGTCCAGCAAATTTCTGCTGCTGTACAGGAAGTAAGTGCTTCTGCCAATGAACTAGTTGTTATTGCAAAAGAAAGTTCAGCCACTTCTGAAGAAGTCGCTGCTACAACAGAAGAGCAGCTTGCTTCTATGGAAGAAATTACTATGGCTGCAAAATCATTAACGGATATGGCTGAAGAACTTCAATCAATTATTGACCGCTATCATGTATAAATTTTCTAAACCAGCTAATTTTACAATTGTTGAATTAGCTGGTTTTTTTGTTCTAAAGAATTTTGGGATAGGATCGGCATTTTGAAGGTTAACATAATTGATGAACCTTCGAAATAATAATTAATGTTGTTTTTGATTCTGATTACCGGGAAATAGAAAATAGGAGATAACACCAGAAAAGAAAGCTCCTCCTAACGCTATTAAGGTTCTTATGCCAATTGTAATATCCTCACCATAATTTTGATCAAGAATTCTGATCGCAAAAATAAAGACAATAATTGAAATAGGGATGACGATTTTTAACCTTTTCAATATGACACATCCTTCAGGAAAAAGTAACATGTTCATAGTTTAACATAAAAAAGGAGAAGATCGTGATATTAATAAGCAGATATCGTCGTGATAAAGCTGAGTTAGAAGATATATGTTCTTCATAGTTAACACTAATTAGAGATCGGAGAGGGATTAGTATGTTTTCTGATTTCCGTCCTTTGGAGTAGGTCTGTTCATTCTATAGTTGTGTTTTTTTTAAGATTCAGATAAATATATGGAAAAATATTTCGATTCCCGATATATTTAAACGTATCACGTTATATTTATAGATAATGTGATCAAAAATGGAACATGTGAACGGGGAGGGTATATATGGAAACCTTTAAAAAGCTGAAAAGCTTTTATTGGCCATATAAAAAGTATTTTTTATGGTCATTGTTTTTTGTTTTATTTATTACCACCATTACTGTGGTCTATCCAATTGTTCTTCAATTAACAATTGACGAAATTGTTTTAAAAGAACAATATGAATATATTCCATGGATTGTAAGTGGATTTTTAGCATTAATGGTTGTAAAAGGGGTATCTGCATTTTTTCATCAATATTTAGGAGATATGTTTGGAATTCAATCTGTGTACCGGCTTCGGAATGCATTGTACGAAAAGCTCCAGAGGTTGCCTTTTATGTATTATGACAATGCAAAAACAGGTGACTTAATGTCCCGGCTAACTGCTGATGTAGAAGGATTTCGTTTCTTTTTATCTTTCGGGTTTTCAGAACTAGTTCGTTTTATCCTTTTAGTGTGTGGGACATTAACGGTCATGTTTATTTATTCTGTACCATTAACTTTTGCTACGATTGCTGCATTACCGTTTTTAGCCTTAACAGTTTATCGTTTTGATAAAAGAGTTCATCCGGCCTTCCGGAATATCCGTAAATCATTTGGGAAATTGAATACAAATGTTCAAGAAAATATTAGTGGGATTCAAACCGTAAAAGCACTTTCTCGAGAGGAGTTTGAGATAGGAAAATTCAATCAATCAAATGGGGATTATAAAGAAAAATCTTTAACAACTTCATATGTTTGGGCGAAGTTCTTCCCGCTTATGGAGCTGATAGGTAATATTTGTGTTGTAGCCTTACTCGCATACGGAAGTATTTTAGTCATTCAAGGTAGTCTTCAACCAGGTGAACTTGTCGCATTTTTTAGCTTAGTTTGGTATTTAATGGGCCCAATTATGCACTTGGGATTTGTTATTAATCTATTTTCTCAATCAAAAGCTTCTGGAGAAAGATTGCTGGAAATTCTCGATGCCGATGAGACGATTAGAGATATGGATACATCAATTTCCGAGACAAAGATAAATGGCAATGTGGAGTTTCATCATGTTAGCCTTCGGTATAAGGATGAGGATGAGCTTGCGTTAAATGACATTTCATTTAACGCAACATCTGGAAAAACAATAGGAATAATTGGTGCAACCGGGTCTGGAAAAACGAGCTTAACCCAACTTATAACACGGTTTTATACTCCATCAAGTGGACAGATTGTTATCGATGGCAAAGATATTAGAGATTTTTCCTTACATGCATTACGTTCAAATATTGGAGTTGTCTTACAAGAATCATTTTTATTTTCTTCCACAATAAAATCCAATATTTCATATGGCAGACCAGATGCTTCAATGGATACCATTATTGATGCAGCAAAAAGAGCACAGGCACATGACTTTATTATGGAACTTCCTAATGGATATGACACAATGCTTGGTGAGCGGGGGTTAGGTTTATCAGGTGGACAAAAACAAAGGATTGCGATTGCCAGGGCTATTTGTTTGAATCCAAGTATTTTAATTTTAGATGATTCCACGAGTGCGGTTGATATGACAACAGAATTTAATATTCAAAAAGCGTTAAAAGAAGTCATGAAAGGTAGAACGACCTTCATTATTGCACATCGAATTTCTTCTTTAAAACATGCTGATGAAATTCTTGTTCTTGAAAACGGTTTAATTACAGAAAGAGGAAATCATGAAGATTTGATAAGAAAAGATGGCTATTACAAACGAATTTATGATATTCAATATAAAGACCAAAAGGCTGTTTTACAGTCAACGGCAGGGTAGGTGAAATTATGGATCATAAGCCAAAAAAAGAAAAAATTATGGAAAGGTTTCACTATTCCACAGACACAATTATTGATAAACCATTTAACTGGAAGCAAATGTGGAGACTTTTCAGCTATTTAAAGCCGTACTCAAAAAATTTGCTTCCAGCAGCATTTGTTGCGGTATTCGTATCAGCACTTGTCAGGTTAGTTGCTCCAATTTTAATTGGAAAGTATACACTTGACTATGCTATTGCTAATAAAGATATAAATCTATTAACAGTATTAGTTGTTACAATTGCAGGATTGTATATTTTGTCTTATATTGCCAATAAATTCCGCATTAAATGGATGAATATGTTGGGTCAGAATGTAATATATGATATACGGAAGCATTTATTCACACATGTTCAAACGTTGTCACACCGATTTTTTGATCAACGTTCGGCAGGTTCGATTCTTGTGAGAATTATGAATGATATTAATTCACTCCAGGAATTGTTTACTAGTGGTGTTATTAATCTATTGATGGATTTTATCCTATTAATTGGTGTTGTTGCCTTATTATTTACGTTAAGTCCACAACTAACGTTAGCTATCTTAATTATTGTTCCATTAATGTTTTTTATTTCTACAAGCTTACGAAAAAAAATACGCCGTTCCTGGCAAACAGTAAGGTTAAAGCAATCAAAATTAAATTCTCATTTAAATGAGTCCATTCAGGGAATCCGTGTAACACAATCATTTACACAAGAAAAAGAGAATATAGAATTCTTTGATGGCGTGAATAGTGAAAACTTCCGTGCTTGGCAAAATGCAACAAAAAGAAATGCAATGTTTACGCCGATGGTTGAAATGACAAATGCGATTGGAACAGCGATTTTAATTGCATACGGTGCCAGTTTAATAGCTAATGAATCAATTACGATCGGAATCTTCGTTTCATTTGCCTTTTATTTAGGCATGTTTTGGGAACCGATCTCACGCTTAGGGCAGGTATATAATCAGTTGCTGATGGGGATGGCTTCATCTGAACGGATTTTTGAATTCCTGGATGAAAAACCGATAGTGGCTGAATCTCATAGTCCGATTTCTCTAACAAATATGGAAGGGAAAATAACGTTTGAATCTGTAGAATTTACCTATGATTCCTCAAGAAAGGCATTACATGATGTCTCTCTTACCATTGATGCTGGGCAAACAGTAGCCCTCGTAGGGCATACAGGGTCAGGTAAAACGACGATAGCAAACTTAATTAGTCGTTTTTATGATGCAACAGCTGGAAAGGTAAAAATTGATGACATTCATATAAAAGATTTATCGATTCAGGAACTAAGGTCACAAATAAGTGTTGTTCTTCAGGATACTTTTATATTCTCTGGAACGATCATTGATAATATCCGTTTTGGTCGTCCTGAGGCTTCTGATGAAGATGTTATTGAGGCAGCTAAAGCTGTAGGTGCAGATGATTTTATTAAAAATCTGTCAAGTGGCTATTTTACTGAGGTAGAAGAAAGAGGGAACATTTTATCAGTTGGTGAAAGACAATTAATTTCGTTTGCAAGAGCATTGCTTGCAGATCCGCGCATCATCATCCTTGATGAGGCAACAGCAAGTATTGATACAGAAACAGAAGTGAAAATTCAACATGCATTGAGAACACTTTTAAAAGGAAGAACTGCAATTATGATAGCTCATCGACTCTCAACCATTCGAGAAGCTGATAATATCATTGTCCTTGACCATGGTCATATTATGGAACAGGGAAGCCACCAACAATTGATGGAGAAAAAAGGTATTTACTATGGGTTAGTGAAAGCACAGTTTAATATGTTAGAAGTAGGATAAAAAAGCGTTGACCTAACGCTTTTTTCTTGCAATAGAATGAGTTTATTCGTTGAACGGTGATAAAGTGATCTAGCTTCAATTGTATAGTTCATAAATTTGAACATTATGTAAAATATATATCAACCTATTTACAATACTTAAAATTAGAGATATTATTTTTGGTGGAAGTAAAATTATTTTTAAATCCACTAATTATTGGAGGCACAACAGGAAAATGTGGGTCATAACCTTGTATGATGAAGAGAGTATTAAAATGTATGAGTTTGATAATGAAGAGGAAGCAAAACAATCTTTGAAGAAGATGAAAGGTCAAACCATTCTCTCACATGTTGTCTATTTTAATGATCAAATTTTAGAAGCTGTTCATCCATAAATGATGATACCGGCACCCTTTAATAAAAAGGGTGCCGGTTTTTTTGTGAAAATTAGTTTTTAGATCAACAAGAAGAAAACAGTTACAATTTATAAAAGTTGTACTAAAATGGAAATAGGATATTTAAACCGCTTACAATGAATGTTCGTAAGTGAGCTGTATCATTCTTAAGAATATCCCTCTTTAAAAGTAAAAGATATGGAGGTCAGAGATGTCACAATTAAGTAATGCTAGCACAAATATTATTATTCGATTGCATTTTCAAAAAAACTTAATTACCTTTAGTGAAATTGCAAAAGTAATAGGTGAAGTTGGCGGAGATATAATAGGGATTGATGTGATCTCTACAAGCAAAACACAAACAGTACGAGATATTACGATAACAGTAAAAAATCAGAAGCATGGTCAAAACGTAATGGATGTTCTAGGGTTACTAAAAGGTGTAAAAGTCATCTCAGTTTCCGATCGTACATTTCTCTTGCACCTTGGAGGGAAAATTGAAGTTACACCAAAAAATCCCATTAAAAACCGCGATGATTTATCAAGAGTTTACACTCCAGGTGTTGCACAGGTTTGTCGTGCGATAGAAGATGAACCACAAAAAGCTCACTCATTAACAATTAAGCGAAATACCGTTGCGGTTGTTTCAGATGGTACAGCCGTTTTAGGCTTAGGTGATATTGGTCCATTAGCAGCAATGCCTGTAATGGAAGGGAAAGCAATGTTGTTTAAACAAATGGCAGGTGTTGACGCATTTCCAATATGTCTTGACACGAAAGACCCTGATGAGATTATTAAAATTGTTAAAGCGATTGCACCTGCATTTGGCGGTATAAATTTGGAGGATATTTCTTCACCAAGGTGCTTTGAAATTGAGGAAACACTTAAATCTGAATTAAATATTCCTGTTTTTCACGATGATCAGCATGGTACAGCTGTTGTATTGTTAGCAGGTCTTTATAATGCATTGAAGTTGACACGAAAGAATATAGAAGAAATTAAAGTCGTTCTTAATGGAGTGGGAGCTGCAGGGACAGCTTGTGCCAAAATGTTGCTAGCAGCAGGTGTCCGACAAATTATTGGAGTTGATCGCATAGGTGCCCTTAACAAAAATGAATCCTATGAAAATCAAAACTGGACAGCCTTTTCTCAAATGACTAATCCCGATAACTTAAGGGGTTCGCTTACAGATGTCATTAAAGGCGCTGATGTTTTTATAGGAGTATCTGCACCAGGAGTTTTAACAGTAGAGCACCTTCAATCAATGGCAAAGGATCCTATTGTATTTACATTAGCAAATCCGGATCCGGAAATTGATCCGGAAATTGCAGAGCCATATGTAAAAGTATTGGCCACCGGACGCTCTGATTATCCAAATCAGATTAACAATGTTTTATGTTTTCCAGGTATTTTTCGGGGGGCATTAGATTGCCGGGCTTCAGAAATCAATGAACAAATGAAGATTGCTACAGCAAAAGCAATCGCGGACGTTGTTTCAGATGATGAATTAAGTGAAACATATATTGTACCTAGTGTTTTTAATCAAAAAGTTGTTGATAAAGTTAGAAAAGCAGTTGTCAAAGCTGCTCATGAATCGGGTGTCGCAAGAAAAGATTTGTATAAAGAAGAAAATAGTTTCCAAGAAAATTGATAGGTTAACACTCTTAAGTTCATTTTCTATATAATCTTCATGAAGGCATATTTGAAGGTTATATAGATCATGGTACTTAAGAGTTTTTTTATACGAATCAGAAAGTATAAGATTTTTATTCAATGATAGTAGAAGAGAATTTAAGACTTTCTCCATTAAACTTGGCGATAAGCTAGGTTTTCCTAATGAAAAATTAGTAATTCAGAAATTTTTTGCAAATAAAAACCTTTTTTATGAAACTATTTCCAATCACCCTCGTATAAGTATATGAAAATATATTTTGGAGGGAAAAAAGATGGAACAAGAAACTATACAAACAAAGAAACCATCATTATTTGGAATGATTTTTCAACCGGGGGAACAGTTTGAAAGAATGCGTGAAAAACCGACAATTTGGCTTCCTTTAATTATTCTTTCTATTTTAGGTGCACTTGTGGGTGTATTAGCCGCTTTAAATGTTGATTACGCAACAATGCCGGGCATGGAAGGAATGCCGGCTGATCAAATAGAAATTTCAAAAATGTTTGGAATTATCTTCGGTGGCATTGGAGCATTGTTCGGTACACCGATTGGATATTTAATTGTAGGTGGTATATTATTTGGAATCACGAAGATTGCTAAGTCACCGGTTACATTTAAACAAATGTTTTCATTAATCATTTTTACAAGTTTTATTTCAGCTATTGGGCAATTATTAAACCAGCTTATTATATATGCTATTGGATCACATTCAATGGTTATGGTTACAAGTCTTAACAGTTTTGTGGGTGCTGAAGGTGTTTTGGGTGGTATTTTAGGTGCGATCGAGGTATTTCAAATCTGGTATTATATCTTACTTGGAATCGGTCTAGTGAAAGTAGCACAACTTTCTAAACCGGCAGCCTATACAATAACAATTATCTTCTTTGTATTAGGTCTTATCTTTGCTGCAGCTTCTGGAGCTTTAGAAGGGCTGGCGCAATTTTAATGAAGAAAAAAGTTTGGATTTCAATTGCTGTAGTGTCTTTGATCATACTATTAGTTGGAGTAAACATCTACAGGGCATCAAATCAGGAAGTCCTTTCAGTGGAGACGGAGACAGTAGAGGAGCGTGAGTTGACCGGGAGTGTTATGGTTCCCGGTACACTCTCTTTAAGTAAAGAAAACTTTGTATATTATGTGCCTGAAAATGGTGAGGTAGCCGAGGTCCTTGTAAAAGAAGGTGATAAGGTAGCCGAGGATACCCCATTAATAAAATATGAAAACGAACAGTTACAATTAGAAAAAGAACAAAATGCTCTTTCCCTTGAATCCTCCTATTTACAAATTAATCGAATTAAAGATCAAATTGATGATTTAGATGATAAAGAAAAGGATTTAAAGGAACAAGTAGGAGAAGAGGAAGCTGAAAAACAAATTGATGCTGAACGTGATCAGCTTAAGACGGATTTAAAGGTCGCAGATCTTGATGCAAGGCAGATTCTGCTTCAAAAGGAAACGATTGAAAATAAGCTTGAAGATCTTGTCGTTAAAAGTGAAAGTGCTGGAACAGTTCTTACTATCAATGAAGACGCGATAAAAGGGATTTCACAAGCTCCTATTTTACATATAGGTAATTCGGAAGACTTAATGGTGAAAGGGACAATATCGGAATATGATTCCTTGAAAATAAATGAAGGGCAAGCCGTTACTTTGCGTTCAGATGTTCTTACAGACAAGGAATGGAAGGGAAAAGTAGCAAAAGTTAGCTATTTACCTGTACAAAGTGAAACAGCGATATCAGGTGAAGAAACAGCTGTTCAATATTCTATTGAAGTTTCTATTGATGATAAAAATATTGAGGCTAAGCCCGGATTTAAGTTAATTATGGATATTGAAACAGAGAAACGCTCTGCAGTAGCTGTGCCTTTAGAGGCTGTAAAACAAGATGGCGAAGACTACTATGTATACACCCTTGAAGAAGGAAAGGCCGTTCATAATGAGGTCGAAATTGGAACAGCCAGTAATGAGTATATGGAAATTAAATCAGGTATTAAATCAGGATCAAAAGTCATTCTTAATCCTTCAGAAGAAGTCCGGGATAACTTGGAAGTGAACGAAAAATGATTGAGCTAACGTCAATTACAAAAAGCTATAAAGTAGGTCAAGATACGTTAGACGTGTTAAAAAACATCAATCTTACGATTAATAATGGAGAGTTTGTTGCCATTATGGGTCCATCGGGTTCTGGAAAATCAACTTTAATGAACGTAATTGGTTGTCTGGATAATCCCACTTCAGGAGCCTACCTTTTAGATGAAGAGGACATTTCAACATACAAGGATGAAATGCTTGCAAAAGTAAGAAACCTCTCGATCGGATTTGTTTTTCAACAATTCCAATTATTACCAAGGTTATCAGCCTTGAAAAATGTGGAACTTCCAATGGTTTATGCCGGCTACAAGAAGAAAGAGCGGGAGGAACGAGCAAAACAAGCTCTAGAAAAGGTAGGTTTAGGTGAAAGACTAAATCACCTGCCTAATGAATTATCTGGTGGACAAAAACAACGGGTTGCTATAGCCAGGTCAATTGTGAATGAACCGAAAATTATTTTGGCTGATGAACCCACCGGTGCTCTGGATAGCAAAACAAGTATATCCATTATGGAGCAATTTACACAATTGAACAAAGAGGGTACCACTGTCATTCTTGTTACCCATGAACAAGAGGTTGCAGAATACGCAAATCGAATCATTACAGTTAGAGATGGAATGATTCTCTCTGATGAAGAGCGGGGGAGAGTATAGATGAGTTTAATGGAAAATATTAAAATGGCATTAAGCTCAGTTCTCGCTCACAAATTACGTTCCATTTTAACTATGTTAGGTATCATTATTGGTGTTGCCTCAGTCATTCTTGTTGTGGCAATAGGACAGGGGGGCGAACAATTATTAAAAACTTCGATAACAGGCCCCGGAAACACTATAGAAGTATATTATGAACCGAGTGAAGAAGAATTGTTATCAAACCCAAATGCTTATATGAATGCAGCTTTCACCCAAGATGATGTAAATGCATTAAGTGAGATTCCTGAAGTGAAAAAAGTCGTTGCATCATCAACCGAATATTTCCAAACAAGTTTCCGTGAAGAGACAGCTGATACAAGTGTTTATGGTGTAAACCAAGCATATATGGAAGTGAATAATTTAAATGTTCAATCTGGCAGAAACCTATTAGAAAGTGAATATATAGGAGGAACCAGAGTAGGTGTTATTAGCCATGAACTGAGCACAGAAATTTTCGATGATAAGTCTGCAATAGGTGAGGTAATTTGGGTTAAAGGTCAGCCAATTGAAATTGTTGGAGTATTAGAAAAACCTAGTGGTCTTTTTGCCTTTGGAACTATGGAAGTATATATTCCTTGGAATACTTTTCGTAATTCTTTTGGTAAAAATGAATATAACCAAGTAACATTACAAGCCAAGAATGCTGATGTGATGAAAGAAGTTGGCGAGAAGGCAACGACTCTATTAAATACCTCCCATAATACTGAAGAGTCATACAAAGTGTTTAATATGGAAGAAATGGCAGAAGGAATCGGACAAATTACAACAATAATGACGTTAATCATTGGCTCAATTGCCGGAATATCCCTTCTCGTTGGAGGGATTGGTGTTATGAATATTATGCTTGTTTCTGTCACAGAAAGAACGAAGGAAATTGGTATTCGAAAAGCACTGGGTGCCACAAAGCGGCAAATTCTAACCCAATTCCTAATTGAATCTGTTACACTCACACTAATCGGAGGGATTATAGGTATAATTTTAGGTGCTGTGGCAGCAAATATCGTATCCATTTTTGCTGGATGGCCACCTTTGATTTCGTGGGAAGTTGTTGTCGGTGGACTACTTTTCTCTATGATTATAGGAATTGTGTTTGGTATGCTCCCTGCAAATAAAGCAGCCCGATTAAGTCCAATAGAATCTTTACGATATGAATAAATTTTAATAAATTAAGAGAACCTCACAATCAGATTATTTCTGTGTGAGGTTTTTGGTTTTCCTTTAAAGGGAAAATGACAAAAAGTTTTGTGATATCCAACATTTATAAAATAGCAATAGTAGTTAAATTCTGAAATATGATTGTTTATGATTGATAAAATATTATATAAATATAAAAAGTGATAGTTTTTGATATTTTTCGATTGATTTTGACTGAAAGTGAAAGTATAATAAGGTGTAAGTAAGCGGTGAATTCGCTTACAAAAATTAATTGCAATGACAAATTACAAAATACTTGTAATGGATATTAGGAGAAAAACTTTATCCATATATAAAAATAAAGCAATAAAGGTAGTGAATTCATGATTTATACTGTAACGCTAAATCCCTCAGTGGATTACATTGTTAAACTGGAACAATTTGAATTTGGCTCTTTAAACAGGATGACAGATGATTCAAAGTTTCCTGGTGGAAAGGGAATTAATGTATCAAGAGTAATGAAACGACAAGGTGTAGAATCTAAGGCAATCGGTTTTTTAGGTGGTTTTACAGGTGCTTTTATTGAGGACTTTTTAACTGCTGAGAACATTAATCATCAATTTATAAAAGTATCTGGTGATACACGAATTAACATTAAATTAAAAACCGATGTTGAAACGGAAATCAATGGTTTAGGTCCAAGTGTGTCAGATGAGCAATTAGATCAGTTTTTACAACAATTTGAAGACATGGATCATCATGATATTGTTTTATTAGCAGGAAGTATCCCTGGAACATTACCATCTTCCATCTATAAGAGAATTATGGATATTTGTAATGAAAAAGAGATAAAAGTGGTTGCAGATGTTTCAGGAGAAGCATTGAAAGAAGTTGTGTCCGGAAAACCTTTCTTAATTAAACCAAACCATCATGAGTTGGGTGAATTATTTGATACAAAAATTGAAACGGTGGAAGAAGCACACGTATATGCAAAGAAACTGGTCTCTCAAGGAGTACAACATGTAATTGTGTCACTAGCTGAAAAAGGTGCGTTGCTTGTAACGGAAGGAAATAGCTTTGTTGCAAATGTTCCAAAAGGGAAAGTGATGAATTCAGTTGGGGCAGGAGATTCAGTTGTTGGAGGATTTATAAGTGCCTATTCTACAAATCATCCAATTGAAGAGGCTTTTAAGATTGGTGTAGCTTCAGGAAGTGCAACAGCTTTTTCACTCGAGCTTTGTACAAAAGAGAAGATGGAAGAACTATTGCCTCAGATAGATATAAAGACTTTATAGAGGGGGAAGTAAGATGAGAATTACAGAGATATTAACTAAAAATACAATTAAACTAAACATCCAATCATCATCAAAAAGCGATGTTGTAAAAGAATTAGTGGATGTATTAGACCGTGCCGGTAAGCTTTCAGATAAGACTGCTTACGAACAGGCTGTATTGGCCCGTGAAACGCAAAGTACAACAGGCATTGGTGATGGAATTGCAATACCGCATGCTAAAACGGCAGCTGTTAAAGAACCGTCCATTGTTTTTGGACGTTCAGTGGATGGTGTTGATTACGAGTCATTAGATGGTCAGCCTAGCTATTTATTTTTTATGATTGCAGCTCCAGATGGTGCGAACAATACTCATTTAGAAGCATTGTCGAAATTATCCAGTATATTAATGAAACAAGAAGTTAGAGATCAGTTAATGGCTGTAAAATCAGTTGAGGATGTTTTGGCTACTATCGACAAATACGATGTTCAAGATGAGGATGGAGAAGTACAAGGTACTAGTAAGGGAAAAATTCTTGCAGTTACTGCTTGTCCAACTGGAATTGCCCATACGTATATGGCAGCCGACGCGTTAAAAGAAAAAGCAAAAGAGATGAATCTTTCTTTTAAGGTTGAAACAAACGGCTCTGGAGGAGCGAAAAACGTTTTAACAGCGTCAGAGATTGAAGAAGCAACCGCCATTATTGTTGCCGCCGATAAGCAAGTTGAAATGGAACGTTTTAAAGGTAAGCATGTTATTATCGTTCCTGTAGCAGACGGAATTCGTAAAACAAAGGAACTTTTAGATCGAGCTGTTAATCAAGATGCTCCTATATATAAAGGAACTGGTGAAGGGCGAAAAGAAGAGGGCAGCAGTGAAAAAAACGGTTTTTATAAACATCTAATGAATGGTGTTTCAAACATGCTTCCATTTGTTGTTGGTGGAGGTATTCTCATTGCACTATCTTTCTTATTTGGTATTCATGCTTCAGATCCAAATGATCCTTCACATAATGTTTTTGCAGAAGCTTTAAATACGATTGGCGGCGGAAATGCCTTTGGGTTAATGGTACCGGTATTAGCTGGATTTATCGCATTAAGTATTGCTGATCGCCCTGGTTTAGCTCCTGGTATGGTTGGGGGATTTATGGCAGCTCAGGGTGGGGCTGGATTCTTAGGTGGATTAATTGCTGGTTTCTTAGCAGGATACATTGTTGTCTTATTAAAGAAAGTACTTTCAGGATTACCTGCATCCTTAGAAGGAATCAAACCTGTTTTGCTATACCCTGTATTAAGTATCTTTTCTGTTGGTATGATTATGTTCTTTGTGGTAAACAAACCGGTAAGTGCTTTAAATGCTGGAATTAGTGATTTCTTAAGTGGATTAGGGACTGGAAACTTAATATTACTTGGATTATTACTTGGTGGAATGATGGCAATTGATATGGGTGGTCCTATCAATAAAGCTGCTTTTACCTTTGGTATTGCGATGATTGATTCAGGAAATTTTGCTCCACATGCAGCAGTAATGGCTGGTGGAATGGTTCCTCCGCTGGGAATCGCTTTAGCAACAACTTTATTTAAGAATAAATTTACAAAACGTGAACGTCAATCAGGTATTACATGTTATATAATGGGTGCTTCCTTTATTACGGAAGGGGCAATTCCGTTTGCAGCAGCTGATCCGGGCCGTGTTATTCCTTCAGTTGTAACAGGTTCAGCTGTTGCTGGGGCGTTAGCAATGTTTTTTGGAAATGGATTACGTGCTCCTCATGGTGGCGCATTTGTTATTCCATTGGTAGAGGGAAATCCATTTTTATATCTTCTAGCAATTGTGATTGGTGCAGTTATAACAGCTATGATGCTTGGGATTTTGAAAAAACCAGTGAAGGAATAATAAGGAAGCTGATTTGTCTCGGATAACTCGAAACAAATCAGCTTTTTTTGATTAGATATGCGTAAAATAGGGTACATTCTAGTAATAGTCAAAGTATAGAAAATGGAAGGTGGAATATATTCATGTCAGAATCATTGTTTACATCAACTGCAAAAGCTGTTGGTGGTAGAGATGGAAGAGTAGAGTCTTCTGATGGGAAAATGAACTTAAAATTAGCTATGCCTGGTTCACCTCAGGCTAAAGAAAATCCTGATGCTACAAATCCTGAACAATTATTTGCAGCAGGATATTCTGCATGTTTTGATGGTGCCCTCCAATTAATGGGGAAAAGAGAAAAAGTTCATTTTGAATCTGAAGTAACAGCAAATGTATCTTTATTGAAAGATGATACAGATGATGGCTTTAAAATAGGGGTTACCTTACAAGTAAAAGGGACAGGCATTGAAAAAGAAAAGCTAAAGGAGCTGGTTGATAAAGCTCATAAATTTTGCCCTTATTCAAAAGCAACACGTGGAAATATTGATGTAGAGCTTGAAGTTGTTGAATAACCAAATAAAAACATATTAGAAGCAGGCCCTGGATACTGGTAGGGCTTGTTTTTTTAATGTTTATATACTCTTTTAGGAGTATCATTCAATAAAAGATAAAGGATTTTTAAATATTTAACAAATGGGCATATAAAGAGGTATAATAAGAAGAGGATTGAATTTAGGAGGACTTTTCATGTCACAAACAGAAACTGAAACAACAAAATCTAAAATATGGGAATGGACTAAGGCCATCGTTTTAGCTGTGGGGCTCGCAATGATTATTCGATTTTTTTTATTTGAGCCGTATCTTGTAGAAGGTTCATCAATGGACCCTACATTACATGATGGTGATCGTCTATTTGTAAATAAAACATTAAAATTTATCGGTGAAATAAATAAGGGAGATATTGTTATTATTGATGGTGAAGAAGAAAATATTCGTTATGTAAAGCGAATAATTGGGTTACCAGGTGATAAGGTTCGTGCAGAAGAAGGACAAGTATATGTGAATGATGAACTTATAGAGGAACCCTATTTATCAGAAAACCGTGAAGAAGCTGAGCAGCTGGGAATGATGCTAACAGGAGACTTTGAAGAGGTGGAGGTACCTGAAGGAAGTTATTTTGTGATGGGCGATAATCGTTTAAATAGCATGGATAGTCGAAATGGATTGGGTCTTATTGAATCAAGCCGGATACTTGGTAAGTCTGAATTCATTTTTTATCCATTTGATCATTTTCAAAAAACTGAGTAAAAACAAAGAGTCGATACTATAGGTGTCGGCTCTTTATTTTTTTCACTTTTGTAACATTTGATCTTTCCATACGTCTACTTCTAAGAGATTACAACCTATTAAGGAAGTGTTGTGTAATGAAAAGTTGGATGGTTATCATATGTTCATTTTTACTAGCAATTGTTATTGGCGGATGCAGCAATGCTTCTAGTGAAGAAAGCCAAGCAGATCAAGCTAATTATGCATTTGAAGGTGATGCTGTTGAAGAAAAGACAGTTGAAACAGAAAACAAGGCAGAGTTAACGTCAGATCCTGCTGAACAAAAGGAATCGGATACTAAATCTCAGGTAACAAATATGAGTGATCGAATGGTCATTTATACAGCAAACCTTTCCATTCAAGTTAACAGCTATACTCAAGCTATATCCTCTATCCAACAGGAACTACAAACAAATAACGGTTATATCGTAAATACAAATTCTTATTCAGTAGAAGATGAATTAATGGAAGGGACTATTACGGTAAGAATTCCTCAAGAAAAATTTCAATCATTTTTAAAGACAGTTGAAAGCGAAAGTACAAAAGTAATTGATGAATCAATAAATGGTCAAGATGTGACAGAAGAATATGTAGATTTGGAATCAAGACTTAAATCAAAACAAGTAGTTGAAAAGCGTTTACTTGAATTTATGGAGAAGGCAGAAAAGACAGAGGATCTATTAAAAATATCAAATGATTTAGCTGCTGTTCAGGAAGAAATAGAACAAATAAAAGGTAGAAAGAATTATTTAGATAATCAGGTAAGTTTAGCAACCATAACAATTCATATACAAGAGAGTAAGGTCAATGTTCCAACTCTTGAAAATAATGACTTAAATACCTGGAATGAAACGAAAAAGCAATTCATGGAAACTCTAAATTTCGTCATTAGAGCCATATCTACAGTTATTGTATTTATTGGAGGTAGTATACCCGTCTTCATTGTGTTAGGTGGCATTCTCATTGTCGTTTGGTTCACTTTAAAAAGAAAGCGAAGACAGCAAGAAGAACCACCTGAAAATACAGGGAAATAGTTTATCATCAAGTTGCTAAAATCGTTAAAATTAGCATTGTAATAAATACGCTTCCACTTATTAAAGCAACACTTACTAATATTGAAAGTTTTTTATTTTCGATATGGTAATGTGGGAGAATCCGTTTCAATAACAATGTGATAATTATGTAAATAAAGATTATACCAATAATAAAGGCAATTCCATTTGATTGAAAGCCAAGAAATGCAAAATAAATCCCGGAAAAAAGAATAAGTAAACAATATTCAATAAGTGTATGTAATTTCATGTTGTGGCTCCTCATATGATTAAGATAATCTATTTTACCATAGTTTATTTCTTTGATTAAGTAAATCATATCTTTTGAGGATAATGTTCAATTTAAGGCGTGAAGGAATGTAGAGGCGGATATAGAATATATAGTTAATTAAAAGTTATGGGGGAAGCGATGAGTTATTTACCAGATCACTTTATCAGGACTATAAAGTCAATTCATAAGCAAAAAGGAGATAAATGGCTAGAACATTTTGATAACTTAAAGAGTTACTGTGAATTAAAATGGGATTGTGACATTCTCCAACCATATGAATTATCTTATAATTTTGTTGCTCCTGCTGTAAAAAAAGATGGAAGTTTTATTGTTGTAAAATTTGTTGTGCCCCATGAAAAAGAATTTTTACAAGAAGTTGAGGCGTTAACATATTTACAGAGTAGCGCGATAGTTAGATTACTAGATGTAGAGGTTGAAAAAGGGATAATGGTACTGGAACACATTTCGCCAGGAGAAAAGCTATATACGGTTAACAATGACGATGATGCCACATTCATTATGGCAAATGTTATGAAAAATTTGTGGACTGAAGCTCCTCTAAAAAGTTCAATACCAACTATTTTTCAAAGAGAAGAAGAGTTTAAAAAGATTCGTATTCATCATCAGGATGGAATTGGACCAATTACTGCTGATATGTTGATTGAAGCAGAACTAATTTTCTCAGAACTTACAAGTTCAATTGAAAAGTTATTTTTGCTACATGGTGACCTTCATCATCATAATGTTTTATTCTCAAATCAATATAAATGGATTGCTATCGATCCAAAAGGTCTAATTGGAGAAAGAGAATATGATGTTATTCAATTTCTCTTGAATAAAGTACCTTCGGAGAATTATTTAGAGGTTTTGGAAAGGCGGATTGACATACTAGTTGACCAATTACTTTTAAAAAAAGATCGAATTATTTTATGGGGCTTTTGCCATTCTATCCTAAGTTTATATTGGGATATCGAGGACTTTGGTAAAGTAAATGAACATACATGGAGCATCGTTAAATCATTTGAATGTTTAATGAAAAAAGTAAACGGAGCTATTCATAGAATTAACAATTTTATTGAATAGCTTCAAAGATCTCGGCAATTACTAATAAACTAGATCTATATTGTACTAAAATCTTTTATGATGTTAATTTATGTAAAACTAAGTTAAAATTAGTAAGATAAAACATTCATAAAAGGAGATTGATGATGAGTCAAAATTTTATAAAGATTGAAGAAGGAAAAAATACTCATAAACGCTATATTAGTTCACTTCTTGTTATATTAGCTTTTATGGTTATTTTAGGTACTCTTGCATACATAGTTGCTTTAATCGTTGGTGAAGTCATAAACCCTGGCCTTCTTGATATCGAAACAGGTTTAGTAACAGATCCGCTTGTAGATCTTTATTTGTTGCATCTTCAGAGTATCTTATTGGTTGTTGGATTATTTATTGCTGTTAAATTTATATTAAAAAGAAGATTTATTTCGATCATTACCCCAGCCGATAAACTTAATTGGGGGAAAATTGGGTATGGTTTTCTGGTTTTCCTAGTGATTCTGGGTGTTTTTTCTTTTATTGATTTTATCATTTTCCCTAGTGATTATCACTTGAATGAGTTTGATATGTCGAGGTTTCTATGGTTATTAGTAGCTGTTATTTTCCTTGTACCTATTCAAACAACTTCCGAGGAATTATTGTTTAGGGGCTTTTTACTGCAGTGGGGAGGGAAATTTACACAAAATCCAATTCTATTAACTATTATAGTTGGTGGAATCTTTGGAAGTCTTCATTTCTTTAATCCGGAGATGGAATATGGAGCATTTTGGGTTGCGTTAGATTACCTCTCTATGGGCTTTATATGGACCTATATTTCTATCAAAACAAATAGTTCCGAATTTTCAATTGGTGCTCATGCAGCAAATAATATGTTTCTTTGTCTATTTTTAACAATGGAGGACACTGTATACGGTGATATTCCTTCCTTGTTTGTCACGACAAATGTAAATGCCATGATATCCACTTTAACAACAGTCGTGACCGGGATTATATTTTCCATTATTGTTTTTAGAAAAAATAAAAAAGCTGGATTCTAAAAAAGCGTGCAAACTATGCATGCTTTTTTAAATAAAGCTGTTATTCCGACCTTCCAGAATATGCTTGATTAAGGTCAAATGAATGGTTGCCCAAGCCTTTTCCCTAAAGTGTAAGATAACACTAATGATTAAGATGGACAGATAGACTGTAATAAATATAAAAAACGGCATACTCCCGTTTTTAAATAAAAATTCTTGAAGTTGTTTGGAGAATAGAAACAGCAGCCATGGTCCTGCCGAAACAAAAACAGGTATCATTCCCATTCCGTTTTTTTCTTTTAACATTCGATAATAGATTTTCTCCAAAGTTGCGGTATCAATTTTTTTATAAAATGTTTTCATTGCAGATATTTCTCTTAATTCATTTAATTCATGTAATGGTTCGCCGTTATCTGATATCCTTTTAAATTTCAAGTATAATTTATGTGCATCCCCACGAGTTGAAAACATTTATGTAAACCTCCATTCTGTACCCTGAAATCGTTTACAAATTTAAGATGAAATATACTTAAAAAGAGGAATAGAGTAAAAGGAAGGATAAGAATTAGGTTTATTTTTAATTATGTGGTATGCTTGAGGCACCATTTAATACTTGTAGCAAGACTTCGACCACTCATTTTTGAGTGGCTTTTTTATTTTTTAGAATTACGCAGATTAATCGACTATATGAATAATTATATGGATAATACACTTGGCGGTTTATTTATAAAAAAAAGAAGGTCTCTAAATTAGAGACCTTCTTGTCTTAAATCAATCAGTTAATTATAATTTTGTAACGTTAACTGCTTGAAGACCGCGTTGACCTTGCTCTGTGTCAAAAGAAACTTTTTGACCTTCGTCTAAAGATTTAAATCCTTCGCCTTGGATAGCTGAGAAATGTACGAATACGTCGTCTCCACCTTCAACTTCGATGAAACCGAAACCTTTTTCTGCGTTAAACCATTTTACTGTACCTTGTTGCATAATTGTTGCCTCCTGTGTGGAAATTCCACGTTTTATTACTATCCTTGCTCAATTAGATATCAAAGGCGAAAAGTTTAAACCACTTATTCTTTCCTTACAGACCGAACAAAAATAATTCTTACTTATCATAACAGAAATAAAAGGGAAAAGCAAATAGTGAAAAGGTATTATTAAAAATTCTTCGTTTTACTAAGAGTGGATTGATTTGTTGTATTCATTGCTATCACTATGATTATCCATTATAATAGGCATGTCCATAAAAGTATATATAGTAGTAAAAATACTTACTTTTAAAGAAATAGGGTAGACAACCCTTTATTAATGGAGGAGTTATATGATTCAAGTGACAAATGTTAGCTTACGATTTGGTGATCGAAAGCTTTTTGAAGATGTAAATATTAAATTTACACCTGGTAACTGTTATGGATTAATTGGTGCTAATGGTGCTGGAAAATCCACTTTCTTGAAAATTTTATCAGGGGAAATTGAAGCACAAACTGGCGATGTGAGTATGGCGCCGGGTGAACGATTAGCAGTATTAAAACAGAACCATTTTGAATACGAAGAGTTTGAGGTTCTAAAAACAGTCATAATGGGGCATAAACGTCTTTATGAGGTTATGCAAGAAAAAGACGCGATCTATATGAAGGAAGATTTTACAGATGAAGATGGAATGAAAGCAGCTGAGCTTGAAGGAGAATTTGCCGAACTAAACGGATGGGAAGCTGAAAGTGAAGCAGCTATCCTTCTAAAAGGTCTGGGAATTACTGAAGAGCTTCATTCGAAAAAAATGGCTGAACTTACTGGTGGAGATAAGGTCAAGGTTTTATTAGCACAGGCATTATTTGGTCAACCTGATGTTCTGTTACTAGATGAGCCGACAAACCACCTTGATATTCATGCAATTCAGTGGTTGGAAGAGTTTCTTATTAACTTTGAAAATACGGTTATCGTTGTATCACATGACCGTCACTTTTTAAATAAAGTATGTACTCATATTGCTGATCTTGACTTTTCTAAGATCAAAGTCTATGTCGGTAACTATGATTTCTGGTATGAGTCAAGTCAATTAGCATTAAAATTAGGCCAGGAAGCAAATAAGAAAAAAGAAGAAAAAATTAAAGAACTTCAAAACTTCATTGCTAGATTTAGTGCGAATGCCTCTAAGTCAAAGCAAGCAACATCAAGAAAAAAATTATTAGACAAAATTACTCTAGATGATATTCAACCTTCTTCCCGTCGCTATCCATATGTAAACTTTACACCAGAACGTGAAATTGGTAACGATGTATTACGTGTAGAAGGACTATCTAAAACAATAGATGGAGTAAGAGTATTAGATAATATAAGCTTTATTATGAACAAGGAAGATAAAATTGCCTTAGTTGGTCGTGACGAGATTGCGATTACTACATTATTTAAAATTTTAGCGGGGGAAATGGAGCCTGATAGCGGGACATTTAAATGGGGTGTAACAACATCACAAGCTTATTTTCCAAAAGATAATGGAGAGTATTTCAAAGGTGATGAGCCAACATTAGTCGATTGGCTGCGTCAATATTCTCCAAATGATCAAAGTGAAAGCTTTTTGCGCGGGTTCTTGGGAAGAATGTTATTTTCTGGAGAAGAAGTATTGAAAAAACCAAGTGTCTTATCCGGGGGAGAGAAAGTTCGTTGCATGCTATCTAAAGCGATGTTAAGCGGTGCGAATGTCCTGTTATTAGATGAACCTACAAACCACTTGGATCTAGAATCTATTACAGCGTTAAATAATGGTTTAACAGTTTATAAAGGTGCAATGATTTTTACATCTCATGACCATCAATTTGTCCAAACAATTGCAAATCGTATCATCGAAGTTACACCAAACGGTACTGTAGATAAACAAATGACATACGATGAATTTCTTGAAGATGAACAAGTTCAAAAACAAGTGAAAGAACTTTACATTTAATAAAATGTTTTAATAAGCCAAGCATCTAAACATAGACGCTTGGCTTATTTGTTTTAAGCTCATATCACTAGAGTATCTAGCTGCTTTTGTAATGTGGAATGATCTAAGTTTTCACCAATAAATACAAGAGTTTGTTTTCTATTCACTGGCTCCTTCATATATAAAGGCATACCGTAGGAATATTGAAAAAGAAATGATTCGTTTGAATGACTAAAACGAATATAGCCTTTTATGCGGAAGATTGTATCAGGCATCTCTCTCAAAAAATCTTCAAATTTATCTAAATTGATCGGATTAGCAAAAGTATGTACATAGCTTCTTAAGTGAAGATGATTGTGAACATGTGCTTGTTCATGTTGTTGCTTCTTGTTCATTTTATTTATCTGAATGGATGATAGAGGAATTCTGGCAAATTCAGTCATAAACAGTTTTCCTGTTTGATTTATTGATTGTATTTCAGAGATGACCTTTGCTTTTTCGTTTTCAGATAAAGAATCTACTTTGTTAAGAAGAACAACATCTGCATGTTCAACTTGTTCGCTCAGTAATTTACGTAATTGAATGCTTAGAGCGGTTCGATTTTGCCACCTATTTGCATCCACTATGGTTAATATGGCTTTTACTTCAAGTTTTTCTGCGAAAAGTGGGGACAAGCAGGCATCCAAGACTTCGATTGGGTGTGCAACACCAGTTGTTTCAATGTATATAGCATCGAGGTCATATTCTCGAAGCATGTTTTCTAACTGTACTTCAAGCTGTCCTTGGATTGTGCAGCAAACACAGCCATTTAGCAGTTCCTTTAGAGGAGTCTCTTCAGGAATCATATTTGAATCGATTGAGACTTCACCAAGTTCATTCATTATGACGGCTATTTTACGATGATTCTGTTGTTCCTCTGAAAGGATATTTTGAAGAAGTGTGGTTTTTCCAGCCCCTAAAAATCCAGATAAAATATATACTTCAACTTGCTTCATGAAAAAACTCCTTATCTTATCTATATAAATAAAAGATTGTCATGTTTTTCTTATGAAAAGGGCTGACAACAGTCAGCCCAATTAGATAACTAAAAAGCCCATGTTCCATTTCGGAAGATCGCTTCAGATGTTCCATCGTCTCTAATACCATCAATATTCATGTCAGCTGAACCGATCATAAAGTCGACATGTGTTATGCTGGAATTTACACCTACTTTTTCTAATTCTTCGCGAGACATTTTCTTTCCGCCTTCTACACAAAATGCATAACCGTTTCCGATTGCTAAGTGATTTGATGCATTTTCATCAAAAAGTGTGTTATAAAAAAGGATACCGGATTGAGAAATAGGTGAATCATGTGCAACTAATGCTATTTCTCCTAAATAGTGTGAACCTTCGTCTGTTTCAACAAGTTGTTTTAATACTTCTTCACCTTTTTCTGCTTGTACAGAAACAATTCTTCCATTTTCAAAGGTTAGTGAAAAATTATCAATTAAATTTCCGCTATAGCTTAGAGGTTTTGTGCTTCTCACAATCCCATTTACACCATTTCGTAGTGGTACCGTAAAGACTTCTTCTGTAGGCATGTTTGCCATAAAGAAATTTCCCTTTTCATTTTCACTTCCAGCGCCAACCCATGTATGAGTTTCATGAAGTTCGATTGTCAAATCTGTTCCCGTTGCTTTATAGTGAAGCTTTTTATACTTTTTGTTATTTAAGTAATCCACTTTTGTATGTAAGTTGTCATTATGCTGATTCCAAGCTGTGACAGGATCTTCCTGATCCACACGTGTTGTCTTAAATATAGCTTCCCAGAGCTTTTCAACTTGTTTGTCTTCATGCTCGTTTGGGAAGACTTTTTCTGCCCATTTCTTTGAAGAAGCTGCAATAACAGACCAGCTAGCTTTATCTGCTTGTAAATAATTTCGATACTTTGATAGAGCCATTCCGGCAGCTTTGGTTGATACAGCGATTCTCTTTGGGTCTATACCGCTTAAAAGATCAGGATCAGAAGAGATAATGGACATAAATGCACCATCATTTTCAGCTAAAGTCTCAAGACCTCTTGCTTTCCATTCAGGATAATCACTTAAAGACTCTTCAGAAGCAAGTTCAAAACGAGTTCGAGTGATCACATCATCACTCCACTCAACATAAACATTTCGAGCACCTGCTTCATATGCTTTTTTTACAACAAGGCGAACAAAATCGACTACTTCTATTGATGCGTTTATTGTTAAATTTTGGTTTGGTTGAAGATTAACTCCTACACGAACAGCTAGGTCCGCATATTTTTCCAGGCTTTTTTGAAAATTTGACAAATTAAACACTCCTTCTTATCAGGAAATATGTATAAACTGCTAAACTTATTTCATTATTATTGTAACAAAACAAACCAATAGATGAAATGTTTAAGCCCTTTCATAAGTTAAATTACTTTCAGTTAGAATGGAAAATGAATACAATAAGAAGTAATGAGGTGATGACGTGAATTATTTGGATGAACAATTTATTAAAACATCGGATCAAAGAAAATGGCTAATGAAAACAGAAAAGTTATCAAAGGAATTCGCTAAACGAGCAGACTATAATGACAGGAACGGAACATTTCCGTTTGAAAATTTTGATGCTTTAAAGACAGAAGGATACCTTCATCTTACTATTCCTAAAGAATTTGGAGGACATGGAGTAAGCTTATATGAATTTTTATTAGTTCAAGAAAAAATTGCACAGGGTGATGGTGCTACTGCCTTGTCATTAGGGTGGCATTTAGGGATCATGATGCATTTGCATGTAACAAAAAAATGGGATGAAGAGATTTATAAACAAATTTGTCAGGATGTCATTTTAAATAAAACATTAATTAATAGTGCTGCAACAGAACCTAACTCAGGAAGTCCGGCGAGAGGGGGAAAACCGGAGACGACCGCTTTTAGAGAAAAAGATACTTGGATTATTAACGGAAAAAAAATCTTTACATCATTGGCTCCGGCTCTTAATTATTTTATTGTTCCCGCAACAATTGAAGAAACAGGTGAAATCGGGGATTTTCTCATCCCTAGAGAAACACCGGGAGTTGTAATTGAAGAAACGTGGGATACTGTCGGAATGCGTGCAACAAGAAGTGATGACCTTATATTAACGAATGTTCGCCTTCATGAGGGTGCATTAGTTGAAAGAAAAGAGAAGAAGGAGCGACCGTCAGCTCAAGGATGGCTGCTTCATATTCCTGCCTGTTATATTGGAATAGCTCTTGCTGCGAGAAATGAAGCTGTTAGTTTTGCAAAAACCTATCAGCCGACAAGCCTGCCTCATCCTATTAAAGAGGTGCCAGAGGTAAGGCGGAAGATCGCGGAAATTGATATTAAGTTAACGACTGCAAGAACATTATTATATACCACAGCTGATAAATGGGATGAAACACCTCAACAGGTGAGAGGAAAGCTGGCTTACGACTTAGCCATTACAAAGACAATTGTTACGAACACAGCAGTAGAAGTAGTTGATTTAGCTATGAGAATTGTTGGCGGTCAAAGTTTGTATTCTTCAAATCCTCTTCAAAGGTATTATCGTGATGTGAGGGCAGGATTGCATAATCCGCCTTCCGATGATATCACGTATAAAATTTTAGGTGATCGGGCTTTTAGTGAGTAAAGAAAAGCATTCAAGAAGGGGAAGATCAACATTATCCCCCTTGAATGCTTATTTATATGTATATTTATATGTCAGCCGCAAACCCGATACAATACAATACGGCACCTCCAAACATTAATATTCCTATTACGTAAAGATTAATAATGGATCCAATTACAGCCTTTTTGTTCATCATCGATACAAATGAATATGCGAATCCAAACATTAAAATAATGACAAAGACGGGAATTGTATAGGAGCCTCCCCACCCGCTAAAAAATAAAAACAGAGCAGTAATCGGAAACGAAAATGGAATGATGTGTTGAGTAGTGTTTTTATTTTCAATAAACATACTTCCTAAGAACCTCACTTTTACTTATTCGCTGACAACTTGCACAATTTCATCATTATCAGTAGGATTACCTGGCATATTTGCTAGTGAAACACTCATGCCACCCATAATAATAAGAGCTAATGTTAAACTGATAATAAAACGTCTACTTAGATCCTTCACTCATGTGCCTCCTTAGGTATTGATTAAATAAAAAACAAATCATCACTTTTTGCCACTAGTAAACCAGATATAATGTATTCATGAATAAAAGAATTGATGCAACTTATTTTGTGAAATTCTTGGAAAGATAGAAAAAGAGGCTCATATTTATAATAAAAAAGGATTAAACCCACTTGAATTTTGTTTCCATTGAAGAAGTGAGTTTAATCCTTTTATTATTTTAATTTTCGTATTACTTTGCTACTCTTAGTAATTTGTTTATCACAGAAAGAGATCTGCCTGTACCAATAGCAACTGATTCCAACGGATTTGGAGCTATATGAACTGGAACAATCATCTCTTCGCTTACCCATTCTTGAAGTCCCTTCATTAATGCACCGCCGCCTGTTAAGATGACACCACGGTCTACAATATCACCACTTAATTCAGGAGGGCAATCTTCTAGTGTCGCTCGAATTGCTTCTAAAATGTGTAGCAGTGACTCTTTCATGGCTTCTTGCATTTCGGTAGATGTGACAGTTATTGTTTTTGGTAATCCTGTCACTAAATCCCGACCCCTGATTTCCATTGATTCTTTTTCATGTTCAATTAATGCATAACCAATCTCCATTTTCATTTGTTCGGCCGTTCTCTCACCAATTAATAGGTTGTAATGTTTACGTACATATTGGATGATATCCTCATCTAATTGATCTCCACCTATCCGAATGGAGTGGCATGTAACAACACCGCCAAACGATATAATTGCTACTTCAGTAGTCCCTCCGCCGATGTCAACAATTACGTTAGCGATCGGTTCATCTACTGGTAAATCAGCACCAATGGCAGCGGCTACAGGTTCTTCAATTAAATGAACTTGTTTAGCTCCTGAGCTTCGTATTGCATCCTGAATTGCTCTTCTTTCTACAGAGGTTGCTCCTGAAGGTGTACAAACAACAACTGTCGGCTTTCTTACTGACATTCCCAGCTTTTTTGATGCAATTCTCATTATATGTTTTAACATATCGGTGGTAATGTCATAATCAGCGATAACACCATCCTTTAGCGGTCTAACGGCTACAATTTGGCCTGGTGTTTTTCCGATCATGTTTTTGGCTTCAGAACCAACAGCTAATACTTTCTTCGAAACAGTATCAATAGCTACTACAGATGGTTCGTTCAGGACAATTCCTTTGTTTTTTGTATAAACAAGTATATTTGCTGTTCCTAGATCTATTCCAATTTCAGTTGTTGAAAACATAATTTATACTACCTCTTTTCATTATAACTTATATATAGAATTTGTAGAACTTTGTTGTTTTTTGGGGGCTTTCCTTAAGTTGAAACGAGAACGTCATTCCTTTGTCATAAATGTAATATTTAAGTTCGATATATTTTTTAGAATAATATTCTTTAATAGTTAAAAGCTTTAAAGCTAAAGTAATTTAAAGCAGAGTGATCAAATCAAAATAATCCATGTGAAATAGTGTTGTTTTTCTAATAGAGCAATAATCTTCGTGAGAAAAACTGCCAGGAATATTGATAAATTAAGTTATTATTGATGATGTAAAACTACCTATAATGACCTAGACAATGAGGAAAATATAGGGAAAAAGAACTTATTTTAATTTTCAGAAAATAGAATCTTCGAACTATTTATTATATTCATATAAAGATTATAATTATGATGTAGTTATTAATAATTTTAGTAGAATCATTTGAATTCTAAAGGCTTTCTACTAAAAGAAGGGGGATTTAAGTGAGAAAATTGAACAGGGGTAAACAGGAGAAAAACAGGCGGTGGCAAACCACGTTAAAAATTACCGCTAGCTCGGTCATTATGGGGGGACTTTTATTTAGTACATATATACCGAATGTTTCGAATGTCCAAGCAGTGAGTAATGTACAAGAATCTGCACCTATCGATTGGAATATCATTCCTGAAGAAAGATTAGCAAACTCATTGAAAGAACAAGGTGTTGTTTCGAAGAATGCTAGTAGTCAGCAAGTGAAAAATGCAGTAAAGGAATATGTTGAGAAAAAGCAAGGTGAGAAGCCTGGTAAGATATCCGATAAACATGAAGATGAAGTGTTAATGGACAAGAAAACAAAGGATTTTCTTACAAAACAAAAGGACAAGCTAGCTAAACAACTTAGCAAAGGGCATGAAAATTATAAAAAAGGTAAACCAAATGGTGCAGTGAAAGTAAAATCAGCCAAGCAGACACCATACAATGGCGATGTCCGCACTGATAAGGTTTTAGTTCTTTTGACTGAATTTGAAGATTTTAAACACAATAATGTTGTTCAAGAAGATGGATATATGTTTGCTGACGACTTTAATCGAGAGCATTATGAAAAGTTAATGTTTGGTGATAAAGAATTCAAGCTGTTTAACGGGGACAAAGTGAAAACATTTAAACAATATTATGAAGAACAATCAGGTGGAAGCTATACGGTTGATGGTACAGTTTCGGATTGGCTGACAGTCCCAGGTAAGGCAGCTGACTATGGGGATGACAACCCTGAAGGAGGACATGATAACCTTGATCCTCAGGGGCCGCGTGATTTAGTAAAAGAGGCGTTGGATGCTGCGGTTGAAAATGGAATAGATTTATCCGAGTATGATGAGTTTGATTTATATGATTTAGATGGTGATGGAAATCAAAATGAACCAGACGGTCTTGTCGATCATCTTATGATTATTCATGCAGGTACAGGTCAAGAAGCGGGTGGAGGACAGCTTGGAGATGATGCTATTTGGTCTCATCGCTGGACATTGGATGGCGTCTATTCTATCCCTGGATCTCAAGCAAAGGTAGACTATTGGGGAGGCCAAATGGGTGCGTTTGACTATACAATTCAACCGGAGGATGGAGCTGTTGGTGTTTTCGCACATGAATTTGGACATGATTTAGGATTGCCGGATGAATATGATACACAATATACAGGTCAAGGTGAGCCTGTTGCTTCATGGTCGATTATGAGTGGTGGAAGCTGGAATGGAAAAATTGCTGGAACAGCCCCTACAAGTTTTTCTCCGCAAAATAAGGAGTTCTTCCAAACGACTATGGGAGGTAACTGGGCAAATATTTTAGAGGTAGATTATGAGCAGATTACGAAATTAGGTATTGCATCGTATATTGATCAAAGTGTAACAAAATCTAAGAACCCTGGTATTGTAAAAGTAAATTTACCCCAGAAAAATGTTAAGGGTTTCATGCCTGATGAGGCTGGAGGGGAAAATTATTACTACAGCACAAAAGGCGATGACCTTCATACAAATCTTCAAACTCCGGAATTTGATTTAACAAATGCAACATCTGCTGAATTTAAGGCGTTGCAATGGTTTGAAGTTGAATATGATTATGACTATGTCTATGTAAATGCTGTAACAAGTGATGGGGAAACTGTTCATTTAGACGTTATCGGTGATGAAAATACTGTAGGTGGAATGGAAACGACAAATGGTAAATGGGTAGAAAAAACATACGATTTGAGTCAATTTGCAGGTGAAAAGGTTAAACTTGTTTTCGAATATGTAACAGATGGAGGCTTAGCTCCACAAGGATTTGCTCTTGATAACATTTCAGTTACAGCTGATGGCACAGAAATTTTTTCTGATGATGCTGAAAGTGAAGCGTTAGTAACATTAGATGGATTTATTATGTCTAACGGGTTTTCAAAAGCGAATAATCATTACTATCTTGAGTGGAGAAACTACGCTGGATCTGATAAAGCTTTAGCATATTCTCGTGAAGCAGTATATAATACAGGTTTGCTGGTTTGGTATGCTGATGAAAGTTACACAGATAACTGGGTGGGTGTTCATCCGGGCCAAGGCTTCCTTGGTGTCGTTGATTCACATCCTAAGGCGGTCTATGGTACATTAAACGGACAGAAAACTGTAGCCCAAAGTACTCGTTATCAAATTGCAGATGCTGCGTTTTCATTGGATAAAACGCCAAGTTTCTTTGTGGATTCTCCTACACGTGGAGCATACAAATTTGTAGGTTTCAAAGGAGTGAAAATGTTTGATGATTCCAACAAGTATATCGATCCTGCAATCCCGGATGCAGGTCGACTTATTCCAAATCATGGCTTAAAGTTTGAGGTAATTGGCGAAGCAAAAGACAACTCGGCAGGTGCTGTATGGATTCATAAATAAATTGATAACTAACTCATAATCTTCTATAGGGAGAGGAATGAGTTAGTTTTTTTTCGTAATAGTTGTTATTTTTTACTCAATAAACCCAAAAACAACATTCACTATCATAATTCGATGAGCTGAAATATACTTTGGTTGTTTTGATTACCTTAAAAAGCAGTTTTGTAGTTTAAAAGATCAATATTACTAAATTACGGAAAATGATTCTCATGTTATACTTAGGTTTATGTAAACGATAGAACCAATTAATACAAGGGTGATGAAATGTTTCAAAAAGCAGAAGAACTTTTAAAAGAATACTATGGTTATACCTCTTTTCGTAAAGGGCAAGAGGATATAATAAAAAATCTATTAGCAGGCAATGATACATTAGCTATTATGCCCACTGGTGGGGGAAAATCAATCTGTTATCAAATACCAGCATTGTTACTGGATGGGATTACAATTGTTATATCACCGTTAATTTCTCTAATGAAAGATCAAGTAGATGCGCTGACAAGTGTTGGTATTTCTTCTACTTTTATAAATAGCAGTTTATCCTCAGAAGAACTGAGCGAAAGAATAATTGAATTGAGCGCAGGTGAGTACAAAATCGTGTACATCGCTCCAGAGAGATTAGAGTCTGCCTCATTTCGTGACTTGCTTGTTTCTCTACCGATTTCCATGGTAGCAATTGATGAAGCACATTGTATTTCACAGTGGGGGCATGATTTTCGGCCAAGCTATAGAAATATCGCACATATGATTTCCATACTACGAATAAAGCCGTTGGTTGTTGCCTTAACGGCTACAGCAACAAAAGAAGTAACAGCAGATATTTGTCAGTTGTTGGATCTAAATCAGGAGCATACTTTTGTTACTGGTTTTACAAGGGATAATTTAACATTTAATGTGATAAAAGGTGAAAATAAACGCGATTTTATTTTGAAATATCTAAAAGCAAATCCAAGTGAACAAGGCATTATATATGCAGCAACTCGAAAGGAAGTTGATGAATTATCAAATTTTCTAGAGAAAAGCGGATTTAAATGCGGTAGATATCATGCTGGTATGTCGGAACATGCCAGAGCTGCACAACAGGATCAATTCCTGTTTGATGAATTTCAGATTATGATTGCTACGAATGCATTTGGTATGGGAATTGATAAATCGAATGTTCGTTATGTCATTCATCATAATTTACCCAAAAATATCGAGGCATATTATCAAGAAGCAGGCCGTGCCGGAAGAGATGGTGAAGCAAGTGAATGTTTTATTTTGTTCGCAGGACAAGATATACAGCTTCAGAAGTTTTTGATTGAGCAATCAAGCCTGAATCATGATAAGAAGGTCCATGAATACCAAAAACTTCAGCAAATGGTGGACTTATGTCATACAGAAAAATGCATCCAATCCTATATAGTTGAATACTTTGGTGAAAAAATCCCTGAAGTGGATTGTGGGAAATGCATGAATTGCCGTGATACACGTACTAAGATCGAAGTGACAAGAGATGCCCTTATGGTATTTTCATGTGTAAAGCGAATGAATGAGAAATTTGGTAAGACAATGGTTGCACAAGTATTGAGGGGATCGAACAATAAACGAATATCTCAATTCAAATTTCATAAACTCACAACATACGGTCTTATGAAAACTAAAACAGAAAAACAAATTGTTGATTTTATTGACTTTTTAATAGCTGAAGGATACTTGTCATTAACAAATGCTCAATATCCTGTATTACTGCTCACGGAGAAGGCTATAGAGGTATTGGTGGAGAAAAAGCAAGTGTTCAAAAAAGAACAAATGACTGTTCAAGCTATCCAAGTGAATGATGAATTATTTGATAAGTTGAAGATGATAAGGAGAGATCTTGCAACAGAATTAGGTGTCCCACCTTATATTATATTTTCGGATAGTAGTTTAAGGGATATGAGTAATAAATGTCCAACAAATGATGAGGATTTTATGGAAGTTAAAGGTGTTGCTCAAACAAAGTTAGAACGCTATGGCGAGGTATTTATATCTGCTATTTGTGAGTATGTTAAGGTAGAAAGAACTAAGTCCAGTGATCAAGTTATTAGCAAAAAAGTAATTGAAAACCATGATAAAACACCAAGTCACCTTATAACATTTCAATTGTTTATTGAAGACGTAACGATTGAAGAAATTAGCGAACAGCGAGGGTTAACAGAAATCACCGTTCAAAATCATATTATTCGTGCTATTGAAGAAGGTCAATCTATTGATTGGTCGCGAATTCTTACTGAAAAGCAAGAAGAATTAATAAAAAATAAAATTAAAGAATTCGGGGCAGATTTATTAAAGCCGCTTAAAGAAAACTTACCAAATCACATCGATTATTTTCAAATAAAGGCAGTAATTAGTAAACTGAAAATGGATAGAGTGAAAAATTAAAAGAAGCGCACATCTCTTTTTAATAAGATGTGCGCTTCTTTTAAAAGTAAGAAAATATAAAATTTCCCGCTAAAGATTGGTGTCTAGAGCTCCAGGCGCTTGTCACCGTAAGACGGGCGCCTTGAGCTTTTCTTATGCACTAAGATGTTTATTTTGTACTTTATTAATACTGAATTTCAATATAGAAGGAACAAAGCTAATAATAAAAATTAATCGGATGAATTGCAGGGAACTTACTATTGCTGGATCTGCACCTATTGTAGATGCTGTTAATACCATCTCAACAAGACCACCTGGTGCAAATGACAGCATTGCCGTTCTCATATCTATATCAGTTATAAGAGTGAACACATAACCAAACCCAAAACTAGCTCCAATTAGTAAAATAGTTGATAGAAAATAAAGTCCACAATATTTTCCGCCACTTTTTAAATCTTGAAATGTAATCATTAAACCAAAACCTACACCAATTGATACCTGAGCAAATAGCAGAAAAAACTCATGAAATACAGGTAAATTCAGGCCGATGATATTTAATAAAGCTGTCGTAAGGAGTGGTCCAATAACAAATGCTGCAGGTAAAACTTTTCTAAGGCTCCACCCAACTAAGCCAGCTAGTATGTACCAACCAAACGCTAAATTACTTGAGTTAACATCCGTAGTAACAATTGTTTGTGCAACTTGATTTGAGTTAAACATATGTTGAATCGTAAAGGGAACCAAAAAAACGACAGTTAAAAGTCTAACAGTTTGAAAAATTGTTACAAGAGATGAGTTTGCTTGTACTGATTCACTAGCTGCAACCATTTCAGTTAATCCACCGGGTATGGATGCGAAAATACTTGTGTTTCGATCGATATTGACAATTTTACTTATAAAGACACCGTTTATTATGCTAATGATAATCAATAATATTGTAACAACTAAAAAAGGTAGTATATAAGGTCCTACTAGAAGAAAGGTTTCTTTTGTAAAAGAAAGACCAAAAGATATTCCTAATATAATAAAAGAGCTGTTTTTTAAAATAATAGGTTGTGAGAATTGATCATAATCAGTAAAAATAGATCGCCATAAGATCAAGAAGGTCATAGGCCCTAATATCCATGCGAGTGGAATGTGGCAAAGATAAAAAATATATCCACCTAAAAACCCTATAATATAGGGGAAGATGGTCGCTTTAATTTTATTCAATATTTAATCCTCCAGTGTGTATCACCAAATAATCAAAAACTTAAGCATGTAAACCATTTGGGTTATGTCATCATTTATTCTTTTCATTTTATCATAATTCCTGCATTCTTAATGATTGAGTTCTTCTGTAAAAGAATTATGATTTATGGTACGATTTTTTAGAAAGCTTAAATAAAGTAAATTTGGCTATTACCATTCAAATTGACAACAAACCGAGATTTTCTAATGGTTGGTATGTGGAGGAGTACTTATGGGAAAAGAATTTGCAGTTATTGGACTTGGGCGGTTTGGAGGAAGTATCTGTCGTGCGTTAAGTGAAGAAGGTATGGAAGTTATGGCGATTGACACAGATGAAGATAAGGTGAATGAATTTGCTAATATTGCTTCACACGCTGTTGTTGGAGATACCACTGATGAAACAGTTTTAAAAAGTTTAGGTATACGTAACTTTGATCATGTAATCGTTGCGATAGGTGATAATATACAAGCTAGTATTTTAACAACACTCATCTTAAAAGAACTTGGAGTGAAACATATCACAGTAAAAGCTCAAAATGATTATCATGAAAAAGTTCTTTCAAAAATCGGGGCAGACCGAATTGTTCATCCTGAGCGTGACATGGGGAGAAGGATTGCTCATAATATTATTTCAAACAATGTATTAGACTATTTGGAGCTGTCAGATGAACACAGTATTGTTGAAATTGTTGCAAATGAAAAACTTAATGGTCATTCTATTATTGATTTGGATATCCGTGCAAAATATGGAATTAATATAGTGGCGATGAAGAGGGATAAAGATATTATCGTTTCACCGCAAGCAAATGAGATTATTAGAAAGAATGATATCCTTATCGTCATCGGAGCGGATACAGATATCAACCGATTTGAAAAGCGATTACTTGGGTAAAAAAACAAAAGCCGTCACTTAGTGACGGCTTTTGTTTTTTTTATTAAACTTCCATAATAATCGGGAGGATCATTGGACGACGTTTCGTTTTTTCGTATAAGAATGGTGAAAGGGTATCTGTTATTTCGTTTTTAATTTCAGACCATTGACTTGTACGACGTTCCATAATTTTATTTAAGTGTTTAGTAATTAGTGTTTGAGCATCATTGATTAAATCGCCTGATTCACGCATATATACAAATCCTCTTGAAATAATGTCAGGTCCAGCTGCAATTTTGAAATCCTTCATGTTAATGCTCACAACAACGATTACAAGACCTTCCTCAGAAAGGATACGACGGTCACGAAGCACGATATTTCCGATATCTCCAATACCGCTTCCGTCAATATATACATTGCCTGAAGGGATTTTCCCAGCTATTCCAACTTCACGATCACCGATAGCTAAAACCTCTCCATTATCCATGATGAAGCAATTTTCTTCTTCCACACCACAATCAACAGCGTGTTTAGCATGCATTTTTTGCATACGGTATTCACCGTGAATTGGCATGAAATACTTTGGTTTCATTAAACGAAGCATTAGTTTTTGCTCTTCTTGACCCCCATGACCTGACGTATGGATATCGTTAAATGGTCCATGGATTACCTCAGCACCTGCTCTGAAAAGTTGATTAATTGTCTTACTTACACTAAGTGCGTTCCCTGGAATTGGTGAAGAAGAGAAAACCACATTATCTCCAGGTATTATTTGTATTTGACGATGAGTACCATTAGCTATACGTGATAAAGCTGCCATTGGCTCACCTTGGCTACCTGTACAAAGTATTGTTACTCTGTGAGCTGGCATTCGATTAATTTCATGAGCATCAACAAATGTATCTTTAGGGCAACTGATATAACCTAAATCTTGTCCTATTTGAATAGCTGCTTCCATACTCCGGCCGAATACTGCAATTTTACGCCCATAAGAGACCGCTGCTTCAACTACTTGCTGTAGTCGGTGAATGTTTGAAGCGAATGTTGCAAATATAATTCGTCCATCTACTTTCCGGAATATTTCATGGATGCTGTCCCCAACACGTCTTTCAGACATTGTGAAGTTAGGGATTTCACTATTTGTACTATCTGAGAGTAAACATAATACACCGTCTCGGCCAATTTCAGCCATTTTTGTTAAGTTAGCTGGCTCACCTACAGGAGTAAAATCAAATTTAAAGTCACCAGTATGTACGATGTTACCAGGAGGTGTCTTGACAACAATTCCGTAGGAGTCAGGGATACTATGTGTTGTTCTGAAAAACGTAACAGATGTTTTTCTAAACTTAATAATATCATCTTCTTGAAACTCAATTAATTTTGATTGACGTAAAAGACCGTGCTCTTCTAATTTATTTCGAAGTAAACCAAGCGCTAATTTCCCACCGTAAACAGGGATATTAACTTGTCGAAGTAAATATGGAATACCCCCAATATGATCTTCATGTCCGTGCGTAATAAATAATCCTTTAATTTTATCTTCGTTTTTAACTAGGTACGAATAATCAGGAATGACATAATCAATACCAAGAAGTTCATCCTCCGGGAACTTTATTCCGGCATCGATAAGAATGATTTCATCTTGAAACTGAACACCGTACGTGTTTTTACCAATTTCACCAAGTCCGCCTAATGCAAAAACTGCAACTTGGTCATTTTTTACAAATTTCATAACGATCAGTTCTCCAATACTTTATAGTTTTCACTTTGCTTTTCATATTCTAAATATGCCCCATCAACTGGAGTGATAAATTCGATGTTAAACCCGCGCTCTTTTAATTTAGATCGAACATCCTCTTCAGATGTTGCTTCAATATATAGAGTGTTTGTTCTTTCTCGAACAGGCACCTCAGTAATTTTATCTTGATAGTACACTTTAAAAATCATTTACCAAATCTCTCCTTAACTACCGAATGTTAGACTAACTTTTTCTATTATATTCGATATTCTTATTCAAGCCAAGTATATCAAGAAAAGTGTAGGGAGTTCTTTTTTATCGAATATATATTTGGACACTTTATAATTTTTGTTTTTCTCCTTTAAAGCCTTATATAACAAGGTTTTAAGCGATCAATTTTCTTTTAAGTAGCTGGTTCATATGTTCTCGGAGTGACTTTTTTAATTTTTTCAGCAAAATGATTACCTCCTATTATAAATTTCATAAAGAGCCGTCCCATATTAAAGCAGTTATAGTATATGGAGAAGGGGCATTTCTTTTGCATTTTGATTAGTGGGAATTATTTACTGTTCTTCAATTTTTAAAAAGTAAGTGAAAATAAGTTTCATAATTATGGATGAATAAAAAAAGCAAGGACATATTGTCCTTGCCTACCTTTCAATTGGTATCGCATTTTCAGGTTCTTGAAAGGGGTTGTTTTTATCAATATGATCATAAAACATAACGCCATTTAAATGATCAATTTCATGTTGAAAGACGATAGCAAGAAGTCCCTTCAAGCGGACATCTATTTGTTCACCCTCGAGGGTAGTTGCTTTTACACGAATACGAGCAAAACGAGGGACAATACCAGGAACAGCACGATCAACTGATAAGCAGCCTTCTCCTGAAGTTAAATAACTTTTTTCAATAGAATGACTAACAATCTTAGGGTTAAAAAGTGCATAGCTGTGTTGGTTTCCTTTTTCGTCCAAGGTATGAATAGCAATCATACGTTTTGACACGTTTATTTGGGGAGCTGCTAGACCAATTCCAGGTCGGAGTCCATATTTTTCAGCAATCTCAGAATCTTGACTATTTTTCACATATTCAAGCATCTTTGTTAATATTTGTTTATCTTCCTCAGATGCCGGGAGAGAAACCTCTTTTGCTACTTCTTTTAACGTTGGATGTCCTTCTCTAATAATATCTTCCATTGTAATCATGGTGTAACACTCCTTTTAACACGGTGACAGATTTATTGTTTTTACATATTAATCTTTGTATGTAGAAAGTCTCCATATCACAATAATATATACTCTGATTATAAATGAACGGATTAGAAACGAAAAGAAAAACGTAGATGATCAAAAGTGTAGATATCCACGTTTACAATTATTAATAACCAAAATATACTGTCCCAACAATTATTAACAAGATAAACAATACAACTATTAAGGAAAAGCCATTGCCATAGCTAACAGGAGCTGCAAATCCGTAATCATAATATCCGCATCCATCGTAAGTTCCAAAGTCGTAATAATGCATTGTAAGTACCTCCTCCAAATCATTACGCCATACCTGACATATAGTACACATTATGTTACTTAGGTAAAAGTGTATTGACAGATGCCCAAAGAAGCTTTTGTTAAAAAGATGGTCTAACGAAAAGACAAGTATTCATATATTGATAACAATAGAAGACGAATTCAAATCTCTCCATTTAATTCCAAAAATATCAAAAAAGGATTGTGTAAATAAATGGAACAGATTATAGTAGAAAATGTGTGAATGATTAGGGGGAATTTGTTTAAAATGATGAAAAAACAAACGGTTTTAATGCTATTTTTATGTATTATTTTACTATCAGGTTGTTTAGGTCCCTCACCGGAAGAAAATATCTATCAAACATTAGAAGAGGTTGCCTCACTGGAAGACACATTTAAAGAACAACAGGAGCCACTACTTGAGCTTGAAAAGAAGGAATCTGAGATCTATAACAAAATTATGGACTTAGGTATGACTGAATTTGATCAAGTTGTATCCTTATCAAAAGAAGCGATAACGGTTGTTGAAGATCGTGAGAGCAAAATTGAAGCTGAGCATGACAGTATTATGTCATCAAAGAAAAAATTTGAAGAAATGACTGATAATATAGCTAATATTAAAGATGAAGAATTAAGAGATTCTGCAAATCAGCTAAAAAAGACAATGGAAGATCGATATAAATCCTATGAAACGCTTTTCAAGAATTATGAAACTTCTCTTACACTAGATAAGGAATTATATACAATGTTACAAAAAGAGGATTTGACTATTAAAGAATTAGATGCGCAAATTTCAAAAATTAATGCAGCTTATAAAAGCGTTATGGAGCAAAATGAGGAATTCAATAAATATACAGAGCAATATAATGAACAGAAAATGACATTCTATGAACAAGCAGAACTGGATGTTAAAATAGATGGAAATGAGTAGAGAATGACTTAAATGAAGAGTCATTCTCTTTTTTTTTTTGAACATATTTACTACTAAAAACCATTTGTGAAAAAGTAACACCTGAAGTTACTGTACCAACAACACTGTTACAGATTATATATTTGTAATAATACAGTTTTATTTAATTTGATTTTTCAGAAAGAATTGTCTTTAAAAATCCTCATACAAACTAATTGACGGAGAAGAAAATATTAGTGTAAACTTGTAAATGAATTGTTAACGTGTATTAGTTTATATAAAATTTTAACTAATACAGTATGGACTTTTTAAAGGTTCATAGACCATACATAGAGAACGTTTTATACATCTCATGAGTGGTATTAACGGTAAGAAGAGTTGAATTCAAAAAAATTGTGTCATCCAAATGATTTTAGGGTAACCTATTGCTGTGAATAATGGAATTCTCTTACTAATACTAAATATGTTCAAAGTTGAAATGATGCAAAGTCATTCGAAATTTGGGCAACTCTTAAAATGGAAAGGAAGAGGTTATAAGATGGCTGCAAAAACAAAAAGCGCTGTTGTTGACAGTAAGAAACAGTTTGAAGCTATTTCGAAGCAGTTTGAAACATTCCAAATATTAAATGAAGAAGGTAAAGTCGTAAACGAAGCGGCAATGCCTGAAATTAGTGACGAGCAATTGAAAGAGCTTATGCGTCGCATGGTTTATACTCGTATCCTAGATCAACGTTCCATTTCATTAAACCGTCAAGGACGTTTAGGTTTCTATGCTCCTACAGCTGGTCAAGAAGCTTCTCAAATTGCATCTCAATTTGCTCTTGAAAAAGAAGATTGGATTTTACCGGGATATCGTGATGTTCCACAAATAATCTGGCATGGTCTTCCATTATACCAAGCGTTTTTATTCTCACGTGGACATTTCCATGGTAACCAAATGCCTGAAGGGGTAAATTGTCTTTCACCACAAATCATTATTGGTGCACAATACATCCAAACAGCTGGTGTTGCTCTTGGACTTAAAAAGAAAGGGAAGCAAGCAGTTGCAATTACTTACACAGGTGACGGTGGTGCATCTCAAGGTGATTTCTATGAAGGAATTAACTTTGCTGGTGCTTATAAAGCTCCTGCTATCTTCGTAGTTCAAAACAACCGTTATGCGATTTCAACTCCAGTTGAAAAGCAATCTGCTGCGCAAACTATCGCACAAAAAGCTGTTGCTGCTGGTATCGTAGGTGTGCAAGTTGACGGAATGGATCCTTTAGCGGTATATGCTGCTGTTCGTGATGCTCGTGAGCGTGCTGTCAACGGTGAAGGTCCTACTTTAATCGAGACGTTAACTTTCCGTTATGGCCCACACACAATGGCTGGAGATGATCCAACTCGATATCGTACAAAAGAAACGGAAAATGAGTGGGAAGCAAAAGATCCATTGGTTCGTTTCCGTAAGTTCTTAGAAGATAAAGGTATCTGGAACGAAGAAGAAGAAAACAAAACAATCGAACAAGCAAAAGAAGATATTAAGGATGCAATCCAAAAAGCGGATAAATATCCAAAACAAAAGGTAACGGACTTGATGGAAATCATGTACGAAGAAATGCCTTATAACTTAAAAGAGCAATATGAAATATACAAAGCAAAGGAGTCGAAGTAAGCCATGGCACAAATGACAATGATTCAAGCCATCACTGATGCATTACGCACCGAATTAAAAAACGATGAAAACGTCCTTGTTTATGGGGAAGACGTTGGTGTAAATGGTGGCGTATTCCGTGCAACGGAAGGGCTTCAAAAAGAATTTGGTGAAGATCGTGTATTCGATACTCCACTTGCTGAATCAGGTATCGGTGGTTTAACAGTTGGTTTTGGTTTAACCGGATTCCGTCCTGTAATGGAAATTCAATTCTTCGGTTTCGTATACGAAGTAATGGATTCTTTAAGCGGTCAATTAGCGCGTATGCGTTACCGTTCAGGCGGTCGTTGGACAGCTCCTGTAACAATCCGTTCTCCATTTGGTGGATTTGTACATACTCCAGAGCTTCATGCAGATAGCTTAGAGGGTCTAGTTGCTCAACAACCAGGATTAAAAGTAGTAATTCCTTCAACTCCTTATGACGCAAAAGGTTTATTAATTTCTGCTATCCGTGACAACGATCCGGTTGTTTTCTTAGAGCACATGAAATTATACCGTTCATTCCGTCAAGAAGTTCCAGAAGAGGAATATACAATTGAAATTGGTAAAGCAGACGTAAAACGTGAAGGTACAGATCTTTCTATCATTACTTACGGTGCAATGGTGCACGAATCATTAAAAGCAGCGGAAGAATTAGAGAAAGATGGCGTTTCAGTTGAGGTTGTTGACTTACGTACTATCAGCCCATTAGATATTGAAACAATCATCGCTTCGGTTGAAAAAACAGGTCGTGCGATTGTAGTTCAAGAAGCACAAAAACAAGCAGGTATAGCTGCTAACGTTGTTGCTGAAATTAATGAACGTGCAATCTTAAGCTTAGAAGCTCCTGTATTACGTGTTACAGCACCTGATACTGTATACGCATTTACTGAAGCTGAAAATGTATGGCTTCCAATTTATAAAGATATTCTTGAAACAGCTAAAAAAGTAATTAATTTTTAGTTTGGACTATAAATCATAATTGACATAACACAATTACTTAGGAGGTAGAATGATTTGGCATTCGAATTTAAACTGCCTGATATCGGTGAAGGTATCCACGAAGGTGAAATCGTAAAGTGGTTTGTAAAAGCAGGCGACAAAGTTGAAGAAGATGATGTCCTAGCTGAAGTACAAAATGATAAAGCGGTTGTAGAAATCCCATCACCAGTAAAAGGGACAGTAACAGAAGTTAACGTTGAAGAAGGTACAGTTGCGACTGTAGGTCAAACAATTATTACCTTTGATGCACCTGGTTATGAGGACTTGAAATTCAAAGGTGATCACGGTGATGATGAGCCGAAAGCTGAAGAAAAAACAGAAGCACAGGTTCAATCTACTGCAGAAGCTGGTCAAGATGTGAAAAAAGAAGAAGCACCTAAACAAGAAAAACAAGCAGGTGTACAACCAGAGGTTGAAGTAGATCCGAACAAACGCGTTATTGCTATGCCTTCAGTTCGTAAATATGCTCGTGAGAAAGATGTAGATATTCGTCAAGTATCTGGCAGTGGTAAAAACGGACGTGTACTAAAAGAAGATGTTGAATCATTCTTACAAGGTGGAGGAGTTGCAGAAGCAAAACCTGCTACAGAAGAAGCAGCACCTGCACAAGAAGAGAAAAAAGCGAAGCCGGCTGCAGCTCAAGCGATTCCTGAAGGAGATTTCCCTGAAACTCGTGAAAAAATGAGCCCAATCCGTAAAGCAATTGCAAAAGCGATGGTAAACTCTAAACACACAGCTCCACACGTTACGCTTATGGATGAAGTGGATGTAACAAACTTAGTTGCTCACAGAAAGCAATTCAAAAATGTTGCAGCAGAGCAAGGAATTAAGTTAACATATTTACCGTACGTAGTGAAAGCTCTAACTTCAGCACTTAAAAAGTATCCGGTTCTTAATACAACTCTTGACGATAAAACAGAAGAAGTTGTTCAAAAACACTATTACAACATTGGTATTGCTGCTGACACTGAAAAAGGTCTCCTTGTACCGGTTGTTAAAAATGCAGAACGTAAATCTGTTTTTGAAATTTCAGATGAAATTAATGGACTAGCTACAAAAGCACGTGAAGGTAAGCTTGCACCAAATGAAATGAAAGGTGCTTCATGCACAATTACAAACATTGGTTCGGCTGGTGGACAATGGTTTACACCTGTTATTAACCATCCTGAGGTTGCAATCTTAGGTATTGGTCGTATTGCTGATAAACCAATTGTTCGTGATGGAGAGATTGTTGTAGCTCCGGTTCTAGCTTTATCTTTAAGCTTCGACCACAGAATGATCGATGGTGCTACAGCTCAAAATGCTCTTAACCACATCAAGCGTTTACTAAACGATCCACAATTAATCTTAATGGAGGCGTAATCGATGGTAGTTGGAGATTTCCCGATTGAAACAGATACTCTTGTCATTGGAGCAGGCCCAGGCGGATACGTTGCAGCGATCCGTGCTGCTCAATTAGGGCAAAAGGTAACAGTAGTAGAAAAAGCAACACTTGGAGGAGTATGCTTAAATGTAGGTTGTATTCCTTCAAAAGCGTTGATCGCTGCCGGTCATCGTTATGAAACAGCTAAACACTCTGAAGAAATGGGTATTAAAGCTGATAATGTAACAGTTGATTTTTCTAAAGTTCAAGAATTCAAGCAAGGTGTTGTAAAAAAATTAACTGGCGGTGTAGCCGGATTACTTAAGGGTAATAAAGTTGATGTCGTTTCTGGTGAAGCGTACTTCGTTGATAATGAAACAGTTAAAGTGATGGACGAAACATCTTCACAAACATACAAATTTAAAAATTGTATCATTGCAACAGGTTCTCGCCCAGTTGAGATTCCAACTTTCAAATACACGAAGCGAGTAATCAATTCAACAGGGGCATTAAACCTTCAAGAAATTCCTAATAAGCTAGTTGTCATCGGTGGCGGTGTAATCGGAATCGAACTTGGTTCTGCATATGCTAACTTTGGAACAGAAGTTACGTTCATTGAAGCTGCTGATGAAATCCTAGCAGGTTTTGAAAAACAAATGAGCGCTATTGTAAAACGTAACCTTAAGAAAAAAGGTGCTGAAATTCACACAAAAGCTTCAGCGAAAAGTGTTGAAGAAAACGAAAATGGCGTAAAAGTTACATTTGAAGTGAATGGCGAAGAAAAAACAATTGAAGCTGATTATTTATTAGTTTCTGTTGGACGTCGTCCAAACACTGATGAACTTGGTTTAGAGCAAGTTGGAGTGGAAATGACTGATAGAGGAATTATCAAAATTGATAAGCAATGCCGCACTAATATCTCTAATATTTATGCAATTGGTGATATTGTTGAAGGTCCTCAATTAGCACATAAAGCTTCTTATGAAGGTAAAATTGCTGCAGAAGCGATTGCAGGAGAAAAAGCTGAAATCGACTATCTTGGTATTCCGGCTGTTGTCTTCTCTGAGCCTGAGCTTGCATCTGTTGGCTATACAGAAGCAGATGCTAAAGCAGATGGAATTGAGGTAAATGCTGCTAAGTTCCCATTTGCCGCTAATGGTCGTGCATTATCATTAAATGACACTGATGGTTTCTTAAAGCTTGTTACTCGTAAAGAAGATGGATTAGTTATTGGTGCACAAATTGCTGGGCCAAGTGCGTCTGATATGATCTCAGAACTTGGTTTAGCGATTGAAGCTGGAATGACAGCTGAAGATATCGCTATGACAATTCACGCTCACCCTACATTAGGTGAAATTACAATGGAAGCTGCTGAAGTTGCAATTGGTAGTCCAATCCATATTGTAAAATAATCAATAAAAAGATGCTAACTTTGAAGTTAGCATCTTTTTATTGTTCGATTTTTAAAAAGGAGTTACACATACCAAAAGAGGGACATGAGTCCCCCTTTTTCACTCTAATAATGCATTAGAAACTGGCTCTAAAATTTCTTCTTTTGATAAAACTGTTCCTTCAATTTGTACAAGAATTTCCTTTTTTGATACAACTAAAAGGGAAGGGTATGTATCGACCTCATATAAATGTTTATCCATATTTTCAGAAATCACTCTCATATTCTCAAACTCTTCTGGAAAGTCTTCTTTAATGACTAATAATGCATCATAGTAAATCGCTTCTCTATCAATATTTTTATCATCAGAAAAAAACACGATTTGTTTATCTCTATTAAGAGTGAAATCTGTGGGCACATCTGAATTTATAATGTTTTTGCAGGAGGAAAGAACAACGACTGGAATAATGAAAATAATAAGTATTGATCTTTTCATCCATGTCCACCTCTTCTAAATAATTTAAATAGTTCCAAAATAGTATGTACAGCAAGGTTATATTTAACTAGATACGTACAATAAGACTAAATTATAACTATTTTATCATATATATTTGTTTAACCTTCTCTTGTCATCTATTTGTTACATAAATGAAAAATATTACGTTTTACCTATACAAATACTTAAAATTTCCAATTCAATAAGCTAATTTATTGTAGGGGATTCTATATTGTAGTCCGTTTTCATACATATTGAAGAGGTGGAGTGAAATGAAATTTACTTTAGGCGTACTATCCTGTATACATATAATATTATGGAGTGGATACAGTGTAATTGAATGGTTATCTAATAAAGACAGCTTTTTAGCTAAGTCCATTTTGCTGCTGATGTTTTTCTATCTCTCCTATTTGATTGCTCTTACAATGATGGAAAAAAGAAAATCTGCAATTATTTTTTCTATTTCATCACTTATAACATATGTTATCTCATACAAAGTGCTATTGCTCTTTGTTCTTGTATGAGTATGACACATTTGAGATAATAGAGGAATTATGATATGGAAATTTGTAGTGTTCATAAAGAACATGTCTAACTTATATCGATCGTATAAAAGGGTATTTAATGGCTATTATCTATTTTTTTATTTGTTCTCATACCACCAAAATAATGTGATTTATTTGAATTATTATGATCAATTAATTAATTATGTTATACAAATGGGTATTGACGAATTAAATGTGTTATAATATTATGAATATAAGAAATGTTATGCGCTTTCATAGAATTAGAGGTTTTGAGAGTGAAAAATTGATTGAAAAGGGGTATGGAGATGGGAACAATCGTATGTCAGCACTGCAACTCTACAATTGGTCATATTGAAGGGGAGAAAGTGACAACTTTGTATGGGAAATGTAGTCATCAGGATTGTTGTAACCAAAACCAAAAAGTTGTAAAAGTAAAGATCAATTAGACAGGTTCCACATAAATATATAGTAAAGTAAATAATAGGACAGTCTCCAAAGTATGAATATATATAGTTCTTTTAGAAGAAAAGGGCTTTATATTCTCTTGGGAGTCTGTCCTTGTTTTTCATCATTTACCTGATAGCACGATGTTCTTTAATGACTCTTAAATTATCTAAAGTCGGGTCTTCCGGTCCTTGTACAGGTAAACCCACTTCTAAGTTTTTCTTAATGTATGTTAAATTCTCTTCTGTAATGATTTCACCGGGAATAAAGATTGGGATACCGGGTGGGTAAACCATAATAAACTCAGCAATAATTCTTCCGGCAGATTCGTTAAAGGGAATTATTTCTGTTTCAGCATAAAATGCATCACGAGGGGTTAATGCAAGAACTGGTATATCCGGTAAAAAGATTCGTTCCTTAGATTTCAACGGGTCTTGGGTTACTTGAATTTGATGTGATAATTCTTTTAATGCGCTAATTAACATATCTACATCCTCTTTCGTGTCACCCGGTGTAATAATACAAAGAATATTATATAAATCAGATAATTCCACTTCGATATGATAATTTTCCCGCAACCATTTTTCAACATCATAGCCTGTAATTCCGAGCTCATAAATAGGAATAATTAATTTGGTAGGGTCATAATCAAAGGTAGCTTTTGTCCCGATAATTTCTTTTCCTATACAAGATATGTTTGGTATTTCATTTAATTGATCTCTTGTGTAATTAGCTAATTCAATTGTTTTTTGAATTAATTCATGACCTTCTGTTGCCAATCTTTTCCTTGCTACATCAAGTGAAGCTAATAATAAATAGGAAGTTGAGGTTGTTGTCATCATACTTAAAATTGATTGCACACGCTGAGGTGATACAAGCCCTTCTCTTACGTTTAAAACCGAGCTCTGAGTCATGGAACCACCAAGCTTATGAACGCTTGTTGCGGCCATATCTGCTCCAGCCTGCATAGCGCTCAAAGGCAGGTCTTCATGAAAATGAATGTGTACACCATGTGCTTCATCTACTAATACAGGTACAGAGTATGAATGAGCAATCTCAACGATTTTCTGTAAATCTGCGGAAATACCAAAATATGTTGGATTAATAACTAATACCCCTTTTGCATCAGGATGTTGCTCAAGTGCCTTTTCAACTGCATCTGTCGTGATGCCATGTGAGATTCCTAATCTTTTATCAATTTCCGGATGTATAAAAATTGGTGTAGCGCCGGAGAAGACAATAGCCGACATAACAGATTTATGTACATTTCTAGGAACAATAATTTTATCTCCTGGGCCACATACAGCCATGACCATAGTCATAATAGCTCCGCTTGTTCCTTGTACAGAGAAAAATGTATGGTCGGCTCCGAATGCGTCTGCCGCTAAGTCCTGAGCTTTTTTTATTATACCTTTAGGTGCGTGTAAATCATCTAATGGTCCAATATTGATCAAATCAATAGATAGTGCATTATCACCAATGAAAGCTCTAAATTCAGGGTCAATACCTGCACCTTTTTTATGGCCTGGTATGTGGAATTGAATTGGATTCTTTTTTGCGTGTTCTATTAAACCTGTAAACAATGGTGTTTCAAATTGTGACAACGTATTTCCACCTTCATTTCTTTTTTATTTTAAATGTTTATCACGTATAGGACATGATGAAATTTTATTTTTGTATATTATGCTGCTAAACGAATTATTTCAGTTTCGGTTACATTTTCTATTATGTAGAGTTTGTGTCGAAATCTGACTATTTATTTAACATAAAACAAATGAATTATATCGTTATCAATTAGCTCAGTCAACATTTTTTATACTAAGTCTAAAATGATCAAAAGTATAAAAAATAATTTAAAATAGATACTATTTCCTACAAAATGGTAAAAAGAAAATTATATAAGTGAATTTGCCATAAAATATATAAATAATGGTAAGATTGTGGTGGGTTTCTTAATGGCAGGACAAGTTATATGGTAAGTAAAATAGCCTACCTGTTCAAGAGTTATGTGAAGGAATTAACAGTATGCATAACATCGTGGAACATTATTTGGTTAGAAAACATATGAAAGAGGTTATGTAATGGATTATCAATATCCTATCTCCCTTGATTGGAGTACAGATGAAATAGTGGATGTGGTAAAGTTTTTTGAATGCATTGAAAAGGCGCATGAAAAAGGGATTGTACGTAACGAGTTACTTACTGTTTATAGAAGGTTTAAAGAAATTGTTCCAAGTAAAGCGGAAGAAAAAACAATTTGCAACGAGTTTGAAGAAGTCAGCGGATACTCGTCATACAAGGTAATGAAAAAGGCAAAAGATAGCAATGAACATACAATTAGAATGTCATAACACTTAAAAAGGTCTGATCCGTTATTTCGGATCAGACTTTTTAGTTCTATAAAATATCACATTGTTCATTAAAATCTGCTTTTTATCTAACCATAATAATTACTTAAATGAAAGTCTATATAATGGTGTTAACTCTTCAAAGGTTTTCCTGATGATTTCATATAATTTTTCACCGTTTTGAACCACTGGATCATCTGCTCGAAAGTGGCGGCCAATAAGAAATTCTGCTTTCTTAACATCTCTAAAACGTTCCAAAGAACGGTTTAAGTCAATTTCTTCAAATGACTTAGCATCTTTTTTTGTATGATCGAGAGAAATGACATAATCCTTTGAAGAAAACTTATTGAATTCATTGATATGCGTTAAAAATGTTTTAGCAATTCCATCTTTATTCGGTAACTCATAAATAAAGGCCAACCAAATAAATAAATGGTCATCAAATAAACCAACTTGAAAGTGAGGATGTTGTTTATATCCCCGTTTATTTCCGGCAATCGCTAACCAGGTGTCTTTGGGTGGATTAACTGATCTCCTTGCATGCTTGGCAATATGCAAAAACATTTCAGTCTGCAGGCTGGCGGAAAGATCATCTGTTAAGGCTTGTCCAAGTTCTTTAAATTTTGGTTGTATTCTCTCACGAATAGCGTCCATTCTGTTTTCAAGACCATCTATAGTAAATGAATTAAAATCCTCATAAGTAAAACCATTAAATTTTCTCATCTTTTGCGTCCTCCTCGTTAGATAAATTCTCTTTTTATAATAATTATTAATTATAAACAATGAATGGCTTTTTCACAATGAATTGTGTTCATATCTTTTGTTAATAACATCTATTTATGAATCGTAAACGACGTTTTGAACATTCAATTAGGTGGTATTTACTAGGTATATACACAATTTCGTCTAAGCAGTTCCAACTTTTTTTATAAACACATATTATATAAAAAAACTATTAAAAACCTAAATTGACTCTTTGAAATCGCTTAGTTATTACTTATAAAATCAAGAGAATGAAAGGGGCGGTAAAAATGAAACAAATTGTAAAGACGAGTGGTCAGAAAATGATGAATAATCGTATTGGGGTGTTAAGACTCGAACTTGATTACGAATTAGCCACCCTTTATGAGGCAATGCAAAATAAAGATCAAAAGAAAAAAATAGAGTGTAAACAAAAATTAGAGAAGTTAAGAAAAGAGTGGATGAAGCTCCAGGCCTAGATGGAGATAAGTTTATCTGCAAACGAACCTCGCGAATAGGTTCGTTTTTATCTGCGCGACAAAGGTACTCTTACTTGATTTCAGTTAATTCATTACAGTATCCTAAAAATAGTAAGTAGGATTGATACATAGAAAAGAGGTAGCAAAATGACGAATTGGCATGAAATTGATCAACACGCAAAAAAATGGATAAAAGAAGCCGGAGAGATCATTAGATCATCATTTGAATCAACACTTTCTATTCAATATAAATCAAATCCCAATGATCTGGTGACAAATATGGATAAGGAAGTAGAGCAATTTCTTATCGGCAAAATACAAGAAACATACCCCGATCATCGGATTCTTGGAGAAGAAGGCTATGGTGATGAGGTTACGGATCTGAATGGAGTTATATGGATTATAGATCCAATTGATGGAACGATGAATTTTGTTCACCAACAGCGTAATTTTGCAATATCAATTGGCATTTATGGTGATGGTGTGGGATACATAGGACTAATTTATGATGTTGTTCATGAAGAGCTTTATCATGCATTTAAGGGTAATGGAGCATATATGAATGAAGTGCCGCTGCCTAAGCTTGATCAAGTTAAAATTGAGGAAGCTGTTATAAGTATAAATCCGGTTTGGGTAACTGAAAATAAACGATTTGATCATAATGTTATTATCCCAATTGTAAAAAAGGTACGGGGAACACGTTCCTATGGTTCCGCTGCAATTGAATGTGCATATGTTGCAGCAGGGAGATTAGATGCTTACATAACAATGAGATTGGCTCCATGGGATTTCGCAGCGGGCATTATCTTAATTGAAGAAGTAGGTGGTAGTGTGTCTACACTAGATGGAGAGCCGCTAGACCTAATCTCCAAAAACAGCTTCTTTATCGGTGAAAAGCATTTGCACCAACATATTATTGAGGAATATTTAAATAAGTGACGAAAATTAAGGCACGGGAACTTCAGTCAAAAGACCTCCCATTTTTTCAGGAATTAATCGATGCTAGTCCGGAGTGGCAGGAAGAGGAATGTATGAGTGTCGAGCTGGAGACTTATTTACTTTCATACTCTATGTATAAAGGACAGTGGAGAATCTGGTCTGATGAGTCTGACAAAAATGTAGGTGTCAGCTTCATGGTTGAGTGGTCACCGTCGAATGAAAAGCCTTGGATTGGAACCATCTTAATTCATCCTTCAAAACATCACAAAGGTTTTGGAAAGATGATAATAGCTCGGTATAAGGAAGAATTATTAAAAAAGGATTATAGAGTATTGTTTGCGGGTTGTCCAATTCAGCGGGATCCTTGGATACAATTTTTGGGGAAATGTGGATTCGAACAATTAAAAGTTGAGAAAAATGAAGGAACAAAAAAGGAGTACATGATATTAGTTTTACCTCTATAAACAAAAAGAAGGAATCTAATTGATCCCTTCTTTTTGTTTAAATTAAACCTTTTTCGCGCATTTTTCTTTTGAAAATAAAACCCGTAGCCATTATACCGATTAACCCGATAATGGCTAAAAGGATCCCAGCGATGCTTCGTTCGCCAATGGCAATTCCAATACCAGCCATACATACAGCTGCTAAAATAGCTAATACGAGAAAAATCCATTTTCCTGGTTTCATTATACAGACAGCTCCCAACCTTAAAACAGATATTTTTACATCTTTCTACAGTTTACTTAAAAACTTTCAGCTTTTCTAGATTGTTTATGGTATAATATCGAAGGTGATTTTGAAATAATGAATATATTACCTCAGAATACAGCAAGAATAGCCTTTAGGTTGCTTTTTCTTGTTATTATACATTTTTAGGAGATGAAATAGTGAAACTTCGAAATGATATTCGCAACATTGCTATTATTGCCCACGTTGACCATGGGAAAACAACTTTGGTTGACCAATTGTTACATCAATCTGGTACTTTTCGTACAAATGAACAAGTTGCTGAGCGTGCAATGGACTCAAATGATATTGAGAGAGAACGTGGAATTACAATCTTAGCAAAAAATACTGCAATTAATTATAAAGACACACGTATCAATATCATGGATACTCCTGGACACGCTGACTTCGGTGGAGAAGTAGAACGTATCATGAAAATGGTTGATGGTGTTTTGCTTGTTGTTGATGCATATGAAGGCTGTATGCCACAAACAAGATTCGTATTGAAGAAAGCATTGGAACAAAATTTAACACCAATTGTTGTAGTCAATAAGATTGACCGTGACTTTGCTCGTCCATCAGAAGTAGTTGATGAAGTGTTGGATTTATTTATTGAACTTGATGCGAATGAAGAACAATTAGAATTCCCGGTAGTGTTTGCTTCTGCAATAAATGGTACAGCTAGCACAAGCCCGGATCCGGCTGATCAAGAGGAAAATATGGCTTCTTTATTCGATGCTATTGTTGATCACATTCCTGCACCTATAGACAACCAAGAGGAGCCTCTTCAATTCCAAGTAGCTTTACTGGACTACAATGATTATGTAGGTCGTATTGGAATTGGCCGTGTGTTCCGTGGAACAATGAAAGTAGGACAACAAGTATCACTTATGAAAGTTGATGGATCAATCAAAAACTTCCGTGTTTCAAAAATATTCGGTTTCCAAGGATTAAAGCGTGTTGAAGTTGAACAAGCTATTGCAGGAGATCTGGTAGCTGTATCTGGTATGGAAGATATTAATGTCGGTGAAACAGTTTGTCCGGTTGAACATCAAGAAGCTCTTCCGATTTTACGTATTGATGAACCAACTTTACAAATGACATTTGCTGTTAACAACAGTCCATTTGCTGGTCGTGAGGGTAAGTTTGTTACTGCTCGTAAAATAGAGGAACGTTTATTATCTCAGCTTCAAACTGATGTAAGTTTACGAGTTGATCCAACTGATTCTCCAGATGCTTGGGTTGTTTCAGGCCGTGGGGAGCTACATCTTTCAATTTTAATTGAAAATATGCGCCGAGAGGGCTACGAATTACAGGTATCGAAGCCGGAAGTTATCGTTAAGGAAATCGACGGTGTAAGATGTGAACCTGTTGAGCGAGTACAAATTGATGTCCCTGAAGAACACACAGGTGGTGTGATGGAATCGATTGGAGCACGTAAAGGTGAAATGATTGATATGATCAATAACGGTAATGGTCAAGTTCGTTTAATCTTTAATGTTCCTGCACGTGGCTTAATTGGTTATTCTACAGAGTTTATGTCTTTAACTCGTGGTTTTGGTATTATCAACCACACTTTTGATAGCTACCAACCTATGCAACCAGGTAAAGTTGGCGGTCGTCGCCAAGGTGTACTTGTTTCAATGGAAAATGGAAAATCAACAACATACGGTATCCAAGGTGTTGAAGACCGAGGAATCATTTTTGTTGAAGCTGGTGTTGATGTATACGAGGGAATGATCGTGGGAGAACATACTCGTGAAAATGATCTAGTCGTTAATATTTGTAAAATGAAACAACAGACAAATATCCGTTCTGCCACAAAAGATCAAACGAGTACGATGAAAAAACCACGTATTATGTCATTGGAAGAAGCATTAGAGTATTTAAATGATGATGAATATTGTGAACTAACTCCGGAATCCATTCGATTAAGAAAGAAAATTCTTGATAAAAATGAACGTGAAAAAGCAGCTAAGAAAAAGAAATTAGCTGGGATTTAATAATTAGAAGTAATTAGGCTGATTCTACTGGAGGATTCTTTGGTTTTGAATCAGCCTATTTCTTTAAGGTGTAATAATGTATGAAATTTTGTACGTAGTTTTGGTGTCTGGCTCCAGGCAATATCTGCTCTGGAGTCTAGTCATATAGGAATTGAAGCTAGGTACACCTTCTATTCCTATTCGCCTAATGCGTATCGCCGAATACTTAGTGCCTTACACTTTTATTTTAAAGGAGGACAAGGTGATGGATGTTTCAGAAAGATTGTCTTTTTTTCCAAGCTTATATCGTGTAATTGATCATCCAGAGGTAGGAATGTGGATGTTGTACTTGACAATTTTGTTTCTATCAATTTTAGTTTATAAGCTGGGATTTGCTAAAAAATTACCGATATTAAAGTCAGCTGTTATATATACATTCTTAGCGCTTGGCTGTACAGTACTGACATTTTTAGGAATCTTTTTACCTGTTGCAGAAGGATTGGTAGTAGCAGCTCTAATCCTAATTATCTACAAGATCCGTCTTCATCAATCTAAAAATCAAGAGACAGAAGATGTTCGTTAATTTTAAAAAGAGTAAGACCAGGTTTTTCAATCAAAACCTGGTCTTACTCTTTTTAATAGATAACTGAGTAAAGCAACCCGTATGAATCCTCAAAGAATTCAAATTGAATTCTTACCAATTGTCGTCATTCTTTTTATCACGGTAAAAGCGAAACTTCCCCGTTGCCACTCTGGCTTTTGTTTTCTCTGTAATTCGATCTTGGCATGCAGTACACATATATGTATGAATGGGGCGATTTCTTAATCTTTTTGCGACTAAAGTTTCATCTACTATTGATTCTACAAGGTCACATATAACACATTTCACTTTCATAAAACACCTCTATTAGATAATCTGCCTTGTTTGTTTCCGTATGAATGTAGATAAGGGAATCCTTTTTGTTGGTTGGTTAGACAAAAATTATTATACCATAGAAAGATGAAAAGATTTAGCTGTATATATTTTGTTGGAAAAAGTGAAAAAAACAGGTATGATATTTGTATAAAGTGGAAAGGAAGGGTTGAAATGGCAAATAGAGTAGAAACAGCACTCATCGATCCATTATTTCAGGAGTTACAAAATGAACGTTTTGTAACAATATCTACAATCGATCATGAAACAGGCTCACCAAATGTAAGTGCAATATCATGGGTATTTGCACCAGATCAAAATCGTATATTAATTGCGATAGATCAAAAGTCAAGAATTGTTGAGAATATAAAGAAACATCCTGCTGTTGTTTTAACTTTAATTGCTAACGAATCAACATACTCCATTAATGGAAATGCACATCTAAATAATGAAAAATTAAAGAATGTTCCATTAAAACTAGTATTGGTAGAACTATCTATTGTAGAAGTAAGAGATGTTATGTTCTATGGTTCGAAAATTTCGACCGTACCCCAATATGAAAAAACATATGATGAAAAAGCAGCTGCAAAACTTGATAAACAAGTATTAGATGCATTGAAGAATTATATATAAAACAAAGACTGCCATATGATTCACCATCAAGAGATCACTTTACCAATGGATGATAAAAGGTCTTAGGATAGCGAATAGGCAGTCTTTTTTATCGTTTACTTATTTAGGTGATTGTTGGATTGATCTTGTTGTTCTTTTTCCAATTTTTGTTGTTCTTCTTCATTTAACTGATCATTATTTTGGTTGGTAGGTTGTTTTTGTTGATTATCAAGAATCTCACTTGGTATTTCCGGTACGATTCTGCCGACAATAGCGGCTAATTCATCAAGTATTCCAACAATCGGCCGCCCTTCTTGTATATCGTTGGCCATTTCACGTAATCTAACGTTTGTATCAGCATCAGCGATAACAATTGCTCTAGCGCCATATGGATCATGCATAAGACTCTCTGCAACTGTATATTTAATTGTCTCCACTTTATTACGATCCAGTTTGGAATTAACATCTATGCCTACTACGGCATATGGTCCCAGAACTACAGCAGTCGCATCATTTACTTCAGGAATTTCATTTGCAAGGTCAACAAGATGTTTTGAAATTTCCTGCCCGGACTTACGATCTACATGTTCTTCTACACTGTTTTTAACGTTAATCGGTTCGCTGCCATTATCTTTTTCCTGATCTGTTTTTGGAGCACCTTGATTAGCTGTACATCCGGCCAGGGTTAAAATTAACAATATCGTAAGTAAAAATTTCATGTCATCTCTCCTTTATTCTAATGAAGAACTAAATAGTAGAATATGGTGTTAAGTCTTGCAGGAATCTTTTTGAAATAACACTTTTGTTTCTAGAATGAACAATATGAAAGTGCTGAAAGAGGTTTTTTCCTGCTTTTTAATTTTTATTGTCTAATAAACCTTCTATCTTTATTCATTCTTTCATATATTTTAGCAACGCTTCATTCACAGCTTGACTTTTTTCACCCTAATTGTTTCACTCCATAAAAAAATAGCAACGGAGTAGGAGGCGGAGGTTTGAGGAAGATTTATGTTCTAGACACAAATGTATTATTGCAAGATCCGAATTCCATTTTTTCATTTGAGGAAAATGAGGTTGTTATTCCAGCAGTCGTTTTGGAAGAGGTGGATTCAAAAAAACGCTATATGGATGAAATTGGAAGAAACGCTAGACAAGTTTCAAAACTGATTGATCAACTTAGAGAAACAGGGAAATTACATGAAAAGATCCCATTGACGAATGGTGGCTCATTAAGAATAGAACTTAACCATCGGTCATTTCATCAGTTGCAAGAGATTTTTGTTGAGAAAACGAATGATAACCGAATTTTAGCTGTAGCAAAGAACTTGTCGTTAGAGGAGCAAACGAAGGAAGATGGACGAACAGTCATTTTAGTTAGTAAAGATACGCTGGTACGAGTCAAAGCGGATGCTATTGGATTAATAGCCGAGGATTTTCTAAGTGATCGAGTGGTTGAGATTGATCATATTTATTCAGGTTTTCTTGACTTATATATAAGTGGGGAAAATTTAAATCGATTTTACGAAAAAAATGAATTAATTTTATCTGAAATTACAAATCATCCTTTCTATCCCAATCAGTTTGTCATTATGAAAGATGCTTTAGGTGGATCTTCATCAGCAATTGGAAAGGTAGATCATACAGGGAAAAAAATTCAGCGTCTGGTTTTTGACCATGATCATATTTGGGGGATAAGACCCAGGAATGTTCAGCAAACAATGGCATTGGAACTTTTGCTAAGAACGGACTTGCCTTTAGTCACTTTAATTGGAAAAGCCGGTACCGGGAAAACATTGCTTGCTTTAGCGGCCGGACTTATGCAAACAGAAGATTTAGGCACATATAAAAAGTTGCTTGTTGCCCGGCCTATTGTTCCAGTCGGCAAAGATATAGGTTTTCTTCCCGGAGAAAAAGAGGAAAAGCTCAGGCCTTGGATGCAACCTATATTTGATAATTTAGAATATCTTTTTAATACGAAAAAACCGGGTGAACTAGATGCCATTTTGGCAGGTATGGGGTCTATCGAAGTAGAGGCATTAACCTATATAAGGGGAAGAAGTATTCCTGACCAAATCATAATTATTGATGAAGCTCAAAATTTAACAAAACACGAAGTGAAGACAATCTTAACTCGGGTAGGGGAACGTAGTAAAATTGTTTTAATGGGAGATCCGGAGCAAATAGACCATCCGTATTTAGACGAATATAACAATGGGCTAACCTATGTGGTGGAAAAATTCAAAGATCAACCAATTGCAGGACATGTAAAATTAGTGAAGGGTGAGCGCTCAGGGTTAGCTCAATTAGCAGCAGATTTGCTCTGATGGCTATCTTTTCTAGTAAAAGAATAAAAGAAAAGAAAATGAGCTAACTACCATAGTTGGCTCATTTTCCGATGGATGCTATTGGATTAAAATTTCTTTTACGTTTTTAATCGGATTTTTTAAATTTGACCCATCTCCAAAATAGACATGGACTGGTCCATCATTTGTTAATGGTTTACCTTCTTTGCTAAATCCAAAAATAAATTGAAGAGCTTCTGAAAGAGGTACTGTAATTTCTTGATCTTCTGTTATTAATTTTACCTCTGTAGCATCATCGTGAACTTCAGCATTCAAAAGGAAAGGCTTAAACGGTATTCCAAAAGTACCAGTTAAAACTTTTATTTTTTCGTATTTTTGTTCAGTTTTAAGTGTTGGAGGAAAAACAGCACCTTCTCTAATTTCCCTTTCCCAATGTTTAGAAACAGCCTTTGTATATTCTTCCAGTTCATCTTTTTCAACTTGCTCTTGTTGAAAATAAGTTGTTAGATCAATTTTTCTATCATCAAATATCCAAACACCAGGATCTAAAGTGATTTGATAATCCACCTTGCCTTTTAGTAAAATTATTGAATTCATTCAACTTACACCCCTTTTCATCAAAATAAGTATAAGCTTTTATGTAAATTTTGTCACATATATTGGGATATTTGAACACAATTACTTAATATCTTTTTTATTTTTGAGCAAAACTTTTTCTTTAGGCGGTTTGTCCTTGCTTTTTTCTCTTAATGGGCTTAATATTAAAATATATAATAGGGTAATCGCTCGGAAACGGAGGGATTAAATTGGCGTCTGAGATTGCTGTTAATCATCGAGATAAAGCACTTGCGGTACTTAAGGCAGATGCTGATAAGATCATGAGACTGATCAAGGTTCAAATGGATAATTTAACAATGCCTCAATGTCCACTTTATGAAGAGGTTTTAGATACACAAATGTTTGGTTTATCTAGAGAAATAGACTTTGCTGTAAGACTTGGCCTTGTAGAGGAACATGAGGGTAAAGAACTGCTCGATACATTGGAGCGTGAGTTGTCTGCATTACATGATGCATTTACAACAAAATAATGACTAAAAACTCAAGCTAATTTTATTAGTTTGGGTTTTTTTAATCACTAACACACCTTAACAGGCAATAAGCAAGGAAGATAAGTAGGGAGTAACTGCACGTAAAGTTCTGATAAGTCTAGCTAACCAACAATGGGGATGGAGAAAACCCTCACTGTTGGAAGTCCCACTTCATGAGGAAATATGAATAAAGTAATGTTTTTAAAGGTTTTTACTCATTTTCAGTCGAAGTTATAGTAAAATGAAATCAATTAGATTGACTTCATGTTTCTAAGTAAGGAAGAGATAAATATGGTGAAAAAAATAATAAAATCATATGATTATTCATTAATATTAGCTGTTATATTACTATGCTCATTCGGGCTTGTGATGGTTTACAGTTCAAGTATGATAACAGCAGTTGCCCGTTATGGATTTGAACCAGATCATTTTTTCGAAAGGCAAAAGCTTGCACTAATTGCAGGAGGATTAGCTTTTTTGGTCATGATGATCCTTCCATATAGAGCATTTTTAGACGGCCGAGTCTTAAAATTTGTTGTATTTGGTTCAATTGGTCTTTTAATTTCTTTGTTTTTTATCGGACATGTTGCCGGTAATGCACAAAGTTGGATTAAAGTAGGCGGAATGAGTCTACAGCCAGGTGAATTTGTTAAATTAAGTGTTATTATTTATTTAGCTGCAGTGTATGATAAAAAGCAGACATATATTGATGAATTTGGTCGAGGTGTTTTACCACCCCTTATTTTTACAGGTTTAATATGCTTTTTTGTTGTCATTCAACCTGATTTTGGTACTGCATTTATCATTGGAATGATAGCCGTCTGTATGATAGTTTCATCTGGTATGGCAGTTAAAAGTATGTTAAAACTTATTTCTTTTTTACTTTTATTTGCATTGTTAATGACTCCATATATTTTTATAAAAGGATTTTTCAGTGATGAACAGCTTAGTCGTTTTACAGGTGTTTCTGATCCATTCGGGAACGAAGGGGGAGCAGGTTATCAATTAGTGAATTCTTTCTATGCAATTGGATCTGGTGGACTTAAAGGTCTTGGTTTAGGACAAAGTGTTCAAAAGTATGGTTATTTGCCTGAATCTCATACAGACTTTATTATGGCAATTATTGCTGAAGAACTTGGGATTTTAGGTGTGCTCTTTGTATTAATTCTGTTGGCATTTGTTGTATTAAAAGGGTTTGCTGTAGCCCGTAAATGTCAGGATCCTTTCGGTACACTTTTAGCTGTAGGGATCTCAAGCATGATTGCTATACAAACCATGATAAATTTAGGTGGTTTAACAGGGCTTATTCCAATAACGGGGGTGCCTTTACCTTTTATTAGTTATGGAGGATCTTCAATATTGTTATTGCTAATTTCCATGGGGCTTTTAGTAAATGTCTCAATGTTTACGAATTACAGAGAAATGTATAAAAAGCCTACTCGATCCGAACAAACAGATGTACCTAATATCAAGGCAGTCCAACCAAGAGAAAAATCGGTATTTAAAAGCTTCTAACCTGTTTAAGGCTAACTTTTTAGTTAGTCTTTTTATTTTTGTTCTATTATATAAATTTGAACAATAATAGGACATTTAGTTAGAAAAATTCTACACAGGAGAATTAGGTAGGAATGAGGGGCACGAGGTGTTTACCATTTTCCTATGAAGGGTAATGCTAGAAAGTAGGTTATTTTGATACGATGATAAAAATAAAAAACAAAAATGTACATAATCACCAGTGTGATTCTTTTTATGTCCATTTTTGTCTTTTATGTATCCCATATTTTATTATGAAAAGTGTTGATCATTTGTAGAGCTTATTTCAGCATTAATATTACTCCTGCTCACTAGTAACAGGAAGTAACTAAGTAGTCCAAATAAACACGAAATAATAAGGGCATGTGCTAAAGATACATATAAGTTTAATCCGGTAAGGACAACCAATGCACCTGAGGTTACTTGCATTGAAACTAATATAAACGCAATTATCCAACCCCAATAGATGACCTTTTGATTTCTATGGTATTTAAGAGCTCGCCAAGCTGTATAGGTGATCCAAATAAAAATAATAGCTGCTGCCATTCGGTGTCCCATTTGGATCCATTCGTGTAATGTAGTAGGGAGACCGTTAGCTCTATTACTACATACTGGCCATTTAGGACATGCGAGACTTGCTCCTTTATGCCTCACATAGGCACCCGTATATACAACGATATACGAATAGACTATAATACCGACCATATGGAATTTCATTGTTTTGTCAATTATAAGCGCTTTCGAATCAAATTTTTTATCCACTTCAAAAATTAATAATGTCAAAAGCAACACTGATGCAAAGGATATAAGTGAAATTCCGAAATGGAGAGCAAGTACAGCGTCAGATTGCCCCCATTTAACAGCCGCTGCTCCAATCAAAGCTTGTAGTATTAAGAAAAACATAGAAAGAACAGCTAAAAATTTCGTTTCTCTTATATGACCTATTTTTCTCCATGACCAGATTGAAAGTATGAGAACAGCTATTCCAGCAAGTCCACTAACAAGTCGATGACTTAATTCTACTACAAGTTCAAAAGTAATTTGGCTCGGAACAAGCTCACCATGACATAATGGCCAAGAATCTCCACATCCTGCACCTGACTCAGTTTTTGTCACAAGGGCTCCACCAATTAACACGAATAACATAATAATGGTTGTGAAAATTGAGAACCATTTAAGAGCACGTTGCAAAATGTTCACCTACTTATATAATTGGTATAAATAATAGTAAATACTCATCGTATAGTACACAATGTAGGAGAAAAAGACAATAAAATGAAGGAAAAGTTCACAAAGTTATTAGATATTTTTGTGAAGCGCTTTACTCCTTTTGATTACGTAAGTAACATGAAATGTAAAACATAATGAAAATTTACAAAAAATTTTTCTTATTTGGATAGAAAGGGTTGAATAATCAGAAGGATTTTGCTAGAACTAGATATGTGTTCGATTTTATACATAAACACTTTGTTTAAAAAAGAAACGATTAAGAAATTATGAAAAATAGGGTAACCTAAGCGTATAGCAATTTCTTTCGTGTGAAATGCCCTTTCACAATTTCGACAAAAATACTTCATAAATAATTCACAATTGATGGAAGAATTATGTTTTAATATCAAGTAGACCGTTTTTAAATTATCATTTTTTTAGTATCATAAGATGTAGAAAATTTATATGTTGGAACCGCCTTCATATAGTGCTTTCTAGAATCTAATGATCAGAATTACTCTAAATCAAAAGAGGAAAGTAATTTACAGAGGAATATACGAATTCCTATTGTAATGAAGGGGGAAGGAGGTATATAGTTGGCCGAAACGAAAGCATTGAATGATGCAACTGTTACGCACCATTCAAATGATATACAAGAAACAACCTTGTGGAAAGATTTCCTTGCACTAATAAAAGTAGGGATTGTAAATTCCAATGCTATCACTACGTTTACTGGTATCTGGCTAGCTCTTTATTTTAGTGATAAAGGATTTTTAGCCAATATAGATGTTGTCTTATTTACTTTAATCGGTTCATCGCTAGTTATTGCAGGATCATGTGCAATTAACAATTACTATGACCGGGATATTGATTATTTGATGGAGAGAACGAAAGAAAGACCAACTGTCACAGGAAAAATGAATCCTTTCTATGCGTTATGGGTAGGGATTTTTCTATTAACAGTAGGATTTGCTTTTATGCTTATGACAACTATAACCGCTACTATCATTTCAATGGTTGGGGTTGTCACCTACGTATTCCTTTATACAATGTGGTCAAAACGTCTTTATACAATTAATACAGTAATAGGTAGTATATCAGGTGCTGTACCACCTTTAATTGGATGGGCGGCAATTGATTCAAATCTAAGTGTTATGGCATGGGTGCTGTTTTTAATTATGTTCATATGGCAGCCGCCTCATTTTTTAGCTTTAGCTATGAGGAGGACTGACGAGTACCGTGCTGCAAACATTCCTATGCTTCCTGTTATTCATGGATTTGCTATTACAAAACGTCAAATCATGGTATGGATTGCATGTCTTCTACCTTTACCGTTCTATTTATATGAACTTGGAATTGGATTTTTAATTCTAGCTACTTTGTTGAATTTAGGCTGGATTATACTTGGAATAAAAGGGTTTAATAACAAAGACCTGGAATTAAAATGGGCGACAAAAATGTTTGTTTACTCTATTAATTACTTAACAATCTTGTTTGTATCAATGGTGCTTTTTACCATTGTTTAATTTATAAATTCTTTCTTAATAAGAATTTACTTATAAAAAGTTCCTGTATTTTAAAGTGATAGGAATTTTAAATTACTGAAAGAGGGGTTTGATTTGGCTATGAGAAAATGGCTGACAAAGTGGCGTCTATTATCACTATTTGCATTATTGACGCTTGTCTTGGCCGGCTGTGGTGAACCGTTTCTTTCCACACTTAAGCCTGCTGGTGAAGTAGCGGATATGCAGTATGACCTGATGGTGTTAAGTACACTTATTATGGTTGTTGTCATTGCAGTCGTAACAGTAATCTTCATTTACGTTGTCGTTAGATTCCGTAGACGTAAAGGGGAAGAGAACAACATTCCTGTACAAGTTGAAGGGAATCATAAGCTAGAAATCATTTGGACTGTTATTCCTATTCTTTTACTGCTTGTCTTGTCTGTTCCAGTTGTTTCTGCAACATTTAAACTTGCAGAAGTAGATGCAATTGATGATGAGAACCGTAAGCCTGAAGAAGCGATCGTAGTTAACGTTCGTGCAAATCTTTATTGGTGGGAATTTGAATATCCGGACTACGGAGTAATTACAAGTCAAGATTTGATTGTTCCAACTGATGAGAAAGTTTACTTTAATTTGATTGCATCAGATGTAAAGCATTCATTTTGGATTCCGTCTGCAGGTGGGAAAATGGATACTAACGTAGACAATGTAAACAAAATGTGGTTGACATTTGACTCAGAAAGAGCTGACCAAGCTGGAGAGTATTTCTACGGTAAATGTGCTGAGCTATGTGGCCCTTCACACGGACTAATGGATTTTAAAGTGAAAGCTGTTTCAAGAGATGAGTTTGACCAATGGATCTCTGATATGGAAAATGCAAAAGCAGTTGCTTCAACAGATTTAGCCGTTCAAGGTGAGCAACTATTTGAGGAAAAAGGTTGTATCGCATGTCATGCTGTTTCTCCAACAGATGAAAGACCAGCTGCAGCAAGAACTGCTCCTAACTTAGCTACGTTTGGAGAACGCGCCCGTGTAGCAGGTGTGCTAGAACATAATGAAGAAAATGTTCGAAAATGGTTAGAAGATCCTGAGACATATAAGCCTGCTAATAAAATGACAGGAACATATGATGAATTAACGGATCAAGAGCTTGATGCTCTTACTGAATACTTAATGGGATTAAAAGTCTCTAGTAATTAATTATTGAGCAAAATGAAAAGGGAGGTAACACTGTGAGCACGTTAACTCAGAAAAAAGGGGTCGGTGCGACGATTTGGGACTACTTAACAACAGTAGACCATAAGAAAATCGCCATCCTTTACCTGATATCCGGTGGCTTCTTCTTCCTTGTTGGTGGATTAGAAGCAATGCTGATCCGCATTCAGCTAGCTGTTCCGAATAATGATTTTGTTAGTGCGGGTTTATATAACGAGATATTAACAATGCACGGAACAACAATGATATTTTTAGCTGCAATGCCTTTACTATTCGCATTAATGAATGCGGTTGTACCATTACAAATTGGAGCTCGTGATGTTGCGTTTCCATTCTTAAACTCTTTAGGTTTTTGGCTATTCTTCTTCGGAGGGGTTTTCTTAAACTTAAGCTGGTTTTTAGATGGAGCTCCTGATGCAGGTTGGACTTCTTATGCTTCACTTGCATTAGATTCCCCTGGGCATGGTGTTGATTTTTACCTGTTAGGTCTGCAGGTTTCAGGTTTAGGTACATTGATTGCAGGGATTAACTTCCTTGTTACAATTATCAATATGCGAGCACCTGGAATGACATATATGCGTATGCCATTATTTACTTGGACTACATTTGTTGCATCTGCACTTATTTTATTTGCTTTCCCTGCATTAACAGTAGGATTAGCATTCTTAATGTTTGATCGATTATTTGGTACAGCATTTTTTGATCCTGCATTAGGTGGTAATACAGTTATATTCGAACATATCTTCTGGATTTTCGGACACCCTGAAGTATATATCTTAGTTTTACCTGCATTCGGTATCTTTTCAGATATTCTTCCGGTATTTGCTAGAAAACGCTTGTTTGGATATTCATCAATGGTATTTGCAACTGTATTAATTGGATTCCTAGGTTTCATGGTTTGGGCTCACCACATGTTTACAACTGGATTAGGACCAATTGCTAACGCTATTTTTGCAGTAGCAACTATGGCTATAGCCGTTCCTACAGGTATAAAAATTTTCAACTGGTTATTCACAATTTGGGGTGGATCAATTCGATTTACTTCTCCTATGGTATGGTCAGTAGCATTTATACCTACATTTGTAATGGGTGGGGTTACAGGGGTAATGCTTGCAGCAGCTGCAGCAGACTATCAATATCACGATAGTTACTTCGTAGTAGCTCACTTCCACTATGTAATTGTAGGTGGGGTAGTATTCTCATTATTCGCTGGTGCTATTTACTGGTGGCCAACAATGTTTGGAAAGATGTTAAATGAAAAGTTAAATATGGTCATCTTTGTGCTATTCTTTACAGGTTTCCATTTAACATTCTTTATTCAACATTTCCTTGGACTAATGGGTATGCCTCGTCGTGTATTTACTTTCCTGCCAGGTCAAGGTTTAGATATGGGGAACTTTATCAGTACAATAGGTGCTTTCTTAATGGCGGCAGCAACAATTCTATTACTAATTAACATTGTTATTACAGCTGTCAAAGGTAAAAAGGTTGGAAGAGATCCTTGGGGAGACGGCCGAACTCTAGAGTGGGCAATTTCTTCACCGCCACCTGAATATAACTTTAAACAAACTCCACTTGTCCGTGGATTAGATCCATTATGGATTGAAAAGATGGAGGGAAATAAAGAAATGACACCGGCAGAACCACTTGGTGACATTCATATGCCTAATGGTTCAATCTTACCGTTTATTATGTCATTTGGTTTATTCATCGTATCCTTTGGATTAATGTACCGTGAAGATTACGGATGGGGACTCCCTGCAATTATTGTAGGTTTCCTAATTACGTTTGGATGTATGTTCTTACGTTCTGTAATTGATGATCATGGGTATCACATCCATAAAGAAGATTTACTTAATGAAGATAAAGGGGGGAAAGCATAATGGCATCTGTTGAAGAGAAATTAACAGCTGAAAACTATCCGGCTGCGCCTGAAAAAGCTACCCTCGAAGGAAAAAATAAATTTATTGGCTTTTGGTTATTTCTAGGTGGAGAAACTGTGTTGTTTGCAACTCTTTTTGCAACTTTCTTAGCTTTAAGGGAATCAAACGCAGGAGGAGCAACAACACAAGAACTTTTTGAGATACCACTAGTGTTTGCAGCAACTATGCTACTTTTAACATCTAGTTTAACAAGTGTTTACGCTATGTATCACATGAAAAACTTTAATTTTGGAAAAATGCAATTGTGGTTGATCATAACTGTACTTTTAGGATTAGCCTTCCTAATATTGGAGATTTATGAGTTCAATCACTATGTTCATGAGTTTCACTTTACAATTACTGACAGTGCACTTGGTTCGTCCTTCTATACATTAGTTGGTACACATGGACTTCACGTTGCATTCGGACTACTTTGGATCACTACACTAATTGTACGAAACGCAAAACGTGGACTAAGCTTATACAATGCACCTAAATATTACGTAGCAAGTTTATATTGGCACTTTATCGACGTAGTATGGGTGTTTATCTTTACAGTTGTATACTTAATGGGAATGGTGGGATAAACTGATGGCAAATAATCACAATTCAGCAAACCCAAAAGTAGACTTAGCCTATCGACGTAAGAAAAATGCAGAAGATATGAAACACCAAGTGGTTACTTTTGGTATGATGATCTTCTTAACAATCGTTGCTTTTATCGCTGTTGGATATGATGGAATTGGGGAATGGTTTAAGGTTCCGTTCATCATTACTCTTGCTGTGATACAGGTAATATTTCAACTTTATTATTTCATGCATATGAGTCATAAAGGTCATGAGACTCCAGCACTGTTCTTATTCTCAGGAGTAGGAGTAGCTGCCTTAACAGTACTAACGTTTGTTACTATTATTTGGTGGTAATTATTTTAAAAGAGCAATTGGCAAACGGATGCCAATTGCTCTTTTTAGTGCATTATTTATGACTGAGATTTGTCATAGAACGTTCATTGCTACAAAATATATGGAAGTGTATAATATCTTTGAAGGACTAGCTTAAGGAGCTGATTTTAATGAGCTTTGATATATTTGGATTTCGTGCTTTATGGAGTCCATATTTTATTGTTGTGATCTTATTGATCACTGCGTTTTATTTTATGATTACAGGGCCTTGGAAAACAAAATTTAAAGAAAGCTCAACTGTTCCTCTCAAGCAACAGTTGCTGTTTGTTGTAGCAATACTTTTTCTTTATATTAGTAAAGGTAGTCCCGTTGATCTTTTGGGACATATTATGTTTAGTGCACATATGACACAGATGGCTGTTTTATATTTGGTTGTACCACCGTTACTTATTTTAGGAATCCCTGATTGGTTATGGAAATCCATATTGTACCGACCAGTTGTAAAGCCTATTATAAAACTATTTACTAATCCAATTGTAGCACTTATCTTCTTTAATGGAATTTTTTCTCTTTATCATGTTCCATTAGTCTTTGACTTTGTAAAAACTGACCCTATTTATCATTCAGTCATGACAACGCTTATATTTTTTGGAGCATTGTGTATGTGGTGGCCACTACTTACTACATTACCAGATTGGAAGTCACTATCAGGGATAAAAAAAGTTGGCTATATTTTCGCTGACGGTGTGTTATTAACACCCGCTTGTGCTCTTATTATTTTTGCAAGTGACCCTCTTTATTTAACTTATTCCGAACCTCAAGCATGGTTGAATGCATTGCAGTTATGTGTACCCTCTGATATGCTGTCAGGTTTGAATTTAACAGGTCCGGAAATGTTTAACACATTACCGATTGTTGAAGATCAACAACTGGGTGGTGTCCTTATGAAAATTATCCAGGAAATTGTATATGGATCCATTCTTGCATATATCTTCTTCCAATGGGCTCGTAGAGAAAGAGAAAAAGATGAAATTGATTTAAATAAGAATTTTTCACCTGATCCGATTAAATAAAGTTATGTTAAGAGGCTGACTAAATGTTCGTTAGTCTTTACATATGATATACCTATTAAAAGCTGTACTAAAAAGAAAGGATTTCATGTATGAATACATCTTTACCTATTTTACCTACTATAAGTACTTCGTTTATCGTTCTTAGTGCAATATTGGTTGCAATTGGATGGTATTTAATAAAGCAGCGTAATATTGAGGCACATATGAGAGTCATGTTTGGAGCTGCAATTGCAGCAATAGTTTTCTTTATTATCTATGCCTCAAGAACCATTTTTATTGGTAACACAGCATTTGGGGGTCCTGATGAAATCAAAATCTACTATACAGTTTTTCTTGTTTTTCATATTACATTAGCGACTGTCGGTGCTGTATTGGGTATTATATCTTTAATTACAGGTTACAAAAAAAATTACCAAAAGCATCGTAAGCTTGGTCCAATAACGAGTATTGTATGGTTTTTCACTGCCATAACAGGTGTTGCTGTGTATTTACTATTGTATGTTTTTTATCATGGTGGAGAAACAACATCAGTTATTAAAGCAATATTAGGATTTTAAACATATTTTCAAGGTGGTTTAGAATAAAATATTCTAAACCATTTTTTTTTGCCTCTAACAGATATCCTTAGGATTTTTTCTTTTTGAATATATTTAGTTTACCTAAAGGTGAAATTCCTCATTTGTATATTGAATGATGAATATGTATGGGTTATATAGTTACTGCCAAGTATGCTGAAAATACAAAGAGGGGAGAGGATGGATTGATTGAAATCTTAACAAATCGGTTAATGATTATACCCTGTTCACTTGATATTGCCAAATCATTAGTTTTCCATCGTAAGGAACTTGATAAACGTTCTCCCATAGAAATTCCCGCTAGCTGGCCGTCTGCTTATGTGCGTGGTTTCTTGCCATACTATATCGAAAGTTTAGAAAAAGACGATAAGGATTTAGACTGTGGTGTATGGATGATTATATTATATGAAGAGAAAAAAATAATTGGAGATATCGTTTTGCAAGGAAAACCGGTTCAAGAACAAAATGTAAGATTAACTTATCATATTGAAGAAGCTACAACAGATGGATCAATAGCATATGAGGCAATTGATGCATTTATTGACTGGTTAACTTACCAGATGGGTGTGAAAAAGGTTGTAATGGAGTGTGAAGTACAGGACAAGGAATCAATACAACTATTTGATAAATTAGGTTTAATCTGTACAAAAAAAGATGGCGAATTCTTTACTTGGGAAATTCAAAAAGAGGAGGAATAAAAAGGAATAGCCAGCTTATGTCTTGGTAAAATTCCTATTAGGTGATAGCTATATCATTCAATAGATAGCATTATATTTTATGAAAATTACATGATAAACAAAAAATAAAAAAGAAGGGACTAGTCCTTCTTTTTTATTTTGTCATATTGAATTATATTGCTAATATTATGATTGAACTTTTTTTAGTTCTTCTGCAACTTGTGAAAGTAAGTTCTTGGAAGTGTTTACAACCGCTGCAGGGAAATCTTCACCCTCGCCATATTCAACACCGTGTGGATAATAATGTTTGCCTAATAGTGGTGTCATTAATTTTACAACAGCATGTCTTCCGCCAATATCTCCTTCAACAGCATATGCCTGAACACGGAGGTAAAAAACATCACCTTTTGTTTCAATCTTACGGTCATATGTAACTCGCTCATAGTCCCATTGCCCCGCACGAACTAATCCAATATTATCCATAAGTTCATCTAATCGTGATAAGTCTATCTTAATACCCTCTATACCTGTATCTTCCATTCTCATCTAAATTCCCTCCTAAAGCCTTTTCACGTAATTTATTATAGCTTAAATACATGTAAAAGTTAAAGTGAAACTTCTATTATTGGGAAATGTTTTCCTCCCAATAATAGTTAGTTGACCTTATCAGACCATTACTGGCAGTAGTAGAAGTGGAGAACTAAAAGAACATAGAAAAACAGAGTAGTCCTAAAAATGACAATAAAGCTAAATATTACTGCCAGTTATTGGTGTGGCAAAGTGAAACTTCTATTATTGGGAAATGTTTTCCTCCCAATAATAGTTAGTTGACCTTACCAGACCATTACTGACAGTTGTAGAAGTGGAGAACTAAAAGAACATAGAAAAACAGAGTAGGCCTAAAAATTGCATCTTATAGAAAGTTATTAATGAATCTCAGTTTAATTATGGTTTATAACAATGCTTTTTAATCACCATTCACTCATTATTTTGGTACAATAAAAGTAAAAAGATTAGGAAGTAAGGCAACATTCGGAAGACTTTTGTTCATGTTTTAGATTTAAATGTCGTGGTAATAATGAAAGAAAGAGATTAGTTAAGCTTAATTATGATCATGATGTTGGAATGTATAACCAGAATATCTAGTTTAAGGTCACATATAATGATAGAAAAACAGAAGGGAATTTTAGGGAGGTGGGCAAGCTGCGTGTTATTAGTAGGACTATTATCATTTTTGTTATTATTTTTATTAGTTATACTCTATTTATATATTACGGTCAATATACTCCGAATGAACAACATGAAGAAGAAAATGTGCAAATCTCAAATGAAGAATTAACAAACTCGGAAGAGGAGCATTCGGATGGGGGGAAGGAAACTGTACCAAATGAAGGTGTTTTGTCTTTAATGGAAAAATCTTCGGAGGAAATTACAGCACTTCTTGGTGAACCTGATAGGATTGATCCTTCTGCCTATGATTATGATTGGTGGATTTACAATATATCTGAAAACGAATATATCCAAATAGGAATATTAAATCAAAGAGTTGTTACAGTTTATGCAATTGGAAGCGAGGTAAATGTGAAACCTTTTCAAATTGGACAATCTGTACAGGAAGTGTTTAAAATTCAACCTGTTTCATCTAGTCTGTCATTAGAGTTTGAAGGAAACTCCTATCGATTTGAATTTTCAGAAGAGGATATGAATACCAGACCGACAATAAAGATCGGAGATATCTATGTTCAATTATACATTGATAAGTTTGATGGGATATTATCAAGTATTCGATTGCTAGACGCTGAAACGTTTATAAAACAGAGATCTTATGAAGTGACTTATCGTGGGGAGTTAATTAAGCCCCAAGAAATACCGGATGAAAAGTGGAAGAGAATAGAAGATGGTGCGGAACAACAAATTCTATCTATTACGAATATGCTTCGTAAAAGACATGGTTTAGAAAGAGTAAAATGGGATCAAGCTACTTCAGAAGTTGCATTTTTGCACAGCAGGGACATGAAAGAAAATAATTATTTTGCACACGAATCGCCTACTGAGGGAAGTCTTGTCAATAGATTGTCAAAGCAAGAGATAAAATATCAAATGGCTGGAGAAAACATTGCTGCGCAGTATGTTGATGGTATTGCAGCTAGTGAAGGGTGGTTAAATAGCAAGGGACATCGTGATACATTATTGAATGAAGATTTTACTCATCTAGGGGTCGGTGTAGATGGTTTATACTACACACAAAATTTTATAACAACCTGGAATTCAAATTAAGTAAGCATTTTAAGGAGGTGTCAAACCAAAACCCATTAAAGGGAAGGGTTTGACACCTTATCTTTTTGATAAGCACACGATTATTGCCTGTTTATTATAAAGAAGCTAGCGGTACTATGAGCAATTAAAGTTCCATCTTCTCGGAATACCTGTCCTTCTGTGACAACTGTTTTATTTCCTTTGTGAATCACACGTGAGGTGCAAGATAACTCTTTTCCAACACCTGGTGCAACATAGTTTATTTTTATTTCGGTCGTAACTGCCGCCTTATCAGGTGGAAGAATATGATGTACGAGTCCGCCCATTGCGGAGTCAAGCAGAGTAGCTGTAATCCCTCCATGAACAATATTTAATGAGTTTTGTATAATAGGTGTATTGGGTATGTTTATGTAAAATTGCTCATCTTTATATTCAGATGTGGCGTGAAGGAGAGCACCTATGTAGGATCCTTGTTCATGATATTGTTTCTTTTTTAATCCTTTTAATAAAAGTTCAATAACATATTGATCTTCTTCATTTGCTTGATCAATTACTTCTTTAGTTAATTGCAACAGATTCTCTTTTTTCATCTTTTTACCCTCTCCTTTTGGTTAGTGTTATTTTACCAAATATTTCATTTGATTTTCAATTCTTCATTATTTTATTAATACTTAATAATATTGGGCGAACAGTTTTGCTGATTTGAAAATAAGATATTATAGGCAAATGTATCAATGAGGTGAGGAAATGACATCGAAAAAAAAACATCCATCCGTTCAACAGTTTAAAGATTTTGTGAAAAAGCATCCAAAACTTATTCAAGAAGTTCGAAAAGGGAATAAAGACTGGCAAGAAGTATTTGAAGATTGGTATCTACTTGGAGAAAACGATATGATATGGCAACAATATAAAGACGAACAATCTAATGAAACAAAAGAAAAAGATGAAACAAGTAAAGCAGATTTCATGAATCAATTATTCACTGCGGTAAAGAAAATGGATATGAATACTGTTAATCATCATCTAACCAACATGAGTAGTACGATATCGACATTACAAGGATTGTTTGATCAATTTGGTTCTAAAGGATCCGGCCAGAACTCTTCTGCCTCAAGTCAACATCCTTTTTCATTTAGAAAGGATTAAAAAAGCAAGTATTGATAAGGTAGGGGAAAGCGATGAGAAAGGATGTTCAAGAATACATTCGGGCAAATGAAGAACGTGTAAGATTTATAAGAGAACAACCGTATTGGTATCGAAAACTTTCCAGAAATCCCAGTGATCTTGATTCAATGGAGCTAAATTTGATGAATTATTATCAAAAAACAATTCCACACAAAGTTCAACAATTTTCTAACTCAGTCCAGATGGCATCTATGATGATCGCGATGTTTCAATCTATGAAACAGCAAGATTAAAAACTTGGTTGAGTATTGTTATCCACAATAAGTTCTCTAAAACGATTCATGTTTTTCTAAGTCTCTGTAAACAATAAAAATAAAGGAGGCTTATGATCATGAATCGTTTTGTTTTAATTTTTGCATGTTTATTATGTATTTTATCAGGGTGTGTTGAGGATAAGCCCAGACCGGAAGGAAGCATGAGCGTTGTGCCGCTTGATATTGTGGAAGCATCAGAATCTGCAATTGAAGTTTCTAGTCTAAAACAGCCTATAGACATAGTTGTTAATCACCATGTACGAGGTCAAAATATTTATGTGGAGTGTTATATCCCATCCTTTACTTTTAAGGAAAAAGGTGGGGCGAATGTGAATGGAGAAGGCCATATACAAGTGTATGTCGACGGAAAAAGAGTCGATGAAATCTCTACAGCTGCCTTTATTATAAAGGGATTAGAGAAGGGGAAACATCATCTTATGATAGAGGTTGTTCATAATGATTCGTCGGATTATCAATTGAAAAAATCTTGGAACGTTAACATTAAATAAGCCTGATAATGTAATAACGCTATTATTTTTCATTTTCTGTTATTCGTGTTAAAATGAATAATGGAGGTGCTTAAACTCTATGTTTGCTACACTTGAAAGCACAAAGATAATAGATCAAGCAGAACAACTTGCGAACTGGATACTTCAATCAGAAATTGTAAAAGAGTATCGCCGTTGTTATCATATATTAAAAAATGATACAGAAGCACAGCAACTAATTAGTGAATTTACGAAAATTAAGGATTTATATGAAGATGTTCAACGCTTCGGTAAATATCATCCAGATTATCGGAAAATTACAAAAGAGTTGCGGGATGTTAAAAGAACCGTGGATTTAAATGATCATGTGGCAAATTTTAAAAAAGCGGAAAACGAAGTTCAGTCCCTGCTAGATGAAATCAGTGTTCAATTAGGTCAAGCTGTTTCTGTTCATATAAAAGTTCCTACCGGGAATCCATTTTTCGAATCGAGCTGTGGTGGAGGCTGTGGTACCGGAGGAAGCTGCGGCTGTAAAGTTTCATAGAATGAGTCAACTCGTATTATTTACTTAAGGCTTAATGTATAAGAAAAGGCATCGATTTCCGCCAATTTTTGGCGGTAAGTCGTGCTTTTCTAATTAATTTTGTCAAAATATTGTTTGAAGTTGAAATTTTTGCTAGACTTTTAATGATTAAAATTTTTTATACATTCTGTTTAGATATTAAGGGAGAATGAGTATGTTTGAAAAGCGTCAAGGTATTGTTGTTTGGCTTCATACATTAAAGCAATTAAAAATGCTTAGGAAGTTTGGTAATGTACACTATGTTTCAAAGCGATTAAAATATGTTGTGCTTTATTGCAATATGGATGTGGTGGAGCAAACGACTCAAAGGTTGTCATCGTACTCGTTTGTTAAACATGTTGAACCTTCATATAAACCATTTCTAAAGCTCGAATTTGAATCAAAGGTTGATAAAGCGAAAGAATACGATTATAAGATAGGGCTATAAAACAAAAAAGAATGCTTGGGGGTAATCACCTTCAAACATTCTTTTTTCTTTATAGCTCTTTTATGTGTTCACTGTAATGGTGGTAATAAGTGATTTAAACGGAGAATACCAATTAAATATTGGTAATATAAGTCTATTTCGTTAAACATTGATGAAGGTTTTACTTCAATTTCAATAATTTGTTTATGTAATAATTCAGAAAGCTCTTTAAATAACTCATAACGTTTGTTTGTAATAAAATTTGGATTAGAAATTCCTTCACGACAAATATAAATAGCTTGAAAATTTCCGGGATCTGTTGGCTTCATTATAACAACAAGTGAAGTAACTTCTTTTGTGTTACGTTGCGTATGTAATGCTATTAGCTGTGTTACTCTATGTTGATTAGCCTTGGAAGTTTCTATTAATTCATAAATATCTGAATATCCTTCACCAAGTTCAATGAATCGTTGAATCATATTTATCCCCCTATAGGTATTTTATCCGTACATTTTACCGAATATCACTATAGCATGAACCAACTAAAAAGTTAAGAGGGTGGGATTCTAATTTATGTACCTATTCTAATATTTATATCTGTTAAGATTTTGAATCGCTAAACAGTACAAAAAAAACCCTACAGATAAATCCTGCAGGGTCCTTCAATACCTTTTCCTAAAGGCTGAAGGCAAAGGGAGAGGAGAAACCGGAGGAAAGACTTATGGGGAAACGTAAGTCTTCTCCGCGGTTGGCAACAACATCAACGAATCGATGTTGTTACTACTCATTATCACCATTTCATCTATCTGTATACATAATAATTTCAAAAAAAATTCTTTGTAGATACAAAGGTATATATAGTCTTATTGACTAAGTACGTCTAGAAAGGAAATGATTGTATCGTATAGAATGGCTGTGGTAGGATAAAGTGAAACTTGAAAAGTGGATTCTTTAGATTAATTAATTTCAATCCACATTATACGATCGGTAGAACAATTGTATAAAGGAACATATCTGCGCAATAGGAAGCAGGAAATCAAGTTTTTTGATGCATATTACATATAAGAAAAAGTAAAAATTTAGAAGTAGTGGTGAAACAGATGAGAGTTGTATCAGGAAATTTTAAAGGTCGCCAGTTGAAAGCTGTACCAGGTGTGACAACGAGACCAACAACCGATAAAGTGAAAGAAGCTATTTTTAATATGGTTGGCCCCTATTTTGATGGAGGCATTGCCTTAGATCTTTTTGCAGGAAGTGGTGGCTTAGGCATTGAAGCACTTAGTAGAGGAATAGAGAAATGTGTTTTTGTCGATCGAGAGACAAAGGCAATTCAAACTATACATAAAAATTTAGAAATATGTCAGATAGAAGCAGACAGTTTCGAAGTTTATCGAAATGATGCGGAAAGAGCACTTAAGGCTATCATTAAAAGAAGTCTTCAATTTCATTTGATTTTTTTAGATCCACCGTATAAGCAACAAAAGTTGAAAGCGCTTATTGAAAAGTTGAGTGATAATAATGTCATGAATGAAAATGGCTTCATTATTACTGAACATGGTTCAGATGTTCAGCTGGATTATGAAATTGGGCATTTTTTACAAGTGAAGCATGAAACATATGGAATGAGTTCCATTTCAATCTATCAATATAAAAAGGAGAGGAATAGCAATGAGTAGTATTACTGTATGTCCTGGGAGTTTTGACCCGATTACCCTCGGACATCTTGACATTATAAAAAGGGGAGCAAAGGTTTTTGATCAAGTATATGTTTGTGTCCTAAATAATTCGTCAAAGCAACCTCTTTTTACTGTTGAAGAGCGGTGTGATCTTATTCGGGAGGTAACAAAAGAAATCCCTAATGTTATTGTCGAATCTTACAAAGGTTTGTTAATAGACTATGTTCGTGAAAAAAAAGCACAAGCAATTTTACGTGGTTTACGAGCAGTATCAGACTTTGAATACGAAATGCAAATTACGTCTATGAACCGTGTGCTAGATGAAAATATTGAAACTTTTTTTATGATGACAAATAATCAATACTCATTTTTAAGCTCAAGTATTGTAAAGGAAGTAGCTAAATACAAAGGGAATATTTCAGAATTAGTCCCTGAGGTTGTGGAAATGGCGCTGAATAATAAATTTTCAAACATTTAAAAGGTGAGGTCCCCCTCACCTTTTGCTGTACAATTAACTCGTTTTCGTAAAGACATTTCTTTTACCATATAGAAAAATATAGAAAAGTAACGAAATAATTGTTATAAGCGGACCACTTTGTACTATCAATTCCCAATAATCTTTAGCCAAGCCTGGTCCATGTTTCATTAACATAACGGGTAATTCGCTAGTGTTAAATGATTCCAGATTGAGATATATTGGTCTAAAAAGAAGAAAAGCGATTATAGAAGAATAAATACCTTGCAAAATTCTTGCTATAAAAAAGGGTTTAAACAGAATATCAGTATCAGCTAAAATGCTTGCAACTTGGGCTTGAATAGATAATCCTCCAAAGGCTAAGATAAAACTTGCAATCATCACTTTTTCAAGCAAACTAGCGTTTGTCTCACTTACAAGTTGATTACCCAGTGTAATTTCAAAAATGCCAGTAATTAAAGGAACACTAAGATCTGAAGCAATATGAAAAAGTGATAAGGCGCCAGAAAAAACAACACCGATAAGCTGTGTTACATGAATGATGGCTAAGATTTTATTAAATACTGAAAAAAGGATAATAAAACCACCAATCATTAATAAGGTTTGTATGGAGGAAATAACAGCATCTCCAAGCATTTTTCCTAGAGGCCGGGTTTCGGTGATCCTTGTTGAATGAAGCTCCTTAAATGCTAGTGAAGGAGAGGGGAAAAGCCTCTTCTTACCGTTTCTAATTGTATCATCAGATTTACCGTAAAACCTCATCGTAAGGCCGACACAAAGATTTCCTAGATAGTGTGCAGCTGCTAATAAAACACCAAGAGACGGTTTATCAAAGAAGCCTACTGCCACAGCACCAAAGATAAATAAAGGATTTGAGGAGCTTGTAAAAGAAACTAATCGCTCGGCTTGAATTTTTGTAAGTTGTTTTTCTTGTCTCATTCTTGCTGTAAGCTTGGCACCGGCAGGATTACCGGAGGCCATTCCCATTGCCCATACAAATCCACCAACCCCTGGAACCCGGAATACAGGTCTCATAAATGGTTCTAATAGAACTCCGATAAATCTTACAACCCCAAACCCGATAAGAAGTTCTGATACAATAAAAAAGGGAAGTAATGATGGAAAGACAACTTCCCACCATATGGTTAATCCTCTTATAGAAGCATCAAGTGATTCCTTAGGATTGAGAATAATTGCAATCGTTAAACCACTAATAAAAATGGCGATGAACATTGTCTTTAGTTTTGAAGTAAAACTCAAAATATGACGCCCCCTAGTATCTATTAAGCAACAAGTCCTTAGTATTAAAAGTTCAAGTACTTGTACAGTTCTCATTAATTTAATATACGTGAATAGGTGCAGATTTTAGACCACAAGAATGTTACACCAGTTTATACATTAGTTTGATCATGCTTGAATAATATAGTCCTAACAGAACGTTCAGGTTTTAATGTACAATCATTTCTTGATAAACATAGAAAAAGTAAGGAGGGATTCTCCTTGGAACGAGATCCTAAAATAGGACTAGCGCTTGGATCAGGTGGAGCAAGAGGCTTCGCACACTTAGGTGTATTAAAGGTTTTAAAAGAAGAAGGAATACCCATTAACCTTATTGCGGGAAGTAGTATGGGAGCATTAGTCGGAAGTTTCTATGCTGCTGGAATTAGTTTGGAAAGATTATATCAATTTGCTCTAGCATTTAAGCGAAGATATTATCTGGATTACACTGTTCCAAAGATGGGCTTTATTTCTGGAAACAGAGTGAAAGAACTTATTCGAATATTTACTCACCAAAAAAAATTTGAGGAATTAGATATACCAGTTGCCGTTGTGGCCACAGATTTATATGATGGAAAAAAGGTTATATTTAATAGTGGCCCTGTTGCAGAAGCAGTTCGTGCTAGTATTGCTATTCCAGGGATCTTTGTTCCTGAGAAAATAGATGGTAAACTATTGGTGGATGGTGGAGTAGTAGACAGGGTGCCTGTGTCGGTTGTGAAATCTATGGGTGCTGATATTGTGATAGCAGTTGATGTATCACATGTGAAAAAAAATGAAGATATCACCTCAATATTTGATGTAATTCTCCAAAGTCTGGATATTATGCAGGATGAACTAGTACATCATAGAGAAATTGCTTCTGATGTAATGATTAGACCACATGTTGAACAGTACAGCTCACGAGCATTTACTAACATTAAGGAAATCATTGAGATAGGAGAATTGGAAGCTAAACAGCATATTCCTAAAATAAAAGATTTAATTGAGAAGTGGAAGGAGAATCACTCTGATGAAGAGTAGTACAATTTTGCGTTCAGGTTTGGTATTAGCAATTATTTTGCTAATTATGTCTTTCATAAAACTTCCTTTTTACATTACCCAACCTGGTATGGCATCTGAGCTAGAGCCAATAATCAAGGTTGAAAATGGTTTTGATGATGAAAAAGGCAGCTTTTCCTTAACAACAGTTCGTTTTGGTCGTGCGAATCCTTTAACATACGTGTGGGCAAAGGTAAACGAATTTTACTATATTCACCCTTTAGAAGACATAAAGAGGGAAGACGAGTCAGATAAAGATTACATGAATAGACAATTACATATGATGGAAGTGTCTCAAGAAGCAGCTATATCTGTTGCGTATGAAAAAGCAAATAAAAAAGTAAAATATACATTCCAGGGTATATATGTAGATGGGGTAATAAAAAATATGCCTGCTGCATCAAATTTAGAGGTGGGAGACCGAATTTATAAAGTAGATTCATTAGAATTTCAAACTGCTGAAGAATTTATTGAATATGTAGCGAAAAAGAAAGAGGGAGAAGAAGTAATCATAACTTTTGAGCGAGATGGAAAACGGGACGAAGCTAAAATAACATTGGCAGCATTCCCGAATCAACCAGATAAAATAGGGTTGGGAATATCACTGGTGACAGATCGACAAATGGATGTAGAACCAAAAATTGAGCTTCAGACGGAGGAAATAGGCGGTCCATCAGCAGGACTCATGATGTCACTTGAAATTTACAATCAGTTAACTGAAGGTGACTTAACAAAAGGTTATCAAATTGCTGGTACCGGTACGATAAATGCTGAAGGGATAGTTGGTCCAATTGGTGGGATATCACAGAAAATTGTTGCTGCTGATAAAGAAGGAATTGACATTTTCTTTGCCCCAAATGAAAAGGGGGATCAAGCATCAAATTACAACGAGGCTCTTGAAACAGGGAAAAAGATTGGGACTGACATGGAAATAATCCCTGTGGATACGTTTGATGAAGCTATTGAATACCTAAATAATTTGGAGCAAAAAAATGCATAATTAAATACAAAATGATCGTTAAGAGAAAGGGATTCCTTTCTCTTAAATTTATTCAATCCGAATAGGAGGTGTGGCAAACTCTTTTTGGAGAAGTCCGGACCGCAAAGGCTCAGGCATAATCATATAATATGTATTCGCAGCATTTACATCAAGATCCAATATGGGATGTTTAAACGTTGAAAGTTTTGAGATAACTGGTAACTTCATCTTTTTTTTATTTGTGCTTAAATATTCTCTGCCATTAGATGACATTCCCAATAATCTTATATAAGGAGATCTTTGAAGGTTTTGACTTTTTATTTGATTTTTAGTCGTGTTAGTTAAAATATGTGTACATAATCTTTGGAGCCTTGTCCAGGTATACCTCTTTGTTTTTATTCTTCCCATAAATTCTTCAAAGCTTGTAGCTTTTTGAATTTGTTGTTTCAACCTATTTTCAAGTCCTTCCTCAACTTCATAGATTGCGTTTATCTCATCTAAGCTCATTGTCATTATACGATATTTTAAAAAGTGGAAGTAACACTCCCATTGATGAAGAATTTGATGTTGTCTTTCATAATCGTTTAAAAGGTTTAATGTTTGATTAGGAACATATGCGCCAATTTCTCGGTTATCTGAAAAAATTGCTTTTCGTATACTAGTTGCACTAGCTATTGTTGGTGAATGGAAATGAAGATCATGGTATCCGGCAGACGTACGCTTTATTGTTGTTGGTTTCATTGATGATTTCTGATCATGTATAGCTTTAACATAATGATAACCTAAAATATTATTAGGTAACGAAAGATCTATATTAGATGAATGATGTTCCCCTGACTGAAGATTTTGGAAAGCTAGTGTTAGTGCTTTCGGATAGCTAATACCAGTTTTAATAAAGTGTTGAATAAGTTCATCGTAACTTTTTTCCGCTTTTGATAACATCTCTTTTGTAGCTAAAAAAGGCTCAATTTTTCCTGTTTCACTCCCAAAACAAAGGAAATCACAGTATAGGGCATCAAGAATTGAAACAGCACCATTAGCAAATGTTTCAGCCTTTTGGGTGGCAAACGCATAAGGTAATTCAACCACTAAGTCAACACCGCTGGCAAGTGCCATCTCAGTTCTCGTCCATTTTGAGACAATTGCTGGTTCGCCGCGTTGCAAAAAATATCCACTCATAACCGCTATAACAATATCAGCATTCGTCGTTTTTTTAGATTCATTTAAATGAAATAAATGTCCATTATGAAATGGGTTATACTCAACTACAATTCCTAAAACACTCATATTCTCACCACATTTTATGATAAATTCAAAATAGTTAATTCTACACAATAACCAATTTCTTATCATTATATCTTATCTTGTTCGAAAGTTTTTCTGAAAAATAAAAAATAATAAAGAGAAATGAATTAAATATACCAAACCATCAATGAATGTACTAATTATATTTTGAAAAAAATAGATTATCATGTATACTTACACTGTAAAGAAAAAATATTGACAAATATAATTGCGAAGGCTATAATTACCTTTGTTGCCTTGAGGTGATATGTATTGAAATGGACAATTAGTCAACTACATCAATTGCAAAGCAAGGGGTTAAAGATTGATGAAGAAATTGATCTAAGTGATTTGGTTAGAACTCATTCGGATATTCGAGACATTTCGTTAGTAAATGTTAAAGGAAGAGCTGATATTAGTTCGACCAAAGCTACATTCCACTTATCAATTTCAGGTTCAATGGTTTTACCTTGTTCTCGAACTTTAGTGGATGTTCCGTATCCATTTTCAATTGATACAACGGAAACTTTCTTATTAAAACCATCAGACTATGAAACGGAAGAGAATTTTTATCTTCCAGAGGGTGACGTGATTGATCTAATCCCCATCATTAAAGAAATCATAGTGGTTGAAATTCCAATGCAAGTGTTCTGTGATGATGTAACAAATGAAGAAGGTGCTGCTCCTCAAGCCGGTAAAGACTGGGAAGTTATTTCTGAAGAAGATCAAAATAATAAGATCGATCCCAGGTTGGCAGGACTGGCAAATTTCTTCGAAAATGAAGAAAGCTAATTATTTTTTTATAGCTTAACAACTGCAATTGAACCGGTTCTAATCGGTTTCTTTATGCGCAATGCTCTTTAAGGAGGTGGGAATAATGGCTGTACCTTTTAGAAGAACTTCTAAAACGAGAAAACGACTACGTCGTACACATTTTAAACTACAAGTACCTGGTATGGTAGAATGCCCAAACTGCGGTGAAAGCAAACTTGCTCACCGTGTATGTAAAGCATGTGGAACATACAAAGGAAAAGACGTTGTTAGCAAATAATACATTTGTAACAGCTTAAAAGCGTAAGAATCTTTGATTCTTACGCTTTTTTATATATTAAATTCAACGAGTTCTAGAATAAATGTTGTAATTAAATAACCAACAGTAATATTCTACCATTTTGATTTTGATTCTTTAAATATAAAAGGGTAGATTTGTCCCCCTCTTTTTTCATACATAATAGAGTGTAATTTAGTCTACTTAATCTATTAGCTGCATATGTATAGAAAAAAGTAATTTATGGAGGGAGATATCATGACAACTACTCGTCAAGATGCGTGGACACATGATGAAGATTTATTGTTAGCTGAAGTTGTGTTGAGACATATTCGAGAAGGAGCTACCCAACTTGCAGCTTTTGAGGAAGTTGGACGTAAACTATCCAGAACACCTGCAGCTTGTGGGTTTAGATGGAATTCATATGTTCGAAAGCAATATAAAACAGGAATTGAAGTTGCAAAAAAACAAAGAAAAGAACTAAGAACACATAATTCACAAGATACAGAAGAGCTTACTGAATCTCATGATGAAGTAGCCGGAGAAGCTCCTGCAATACAGGCTAATTCTCAATCAAAAAATACAATAAAAGAGCTTATTTCCTTTCTTCAACAATATGAAGAGGCTCCATCTCTTCAGGTTGTACAAGAGGAGAATAGTCTTTTGAAAATGAAAATCCAAAGTTTGGAAAGAAGAATAGCTGAGCTTCAACAGGAAAAACAATCACTTATAAATCATATTCAAATAGTTGAAGAGGATTATCGAGCATTAATTGAAATAATGGATAGAGCTAGAAAAATGGTGATTCTACAAGAAGATGAAAGGAGCAGAAAGGTTAAATTTCAAATGGACAAAAACGGTAACCTTGAGAGGGTAGAAAAATAAAAGAGAAACACAACAGCACGGGGACTATGCTTCTTCCGTGCTGTATTTTTTCTTATTGCTGAGTAGTTCCAACTGGATACCATACTAAAGGGTTTTCTCCTTTATCCCGATCCATATCATATTTAACAGGCTCAAAACCCATCTTTGACCAAAATCCACTTGATTTTACTCTGGGGTTCGTTTTAATGGGGAGTTGAAAAGATTTAGCATATTCAACAAGTGCTTTTCCGTAACCTTTACCTTGGTAATTAGGAAGTACCTCAAGTTTCCATAATTCTAAGTAATCTTGCTGAGGTTGGAAGTATTGATCGAATTTTTTGTCAACTTGATAAAGACTCATCCTGGCCACAAGCTTATCTCCGAAGTAAACTCCATAAAATGGAGAGTTGCTGTCATCTTCAATTATGTTGGATTGAAGATCCTCTAGCATTGATAGTTCTTGAATTCCATATTCTTTAAACTTTTTAAACTCCTCTAAAGTTTTATAATTGACTAATAATCTTTCAACTTTTAACATATTTTTTCCCCCTTGATGCGATCATCTAGAAAAGTCATGTAAAATAGATGAAATGAATAGGTAATACTATTATATCATGCAGAGCAAAGTCCGTGATATGAAAAAGTTTTAACGCTTTCATATTCACATTTATGATTCATCAGGATAATATAGGCAAAATTCTAGTATAAGTGTTGTTTTTTTTGATATGATGGTGCTGGTTAATGTAAAAAACGATCATTACGTATAATGGAAGGGTGTTTATTGTATTAAATAAGTAGGTGAATTTTATGGAAATTGGTGTAATTGGTGCAGGTTCTTTAGGTCTTCTTTATGCGTATTATCTTTCGAAAAGGCATAAAGTTACACTTTATACGAGCCGGCAAGAACAGGCTGATCAGATTAATAACTTAGGAATTCAGATGGTTAAAGGGAGTTCTTATCATACTGCAAATGTATGTGCCACATCGGAAACAAGTTATAGGGAGTCCATATTAATCATAACTGTAAAGCAATACAATTTAGAAACAGTAATAGATCTTCTAAAAAAGCTTAGCTCTAGAACAATTGTGTTTCTACAAAATGGAATGGGACATGTAAGTCAATTAGCTTCTTTATTACATCATCATGTTATTGTAGGAATAGTTGAGCACGGAGCATTAAAGGTTAACGAACATATTGTCCACCATACAGGAGAAGGTTTAACAAAGCTTGCACTATATCAAGATCAAGCTGAGCCAATTCATGACCTGTCCATATTGAGGAACGAACAGATAGATCATTTTCCGATTGTATTTTTGCCGGAATGGGAAAAGATGTTAAAGGAAAAATTAATTGTCAATGCTACTATAAATCCGTTAACAGCATTGTTACGAGTGAAAAATGGAGAATTAATGACCAATAAATATTATAAAAAATTATTTTATGAGCTTTTTGAGGAAGTCATATCAATTCTTGAAATGGAAGATAAAGATAAACTGTGGGACTATGTGTGTGAGGTTTGTGAGAAAACTTCTGAGAATGAATCATCTATGCTTCGAGATATTCTTCACCAACGCAAAACTGAAATTGATTCAATTTTAGGATATTTGATATTAAATGCAAACGGAAAAAGCATCCCTCATGTATCATTTCTTTTCACTGCCATTAAAGGGATCGAAGTCAGGTAGAGAGGTGGACATATGGGTGGTTTCATAAACTGGATTATTTCAATATTAATTACACTGCCAATAATCAGTCTATTTTTGCTGTATATAATCATACGCATTTTTATAGATAATCCAAGAAAGTCGATTCTTCTAACAATTGATCTTTCAACTATTTTTTTTATTGTTTCAGTGCATTTTCATTTCATTGCTATTTTTGAGAAATCATTTTTACTATTTATTATACTTGGTATTTGTTGTTTAATCTTGTTCTTCTATTATGTTGAAAAGACTAAATGTAAGAACCCTTCTATAAAGAGGGTAGCAAGAAATACATGGAGATCTGCGTTTTTACTATTTGTTGCAGGTTACATTATTTTAACGGTACTTGGCTTTACATCTGGAGTTATAAAAAACATATTTCCTTTATAGGGAATAAAATTGCTCAAAAAGAGCCAGCATAAGATTTTAATCGAGAAAGGAAGTTTTATATGGAGATTGTTGAACTCTCCCTACGCTCATCGAACCAATTAGTCAATGACATACAAGATCAAACTATAAATCACGGACTATTTTTCGATTATCATGTTTACTCGCCTGATGTTTTTCAAAGCAGGGCTGAGGATTTGAAAAAACGCTCCTTCCAGCGTAGGGAAATATCGACTTATTTAAGAGAATATACAAATCGATGTTTAGACCATAATGAGAAAACATTAGAGAATATAAATAGGTTAGAAGATCCAAGCAGTTTAGTTGTCATTGGCGGTCAACAAGCGGGATTATTAACAGGTCCTTTATATACAATACATAAAATTATAACGATTATAAAACTTGCAAAAGAACAAGAACAGAAATTAGGTGTTCCTGTTATTCCAGTATTTTGGGTAGCTGGTGAAGATCATGATTTTGCAGAAATTAATCATATTTTTATTAAGAAAAATAAAATGGCCAAGAAATTAGCCATTAATGAGAATCCTTTGAAAAAACAATCTGTTTCTGAACAACCTTTAGATAAACAAAAAACAATTGAGTGGGTTGAAGAGGTATTTGAAGCATTCGGAGAAACAGATTATTCAAATCAGTTAATCGGTACTATGAAAGAGTGTGTGGAAAGGTCAAAGACATATGTTGAATTTTTTGAAAAGCTCATATTAAAGCTCTTCGGTGATACCGGACTCGTTCTCATTAATTCAGGGGATCCAGATTTAAAGTTATTGGAGAAATCCTGTTTTCGAGCAATCGTTGATCGTAATGAGGAAATTTATCATGCGGTACAATCACAGCAGACAAAAATGCGTGAACATCAATATAACCCCATTATTGAAATGGGTAATCAAAGTGCAAATTTCTTTTTTCATCATAATGGTGAACGATTTTTATTTGAGAGACGGGGAAATGATGCCTACCATATATCCGAGATTGGTTTAACGTATTCGAAGGCTGAATTAATTGATTTAATTGAAACTTCTCCAGAGAAGTTTAGTAATAATGTCGTCACAAGACCGTTGATGCAAGAATATTTATTTCCAACATTGGCGTTTATTGCCGGGCCCGGTGAAGTAACATATTGGGCAGAATTAAAAAAAGTGTTTTCGTTGTTTGAAATGAAAATGCCTCCTGTATTGCCCAGAATACAAATGACATTTCTTGAAAGAGCAATAGAAAGAAATATCGAAGAAACAGGGATTAGGATTGAGGAAGTATTGTATGAGGGAGTCGAGAGTGCAATAGAGCGATTTCTTCAAAAGGAAACACCAATCGATATGAATCCGCTTATTGAAAAAGCGAAATTAAATATAGCAGAGATTCATTCATCATTAGTTGAAGCAGCACTTGAAATCGATCCAAGCTTAAAACCTGTGCTGAAAAAGAATGGTGAATTTATTCAGGATCATCTTGAATTCTTTTCAAAAACAGTTGATAAAAGAAAAAGACAAAAACATGATGTGATGCTTTCAAAATTTCAATCCATTGAATTAGAGTTATTACCAAGTTTGCATCCGCAAGAAAGAATATGGAATATTTATTACTATTTAAATAAGTTCGGCCCGGAATTTGTAGGAGAACTGCTAAACTTGTCATATTCTTTTAATGGAAAACATAAAATTGTCAAAATTTAAATAAAAGTTTTTTGGAAATCCTGTGATTACAGGGTTTTTTTTTTGTGAAAAGAAATGTAGAATAGAAGTGGAGATAAGTGGGGGGAAGTGGTGAGTTAGGGAGAGAAAGTGGGGACATCGAGCATGTTTATGGGAGAATACCATCACACCATTGATATAAAAGGCAGAATGATCGTCCCTTCAAAGTTTAGGGAAGGCCTTGGGGAAACATTCGTTGTTACAAGAGGTCTTGATCAATGTTTATTTGTTTATCCAATGAGTGAATGGAACATAATTGAAGAAAAGCTAAAAGCACTCCCTCTAACGAAAAAAGATGCTCGTGCATTTACTCGATTTTTCTTTTCAGGTGCGACTGAATGTGAGATTGACAAACAAGGTCGTGTTAACATTGCCACACCATTACTTCAATACGCAAAACTAGAGAAAGAATGTGTTGTCATAGGCGTTTCAAATCGGATTGAGCTATGGAGTAAGTCCATTTGGGAAAGTTATGTTGCTGAACAGGAAGATTCTTTTGAGGAAATTGCGGAAAATATGATTGATTTCGATCTCTAATCTTCACTTTGCAGAAAACAAACGAAAATGGACAAGCTAAGGATAGACAAAAAATTGGGGATAGAGATATCTTTCCAATGTTTTGGTATCTAAAGTAGGAAACTGATTTGAAGAGGTGGTACAACTTATGTTTAAACATACTACTGTGTTATTAAAGGAAACTGTGGATGGCTTAAATATTAAAGAAGACGGGATTTATGTTGATTGCACACTAGGTGGAGCAGGCCATAGCAGCTATCTTCTGTCAAAGCTATCAAAAAAAGGTCATTTATATGCATTTGACCAAGATGATGTAGCACTGAATAATGCAAAAGAAAAACTAGCTTCGTATGAAGGACAAGTAACGTTTATTAAAAGTAATTTTCGATATTTGGCTGAAAAATTAGCTGAATTAGAAGTAGAGAAGGTAGACGGAATCTTATTTGATTTAGGTGTTTCATCACCACAACTGGATACCCCTGAACGTGGGTTTAGCTATCATCATGATGCGCCATTGGATATGAGAATGGATCAGCAATCAGATATTTCAGGATATGACGTTGTTAATACTTGGTCTTATGAGCAGTTAGTTAAAATCTTTTTTCGATACGGTGAAGAAAAGTTCTCAAAACAGATTGCAAGGAAGATTGAATCTCACAGAGAGCTACAGCCAATTCGTACTACCGGCGAATTAGTTGAAATAATAAAAGATGCAATTCCGGCACCTGCCAGAAGAAAAGGTGGACATCCTGCTAAAAGGATATTTCAAGCGATAAGAATTGCCGTTAATGACGAATTAAAAGTGTTTGAAGAGGCAATTGCTCAATCAATTGAGTTGTTAAAGCCACAAGGGAGAGTCAGTGTGATTACATTCCATTCCCTAGAAGATCGCATTTGTAAAACTGCATTTAAAGAAGCTGCTACACCGCCCGAACTCCCAAGGAATATGCCTTTTATTCCTGAAGGATATGAGCCTAAAGTGAAGGTTATTACTAGAAAGCCTATTTTGCCAAGTGAACAGGAACTTGAAGAAAATAATCGAGCAAGATCAGCTAAGTTACGTATTGCTGAAAAAATATAAGTAGAGATTATTTGAAAAATAAAGGAGGTTGCAATAAAATGAGTAATTTAGCAATGAAATTAGAACAACAACGACAAGAACAGATCCAGCACATGCCGAAACAAGAACCAATTATTATTAAGAGAAGAGCCTCAATTACACCAGGAGAGAAATTTCTCATTTTAGTATTTGTTTCTTTATTTGTTATCGGAGCTATTGCGATTGTGACGAATTCTTATTCTGTTTACCAATCGAACATTGAAATTCAAGAGATTGAAGCTCAGATTGAAAAACAAACAAAGTTAAACAGTGACCTCCATGTTCAGGTAGAGGAATTAAGTACATATGATCGTATATGGGAAAAGGCAAAAGAGCTAGGGCTTACATTAGATCAAAATAACGTCAAAAGTGTACAAAATTAATAGTGAAAATACAAGAAGAGGATGACCCGGAATATTGAGTCATCCTCTTCCTTCTTATCCTATTCAATTGTCGTATTAGGTGGTATGATACACCGTAGGAGGTTTAGTATGAAATTGACTCAAAAAAATAAGAACATGAATAGAGGCGCCGCTTTTTTGGCGTTAATATTTGGAGTGCTGTTTTTTACTATTTTTATTCGTTTCTTTTATATTCAATCGACTGGTTCGGTTCATGGACAAGCTCTCGCTGCAAAAGCAGAAGAGTTATATGAAAGCCAAAGGACTATTGAAGCTAAAAGAGGGTCGATTCTTGACCGAAAAGGAGAAGTAATCGCTGAAGATAAATCATCTTATAAACTTGTTGCTATATTAGATGATAAAATAACGACTGATCCCGATAATCCTCAACATGTAGTTGATGTTCAAGAAACGGCTGAAAAAATTGCACCATTGATTGATCTGGAAGTAAATGAAGTTGAAGAAATTCTTTCAAAAGACTTATATCAGGTGGAATTTGGTTCAGCAGGACGAGATATTAGTCACACACTAAAGGAGAAAATTGAAGAATTAGAGCTCCCTGGAATTACGTTTAATAGGGATACACAACGTTTTTACCCAAATGGTTTGTTTGCTTCTCATTTAATTGGATATGCTCAAAACCAGGAAGATACAGGAGAAACCGTTGGTATGATGGGGCTTGAAAAAACGTTGGAAAAATATCTTCATGAGGAAGATGGCTATATAAAATTCGAAAAAGATCAATATAATTGGAAACTTCCTAATAGTGATGATGAAATTGTTGCCCCAAAGAATGGCAATAATGTCTATTTAACGATCGATCAAAAAATACAAACATTTCTCGAAGACTCTATGAATCAAGTAGTGGAGGAATATTCACCAGAAAAAATAATCGCAGTCGTAGCAGATCCAAAGACAGGAAAGATTTTAGCTATGGCCCAGCGCCCAAGCTTTGATCCTAATAGAAGAAATATCACCTCATATTATAATGACGTTATTTCCTATCCTTTTGAACCCGGATCAACCATGAAAATATTTACACTAGCATCTGCGATTGAAGAAGGGGTCTATAATGGAAATGCAACTTTCCAATCAGGTTCATATTCTGTTGGTCCTTCCGTTGTTCGAGACCATAAACGTGGAGGATGGGGTGTTATAACATTTAACGAGGGTGTCCAAAAGTCCTCTAATGTCGGGTTCTCAATTTTAGCTAAAGACGCATTAGGAACAGATAGGTTCTATCAATACTTAGATAAATTCGGTTTCACTAAGAAAACTGGGATTGATTTACCAAACGAAGCTGAGAGTAAAATGAACTTCAATTATGAAATTGATAAAGTATCTACGGCATTTGGACAAGCGTCTGCTTTTACACCGATTCAATTAGTTCAAGCGGCAACTGCTATTGGAAATAATGGGAAAATGATGAAGCCTTATGTCATTGAAAAAATTGTTGACCAAGACACAGATGAGATTGTAAAAGAAAACAGTCCGAAAGTTGTTTCTCAGCCGATCTCGGAAAAAACAGCAAAAGAAACACTCGATATTTTAGAAACCGTTGTAAGCTCAGAAGGTGGTACTGGTAAACCATATAGAATTGATGGATATGAAGTAGCAGGAAAAACCGGAACTGCCCAAATTCCAAACCCAAATGGAAAAGGCTATATGACAGGTCATGATAATTATATTTTTTCTTTTTTAGGTATGGCTCCTAAGGAAGATCCTGAGCTTGTAGTCTATGTTGCAGTCCAACAGCCTGATTTAAAAGGGAAGGCTGGCTCAGTACCAGTCTCGATGATCTTTAATACTGTGATGAAAAATAGCTTGCAATATTTGCAAATAGAGCCAACTGAAGAAGTGGACACGAATAATCAGCCACAAACGACTTCAGACGGAATTGAACTTCTTGACACTGTTGATTTAGGTCCGACAGATGCGGTGAATCAGTTAAAAGAGTTAGGCATGGAACCAGTAATACTTGGCAGTGGAAAAAAAGTAATCTCTCAATACCCAACTGCCGGTACTGCGATGATGTCAAATGAAAAAATACTCATCCAAACCTCAGAAAATGTGAAAATACCTGATTTAAATGGCTGGTCAAAACGAGATGTAATGAAGCTTGGAAATCTATTAGGTTTATCAATAAAAACTGAAGGGTCCGGATACGTAACAAAACAAAGTGTTAAGAAGGGTACCGTTTTGAAGAAGGGAGACGTTCTTACGATTACGCTAAGTTCTTCAGAGGTTAAAACTGAAAAAAATAATGAAGCAACAGATTAAGTAAATAAGCAGAACAGGGCTAAATTTGTTATCGGAATAGATGATGTTAAATCTCTATTTAAGTATATCAATAATGCCCTGTTCTTTTTTGTGATATGTAAAATGAAAAGTATAGTGTCATAGCTGAAAGTGGTTATAGTACTCGTTTTCTGTTCTACCTCATCTTGTACAAGCATATATATTTGAACGAGCCTAGACAAGGGGGAATAAAAGGATATGCGGGTATCAAATGTAACCGTTCGAAAACGTCTTGCTTTGACGTTGCTTTTCGGTTTTCTCATTTTCTTAGTGATTGATATACGTCTAGGATATGTTCAATTTTTTCTTGGGAATACACTGACCTCAGGTGCTAAAGATTTATGGAGTAGAAATATACCTTTTGAGCCTGAGCGCGGAGAAATTCTGGATCGTAATGGTGTAAAACTCGCTACAAATATGAGTGCACCAACGATATATGTTGTACCAAGGCAAATTGAGGATCCGGCAGATGCAGCAAAGCAATTAGCAGCAGTATTAAATATGTCTGAGGAAAAAGCGTATAGTCATATTACGAAGAAGGTTTCAATTGAGAAGATCAATCCTGAAGGAAGAAAAATATCACATGAGAAAGCAAATGAAGTACGAGATTTAAATATTAAAGGCGTCTATATTGCCGAAGATTCTGTACGGTATTATCCTTTTGGAAGCTACCTGTCCCATGTGTTAGGATTTGCAGGTATAGACAACCAGGGTTTATTAGGTCTTGAAGCATACTATGACGAGCAGTTAAAAGGGCAAAAAGGATACGTGAAATTTTATTCTGATGCAAAAGGAAAAAGGATGCCAGATGAAGCTGATGATTATACAGCACCTGTTGATGGGGACAATTTGAAATTAACCATCGATTCAAGGGTCCAAACAATTGTGGAGAGAGAACTGGATAATGCCCAGGCTACCTATAATCCGGATGGAATAATAGCCATCGCTATGAATCCTAATAATGGTGAAATATTGGCGATGTCAAGTAGACCTGATTTTGCCCCTTCTAATTTTAAAAAAGTTGATCCTATGATTTACAATCGAAATCTGCCGGTTTGGAGTACGTATGAGCCGGGTTCTACCTTTAAAATTATTACATTAGCAGCAGCTCTTGAGGAAGGGAAAGTGGATTTAAAGAAAGATGAATTCAATGATTCGGGATCTGTAGAAGTGGATGGTGCGAGGCTTCGATGTTGGAAGAGAGGAGGCCATGGCCATCAAACGTTCTTGGAAGTTGTCCAAAATTCCTGTAACCCGGGCTTTGTTGAGTTAGGGCAAAGACTTGGCGAAGAAACATTATTTAAATATATTAAAGACTTTGGGTTTGGGGAAAAAACAGGTATTGATCTTCAGGGGGAAGGAACCGGTATTATGTTTAAGCCCGAACAGGTGGGTCCGGTTGAACTGGCAACTACCGCATTTGGGCAAGGTGTATCAGTTACCCCAATTCAACAAGTTGCAGCTGTTTCAGCTGCGATAAATGGAGGTGTTCTCTATACTCCTTATATTGCCAAAGAATGGGTTGACCCTATCACAAACGAAGTAATTAGCAGAAATACACCTGAGGCAAAAAGAAAAGTTATTTCAGAAGCGACTTCAAAGGAGATTCGATATGCTCTTGAAAGTGTAGTGGCGCTTGGTTCTGGACGAAATGCATTTGTAGATGGATACCGTGTTGGTGGTAAGACCGGTACAGCTCAAAAAGTAAAAGATGGTCGTTACATGGAAAATAACCATATCGTTTCGTTTATTGGATTTGCACCTGCAGATGATCCTCAGATTGTTGTGTATGTGGCTGTTGATAATCCTAAGGATACTGTTCAATTCGGTGGGACAGTAGCTGCGCCTATCGTTGGTAATATTATGAGAGATGTATTACCTGAAATTGGGGTCAAGCCTAGAAAAGGTCAAATTGAAAAAGAGTATAATTGGCTAGACACAAAACTTGTCGAAGTACCGAATATTATAGGGTTATCAAAAAAAGAGCTGGCTGAACAATTTGTGAATTTAAATCTAGATGTGTCAGGTGAAGGAGATGTTGTTGTGCAACAATCCCCGAATGAAGGTGTTAAAGTAAAGGAAGGATCTACACTACGAGTATATTTAGGTGAGGAAAACGAACCGAAATCAAAACAAAATGAATGAATGAAGAAAGCTTGCCCTTTGCAAAAAAAGTTGCATTGGCACGCTTTCTTTTTGTTGTTATGTTAAAAAATACAGGTTAAATAAATTTCCTGTCTTTTTCGTAAGAAAATGAAAGGAATGATGGCTTCTTTCTCATAAGTAAGATAAAATAAGTACGGAGAAAAAATACATACTTAATGAAAGATTGATTTATTATTGTCTTTCTATGAAGACAAATTGAAACAAGTGATGAAGGTAGGAATAAAGATGAAGTTAAATGAATTACTTACATATTTGCATGATGATTTAACAATATCTACAGCAAATCCAACTATCGGCTCTATTGAAATGGATTCAAGAGAAGTGAAGCCTGGTAGCTTGTTTATTTGTATAAAAGGGTACACAGTAGATGGACATGATTATGCTCATAAAGCTGTTGAAAATGGTGCAGCAGCTATACTTGCAGAGAAAAAATTGGATGTTTCAATTCCTGTTATTATTGTAAAAGATACAAAAAGGTCTATGGCGGTACTTGCTGATATCTTCTATGGTCAGCCTACACATTCAATGCATCTTATCGGTGTAACCGGAACAAACGGAAAAACAACTACAACTCATATCATAGAAAGAATCTTAAATGAAGCAAATAAAAAAACCGGCTTGATCGGTACTATGTATATGAAAATAGGCGACAAACAAAAAGAGGTTAAAAACACGACACCTGAGAGTTTGACCCTTCAAAAAACATTCCGAGAAATGAAAGATGAAGACGTGACACATGCAGTAATGGAGGTGTCTTCCCATGCTCTGCATCTTGGAAGAATTCATGGTTGTGACTTTAACGTAGCTGTTTTTACAAATTTAACACAGGATCATTTAGATTATCATAAAACAATGGAAGCCTATAAATATGCAAAAGGCCTCTTGTTTGCACAATTAGGAAATCGATTTGAACATGACCGTATGAAATATGCAGTATTAAATGGAGATGAAGAAGCATCAGAAGATTTTAAAAAAATGACAACTGCTAAGATTGTTACATATGGAATTGACAGTGATGCAGATATAATGGCTAAAGATATTAGAATGACGTCAAAGGGTACTGCATTTCAGCTTATTACTCCCGTTGGCACCGAATTTGTCACGATTCAAATGGTTGGAAAGTTCAGTGTTTATAATGTACTAGCTGCTGTAGCTGCTACACTATGTTCTTCAATTGATTTAGAAACAATCGTAAAAGCAATTGAATCGATGGATGGTGTAAGGGGACGTTTTGAATTGGTTGATGGTGGTCAAGATTTTACGGTTATCGTAGACTATGCCCATACTCCTGATAGTCTTGAAAATGTTCTGCAGACTATTAAGCAATTTGCAGCAGGAAGGATCTTTTGTATCATAGGTTGTGGTGGTGATCGAGATAAAACAAAGAGACCTTTAATGGCAAAGATTGCTGTAGAAAATTGTGAAGAACCTATCTTCACCTCTGATAACCCTAGAAGTGAAGATCCGAAAAGTATATTGCTCGACATGGAAGAGGGCGTAGTTGGACAACATTATACATCAATTGTTAATAGAGAAGAGGCTATATCTTACGCTATTTCAAAAGCCAAAAAAGATGATGTTATCCTCATAGCTGGTAAAGGGCATGAAACATATCAGCAAATAGGAACAAATACCATTGATTTTGATGACAGAGAAATTGCCCTTAGAGTAATAAAAAAATGAATTTAGTTGTGAAAATTTAGGACCTTTCATAAGAATAGGTAACAAAGTAGAAAGAGAAGTTGATAAGATGAAGAAAAAAATACGTTTAGAAAAACATAATAAAAAAAATACTTCATATGATATTGTCGTAAAAGTTACGCTTGTATATGAAAATAAATCGGATTTCCCTGGGGAGGTGTACTCATGTTAGAGCAGGTGATTTTAATAACTATCGTTATGGGATTTCTAATAAGTGTATTGCTATCCCCAATCATTATACCGTTTTTAAGAAGATTGAAATTTGGTCAAAGTATAAGAGAAGAAGGGCCGAAATCGCATCAAAAAAAATCGGGAACTCCTACCATGGGAGGTGTAATGATCATTATATCAATTATCATTACAACGATTGTCATGACGGGTAAGTTTTCTCAACTTAGTGTAGAAATGTACCTTTTATTGTTTGTAACGTTCGGATATGGTTTACTTGGCTTTTTAGATGATTTTATAAAAGTTGTCATGAAGCGGAACCTTGGATTAACGTCTAGACAAAAGTTGCTTGGTCAAGTGATTATTGCAGTTATTTTCTATTTAGTGTTCACACAATATGGTTTTTCTACGGAAATTTCAATTCCTGGAACGTCTGTTTCATTAGATCTGGGTTGGGGATATGTGATTTTAGTCATTTTTATGTTAGTTGGCGGTTCAAATGCTGTTAACTTAACAGATGGACTAGATGGGCTTTTATCTGGAACAGCCGCAATTGCGTTTGGTGCTTTTGCTGTTTTGGCTTGGAATCAGTCACAATATGATGTGGCAATATTCTCAGTAGCTGTTGTTGGAGCGGTTTTAGGATTTCTAGTCTTTAACGCTCATCCGGCAAAAGTATTTATGGGAGATACTGGATCTCTGGCTTTGGGTGGAGCAATTGTAACTATTGCAATTTTAACAAAACTAGAAATTTTACTTGTATTAATTGGCGGAGTTTTTGTAATAGAAACATTATCTGTTATTATTCAAGTCATTTCATTTAAAACGACAGGAAAAAGAGTTTTTAAAATGAGTCCTCTTCATCATCATTATGAATTAGTTGGATGGTCCGAGTGGAGAGTTGTTGTAACGTTCTGGACGGTTGGTCTTTTATTTGCAGTACTTGGAATTTATATTGAGGTGTGGTTGTAATTGAAAAACGTGAAAGATTATCTACATAAACATGTATTAGTTATAGGATTAGCAAAAAGCGGCTTAGCGGCCGCTAAATTATTACATCGGCTTGGAGCAAATGTTACAGTAAACGATGTAAAAGCTACAGAGGAAGACTCCAGTGTTAAAGAGTTAATGAGTCTGGGGATCAAAGTAGTTGGAGGTGGCCATCCGTTATCTTTAATTGACGAGAACCCTGTTGACATTATTGTGAAAAATCCGGGTATACCTTATTCAAATCCCCTAATTGCCCGTGCTAAAGAAAAAAATCTACCGATCATAACTGAGGTGGAGCTTGCTTATAAAGTATCAGAAGCAGATATTATTGCTATCACTGGTTCAAATGGTAAAACAACAACTACCACTCTTATTTATGAAATGCTTAAAGTGGATGAAAAACAACCATTAATTGCTGGAAATATTGGTACTGTCGCTTGTGAAGTAGCAGAAAAAGCAACAAAAGAAAATGTTATTGTGATGGAGCTATCATCATTTCAACTATTGGGAACAATTGATTTTAAACCTGCAATTGCGATGATTCTGAATATTTTTGAGGCACACTTAGATTATCACGGAACGAAAGATGAATATGTATATGCAAAAGGTAAAATTTATGAAAATCAAACAAATGACGATGTATCAATAATTAATAAAAATGACAATGAGGTTTATGCATTGTCGGAAACTTCTAGGGCGCAAAAAATCTACTTTTCAACATCAAGTGTACTAGAAAATGGTGTATACATCAAAGATGAGTGTATTTGGTTTAAGGGTGAAAGGATTATTAATATTAGAGATATCGTTTTACCTGGAGAACATAATTTAGAAAATATTCTTGCAGCGATTACAGCTGTAAAATTAAGAGATGTTTCAAATGAGGCAATTTATAAAGTACTGACAACATTCCAAGGTGTTAAACATCGTCTTCAGTTCGTAGATTCTGTTGAAGGTCGACGCTTTTATAATGATTCAAAGGCTACAAATATCCTTGCTACAAGTAAAGCACTTCAAGCCTTTTCCTCACCTACGATTTTGCTGGCAGGCGGCCTCGATCGAGGAAATGAGTTTGATGAATTAAAACCATTCTTAAAAAATGTAAAAGCGATGATTTTATTTGGCGAAACAGCACCAAAGCTTGAGAGAATAGCAAAAGAAAATGGAATAGAACATATTAAACGTGTCGATAATGTAGAAAAAGCTGTATCTGCGGCGTTTAATGTTTCTGAAAATGATGATGTTGTATTGCTATCACCTGCATGTGCAAGCTGGGATCAATACAAAACTTTTGAAGAAAGAGGAGACATTTTTATTCAAGCCGTGCATAAGCTTAAATAAGGGCTTGTACGATTGAATCAGCCATAATGCTTGTGATGTGAACGTTGTTATACACATTGTAAGATATTATTGTTGAATTCTCTTTTAATGCTATCGTTTAGTAGCTATTAATATGACATGATCTATGTGCCATACAGCCCTTAATAAACTGATACAGGGGTGTTCGGCGTTGTCAGCGAAAAGGTCTACTCCAGATTTTATCTTAGTTATACTTACCTTATTACTCTTAACAATTGGCCTGATAATGGTATACAGTGCAAGTGCTGTGTGGGCTACGTATAAATTCGATGATTCGTTCTTCTTTGCAAAACGTCAGCTTTTATTTGCCGGTGTTGGCGTCATTGCTATGTTTTTCTTGATGAATGTCGATTATTGGACATGGAGAACCTGGGCAAAAATGCTCATCATTGTTTGTTTTTTTCTGCTAATAGCGGTATTAGTCCCTGGAATTGGTATGGAAAGAAACGGTTCAAGAAGCTGGATTGGAGTCGGAGCTTTTTCTATACAGCCTTCTGAGTTTATGAAATTGGCCATGATAGCATTTTTAGCTAAATTTTTATCAGAAAATCAGAAAAAAATTACATCCTTTAAAAAAGGTCTGTTGCCATCGTTAGGATTGGTTTTTACAGCGTTTGGTATTATCATGCTCCAGCCTGACTTAGGAACAGGTACAGTTATGGTTGGTACTTGTATAGTCATGATTTTCGTATCCGGTGCAAGAGTTATTCACTTTGTATGGCTTGGACTTCTTGGAGTTGCTGGTTTTGTTGGACTCGTATTATCTGCACCATACCGAATCAAGAGGATTACATCATTTTTAGACCCATGGGAAGATCCGTTGGGAAGTGGATTCCAAATTATTCAATCTCTATATGCGATTGGACCAGGAGGATTGTTTGGTCAAGGTCTTGGACAAAGCCGCCAAAAGTTCTTCTATTTACCTGAACCTCAAACAGACTTTATTTTTGCAATATTAGCAGAGGAACTTGGTTTTATAGGAGGGTCATTAGTCATTTTGTTGTTTGGCTTGTTACTTTGGAGGGGAGTAAAAATAGCCCTCGGTGCCCCAGATTTATATGGCAGCTTTTTAGCGATTGGCATTATTACAATGGTTGCTATTCAGGTGATGATCAATATAGGCGTTGTAACTGGCTTAATGCCGGTTACAGGAATTACACTTCCTTTTTTAAGCTATGGCGGGTCCTCGCTGACTTTAATGTTAATGGCAATGGGAGTATTATTAAATGTAAGCAGATATTCAAAGTATTAAGTGAAATTTGTTTTATCAAAACTTGTTTATCATATAAAATAAAGGTATTGAGGCTGACGTTAGGTAAGTGACAGATCATGAGGTTTCATTAATCTCTGGCAGTCCTTAATGGTCAGCCTTATTATATTTACAAAGTGTATGATTAAAAAATGATAAAAAACTTAAATTGTAGTTAATGGGGGAAAGAAAATGAGAGTTGTAGTAAGTGGTGGAGGAACTGGAGGACATATCTATCCGGCACTAGCGTTAATTAACGAAATAAACAAACACCACTCAGATGTTGAGTTTTTATATATTGGCACGGAAAAAGGCTTGGAACATAATATTGTGAAAAGAGCGGGAATTCCTTTTAAATCGGTAGAAATCTCAGGTTTTAAAAGAAAGATATCTCTTGAAAATGTAAAAACAATAACGCGTTTTATTACAGCTGCTTCATTAAGCAAACGATATTTAAAAGATTTTAAAGCAGATGTAGTAATTGGAACAGGTGGATATGTTTGCGGACCTGTGGTTTATGCTGCTTCCAAATTAAACATTCCAACTGTGATTCATGAACAAAATAGTTTACCTGGGATAACAAATAAGTTTTTATCCAGGTATGTTGATAAGGTGGCAATTTGTTTTGAAGAGGCAAGAAGTTACTTTCCAGGAAATAAGGTTGTATTAACTGGAAATCCACGTGCTTCAGAAGTGATTGGGCAAAATGCAATGAAAGGGCGAGAATCTCTTGGATTGGACAAAGATAAGAAAACAGTCCTCATTTTCGGGGGAAGCCGTGGAGCAAAAGCCATAAATGAAGCTGTATTGGAAATGATGCCTTCTTTAGAAGGAAAGCCATATCAAGTAGTCTATGTGACAGGGGAAGTTCATTATGATAAGGTGATTGAGGAAGTGAAATCATTATCCCAATCAGCACATGTAATTATTAAACCTTTTATACACAATATGCCTGAAGTATTAGCCTCTGTTGACTTAATTGTTTCAAGAGCAGGTGCAACATCACTTGCTGAGATTACTGCACTGGGCTTACCGAGTATTCTTATACCGAGTCCATATGTAACAGCTAATCACCAGGAAGTAAATGCAAGGTCGTTAAGTGATCATGATGCAGCTATTTTGATCAAGGAATCAGATCTTAACGGTCAAAAATTAATTTCTCAAATAGACAATCTTTTACTCAACGAACTCAAACTCAATAAAATGAAGAAAGCATCGAAAGATTTAGGTATACCAGATGCCGCAAGTAGGCTATATGATGTATTAAAAGATATATCTAAATAAAAGCAGCAAAGATTTACGTGAATAGGGAGGTAAAGTATGAAAACTTTATTTAATGAGTTAACAGAAGCGAATATTGGGAAAGTACTTGAAAATGAACCATTAGCCAAACATACAACAATAAAAATCGGTGGTCCTGCCGATGTATATATAGAACCAAATAGTACAGATAGTTTATGCAAAGCAATAGAAATCATTAAAGATAATAATGTTAAGTGGACGGTCATAGGAAGAGGGTCTAATTTGCTTGTTGCAGATAAAGGAATTGAAGGAGTAGTTATAAAACTTGGAGCCGGAATGGATGACTTTGATCTAAATGGAGGAATCCTTACAGTTGGTGGAGGTTGTTCTGTTATTAGGCTTGCAACAATAATTAGTAAAAAGGGATTTTCCGGCCTAGAGTTTGCGAGTGGAATACCTGGGTCCATTGGTGGAGCAGTGTATATGAATGCAGGTGCTCACGGATCAGACATGTCCAATATTGTTGTAAAAGCACGGATTTTATTTGATGATGGTACAATACAATGGTTATCAAATCAAGAACTTGAATTTTCATATCGAACGTCAATACTCCAGGAAAAAAGACCAGGTATATGTATTGAAGCTGTTTTACAATTGAAAACAGGGGAAAAAGAAGACATAGTTGCTGTCATGCAAAAAAATAAAGATTATAGAAGAGATACCCAACCGTGGAACTATCCTTGTGCAGGTAGTATTTTTCGCAATCCTCTGCCGAACTATGCAGGTCAATTAGTTGAAGCTGCAGGGCTGAAAGGATACCAATTGGGGGGAGCAAAAATCTCTGAAATGCACGGTAATTTTATTGTAAATGCTGGCGGAGCAACTGCTCAAGATGTACTTGATTTAATTGAATTTGTTAAAAAAACAATCCTCGAAAAATACGACATAACGATGGAAACAGAGGTAGAAATAATTGGCCGTAATTAGTCAGAATACTCCCCATTATTTCCTTTTATTGTGTTATAATGACTAATGTAAAAATGGCTAAATGATCTTTTTTGATTTATAAACGGCATTTTTAAAATGCCGTTTATTTTATAAGATCAGCTTATTAGAATTTCATTAACTTAAGAGCCAAATTATTTACTTAAAGAAATCTACCTAGACTCATTCATCTAGGGTGGGGTGAAACGGATTGGAGAAAAAAGTTGTTTCGTTAGAAGACCGCATACCGAAATTACAGCACCAGCGAAAACAGAAAACGAACCGAAGGCTTATTTCATTCTTATCTATTTTCTTTCTGCTTATATTACTAGTTATTTATTTTCAATCTCCATTAAGTAAAGTAGGCAGTATTAAAGTAGAAGGAAATGTTCATGTTGATGCAAAAGAAATTATCAATTTGAGTGAAATAACAACCTCATCAGGCTTCTGGAATATTAATTCAAAAAATATTCAAAAATCTATTGAAGAGCATTTACAGATTAAAAAAGCCACGATAGAGAAAAAATTCCCTAATCAAGTTGTATTAGTTGTCAATGAGTATGAAAGTATGGCATACCTTGAGGATCAAGAGGGATATAGGCCGATACTTGAGAATGGACAAGTTCTTAAGGAGAGAACTGTAAAAATTCCAGCAGATGCTCCGGTTTTAATTGGTTGGAAAAAAGAAGAGCATATTAAAGAAATGATGAGTGAATTAAAGAAATTATCTCCAAGTATTTTTAATTCTATTTCTGAAATTCACCATACTCCGGATAAAACAGATCCTTGGCTAGTTCATCTTTATATGAATGATGGATATGAAGTAATGGCATCTGTTCGAACTTTTTCAAAGAAAATGAATACTTACTCTAAAATAGTCAGTCAGTTAGATGAAGATAGTAAAGGAATCATACATTTTGAAGTTGGTACGTATTTTGAATCTTTTACACCACTAACAACTATGGAGGAGGATGAGACAATTAATGAAAATGAGAGGTAGTTATGTCATTTTCTCACTCATTCTTCTTGTTCTTGGTTTTCTAATTTCATATTCGTATCAGCTAACTAAAGAGAAAAGCCGTGATGGATCCATTACAACAGAACAATGGAATCGTGAATATGAGGTAAGGTCACAACTCATCGCAAAAGAAGAAACAAATCAGGAACTTCAAGCAGAACTTAACAAAAAACAAGATGAAGTTAAAAATATTGAAGAGTCTTTAAAAGATGAGACCCAGGTGTACTATAATCTTGTTGAAGATGTAGAGAAATTTCGAATGTATGTAGGAGACTTGGCGGTAGAGGGAAAGGGCGTACAGGTTACGTTAGAGGATGCATCTTATGTACCTGAAGGAGAAAATGTCAACAATTACATTGTTCATGAAAGTCATATATTCAATGTAATTAATGAGCTTTACATCTCAGGAGCAGACGCGATCTCAATAAACGGTCAAAGATTATCAAGTCATTCGTATATATATTGCAATGGCCCTGTCATTACGGTTGATGGAAATCAATATCCTGCACCTTTTGTTATTGCAGCTATAGGTGATCCGAATGTATTATTACCTGCATTGAATATAAATGGAGGTATTGTCGATCAACTAGCATATGAAAATATTGTTGTTACTTTAGAGAAAAAAGAACAAATTATTATGGAGCCTTTACTTCAAGATCAAAGTTCTTCATAATACGTGTCCTGTCTTGTAATGAGATTCTTAAATGTTTATTTTATACTTTATAAATGTGTAAACTTATTAAAGGATAAAAGTATAAGAAAAAACACCGACTTCTTCTATTCCAGGTGGCAAGTTGTGTTTTTCTAAGACTGATAGGTGGTAGGGTGAAGGAAACAAATGGGAAAAAAGGGCTTAGTTTTACCATTTTAACGATGATTTTTGGTTTAATGCTTGGAATTCAATATCAAACAATAAAAAATCCGATTGAAAGAGACACACGCGATATGTGGCAATTAAGAGAGGATTTGAAAAAGGAACAACAGCTTCAATTAGAGTTGTTATCTGAAATACGGAAATATAATGAAGTTATTGAGTCTCATGAAAACAAGGACAGTGCAGATCCTGAAAATGCCCTTAAGGAAACTTTGGCCGTTTTAAAGGAAGAGGCAGGACTTACGGAGGTAACAGGTTCAGGTATAACTATAACGATTGATAAGTTGTTTTCTGAGGAGCTTCTAGGGATAGAAATTCAAGATATTTCTCCGGATTTACTAAAACGACTGATTAACGAATTAAATTCGTATGGTGCAAAAGAGATTTCCATTCAAGGCAGGCGCTTGATAAATTCAACAGTAATAAGAGATATTAACGGACAAACAAAAATAGATAATTTTAGTTTGCACTCCTATCCTATAGAAATTAAAGTTATCTCAGAAGATGTGGACAAGCTTTATAACCGTATGAATGCTTCAACAACGGACGAAGATTTTGCCATTGATAATTTAAGTTTAACAATCTCTGATCCAATTGATGAATTGACCATTCCTGCATACGAGGATTCGATTCGTGTTCGGAATATGAAGCCTAAAGAGATAGTTGAAGGGGGAGATTAATATGTGGCTGCCAATTCTTGGTCTCATATTAGGAGTATTTTTAGGATTAGTGTCAGAGTTAAGAATTCCCCCCGAATATTCAAATTATTTATCAATAGCCATACTAGCAGCTCTTGATACTTTATTAGGTGGAATTCGAGCGCATTTGCAGGATATTTATGACGAAATGGTATTTGTTTCCGGTTTTTTCTTTAACATCATTTTGGCTGCAAGTTTAGCTTTTCTCGGGGTCCATATTGGTGTAGACTTATATTTAGTAGCTGTGTTTGCGTTTGGTGTTAGGCTTTTTCAAAACATTGCCGTAATTAGAAGGATATTGATCTCAAAATGGTCAATTTCTCGTGGTAAGCTGAAAAAAGTTGAATAAATTAAAGGAAATATTAAGTGTTTGACGAATAAACACTAGTGAAGCTAAAAATCAAGTTTATCTTAAAAAAATTATTTTGTAACAAACCTGTAAAGCTAGATTCATTGTCATGTTGTTCTGTAAAGAATAGAATAGAAAGTATTGATAGATAGGGAGGTGCCTTAGAATGAACAACAATGAATTATTTGTAAGTCTTGACATCGGTACATCCAGTGTTAAAGTAATTATTGGTGAAATGACAAATGATACTTTAAACATTATTGGTGTAGGTAATGTGAAATCAGAAGGAATTAGAAAAGGATCTATAGTAGATATTGATGAAACGGTTCATTCTATTAAAAAAGCGGTAGAACAGGCCGAGAGAATGGTTGGAATCTCCCTTAAGCGAGTCGTGGTAGGTGTAACAGGAAACCATGTTCAACTCCAAGAATGTCATGGAGTTGTTGCTGTTTCCAGTGAAAATCGTGAGATAACAAATGAGGATGTAAGAAGAGTTATAGAGGCCGCTCAGGTTGTCTCTATACCACCTGAAAGGGAAATCATTGATGTGATTCCGAGGCAGTTTATCGTGGATGGGCTAGATGAAATAAATGATCCAAGAGGTATGCTAGGTGTACGTTTAGAAATGGAAGGCGCGATCATAACTGGATCTAAAACGATTTTACATAACTTATTACGATGTGTAGAACGTGCCGGATTGGAAATAACAGATATTTGTTTACAGCCATTGGCAGCAGGTTCTGTTGCATTATCCAAAGATGAGAAGAACCTGGGTGTCGCATTAGTTGACATTGGTGGCGGTTCAACGACTATTGCAGTATTTGATCAAAATCATTTAATTGCAACTAGTGTGCTTCCGGTCGGTGGTGAAAATATCACAAAAGACATTTCAATAGGTCTACGTACAACTACTGATGAAGCTGAACGTCTTAAAGTGAAGTATGGACATGCTTTTTATGACCATGCATCGGAAGATGAAATTTTTGATGCTTCTGTAATTGGATCAGACCAAAAAAGAACATTTAATCAATTAGAGCTTGCGGATATTATCGAAGCAAGATTGGAAGAAATCTACGAACTTATTTTACATGAACTTGGTAGACTTGGAATTCAAGAACTACCGGGAGGATATGTATTAACTGGCGGCACTGTAAAAATGCCAGGGGTCTTAGAACTAGGACAAGCAGTCCTTCAAAATAGTGTGAGAATCGCAAGTCCTGATTATATTGGTGTTAGAGAGCCTCAATATATGACGGGAGTGGGTCTAATCCAATTTGCATATAAAAATGCTAAAATTCAAGGCAGAAAAATAGGATCAAATGTTACGGTTGATGCAGTCGAGGTTGCTGCATCAAATGAACCACAGCCACAACAGAGAATAAAACCTCAAAAGCAACAAGAAGATAAAAAAGTAAACAAAGTGAAGAAATTTTTTGGCTACTTCTTTGAATAGTTAACATCAATTAGAAGTCATTTGATGGATTAGGAGGATTTTGCATGTTGGAGTTTGATACAAATATTGACGGCTTAGCAACCATTAAGGTCATCGGGGTTGGTGGCGGTGGTAATAACGCTGTTAATCGAATGATAGAGCACGGAGTTCAAGGTGTGGAATTTATTGCAGTTAATACAGATGCACAAGCATTAAATTTATCTAAAGCTGAAATAAAGATGCAAATTGGCTCAAAACTAACAAGAGGATTAGGTGCAGGAGCAAATCCTGAGGTTGGTAAAAAAGCAGCTGAAGAAAGTAGAGAGCAAATTGAAGAAGCGCTTAGAGGCGCCGATATGGTATTCGTTACAGCCGGTATGGGTGGTGGAACAGGAACTGGTGCTGCACCTGTTATCGCTCAGATAGCAAAAGATCTTGGGGCATTAACAGTGGGTGTTGTAACAAGACCTTTCACATTTGAAGGTCGTAAACGTCAAATGCAGGCTGCAGGCGGAATTACATCTATGAAGGAATCTGTTGATACTTTAATCGTGATTCCTAACGATCGACTACTTGAAATTGTCGATAAGAATACGCCAATGCTTGAGGCGTTTAGAGAAGCAGATAATGTGTTGCGACAAGGTGTTCAAGGTATTTCAGATTTAATTGCTACACCTGGTCTAATAAATCTTGATTTTGCAGACGTGAAAACGATTATGTCAAACCGTGGCTCAGCATTAATGGGTATTGGTGTTGCAACTGGAGAGAACCGTGCTGCTGAAGCCGCTAAAAAAGCTATTTCAAGTCCTTTATTAGAAAAATCCATTGACGGTGCGCAAGGCGTACTAATGAATATTACTGGTGGAATGAACTTAAGTTTATATGAAGTTCAGGAAGCTGCCGATATCGTCGCTACAGCATCAGATCAAGATGTTAATATGATTTTTGGATCTGTTATTAATGAAAACCTTAAAGATGAAATCATTGTTACAGTTATTGCGACTGGATTCACTGAACAAGAAATGAACCCGTTAAAACCGCAAAGTACTCGTTCATTTGGTAGTAATCCTGGTACAGTGTCTAAACCAGCTCCAAAACGTGAGGCTCATCGTGAGGAACCTGTTCAAGAATCAGTCGGTCGCGGTAATGTTCAACAACAAACAGAAGAAGCATTAGATATACCTACATTTTTAAGAAATAGAAACAAACGCAGATAAAAAAGAGTGCCTTAGGCACTCTTTTTTTGGTGTGCCAGGCATGGCAACTATCTAGGTGGTGAAAGTCCACTGTGGGGGTACACATCGACCAACCACTAAGGAAGCGCAAGGTACTTATCGTGAGATAAGGGCTGGAGGAAGCGTGGAATAAAATCTTGGCTCGACGAACAGAAATCTGATACTAAGGCTTTACAAAGGGATAAGACTCCCAAACAAGTTAAAGTCCAAAAGATGTGCGTAACTTTGTAAAGTAGATCAGGCGAGTAAAAGAGGAAAGATGGTTGTCTTACCCTGGGAGATCTTGCGGATGTACAAAGGGTACAGTCGAAAAAGGTTAGCCGCAAGAAGTCAGCAGA
>NZ_JAEK01000013.1 GCF_000518865.1 Bacillus sp. J37 | reverse complement strand
TCTTCGATGGACGCTCCCATCTCTCTCATATAGTTAAGTACGTCCATTTTAAACTCAACAGAGTAATTTGTATAGGATTCTTGTAAGCCAGCTACGCCATGAATTTGATATCTCACTATCCACCTATGTAACATAGATTTACTAATCTTATACTTTTTAGCTATTTTTCTTATAGAATCGGCACCTTCCAGGTAGGTATTTACAGCTTGTAGTTTAAATTCTAAGTGATATTTCTTCATGAAAAAAGCACCTCCAATTGTTAATTGTGTCTAACAATTGGGGTGCACCTCAAACCTGTCCCTCTGTCCCTTACATGCTCCTGCTTAAAAACACTAATCGTTCTATTTCAGAGAATCCGTGTTTTTTGTAAAAGTCTTCAGCCGGTATCCCTCTGTCAGTTAATAGTGAGATCATGCTTACTCCGTCTGATTCTAATTCTTTTATTAAAACATTCATCATCATTGTTCCAATCCCGGAATTTTGTTTGTCAGCCACTACACACATTTCATTGATGAAAAATTCGTCTCCACTCCACCAATGTTTTAGAGTTCCGAAAAGAAATCCTATCATTTTTTCCTCATTAAAAGCGACAATCCCTTTAAAGCCGGGCGTACGTGTGAAATCTTCTAAATAATTCTTTGCCGTTTCCTTTGTCCATTCATCATTCCACGGTTCCTGATTAAAGACTTCCATAAATGTATTCGTACATGCCAAGAGGTCCTTTTCTTCAAATAATGTTATTTCCATTTATATGTCAACTCATTTCTAATTGTAGTCGGTTTTATATTTTCAAAACTGTCTTTTCACGATATGATGCGTAAGACCATGAATGAACAACATCATTTTTATCTACTTGTTTTGGATCAAAGTCGAGTTCCACATTAATTCCTTTCGTTTTAAGGTAATCATGATTGTAAATAGTGTTTGCATAACGGTCACCGCGATCTGGAAATATAGCAGCTATTTTCGTGTTTGGTTCGACAAAGCGGCTTACCCACCTGGCAACAGCATAAACAGAACCGGAAGAATTGCCGGCGAATATTTTTTCATGTCTTGCGAGTACATGTGTAGCAGCATACGCCTCTTGATCATTTAGCCAGTGTACCTCATCAATTAAAGTATGATCAACATTTCCGGCAACTAATGAGTTCCCAATTCCACCCTGCAGGCGGTCAGGCCTATCTGGTTGGCCAAAAATAACACTTCCCGTTGCATCAACAGCGATTACTTTACAATTTGGATTGTATTTTTTTAATTCCCGTGCTGTTCCAGAGATAGATCCTCCAGTTCCGACTGCAACAATCAAGATATCTACTTGTCCAAGATCATCAATCAACTCTTGGGCTAAACCGGTATATGATTCAGGGTTAGAGGGATTTTCATATTGTCTTAACCAATATCCATCCGGGTGTTGCTCCAACAATCTATGCAATAATTCCAAGCGGCCTCCCTGCCATCCTTGAGCTCCCATTTTATCCACCACATGCACATGACAACCTAGAGAGTGTAATTTTGCTCGAGTGATTGAATCTAATCTTGGATCTGTGACAATATGTACAGGGTGGCCAAGTGAAGTACCAACCAGTGCGATTCCACATGCCAATGTACCTGATGAACTCTCAAAAATAGGTTGGCCATCCTGTAAATCACCAGATTCCTTTGCTGCAAGAATTGCGTTCTTTGCCACTCGATCTTTCATACCAAATGGGTTCTGTAGTTCTAATTTTGCGTAAACTTCCCCAATCGACTGCTTATCAAGACGAAGTTTAACTAAAGGAGTATTACCAATGGTTTCGATAATATTTTGATACAAGATCCTCACACCCTCAGTCATATTTTTCTTACTATACCTATTCAGGAGCTAGGCAATCGAGATTCCACTCTTATCGTTTATTTTCTTATAAGGTCAGCGATTTGCTCTTTCTGTTCTCTTAAAATAGCTTTTTGTTGGTCAATCAATTTCTTTATTTCTGCTGGATTTGTTGAGCCTTGAGTCCTTTTTCTTGAAAGGCTTTCCGTGACGCTAAAGATTTCTATTAACTGATCTTCTGTGAGTGACGATTTATACCCATACTTTTCGCATAAATCATTTAAAAATGAAAGGTCTACTTCAATTGGCTTACGATTTTGTTCATTCATGGCTACTATATATTTTCCTGATATAATTTGGGATTGACGATATGGAATTGAGCATTGCAAAGTTAGTATATTTGCTAGAGAAAACCCTCCAAAATAATCATTTGCACACATTTCATACATATGTTCTTTATTGAATTCCACCTCTTTGATCACTGCTGTATAAAGCTTAAACACACTTTTCATACAAGTGATCATCGGGTAAAAATTGCTTCCCCCTTCTTTAGCTGTCTCTACAAGATTGGTAAAGGGTGTATTACGCTGGGCATTAAGCATGTCAAAATAATAGGAATTGACATGTACGCTACGTCCCCGGATTCGTTCAAGAATCGGATAATTCTTTTTTTGCGGCATTGCTGATGATATCCCTGACATTTCGTCAGGCAAAACAAAGAATTTATATTCACTGCTGCCCCAAGTAATAAGGTCTGTGACAAATCGGCTTATTGCAGTTGCTACATTCGAACATTCTGCAGCAATTTGCAGCATCCATTCCTTTGAAGCTACACTTACTAATGCATGGGATGAATCTTGAAAGCCTAGTTTACTTGCCATTTCGGCTCGATTCCATTTAAGCTCCATGCCTGACATTGCTCCTGAACCTAATGGACATTTATTCATCTCATCATAGATTTTCATCATTCTATTCAAAGACTTTTGCAGGACTTCACTAACTGCTGTAAAGTAAAAACCTACTGTAATGATTTGGGCAGATTGATAGTGGGTATAGCCTGGCATAGGAACAGACAAATGCTCGTTTGATAATGTCATCACTTCTTCAATAAGTACTGTTATTTCTTCCATGATGGTCAATACATTTTCACGAGCAAACATAAGTTGTGCAGTAGCTTGTACATCATTCCTGCTGCGGTCAACATGCCAATTAGGGACAGGATGTTCCAATCGGGATTCTACATACTGTTCAATCGCAAAGCAGATGTCAGACATATTACTTTTTGGATCTGCCGTGATATTTTCTTTTGTTATTTGATTTAGAAGATTGACGATTTCAACCATCGATTCTTTACTTATCAAGCCCAATCGTTCATATTCAACCGTCATGACTTCTTCGATCTGAATATAATAAGGTAATAAATGCTTCAATTCATAATCAAATTGGGGTTTGAGTATCTCTTCATGCAATAGCATGCTTGGAGAAGCCGAAATTCTTCCTGATAGTGTCTCTTCATGAAACAAATTATCTACTTTCAACCCATTCTCCCTCCATTCATTTTATTTGTGTCATGTCTTTATTTTTCACTTTTTGTGAATGACTTGGCTTTTGATGGACTGTACCGAATAGACGGTCCCATAAGGTAATAAAAAAACCGTAATTAGCACGATAAACCTCATGATGTCTGACATGGTACTGCCCAATTGCAAAGTAACGTGTAACCCTTCCCTTAATATTTGGGTTATGATCAACAACATTTCCAGCCAAAAATACCTCGTATAAATAATGAAAGACGAGTAATATCACACCGGGTACAGGATCTATTATTGCAATGATGACAACTGGAAGTGTCAACGTGATCCAAACATCTAGTGAAGCGCGCCATGATCCGAACCAGAAGAAAAAGTTTGGCCATTCAGGGAAAAACGAATCATCATACTTTACCCTGTGATGAACAAGATGGATTTTTAGCAATGGATTTTTCTTACTAGGGATATGGGCGATTCTGTGTATTACATATGAATATAAACTCCAGATTAAAAAATAAATAACCAGTTTTACTAGTAAAACCATGAGAGATTTCTCCCCGCTCTCTAAAGAAGATTAAAAATCCGAAGAAAGATAAAGACCTTCTTTAGAAAGCTAGTATTCTAAATCCAGTGCTATCTCTTTCTCCTTTATCCAGAGTCCAATGGTCATCGTTTTTAGAAATGGTATATTAATTTCTCTGCTTCCATTGATTTTCTAGGAAACTAGCAATAGTCGGGTATTTGTACAAATCCATTGTATTGACTGAATATCCGGCTTGTTGCAGCTGTTCAGCAAGCAGAATTAACTTTAGTGAGTGCCCGCCTAATTCAAAGAAATTGTGATCAAGTGTGATTTGTTGAACGCCTAATATATCTGACCAAATGGCAGCAACCTTCCTTTCTTCCTCACTTTGGGGTAATCTATCATTCTTTTTTTGTTGGATACCAAAATGAAGTTCAGTCGGAACTGGAAGCCTAGCAACATCCAATTTTCCACTTACTGTTAATGGAATTCGGTGAATCGGAACAAATGCAGCAGGAACCATATATTCTGGTAATGTTTGCTTCATATACATTTGAAGATCGTAGACATCTGCATCCACTTCAGCTGTTTGGACGATAAATGCACACAGTATTTGTTCCTTGTTTACTTCAATTGGAAGAACGACTGTTTCAAGGATATTCTTGTGATTAAGGAGGCAATTTTCAATTTCACCAAGTTCAATTCGATATCCACGTAACTTCACTTGTCGGTCTTTACGTCCTAGAAATTCAATGCTTCCATCTGTACGCCATCTTGCAAGGTCACCTGTTTTGTACAACATTCGATTTTCCTGATCCTTATCTGGTATAAAATGTTCACATGTTGTTTCTGGTTTATTTAAGTAACCTCGACCAACACCATTACCTGCAATACACAATTCGCCAAGAACACCTATAGGCTGAATCTGTCCGTCTACTCCGATTATCTTGACATTTGTACCCTTGACTGGTTTTCCGATTGGAATATTGCCTTTTTCACCATTTTTCACATTATGTGCTGTTGTCAACACTGTACATTCAGTTGGTCCGTATGCATTAACCAGTTTAAGTTCAGGGTTCATTTGGAGAGCCTTGTCTGCTAATACAGCTGATAGTGTCTCTCCTCCTGTTAATAATTGGTTGAGTTTTTTGAATAACTCAGGTCGATGGCTTGCTACATGATGAAAAAGGGCCGTTGTCAAAATAGCTGAGTTGACTTTATATTTCTGAATGGCAGCTTCTAATTTCATAGGTTCTATTAAGGTATGTTTGTCCACGAGCACCAGAGTACCGCCATTTAGTAAGGTCCCCCATATTTCGAGAGTTGATAAGTCAAAAACAACAGATGATGCCTGTAACATACAAGTTTGTGAATTGAATGTTAAATAGTCCGGATCACCTACTAAATGAATGACATTGCGCTGTTCAATCAATGTCCCTTTTGGAATTCCTGTTGTTCCCGAAGTATATAAAAGATAAGCCAAATCCTCAGATTTAGTAGAATTCGAGATGTCTAAATGTTGCTTTTCTCCCTCTAGTAATTCAGAGACTTGTAGGATAGGTATTGAGTCGTTGGTCAGTTTTTCCGTTTTATGATCAGTAAGTACTAATTTTGCCTTACTATCTTTTAAAATGTATTGAATCCGCTCATTTGGATAATCGATATCAAGTGGTACATAGGCTCCGCCTGCCTTTAAGATGGCCAAAATTGATACGATATAATCTATCCCGCGATTCATGTAAACTGCTACGAACTCATTAGGCTTGATGTTCCAATTTTTTTGGAGATCAGCAGCTACCTTGTTCGATTGATGATCCAGCTCACTGTAGGTCATCTGCCTGTCCTTATCAATTAAAGCGATCTTGTCAATATAATTGACTATTTGCTGTTCAAAAAATCCAGCTATTGTCTTTTTTTCTTCAGCCTTTGCAAGCTGTATATTGAATTTGTTCAAAATAGTTTGTTCTTCTTCTGACGAGCATATCGACAATTCCTTAATAGGTTTGTTGATATGGCGTACAGCTGATTGAAGTATATGATTAAAACAGTGTACGAATAGATTGATGGTTTCTTTTGTATAATACTCAGATGGATACTGCAGCTTGATCCCAAGTTTTTCCCCACTTCGACTGAATAAAATCTGGATTGTTTGCTCATTTGTTTTACATGTATAGGGAGCATGTAACCCTTCAAAAGATGCCACAAAATTAATCAAAGAATTTGTTTCACCTTCTACAGATATTCCAAGCTCACTTATCAGAAAATCTAATGGAAACTGTTGGTATTCATATGCAGCAGCCAGCCTTTCTCTCACTTGTAGGACCCATTCTTTGAAACTCATTTCCGGATCCATTTTGGTACGGATTGGTAAGATGCTTTCACTTGAACTCCTTTCACCTTTTGGAGGTGAACCTATTACAAAATCCTGATAGGCTGAGTATTTATATAAGCAAACGTTTAGACTGGCAAACAAAAAGCAATACCAGAGAAAGTCTGATTCTTTGCAGTATTGCGTAAGACTTTCAAATGTATCATCGACTGTATTTATTTCTACCAAACCGATTGCAGGCTGCATCGAGTTGGATGTCCTTAGTTCATCAGGTAAAAGCATGTTTGATGGCCGTTCACCTGAGAGCTGCTCCACCCAAAACTCCCTCATTTTGACCGTCTCTTCTGTTAAAACAAACATCGTTTCCTTCCCCCTTTTTGCCATTTGAATTAAAACGAAAATGTATCGGCTAAATTTTCCCTGTATTGATCATTGTTTACAGCTTTGTCAACATTGAGCTGGAGCTGAATAAGCGTTTTGTCTAGATCACCGTGTCCCATACTTTCTAAGAGGGTGATAAAATGTTCTTCCATTTGTTTAATCGTTTCTCTTTTGAATAACTGGGTACAGTATTCAAATGTAAAAGTGATTCTGCCTGATTCTTCTTTAGCAACTAAAATCAAATCGATGATACTTGTGTTTCGTTGTTGAAGATATGGAACAAAACGCAATCCTTCCAGGTTAATTGGTGGAATGTCCATATTTTGCAAAACAAAGATTGTATCAAATAAAGGGTTACGATTAACTGAAGGGCTAATTCCCATTTTCTCTAATAACTGTTCTAACTGATAATCTTGATTTTCAAATGACTGGATTGTATTTTCCCGTACTTCTTGTAAAAACTGGCGCCAAGTTTTGTGTGATGAAGGATAATTACGGAGCGGCAGTGTATTCGTCACCAAACCAAACATTTGTTGAAATTCAGCTTGATTGCGCCCTGCAACGGGAGCACCAATGATCATATCTTCCGCACCTGAATATTTGTATAATAATGTATAGTAAGCAGTAAGTAATACGGTATATAGTGTGGTATTTTCATTTACTGCCACTTGCTTTAATCGTTCTGTTAGTCCCTCTGAAATTTGGAAATCCAACAATTTTCCTTCATACGCTTTTTCAGCTGGACGTTGAAAATCCAGTGGCAAATTCATGGTTGGGATGGTACCTTTCATGACCTCTAACCAGAATTCTTCTTGTCTTTCCCATTTTTCTGTTTTGGTAAAGGACTGTTGCCATATTGCATAATCCTTATACTGAAATTCTAATCTAGGCAGTTGACCTCCATGGAACAAAGTAACGAACTCTTTAACTAATAATCCCAAAGAAAAACCATCTGAAATACTATGATGAATATCAAAGATTAGTAGATGCTTATCATCAGCTACTTCAATAAGACCGATTCTGAATAAGGGAGCTTCTGAAAGATCATATGGTTGAACGAAATTACTGATAAGATCTGATATTTGCTCCTCCGTCCCCTTGAACATTGTCAGTTCTGATTCTAGCTTTTCGATTACCTTAAACATCAGGCCGTTCTTTGTTAGGTGGTAAGACATTCTTAACGAGTCATGCCTGTCGATCAATTGTTGAAATACATTTCTCACCCGTTCAATATCCAGTTTTCCTTCCACCCAATAGATATCTGTAATGTTTTGGCTTGTATCAGAGACCCGCTTCATTTTGTCAACAATCATCATTCGTGTTTGCTGAGATGTTGCCGGGTAATACTCACGTTTCTCAACTGATTTTACTTCTATGCCGACACTTACTTTTTCTCTACTTCGAAGCAGCTTAGCTAAATCTTTGATTGTTGGATGTAAAAACAGTTCATTTAAGCCAATGTCCACATTTAATACCTTACGGAGTTTTGCTACAATCAGAGTGCCTTTCAAGGATTGCCCACCGACTGCAAAGAAATTATCGTTAACATCGATTGTTTCTACAGCTAGTACTTCCTGCCACACTTGGGCAATTGCTCGTTCCAATTCATCCTCAACTTGTTGCTTTTCTGTAGGAATTGAAGCAAATCCAGGCGCTGGCAGTGCCTTTTTATTAATTTTGTTATTCGCTGACAATGGCATTTTTTCTACCTGCATGTAAAGTTCAGGGACCATAAAATCAGGTAGTTGCTTCATTAGCATATTGCGCATTTCCAAAGAGGTAATCGATAAATCTGCAGTATAATAAGCACATAGCTTTGTTTCTTTATTCGCTGTCTTTATCGGTATTACAACAGATTCCAGTACGTCCGGGATTCCCAATACATGCTGATTAACCTCTTCTACTTCGATTCGATACCCTCTAATTTTCACCTGATCGTCTTGTCGACCAAGGTAGATTAAATGACCGTCAGAACGCCATTTCACTAAATCTCCAGTCCGGTAAACCCTTTTTCCTTGAAGTGAAGGAACAGTGATGAATTTTTCCTCTGATAAATCACTTCGATTCGCGTACCCGCTTGCTACTCCATCGCCGCCTATAAATAATTCTCCTGCCACACCGACAGGTACAGGTTGAAGAAAAGGATCTAAAACATAACAGCTCGTATTCGAAATAGGTTTTCCGATTGGAATACTTCCCGTTTCGAAACCTGTTACATCATAAACGCTCGTATATGTTGTATTTTCAGCTGGTCCATAGCCATTCTTTAGCTTCACAGTTGGATGATTCTGTTTTAGCAAGCGAACATGTGGAGGTGACATTACTTCACCACCGACTATAATGGTATCGAGTGTATTAAAAATTTTCGGGTCTTGATTTAGCAAGTGATTAAAGAGCGCTGTAGTAGGGACCATGAGATTGATTTTGTGTTCTAATAAATATGGTTTTAAGTTTTCGGCATCAAGGTATATTTCCTTATTTGTTAGATACAAACGTCCTCCATTTAGTAACGGTGCCCAGGCTTCAAATGTAAAAACGTCAAATCCCAATGCACAAGTTTGAAGCATTCGTGTTTGGTGATTTAATTCCACATAATTTGTTTCCTTGACAAGACGGGATATCCCCCTATTCGTCACCTTAATACCCTTTGGTCTTCCAGATGTTCCTGAAGTGAAGATCATAATCGCAGTGCTATCTGATTCAGTGGATAAGTTAAGATTGGTCTTCTCTCCTGTGTACAGCATTGGGTTTTGTAAATCAATGATCTCCAGATGATCAGGTATAGTCTGCTTGGTAGCTCCTTGTACCAAAAGCCATCCGCTTCCGCTGTCTTCTAGCATATTTGAAATTCTTTGAGCAGGATAATCCGGTTCAATTGGAACATAAGCAGCTCCTGTCTTACTAACGGCAAGCATACCAACGATTAATTCCATGGATCGCTCAGCCATTATTCCAACAGCTTTTGTATTCGAGATTCCTTTAGCATGTAATGTACGAGCGAGTTGATTAGCTCTTTCATTTACTTCACGATATGTATAACTATCCCCATCGTAAAGTACAGCAGGTTGATCAGGATGAAGAGTTACCTGTTCCTCAAATAATTGAGATATTGTTTTAAGAGGAAAATCTGTTGTTGTATCATTGAATTCTTCAAGAATCTCCTTCTTCTCTTCAAAGCTCATCATTTCAAACTGATGGAGAAGTTGATCAGGAAATTCAGCAGCTTGTTTGGCCATGTTCGTAAAGTGCTGTGTGATCCTTTCTGCTGTTTGTTTTTCGAACAATTCCGCATTATACTCCAGTTTTCCAGATATCAATCCGTCTTTTTCCGTTAGCTCTAAGGTAAGATCGAATTTGGCACTGCACGTCTTTAGCTCAAAAGGTTGAAAGTGTAAGCCATCCATATCAACATGAGCGGTATCCATATTTTGCAAAACAAACATGGTATCAAACAAAGGATGTCTGTCAGACGAACGATTGATCTTAAGCTTTTCGATCATCTGATCTAATGGATAATCTTGATTTTCATATGCTGCTAGTGCTGTTTGCTTCACTTCTGACAGCAATTGGCGAAATGACATCTCCCCCCTTGGTTTAATACGAAGGGCTAGCGTATTGACAAACATCCCAATCACTGGTTCCAGCTCTGCATGTCTGCGACCGGCAATTGGTGTTCCAATGACAATGTCAGTTTGTGAAGTATATCGCTGCAGAAGGGCTGTATATAGGCTAAAAAGAACCATAAACAATGTCGCATCTTCCTCGCGTGCAGTCTCTTTTAGTTGATTGATGACCGGTTTTTCAATTTGAAAATAAACATACTTGCCAAACCCTTCGTTCTTAACAGGACGTACAAAGTCAGTTTGCAGATCTAAAACAGGGAGTTCGTCTTTGAATTGCCCCATCCAGTAACACTCTTGACTGCGAATTTCCTGCTGGTTAAATAAATCGTTTTGCCACATCACATAATCGACATATTGTACATCAACAGGCGTCAGTTCCATTCCCTTATAGAGCAGCATCATTTCCTTCATGATCGTTTGAATGGAAATACCGTCCGCTATAATGTGGTGGATATCAAAAAACAGATAACAGTTATCATCAGATGTGTAAATGATTTTCACACAAAATAGTGGTGCTTGATCCAGTTGGAATGGTTTAATTAGTTGATCAATGCAGTCATGTAGTTTATCCTCTTCGGCATTTAATACATCTAACTTGAATGGAACGCTGTCTAAAATAGTTTGAGAAATATCGTTATTTTCCAGATCAGCTTCAAAAGTGGTTCTCAATGATTCATGTCGTCTGATCAGCTTCACCATCGCTTCTTCCAAACGGATATTATCCAGTTTCCCGTCTACTTTAAATACTGTAGGAAGATTATAAGCAGTGCTTTGCGGATTGAATTGTTGCTGAATATACACTCGTCTCTGAGCAGACGAAGTCTCGTAGCATTCTTTCATTTCCATCTTGTCATTCTCCTAACTTGAAATTATTTCAGGAATCGACTGATTGATGACTGAGACCAATTCTTCTTTTCTTGTATGCAGGAAAAAATGATCACCTTTTACCCATACAATTTTGAAATCATTGTTAGAATGATCTCTCCACGCTAGTATATCTTCCTCACTGATGTCATCCTGCTTCCCGCTAAAAATGGTGACGGGACACTTTATTTTTTCTTGTTTGGGTAAAAAATCATATGTATTCATCATGCGAAGATCTGATTTAAGTACTTGTCTGAACTTTTTAGCGAGATCCGGATGCTTCGAGATCTCATTTGGTATATCTCTACTATGTTGAAATAACTCTCCAACCTTCTCATGAACAAACCTGGATAAAAAGCTGTTTTTTCGGGCACTTTGGGCAGGTGCCGGGCGGCCTGAAAGAAATAAATGCCAAGGCTCTGGAAATCCCTCTTCACTTAGCAAATAATAGAGTTCATACGCCAAGACCGCCCCCATGCTATGACCAAAGATTGCATATTGTTTGTTATTTGCATATTGCTTGATTTGGGATGCAAGACCGTTTCTCATGTTGGTGAAGTTCGAATCAAAGGGTTCGTCATATCTGGCTCCTCTACCAGCAAGTTCAAGTGGATAAAGTTCAATATGATTTCCAAGTAGCTGTTTCCATTGCATATAAATGGTTGCTGAATCACCCGCATAAGGAATGCAAAACAAAATGGTTTTCATTCGTTTTCACCTCTATTCCTCCATTGATCAACAGGAGTTACGGGTGATGAGGTTCTACAAAAAGATTTACCACTCACCTATAACTTCTATCTATAAAGATCTTTGAGCTGCCGGTTCCAATACCGACATTTGTCCCATGTCCATCTTAATCATGTGATCAGCAAGATGAAAATAATGATCGTCATGGGTAATAGCAATAATACATTTCCCGCTGGCTTTCATTTCCGGCAATAGGACTTCGTAAAAGAAACGACGATATTCGGGATCTTGATCTGCCGCCCATTCATCAAATAGACAGATCGGCTTGTCCTCAAGATAGGTGATGAGAAGGGCCAGCCTTTTTTTCTGACCTGTTGATAGCTTTGTCGTACTGAATACCCCATTTTGTATCTGAAGCTTATCTTGTAACTCCAAGCGTTCCAGATAGTAATTCATTTCAACTTCCTTTGCTTGCCAATCTATTCCGTAAAAACGATCAAATAAGTGATAATCTCCGAAAATAGCAGAATAGTATTGCCCTAATTCCACTGGTAAAATCGACTCTCCATTTAGGGTTATATGTCCGGCATCTGGTTCGTACAATCCTGTAAGAAGCTTTGCTAATGTTGATTTCCCACTGCCGTTTCCCCCTGTAATAAAAACAATGGATCCACTTCGAAACTCGTAATTGATTGGGCCGACTTCAAAGCTTGAATGAGGTAGATCATTTGCCCCATGATAGCTGTATGTCACGTCAATCAGCCTCAATTGAATAGACTCAGATTCATTGAAATGATGGCCATCAGTTGGATGTTCCTCCAGCGAATTCAACTCTTTATTCATGTGCTTGATTCGGTCCCAGCTTACTCGAATTTGCGCAAAGTGTGGGACACTATCAAGCAGCTGGTTGACAGGACCTGTCATGTACAAAAAAACAAACACATAGTTACTAAGCATGATTTGATCCATCTGCTTAAAGATCTCTGGAAAAACAAAAACAACACAACCAATGACTAATACAAATAACAGTTCACCTAGTACGAAAATATCGGAATAACGCAACTGGTATATATTTCGCTTTTCTTTGTAACTGTTACAGCTCTCCTGAATTCCTTTACGGAAATCACGACGTTTCTTAATGTTCAATGTAAGCTCTTTGAATCCATTCAGCATATCTGTGATAAATCCGAAAAATACGTTTTGCAAATCACGTGTTTCCTCCATGATTTTGTTGGCCCGGTTACCGACAAATAAGTACAGAATGGCTAAAAAGACGATGATTGCAATGGAAAGGAACAACGCGTATACATTCATCACACCTAGATAAAGAAAGCAAAAAACAAGTGTTATTAAGTTTGTTGCACCTGAAATCACAATTCCGATTGAACGGCTAATGACCTCAGTATCATTGTTAAGTGTTGCCTCAACACGTCCACGTTCCATTCCTTCCAATATTGAGAAACGTGTATTCAATAACTTATCAATTAGCTCGATCCTTTTTTCATATATAATCTCGTTAGTCAGATTCACGAGCATTGACCGAACATATCGTTGTCCGACCACATACATCAAAATGGCTATGACAAAGTAGAAAAGTAAGCCATTTGTTAAGTTGTTTGTTCGGACGATGGCTTCATTTATGATAAAAATAACAAAAGCATTTCCTACGCCGCTTACCACCCCGAGGACAATGGGTTTTAGAAACGATTTCTCTTTTTTCTTCGGAAAAAAGGTGAGAAGCAATGAATAAACAGCATATAAGCCTCCCGCTATGATGATAAGCCAAACAGCTGTAAATACTGTTTCTGGCATCCATACCTGGATAAACCGCCATGTCAGCTTATAAAACAAAATGTCCGGCACTTTATAAATAGCCATTGCCGCAGCTCCGAGCACAAGCAAATGAAGCAAAAGAGAGAAATAAGATCGGATCTTGTTAAAAACTCCGTGTCGATCTCCTCTAATAATGGCTTTAATCGTTGTAAGCACATATATAAAGATAATGATGCTAATCGGCAGTAAGGCAACAATCAGTCCAACTGCAATGGAATCTACTTTTTTATATGTGTCTGAATTTAACAACGGTGGTTCTTCTCCAATCAATTTATGAAGAATACCTTGACCAATGACCTGGGTGTAATCTGTGTTAATATTCGCTAAAACAACAACCCCAATTTCCTCTCCTGGTCGCATACTAACAAACGATGAAAAAGTAGGATTATTTCCGGCATGTGAGATTTCACCTTCACCCTTCTGAAACACATCCCATCCTGCAGCATAAGAGGAACCATTGAAATCCGGTTTGACAGTACGATTTGCTAGATGGGAAGCTTCGATCAGAGAGAAATCGAAGCTTTCATTACGTACAGTGCCAAGTTGAATTTTAAGCCATAAAGCCATATCGCGTGCATTGCTCATGATATATCCCGCTGGTGCATTCCCTACAAAAAGTGGCGGTTCATATGGACGTGGATCCGTATAGCCAAATTTATATCCTGTCGCTGTTTCTTCAGGCACACCAGGTTCTTTCAATATAAATGTATCTGTCAGTCCTAAAGGTTTAAAGATTTGTTCCCCCATATAATCGGCATAGGATTGTCCTGTCACTCTTTCAATCACTAGCCCTAAAACATCATAATTTATCGTTGCATATTCAAAGCTTTCACCAGGCTCCCTGTTTAACTGGTAATCTTCGAGAATGCGTACAGTATTTTCCAATGCATTTTCACCATAGCCCTCTGGGAGCTTTCCGATTGTTTCAAATGGAATTCCACTTGTATGATGAAGCAATTGCTCGATTGTAATCACTGCAGGTTTCCCATTAAACGTTACCTGCAGCCAAGGGATATAGTGATCAACAGGATCGTTCAGTTTCAGCTTTCCTTCCTTCTCAAGCTTCAGCACTGCAAGAGCTGTAAAGGCCTTGCTATTAGAGCCGATCTCAAAGACAGTAGCATTTGACACTGGCGTCTTTTCGGATAAATCAGAATAACCAAATCCCTGCTGATACAATGTCTCTTTTCCATTTACAATCGTGACAGACATGCCGGGTATTTCTGCTTTTTTCATTTGTTCATGTACCCACTGCTCGATTTCACTGATCCGTTCAGGTGATACGTTTGGTTGAACATCTGCAATGGTGAATGCTTTTTGAGGAAATAAAAGAAACAGTATCATCATTAAAAAACAGATTGACCGTTTTTGTAAAAATGGAGAATTCAATGGTTATTCTCCCTTCAATTCACCGTAATTTTCCGGATATAATTTTTTTGTTCCATATTCACTCTCTTGAAATCAACATCAAGTAAAAAAATCATTCTAACGAAGAATCTTTAATTTCTTGTTCTGACACGACGTTCGACCTTTTTAAAACGAATCCCTGTGTCATGGATCGGCTCGGTCTTTTTGTTTTCAATCACTTTCGCCAAATTACGGATCGTGAGAGCTTCAAACATTTCCCGAAGTGAGAGCGCACATTCAAATGTTGAATTAATCCGTGCGACAACGGCAGTTGCTTTTAAGGAATGTCCCCCTAATTCGAAGAAACTGTCAGTTACACTGATCTCTTGTAGTTGTAATATCTCTCTCCAAATCTTTAAAATAACTGCTTCTGTTTCTGTTTGAGGAGCTACCAATTCCCGTGTTCGTTCCTGGATGGTTTCCTGCGTAATTAAAACTTTTTTGTCTATTTTACCGCTGGCAGTTAATGGAATTTTCTTAACGAAGATGATCTGCTGCGGTACCATGTAGTCTGGTAGCCTTTGTTTTATATCTTCTAGCAGTCCTTCAGGGTTTATTGGTGTCCAGCCACCTTCTTCTTGTTTAGCTGGTAGAAAGTGTTGGAACCATACACTCGGATCCTGGTAGACTCCACATCCCTTTTCAATGTCGATCCAAACTGGTTGTAACGTATCCTTTAGGTGGTAATAACCGGTTTTTGAAAATGTCGTATTTGCCCAATGTTCCCAATCCTCTATACTACCCTCGATACGTTGTGAGGCTTCCGCATTTTTCAAGATTTCTCCGCCTGCTTTGATATGTGTTCGCAGCCAATGATCAACAGGAAATCCATCTTCCCTAGTAAGTTGACAATATTCAGAAAATGAATGTTTAGGATATAAGCTTTTACCCGTTGGACGAACAGGCAGGATGATACGCTTCAGCTTATGTCCGGCAGCAAGCTTCTTGAATGCTTCGATAAGTATGGATGCATAGCCTTGACCTTGATAGGTTTCATTAACGACACCAGCTAACACAAGTAAGGTGTCTGGCATGGTATTCTTATCTGATTGTTCCATTCCGTGTACCAGCCCGGCATCCCATCCATCAGGCAGATCTTCAAGTGTGCCGTCCCAACTGATCGGTATTGTATTACCGACAGCAGCAATATCCCCATTTTCCAACGTTAAAGCGATCTGATAATCTGGAAATCTATGAAATAATTTCGGCCAATTTGCTACCATGATCTCATCTCCGAAGAAATAAGCCGGCCAAGCCTGTCTATGCAGTCGATTCATCCCATCCTGTAACCCAGGCATTTGTGAAATCGTAAACAGATTGAGCTTTTTGTCGTCATTGAACAGTTTCATTTCATCTGCAAGCTCGACATATGCAATCAGTCCATCTTGACGTTCGTCCTTCTGATGTAAGACAGCTGAACCGCCGATTTCAGGATGCTGCATAAGCACGGTTTCCACTTCTTCTAATTCCACCCGATTGCCGCGGACCTTTACTTGATTATCTTTTCGTCCGATATACTGGATCATTCCATCTTTCGAATAGCGGACAATATCTCCTGTTTTGTAAAGTCTGCTACCTGGTTCATTGGAAAATGGGTGATCAATAAAGCTTTCTTCCGTTTTTAAAGGATCGTTCAAGTAGCCGCGGGCCAGACCATCAGATTGAATATATAACTCACCTGGAACTCCGATTGGTACAATATTCATCCATTCGTCTAACACATACATCTTTGTGTTAGCGATCGGCTTTCCGATTGGCACGATATCACCTTCAAATTCCCTGTTACATTCAAATACAGCAGAATCAACAGTCACTTCAGTTGGCCCATAATGATTGCTTAATCGGCAATTGAACTGCTCCTTGAATTTGTCATGTATTTTACGTGTTAATGGTGCTCCACCACAAATGACATACCGTAAAAACGGTAACTCAGGAATGTCGTTATTCCGACGCGCATGTATAAATTCCTCCAACATGATCGGAACAAATTGAAGAAATGCTACTTGATGTTGATAGGCCAGCTCACCTAGTGCAAGAACATTTTTTAATTCATCCTGTTGCGGAATAACAATTTTAGCCCCTTGAGTTAATGGCCAAAATATTTCCAATAATGAAGCATCAAATGAATATGGTGTCATCATCAGGACTGAATCTGTTAATTGAAGTGGATACTCTTGTGTTAACCATGTAAAAAGATTAACAACACCCCGGTGTTCAATTTCTATTCCTTTAGGTTTATTCGTCGTACCTGATGTAAACAATACGTACGCTAGATGATGAGAGTTTATCAGGTTATTGACGTTATGTTTTGGCATAGTAGACAGTGATAGCTGAATACGATCATATTCTAGAATTCTTCCATTGAACTCTTCTATGCCAGAGCTATTCGTGCTATTTGTAACAATGTATGATAGTGTGGCTGTCTTCGAGATTTCCAGCTTTCGTGCGTTCGGCAGCTCTGGGGTGAGCGGTACATACACAGCTCCTGCCTTCATGATGGCAAGAAGTGAAATGATCAGCTCAGCAGAATGATCGAATATGACCCCGATCTTTTCTTCCGACTTCACGCCTAGGCTAACCAAATAATGAGCAAGTTGATTTGCCCTCTCGTTTAACTGATTGTACGTTAACGTATTCCCTTGTTTATACAAAGCAGGTATATCCGGCGTTTTTGCTGCTTGTTTTTCAATAAGTTGATGAATGCACAGCTGATTCTCGTAAGATTGTTCGGTTTTATTCCACTCAACCGTCATTTTGTGCCCCTCAATCTCATTAACCATTTGGTATTGTTTGATTGACAGATCAGGCGAAGCAATAACTTGCTGTGCCAGCAGAATGAATTGCTCGACTAAACGCTCTGCTGTCGATTTCTTAAAAAGATCACTATTATAATTCAAGTTGATTTCGATGCCATTTTCCAACTCATCAAATGCAAATGAAAGATCAAATCGTGAGCTATCTTCAACAAAGTCAAAGATACGCGGGTTAAAGCTCAAGCCTTCAAAATGAAGTGATGTTAATAATTTCTGTTTATTATTTTGTAATCCATACATAACAGAAAATAGCTTCGAGCGTGATAGATCCCGATCTATTTCCAACTGATCGATGACGAAATTACTTGGATAAAGATGATTTTCATATGCTTCAATGGCCGTTTGTTTACTGTGCTCGGCCAACTGAGCAAATGTCATTTTCTCTGTAATCTCACAGGATAACGGAATAGCAGTAGCAAATAATCCAATCATATGCTCAAGATTGATGTCATCACGATTAACGATTGGTGACCCGACGGTGAAACGATTTTGTCCGCTTAAACGGTGCAGCTGTAAATTGAGTACCGATAGTAAAAACATATACAATGTCATGCCATTTTGCTGACAGTAGTCTTCAATCTGTTTCTGTAAATCATTGTCAATATTGGCGAGAATTGTTCCCCCTTTAAACGTAACAACTGGTGGCCGCTGATAATCTGTCGGCAGCTCAAGTGGAGGCGGAACATCAGCAAATTTATTCAACCAATATTGGCGTTCTTTCTCAAGGGAGCCATCACGGATTGATGAATTCATCCATTCAGCATAATCCGTATATTCAATTTGCAGTTCAGGTAAGTCTGGTTTTCTGTTTAATGAATAAGCATTATATAGTTCGCTAAGTTCTGAAACAAGATTCATAGAAGAAGTCTCATCCCAAATAATGTGATGTGCAGCAAACATCATCAAAAATTGCTTTTGTCTATATTCCACTAATCTAACTGAAAATAATGGTCCCTTTTCAAAATCAAACACTTGATTATTATGGATATATGCAACTTTTCGAATATCCTCATTCATTTCATTCTCTCGTACATGGATTCGATTTTCATAAATCGTATCTAGTTTAAACGGTAGCTCACCAGATACGATTTGCTGAGGTACGCCGTCTGCATTTCGAAAACGGATGCGTAATGCTGAATGTCGACTTATCAGATGCTGCCATGCTTTCTCAAATGCTGCTAAATTCATCTCACCGTTAAACATTAATTCAAAGCTCACATTGTAAAACGGATTTTCTGGTTCAAGCTCGTGAAGATACCATTCAGGCAATTGAACTGGAGCCAAATCGTATACTTCTTTCTTAGGATATTGACGAATTTGATTTCTGGTTATTTTCGTATCTTGACCTGTTTCAAGATCAATAGCAGATGCGAGATCTTTAAGGACAGGAGTAACAAATATTTGCTGCAGGGCAATTGAAATGTTAAATTGATCGCGGATACGATTGACAACTTTAACTGCATTGATTGAATTACCGCCAATATGAAAAAACTGATCTTCTCTACTTATTTGATTTTGTTCCAAAATTTCTTTCCAAATACGTGAAAGCTTTTCTTCAGTTGTCGTGTTCAACTCAATCGATTTAGGATGTGTTGAGATTTCCTGCTCCGCTATTTGCAGAAGCATTTTACGATTAATTTTCTCGCTTGTCAGCAAAGGCATTTTGTCAATCTTGATATTGATTGCAGGTACCATATAATAAGGAAGCTTTTCCTGCAGATAGCTTCGCAGCTGGTTTGAATCCAATTGGTGCTTACTTGTATAAAAGGCTATGAGAATGGAATCACCGTTATGTTGTTTTTTGACGATAACGGCAGCCTCACTAACCTGCTCATGTTGATTGATGGTTGCTTCCACTTCTCCAAGCTCAATTCTGAACCCGCGTACTTTTACCTGAAAATCGATTCTGCTTGTGAACTCAAGACTTCCATCCGGTAACCAACACCCCAGGTCACCTGTCCGGTATACTGTTTTTTCATTCTCTTGCAGTGCAAATGGGTTATCGATAAATTTCTGTTCAGTCAATTTTTGATTTTGCCAATATCCTTTGCCTACCCCAATGCCTGCGATCATGATTTCTCCTTTAACTCCGATTGGAGCTAACTGATTAAATTGGTCGACAATATACAAACGCATATTTGGCAGCGGCTTTCCGATTGGAATGCGCGTATTTATTTGATCATTTTTCTCTTCTTTTCTCATGACATGCTGTGTGACATCATCAGAACATTCAGTCGGACCATATGCATTAATCAATGGGATATCCGGGAACATTTCAAACCAGCTTGTCACTAACTTACTAGGGAGTTCCTCCCCATTTGTAATCATCCATCGCAATTTGGGAAGACTGCGTTCGTGCTCTTTCATGCTATTAACTGTATCCAGGAATGCATATAGTAAAGATGGTACTGTTTCAATTACAGTAATATGATATGTGCGTAAATGTTCAACTAGCAACGCCTGATCACGGCCTGCTTCAAATGTAATAATGGATGTTTCTCCACCAGCAAGAAGTGCAACTAATGATTGCCAAATTGATACATCGAAGCTTATGGATGCATTTTGTCCAACAATATCCTCCTGAGTCAACTGCAAACTGTCTATTTTGCAATAGAGATGATTGATCATCCCGTTATGTCGCACAATTGCTCCCTTTGGATTGCCGGTTGAACCAGATGTATAGATCATATAGGCAGGTTGATCGGAACGTATCTGCACTTTAGGATTATCTGACGAAAAAGCTAAGATTTGTTGACCTGTAACAAGCTCGTGAGTTTTACCGAAATCCTTATACCCGTTCATATCAGGACAAACAATTGTTTCTACTTTAGCTGTGTCTAGTGCATTAACACGTTCAACAAATGATTCCTGAGTAATTAGACATGATGCAGTACTATCGTTCAAAACATACATCACTCGTTCGTCAGGAAGGTTCGGATCAATTGGTACATAAACCGCACCACACTTAAATATGGCTAGTAAAGATGTTAACCAGTAAATATTACGCTCACTCATTACGGCGACAATTTCACCCGAATTGACACCTTGACTGATAAGGTAATGGGCTAATCGGTTAGCTCTTTCATTCAATTCGTTATAGGTCACCTTTTCATCTAGATAAGAAACAGCATAATGATCCGGTATTTTACGTACCTGCTCTTCAAACAACCTAGGAAAAGAAGCATGTACTGGAAAATCCATTGTTAAATGATTAAAATCATTCAAAATTTGGTTTCTTTCTTGATCTGAGAGCATGTCCATTTGACAGATTGGTTTATTTGGATGTTCGATAGCCTGTTGAACAAGCTTTAGAAAATGATTACCCAATCTTTCCATTGTCTCTTGATCGAACAAGCTTGTTGAGTATTGAATATACCCTTCGATCTTTCCTTCCTTTTGAAACAATTCAAAAGCGAAATCAAACGAAGAGTAACGGATTGTAGTAAGCGAATGTTCAAATGAAATCGACAAACCAGGTACTATTTCCCTCACATCTTTTTCATCGGAATGCAGGGTATGCATTTCAAAAAGAACATCATAGACCGGGTGTCTGCTGCTGTTTCGTTGTACCCCTAAATCTTCAACGATTTTATCAAAAGGATATGCTTGGTTTTCCTGGATTCCTAACACAACTTTTTTGACTTTTTTCACAAACTGATGAAATGTTTCTTCCCCTTTTACCTGATTGCGGACCGGCAGCGTATTAATAAAGCTGCCAATCACAGACTTAAGTTCAGGATGAAATCGGCCGGAGTAAGAAGTTCCGACAATGATGTCATCATTGCGGGTATATTTTGCAAGAAGCACATTCATCACTCCAAGCAAGAACATATAGACACTAACATCCATCCGTTCACACGCTTTTTTTAAGTTGGTGAGCGATTCACCTTCAATAACTAATGGAACGGCCGCTCCCTTATAGGACCTTTCTTTTTCACGTTGACGATCAAGTGGAAAGTTGAGATCAGGAAGCTCACCGGCTAATGAATTCAACCAAAACTCCCTTTGCTCTCCAAGTTCACCTGTTGACGGGTGTAGCATGCTATTATGCCAATGGGCATAATCACTATATTGAATACCTGGTTCAGGGAGCGGATTTGACATCATGTTTACATTAGCACGATACAAAGTCATTAACTCGGAAAGGATAATGTCAAGCGCCAATCCATCAGCAATGCTATGGTGTGCAACGATTAAGCATACATGTTTTTCAGCGGAAAGCCTATATAACAATACTCTTACCAATGGCGCCTGACTGAGATCGAAAGGTGTAGTTAATTCTTCTTGAATCCATTGTTCTACTTGGACTTCTGGTTGATCAGCATTCACTACTTTAACGGGAACTGATATGTCTAATTTATGAAAAACCAGCTGCAAGGGCGTTCCATTCTCTTCTTTGAAACACGTGCGCAGCGATTGATGCCGATCTGTAAGGTCTTGAATCGTTTTTTGAAAGATGGAAACGTCCAATTGTCCAGTAAGGGTAAACACCGTTGAAACATTTGACATTGAACGGATCGATTCATCATTGGAATAATCAAACTGGTCCAAGAACCAAAAACGCTTTTGAGTATGAGAGACTTCATATTTATTGAAAGTTTGGTCAGTTTGTGTTTTCATCTAGTGAACTTCCTTTCCTTGCTATTACTTGTCACTCTCGTTTCATAAAGGTGTTGCTTTGGGAATGGAACTGATCTTTTCTCTAGATTTCGGCATATTTACTTGACTATGAACAAACCGGCTAAGAGAATCGACCGTATCATGTTGAAACAATATATTTGCATCAAGCTGGAGTTGGTACTTTTGTGATAATTCGTAAGCAATATCGATTCCTTGTATGGAATCCCCGCCAAAGGAAAAATAGTTTTCATGTATATCAGGCTCTTCTTCTAATTCCATTACATTGGTCCAAGTAGCCGCAACAAAACTTCTAATTTCTTCAATCGATTCACTCGTGCTCGTCTCTTCTACAGATTGTTGCATGTCATCCTGTAGTTCTTTAGACAGTTCAAAAAAGGCAATGTTTTTTACTTCTTCCAAATCATGACTGTTGAATCCTGTAACAAGAGTATGGCTTGAGTTTGTCCTTAGCAATTTATGAAAAGCAGCTACACCAATCTGCGGATCAAAACCTAGAATTAGTGGTGATAATCGTTTGATGTTGTGAATCATAGTTTGTTCGTTATCTTCTGTTGCGGCTTTCCCCATTCCTGTCAACTGCCAACCGCCCCATTGAATGGAAATGAAATTCCGGCCATATTGTCTTTGTTTTAAAGCATATTGATCCATAAAATAGTTCGCACTTGAATATGGACCTTGATTCGCCTCTGGTAAAACCGCATCAACAGACGAAAATAAAAAGAAGAAATCGAGCATTTGATCACTCAGTAACAGATCAAGAAAAACTGTGCCATATACTTTTGCGCCATAGACTTCATGGAAGTCATCAAGAGTGGCATCTTGTAGTGATACATGCCTCCCTTTCAAACCAGCTGTGTGAATAACCCCGTCTACTCTTCCGTAAGTTGTCTTAATCTGTTCCATAACTAAACGCAAATTTTCGTAATCTGCTATATCTGTCGTGAAGTATTCTACTTTTGCTCCCATATCTGATAATTGATTTAGTGAATCTAGCTGTGATTGATTTAACTTTTCACGTTCTGTCCTTCCAAGGATCAGAAGGGTAGCATGTATGTTTGTTGCGATTGAATGACAGATTTTCATCCCAATTCCACCTGTACCACCTGTGACAAGGTATATTCCGTCATTCCGGAAAGGTTCTCTCGGAGGAACCGTGATCTTTTGCCTTTGCAACTGCTTCACATAGCGAATACCACTGCGATAGGCAGATTCCTTCATTTCCTGCTCCCAAATAATCTCTTCATACATATAATCAGCTATCATCTCTGGTGTTAGTTCATACTCAGAAAAATCGATGCAATAAGTGTTTAACTGTTCATATTCCTGATTGAGATTCCGGTTAAGAGATACAGTAAAACTTTGCATCGGATTTACAGGAGGATCTCCTGATACTATTTTGTCGGCATTAAGAGTGAGTTGAAACATAAAAACCGAGTTTTCCCTTGATCTCAAACCTAACTGTTTTCCTAAATCGTGCACAGGTTGTACATGTTTATCTACTATTGAAGCGAACTGCCCGGGAAGTCTATACATTGGATCTTGACTGTTTGCAATCTGGTTATGGTCTGGCAAGCGGATATAAGCGCCTATTTTATGGCCGTCTTTCTCCAGTACACATAACACGTTTTCCAAATCTTGAGTGTTAAGACTATTAATCTCAAACTCTTCTTGATTTAGTTGATTAAATCGTTTACCATAGTTGATTTTCACAACTGTTAAACCGTCATTTCGTAGCCTTTCAGCAAGTCTGTTTTGCAAAAGATCATTATGACCAGCAATTAAAATAGATCCATTGATTTTACGTTTTATTCCCCTTGCTAATTCATCCGGGGTCCATACAAATTGATGGAGTAAAGGATCTTCTTCTTTTGTTTCATTCTTTGAAAAATGAGTCATCGTTTTGTTTTTATTTCTCACTTTACTCATATCAAACCAATATGATTTGCGCTCAAATGGATAGGATGGTAGTGAGACGACATTGCCGGATTGTATTTTCTCAAATGACAAATGATGTCCTGTTTGGTAAAGATGAGAAAGAGCAGTTAGAAAACCAGCCTTTCCTTTTTCTAATGGAAAGACATCGATCTTCCCTTCATTCTGTTCGTCTAAATAGAACCCATCAGATGGACGTATACCGACCGAAAGAATGGTATCTTCTTTATTAATTTCCTGTTTTCTCGATGCATCATTTTTATATTTATTTATGTTTTTCACTATGTCCGCGAACGATGTCGATCCATTGTGAATATCAGCAGCTGCTGCTCCAACTCCTAATCCAGTCACGGAAAAGTTTAATCCAGTTCGGCTAAGCAGTTTTGTCATTCCGATCAAAAAGGAAAGATAACTTACGATTTGTTGTACATAATCTTGACCAGAATAATTCGATATATGTTTATTGAATTCTTTGATCTCTTCGCTACTCAAAAGACCTGATTGGCATAACGCTGCAAACAATTTTTCGGAACCTTCTTCATAATCTTGCAACAATAAGGTTACAGGTTTTGGGTGTTTCGTCTCATATATATCTGCATTTGTCATCATCACCAGTTTGTTGCTCAGTTCAGATCCATTTTGTACAACCGTTGAAAACCTGTAACGATGTTGACTTCGACGGCAATTTAGCGTGTAGCTGAGATCTTTAAGGAGAAGATCATCCCTTTCTTCCAAGTACGTATGAAGATCGTCGATTTTCTTTGTTAATAAACGTTCGGAAGATTCTGACACCGTAATCAGAAATGGACCCTTGTCCTGAATCGTTTTCACTTCCGCAGGATCTGATGGTATTGTTTCGAACTTTTCCAACACGACATGTACATTTGTTCCACTTAATCCAAAGGAACTAACTCCTGCTCTTGCAGGGTGAGTGCTTTGTGATGTTAAAGGACGTAATTCGGTATTTACAAAAACCGGTGATTGTTCAAAATGAATAAACGAATTTAAACTGGATGCATGAAGCGTTGCCGGAATAAGATTATGTTTCAAGCTAAGGGCAGCTTTTGCCAAGCCCGCTAATCCTGCAGCACTATCCAAATGACCTATATTCGATTTAATCGATCCGAGACCGATAAATTGATTCTGATTGGTATAAGATTGGTATGCTTTTTGTATACCTTTGATTTCAATCGGATCACCAAGCTTTGTTCCGGTTCCATGTGCTTCAATATATGAAATCGTTGATGGATCAATTCCTGCATCCTTCCACGCATGCAGCAATGTTTCTGCTTGTGCATCAGGACTTGGTGATGTGATGCCGTTTGATCTGGCCCCATCCTGAATAACTGCACTTCCTTTAATAACAGAGTAGATCCTGTCATGATCATGTAAAGCCTGCTCAACTGGTTTAAGAAGTACACAGATGCACCCTTCTCCCCCAATCGTTCCATCTGCTTCATCACTAAATGGCTTGCAGCTTTCTGTTGGTGATACGATACTGGATTCCATCGCTTCTTCACGGTTTACAGGTGAAATATCCAAATGAATACCGCCTACCATTGCCATTTCACATTCATTGTTTCTTAATGATTGAACGGCTGTGTGTAATGCCACTAAGGATGATGAACATGCCGTATCTATGACTAAAGAAGGTCCATTAAATCCAAAATGGTATGACAAGCGCCCAGCTAAATTGGCCGGAAGATTACTAGCAAACAACTCATCTATCTTTACGTCTAAATATTGATGATAAGTTGGCAGCACAGCCCCCATAAAAACACCAACTGAACGATTTTTTACTTGTTCACGAGTATAACCCGCATCTTCCAAAGTATGATATGTTGTCTCAAGCATCATTCTTTGATTAGGCTCCATATATTTGGCAATCTTTGGAGAAATGTCAAAAAACTGAGGGTCAAACTCATCAATTCCCTCTAGATAGCCGTAACGTAAATAGTTCTTTCCTTTATATCCTGTTGGATCTAAATTTTTTCTGGACTCCGGGATTTCTTTAATTGTTTCTCGGCCCTCTTTCAGTAACTCCCAGAAAGCGTCAGGTCCAGTTATGCCCGGTAAGCGGATTCCTATTCCGATAATGGCGATGTCTTTGATATTCATCTCGTTATTTTGCTGATCCTTAACAAAATCAAGGGATTCCGTTCCGCTATTCTTAGTTGGCTCCACTAAATAATCTGATAATTCAGCTATTGTATGATAGGAGAAAAAATCACTTATTTCTAGTGAAATATCCGGCATTTCCTTCTTAATCCTGCTATAGATCCTCATTAGCTGAATGGAGTTTCCACCAAGTTCAAAAAAGTTAGAATGAATCTCAATACCAGGGCGGTTAAGGATACTTCTCCAAATTTCAACAAGTTTGCTGTCCAACTCATGACGTGGCAAACTATTATCTTGGTGTCTTTGATCTTGTTCAATTTCAAAATGCTCAAGTGATTGACGATTTATTTTTCCATTAGGTGTCTTTGGATACTCTTCAACATATTGATAAAAGGCTGGAATCATATAGTCCGGTAAATTGGATCCCAAAAATGTTCTCAGTTCACGTATTTCAGGCTTCTTGTGAGATTTCAAAAACGCACAAAGGACTGGATGATTCTGCTTGTTTCCTTGTACGACCACAACAGCATCCTGTATCAATGGATGACGTAGTAGTGCATCTTCAATCTCACCAGGCTCAACACGGTATCCGCGAATCTTGATTTGATTATCAATACGGCCAATATATTGAACATTCCCGTCAGGCAACCACTGTCCGGCATCACCTGTCTTGTACATTTTGACTCCAGGTACATCACTGAATGGGTTTGATATGAACCGCTCATCCGTTAAGTCTTCCTGATTCAGATAGCCTTTTGATAAACCAATTCCACTCACACAAATTTCACCAGGAACACCTATCGGACATAACCGATGATCCTTATCCAAAATATAAACGGATAAATTGCTGCGGGGTTTACCTACAAGTGAGATCTCGTCTTCATCATCCCCTGTAAAATGATAGGTACAAGTTTCGACCGTTGTTTCGGCAGGTCCATATCCATTTATGATTTTTCCATTGGAATTAAGCAGCTTTTTACATTTTCGAACAAGACTTATTGGTACATATTCACTTCCTAGGGATAAGGATGTTAATGCAGGTAAAACTGGGATTTCGTCCTCTTCCTCAGCTTGCTCTACCAACACGTTCATCACGACAGGAATTTCATCCAAGTTGTTGATCTTATGTTGTTTTAGATAGTTCAAGTACTGTTTTGCATCTTTGCGGACGTTTGGGTTAAGCAGATGCAAAGTTCCTCCTGAAACTAAAGGCGGAAAAATTTGCTGGACCGAACTATCAAACGCATAAGAGTTGGATAACAATACTTGATAACCAACTTTATGTTCGTATTCCTCCACAGCCCAAAGGACAAATTCAGTAAATGCCTGCTGATCAATCATGACTCCTTTTGGCCGTCCGGTTGATCCTGATGTATAAATGACATAGGCCAATGAAAATTCAACGATATTCCTATTTGTATCTTCTTGTGTACTTCTTGAATCATGGTTAAACGTTTGGCAGTTGCCATGATGGACAATAACAGTAGATGCGGCCATGCTACCCGCCATTTCCAAGTATTGTTCAGACGTTACGATCGTTTGGACTTGGCTATTGTTTATAATATAGCGGATTCGTTCCTCAGGATAATGAGGATCTATCGGCAAATAAGCACTACCTGAACCAAGCACTCCCAAGATGGCTGTCATCATATCTGTCGACCAATCCATCAAAATGGCTACGATCGATCCTTCTCCTTCACCTTGTTGTTGAAGATGGTTTGCAAGATGTTCCGCTCTCGTTGCTAACTCACGGTAAATGATTTGCTCATCTTTGTATACAACTGCCGGCAGCTCAGGTGTTGCTTGTGCTTGTTGAACAAACAATTCATAAACGGTCTTCTCCTGATTATGATAAAATGTTTCGGTTTGGTTAAATTTCTGTAAGAGTTGATTTCTCTCTTCTACTGTCACAAGCTCTATAGATGATAACTCTTTATCAGGCTGTGTTGTGATCTGATCTAATACGACGAAAAAGTGCTTTGCCATCTTTTGTATTGCCTGCCTGTCAAACAAATCTGCTTGATAATCAAGTTTTAATTCCGGTTTGCCTGCTAACAAAAATGAGACAGTCAATTCGTAATGATTTACTTCTGTTTCCTCATAGCCTGTAATAGTAAAACCAGTATAGTTGCCATTTGAAAGTTGTTGATCAAGCGGATAGTTCTCAAACACCAGGAAATGATTGAAAAGTGGTTCAGACCCACTCCTTTGAACAACAGCTTGGATGTCACTAAGTGGTAAGTGTTCGACTTCTTTAAGTCGAATTAATTGCTGATGAACGTTCCGGACATAATTAACCGCTGTTAGGTCCTGTTCACTTTTCACAATAACTGGAATGGTATTGATAAATAAACCGACCATCTGCTCAACCCCGATTAACTCCTCCGGTCGTCCCGAAACGGTCAAGCCGAAAATGGCTTCATCACTGTTATTGTATCGTTGCAGCATTAGCCCCCAAGCAGCATTGATCACTGCATTTACCGTAACTCCATAGGCTTTGGAAAAGGCTTCAATCTTCGGCATGATTTCTTCCATAGACAAGGATTCATGTACAACATTCCTGTCCAACTGCTTACTATGCGAACGGGTAGGTAATTTTGTATAAGTTGATAATGAGTTCAACTCTTGTTTCCAAAATGCACCTGCTTGTTCATGGTTGTAATTTTGCAGCCATTTTATGTATGATTTATACTTTGGTTTATTCTGCTTCTTTACTATTTCGTTTTTGGTGATTTGATCATAGGCCTGGAACCATTCGCTAAGCAGCAGTCCGAGTGACCAGCCATCTAAAATGATATGGTGAAATTGCAGTAATATACGGTACTTCTCTAAATCTTCTCGGCATAAAACCACTCGCAGTAACGGTCCTTTTGTTAAATCGAACCCCTTCTTTTGTTCTCGCCTTTTAATGATTTCAATTTGGTTCTTTTTTTCTGCAGCGGATAATGCGGAAAGGTCCTCTTCTTCAATTTTGACTGTCATCTTTTTCATGACAATTTGTACGGGCTGATTGATTTTCTCCCAGCGAAAAACAGATCTCAAGCATTCATTTTCCTGTGAAACCATTTCCAATGCCTGTTCCAATCGTTCTTTTACCACTGTTCCTTCTACCTGAAGCATCACTTGGCTAATATATAGCGGAAGCTCAGGGTCCTTCAAACAATGATATAAAATACCCTCTTGTGTTGGCGACAATGCGATAATATCTTCAATCAGGCTATTGGTCTTTGGTTGAGTCATGCTCTCCCCTCCCTTAAATGCTTATCTTCAATCTTCTAGACATGCTGATGTGTGTACATGTCTTCAATCTTTCGTAAATTCCAAATGATATTTTCCACATGATCATGAATGAGAGTGATGCGAAACCACGTTTCATTGGAATGTGCCGGAATCCCAAATACATTTCCTGGAAGCACTCCGCATTTTGCTTCATGAAATAATTTGTTAAAAAAAGCATGGTCATGATCGGAATGGAGTTCAGGATTCATTTTGATAAAAAATACATTTCCAATTTTCTGGTTTACATAATCAGTGAATACATTGGACTGTGCCACAAAATCAATGAGCTGTGTTAATGCATCCTCTTGGATATCATTTGATTTTTTAATTCTTGATAGATAGTTTCGAAACAAATTCAACTCAGTCATTTTATTAAAAAGTTGTTCTCCATTTACTTGTTGACTCCAACCGAATAAACCTTGCGTAAAAAACTTCATGTCTTCAAGGATTGGTTCCTCTTTAACGATCGTTTTGTATTTAAAATATAAATTCAATGCAAAGTAAACGAGTGAATGAGTATTCAGACTGTTTTCCATGGATGAAATCATATATTTGTACTTCTCTGTAAGGCGTGGATCTCCAAACCAATATCCAGTACGATAACCGGAATAAAATGGTGTATCCTTCGAGCATCCGTATACTTTGACGACATAATCCAAACGGTCGGTCAAATGAAAGATTTCTGTAAACCCTCTCTCCCGGGGGAAGACAAGGTCTTGATAAATGTTATCTGCAATAAGAAATACTTCATTTTTCTGACATAGCTCCACGATTTTCTTTAATTCTTCCACATTTTCGCCTTCATATGTTGATTGAGCAGGATTGTTTGGATATGTAATAACAACGGCTGCCGTTGAAGGAGAAATAACATTCTCTATTTCTTCGCAAGTTGGCAAAAAATGATTCTCTCGTTTTGTATGTACATATCGAGGCATTACTTTCCCTTGAAGATTTGAAAGCTGGGCGGTATAGACGGTATAGTTAGGTAAAATTAATACCACTTCCGGTTTTTCCGTCATACCTTCCTCTTGCTTGTGCTTCAAAATAGCATTAATTACACCATTCATCACATTTGTGCAGCCATTGCCACAGCCGATTCCCGCCTGATTCACTAGTTTTCTCGTAATCTCTTCCCGGCTCGGTACATGCTCGAGCAGTCTAGCTAATTCCAGTGCACGGATCAATTCATGCATCTCTGTATATCCGTCTGGTGACGTATAGCCAGGTTCGATTGAGTGCAGATTTGCCATCTCTGTTCTTGTGAAAATCTCGGGAAATAGATTGATATTAAAGTTCATATTATCCAACACATCGATCTTTTCACGTCTGTCAAAAATAATGCTCCAATATTGAATCAATCGTTGGTACATTTCTAAATTTTCAATGTCTTCTTTGTAATAAGCATTTATCGACACAGAAACACTTCTTTCTATTGGGAGATTTTTTAGTCCATTAATAGTAAGTCTAAATCTTCCTGATCTAACTTAACCGTGTCAAAATCAGATGGAGTAAACTCAATGTTTTGTTTGTTCAAGCAATGGTCCACGATTTCTGTCAGCTTGTTGATCCACTCTTCCATAAATCGGGATATCCATTCCTCACTGAATTGACGAGTAGCATATGTCACAGACAATCGAAGCTGACTTTCAATGATCATCACAGAAACATCTAGTAAAACGTTAAAATTATTTCTTTGTCCGAGATCAGGACCTGTGAATTCCTCTGACAAAGTAAATAGTTCAGATGTCACCGGATTGTTAAAATCACCAAGATAATTAAAGCGAATGATCTGTTCTTCATTCGTTTTCGGTAGCGGATGCTTACTGATATAGCGTTTTACTAAATAATCGAATCCTTTATTCGGAACCTGTCGAAGCTGTTCTTTCACTGCTTTAATCTGATCGGCTAACTCAGAATTTGGTAACGTGAATAAAACAGGGTAAATACTTGTAAACCACCCCACTGTTCGGGAAACATCGATCTCATCGTTCATTTCTTCTCGTCCATGTCCTTCCATCTCGATAAGGACGGTTTGGTTATTTGTCATATGCTGCATTGTAATAGAAAGCGAACTTAGTAATAAATCAACAGGTTCGGTCTGGTAAGCAGTATTCGTATGGAACAATAATTGATCTGTTACATCTCTGCTCACTTTTTGACTGACTGTTTGTGTCTGCTTCATTAGTTGTTGACTTTCATCCGTTGTGGCAATGAGTTGAAGATCTCGATGTGCCATGTTTTTCGTCCAATAGCACTCATTTTCCGTTTGTAAGCTGGCAGCATATTCTGTCACCTGTTTCGTCCATGTTTGAAACGAGCTGGTTTTTGGTGGAAGAGTAATTTTTAGTAATTGCCTCTTGGTGTCTAAAATTGTTGCCAAGTCCTCAAGCAAAATTCTCCATGAAATACCGTCAACAACAAAATGATGTGCGGTAATTAATAGCCGGTTGCCTTGATCTCCTAAATAAAAGATAGCTGATTTAATTAACAAGCTGGTTTCAAGATCAAATGATGATTTTATCTTAAAACCAATTTCCGCCATTTCTTGAAGCTGTTGTTGGTATGTCAATTCAGACAAATCAAAGATTTTAAGATGCACATGTTCATCTAAATGTTTAGGGTTATAAAAGAAAACACCATCAGAACGAAGATTAAGCCGTAAGCTATCATGATGTTGTACTAAAAAATCCATAGCTGTTTCGATGTCTCTGGATTGTACCGACTTATCAAGTCTCAGCAATACAGATTGATTGTAATATTCCGGCTGTTGATGACCTTGATTAAAGAACCAATAATAGATTGGGGAATAGTTGAGTTCTCCCTTAATTGGTGCTTGTTCATGTTCTTCGTTGGCATGTTCTTTTCTTTTCATATAAGCTGCCATCGTTCCTATATGCGGATAGGCTAATATATCTTTCGTTCTGAGCACATAACCGATTGTGTTCAAACGAGATGATAATTGAATCGCTTTTATCGAATCACCACCAAGTTCATAAAATTGATGGTCCAACCCGATTGGACTAATTCCCAGTACGTCCTCAAGAGCAGCTACTAACAGCCCTTCTTTTTCAGAAAAAATGAAAGCATCCTGGCTCATTTCCTCTTGGTTACCAGTTGGATCTGGAAGTCTCGAAGGATCGATTTTCCCATTTGTTGTTAATGGCATTTCATCCATAGAAATGATATGCAACGGGACCATATATGCCGGAAGTGATGAGCTCAGGCCTGCCTTTATGACAGATGGATCCATATCTTCCGTTGAAACAATGTAAGCAGACAACTGCTTACGTCCATCCGGCATTTCCCATGCGGATACAAATGCATGTGTAATAGTGGATAAAGCCAATAATCGGGCTTCTATCTCCTCTAATTCGATCCTGTATCCATTTATTTTAACTTGATGATTTTTCCTACCTACATATTCAAGTAACCCGTTTTCATTAAAACGCACCAAGTCACCCGTTTTGTATAATGTCTTACATGGTAAGAAATGATCCTCTATGAAATGACTTTTTGTTAAATCATCACGACACCAATAGCCTTTTGCTACTCCATCACCGGCAATGTAAAGCTCACCAATGCTTCCCATCGGTAGAATCTGTTGATGTTCATCAAGGACATACAGCTGCACATTATCAGCTGGTTTGCCGATCGGCACCGAATGACCAATATCTGTTTTTGGATCATATTTATGAATCATACAACCGACTGTTGCTTCTGTTGGTCCATATTCGTTAAAGATCGAAATATTTCTTTGAAATCGTTCATATACAGTTTGCGCTGTTGATACTTTAAGATTTTCTCCCCCAACAATTAATGTCTGAAGTGAACTGTTTTCAAAACATTGCTCATGAAGCAAAGCCAAATGGGCTGGTGTAAGTTTAAGTACGGTTACTTTGTTTTCTTGTAAAATATCAAATAATACGAACCCGTCTATCGGTTCTTTATATATTCGAATTTCATGCCCCCCGATTAATGGCGTGAAAATCGATGTGACAGTCAAATCGAATGATAAGGGGGAATATAAAGCAAAAACACCTGGTTTTTCATTTGCGTACACTCTATTCGCCCACCAACAGTAATTTGTCAGGCTGCTATGTCTGATCATTACACCTTTGGGTCTTCCTGTTGTACCAGATGTATAGATCATATAAGCCAAATCTTGTTGTCCAGACTGTCTGATATGATGATCTATACATATCGTTTCATCTTTATTCTCCAACTCTGCTACATGTAAAATCTGACCATCAAAGTGAATTTCCTCTGGAAGATCGAAATTTACCACGATACAAGACAAACCGCTGTCTTCTATCATTTCTGTAATCCGCTCGGCTGGATAGGTATACTCGATTGGAACATATGCTGCTCCTGCCTTTAAAATAGCAAAGATTCCGGCGATAAGTTCCATAGAATGTGAGCCATATACTCCGATTCTGTTCTCCGGTCTAATACCTATTTGGGCAAGTTTACCTGCAAGGTGAACAATCCTATTGTGCAGTTCCCCATAAGTCCAATGGTTAGGACCACAGCTTAGGGCAACCTTTTCCGGGTTAAGCCTAACCTGCTCTTCAAACAATTCCACAACCGTTTTATCTTTTGGATACGGCCTTGTTGTTTGATTAAATGAAACTAGCATTTTTTCTCGTTCTTCTTCAGTTAGTACAGAAAGATCACGCACAATGGCATTCGTGTTTGCCATTACAAATTGTGCTAATTGAACAAGTCTACTAGACAGTTGATCAATTTCAGTTTCGCTAAAAACAGATGTTTGATAATCAAATTCCAATGAGAGTTGATTTTCCGCCCATTCGTTTATGACAATTTGTAATGGGAATACTTGCTGACCCGGGTGTATTTCCGTTAATTCGAAATTGTTACTGAACATTTGATTAGATGGAGTAAATGGATAATAATTAACAACTACTTGAAACAAAGAATCATACCCGTGCTTCTTAAGCTGCAGATCTTGAATCAAGAGGTCGAATGGGTATTTTTGATGATGATAGGAATTGCGGATTTCTCGCTTGACCGTTGAAAGCAGGTCAAGTACTGTGGCATTTTGATCTAGATGAAATAACAAAGGAATTGTGCTCGTAAACATGCCAATTGTCTGTTTTTCCTTAGCATCTGAGCGATTGTACACAGGCATACCAATTGTAAAATTCTGCCTACCGTACAATTTATGTATAGATAAAGAAACTAAAAAAATAAAGAAATCATTTACTGAACAATTATTCTTTTTCGTCCAATGATAAATGGAAGATGTTAATTTACTATCAAGAGAATAGGTTTTTCTTTTAGCCTGGAGCTGATCAGCATTAAACTGAAAAATTGGCTCCGGAATCAATTCAAATTTATTGAGCAAATATGCGCTGTCTTTTGTTGCACGTTTAGAACTGAGGTATTTATTTTCTCGATTAATGAATTCTAAATAAGAGGTAGCTTCGATGTTATTAATAGGCTCACCCTTTGATAACTTCTCGTAGTTGCTGCCAATCTCTTTTGTTAAAATCTCCATAGACCAACCATCAAAAATAAAATGATGCAATTTAGCAAAAATCCCCCAATGATCATCGTCCATTTGATAAATCACGAAATAATAGTGAGGTTGACCATTCAATAATAGTGGGGTATTCTTCTGTTCTTGTAGCCACTGATTGAATGAATGTTGCCGATCAGCTGCACGACGAAAGTCAACAACATTAATTTTTGTGTCATGGATGTTTGAAACCGATTGGACTGTTTTCTCGGATTGTTGGGCTATGTTAAGGCGAAATGCTTGATGCTTTTGAATGACAGTGTGGATGGATTGGATCAGTAGTTTGGCGTCTACATACCCTTTAATTTCTCCAATACCACAAATATGATGAATCAACGTATCGGGGTACAGCTTTTCATTGTACCAAATTCTTTTTTGCGGATGGCTTAGCGGATAATTGTGTCCCTTTTCATCTGTTTGATGAACCATTAAGGTGAAAACCTCCTCTTCAACTGAATATCCTAACTTCTATTACTTCTGACAAGACCTGTACCCATAATGAAAATAACACGCTTATCATATATCGAGATTTGAGATGAATTGAGACTGTTGTTCTTGTTTTACATCAACCTTTATCATGTTTATTGCTCTGTCCAATAGTAGACTTGTATCTTCATATGAAGATGTTTTTGCAATAATAAAACCAAGACGATGTGATGCATTTTTAGGAACGTGGATTTGATCTCCTGCTTTTGAAGTAAGAGTAACCTGCTGTATTCCATCTAAATTCTTAACTTGATCGACTCCTAGAACTTCTACTAATTCACCAGGTTGATCGGAAACGATAAAATGAATCCCCGCACATCCTGTATGGTTTATGTTGACAAGCGGTTTTTCACCGATTGCACTCTTAGTTTGCAATTCCAGTAGATCAACTTCTGTAACAGCCTGAATTAACTCCGGAATCATTCCGCCTGCAGGTCTAGCATTTATTTCAATGATTACACAACCTTTATTTGTCCATTTTATCTCTGTATGTGTTACGCCATTGACAAATCCAATAGCTTTTAATGCTGCTGATACTGTCTTAGTCATTTCACTTTCTAAATCACTCGGTAATCGTGCAGGAAAGATATGCTTGTATTCAATAAAATACGGATATCCTTTCACATGTTTTTCTGTAATACCAACACAATTTGATACACCCTGCCACGTAAACATTTCAACACTATATTCTTGATCATCTAAAAATTCTTCTACTAGAACTACTTTGGAAGGTGCTTGTCCACGAGCATTATGAGTTTTATTAATAATTACGTGGAATTGTTTGTGTGCTTCTTCTTTTGTTTCACAAACACGAACATCGTTAGAACTGCTTTCGTCTGTAGGCTTAACTATACATGGCAGACCGATTTTTAATAGTTCTTCTTCTAACTCTGCAACAGAATGAACAGCGCTAAATTTTGGTTGATTTATTTTCGCTTCTGATAAAGCAAGCCGTGTTTTATACTTATTGCGGCAGAGGCTGAGTACATCCGGAGGATTTCCGGGCAGATCAAATATCTTCGTTAGTTCTGAAACAATGGTTAAATAATACTCACTTGTTGTCATGATTCCGGCAATTTCGTCAGAGTTGAAGGTTGTTTTGATCACTTGGATTAAGACAGAAATGGAGTTTGTATCACAGGATACAATTTCACATCCTGTTTTATTCAATCCCATATAAACATCTGGACGTTGTGTTAAAAATACAGGATCATAGCCCCAAAGTTTCGTCTTTTTTAATAAGATCATTCCTGTCCCTGTTGTATTAGACTCCACAAACAGAAGTTTTTTCCTCATCACTTATCACTCCATAACTTAACAACCATTAGTTTGAGATAATATCTTTAAAACGAAATGCCAAATCATTTGATGACATCATTTCTACTTGTTCAGGAAACATGGAATTCCGAGCACAAACTGATAACTTATACCTGTCATCAATATCATACTGATAAAAATACCAATCTTCTTTGTCAGTATTGGTCTGCAATCTCATTTTCTCATCAACTAAAGCAATTGAAAAAGACTGAGGTGGTATTGATAATCCCTTGCCTACTGCTTTCATATAACTTTCCTTCAATGTCCACATCTTGTAAAAATGCGCCAATGTGTTTTCTTCTGGTTGTTCATCTAATTGCGTCTTTTCTAATTGTGAGAAGCAGTAATCCGTTATGGCAAGATCAATTGGCACCATTTCTTCAATATCAATTCCAACGGGTAACTGATCAAATGCTGCTACTACCCAATGACCTGAGTGTGATAGATTAAACTGAACTTGAGGAAATCCGCATATTGCAGGTTTTCCAAACTTATTTTTAACAAAAATGATTCTGTCATTTCTTAATCCCCATTTTTCGATCACATATGTACGAACAAGCAACTCACTGAATATCGACCGTAATTGATCTTCAGGAAACTTAAAGTGCCGAAGTTTTTTTCTCCTATCAGGACTTAAGTAGCTGCTTAATCTATCACACAAGCTCTGATCGACGTTTTCAATTTGCACTGCAACAATTTCCATTTACCTTAACCTCGAAAGTTATTTTCACAAAATGATTTTTATCAAAGTCAAAAACGAATATGTTTGTTAAATGAGACTGTTTATTTTACTCATTGCTTTTCACGGTAAAAAAAGATGTCAAACGATGGTAGATATACTGCTGTAGTTTTTTATCTTGAGAGCGAATGAAAAAATGATCACCATGATACATTTTTACCACTACTGTACCTGTTGTTAATTCACTCCATTTTTCCAAACTTTCCATTGAAGTAAGATTATCCTGATAGCCACCAAAGATTGACATCGGACATTTTAACGGCTCTCTATTAATAAAGCTATATGTATCACAAAGTTTAAAATCTTTTCTAAGAAGAGGTTCGTATAGCTCAAGTGCCTCAGGATTTTCAAGAATTTCCTTTGGAGTCCCTCCGAGAGATCTCAGCTTTTGTAGAAACATGTCTCTTGGCATATTATGAAGGGATGGTTGCTGATTCTTCAGGTGAGGTGCACTTTTTCCAGATAGAAACAGATGGGTGGGTGAAATTCCATAGTCTTGTTGTAGTTGATGTGCTAATTCATATGCTATGAGCGCTCCCATACTGTGTCCAAAAAAAGCAAAAGGTGTATCTAAGTATTCACGAATTTCGTACGATAACTTAGAAACTAGATGATCCATTTGACTAATAGGCATTTCAGTGAATCTTGTCTCCCTGCCTGGCAAAATGGCTGCATACACTTCAATATCCTCATTTAAGTCCCAATGTTGATAAATAGAACTTCCTCCACCGGCATACGGAAAACAAAAAAGCTTAATTTTCGGGAAAGCTCGAGGGTTTCTGCACATAAACCAGGAAGAACTGGTGTTGCCCAATTGCCTCTCCACCTTTTACGAATAATTAATTTTGATTTATCACGAAAATAAATAATTATTTTAATATTCTAAATTATAAACCAGCTGGAAGAAAATGAACATAATGCCAAAGTATGGGGATTATTTATACAAAAATAGGTATTTCTCCCAGTTATTATTAAACCGAATTTATATAATATAAGCACAAAGATATAAGTCACTTTTTGTGAATTGCACAATCAAAAAGGTATTACTCCCTATGTTAAAGAGTGAATTTGTGATTGCTATATAAGAGCCTCAATGTCACGATCTTTGCATCGTTCAATTAACTCAAACTATTCACCTATTTAGATTTTTATTTACTATTATTTTTAATAGATGCCTATTGGCATCATCATAAGCACGATAAAACATTGAACATCTTTTTTCTAATTGAGTAAAAACACGGATCTGTATCTAATACTCTATTTTTTATGAGTACGGGATATATCTAACCTTTTATTTATGTAGAAACCATAAAACAAAACGGCCGTTTAGTGTAAACTCTAAACGGCCTATAACAAATATTCATTTCCGCTCTTTTTACTAAAACATCAAAGGCATCTTAAGTAATATCTGCCCTTATATCAGTAATTTGATATCCACATAACGGTGTCATATCCATGGGACAAGCAGAAATCCCAATAATTAAATCCGTTAAAGCTTTAAAAACAACATAATCTCCCGCCTTTGATTTAGGTTCAGACGAATTGGCAAATGTTCCGTCTGCATGAAGTGGTGAATTTTGAAATAAATTAAGCGGATCTGGAATAAAGCCGTAGTCCAAGTTGTAACCTTTTAGAGCTTGAGCAAAGTTATCCCTGCAGTTTCGGTGATTTTCCACCCCAAAATCGAGCTTATAGCGCATTGGATCACAGCAAGGATAAAGTGTATCATGAACACCGACTGTATCTTCGACCATTTCTAAAAGAGGATGGCGATAATTACTATATAATTGGTCCCCTTTCATCACGGTAAGCCTTCCATTCATCGTGCGAGTATGAGTCGTAGATAAATACTCATCTTTTTGGTGTAGGGAGATCGCAATAAAATCTGCTACCTGTTTCCCCTCAACATCAGTCACCTTCAATAACTCACCCTTTTTCAATTGAAAACTCCGCGCTTCTCCTCCAGGAATGTGAATGACCTTCGTCAAATGAATCGCTCTGTTATCCATTTACACCTTCACCTATCATCGCGACTTCTGATAATTGTTCGCGTTTTTTTGTAATAAAGCCCATGAAATCAAGGATGAGACGTGCTGCAGTTTGACCTGTTAACCCTGTTGGGTCGTATTGTGGAGCGACCTCAACAAAATCAAATGCGACAACATCTCCATGATTTGCAATAGCTTCCAGCAGTTCATTTGCTTCATCATAGGAGAATCCTCCCGGTGATGGAGTTCCTGTTCCTGGTGCAATGGAAGGATCAAGACCATCGACATCAAAGGTTACGAAATAGCGGGCACCTCCTGGTAGATTTTCTAACACAGCGTCAATTCCCATTTTACGGATTTGCTTTGGACTTAAGATCACACTACCGTAATCTCTTGCTGCATCGAAATCACCTTTTATACTGCTTCCGATGCCACGTATGCCAAGCTGTGCCATATCGGTAAAATGGTCCATTTCCGCCATTCTGCGCATTGGACTTCCATGACCAAAGCGCTGGCCTGATCGTTCATCAGCCCAGTCAAGATGGGCATCAATTTGGATGGCAACTAAAGGTCCGAGTGTATCCAATGCCTGAGCGACAGGAATTGTAATCGAATGATCCCCTCCTAATACAACTGGCATGGCACCTTTGAATACGATTTTTCGTATAGCCTCTTCAATATTTTCAAAGCTTTGCTGTAGATCACCGTGAACCATATCGACATCGCCACAATCGACAATTCTAAGTGGCGGAGCAAGGAACATCGTGTCTCGTTCCGGGTCATAAGATCCATTTAAGCCGAAACTATAAAGCGTAGAGCCATCACGAATGCTTCGTGGACCAAAACGCGTACCGGATCTCCATTGTGTTCCCATATCATATGGAACCCCAATGATAGCAATATCAGCAACCAACTCATCTAAATTGGTGCAAATTGGATATTTTCCAAAGCTGCAGATTCCTGTGAATGGTAAATTTAATGTTTGTTTTTCAAAAGGTCGTTTTGATTCATACATCGTAAATTCCTCCAGTTTTTTTAAATTATTTAAGAACATTTTTTAAAAATTGGCGTAGTCGCTCACTCTTTGGCTGTGTAAAAATGTCGGCAGGCGTCCCTTCATCGACTACAACTCCCTGGTCCATAAAAATGATGCGGTCAGCGACTTCGCGGGCAAAGCCCATTTCATGTGTGACGACAACCATTGTCATCCCCTCAGAAGCCAGGTCTTTCATAACTTTTAATACTTCACTTACTAGCTCTGGATCGAGTGCAGAGGTTGGTTCATCGAAAAGCATGATTTTAGGATCCATTGTTAAGGCTCTGGCAATCGCAACACGCTGTTGCTGTCCACCTGATAAGCTTGACGGATAGGCATCCTTCTTTTCGGTTAATCCAACTTTCGCCAACAATTCCAGTGCTTTAGAAGTAGCTTGTCTTTTATCCTTTTTTTGAACGAGTAAAGGTGCTTCGATTAAGTTGTTAAGAACCGTTTTATGCGGCCATAAATTGTATTGCTGAAACACCATTCCAAGGCTGGACCGCATGTGGCGAAGCTTTGCCTCATTCTTTTTGGTTTGTGGGAAAAGCACCTCATCCTCGATCGAAATCTGTCCGTCAGAGGGAGTCTCGAGCAGGTTTAGACAGCGCAGCAGGGTACTTTTACCAGAACCACTCGGACCAATAATACAAACGACTTCTCCATTTTTGATATTCAAATTTATATCCGTTAAAATTTCATTTTCACCAAATGATTTTCGTAGGCCTTCTACCTTTATTACCTCTGTACTTACAGCCAATTGTGTCATGTTAGCCCTCCTCCCTTAAAACTTCCTGTTTTTTCAGGTATAAAAATCGTTGTGAAGGTGATTCTTCTTTTCTTACGTGTCGTGTTGCGAAACGCTCTAATCGTCCAAATAGTATCGAAAGCGAGCTGACAATGGCCCAGTATAAGATGGCAACCATCGTATAAACTTCAACATAATTATAGGTTTCACTAATCGCTCTTTGGCCGACAAATGTAAGTTCCGGAACAGTGATGACGGACAATATCGCGGATTCTTTTACAATCGTAATGATTTGATTTGCCAGTGGTGCGAGAATGAGACCAAGCATTTGCGGGATGATGATTCGAAATAATATAGCTGTTTCACTGATTCCTAATGCTTGTGCAGCTTCGATCTGGCCTTTTGGAATGGATAGAATACCAGAGCGATAGATTTCAGCAAAATAGGCTCCACCGTATAAGCTTAGGCCGATCATTCCGGCTGTCATCGCACTCAGATCAAGACCGAACACCGGTCCAACATAATACAAGAGAAACACTTGGATTAGAAAAGGCGTTCCACGGAAAAATTCAATGTACATATTGGCAATGACAGAACACCAGGTAGGCAACTTCATCTTAATCCAACAAAGAACTGCACCCATCATGAGCCCGATGACAAGTCCAATCAAACAGATATACAGGGTATACGTAAGGCCCTCTAACAATACTCCTCCATAACGGGTGATCATACTAAAATCGAATGCCATCGTCACACCTCCTTTTTAGCGGTAAATGGCTGTTTTGCGCTCTAAGTATTTCGATCCTTGAGAAATCATCAGATTCATAAGAAGATAGAGTAGAGAAACGGCTAAATAAATTTCAGCAGGACTGTAACTTGTACTCACGATTTGCTGTCCGACACGTGTCAAATCGACAACGGCAATAACAGAAACTAATGATGAATTTTTAAGTAACGTTATTAATTCGTTTGTTATTGATGGAAGAATCTTTACAAACACTTGCGGTATGATAATACGTGTCATGGTTTGGAGCTTTGAAACCCCAAGGGCTGTTGCTGCTTCACTTTGACCTTTCGGTATCGACTCAATTCCTGCCCGGATAATTTCAGCTTGGAAGGCCGCAGTGTTCAGTGACATGGCTAGTACTCCACTTGCAAACGCAGGAATTTCAACGCCAAAACTTGAAAAGCTATAATAGACAATGAATATTTGAATAATAAAAGGAATCCCTCGGATAAGATTTATTAGCATTTTCGTCGGAATTTCAAGAAATTTCCTACGGCTTAATAGGAAAAAAGCTAGTAGTAAGCCGCAAAGTGTTCCAAATAAAATCCCTAGTACCGACATTTGCAGGGTTACCCATGCACCTTTTAACAAAAAAGGTAAACTATTTATTACTAATTCAAAATTAAAATCCATCCCCACCCTCTCCTATCTTCTTATTCTGGCAGGTATCCGGAATCTGGTGTATCCATAGTAAATCCGAACCATTCCTCCTGCATTTTAGCTAATTCACCTGAATCACGAAGCTCTAAAATTTGTTCGTTTAAATAGTCAAGTAAGTCTTGATCGCCTTTACGTACCGCCCATGAGATCCACATTGGATCACCAAACGTATCAACCATTTCAAACGTGGCCGGACTTTGCTTTAAGATACCGGATAGATTCGCCTTTGTATTGACAACAGCATCGATTCGACCTGTCGCAAGCTCTTGATACGCTTCCGGGAAACCAACATATTCTTTTATTTCCTTGACTCCTCCTCCGCTTTCCTCTAACTCTTTGTTATACGCTTGAAGTGCTGTTAATTGTCCTGATCCAAGCTGTGTTCCTACAACTTTTCCAACAATATCGTCAGGTACCTTGATAGAAGAATCTCCTTTTCGTTTCAGTACAGCCATCGTTCCATCTGCAATTGGGACCGTGAAGTCATATTTTTCTGCTCTTTCAGGTGTTATCGACACAGATGTAGCGACGAAATCAAACTTTTTCGCGTCAAGTCCTGGTAAAATTCCTTGCCATGGCAGATCAAGTTGCTCTAACTCGACATCAAGATCTTCTACCACGACATCTAAAATATCTTTTCCATAGCCGACAATTTTGCCGTCCTTTACAAATTCAAACGGTTCAAACGCCGCCTCTGTACCTACTGTTAACTTTCCACTGCTTTTCATTTGTTCGAACGTCGTGCCTGATCCCTCACTCTTTGCTGAGGCACCACTACTAGTTGAACCGGTTTCAGATGAACCACAAGCACTTAACAATACTGTACTTAACAGCCCGATTGTTCCAACGCGAATTAATTTTTTTATCATATGTACCCCTCCTATTTATTATAAAATTTTAATTATTCTGAATTTTTACAGCATACCTTCCTCTCACTCAAGAAAATATTTTCCTATCATCTGATGAATTAGTGAAAAATAAATCCTATCATCTGATGATTTTGACTACAAATAGCAAACATCGGATCTTTTAAATTGAAGGTGTGTTCCTTAGTTTAATATTGACCTCTGCCCACATTTTCGCTTCTTCTGGATTTTGGTTGGCGATCGCTAGATAGAGATTTTTGTGAACTTCATTATTTTCTCTGTAATAGTCTTTTTCGTCTTGTACCAACACATCAAGCATTTGATTAAATAGATGATGTATAGACGAATACACGTCAATTAACACTGAATTATGACTAGCCTCGCAGATTGCGTAATGAAAATCTAAATCAGAATGAAGGTATTTCGGAATATTTCCTTCTGATAAATACTGATTTCGTTTTTCCAAGTGTCTAGCAATCTTTTCAAGATCTTTTTCTGTCCTTCGCTGTGCAGCTAAACCGGAAATTTGTATATCTAGAATTTGAATGACTTCATTCATTTCCTGTCCGTCTGCTTTTAAGAGCTTTGTTTCAAGAGGATCTTCCTCTACCTTAAAGGAACGGATATACGTACCATCTCCTTGTCTGACCTCAACCAATCCCATATATACGAGAGTCTTTATCGCTTCCCGAATGGTTGAGCGCCCAACATCTAACAATTTCATCAACTCAGTCTCTGTTGGCAGCTTGTCTCCTAGATGATATTTTTCAGATTGAATCATTGATTGTAATTGGACGAGAACTTGATCGACAAGATTTTGTTTTATTACTTTGTTCATCTCCATCCACCACCTCCTTCTTTGTGTGATTCAATTATCTTGATATAAAATTAACAAATTCCAGGAAAGAGTTCTAGCAGTATGTTAGGATATATGACATGGTTTTTAATGTCGGTTTGGCAAAAATGATTGCTTTTGTAGTATAAATGATCTATAAAACACTAAAATAATAGATATAAAAAAACTGTCCGGTTATATCACCAAACAGCCATCTTAAACATATTCTTTGAATCTAGTTATTTATATAAAGATTCTCCGCGAAAATACCATGTACCTCGGATGTTCCAAAGATAGCCTTTCCCTTTTAATCTTCTCAAACAACCCGAAACCGCTGCTTTTGACTTAACATTAATTTTCACTTCATCTGAAAAGCAATAAAGGCAAATTTCTCGAGTAGAAAACTGTCCTTGTTTCATAGCATATTCCATAATAACTTTAGATAAACTCATCACACCATCTCCTTTTAATAGTTATCAGTGTTTATCAATTAATGTGCTAGAGAAGGAACTAAAATAGTACTCTATCTTTTGTATACTTCGTTTCATTCCATTCAATCATTCCCATCTCAACTAACATTCTGCGATAGTTGAGCTGAACATCCTCTATGTGCCTTCTCATCAGAATACCACTTCTTTCGGGGTTTTTATGCTTAATCGCTATGACTATTTCCTTATGATAATACAAAGCATTTTCAACATTATCATTTATCGCCATTTCAATTCGAACCTTCTTGAAAAAGTTGACCAAGGATTTATACACCTGTACAATAACTTCATTTTGTGTAGCTAAAGCAAGAGTCCCATGAAAATCAACGTCAGGTGCAATGATTGAAGTCCCGTTTCTAATGCACATCTCCAAGTCATAAATCGATCTTTCTAAATCTTCAATACTAGTATGATCTCTTCGCATAGCTGCTAAAAATGCATTTTCCGTTTCAATTCCTTTTCGATATTCTAGTAAATCCAGTGATGCTAGAATGTCCATAGAAGGAAATAAATCTGACAGATCTGTAAAATCATTATGAGGAATGATACTTTTTACATATGCGCCCTTCCCTGCATGTTTTTCAATATAACCTCTTTCGGTTAATATTTGAAGGGCTTCCCTTACTGAAGATCTTCCCACTTCTAGTAACTGCACCAACTCCCTCTCAGATGGTAATTTGTCTCCTGGTTGAAGACCTTTTTTTCGGATAAAATCTAACAAAAATTTTTGAACGGATTCACTTACGATAATCAAATCTACTTACCCCCTCCGTTTAGAACTTGGTTAGCCCGATCATACCAGTTCACAAATTAGGTATCTTGATATCTTTACTATATCAGTGCATGTTGGTAAAATCGCTACACTGGTAAAGTCTTCTGACGCAGATTTTTTACCTTTTAAACCAGTTCATACTTTTCTTGATTTTTTCAATCTATAAATGTCACCCTCAGTACTTGTAAGCACTGAGGGTGTAGTATATTTTATAAAATTACTCTAGCCTCCTCATTTTTCAAACTTTGTTGCATCATGACTAATTCATCTGCTAAATCATCTAATCGTTTCATAACGTCGGGATCAATAATTTCGTTTGACTGATTGAAGTGGTGATTTTGCGCATATACGTAGCTCGGAGCTACATAACTTCTAAAGTAACCAGCAATCGGTTTCACTTGATTTTCAATCACTAAATAATGCTGGGATGTTCCACCAGTTGCTACGAATCCAAGTACTTTTTTCCTGAATACTTCGTCAGGTACCAAGTCAAACAAGTTTTTGAGTGCTCCTGTTAAAGATGCACGGAAAATAGGAGTCCCTATTAAAAAGAAATCTGCCGATTGCAAAAGATCAATAACAACTTTTGTATCACCTGTGTACGTATTAGGATCACGACCATCACAGAATTGTAAATCGACCTTTTTTAAATCCAGGTAATCTACTTCAACCTGTTTATATTTCTTTTTTATTCTATTAAGTACGTATTGTACCAATACGGATGTTTTCGTACCTGTAACTGTTCCGGAAATACCTATTATTTTCATGATAGAACTCCTCCTCTAATGAATCTGTATTTTTATAGTTTATTTGCTTGATAGCATAGTAAATTCGTTAACTGGTCTAGGTAAACCTAAATGATCACGTAGCGTGCTTCCTGTATATTCTGTTCGAAATAATCCTCTTCGTTGTAATTCAGGAACCACATATTGATTAAATTCTTCTAAACCACCTGGCAAATACGGTGGTAATACATTGAAGCCATCACAGCCTTTGTTCATAAACCATTCTTCCATTCGATCAGCAATTTGCTCAGGGGTACCCGTTACAATCACATGACCACGAGACGGCGCCATACGGTGAAGTAGCTGACGGATCGTTAAGTCCTCACGCTCTACGAGGTCCAGAATTATTTTGAATTTACTCTTTTGATCATTAAACTCTTCCAGACTTGGTAAAGGAGGGACAGGTCCATCAAGTGGGTAACTAGACAAATCGAGTCCTAAGAACTGTGTAAGCTGTTGTAATCCGTATTCAGGTGATGTTAGTTCATTTAATTCCACCTCTTTTTCTTTTGCTTCCGCTTCTGTTTTTCCGATAATTGGACATAAGCCAGGTAGTATTACTAAATGTTCTGCCTTACGACCGTATTTCACTAATCTTCCTTTTACATCTGAATAAAATTCCTGGGCGACTCCTAACCGATCTTGTAGAGTGAAGATCGCTTCTGCATGTTGAGCAGCAAATTCACGTCCATCTTCCGAAGAACCTGCTTGAACGAGAACCGGGTAGCCTTGAACTGGTCTGGCTATATTCAAGGGTCCGCGTACTTTAAATGTTTCGCCAACATGATTGATCTCCCGAATCTTACGGTCATCTGCAAAAACACCATTTTCACGGTCAAACGTTAAAGCATCATCCTGCCAGCTATCCCATAGGTCTGTTGTTACTTTTAAAAATTCTCTAGCACGGGAATACCGCTCACTATGTTCTAAATGGGAATCTCTGCTAAAATTATAAGCCTCAGCTCCATTTGCACTTGTTACGATATTCCACCCTACCCGACCTTTGCTAATATGATCCAATGAAGCAAATTTACGGGCAACATGATACGGTTCGTTATACGTAGTTGTGACTGTCCCAATGAAGCCGATCTTTTTCGTCACAGCAGCGATGGCTGAAAGCAATGTGAACGGTTCAAAAAAGTTAACATTTGGACCAAACTTTATATTATTATTTAGGGCCAATGTATCTGCAAGAAAAATAGAATCAAACTTTGCTTCCTCTGCTTTCTGTGCCAATCCTTGGTAATATTCAATCTCCATGACATCTTTCGGATTTGTTTTCGAGTAACGCCATGCAGCTTCATGATGTCCGACAGCTTGAATAAATAAATTTAAATGCATCTGTCTATTTTCCTTTGTCATACATCGATCTCCTTTGTCCTCTATTGAATTAATTATACGACTTTTGATACTGCCTGCTTTTCACTATGGACAGTAAAACGCTGGCTCGACTTCATATATTTCATAAGAAAATAATACGTTAATCCTGAAGGTAGTAAGCTTATATACCAAGAAAGCTGCACTTCAATTAATGCCGCGATTGCACCAACAACTATGGCGATTATTGCTGCATAATTTATTCCCTTGTAAGGACCATTTTCATCATATAACTCTTCTAGGTTAAGAGTTTGCTTTCGAATGAAGAAGTAATCTACTAGCATGACAGCTAAAATCGGTCCTAAAAAAGCTGAGTATATTTGTACAAATAAAGATAACCCAGCTGCCGACTCTGCACTTACCAATTTCCATGGAAAGGTAAAGGATGCTAATATACCTGTTAAAATAACTGATTTTTTATAGGACAATTTAAATGCATCCATAAAAACATAAACAGGTGGGACAATATTATTTAATACATTTGTTGTTACTTGTGAGAAGATAATAAAAATTAGAGTTACAACCATTAAAAAAGGATTTTCAATCGAGTTAGAAAAGACTGAAACTGGATCTGAATTTCCTGTTGCACCAGTTACGATCAGGCCAATTAATCCCATAAAAAACATAGCTGGTGCTAGTGCAATCCAATAGATGGAACCAGTTAGTAGAGAACCCGATCCTTTTTTGTATTGTCTACTGTAATCCCCAATATTTAACATCAATGTGCTCATTCCACCTAAAAATACGGTTACTCCGCCCCAAAAGGCCAAGCCCCAGGACCCTTCGACATTAATAACATTGCTACTAATTTCAGCTCCATATTTATTAAAGACAGTATAAAACATAAAAGCTAATGAGAGTAAAAGGAATACAGCTCCGATATTTTCTAGCCATTTTATGCCTTTAAACCCATATAAAGCGAGGATGACTTGCAACAATTGAAAAAGGATAAAACAAACGATAATATTATCAAAACCAACAAGCTGTTTAAGTATGACATTAATAGCACCTGCACCAACCCAGCTTTGGAAGCCAAACCATACAAGTGCGGGAACAGCTCGAATAATGCCTGGTATTTTTGCACCCTGTATACCAAATGAACTTCTTAAATGAATCGGATATGGAATTCCATACTTATTCCCTGCTTTCCCATTAAAAAGTAACACAACTGCAATAATTGTTGTCCCTACAAGCAGTGAAACAACCACTTGAAATAAACTCAATACACCCATTAAACTAGAGCCAACTGCAAAGGTGGAGATGGCGACCCCTCCTCCAAGCCACATGCATAAATAAGAAAAACTATCCATTATCCGATTCTCTTGAGGTTGCAAGCTTTCTTGTTCGTTGTTAGTTCCACTCATTCAATCGCCTCCCTAATTTTTATATTTTTTGATAGTGAAATCATAAAAACACATCCATGTTTTTTGAATATTCAAAAAATTAATGATGCGCTTATCTCCTTCGTTACTTAATCGTATAACCGCCATCTACAACGAGTGCACTCCCTGTCATAAAGGATGCTTCATCACTGCATAAAAAGAGAATGGGTCCTGCAATTTCTTCTGGTTTGCCAAGTCTCCCAAGTGGATGCATTAATATCAAGTCGTCCAATGTTCCTTGTGGACCTTTTTTACCGTCGGCAAATTGACGCTGTAAAAGTGGAGTATCAATAGCACCAGGACAAATACTGTTGACGCGAATTCCATACTCAGCAGTTTCCAATGCGAGACTTCGTGAAAAATTTATCACTGCCGCTTTCGATGATGTATAGGCTAAAAAAGATGAAGAGCCCACCATTCCTAATTGTGAAGCTGTATTTACGATAACTCCTTTCGTTTTTTTCAAGTATGGAAGTACTGTTTTCGTAACCAAAAATAGACTTTTGAGATTCGTGTCCATTACTCTGTCCCAGTCTTCCTCCGTCATCTCTTCAATAGGAGAAACAAATTCAATTCCTGCATTGTTTATCAATACATCGATCTTCTCCCATTTCTGAATCACTAATTGAACCGCAGAGTGGATTTGTTCGATTCGACACACATCTACCTCAATTGGGAAATAGGATTCATGAATTTCACTCGTATGTTTTATTTTGTAATCGAAAACCGCCACTTTTGCTCCTTCATCTAGAAATGCCTTGACGGTTGATCGACCAATTCCGGATTCACCACCTGTTACAACCACTACTTTATCTTCAAATTTCATAGTGAATATCCTTTCTTATTTAAATCGATCTCACTTAACTCTTGAATAAGTCATTGTTTCACAATACAATGTGACTTCTATGAGCATTGGTTATCTTTTTGCCCTTTTTCCATACACCCAGCCGCTCAGGTCTTTCTAGCAAAACATTACGTATGGAATTGGTGTTAAATAGAACAACATCTGCCTGGTTATCTATCGCTATTCCATACGATTGAATTCCTAATGCTCTTGCTGCATGAATGGTTGCCATATCTATCAGTTTTTCAGTTTCTTTTAATGTTCCCATTTGTGCGACTTGTGCTAATAATAGGGCTGTATCTAACGGATCTCCCGTTCCAAATGGAGTAAAAGGATTTTGAATATTATTTGTTCCAAAAATAACGTTTACCCCTTCCTCCAAAAGAAGTTTGACTGGTGTTAAACCTCTTCTTACTCTTTCCTTATCCTCTCTGCCATTTAGATATAGATCTGTCGCTGGAAGTGTCATGACATGAATGTCTGCTCTAGCAATCTCTGAGGCTATCCTTCTTGCATCATCGTGCAAAACAGAACCGAGTGATGTCAGATGACCTACAGAAACCCTCCCATCAAGATTATCTTGCAACGTCCGTTTGATAATTTCCAAGATTGTTAAATCTCTTGGATTATCAGAGAAATCAACATGGAAATCGAGTGGTTTATCAAATTTCTCAGCTAAATTAAAGACAAAATCAATATGTTTGATTGGGTCGATATCGTTGTATGGAATGCCTCCAACAATATCTGCTCCCATCAGTAATGATTCTTCCATCAGTTCTGCTGTATGATTTTGTTGAAAGATTCCTTCCTGCGGAAAGACAACTACTTGGAGATCGATCACATCCTTATATCGTTCTTTAAGCTCCAAGAGGACCTCCATACCTTTTAACCCAACAATCGGATCTACCTCTACATGGCACCTCAGGCTTGATACTCCATATGAAATGCAATTTTCCAACACTTTAATGGAACGCTGTCTAATATCCTCACTAGTGAAAGATTTCTTTAATTCCCCTGTATAATGGATAGCCTCCTTCAAATTTGTTGCGTCTCGATCCATTTGTCCAAGTAAATAGGCCTTATCTAAATGAATATGAGGTTCAATCAATCCGGGAAGTAATACGCGACCATCCGCCTCAATTACATTCATTGCATCAGGAATAATCTTGCTTGTACTTGATAAATAAGTAATTTGACCATTGTGTACACCAACATCAACGAAATGTTCACAATGTGGAATCGTTACCTTATGAAACAAAAGATCAAACATATCATCCCTCTTTGTTTTACATTTTTTATAGAAGCCAATTTCTTACGTACAAGAAAATTTGTTTCTCTCTCACTTTTTAAATTTAAACCGTGGTAAGACTGGTAACCACATCATTTTTCAGATGGTAAATTTTTTCGGCCTCATATTATGAATTGGTAGAATATAGTTTCTTTCAATATGAGGTCTAGGCTTTATTCGAACCCACCCCTTTCTTATAATAAATCTTTTGGTATTACTGGTCTTACCAGTACACAGTCATGATTCTCTTACACTTTCTACTTACACAATAACAACTTTCATATTAAAAAACTTATTGTTCGTAAATTTAGCTTACATGGATTATTTAAAGGAAAAATAACCACTAATATGCTTGAACGATCTGGTAAATCGTGAAAAAGAGTAACTAATTTTTGTTTACTTACTCTTTTTCTGGTTTGTGCTTCTAATTAACTTTTAACACCTACCCCGTTAAATTGGTTAACTGGTCTTGATTGGCCAAAATGATCACGAAGTGTACGACCTGAATATTCAGTTCGAAATAATCCCCTCTTTTGTAAAATAGGAATGACCAGTTTCGTAAATTGCTCCATATCCCCAGGTAAATGTGGTGGTAAGAAGTTAAAGCCATCACAAGCTTCATTTGTAAACCATTCTTCCATATGATCAGCAATTTGTTCAGGAGTACCTGCGAATGTATTATGTCCACGCCCGAAAGCAATTGCTTGGATTAATTGTCTAATTGTATAATTTTCCCGTTTTGCTATATCAATCACGACCTTGAATCGTGATTTTCCTCCATTGATTTGATCCATGCTTGGTAATTCAGGAAGCGGACCATCCAATGGATACGTAAATAAATCGACATTAACTACTTTTGACAATGCTTTGAGTGCATATTGAGGAACAATATACTCATTTATTTCTTGCACTTTTTCTTTGGCTTCCGCTTCCGTATTACCAATAACCGGGGCCAAGCCTGGCAAGATACAAAGTTGTTCAGAGGTTCGACCATATTTCCCCATTCTTCCTTTGACATCGGTATAAAACTGTTTTGCATCATGTATATTATCTTGTGCAGTGTAAATCGCTTCAGCATAATGTGCTGCAAATTCTTTCCCATCTTCTGAAGAACCGGCTTGAACGAGAACTGGATATCCTTGAGGTGGTCTTGGGATATCAATTGGTCCACGTACTTTAAAAATTTCTCCGCTATGATTGATTTCTCGGACTTTGCTTGAATCGATGAACGTACCTGCCTCACGATCAAAAATTAACGCGTCATCTTCCCAGCTGTCCCATAATTTTGTCGTAACTTCCAAAAATTCTGTTGCACGAACATAACGTTTACTATGCTCTACATGTTGATCCAACCCAAAATTATTTGCTGAAAGTTCATTACCAGTGGTGACAATATTCCAGCCAGCACGGCCTCGGCTAACATGATCAAGCGAGGCAAACTTTCGCGCTACATGATACGGCTCTTCATAGGTAGTTGACGCGGTTCCGATTAGCCCTATATACTCTGTTACTCCAGCGATAGCTGCAAGTAGAGTGAAAGGTTCATAGAAATTATTAAAGGGTCCAAATTCTATATTAGGGTTAATCGCTAATCCATCTGCAATAAAGATTGAATCAAACTTAGCGTCCTCGGCTTGTTTTGCAAGCTTCTGATAATAGCTAATGTCTAGCATATTAGCAGGATCTGTATTCGGATGGCGCCACGCTGCTTCATGATGACCGACTCCCTGGATAAACAAATTAATATGCATCTGTTTTTGTTGTTTACTCATTGATTATTCCTCCCATTCAATTAGAAGTTGTATTCTCGCGATAATTAAAATCATACGATAGATACCATAGAAGATAATGAGTGCTCTTTTTATGTCGAGCACTCTTTCCCATTGTTATTTCTTTTTGATTTCTTCAACATAGAACATACCGTCTACTCGTGGTTCAAATTGAACAGAATCACTTACCGCATAAAAATCCTTCAAGACGTAAATGTAGATATAAGGTAGTTCCTCAGATACAATTTTTTGTACCTCCTGATACTGTTTTGCTCTTTCTTCAGGGTTCATATTTACTGCTGCTTTATCAAGTAAATCATCAACTACAGGATTGTTATAACCAAAACCTTCAGAATTATAGGTTGAATGGAAATGAATCAATGCCAAAGATGGATCGAATAATGTGTTGTTCCAGCTTGTTTGTAAGAGTTCTTCATTTTTGCCCGTTGTTCTTACATCTACATATTGGCTTGCTTCAAGTAATTTAAGATTGACTTTAATACCAACTGCTTCTAGCATCCCTGTTATCATTTGGGCTTGCTCACTATCAGCATACGTACGTCCTTGTGAAGCAGTGTAAGTAATTTCAAGCGGATTACTGTCAATATAGCCAGCCTCTTCAAGAAGCTGTATTGCTTTTTCAGGATCATATCGATTTGTGTCATATAAGCTTTCTTCAAATCCGGCTACTCCTGGTACAACACGCGTTCTTGTGGCAACAGAGCCTGGAGTATATTTATCAATTAATGCTTGATTATCAATTGCATAATCAATGGCTTCGCGAACTTTAGAATCTGATGTTTTAAACTCTTTATTTTGATTGACCATTAACATCATGACACTTGTTTGGTCACCATTAATTACTTCTGTTCTATCATTACTATTCACACGGTCCCAATCTGTTGGCGGGATAGAATTGGCAATTTGAACACCACCTGTTAACACTTCTCCAATTCGTGTCGAAGTCTCAATAATTGTTCTGAATGTGATCGTATCCCAATCAGATACATCGCCTCCAAAATAGTCATTAAATTTCTTCATGACTAAACTCTCACCTTTATTCCATTCAACGAACTCATATGGACCACTGCCGATGGGATGCTTAAGAAACTCTTCCCACCCATTTTCTTCAATGTATTTTTTCGGAAAAATTCCCGCAGCTTCCCTAGCTAATCGATATGGTAAAACGGGGTCTGGCCCATCTGTAACAATGTCAAAATGAGTATCATCGATAATCTTTACTTCTTTAATTGTTTTATAGTTTTGGTATTGTTTTAATGTATTATCTGTTGCCACTCGCTCAAGTGAGAACTTCACATCCTCAGCTGTTAAAGGGTCCCCATTATGAAATTTAATATTTTCCTTCAAAACAAAAGACCATGTGAGATCGTCCTTTAGTTCATATGACTCTAGTAAATGGGGATGAAGTTTACTTTCATTATCCCGTTTAATTAAATAGCTTTGTAAATTCACCATCACACTTTCTGTTGAGACGGCTGTTGTATTATGTGTGTCAAAGGTATCTACGTCCTGGCTTATCGCAATCGTGAGATCATTGCTTTCTTCTGAATTTGTTTTCCCATCACCTGAACTTTCCTCCGTTTGGTTACTACAGGCGGTAACTACCAGCAATTGGATAATCAGTAGTAGGTAAAAAAATAGCTTCATTGTTTTTGTTTTCATCTCCAACCATCCTTTAACCAGATTATTTTGTAAGAATCCTAGTAAGGCTATTCATTTTATTTAATTGTTAGGAACTTGTGGGTAATGACAGGCAACTAATTGTCCACTTTTCGTGACTTCTCTTAACGGGGGTTCATCTTGCATACATGCATCAACCACATATGGACAACGTGTGTTAAAATTACACCCTTTAGGAGGATTGGATGGGCTCGGAATATCACCATTGATCATCACTTGTTTCTGTTCGTTCCGCATTGTGGGATCCGGAATGGGAATAGAGGACAAAAGCCCTTTTGTATACGGATGACCGGGATTTTTAAATAGTTGATCTTTGTTAGCAACTTCAACAATTTTCCCTAAATACATAACGGCTATTCTGTCACTAATATGTTTGACCGCCGGAAGACCATGACCAATAAAAATATAAGTGAGTTTGAATTCCTTTTGCAGGTTGGAGAGTAAATTTAAAATTTGCGATTGAATAGAAACATCAAGGGCAGACACAGCTTCATCACAAACAATCAACTTCGGCTGCAATGCTAGTGCACGAGCGATACCGATACGCTGACGCTGGCCACCACTGAATTCATGTGGAAATCGGTTTTCATATGACGAACTTAATCCGACAATATCCATTAGCTCACGAACCCGTTTTTTTAGTTCTTGCTTATTGCCATTAAAAATATTGTGGGAACGTAATGGCTCAGCAATAATTTCAGAAACTCTTAATCTAGGATTTAATGAAGAAAATGGATCTTGAAACACCATTTGAATGTCCTTTCTTTTTTCCCGCATTTGTTCAGGTGTTAATGTTCTTAAGTCCTTCCCTTCGAATAGGATTTCACCTTCAGTAGCCTCTAGTAATCGAAGAATTGCATTACCTGTTGTGGACTTTCCGCAGCCTGATTCTCCAACAATCCCAAAGGTTTCTCCTCTGTAAACCTTAAAGTTGACACCATCCACTGCTTTTAATTTTTCTTTTTCTTTGCCAAGCCAACCTTTAGAAATCTCATAATGCTTTTTTAGTCCTTTTACCTCTAATAGCGGTTGTTCGATTTCACTCAGACTCGTCAACTATATTCACCTCCTTTTCCTCATGGAGCCAACATCGTACCTTAGATCCTGATGATAGCTTTTGTAGAAAAGGCTCATGATTTACACATTTCTTCATAGCAAATTTACAGCGCGGATGAAATCGACAACCTGTCGGCATTTCTGAGGGACCAGGAACCGTACCAGGTATCGAATCTAATAGTTCCTTTGTGTCCGTTATTTTTGGTGTGCTATTTATTAATCCAAGCGTATATGGATGTTTTGGAGATTTAAATAAGTCAAAAACATTCCCTTCCTCAATCACTTGACCCGCATACATGACTAATACTCTGTCTGCTAATTCAGCTATAACACCTAGGTCATGTGAAATAATCATGACAGAGGTATTTATATCCATTCTTAGATTTTTCATTAACGATAGGATTTGGGCTTGAATTGTCACATCTAATGCTGTTGTTGGTTCATCGGCAATCAGTAGCTTAGGATTACAAGACAGCGCTATTGCAATCATCACACGTTGCCTCATACCTCCACTTAATTCATGCGGATAAGCGTTATACAACTCTTCTGCTCGAGCAATCCCTACTTTCTTTAACATTTTAATGCTTTTTTGCTTTGCCATCCTTTTATTCATCGATTGATGAAGTATGATATTTTCGGAAATTTGATAACCTATTTTAAGTAATGGATTTAGCGAAGTAACTGGTTCTTGAAAAATCATTGAAATTGAGTTTCCTTGTAGTTTTCTTAGCTCCTTTTTCGAAATTTTTGTCAAGTCCTTCCCTTCGAATAAAATCTCGCCTCCTACAATTTCTCCGGGTTCATCGACTAAGCCCATAACAGAATAAGACGTTACACTTTTTCCTGAACCGGACTCTCCTACAATACCGAGTACTTCTCCATGTTCAATCGTAAACGACACTCCATCAACAGAACGAGTTACTCCCCTATCTGTCATAAAATAGGTTTTTAACTCTTTCACTTCCAGCAGTTTTTCCTGTAAAGTCAATGAACTCCCTCCTTACTCGTTCCAAAATGGTCCCTTAAATATTCTTTAAGACTTTGTGCGCGGATCAAATAGATCTCTTAGCCAATCACCAAGAAAAATAATTCCTAATACAGTTAGTGAAATAGCTATCCCTGGAAAAGTTGAAATCCACCAGCTTGTTGCAATATGGTCTCTCCCTTCGTTAAGCATATACCCCCATGAAACGATTGGCGGTTGAACACCCAAACCTAAAAAACTGAGGGAGGCTTCCAACACAATATTGCCACCTACTGTTAAAGTTGAAATGACAATACAAATGGATACAATATTGGGAAGGATATGTTTAAACATGATCGTCCGATCCTTTGTACCAATCGAACGCGCTGCTTTTACATAATCAAGCTGTTTAATTTTCAAAACTTCACCTCGAACTAGACGTGTATACGCTGTCCACTCAGTAAAGCCCAGAACAAGAATTAATGTGGTGACACTTGATCCAAATACTCCTATTATGACAAGCATTAGCAAGATGCCCGGTATAGCCATTTTGGCATCAACCACACGCATAATGACATGATCAAACCATTTACCACCATAAAAACCGCAAATGACACCGAGAGATATTCCAATTACACCCGCGATTAAAACGGAAGCAACACTTACAAGTAGAGATATTTGCGTGCCATAAATAATCCGGCTTAACAAATCCCTACCAAGATTATCTGTCCCTAAAATATGTTCTGTTGACCCATTCTCCATCCAAAAAGGAGGTGCAAGGGTATTTCTTGCGTCCATATCAGTTGGATCATGTGGTGCAAGATATGGGGCAAAGATAGCTGTCAAAATCACCATCCATACAATGATTAATCCTGCAGTACCTGTTTTGCTGAATAGAAGAATATGTTTCCAACGTCTAAACAAATCAGATCGCTTTTTTTCGATATGCTGTTTTTTATTTGCTACCTCATTCACTCGAATTTCAATGGTCATTCACTACACCTCCTAGTACTTAATCCGTGGATCTGTTAGACGATAGGTAATATCCGCTAAAAAATTCATTAATAGAATGGCGAAGGCACTTACAAATACGACTGCTTGAACAACCGCCATATCCCTGACACTGATTGCCTTTACTAATAACTGACCCATCCCTGGCCAGGCAAAGACGGTTTCTGTTATCACAGCACCCCCGACAATCCCTGAAATTTGAGCTGCCATAATTGTTATAACTGGAATTAAACAATTTCGAAAAGCGTGTCGAATGATAACAAAATGACCCGGAATTCCTTTGCTTTTGGCTGTACGTACATAATCTTGATTCAATACATCTAACATGCTGGAACGAATGAGCCTGGTTATCTCTGCAGCAGCACTGCTCCCAAGTGTTATGGCTGGCAAAATTAAATGTTTCCAAGATCCATCACCAGAGACGGGAAACATCCCCAATATAATGGAAAAGACTAAGATAAGCATGATACCCTGCCAAAAATTTGGAATCGCCTTTCCTGCAACTGAAAATCCAGAAATGATCAAATCAATATACGAATTTCTTTTAATGGCTGATAAGATTCCCAAAGGAACCGATAGTAAAATGGCAAAGATCATCGAAACAGATCCTAACAATATTGTCGCTGGTAAACGGTCTAAAACAATGGATAGTGCTTCTTCCTGATACACATATGAAGTACCGAAATCTCCTTGAATCATATTCATTAAGTAGATTCCATACTGAACGTAGAATGGTTCATTTAATCCCAACGACTCTCGTAATTCTTCAATTTGTTGCGGGGTTGCATTATCAGAGATTAATAGTGCTACTGGATCTCCGGATAAATAAATTAATACAAAGACGACAAACGAAATGATTAATAGAACTGGAATGAATTGAAGTAAATACTTAATGATGTAATTTCTCATCCTCTCACCCTCCCTTTAGATATTGGTTGTTATCATTGTTATAAAAAATGTGAGAACGATTCCATGATGATAAATATGACGGTTACCTTACTACCTACCTTCTTAAAAAAATAAAATCAGGAAGCTCCTTGTCTATATTTCTAACCTGGGCTGTTTGTTGATAGTCCAAAAGTTCTTGATTAGCTCGCATTTTTTCTGAATATTAAGACTATTTAAGAGGTGGTCTTACCATTTGGACTATCTTCACCACTTTCTACTTTTATATTATCTTTGTTGCTAGCTACTTTCTCTCATTTCGTAAGAGAACCTTACGTGGTTTATTCCTTCATAAAAAAACCACTTACCCTTATAAGACTTGCTTACCTTCCTTTCCTATTTACATATTTTAGTGGAATACGAGATGCCAAATCTTCGAGAGCGATTTCTTTAAATTACTCACACGAAACCGAGTAAGATTGTTGCATCAAATCAAAAAGCGTGAGGATCCACAGTAGATCCTCACGCTTTTATATGAATTATCACCAAATAAACATCATTTTTTTAGAAAAGACTCGCCCTAAAATACCATTTTGAATGTGTTGTGTTGATAAAAAGGTAACTTAAATATCAAGTGTACGAGTACCAAGCCATTTCAGGATCTCTATGTGAAAAGAACAGACCTTCTTTCGTATCTAATGCAGCAATTTTCTCCATATCTTCCTGACTTAGTTCAAAGTCAAAATAGTGAAGTTCTCAATGATTCTTTGCTTACGAACAGACTTCGGAATCGCCATGACTCCTCTTTGTGTTAACCATCGTAAAATAACCTGGGCAACGGATTTATTACGCTTTCCGGCTATTGATACTAACATTTCGTTCTGAAACATGTTATTTTTCCCTTCAGCAATTGGTCCCCAAGACTCGATTTGGACATTGTACTCATTCATAAATTTATGACTTTCTATTTGCTGGCAGAAAGGATGTGTTTCAACTTGATTTACGGCAGGAACTACTTTATTATGAATGATCAAATCCACTAGACGGTCACTATAGAAGTTACTAACTCCAAAACACCCGGATTTTTCCTTGCGCGTACAACTCCTCCATTGCGCGCCAAGAACCATGTACATCACCGTATGGTTGATGAATTAAATATAAATCAAGGTATTCCAATTGCAGTCTTTCCAGTGATTTTTCGAATGCTTTCTTTGTGCTCTCATAACCTGTATTCTGAACCCGTAATTTCGTCGTAATAAATAATTCCTCTCTTGGCACACCACACCGCTTATTAGCTCTTCCGACTGCTTCTTCATTAAGATAAGAGGCAGCCGTATCGATTAGACGATAGCCTGCCATAATCGCGTCATGAACAGCTTGTTCACATTCTTTTTCAGAGCCAGTTACCCATGCTAGTGCAATTTGAGCTGGTTTTACTTCTTTTTCTTCAGCAATCGTTTTTATCAAATCTACCAAAACTTGATTAGCTTCAATATGGTCCATAACAATGGCTCATCCACATGCATCAAAGTCCAATAACAGGGACTTCCAGATCACTATTTCCTAATTTACGTTTTTGCATTTTTTATTCATTTTTCCCTTTAAATATTTTGTTCCACATCGTTAGAGACAAACATTAGACAACGGGTAGAATATAAATAACTCAATATCTTTATTATCCAATAAATGAAAATTCAAGTGGTATCACATTAATATCAAATGCTTGCCTATTCTTATCAAAGTCTCCACGATGTTTAGGTCTTTGTAAATCATAAACTATCAAAACATCATCCCACGTTCCTTTTTCAAAAAATAGGTACTGAAAAATGACAAATAAAGATCCACACCTATTTCTTATAGGTGTGGATCTTTATTTGAAATTACCCTACAAGTTTTTTACAAACACTCCAACCGGATTTTTCTACCATTTTACTGTAAAAATGATGATCCAATTCAATACCGAATCCTGGTTTATCGGGTACTTCCACCTTTCCTTCATTCATTATGTAACTTGAAGTATCGATTCCTTCAATATTTATCTCATCCCACTCTATGAATAAAAAACCTTTAATTAGTGGAGCTAAATGACCTAATACATAATTTCCATATACACAGCCATAACTGTGCGGTGCAGTATATACACTTGCTTTATCCAGTTCCTGACCTAAATTTATCCACTTATGAAAACCATAGTGAAGGATGTCATACTGTATTGCATCTAAATATCCCTGTTTCGCCCAATCAACTATTTGTGGTGCGGCATCTCCTTCACCATCTGTTACAAGTACATTCAATCCTTCATTTTGAATCCAATTCTTTAAGTTTTCAAGAAGAGGTGGATCTTCATGAAAGGCTTCTTCGATCCATGTGATGTTAGAATGGGCAGTTGCCTTCAGAACATATTTAGTAAGGTTTAGGTTATATCCATTATTAGCGTCAATCATAATTTTAGCATCTGGGCCTACTGCTTCTCGAACTCCATTTATAATGGCAATGTCTCTTTCTGTCCCTTTATCGAGAGGCATGTGCATAGCTCCGCGACCTACTTTAATTTTGTATGCTCGATGTCCCCGTGCTTTTCCTTCTAATGCCTGCGATTGGATAAGTTTTACCGCATCATCTTCGTCCTGAAGGTGGAGGTCATCAAAATAAAGAGAAGTATCATAGCATGGAACACTTATTTTTAAATCTGTGTCGCCTAATAATAACTTATATACAGGCATGTTCTTTATTTTTCCTAGCCAATCTAATAGGGGAAATTCAATATCATAATAAAGGGAATTTACTTCTCCATTATGATTAAATAACTCACCAACTTTTTTACCTAAAAGTTCCTGTGCTCGTTGTTCATTTATTCGAGACCACCCAAAACCTTCATGCCCTCCTATTGATACCCGGACAAGGTCTAAAGGAACACTATCTCCATGAACACCTAGGCGTGCATTACACCCTGCTGCACGTATCCTTTTACCTGGCAGCTTGCACCATTCCAGTTTCTCAATTTCTTTATTAGCTAAATCTAACATCTTCATATAATTCTCTCCTTTTTACTTATATATCAATCTATTATTTAGTTCCAATAATGATAAATATTTTATAATTTGCTTTAAAAATAGTAAGAGGTTAAATATTAAAATAATTTACCTTAGTGAAACATCATAACACCAGAATCTGCATCACTTTCTATTATTGCTATCACCCCCTTATAAAATGTTGTTTCGATAAAAGTTGTTTTATAACTAAAAACATTCTTCCAAAAGATTTAGTTTCCTTTATAATCGTTCTCCTGTTTAAATTTATGTTCTATTAATCAAAAAATTTAAAATAATCAACAAAAGTTGTAAAAAAAATGAAATAAATCTAATAACCTACATCCATCTTTTAATTACTGACTCTCTTTTATTCAACTCTTTAACTTGTGGACAGAAAATGTTGCATTTATCTTTATAACTCTATGGGAAGCGCTTTCTAAAATGGTGTTAATATGTAAGCTTTTCGTTCGATAAATCACTAAAAAGACTGTAAGGTGTTGGAACACTCTACAGTCATAACTTTTCTAGGTTGATAATAAATTCAAATTTACTGTGGCGATAAGAACTATTTGAACCCATACTATAGTACAGCCTTCGTTTCTACTTATAAATGAACAATCATGTCTTTCTCATTCGATCTATTCGCCGCAAGGGTCACATGTAATGTCTTAAGTCCATTTTCATAGGATGAGAGAATGACATCTTTATTCTTCGTTTTGACTGCGTCAATAAATGCATGATCTTGTATTTCATAGAAATCAACCTTTGACGTATAAGTCGTTGTTTTCTCTCCATCAATGATCGTTACATCCCTTCCATTCACTTCCACTCGGAAACCATTTCCTATTACTTCTAGTCCCATTCTGTGGTCAGGCTGTGTGAGGGAGCAATCTAAGTGTCCTACCGCATCCGATGAAAACGTAACATTAATAGATGAAACATCAGGGATATTCATTCCCTGTATATCTTTTAAAACATGTAGATTCATATCAGCAGAAACCGAAACGATTTCTCCTGCTAAATAACGCATTAAATCTACAATATGGGTGGCCTGTTCTACAAGCTGTCCGCCTGATTTTTCCATTTGCCTAAACCATGGTGTTTTGACAAAGGAGGTTAAATAATAGCCTCTTACCATGGCAATCTCTTTTCCTGACAGAAATTCTTTTGCGATTGCAACAGTATCTAAGTAGCGTAAACAATAGCCTGTTGCACATAGAATACCGGCATCCTTGATTGCTTCTAACTTTTTCTCGACGGAATTCATATTCAATCCTAGCGGCTTTTCAACCATTAAATGTATCCCAAGGCGTGCTGCCTTCTCTTCCATGTCACCATGAGCGAATGGAGGAACACAGATAAATAAGGCATCCAGCTTCTCATGTGAAAGCATCGCATCGAAGTCTGTATAGGCAGTTGCACGATATTCTTCTCCTGCTCGTCGTGCATTTTCCTCAGCAATATCGCAAACCGCAGCAACCGTTGCATCCGGGTTCTTTGCAATGTTTCGCAGGTGGACAGCACCTATTCCTCCTACGCCAACAAAACCAACCTTTACTTTTGGCATCGTTCTTCCCCCTTTAGGTTATAATTGAATAAAAAAACCGAAGACTCTCTGCTAGATAGTTAGGTTGAAAGAGAGAGCTTCTGGTCCACTTCGTTAACGTGTCACCATTTCTTGCATGTTAAAAATGAACTCCAGATTCCTTGATGTATCAACAGCTAATGGTCGAGGATCAAGTTTGTATGGTGTGATTTCAGCTGTTATCGTATCGTTGTAGCCAATTTCATTTAGTGCACCATTGACATTTCTCCAATTGACATCACCTGCAAGTAGTGGGACAAAACCGGTTATGTTCCCAACGGATGTTTTAAAATCTTTGACATGAACCTTCTTGATGCGATGACCTAGGATCCGAATCCATTGCTCCGGGTAGCCGATTTGCAAAACATTACCGACATCAAAATAAGCTCCTATATAATCAGAATCTAATTCGTCAATGTAGTTCACCATTTCAAGTGGTGAGAGTAAAAACTTATTCCATACATTTTCAATTCCTATCGTAACGTTGTTCTTCTCTGCCAGTGGTAGCAGTTTTCTAAGTTCAGTCTGACTGCGCTCATAGCATTCAGAATAGGTTATTGTTTCTGTTACAACGCCCGGGACAACTAAAATGGTATCAATTTCCATCACGGAAGCTAATTGAATTTGTTTTTCCACCACTTTTCTGCCTTGTTCCCTAATCGCTACATCCGGATGACTAAGTGGACTTTCCCATAATAAACCGGTTGAAAGACTTTTCAGTTTTAAGTCATAGGCAGCTGCAAGCTGGACGATCTGCTTTGCTTCCTCTTCGGTTGTTTCTATTGTTAGCCCTATACCGCCAGTATCATAAACATTTAATTCCACTGCGTCAAAGCCTGCGTCACGACTATATTCAAATACTTGTTCAAGTTGAGTTCCCTCTGGATAGCACCATTGATTGATCCCTTTTAACATGTAAAACCACCCCTTCATAAAAAGAGGTCATCCCCTTAACTAGAAATGACCTCTACAATTTTTTAAATAAGAGAAACTGGTTGTTTCTTTTCGGAAGATTCATAGGCTGCGATTGCTACTTCTAATGCTTTTAGGCCATCTTCACCAGTGATAGACGGATCCCGTTTTTCTCTGACGGTTGTGATAAAATCGGCGACTAACTCTTCATCCATATTGTCTCCCCAGAAATCCCACTGTGCACCTTCCTCATTACTATAGACAGCTGTTTTCTGTTCAAAGGCATCTACTGTTAGAGTCCCATTTGTGCCGACAATCTCTAATGTCACATCTCCCCATGTCGGGTAGGTTTTATTACGGGACCAGCTGCAATCTAATGTAGCAAACATGTTATTATCAAATTCCATTGTCAATAAGCCACAATCATCAATATCATAATCCGAAATTTTGTTATCAACTTCAGCATAGACCTCGGTTACTTCTGCACCTGTATACCAACGAATCACATCAACGACATGGACCGTGTGATCGATGACAGCACCGCCACCTGATTTTTCCTTATCGACAAACCAGGCTCCCGGATTTGTTCCACGATTGGTTCCTTTAATCGCAATGATTTTCCCAAGCTCGCCACTATCAATGATTTTTTTTGCGTTTACGATTGGTGTGTTAAATCTTACCGGAAACGCAGTTTGGAGAATGACATTGTTTTCCTTACATACTTGGATCATTTTTTTCGCATCTTCTACTTTTGAAGCTAACGGCTTTTCACATAATATATGAATTCCTTTTCTGGCAGCACTTACAACATGCTCCATATGCAGACTATTTTCAGAGGTAATAATAACTGCTTCTATATCTTGATCGAATAATTCAAGGTAATCCGCATAGTGCTTCGATTGAAATTGAGCAGCTACCTTTTCACCGCGCTCTTGACTGTCATCTGCAATTCCAACTAGTTCAATTCCGTTTATTTTTTGTAAGGCACTAGCGTATCCGTATGCATGACCATGAGCAAAACTAATGATTCCGACTCTCATCGAATAACCTCCTTTACTTTTACCTCATTTAAGACAACCGGTTTACCTGTTTCAATTGATTCTAACGCTGCTAAAGAGATTTCCATTGCTTTCACTGCATCTTCTGCCGTTACAATTGGTTGTTCGTTTTTCTCGATACACTGTATAAAATGCTGAAGCTCCATAAAATAAGGATTATCTTTTAACGGACTTTCAGGGACGGCAACACCACCTGAACTGCTGCTATTCCGTCCAGTCACAACAGGCTGTACCTTCGAGCTATCAAATTCAATAATTCCGCTTTTACCAGCGATTTCGAATTTCGTTGTAAAGTTTTGATGTGCCCAGGTTCCCTCCACGTGTGCAATGACACCGCTTTTGAACCTCAATGTGACAAGCGCATATTCTACTCTTGAATACACACGTCCCTTGCTGCTTTTCGCGTATACACGTTCGACTTCACCAAAACACCATCTTAAGTAATCAAAATCATGGATAATCATGTCTAAAACCAAGCCGCCGCTGCTGTTAAAATCAGCATACCAATCATTTGAGGCATTTGGGAAACCGCCACCTCTTGACGTTCTTACTACGGCTGGCGTGCCGATTTTGTTCGTATCCAGTAGTTGCTTTGTTCTAACGTATTCAGGGAAAAACCGTACAACATGCCCAACAAACAGTTTTACATCTTTTTCTTGACAGTAAGCAATCATTTCCTTGGCATCTGACAATGTTCTTGCAAGAGGCTTTTCACAAACAACATGACTCCCTTGATCAGCAACCTTTATCAAGTATTCCTTATGAAGCGGGGTCGGCAAGCAAATGGATACAACATCAATCTCCCTAATACTTGCTACTGCCTCCTCATATGTACAAAATGCTTTGACCCCAACCTGCTCTGCCAGTTTTTGTGCCTTCGGAAAATTATGATCAACAATTCCCACTAACTCGACGTTTGTTAATTTTTCGTATGCATGAGCATGAACAGTTCCCATTGTTCCAGCTCCAATAACAAGTGTTTTAAACACAAGCAACTCCCCTTTAACCTTTTTAGTTAGAACAATTCTCTTTACACATTAATACTTGGTTCAGTTCCTTCATTTAGAAAAAATAAACCTGATGCTCCCATCACACCTGCTCTTTTCCCTAACACCGTTTTGCTAATCACAACATCTCTGCTCATTTGAGTGATACTATTTTCCCTTACATATTCTTCAACTGCAGGTAAAATAAAGTCTGACATATTCATAATTCCACCACCAAAGACAATGGCTTCGGTATTGAATAAATGAATTAAGCTCGTTACCCCTGTCCCCAAATATTCACCAACTTCGTGCAGTAATGAGATGGATAGAGGATCACCTTTTTCAGCAGCTAATGCAATCTCTTTATTCGTTACTGTTGATCCTGTTTTCAAATCATGTAACAGGCTGGTGGAATTCTTTAGTCGTTGATTTGCCAGCCTCGCAAGTGCTGTACCTGAAGCATACTGCTCTAAACAACCTCTGTTTCCACATCCACATTGTTCACCTTTATGAACGATGGTGATGTGTCCAAATTCACCTGCACTATCATGAATTCCAGTGATCAGTTTGCCGTCACTAATTATTCCCGCTCCAATGCCGGTGCTTACGGTAATATAGATAAGATTTCTTTTTCCAATACCTGCACCCCAAATCCATTCGGCAATGGCGGCGGAATTCGCGTCATTGCAAACACGAACCGGAAGATGAAAGTGATCTTCAAGCAAGTCTCCAATTGGATAGTTTTCCAACCCTAAATTATTGGCATAGACTATTTTCTTTCGCTTCGAATCTATAACACCCGCCGAAGCAACGCCAATTCCTCTTAATCTACTCCTATTTACATGGTCGATTAATTGTGTAATCGCGTTAACTAGAGTAAATGAAATTTGAACTGCATCGTGTATAGAAGTTTTGCATTCCAGTTCCCTGATTACCTTTCCATCAACCGAGATGAGCGCTACTAATAGTTTTGTTCCTCCTAAGTCCACCCCGATTGCTAGATCTTTTTTCTCTAAGCTCATCTGTATCCTCCTAAGCCATTCTAGTAACCTATCTTCTAACACCTTGTAAGGCAATTCCGGAAATGAGATGTTTTTGGAACAAGATAAACATGATCAGCATTGGAATTGTTGAAAGCACAGCTCCAGCCATCAGTAACGGATAATCAGTTGAATATTGTCCTTGGAATGCAGCAATTCCAACTGAAAGAACTCTCATATTCTCAGAACTCGTCATCACAAGCGGCCAGAGGAAATCGTTCCATGCTGCAAGGATAGTGAAGATCCCTAGTGCAATGAGTGCCGGTGTTGCATTTGGAAGAATGATTCTCCAATAGATCCCGAACAATGAACATCCATCCATCGTTGCTGCTTCGTCCAGTTCCTTTGGTATCCCCATAAAAAACTGTCTTAACAAAAAGACACCGAAGGCGCTAAACATACCTGGTACAATTAACGCATAAAACGTGTCAATCCAACCAAGCTGTGTTAAGATCGCGTAGTTTGGAATTAAAATAACTTGTGGAGGAACCATCAACACAGATAGAATCGCGATAAAAATTGTATTTTTAAAAGGAAATGTTAATCGGGCAAAAGCAAATGCAGCAAGCGAACATAAAAACAACTGTGCGATCGTTCTGCCAAGTGTTAAGGCAATTGTGTTTATATAGTATTTGACAAAATTAACACTCTCGAAAACTTCTGCATAGTTTTCAAATTTCCATTCTTTCGGTAAGATGGTTGGCGGTACCTGCATAGATTCCCCAAATGTCTTCAGCGAAGTGGAAACCATCCATAAAAATGGTACAATCATGATAAATGCCCCGAAAATCAGCAATATATGATTACCTATTTTTAGTTTCATCTGTTAACAACTCCTTTTTATCCATCATAGTGAACCCACTTCTTCTGGAAGACAAACTGAATGATTGTAACCGCCAGAATAGCTAAGAATAAGAGGAATGCTTGAGCAGAAGCCATGCCCATTTGTGAATACTCAAAGCCTGTTTCATATACCCCGAACACAACTGTCCGTAATGGATCTAACAGGGCCGTACTTTCCCCAATCATGATATAAATTAAATCAAATACTTGGAGCGAGCTGATCATTCCTGTAATGAAGACAAAAAATAAAGTTGGTGTGATAAGCGGCAGTGTTATGTTGAAAAACTGCTTCATTTTTGAAGCACCGTCAATTTGAGCTGCTTCATAATAGGTTTTATCGATTCCTTGTAATCCAGCCAGAAGGAGAATGACATTATTTCCGACCGTCATCCAGACGTATACTAAAATAACAGAAATCAGCGAAATATTTGGATCAAACAACCATGACGGTTGTGGAAGTCCTAATGAACCTAACATGTAATTAATGAGTCCATATTCCGTGTTATATAGCCACTTCCAAACCATTCCAACTGCGACAGGCATCGTGACAACAGGTAAGAAGTAAAGGGTACGATACATGACCATTCCTTTGATTCTTTGGTTCAGCAGCAAAGAGATAATAAGAGCAAAAATAACAGAAAGCGGAACGGAGACAATCGTAAAAACGATCGTATTGAGCACTGAACGAATAAAGGATTCATCATTTAGTAATGTTATAATATTTTCCAGCCCAACATACTCTGCCGTACTAATGCCATTCCATTTCGTAAATGAGAGAGCAAAAGACGCAATAGCCGGAAACATATAAAAGACGAAAAGGCCAAGAACTGTCGGAGCTATAAATAGATATGCCCATAATACTTCTTTATTCGGTTTCTTTTTTCTCACCTTAGGTAAAACAGGTTGCTGTTTTTTCTCTGTAGCTAACGAATTTTCCAACTAAATCTCTCCTTCCGTTTTAAATTTTTTGTTCTCTTCCCTTCATTCAATACAATAAAGGGAAGAGATTAGACATCTAGATTGAGAAGGGATTAGCCATTTTCATCTGTGATAGCCCCTTCTCAAACCACTATTATTCTTTTTGTTCTTCTTCCAATATGGCATTCATTTCTGTACCAATTTTCTCTAGTGCCTCGTCAATTGTCTGTTGACCTAAAAAGGCTGCTTGGATTTCTTTTGTTTCAACATCTTGCCATTCTGCGGTACGTTTTGATACTGGATAAGCAGCTCCTGACTCTTGAGCATCGATAAAGACTTGTAAATCCAATGATGGTAATGATTCTTTCCAAACATCACTCATCGATTTAATCGCCGGGATTGAAAAACCTGTTTCAGCAATTACGCGGTTTCCATCTTCATTTGATAAATACTTAACTAATTCCCATGTTAAATCTTCATCTTTTGTTTTTTCATTCATTGCCCAGCCAATACCATGGACAATGGTTGCTTCCTGCTTACCTGCCGGAAGTGGTGCTACTCCGACGGAATCTCCTAATTCCTCCGTATATGTAGAGGCCTTAACATTGATTGCCGGGATCATGGCAAGTTTCTTTGAGATAAATAATTGTTCAACTTCTGTTTCAATTTGAGATTGTGTGGATGGAGATATACCTTTATCCTGTAATTCTTTTAAAAAGGTGAAAGCTTCTTTAGCCTCTGGGGTGTTAAATCCTGAAGTTGTTTTATCATCACTGATGACAAAACCGCCTGCCTGGTGCATTAAGTTGTAGTAACCCGGCTGACTTGATACAGTATGTGCGGCATAGCCATATATGCCTTTGTCGGGGTTTATTAATTTTTCGCCGGCAGTTTTTATGTCTTCCCATGTCCATGATTCATCCGGGTATTCTACGCCTGCTTCGTCAAAAATTTCTTTATTGTAAAATAGACCAACAGCATCAACAAAATAAGGGGCAGCGTATAACTCTCCTTCTAATGAATATAAATCAACAACAGCCGGGAAATACGTATCTTTGTTAAATGAATCATCTTCGGAAATAAATGGTTCAAGGTTTTTAATTAAGCCTTGTGTTGAATATTGATAGAAGTTTGGACCATTCATCCAGAAAACATCCGGTCCACTTCCACCACCTAAACTTGTTTTTAATTTCGTCCAATATTCTGCAAAAGGTGTATATGTGACATTTACTTCAACATCCGGGTGTTCTTTTTTAAAGGCTTCGATTGAGGCATCAACTGCATCGCTTGCATTTTCATCCCATAATGCAACCTCTAGCGTTTTCTTATCTTTTCCACTACTAGAATTCGAACTACATGCTACTAAAGAGATAACCATTAATGTTAGCACGATCCAACTAACTATCTTTTTCATTTTTCCCCGCACCCCTTTTTATACTTTGATTTACAAACCAACCTAGAGTAAAGCTGAAAAACGATCTGATGTTCTAAGATGTAGTGTCATTCTAGTTGTACCACCCCCTTAAAAGGTTAAGATATTTTAAGAAATTTCAAATTTAAACTTTCCATGAAGCAGCACAGCTGCTGATCCTAGTAATTCAAAATCAGGTCCAAGTGATGTACTTTGAATGTTAACCCGATCTCTTAATACCGGAATCACCTTACTTGCTACCATTTCATTAATTCGTTTTAACAGTAGCGGATTATCTTGAACAATACTTCCACTTAAAATCACAACTTGTGGATTAAACATATGAACAATATTTGTGACGGCAATAGAAAGGTATTTCACAACTTCCTCTAAAATTTCCACTGCCAATTCATCTTGACGGTTAACAGCCTCAATAAATGTATTAGGTTTGATTTTGTTTAAATCATTTTGTGAGAGTTCTTTAATGATTGTATTAGAACCTGTCGTGATGATCGCGGATACGATTTTTGAATAGATGGTTGGCCAATTCGTATAGTTTTCTAGACAACCTTTGTTGCCACAATCACACTTCACTCCGTCTTGAACAACTGTTGTATGACCAAATTCTCCTGAGCTGCCAAGGAAACCGCGATAAATCGATCCATTTATTAAAATACCGGAACCTACACCATCCCCAATCGTTACATATAGTAAATCTTTATAATGGCTAAATGATCCAAAAAAGTTTTCTGCTAAGACATATGCATTTGCGTCATTATCAACAAAAGTAGGTAAGCCAATTTTCTCCTCGATTATTTTTTTCAACTCAACGTTATAAAGTTTCAATTTTGAGTTATAGGAAATGACCCCCTTATTTGCATCCACTATCCCTGGAGTGATAATTGAAATCCCCTGGCATTTTTCAATGTCCTGTTTATTCTTCGTAAAGCTTTCAACAATTTCTAATAAAAGGTGAATCATCTCATCCCCAAGGCAATTGTTCGTAGGGTGTACCTCTTTTTTAAGAATGTTTCCTTCAAGATCCATATATGCAATTTTAATAAACGAGTTCGTGATCGATACACCAATGACTGAGTGGGCCTTCGGATTAAAGCGAAGTAATACCGGCTTCCTTCCTCCACTTGAACTTCCCACTCCATCCTCATAAACAAGACCTTCGTTTATGAGCTCAGCTACAGCAGATGTAACCGTAGTCGGACTCACCTTAATGGCTTTGGCAATTTCAGTTCTTGAGATTGCACCACGCTTACGAATTGTATCTAGTATTAGCGAACGATTTAACTCCTGTATTAACCTTAAGTCCCCTGTTCGTTGAATTTCCATTTATATATCCTCTTTTCAAAACTTACTTTTTCCAGTGCCTTTATTTAGTTTTTCACATGAGAGTTTGCATTATATGTATAAACTCTATGCTTCACCCTTATTTATGAGCTTACATTGTGATTTTGATGATTTCGACAAGTTTGTAAGACTTTATCACAACTATTTTTCATCACTTACTTTTTCCAGTGCCTTTATTAAGTATATTAAATGATTATATCAAAAATGTAAACGCTTTATTTTTATTTTTTTAATTTATAGATATTTCATCATTATCTTTGTATTTCCTCTTATTGACTTACCTTCTTCCATTACTCTAATTGAAAAAACATGATAAAATCTTCATTTTATGAACCAAAAAACCTTGAATAGCAAGAGCCAATCAAGGTTAATGTATTGTTCGCATCTTTTTCGGCTAAGGTCTTAGTTGTGAATCAAGAATGTAGCCTTCCCATCAACCAAGGCCTTTGTCGATAAGGACCAATTGGTATTTGAATGTAACATGTTTTTCCAAGAGAATCCAAGTTGTAAAGTTGATCACTTAGATTAACATCAAAACCAAGGAGAGGGTGGCCACCCATTTCAAGGGCTGATGCTGCTAATAATAATCTTTGGACGAGCATCCCCGCTTCCATTTGTTGAATTCGATATCCTCTGTAGCCAAGTGAATCCTTCTCGTAATCCTTGTCACCGACAACATGTATGGTAATCGGTACTTGCAGGAGATTTACATTACCTAAAGGCATACCGGATTGCAGCATGGGCCTGTGGTCCCCTGGATTTACCAGACGCAATGCGTGTGCACTGTTGTCATAGAAATAAGCTCCATTAGGGATTCCTTCTATACTATACAAACAGGCAAAAATAGAAACACGTGTTTCAGTTAAATATCTTTCGTCTACGTCATTACGATAATAGAAAGATGATGTCGCCTCATATAGAAGTTGGGCAAGTTTGTTTAGACTTACCTTGTCTAAAATGAAATCCATATCAGGTGACATTCGCTTTTGACAGATAGATTTGAAATCATACGAAAGCCGTTTAACCAGTGGTAAAGGTACCACCTTTCCCTCAACTTCTCCATTCTCCTTTTCCTTGATCCAGCGAAACGCAGTAGAATCAAGTACGGAAGCTTCATTCATTTTTAATAACATCGGAAACTCTTTTATTCTCTTTGATTTAACATGATGTTTATGGTGTATGGGAGGTAATTCTCGTAAAAGGTCTGCCGCTGAGATATTCATACCATCACGGATTCCTGACCAAATGGTTGGCTCTACTGATAACGGAATGACGGCATATACGCTCTCTTCTTGTTCTAAGAGTCCAAGAAGATGGTTAATCGCACGATCAAGATATTGATAGTACACACCTGATGCAAATCCAAAACGCTTAGCCACTTCTAATAACTGCCCCATCAGTACACCTGTGTCTAACCCTTGGAGCCGGTAAGCAAAGTTATTGTACTTGAAAAAGTTTTTCCAAAACATCGTGGAGATAAAAACTGTGCCAAAGCAAGATGTAAGATCACATTGGTATCCGAGCGTCCGGTTAAGATAATCGTCAAAATTGCCTTTACGCAATAGGACTAAGCGGTGGTGTGAAGGATCAAAATGATAAACACCTTCAGGTAAGTCGTCAATTTTTAAATAGACATATAATTCGTTTGGATACAGACCTCCACCTGAAGGAGCAAACCTTCTATAAGATTGCATGACTTCCAGATTATTCTCGGTCGAATTCAACTGGAAAACTGATTGGTTAAATTGGGTCATTCCATACACATACCAAAGAAAGTGACCGATTTTCCTATGATCAGGCTTTTCTGGAGCATCCTGACCTTCCAGCGATAATGGGATATCCAAAGAAAGCGGGATTTCAGGTAAGTCATAGTAAAGCTTGTAAGCTAGGGGGCCATCTTCCCAATCCACTTCCCAGTTTGGTATGCTTGCCTTGTCGACGTCAAAATGGAGATTGTGCAAAAACTCATCAAGATTCATCCTTCCGTCCTCCCTTCTTATGGAAACGGATGTGGAAGTGGATTAAGCTTTTCATATGTCAGTGGTTCTGTCGTATACCCCAATTCCATAGGGACCCGCAATACCCGTTCTAGACCTGATACACGCTTTAGATGATGCCCAAAGGTCATCGGTACCATTCCGGGTATCAGCACTTTTACACAATGTAATCTGTTTTGTTTAAGTTCAGGTGTAGTCTGATCAACGACAATGACATCCAAGTTTACGCTCCGTAACGCTTGAAGGATATCTTGAAGATCTTCGGTAAGGTCAGCATGGTTTGACTTCCACTTGAATGCTTCGTTAAATGCTTTAATCGGAGAGTTATTGTTAAGTAAAAAATGAAGCCGTTCTTCTGCCTCGGGTAATCCATACAGCATACCATGGTCATCCATCTGTTGGACTAAGGATGAATCTTGTAACATACGGACATATTCTTCTTTGTTTGCTTCCAGTTTCTCATCCAATGTCCACATCATGCCAGCCAGCTCATGAACAGCCGTTTTCACAGCCCGCACTGGATCCAAATGAGCCCCGGCTGCGCAGATTAGGTTTAACCCTTTTTGCTTTTTGTTTTTTGCTAATGCGACAATGCTTGGAATTCCGTGTTCCATTGTAGAGTTATATACATACAGATCATATCCTCCAACTGTACTCATCCGCTCAATCATCAACTTTAGTTCTTCATCTTCAGAGGAGTATGGATCAATACGTGGTAAAGATAATTTTGCGTACCAGGTCATAAGAAACGAATCACGCTCAACCACTTCCATAATGCCGTAAAAAATCGCTTCTTCTAAACTTCCTCCTAGTGCACATCCGTTTGACGTTTCATAGACAAATCCTCGTGATCCACACCCCAAACTGTAATAAGCAAGTAACTCCGGGATGAGAATCGGTTGCTCAATCAAAAGAGAAAAGCCCCAGACCCATTTCATTGGACGGTCAGGATCAAATTTTTCAAAGGGGAATCCCGGGCGTTGATACTGTTCTGTCTCATGTACACCAACCGATTGTGGATTTAAGGCTTGATCTTTTACATTTTCATAAGAGTCATATACCTTCGTCCGTTTTCCACGGGGCTCAAGGCCGCAGTATCGTTCCAATCCTTCTAAAATGGCCGTTAACTCACTTTGAGCATAGGAATTTGTACGGCCGGCTGTTCCTTCATCTCCCTCAAATAAAGGTAAATTGACACTTACATCCGCAAATGGAGGCACGAGATTAAACATCTTATCATTAAGCAGACCTGTTCGAGAATCAAGATAGTCTTTGGCTAACACGTTTTTCAGATCATCTAATGAACGGGTACGATAACTTTCCATACTGATTTTCGGACTTTGCTGAAGGGAAATTCGAGCTAATTCCGGTGAATCATCAGGTATGGAACTACATACCTTACATTGTGGGACAGGCAGGAAGGAATGCCATGAACTCTTCAATGTTTTTAGGTTGATGAAACCAATCCTCTTCTCTGCTTGAGAATGATTTTCTTTTATAAACCTTTGAATCTCTGTTTTAAGGAGATAGACCATCTGTAATAACCCTGTCCGTGATATCCAGGCTTCATGTTGAGATTTTCCAGTGTTCTCTAAATTTTTATGCATTTGCCACATTTCTCTACGATGTCTTCCGGTTATAATACGGCGCAAATCGGCACATTGAGAACAACCTGGAATTTCAGGATAAACCAATGGCCCGACAATGCCTTCTCCAAATGAAACACACCCTCGAAGCCATGGGGTATTGCTTGCCCGATACACATCTTCAGCGATTTGATCAATAGAAGGATTCCATTCATTATGTAAGACCATAGCTAAATCAATGGTTTCCGGTACGACTGAATCAACATGTGTCTTTCGGACAATCAGAAATTCTGAGGATAGCTCCTTACAAAAAAGGTCTGCCAGTAAGCCCTCACCAACAACCAGCAAATTAGCACTCACCATCATTCCTCCTCTCGAACCACGACACCAAATATCCCTGCTAAGCCCTCTTTTATAATTGGCTCTAGTTCAAGTTCAAAAATATCAAGTCGCTTTCCATTACGGCCCAATACTTCCTTTGCAGATTGCAAAAGCATAGAATGTTTCTGAGCATCACCATCAGGTATATTAATTTGTATTTGTGCTTTTTCAATAAATATTACGGATGCTGCGGTTAAACCTTGAAAATTTATCGGATCCTCATTGTTTTGTGATTTATAAAGAGCCTGTTGCAATGCGTTTCTTAATGAACGTGTTAGATTCGTATCTACACTTCCATACCATCCATGTTTCGTCCCGATCCACACTGCAGGGAAGCCATGGACTTCCTCTCCTAATCCAATCAACGGCTCACCCTGTATCGTTGATAAAGCCTGTAAATAAAACCTGGATCGCTCATCTTCTACTGTATTCAACTTGATTCGAGATAGAGAAACGGTATTGTTTGTCTGACTTCTTTTCATCTCCTGTACTAAACACTTTTGTAACCCACGATAGACACTTTCCGTAAATGTTTCACCTGCACAAATTTGAACATTTGTTGGCAGATTGAGCATGGCCGTTAATCGCATTGCGTATGCTTCAATTCCGGCGAGACCTGCTTCCCTTCTAGCATCCTCGTGCGTTAGTCCCGAACTGATGACACTTTGCAACAAATCAGCAGGTCCATTAGACAAGGGATCGATTGCCTGAACCCTGCACTGTGCTAACGGGAGCTGCAGCAAATCTCCCTCATCCCAGGTATGGAAAATCCCTGTTGCCTTTGATGTTAATTTATTGAAAAAAAGAAGTAATTTTCCTATTTCTTCTCTATCCAGATCTCGCTGAGTGCGTTCGTCAAAATCGTCTACAGTCCTAGTTACCTTTTTTCCACTACATAGTGGATGAGGAAGAAATGTATGCCAGTTTCCTTCCATCGTTTCTAAATTCAGTAAAAAGGTTTGATTATTCTTATCTCCCTCAGTCACCCCGGTAATGTTTTTAAACAATTCAAATACAATGAGATTAGAAAGCATGGCCCCGGCTGTTGTGGAAAAAGAAGAAATTCGATTTTCTTTAAAGAGTTCTGTTCGGTGAAGCCTGCGCCATGCAGATTCCCAACAATACTCTGAGCTTGGTAAAACGACAGGACCCGCCATCCCAATCTGTTGTAAACATAAAGCAGGGATAAACACTTTCTTTTCTTCTCTACAAATCGTATGGAGAAGTTTTAGCTCTTCTACATTCCCCTCTTGTGACACGTATAATATATAATCAAACGGCTCCACAATCTCTCTCCAAGTGCTTAGTGAGATCTCCTCGACTGCAACCTCCGAATCGTTTTTTCGGGCATGTGCCATGAGTTTATGCAGCCGCTGTATATTTGTCTGTTTCCTATCTGTTATGAGTATTTGAAACTTAGGTAACCCAGATTCTAGTAATGCGGAGATCAATGAAACAAACATATCTCCTGAACCAACTGCCAATGCTTTTACCTGTCGATAATTCTGAAATCGAAACGCGGCAGAATCTACAAAACTATCAATAAATTCAATTTGTGAAGCATACTTTTTGAGGACATGTTCAGGCAATTGATACGGATGGTCCCGACTTACATCTTTAACAAATCCATTTTGATACAATGTTTCAGCAATTTCGTACACTCGATCACGATAAGGTCCTGGTAATCCTGTTGTCAGACTCTCTAAAGTATTTTCTCCATTGAACATCGGTATCAGTTTCTCAACCCACTTATCAATCATACTGCCTTCCATACGAAACGAACTTACATTATTCCGAAAATATACACCGCTGTTAGCTTCAGGGAGAAAAAACGTGTCCCTTTTCACCTTCAGACGCATAGAAGGGTATAAGTTTGTCATATCGATCCTCCTTAACCGCAGTTGCCATTGTCTTTCAACATACAGTACTACCATTTTATGAATGGCTATTTGTCCGTTATGTCAATCAGAAAAAGCCTCTACAACCTTATGTAGAGACTTTCCATATTTATTAACGAATTTTATTCTATCTTCCTCCGCAGCGGCCTCCGCCGCCTCCGCCACAGCGACCACCGCCACCGCAACGACCTCCACCACAGCGACCTCCGCCACAACGGCCGCCGCCACAATTAAAGCAACTGAAACAGCTAAAGCAGTTATAACAATTGAAACAGTTATAACAACTAAAACAACTATAACAACGGAATAAACCGCCTATACCAACGTACAGTCTTTCATCATCATAATAATATTGATTCGGGTCATAAGGTACAGCCTGAGTTGCTTGGTAATCTCCAAGATTTAACATCTGAAGATCCTGTTGAAAATTATTCATTAAGTAAAACCTCCTCATAATACTTACCTGGGACCAGTGACGAGAAACGGACACTTAAATATAAACCTGTCTTTTGGTAATCACATACTTCTTCAACAAAATATGTAAATTGGGTGGGTATTGCTACTGGTGAAAGAGCCTAATTATTTCTAAGATTTTAATAGGTTAACGGCTTGCTGGGCACAAAAAAATAGAGAAACGACTAATCGTTTCCCTTAAGATAACAAAAGTTATTTATCAATCGGGAGATTTTGAACATATTCAAAATCCCTCCATTCCCTTGGTAAAAGTCCTTGATATTTCTGAGTCAGAAACCGATCATCAACAAGTACTATTACTCCGGTATCGGTCTCAGATCTGATTAATCGGCCACCTGCCTGTAACACTTTGTTCATGCCGGGAAAGGTATATGCGTAATCATATCCGTTTTTTCCTGTTGTTTGAAAATAATCTTTCATTATATTTCGTTCCAGGCAAAGCTGTGGTAAACCCACTCCGACAACGATGACACCATTTAGCCTATTCCCTTTTAAGTCAACACCTTCAGAAAAAATACCACCTAACACCGCAAAGCCTAAAAATGGTTCTGTATTATCTTCTTTGAACTCTTCTAAAAATTGTTCTCTTTCCTTCTCATCAATCCTGTTTGTCTGAATAATGGTACGAATGTCAGGACAGCTAGTAATAAAGTCATCATATACACTGTTCATATAGTGATAGGAAGGAAAGAAGATCAAATAGTTTCCGCTGCGTGCTTTCAAAAGCTTTGAAAGCATATCAATGATCGGCTTTTTTGAACGCTCTCGGTCTTGGTATCGAGTCGATAAAGGTTGAAGGAATATCTCTGTTTGTTCTTTTTCAAATGGTGAAGGAATCGAAATGGTATAATCCTCAGTCGTACCACCTAACATATCTAAATAATACTGAAATGGTAAAAGAGTTGCAGAAAAATAGACAGTTGTCCGAAACTTCTTACTAACCTGCTGTAATAGATGAGAAGGATCCAAACAAAACATTTTAAGACGAACTTCATTTTTCTCTATTTCAACATACGTAACATATTGTTCATCATAGAGATTTGATATTCGAACAAATCCAGTTGCAGCAAAATAGGTTTCTAATAGACCTGATTGCTCAACTTGTTTTGAAGGTTGTACTAATTCTTTTTCTGCCTTGTCTACAAATTCTTCAAGTATGTTGATCAGATGTTCATCCAATTCCCGCCACACAAGATATCCTTTTTCAGAACACTTTTTCTTCAGTTCAATAAAATATTTATTTAGTTTTTGAACTGATTCATACAAAACAGACCCTTTATAAGCACGTTTTAATGAAAGAAAATCGGATTTTTGTAATACAGCTGAAAACATTTCCCTTGCTCGATCAACCAGATTATGAGCTTCATCGATTAATAAGGCGGACTTTCGTTTATGTTCATCAAAGAACCGCTTTAGTGACACTTTTGGATCAAAAATATAGTTATAATCACAAATAATTGCATCTGCCACAAATGCTAGATCTAAGGAAAATTCAAATGGACAAATCGTATGCTTTCTCGCATATTCCACGATTTTTTGACGATTAATAAACGTTTCATTAGAGAAAATATCGAGAACAGCCTCATTTATTCGATCGTAATATCCATTCGCAAATTCGCAATATTCCTTTTGACAAATGGTTTCTTCTTTAAAGCAGATTTTTTCCTTGGCTGTAATCGTAACAGCACTCATACACAATCCCTTAGTCTTCATAAGTGAAAAAGCTTCTTCTGCGGTTTGTCTTGTGATGGTTTTTGCTGTTAAATAAAACATGCGATGCAGTTTGCCTTCTCCGATCGCCTTCAGTGTTGGGAAAATCGTCGAAATGGTTTTTCCAATACCAGTAGGTGCATTTGCAAAAATATTCTTTTCCTCTGAAATAGTTTGATAAACGACACCTGCAAGCTTACGTTGACCCTCTCGATATGTGGTAAATGGAAATGATAGTTGATTAATACTATGATTTCTTCTCAGTTGATGGTTTTGCATAAGAGATGCATATGGATAATAGTGCTTCACTAATCCAAATACAAACTGTTCGAGTTCTTGATAAGTAAAAAGTTTTTGAAATTTCTTTTGCTCTGATGTAACAGCATGTATGTAAGTTAATTGAACAATCATATCGTTCTGTCCATAATCTTTGGCATATATATAGGCATAAACCTTTGCCTGTGCCCAGTGTACAGGGACTGACTCTTCCTCTATGTCACTCAATTCTCTTGAAGTTGACTTGATTTCATCAATAAGGATTTTATCATCGCGAAATAGCAACCCATCACATCGACCTTCAATGATGAACATTATTTTTTTATACTCAATTTCTGTTTTTAGAAAGACTTCTTTCTCATCATTTTCTTGATACGTCCTTTGGATGGCTTGATGAGCTTTTGTTCCTTCCGTAAGGGTTGTGGCAGTTCGAAATCGTTGATCAATACTTCCACTTCGAAACACATATTCAACTAATGAACGTACAGATAGCTTTATTTCAGGTTGCATGTTATCACCTAATAGATAAGATTAGTTGTATCGTATAAAGTATACCAGACATTGATAAAAAGGAAGGTGGATGAGTAATGTAAAAATAAATAAAAATAGACGGCATCCGATTCTTCCTAACCGATTTGCCGTCAAAATTATAGGTGGTTTTATTTATCTAAAGAGATCTCAACATCACCATCACTTGAAAGAATTGTTATTTTATCATCCATATCTACATTATTAGTGGTTTTTGTTTCAAATTCTTCGCCGTTTACTACTATATCGCCAAAATCATTCTGAATATGATAATTCAGTTCGGTTTCCTTATTCGTTAATTCCAACTTCATATCGCCAAAGCTGGATTCTATATTTGTTTTTCCTAAGAGTTCACCATTTATATAAATTTCTCCGTCAGAGCTTTCGATCTTTGTGCCATGACTAGTAAAATCACGTAATGAAATTTCACCAAAATCATTTGAAAGAGTTGCTTCTTTCGCAATATTAACAGAATTAAATTCGGCGTCCCCATCATTAATTTCTAGTGTTAAATTGTTTATTTTTACATTTGAGGCATTAGTATCGCCAAAATCGTTTTGAATTGTTACAGTATTAGATTGAATGTCCTTGATGTCTATATCTCCATCATTGGATAAGATCATCAATTTATCGGTTGTCATTTCGTTCAGCTTTATATCTCCAAAATCATTCGTAATGCTAACATTGTCAAATTCTTTATCGGCTGGAACATAGATTTTAATGATTGTTTTTTGAATGTTTCCAATAAAGTTCATGGCAAATGTAAATTCTGAATGTGATGCTCGATCCTTAATCGTTAGTGTTTCATTTTCAACTGTATGTGTGATTTTTGTACCTACTAGACTCTCAATTTCCAATTTATATTCATCAGAGGGAATAACCTCTAGTTTGGCGTCCGCGAGAGCTACCTCCAAATCCTTGAATTCTTCCAATACCCATTCCTCATTCTTTCGATCTTCTTTTCCTACTGCTTTCAACCCATTATCTGTTAAGATAATCGAAAATTTAGTGCCACTGAATAATCCTATGACAGCAAGAAGGGTTCCAATCATAATCATTGCGAGTGCGATTTTTGTATGTTTCATTTAGATTCCCTCCTTGCGTCTAATCATTTTATCTAACAATCTCTTCAATACTTTCACAATTCCTGAGCTAGTCTTCTTGGTGAATTGTAGAAAAGGAGAAAATAAAAGCACGCCAATTCCAATGGTAATTAGGCCGATACCACTAAAGAATATGGATGTTTGCCAATCTTGTGCGATGACCGACACGCCAGCAAATAAGCTGAACAATCCACTAATGGGTAAACTTACAACAAGGATAAAAAAAGTAAGAATCGCTACACCACAAACCAGAATTAAGGTAAATATAAGACAAATGATCACAAGGACAAGTGGCAAAGCAATCGGCGAGGCTAGAATGGCAAGGATGATAAACCAAATGGCCGAAACGTTCTTTTTCGTTGTACTTTTTTGATTATCCAAGTCTTTTATTGCATAATCCGCCAGAATTTGAGATGCAACATAGGATGGTGAACCTAGTCTTGCAATAACTGATTTGGTATCTTCTTCTCCTGCCTCATCAAAATACTCACGATAATAGTCAATTGCTTCTTCTATTTCTTCACTTGGCAATTTTTTAATTTTGACCCGGAGTTTTTTCAGATATTCTTCTTTACTCACCATTTATTCCTCCTAATAAAACAGATTCAATTTTTCGTTTGTGTTCCACCCATTCACTGCGAAGTTCTTGGAGCTTTTCCATTCCCCTGTCAGTAATCCGGTAATACCTTCGATTTCTTCCTTGAAATGGGCTGTCATATGTTGTTAAATATTCTTTCTTTTGCAATCTACGAAGCACCGGGTACAGTGTCGATTCTGAGATATCCATAATTTCACGTACTTGCTGTGTGAGTGAATAGCCATATGCATCTTCTTTTGCCAATACGGCAAGGACACAGGCATCAAGTAAAGAGGAACCCAATTGGAATGACATTTGAACACCTCCAATTTCTTTTATAATATTATACGGCGTATATTATTGGAACAAACATATTATACGTCGTATAACATCGTTTCGTCAATTCCATTTTTGGATAATTTTGTATTTATCTATTATAAATGAAAGTAGAATTTTTATTTAATAACAAAACAATCATAACTATAGATAAAATTTTATTGTAAATCGATAAATTACGTGATAAATTTATAACGATAATAAATCTGTGAGGTGCTTTTTTATGAAATTAGGTTCAACACTCTTTTTAAAGGCAGCTGTCTTCCTTATTGGAACACCTGTACTGGCTTTGATTATTTTTGGATTGGTTCAATTAACTAATAATCCTGCAAATCCGGATTATGCCCATATCCTGTATCCCATTGTGATCGGAATGTATGTATCAGCAATCCCTTTTTTTATTGCCTTGTTCCAGGCTTTTAAGCTTTTAAGCTATATTGACAAAAACCAGGCTTTCTCGGAATTGTCTGTTAGAGCTTTAAAGGTGATCAAATTCTGCGCATTAACCATCAGCGGTTTGTATGTAGTTATCATTCCATTTGTTTTCCTATTAGCAGAATTGGATGATGCACCTGGTCTTATCATCATTGGAATGGTCCCTATCTTCGCTTCGATCGTTATCGCTGTATTCGCTGCTGTTCTTCAACGTCTTTTACAAGAAGCAATAACAATCAAATCAGAAAATGAATTAACGGTCTGAGGTGAAATTAATGGCGATTATTATTAATATCGATGTGATGTTGGCGAAACGAAAAATGAGTGTTACTGAGCTTTCGGAAAGAGTTGGAATCACGATGGCGAATCTTTCTATCTTAAAAAATGGCAAGGCAAAAGCTGTTCGTTTTTCCACTTTGGAGGCTATTTGCAAGGCATTAGATTGTCAGCCTGGTGATATTTTGGAGTTTAGAAGTGATGATGAAGTGGATGGTAATGCACCGTCTTAAGAAAGAACCTGGTTATTGACCTTTTTTAGCTATGTAGGTTGAATATATAAATAGGGACAGTGTACCTGTCCCTCTGTTTCATAGAAATCCACCATTTTTCATATGAAATTTGTTTTATTTGCGATTTTGGATTTTTATTTTCGATTTAGGGATTTTATTTGCTATTTTGAAAATTTATTTGCGATTATTGAATTTTATTTGCTATTAGACATAATCCAACAAATTACGACCTTGGTCTGAGAATGTTTTTCAAACGAAAAAAAGAGGATTTTCCCCAAAAGACATTACTTTTGGGACACCCTCTCTAGTTAAAACTAGTTTAAAGTTCTCACAAAAAACTGCTCGATTGTCCAGAAGATAAAGTGTGCCCTCTCTTCATTGCTCGTCTCGACACCATCTTTTGAAAAGTGACAGTTTGCTATTTTTGGTCCATCATCATCTATATTCGATCTATTGAGAAAACCGTGACCTAGTCCTTTTATAAGATAAAAAGATGCATCATTTCCTTCCGCCGCAATGGCCTTATAGAGCATTTCACTTTGCTTTGCAGGAACAGCCGTGTCACTTAATCCGTGCATAATAAGGAATGGAGGCAGTGACATACCTGGCATTATATATGTAATAGGGTTCGCTGCTTTCACACGATCAGGACATGAAAAGATTGGTTCTCCTAAAAACAATGATTCGAACGAATCAGGATCAGTAGCCTTTTTATCGGTTGGAATTTGCGCTGATTCAGGATCCTCCTCGATGATTCCATTCTTTTCATTTTGTTCATCCATTTTAAGAAAATCAACTGGTCCGTAGCCAATCGCAATTGCATGTACTTCGCTGGATATATCAGGGTATTCAGGGTTTTCACCTATAAACTCGTCCGATCCAGATGTTGCGGCAAGTGCAGCAAGGTGGCCACCGGCAGATGAACCCCAGAGGCCGATTCTATTCGAATCAAGACCATATGTTTCAGCAATCATCTTCACCCATCTTACAGCCGTTTTGACATCATGAACTGGAGCAGGAAAAACCGCTTCTTCACTTAAACGGTACTCAATACTGACCATCGCAAAGCCCCGGCTTGCAAAATAAGTAGAGAAATCCGGACCGAGCTGCCGGTCACCAAAGCGCCATCCCCCGCCATGTAGCCAAATAATGACAGGAACAGGTAATCGGGTGTTTTTAGGGATATATAAATCGGCTAGTAATTCTTTCTCATTTTGCTTGGAATATACCAAATCGTGAATGATTTCAATCTGATCATTTTTTAATTCACTTAATTGCAACATAATTCCTCACCCTTCTACAGGCTGCTCTTTGACCGGAGGAGCGTCAGATGGTTTTAAATCAAGTGTATGTAGTGTTTTTAGAACCCGGTCAAAACGAAATGGAGGCGGATCACTTGGGAAGATGTAATCATCATACACATCACATAACGTATGGAAAAATGGTTCAAATAAGCCTGTCGCTAAAAAGCCGATGAACTTTGTATAGTGAGAATCTAATCGATAGGAATGCTTCGTAAAAGCTGGAACATGCAGAAAATCTCCCGGTAATAAAACAATTTCCTCTCCGTTTGCTGTCATGGTCATTTGACCTTCGAGACAGAAAAAAGTTTCTGAATGCTTTTCATGGTAATGTTCCGGAATGAAATCGCCTTTAGGTCCTTCTGTTAGCGCAGTGATAAATTCGCCGTCTGTATGTTTCTGAGTAGTGACAAGTGTGAAAAGCTGTTCTGCTGCAACTAATCGGATTCCTTCACCTGTTTCAAGGATAAAAGGTACCGCTTCCTCGGGAACAGAGTTACTTTCAACTATTTGTGCAGTACCTTCTGTTTGTTTGTCAAAAAGAAAACTTACATCCGCAACGAGGGAAGTTTCCTCATATTGTTCTCGTGACAATTCATTGATCGCTTTTGGTGGGTGAACATATTTTTCATAAGGCTTTCCTATTTGACGATATAAACTTGAGATTCCCCCTTTTGAGGTGATAGACAGAACTTGTGTTCGATGACTTTGCATGGTATAAGCATGTATAGTACCAGCCGGGATAAAGGCGTAGTTTCCTTCTGTTAGCAAATATTTTTTGCCGGAAATGTCCAGTCCCACTCTGCCATGAAGAACATAAATAGCTTCATGAGTTCGTTCATGTTTATGAAGAGGGAAATGATCTTCTTTTCCACCGGAGAGAATAACCATTTCCACTAAATTTCCCGTACTTTCCCCGCTGGCAATAATTGTTGCTAGTTGTCTTCCAAATAGATATCGTTCTCCTTCTCCGCTTTTTAAAAGATAAGGTACATTGCTATTTGGCAGCGTTTTCACATTTAAATTAACCAACTTATTTCCTCCTCCTATGTCTATATATACAAACTCAACCTTTTCTATTTTAGCAGTTGTTTTAAAGGTGAATAATGTTAAAAACAAAGAGATTATTGCTCGAATCTAATGTGTGCAACTTATATCAGCTTAAAGGAAAAATGCCATATCACTATGACTCTATCGAACACAAACTTTATCCATTTCAAACATAAAAGAAAAGACGATACGTACGAATCATATTCATACAGTATCGTCCTGTTTATTTTCATAGAATTTTTAGTTTTTAACGCTTGTGTTCCAATTTCATTAATTCAAATGGTGTTAGTTCAGGCAGCTCCAAAGCAAATCTCTTTTCCAACCACGCTTCCGCTTCAACAATCCATCTAGCCGCATCGCGATCCATTTGGCTTTTCGCCTGGGATGTAGCTTGATTCGACAGGCTTAAACCATGTGGTCCTTTTTCATAAATGTGAACTTCATAAGGAATGTTTTTATCGGCAAGTGCATGTGCCATCCTTAGAGTGTGTTGTGCTGGTACTAATGTATCCTCTGACGTCGCCCATAAGAACATAGGTGGCGTACTTTTCGACACGTGGAAAACAGGACTTATTTCTTTAAGTGTTTCCTCATCGGGTTCTTTGGTCCCTGTAAATGCAAGATTAGCAGCTTCAAAAAGCTTAGAATCTACAGGGCTTTTCGGGAATGAACGCATGAAAAGATAATCACTTAATGTGTAGCCCAGAATCGTGGCTGCTGGTTTGAACATTTCGGTTTTTTCATTGAAATATTCATTCATAATAGGCTTATCCCAATACACAGAATACATAGCACAATTATGTGCGCCTGCTGAGAATCCACAGATGGCGATTTTATCTACATCTACAAGCCATTCTTCAGCATGTTCCCTAATTGTCAGCATCGCTTTTCCTATTTCTCTCATTGGTGTCGGGTGAATGGAGTGTTCCTTCACTTTCATTTCTTCTTGAAAATTTGGAAATCCAACCTCTCCTCCCATATAGGTTGAATATCGAAGGACAAAAGCATGATATCCCATAGCCGCAAACCTTAGTGCCACTGCTTCTCCTTCTCTGTCAGAACAAGCTAAATAGGCTCCTCCCGGACAAATAAGAATAGCTGGTCTCTTCTTTCCACCCAATAATTCCGGTGAATCTGCGATCACATATGTTGTTAGTGTCACATCATCTCGATCATCATAGAACTTTATCACTTCAGATTTCATTGTTTCTCCCCCTTTTTAGCAGTTAATTTGCTCCCAATCACTTTAAATAAGATCAATCTCGATGTGGTTTTTATAAGTTCAAAATTGAATTTACAATTACTCCCTGTTTAAATTTTAGCATGATGTTTTTCATTTATTGAAGTATCATTTACGATTTTATTGATTTTTCTCAGTATTTCATCCACCTGACTAGAAGTAATACCTGTTTCCGGTGTAACTTTGCATTCTCCAAACGTCATGCCTTTCATCATTTGGAACGCAACGTGTGGTGGCATTTCGCCGTGCATAAAATTGGTCAAGTAACTTTCAACTACTGCTTTTGCTTCGGGATAATAAATAACCTCGCCTAAGACACTATCATGTGTAAACACCTTTTGATTTACGACATTAAGCTGGAAGGTAAAGGAATAGCCTCCAGAACCTAAAGTAAATCGTGAATGTTGTTTTCTTTCTCCATCTAATGTGATGTTCGAAGCATTAGGTGGTATGATGACATCCGCTTCTGTGTTAACTGGAACAGTTACTTTCAGCATGACCTCATTTTCGTTAAGCTTCCACTCACTTACCACTTTGCCATAAAGCGATTTATAGCTGGCTTTCACTTCAGTCATTCCGAGTGGACTGATATTCGGTGCAATTGAAAATTTCTTATATCCTGGTGTTGTTTCATCAAATGAAATACCTGCGATTGTGTTATGCATCCATTCAGCCACTGCTCCATAAGCGTAATGATTGAACGAAGTCATACCGGAATCATTAAACGTACCATCCGGATTCATACTGTTCCAACGTTCCCAAATCGTCGTCGCACCATTTTTCACTTCAAACAACCATGACGGATATTCGTCTTGAAGCAATAATCTTAATGCTGTCTCATGATAACCATATTTTGATAGTACAGAACACAAATGTGGAGTTCCTAAAAATCCTGTTGTCAGGTGATAATCATTTGCCACTATCATACGATGTAATTCGTGTGCTGCTTTTCGTGCTGCATCCCCTTTTAATAGATTAAATGCAAGCGGGATGATATAGCTTGTTTGCGTACCACCAATCACATTTCCTGTTGCGGTAGTAAATTCAGCTTGGAAATCAGCAACAATTTTCCCATATAAAGCAAAGTACTCTTCCGCATCTTTTTCAAAGCCTAAGACAGAGGCTGCTTTGGCTAAAATATGTGTAGAATACGCGTGATAGGCTGTTGCAATTAACGGAATAGGTGTAGCACCAACTGGTGAATGAGGATCTCCATCAAGAGCCAGCCAATCACCAAATTGAATTTTTGCATTCCATACTGTTTCATTTGTTGCAAGACTTCGTACTTTTTCCACCCATGCTTTCATGCTTTCATATTGATCTTCAAGAATATGCTTGTCTCCATATACTTGGTAGAGTGTCCAAGGTATGATCGTCGCAGCATCATTCCATCCTGAAGCGACTTGGTTTCCCGGAATAATATCAGGAATCACAAACGGTACTTGTCCATCAGGTTTTTGATCGGCTTTTAAGTCTAACAGCCATTTTTTGAAGAAAGATGCACCTTGGTAGTTATATAGAGCGGTTCCAATAAATACTTGGGCATCACCAGTCCACCCTAGCCGCTCGTTTCGTTGCGGGCAATCTGTTGGAACATCAACAAAGTTTCCTCGTTGCCCCCAAACCACATTGCTGTGCAAGCGATTTATTAATTCATTATCTGTGATAAATTCACCCGTACGTTCCATATCTGAATGTATAACTTCACCTGTAAAATCATCCAAAGATAAGTCTTCTGATGGATACCCTTCTACTTTTACATATCGAAAGCCTTGAAATGTAAAGGTTGGTGCGTACGTCTCTTTTCCATCACCTTTTGTAATATAGATAACTTCTTGCTTTGCTGTACGGAGATTCTCTGTATAGAAATTTCCTTCTTTATCAAGCACTTCCGCATGCTTTAGAGTAATTTTTGTTCCTTTTGGTGCCGTCACCCGCATTCTCATCCGGCCTACCATGTTTTGTCCCATATCCAGTACTTTTTCACCCTTTGGTGTGACGATATATTCGATCGGAGTAATCGTTTCTGTCACTCGGACAAGTTCGTTTTGCTGTGCGACCAGCTTGGCATCAGGTTTAAAAGAACAATCTACCGGCTCCCAATCTTCATCATGAAAATCCGATTCACTCCAGTTACTTTCAAGCCTTGCATCATATGTTTCACCATTGTAAATGCTGGCAGCTACGAAAGAACTATTACCTGACTTCCACTCTTTATTTGTCGTAAATATCTCTTTTTTACCATTTTTATAGACAACATGTAATTCAAGTAAGGCTGCTAAGTTTTCACCATATTTATACGGCTTATCAAAGCCCATTCCTTTGTACCAGCCTTCAGAAAGTAAAATACCAAGTGCATTGCTGCCTTTTACGAGATTGTTAGTGACGTCATATGTTTGGTATTGCAGGCGGTTTTGATAGCTGGTCCATCCCGGTGTGAATAAGGCATCCCCTATTTCAGCACCGTTTATATAAAGTTGGTAAATTCCTAAAGAAGTCACATAAACTCTTGCTGATTGAACTTCGTCTTTTACGGTTAACGTTTTTCGAAGAGCAAATACCTCTTCCTCAACATCCTGCTTTTTCGGTGTAATCCATTTTGCTTTCCATTCGTCACTATCTAAAAAAGCGGTTTCAAACCAGTTCGTCGTACTCCATTCAGAGTATCTTCCAAACTGATCCGAAATTCTTACTTTAAAAAAATATCTAGTAAAGGATTTTAACGAATCTCCATTATATTTGATATGAGTACTTTGATCACTTGTTACCTCACCTGAATCCCAAACTATCTTATTAAATTGATTATCTTCTGCTACCATAATTTGATATGATGCTTGTATTGTATTTCTTTTGTCTGATTCACTCATCCAAGAGAATCTTGGTTTCGCGATGTCGATTCCTAACAGGAATGGTTGATATTCACAAGTTTGATTACTGATTTTCAGCATTTTATTCGGTCCTTTCTTTCTCTGTTTGTTTTCATCTTAACAAAACGAAAACAAATATATAATAGTGAAATAAAAGAAATTACTGCTCGAATCAAAGATTTAGTTTTATAGTTATATTTTCCTTCTTTACTATTTTCAAGAGTCATAATAACCAGATCTTTGATTTGAGCAAACGACATCTTTGTTTTGACTATAGTTTTCTATGTAAACGTTTGCTACTATACGATTAACAACTTAACAAGCGCTTGTTGATATTTTTCAAAGCTATGCCGTTTATAACAAATGATAAGGAGTGTGAAAGATGTCTATACAAACAAATACAACACAACAACAAGAAGTCACTGTCTCAAATCAGCACTCAGAAAAAGAAGTTACAACAGCTTTTAAATGGTTCCATGCTACATCTCTTAATGGAGGCCATATGCTGGTACTAGCCACAATTGCTAGTTACTTCTCCATCTATATGACGGATACAGTTGGTATATCAGCAGCTGCTGCTGCAGGCATTATGTTTGTTGCTACATTATGGGATTCCATAAACGACCCCGTTATGGGAACCCTTGCCGATCGAACAAACTCAAGATGGGGACGTTACCGACCATATTTCTTATTTGTACCTATTATTTTTGTCATTGCAAGTGTCCTGCTTTTCATCAACCCTACTGGAATCGATGGTATCGGTAAAGTTATTTATATAGGCGGCTTATATATTCTATTAAATATGTGTACAACGGCTTTAACAATGCCGCAAATGGCCGTACTTCCTGCCGTCACTAAAAATGATAAAGAACGTAATAGTGTCATTACGTTAGGTGCTGCTTTCACAGCCATTGCCTTTACAATTGGCTCAACCTTTACACCTCAGCTTACTGGGTTTTTCGGGGGAAGTTATATTCCTTTAATGGTCATTTACGGTATTATTACAATCTTTTGTTTTTGGGGATTATTTGTTACATCGAAAGAGAGATACATCACTACTTCTGAAAAAAATCCATTTACAAAAGACTTAAAGAAATTATTTAAGCATAAAGAAATTTATCCTCTTATTTTAGTTTGGTGTTTGGCAGCTGTAGGATATGGTTTTATGTTCGCTTCATCTGTTTATTTTATGATGTACTATATTGGCAGACCTGATTTGATTTCATTATATATGGGAATCATTTCTATTGGTGCACTGGTCTCTATGGTCGTTTGTATGCCAATCGCTTTAAAAATATTTAAAACAGGTCAAAGAGCCATGCTTATTACACAATTGATTACATTTGTTTTTTATGGAATCGCTTTTATTTTCGGTGATAACTTAATTGTTTTATATGTTTGCTCATTTATCGCTACAGCTATTGGTGCCATGTCAAATGCATTGGTGAATATTTTAGTAAATGATACAATTGACTTCATTTATTTAAAAGAAAAAACATCATTGAATGGAACGATCGCTTCTCTTAAAGGGTTTGCGCAAAAATGCGGGAACACGATTACCAATTCAGGGATTTTAGCATTACTAGCTGTTTCTGGATATATCCCAGGTGCGATTGGACAACAGCCGGACGCAACCATGTTTACTTTGAACTTTGTTCGTTTTGGTATTCCTGCTATCATTTGCTTGGCAATTGTTATTTGTATGAAGTATTATCCGCTTGAAAAATATCGTTCAGAAATTGATAAGATGAAAAATGGTTAAATGTATTATAAACGCTAACGTGTCATCAATTGAAATGGTTTAGCTAGTTAGCTTATTGTCATAAAAACAGCCCTTTAAACCTATTGTTTAAAAGGCTGTTTTTATTATTAGACACAAGAAAACTGCTGTTCTCCATTTTCCTGTCTTTCTCTATTAAGATATGGACCTTTTTTGCTGTATTTCCCGACTAGTGGTCATTTTATACTTTTCGTCCCAAAATTCCGCTCCTTTAATCCCTAACTGATCAGGTCTAAATACCGGGTCTTTCCCTGATTTTTTTTGTAGTATATAGTCGTTTAAAGCACGTATTGCAGGTTTAGTTAATAAAAAAATAACCGATAAATTCACCCAAGCCATTGCTCCCATGCCCAAATCTCCCATTGCCCAGACAATAGTTGCTGACTTAACGCTTCCAAAAAAGACAGCTACTAATAAGGTCATTTTCAGGAAAATGTCTAGCCATTTAGACCTTAATATTTGATTACTTTTCAGAAAGGCTAAATTAGTCTCAGCTTTATAATAATAGGATAAGAGTGTGGTAAAACAGAAGAAAAACAAGGAAATAGCCAAAAATGACATTCCGAACGTTGGTAAGACAGATTCTACTGCTAACTGTGTATAAACAGAGGGTTCTACATTTCCAAGATTGTTAATGATCGGATTTCCCCCTTCTGGTTTTACATTATACATTCCTGTGATTAAAATCATAAATGCTGTTGCAGGGCAAATAATCAATGTATCAATATAAACAGAAAACGCTTGGACTAACCCTTGTTTTGCTGGATGAGATACTTCCGCTGCTCCTGCTTCGAATGTTTCACTCCCTACCCCTGCACCGTTTGAATAGACACCTCTTTGTACTCCCCAAGCTATTGCAGAGCCCATCAATCCTCCAAAAGTAGAATTCAAGCTTAAAGCACTTGTGAATATAAGAGATAGCACCTCAGGTATTTTTGTCACATTTAAACTAAGAATGATTAAACATACAAGTATGTAGCCAATTGCCATGAACGGTACTATTATTTCTGCAGCTTTAGCTATTCTCTTCACTCCTCCAAAAATAATAATTCCAAGTAGAATACTAATCATGAACCCAGTAAGGACTGGAGACATTCCAAATGCATTATTCATTGTTAACGCTACCGTGTTAGCTTGAACACCAGGCCATAAAAAGCCCATGACTATTAAAATTAAACCAGCGGATGCAACTGCCATCCACTTTTGTTTTAATCCCTTTTCAATGTAATATGGGGTTCCACCTCTGTATTGCCCATCAATTTTTCTTTTATAAACTTGAGTAAGAGTTGTTTCAATAAAAGAAGTGGCACTTCCTAATAGTGCAGCTACCCACATCCAAAAAATAGCACCAGGCCCTCCAAAAGCAATCGCCGTTGCAACACCTGCTATATTTCCAGTGCCAATTCGGCTGCCTAATGACATTGCTAATGCTTGAAAGGAGGAAACTCCAGCCTTTGAACTTCCACCGCCAAACGTCAAGCTAATCATGTCCTTTAATAGCCTTATTTGAACAAAACGGGTCAGTAGAGTGTAAAGCAAACCCATTCCTAAAAAGGCAAAAACCAACCAATTACTCCAAATGTAACTATTTAGCCAGTTTATAAAATCTATCAAAAAAATCAATCCTTCCTGCTTAATTATTAGAACCCCATATGACAAGTTAGCAAGCTACTTGGAATTTTATATGAATTTACCCTAAATATATCGTGATAAAACAGAACTTAGTTCTAAGTGAAACCCTTCAAAATAATTACCTGAAATTTTTAAGAATCGTATAACTTATAAACACCAAAAAACGAGATGTCGATTGTTCGACATCTCGTTTTCTGTTAGAGATCACCCAAACCTTACTGGTCGACCTCTTTTTTATGTATGTAAACAATTCTAGTATATAAACCAAGAGGTATTAAATGAATAAAGGTGCCACTGCATGAATCATGACATCCGCAATAAAATGGGCAATCATCGCAGACTCTAAACCTCGATAAACAAAAAGTGCTCCAAAAGTAATCCCACCAATGCCGTTTATAAGGAGCATTCCTAAAAATAGACCCAATGTCATCTCATAAGTAGATGCAGCAACTCCATAATGTAAAAGTCCAAAGACTAATGATGCTAGTACAATCGCTATCCATTTCGCAGAAGTTGTTGAACCCTTCGTTCTACATAATGCGGAAGCTATCCACAATAAAAAAGTAACGAAAAAGAGCCGGAATATTGTTTCTTCTGTGACACCAGCCCCAAAGGAACCTAAAATTCCCAGCCACCACACCGGTTCATTAATAAAAGAATTATCAATTCCAAGTTGGTTTGAAATAAAATAACTGACAATCATAATAACAATAGAAGTTATTACTCCATATACTAATGCAAACCCCAAATTTTTCAGATCATGACTTTGAACCTTTTCCTTACGAGTTAACGAGGTGAAAATTGGTAATTTAACCCCAATAACATTCCCCATTAATAATGCAAAAAAGATCAAGACTGCACCTTCTACTAACATTTGTCCAGAAAAAACAAGTGTAAAAAGCCATTTCGAAACTCCCATTTCAATATGAAGTCCCTCTCTAGCTATAGCGTAAGGAGCTAGAGCTAAAGCTCCTACAACATTCAAAAATAACAATAAAAAATAGATTTTCCAGTTGATAATGGATTGCTTTTTATTTGTTACTACTTTCTGAACATCTTGATTATTTTCATTTCTACTTACTTCATAATCTTTCATTTTTTCTTCCAGAACAGCTGCTAGTCTGTCTGAATCCTTACTATAGATTAGTACTTTATTAATCTGTTTTTTCAAACCAAAATAGCCAGTATAATAAATAGGTTTATTAAAGATAATTTCACGCCTTAGCTCATCAGATATTCCGAATATTCTAGTCAGTACTCTAGGAAATGAAGTTGCATGAAACACACCTTTCTCATGAATAATCCCACCTTTGGAAGTATATAAAAGCTGTGCCGTTTGAACGGACTCAATATCAGATATATGAAATGAAAGCTCTCTCCTCGCACCTATCTTCATTTCAATTTCATTATTTTTTATTCGTATAGGAGTGTTTCTTACCCAATTGGAATCCCCAATCATATAGATAATGCTATATATATGAAGGGCAGACATGATATTGGCATATGATGGATCTACTTTTTTTAAGTATATATGAAATACAATCATTTCTATAACTTGTTCATGGAGGAGTGCAATAAATAACCAGAAATATGCTGAGTTCTTGTGTAAAAAAAACCTGTTATTATTGTCCGATATTTTCCATCGAAAAAAAGCATAGTATAAAATTTTCCACTCTTTTACAAAAATTGTGATCAACGGATTTTTTTCGATTTTTCCTTGTTTATATTTTATAAGTAAAAACAGAATAAAAATTTCTAATGCAGTAGCTAGCAGTATGAGAGAAACCAACATCTGCTTATCCATCATCCGTGCCCCCCGTCTATTTATGTTTTTTATGTTCTAACCAAAACACTAAATATTGTACGATGGCCATTCCGGTTAAAAGGATAACCGGAAAATAGGGTATGTGGTTAAGATAGGCTGTAAGCGCTATCGCAATTGGGAGAAAAGATGCAAAGAATATATAAACCTTTCTAGTTGCCTTATAAGTAATCCATTGAAGCCCTTCATCTTGCTCTTTAAATTCCATAGGTATTAATGTAGGTTTTACCTTATTTTTAGGATTTTTCATATTATGCAGGGGTATAGCTAAGATCAGTATTAGAATTGGAATCCCTAGTACTAAAGGGTCAACATTTAACCAACTGGGAACATCGTCTGAATAATGGTTCCCAAGCATAATCATTCCAAACACTAATAAAAGCACCGCATTAAATATCGGGGATTGATAAATACTTTTTAACATGAATCATTCTCCTTCTAAGTAAAATATTTGTTCAACAGGGACTTGGAATACATTCGCCATTTTTAATGCCAGAGTAACAGATGGAGAATAATCTCCTTTTTCGATTAATCCAATTGTTTGCCTTGAAACGTCAATCTTTTCTGCTAAATCCTGTTGAGTTAATCGAAATCTAGCCCGCAATTCACGCACAGAATTTTTCAACATGGTTTTACTCAGTCTCCTTTTGTCTTCTTATTCACAGAGTAAAGTATATTTTACATAATGTAAACTATAATTGTCATTCTGTCACAAATCATTAACATTCACCATTTTATTAACTAACACCCTTCTGAAGAGGACTACATTTTCCTTTTTAGAATAAGTTGAGCTAGTTCCTCATAGAAGCTTCAAAAAAGAAAAGCTACCTCATTAGGCAGCTTTTCTATCATGTAGAGTGTATAGATCATTATTTCCGGTTATCAAGATTTCGTTTATGTTTTTCATTTATTATTTTCTTGTTAAGTATGCGCACTTCACCGACCATTAATAATCTCATATCCTCTACAATATACCTTGCTAATTCTTCGTCAGAAATATCATTTCCCTCAATATCAAGACGGAATTCCTGCCCTTGTATTCCGCCACCATTCGTAAACTCAATTTCAAAGTCGAAAAGAACTCTTTTATCCATTTCTCAACCACCTTTTTAAATTATAGTAGATTAGTATAAATTCACATTCGAAGAAGACAAGCTAATGTTTATTTTACGAAATTCATTTCAGACAACCCCAATATGTCAGTATTGCTAGGAATATACCCAAGCAATCGGATCATTGCAGCAATTTGTCCTTTATGATGGGATTCATGTGTAATTGAATGAAATAGTAACTGATGTGGCGTTTTTCTAATACATCCACTGCCTGCTTTCCAAGAAGGCTCTTTTTCAATAGGATCATCAAATTTGTTTCTGAATTGCTCTAATATACTCTCTACATATTCATCCGCTTGTTTAAAATAGCATTGAATATCATCTACCTTCATATTGTTAATTACTTCCTTTGTTAATAAGGGACAAGTTGTTTCTGAAAGCACAAATGAACCTAGCCATGCATGATAGCAGCCTGCCACATGAACGAAAGTATCTCTAATGCTCTGAAAACCAAATTCAAATTCTTTTGTAAATTCATCTTCAGTCAATTCTCTGCATTGTTCTAGTAAAGTTTGTCGTGTTTGTTTTACCCACTCATATTCTATCTTTTCCATAGCATCCTCCCATTAAGGAAAATTTTTCTTTTTACTATACACCAATTAGTCCGAAACTGAAATAAGCGCCTTTCTTCATTCAAGAAAAGCGCTCGATCGAGAAACGGATGCCGCCAAGTTATTTCTTACCTTGATTCACCTTATAATATAATTGTGCAAACTGTCCAAACCGTTTTATATCAATTAAATTCAAATCAATTTGTGGTTTCTTTTCTTTAAATAAGGGGATACCCGATCCTAAAATATGAGGTGTGACCGTAATGATATATTCGTCAATTAAATTTTCTTTTAAAAAAGAATCAAGTAAGCATCCTCCACCGACCATCCATATTTTGGAACCTTCTTGTACTTTTAACTTTTTGGTAAATTCAACTACATCTTCATTCACAAAATCCACATATTCATTTGAACCTTTTTCAGTAGTGGAGAAGACATAGCATTTTTTATCAGGATAAGGATATGGGTTCAAATGTTTTACTATATAATCATACGTCTTTTTCCCCATGATCACTGTATCAATGGATTGATACATGTCTTGGTATCCAGCATCCCCTTCCCCTTCTGTATCTTCCAACCATTGTAAGTCATCATCTTCTTTCGCAATAAATCCATCTAAACTTGCGGCAATGTATAAAACAATTTCACGTGACATCCTTTGATCTCCTTTTTCTTATAGAATTTCCCTTATTGATAAAACCATAAGGTATACACTATACTAACTGTAAAACATGACAAGTAATGGCATGATTAACGAAAAAAGGTGAGAAAAATGGCAAAATCCAAGCGACTATTAGATATTCTGCTGTTTGTTACGGCTAAAAAAAAATTTACAGCTCAGGAAATAGCAGATGAATTCCAAATATCTATTCGTACTGTACATCGATACATAGTAGATTTATGTGATTTAGGATTGCCGATTTATGCTGAACAAGGACGTAATGGGGGTTATACCGTATTAACAAATTCGTTTCTTCCCCCTATTTTATTTACTGAAGAAGAAGCCGTTTCAATATTCTTTGCCTTTCAATCGCTAAAATATTATCGAAGTTTGCCATTTGAGGCTGAAATTACCTCGATTGAACATAAATTATATAACTCACTTCAAAGTGAAGCAAAATCAAAAGTAGATAAAATTCGTTCACATATTGCATTTTGGAACCCTAAGCGAACAATTGATTCGCCATTATTAAATGAAATGTTAGAGTATTCTATTGAGAATCGAGATGTACATATTCAATATGAATCTAAAACAGGAGTAAGGGAAAAACACATTCGTCCAATCGGTGTTTATGCACATGATGGATTATGGTATTTGCCTGCTTACGATTATGATAAGAAAAAAATTTTACTATTTCGTATAGATCGTATTCATTCAATTTTATCAACCGAAAAAAATGAAGATGAATTCATGAGTTTAGAAGATTGGTTCGACTTTCATGAAGTAAAAAAACCGATTCGATTGCAAGTAAACTTAACAATGGAGGGCGTACGCCAATGTAAAAGTGTTCCTTATTTTGAAGGTTTTGTTGTCACACAAGAAGATGGAACTGGTTACATAGATACAATCATTGATAGAGAAGAACTTGGTTTTATAACACCCCTATTTTTAAGACTTGGACGTCATGCACGAATAATAGAACCAATGGAATTAATAGATGGTTTACGAAGACAAGCTGAAGAGATTTTAACTATGTATGAAGATTAAGGCGCCTTCAAGACATTGTTTGTCCGGAAACAGTTCCGGACAGCACGTACCACCTATATCATAATGGCGTTTGATTGTAGTAGTTGCAATTGAATACAACACCTGTTCATTGAGTGTGGAGTTTTAAACACGTACTTGATCGCCAAACCCCTCCTGAACCAGGTGTAAAGCCGCATGCTTTATAAAAGTTAGTCTTGTTTTGCTCGAATGATACCGTTATAATTCCTAATCCAATCCGTTCGGACTCACGTAATAATTCTTTAACTAATTCAGAGCCAATTCCTTGCCCCTGATACATAGGATGAATGATAATATCTTCCATATAACCATGTTCTAAGCCCATTCCACACACATAACCAAAGCCAATCAGTATATCATTTTCATCTCTAACCCCTGCCCAGAAATTACAACGTTCAAACAATGTCGGGTAATCTTCTTCTCGTCTACTCCAACCAACAAGTTCTCTTAAATCAGGTACTTCATTCGTATCTATTGGTATATTTATAATTACTTTATGATTCATTTATACGTCTCCTTATTTACAAGCAATCTGCTAAATTTATATATAGAAGTTCTATTCCCCTTTTCACTACATTGCTTGTTAGGTTTAGTGAAAGCCTTGACACTTTTCTTTCCCTTTCTAAGTGATCTTCACAAAACTGGCCACCTTAATTCAAGAACAGTGTTCACTTGTTGAATTACACGGTTAATAGCTGAAAAATTCAATGTTTGGGTGCATTTTCTCTTTTTCCAATACCATAACCAATCACAATACCTATGATAAGCGGCCCCAGATAGTTAAGCTCTAAATCTTGTGTGAAAATACTTAATACAAACCAAGTAACTATTGCACCTAAAATTGCTAACCATACATTCTTCATCATTTTCCCCCGACAAATCTCAAATTTGTCTTACGGTATTGAACAATGGTCTCTTTTGCTGAGACCTATATAAAAATAAAGCTGCCGTTGCAATCAAATAATTCTTATTCAAGATAAGCGCTTTATTTCTGAATTGTAAATTATGGTATTCACTCTAAGCCCAAATACTAACTATAGATATTTACCCCATTATTCTGATGTAACAGTTCTTATTACTTGATATCCTTCCACAAAAAAGCTCGTTCCTTTATTAACGCGCTCTATCAATGATCAGTGAACTTTTTGGGGATAACAACAGCATTACAGGCTTTTTCGTAAAACTCAAGAGGACCAGCTTCACCAATTACAGCATACCCATATCCTATTTCCTTCATCTCACCTAAACAATAATGAAGTAGAGTATATCCTATTCCTTGTATTCTATTTGAAAAAGATATACCCATTGGACCGAATAATCCTTTTTTTCTTCTAACTACATCAAAGCAAGCGAATCCAATAATCCCTTGCCCATCAAGAGCTATAAAAATTGGAATATTTTCCTGTAATAATCCGATTTCAAGTGAATCTATCCATCCATTTCCAAATTCCTTTTCTACAAAGGTTTTCAAGGATGGAGCATCCTTTTGCTTTGCCTTTCTATATGTTATTCTACTTTTTGGAAGGGTAGGAAACGAATAATCTTTTAAAGAAACGATCATATCTCTCGGCAGAGACACAATTTCAAGAATAAGAGGGACATCCAAACCATCAATTATTGCTCTCGTTAATCTGTCATTAACTTTAAATATGGCCACCACTATATGTCCTTCATTTAAATAGACTTGGTTGAACCGTTTCATTTGATTTTCTGCCTGCGCTAATACTCTTTTCGTGGTTTGAGAAATATTTAGTGTAAAAGGTTCATAATTTAATCCTTTATCTTCCTTATCAAATTGTATGTCTGTTACTTTTTTATTTATTATCTCACTAAGATTTGGATAATTAATAGATAATTCAGCACACACACTTGTCCTCTCGAGCAATACCCCTAATAATAAATGAATCGGATAAACAATCTTGGTTGTCCTTTCAGCTTCCATTTCTGCATATTTTAGAATTCTTAAAGAACGATCAGTGTATCTCAAAAACCTTCACCCTCAGTCAATTTATTCTATAAATTCGGTGTATTGAGAAATAAGCCATTTTATTCGTTACTTAAAGTAAAATTGTTTACAATATCAAAGCAATTTTAATTTTTATCTTCAACAATATGCGCCACCAAATTGTAAACCACATCTTTATCATTAACATAAAAATTTTTTATAGGAATAACAGCAAAATAAGAAGTTACCTCTATATCTACTAATAAACATTCATCATAAACTAAACAAATACTTAATTCTTTTTTTGGATTCATTCCTTTTTGGGAAAGTGAATTCACCAGTTCTTCATATAATCCATGACTTTTTTCTTCAATCGATCTTTCTATCGAAAACTGCCCTGCGAAACTGCTCCACCATACTTTGAATGCCTTATACATTCCCTTATAATCCTTTAAACTACAGGAACTATTTACAAACAATCTATTGTAAAATAAATCTTCTTCTTCATAGAAAATTTTCACACTATTTATATGATCTTCACATATTCTTTCAGATACTTCATTCCACAATTCTTCAAACTTTAATATAAATTCTTTATCGAAAGCCACTTTTGAAGAAACATAAGGAAATCTATACTCTTCTTTTTTATTATTTTGATTGATAAAGATATTTTGGATATATATTAGAAAATTTAATGCACAGGATGCTTCTATTCTCATTATCAATGAATTTTCGATAAATTTCTCCTCCTGATTTGCCTATAATAGTTTAGTATAAACACTTTTTTATAAAAGTATTTCAATTACAATTTCACTCTATATTTTAACATATATATCCAAATTTCCTATAGTAGTGTGGCTTATCAACCTGGCATTCTGGAATAAGTATGCAGTAACCTTTAATAATTTTTTTAAAAAACAGTTCCGTTCATATCAGCATTAAGAACACTCATCGTGGAATTATTCCCATTAAAGTATTAGCGTCATATACATAAGGAGTATATAACTTCACCCTCAAGAACTTAAGTCTTAAGGGTGAAATTTTGCTCATCACATTTTAGTCTCAATTTGATGAATATAACGGAACCTTCCACTTATCTTTGACCTCATAATACCTAGTCACAGAAAGTAAATGCAATGTTAGTTCTTCAGGAATTTCATCTAAATCATATGAAACGAGATCAATAGTTGTTTTATAACGCCCGTTCTCATCTTTTTCATCGAGAATGGAGCCGCTAGGATAAGTGAAATATTTTTTTCCTTTGTCATCCACTATAACCCAAGCTCCAAGATCTGAAGACGGAGCTTCTTTGCCGCCTTCCATTTCAATTTTAAACAGCGTTTCCTTTTTAATTGGGATGAGCGATTTACGTAGCGAATACATACTTTGTTTTTTCGCCTTTTTAATCGTTATATAATTACCCTCATATTCAAATGAGACAGGTTTTTCCCTCAACTCGTTTGGTTTAATTTTAATGGAAAAATCCGAAGGCACTGTTTTTATCACCCCATCTAACACAAAGGTCAATTTGGTATCCTCTTTTTGCGGGATAAATGACTCATTCCACGCATTATGACCGATTTTCCCCATCGGTTGGCCAGAACCTTGTAGCATTCCTAAATCACTCGGGTGTCCTTTATCTTCAAAGAAGGTATTATGGTGATATATAGCTTGATTTTTGTCATTCTCAATATGATATTGAATAGCCGATCCAAAGTTAGTAAAGGAGTCTACACTATCCTCACCAAATTTTTCTTCAAGCTGCTTTATCTTTTCTTCTATTCTAGCTTGCTCTTCTGTCGCAAATGACGTTTCATACAATAATTCATTCGAGGAAGGTGCAAATCGAACTTCCTTCATGTTAATGGTTACACCATGCATGCTTGCTTTTGCATCATTTAAAGAGTGAGTAGTTGTGTTTTTAAGACTCTCTTTTAAATCAACAGGAATCTCTAACTCCCAGTTACCCTCTTTTCCATTTAGCTCGATTAAATCAAAATTTACAGTAACTTTTTCTAATACTTCTTGTTCACGTAATGAAAATTCGATTAGCCCGTAGTCACTTCCTTCTGACCAACCCATGCTTAATCCATCAAGTTTTTTTCCATTTTGATCACTTGCCATGATGTTGTTCTTCGAATCAGTTAATTCAATATAAGAATCTTGTGATTGTCCTTTTTCATTTATAATTTGATAGGATAACGCCACCCGGGAAGAATCGGCAAAAACATCTTCCACTTTTAAAGTAATCCCTTTATCTGTTACTTCTTGATTGATTCGTTTTACTAAACCTGCCTCAGATGCCATTCTTAACCCTTCATCCACTTGTTCTGTTGAGAAAAGGCCACCTATCCACTGTGCAAAGCTAGGATGTAGTGTTGTCCCTAAACCAATCACTAATACAGCTCCAGCTGCAACAAGCGTCATACGCTTCCAGGGACTCCTCTTTTTACGGGCAGCAGTCTGACCATAAGGTTCCAATTCGTCGAGGACTAAAGAAGCAAAATCATCAGTTAATGTTGGAGTTTGTAAAGTCTTTTTTAAGAATCGTTGTTCCTCCTTGAAATCATTGACTACATGCGTACAGCCTTCACAGCTATTTAAATGAGTGTGTATATCAACATGTTCTTGTTCTATTAGTAGATTATCAACATACTGTGAAAGTTTATCACCCGTTGGACAGTTCATGAAAATAGCCTCCTCCACATTTTACGGTATCTCTCATTTTTTTCTTAGCCCGATGAAGTTTATTACGAACGGTCGAAAGTGGGAGCTCAACAAGCTCACTTATTTCGATATAGCTTAATTCATTTACATAACGTAAGAGAAGAATGATACGCTCATCTTCTGTCAGGGATGAAATTAATCGTTCTAGCTGTCTATTTTTCTCATTTTTTAAGAAAATGACTTCCGGGTTATTAGGATTCACGACTTTTTCTTCGTCTATTTCTACTTGCATCATTTTATAGCGTTTTTTTCGGAACTCATCCATACAATGGTTGATCGACACCCGATAAATCCAACTGGAAAACGATCCTTTTCCATCATATTTACCCAACTGGTGATATACTTTGATAAATGCTTCTTGTACTAAGTCTTGTGCATCCTGTGGATTTTTTGTCATTCGTAAAATCGTGGCATATAACTGATTTTTATATTTATTAATAATGTGTGCGTAGGCATCTTTATTGCCGGATAACACTGCTTGAATCCATTGGATTTCCTCTTCCATTTTGTCCTCCTGACTATACTCCATGTGCATTTTACGCTTTTTAATCTCATCTATTATAACGAGTTCATCTATGAAATAATTTCATTTCATAGAAAATAATTTTTCGAATAAAATATGCGTATTTAAATTAGACACAAGAATGGCTGTCGGAACTTTACCGACAGCCTGAACACTCTGAAATATAGCAACCCTTTGTTTAAACATTAACACATACAGTTATTAAAATGTTGAAACCAGTCTATCTATCCCACCAAAATCATTACTTGTTTTTCTCGTTCCTCCATCGGAGAGACTTTTCAACAAGCTCATGAACAAATGCTTCTTTTCCTTTTTGATATTGATGAGTATGATCCTTGAACTTATTAGCTAATTCAATTTTTAACTTTCCATATTTAATTGCTTCTTCGGGGTAGTTCGATAAATAGTTTTTAAAACTTAAATGAATTTCAATATTCTTGTTACCAATTTGGTAAATATGTACATGGTGTGTTCGTTTATCTTTACCTTTAGGAAAGTATCTTCTTCCCGAAATACCGTTTTCACCTCTAGGTTCATATCCAAAAGTTTGCATTTTATTATTGTATGCATCAACCTTATCAATATTTTTAACAATCATTAAAATATCAATTATTGGTTTAGCATAACCAATTGCTGGTACAGAGGTACTTCCAATATGAAAAATATCTACCAATTCATTTATGAAGATTTCTTTAAGTAATTTCTCTTCTTCCCTGTAAGATTCTTCCCATTTTTTTGACCAAGGGACAATTTCGGTTTTTCTCATATATAGCACTTCATTCCTTTTTAACTTCTATTTTTCCCCTACAAAATTCATCAATTACTTAAAATAACCCTGCTTCAAATAACCTGCCGAGTTCGTTTAGGTTTAACCATACACACTCTTTTTTGTTTGTAATCTCTTTCAATAAGGTATGACTCCATATTAATAAATGAAACATGTGTGTTATTCAATGTTAACTTTTATCCTATCTATGGCGTTGTAACCATACCCTTTTCTGTTCCACATTGGCTTTAATGGTTGAACATTGCCTTTAGAATCAGTCGCTTTGGATAGTATGGTATATTCGCCTTTTTTATGTGCCTCCCATTTATACTTCCAACAAACCCAAGCATTTTTCACGGATGAAGAAGTTCGTTGACATGGATCCCAAGTCTGACCACCATCAAAACTAATTTCCACCTTTGTGATATGGCCGTTACCTGTCCATGCAATTCCATCAATTTCATATGTTCCTGAATGCAATATTTTCCTATTTAAAGGATATTTTATCGTTGAGTTCACATTGATCGTCGTAACAGGGAATTTTCCACTATCGTTCTTTTTGTTCGGATAGTAAACGTAATCAACTGTTTGAAATGGTCCTTTAAATTCCTTATCAATCACTATTATCCTTTTAACCCATTTAACAGATGCCATTGCATACCATCCAGGAACTATTAACCTAAGCGGAAAACCATGCTTGAAAGGAATCGGTTGATTATTATATTCATACGCGATAATGGTATCTGGATCAAGGGCTTTTTCTATAGGTAGGCTTCTTGAAAAACTATGCGACTGGTTAGAATCCGTTCTTTCTCCATAATCATGCCCCTCAAAAACAATTTCTTTGGCAGTTTCAAGTAATCCTGTATACGCCAATAAGGATCTTAATGGCACGCCTTTCCAAATCCCTTGGCTAATCGCACCTTTTCCCCATTGCTCTCCATATACTTTTGGGTTAAATAACTCACGTTTATTACCAGAACATTCTAAAACTACTTTTATCGTTTTAGATGGTAATGAGTAAATTTGCTGTAAAGAAAAAACGTTTGGATGATGTACCAGCCCCTCAATTGGCAGAGAATAAAAGGAAGACGCAAATCGTGGATAAGGAAAATGACTTCTTCTATAAAACAGTCTATTACTAACAATATCGCCATGAATAAAATGTATAGGTGTTTCCTGGTTTTCAGGAACTAAACTCTTTGTAATCAGGTAGGATCTTAGCTTAGATTGATAGGAATTACTCATAAAAACCACCTCTTTTTTTTACATCTAGTTGTTAATTAATGCATATGTAGCTTATGAGTAATCATTCAGGGATTATTATGTTTTGAAAAATTAAGAACCTGGGGATATGTTAAAATTACCATTCAAAATGAATCCTAAATCATGTCGCACAAAGATATAACTCATGATCCTCAAATTAAACCACTTGCATAAAATATTAAATTCTTGCCAATGATGTTTCTACAGATGTTGTTCAAATACACCTATTTCCCAATACCTTTTTTTAATGGTGTTAAACAGCTAATGAGGTGAATACCCTTGAAGGAACATAATAGCAATTTAGGATCTGATACATTCAAAAACATTGATGAAGATCTTCAAGTAAATCTTGATCACTTAAAAGATGAATTTGGAATCAGTAGTGATCTTTCCATAAGAATCGTAAATCAATATAATAATCAAACTAATTTAGCGATCATTCATCTAGATGGTATTGTGGACGATCAAAAAATTAATGATCATATATTGGAACCAATCATTAAAATCTGTAACCGTCAACCAGCTATAGAACCAGATGAAATTATGAATAATATTATCCTTACAAAAACATCCACGATCTATTCTTGGGATAAACTTATATCTTCCATTCTATCCGGGGATACGATTATTTTACTTAATAATGAAAAGAAAGCCATCGTAGCTAGCACACAAAGAGTAGAATCTCGATCTATTAGTGAACCGACAAGCCAAACAGTGATTAGAGGGCCAAAAGATAGTTTCAATGAAAATATTAGTCAAAATATATCACTTGTTCGTTTTAGAATTCAAAATAAGAATTTAAGAGTATTAAGCACGAAAGTAGGATCTGTTACTAAGACAGATGTGATGATCATGTATATAGAAGGAATTGCAGACAAAGCAATAGTGAATGAAGTTTACTCTCGCATCAAAAAAATAAAAATTGATCGGGTGCTTGAATCAAATTATATAGAGGAACTCATTCAGGACAACAAGAAAACAATCTTGCCTCAGTTACTAAATACCGAACGGCCAGATGTTGTCGCAGGAAACTTATCAGAAGGAAGGATAGCCATTTTTATTAATGGAACCCCTTTTGTTTTAATTTGTCCAGTAAATTTTATTTCGTTCTTTCATACACCTGAAGATTATTACAACAACTTTTATTATAGTTCTCTTGTGAGAACACTAAGAGTCATAACATTTATTATTAATTTATATGCTTCATCTTTATATCTAGCTTTAACCACACATCATCAAGGGTTAATACCAACTACCTTACTAGTTTCTTTAATGGCTCAACGGGAAAAAATCCCCTTTCCTGCAGTGTTTGAGATCCTTTTGATGGAAATAGCATTTGAAATTCTACGAGAAGCAGGTATACGAATGCCTAGGGCAATCGGTCCTGCTGTTTCGATTGTGGGTGCACTTATTTTGGGACAAGCTGCAGTAGATGCTGGGTTTGTATCTGCCGCAGTGGTGATAATTGTCGCTACGTCAGCAATTAGTAGTTTCACTTTCCCGAATACCAGCACGATGAATTTAGCACGCATTTTACGTTTTCTATTCTTATTCAGTTCTGCATTTATTGGTCTATTGGGTGTGTTATTGATGACACTCACTTTTTTACTACATCTTAGTAGTTTAAGATCATTTGGGAAACCTTATTTTGCACCCTTTGCACTTTTGGAATTAGAAGGACTAGAGGATAGTTTTATCCGAACATCCTATTCATCTATGGAGAAAGATCAAGATTCACTTTCCTCTTCCAAAAAGCCAAATGATTCTTAACTTACTGAAAGGAAAACCTATGAAGAAAATATTGTTGATTTTGATATGTATGTTGTTATCCGGTTGTTCAAATTATAGAGAACTTAATAACCTAGCTGCAATCATTTCAGTAGGAGTAGACAAAGGAAAAGAAGATGGGTATCGTGTTACCTTTCAAGTAGTAAACCCGGGACAATTAACCAAAACAGGAGGTAATTCACCTGGTTTACCCTTAATTAATTATCCAATTGAAGGAGAAACCTTGAACGATGCTTATCGAAAATCCTCCGCCTATATCCCTAGAGAAATTATAACATCACATCTTTCCCTCCTTATAATAGGAGAAGAACAAGCAAGAGAAGGTATTTTTCCATTACTCGATGCTTTTGAGCGTGCCAAACAAACAAGATCAAGTGTGTTAGTATTCATTTCCAGAGGCATGACTGCCGAGGAAGTTTTGGAAGTAGTTGAACCTATTGAGTCAAACCCGAGTAAAAGTATTATAAGTACAACAGAAAACAACAAAAACATGTATGGAATTGGAGATTTAATACCTATATATGAGCTTGTCAGTATGTTCTCCTCAGAAGGAAAAGCCCCTATTATTACGGGCATAAGTCATAGTAAACCTAAAGAGGGAGTCAGTCAAAGCCAGAACTTAGAGAAAATGACACCAGCTGTTATAGAAGTTGATGGGATAGGATTATTTAAAGATGATCGCTTAGTTCGCTGGTTAGATGGTGAACTAGCAAGAACAGCCCGAATGATCTTATCAGAAAGCAAGAGTACTACTTTCCCCTTTTCTTGTTCACAGATTGATTCTGGTAGTAATAACGAAAAGTTAACATTAACAACTCAGGACAGTAACTCTACCTTAATTACAAAAGTTAGTAAAAGTGAAATTTCATTAAGGATAGATGTGTCTCTTCCAGCATTCATAAGTGATTATAATTGCAATATGGATCTAGAGGACCCAAAGACAATCGAGAGAATAGAAAAGACTCTTGAAGATGAGGTAAAATCGCAAATTAATCAAGTAATGGAAATTGTCCAAAAAGAACAAACAGATGTTTTAGGATTTGGTGAACAACTTTCTAAAACTGACCCTAAGTATTGGGAAAAGCACAAAAAGGAGTGGGATGAATTATTTTCGAAAGCCTCCTTCTTAATTAATATCAACTCAAAGATTTCGAATACAGGAATGCGTACGAATACTTTTGAGATGAAATGAGTGAGAATCAATGACAAAGATACAAATTGGTCAAGTTCAATTTTTTTGTATGATGGTATTGTTTTTATTCGGCACTGCGGTTTTGTTAGACATCGGCAGTGGAGCCATGCAAGATGCTTGGCTAGTATCTCTTATTTCACCATTGTTTGGTGGAGCAGTGTTTTACTTGTACTATTATCTATTTACAAAGTTCCCTGACAAATCATTGATAGAATATACGAAAATTATTTGGGGAAAATATTTGGGATCAATAGTTGGTCTTTCTTATATCATTTATTTTATATACATTGCTGCTAGAGTACTTCGGGATTTTTTGGAAATGTTAGTCATTTCTCCATATTTTAGAACTTCCATGACTACACTAGGAATTTGTATTATGCTTGTATTAATTTATGCAGTTAACTTGGGGATAGAGGTATTTTCAAGAGTGGCTGTTATCTGTTTTGCCATCATGTTATTTTCCCTGTTCGTCATTAATACAATGTATGTTATTGGAGGATACATATCACCTGAAAATATCATTCCGGTATTAAGTAATGGTTTGAAGCCGATAATAAAGGAGGTTTTTCCTCTTGGTATAACTGTCCCGTATGGGGAACTTATTACATTTACGATGCTTCTCCCCTATATTAACAATAAGAAAAAAGTGATGAAGACCGGACTGTTCGCTATTGCTTGTACGGGGCTTTATCTAACATTTAATATGCTTATGCTTATTAGTGTGATTGGACCAGATCTAATTATTCGATCTGCGTTCCCCTCACTTACAGCGGTTTCAAATATAAACATAGCTGACTTTATTCAAAGGTTAGATACTCTTATTATTACATTAATGGTCATCTTAGGTTTTGTAAAAATAACTATTTTTTTCTTTTGTGGTGTAATGGGTATAAACCAATTGTTTTCGATGAAACCTCATCAACTTATAAATTATTCTGTAGGTGGAATGATACTCTTTTTTTCGATTATCATTGCCTCTACCTATCAAGAACATTTACAGGAAGGTTTGGATTTAGTTCCTTATTACTTGCATATACCATTTCAAATAATGATTCCGTTCGCATTATTACTTACGCTGTTAATCAAAGAAAAGATTTTGAAGAAGCCATACAAAGCATAAAGAAACACTTACTTTTCTGATTTTATGTACGAAAAGAAAATGAATGTGTATATTGAGAAAAAGATGACTAATAATACTATATCTTCTCCTTTGAATAATTTCATTTGATCTTTTAGTATATTAAGTATCATTAAGGCGCTAAATCCTTGACTTATATCTAAAGTGATGATTAGAAGTAAACATACACACATAACAACAAGTAGTATAAAGATGTTGATCAATATCACCTCCTCCTTTCTTAAGAAGATAAGCACTATTATCATGATTAACAAAATGTAAAGAAATTATATTTATTTAATAAAAACACGATAAAAATAGAAGCAAATTAATAACTTGACATATCGAGAATTCTAGATATACAATTACTCCCATGGAACCTATTGATGTTTTCAAAGCATTATCTAACGAAACAAGAATCAATATCCTAGCGTGGCTAAAGGAACCTGAGAAGCATTTCCCAAAACAAGGTGCTCACCTACCGAAGGAGGTAAGTTACAAAGGTGGAGTATGTGTTGGAGATATCCAAGAAAAAGCCAAAGTTTCTCAATCTACGGTTTCTAGCTACTTAAACATGATGCAAAAAGCTGGTCTACTTGAATCAATTCGTCATGGGCAATGGACTTACTACAGACGTAATGAAGAATTTATTCAACAGCTAGCTAACTATTTTAAAACAGAAATCTGACTTTATATTGGTTTCTGTTTTTTGTCACGGTATATATCGATTTTTCTAGATATATAATTATACAAAAAAGGGGATATCATCTATGCGCTTTATTTCTTATATTCTGGCACTTTTAGCTGGGGCAGCACTTAGTTTTGAAGGAGCGATTTATGCTGAACTAGGAAAAGCAGTTGGACAAATTGAAACAAGCTTTTATAACTTCTTTATGGGCTCAATAATTTTGGGGCTATTGTGGCTTTTTTTGGGCAAAGGAAAGCTTTCCTATACATTTGAAGCACCTAAATGGACATTACTCGGAGGTGTCTTGGGTGTTGTATATTTAACTTCCATTGTTGTAAGTGTCCCATTCGTTGGTGTTGGCATCACAATGGTTGCTGTCATTATCGGACAATTAGTAATGAGTATGTTTATTGAACATTTTGGATGGCTGGGCAGTAAAAAAAAGAGGATAAATAAAGAAAAGATTTTTGCCGTTATTTCAATGATTATCGCACTTTTATTGATAAATTAGGAGGTCTATGATTTTGGGATTATTTATGATTTTATTTACATTGATTGGCGGTATAACATTAAGCGCACAATCATCTATCAATGGTACATTAAGTCGAAAAGCCGGAACAATTGAAACAACACTTCTAACCTTTCTCACCGGAACAATGTTTCTTACTATTTTTATCATATTTTTTGGCAATGGAAATGTTCTTGCACTACTAGAAGCACCTAAATGGCAATTAAGTGCAGCATTTTTGGGGACAATGTATCTACTTCTGACTGTCATGGCAGTTCCTAGAATTGGAGTTATCGCAACAAATATTGCTGGTATAGCTGGTCAGCTTGTGATTGGTGTCATTATTGATCATTTTGGGTGGTTCAATAGTTTAGTCTTAGAATTAGATATGAAACGTGCCTTTGCTTTACTATTTATGTTAATTTCCCTTTATTTTATCTATAAAGGGAATAAATATTCAAACGAAAAAATAAAAGCATAGCATATTGATATAAGTTAAAACGCTGCGTAGATGCAGCGTTTTCAACTAGTTACTAGTACTTTTTTTTATACTCCCACTATAAACAAAGACTTTTTATGAATAGGTTTCATCTTTTTTGATTCCTTTTTTCGTGTAATTTAACCTTTTATTTTTTAAGATAATAATAGAAAGTAATAAAAACCCATTACAAGCTAATACACCAACTAGACACTTAATTAAAAAAGCTATGTCAGGTGCATAATAGTTAATGGAGTGCCAAGGTGCACCAAAAATATAGGTTAACGCAGGGATTAAAGCAATTGAACATAGAATGGACGTTAATCCGACGACAATCCATACTTTTTTTCGTACAGTGCTTTTCCTCTTTAAGACAAATAGATTCCATACAGACAACAAAGCAAGTAAGATCGTCCCAAGCAATGTCATCCATTGCATTTGATGAGTTACCTTTGGACTTTCAGGTAACTTACCGTTTTCAATAATTGCTTTAATCCCTTCTTTCATATAAGTGGTTTGTAGCACTTCAGAAATATTATTTTTATTTGTCAGCAATATGAAACCATAATTCTTTTCAGAGTTAACCAAAAGCTCAGATCGTGAATCGGGTGTTTCTCCTCCATGGAAGAAATAAGGATCATTTTCTTTTGTAGAAATTCTCCAGCCTAATCCATAATACATATCTTCTTTTCTAGAAACTTGAGGGGAAATGTACGTTTCAAAGTTTTGTTTAGATAATAAACCTTCTCCCTTTAGTAAGAATTGTATAAATTTCGCCATATCATTAGATGTAGAAGAAATATACCCATATGGAGCCCCACTGTCATCATAAATGTTCTCACTTTGTATAGGCTTTCCAAACCATGATTGAAATCCTGGCTGATATCCTAGTTCAGAGGCACTCTTATCATTCGAGACAGTTTGGTTCATACCCAGCTTGGAGAATAGTTCGTCATTCATAAACTCCGCAAAAGATTGGTTTGAGACATTTTCAATAATCTTTCCTAAAAGCAAATAGTTCGCTGCACTATATTGGTGCACCTCACCTGGTTCATGGTTAAGTTCTACGTTATTAAGCCTTTGAACTGCATCGTTTATCGCGTCTTTTCCTCTTAAGTTTAACTCAGCTATTTTTAAGCCTTCATAAGAGCTAATACCACTTGTATGTGATAAAAGATGGCGAATGGTGATATTATTTTCATAACCATTTCGTTTATATGTAAATGATGGTATATATGTATCAATTGTCTGATCAAGTTCGATCATTTTCTGCTGAACTAACATCATAATTCCAAGGCTTGTTAGAGGTTTACTCACAGAACCTAATGTAAACAACGTATCATTTGTTACAGGAGAACCATCGCTTTGAACACCCCAATTCTCTTGAAAAGCTATTTCTCCATCCTTAATAATGACAAGTGATGCACCCGGAATGTTGTATTCTTCGATCGCATTGTCCATAAATACTTTAATGTGTTCTGACTGATTGTTACTAACGGCGATTGCAGTGATAGGGCTAACGAACAATGTAAATAACAATATAGATAGTAGTGCTTTTTTCATTTTCAACACACCTTTTTGACATGTAGTTTGCAGTTTTTAATTGGTCAACCAACCAAGACGTCCGTTAATAAAAAATCTATTCCTTCAAATAGATTTGAACTAATTTCCCTAACACTTCATATGCTTCATCAATATTAAAATCTTTATCTAACATTTTCTGCAATGCTAGGCCATCAAAACAAGCTAACAAAACACTTGCTATTCCTTCAATATCTTTTTCCGCTCCACTAAGTTTCTGTAAAGGTTTACTTAAGCTTTCTCTACCATTGCTTAAAATTGCAGCTACTTCTTTTTGAATATTTTTATTCTTTAAGCCTAAAGAATATAATTCATAACGCATTTTGTACCATTCAGGATCGTCTTCTGACCTTGATTTTATCTCGTGTAAAGTGACAAATGGAGATACATCATCCACATCTTTTCCAGTGTACTTGTTATGATATCCCTCTTGAACATATTGCTGAACGGAAAATAACAATTCTTCTTTATTTTTAAAATAATAGTGAATGAGTCCAGGTGTTAGATCAGCTTCTTTTGCAATATCCTTTATTGATGAATTGTTATAACCCTTATTGGCGAAAACTTTGTAAGAAGCATCTATTATACGTTGTTTCTTATCTTCCTTTCTCATTTTCCACCTCCATATTTTGGTCAATCAACCAAATTATAAAACCTGGCTACTCCTAAGTCAAATTTTATGAAAAACAACCAGTAACTCTTTTTCTCACAATAAAACATTTCGTGTTTAAGGTATGATAAAATTTACTTTTTTAGATTGGCCTTCATTAATGAAGCGATCTGTTGCTCATCTGTAGTAGATTTTTGTTCGAGTTGATTAATAACTCGCTCTTGCCTGTGTAAGGGATGATTTTGACTTAATTTACATTTTCCTTCTATTCTATTGATTTTTATTTTAAACCCTTGGACTCCTTTATTCATACCAGCCAGAAACTCAGGATCTACATCCTGTAATCTATATGAACTGTCGGGAGCTTCATATTTTACTACCATGTCATATAAGGAAGCTATTAACTCCTCTTCATCCTCTAATAGCTCTGCTTCTCCATATACATGAACTGTCACGTAATTCCAGGTCGGTACTGCCTTATTCGTCTCATACCAAGATGGTGAAATATAACAATGAGGACCATGGAAAACAGCTAGAACCGTTTGATCTTTAATGTCTTTCCACTGAGGATTTGGCCTTGCTACAAATGCTAAATTAAAAATGTACAAAAATGATCGTTTAAGTATGTACAGTTTGGATCACTAAACTGCATAATATTCTGGGGTGAATATTATGCATATGCCAATAAATATAACTACAGATATTGAAGTTAAAAGTCTTTCAGACTTACCGAAATTAAAAATCTTAATGGAGAGCTTGAAAATGAAAATTAATAAGAGTAAATTGGCTCGTGATATGGGAGTTGATCGGAGGACGATTGATAAATACCTTAATGGCTACGAGCCGAAAAGTATTCGTAAACGAACATCAAAGATAGATGACTATTATGAAATTATTGCCTTGTTGCTTTCAGAAGAGTCCAAGCAAAAATTTTATTAC
>NZ_JAEK01000012.1 GCF_000518865.1 Bacillus sp. J37 | reverse complement strand
AAGGTGTTCATTACACCAACCCTTTATTTCAAAAGAAAGTAAAGGAATTAGGCATTACCCAATCAATGTCACGGAGAGGTAACTGTTGGGATAATGCCCCAATGGAATCATTTTTTGGGCACTTTAAGGATGAAGTGGAATATAAAGGTTGTAAGAGTTTAGGAGAATTAAAGCACGTGGTGAATGCTTATATGAAGGAATATAATCATCACCGATATCAATGGGGATTAAACAAGATGACTCCAGATCAATACCGAAGTCATCTGTTGGCAGCATAAGTCCCTTTATTAAACTGTCCATTTTATAGGTTATAGTTCACTGTCCCCCCGTTCCTTGACAACAGATAAGTACCTTGATACAATAAATCTCGAATTAATAATAAATGAATTAGAGATATAAGATTTAATACGATAAGGTCTGGGTATAATTTAGTATGACCCGACTTTTATAAGTAAACAACAAGAGAGAACAGGTGTGGTGAATATGGGTTTTTTATCAAAACTATTTAAAAATGATTCCAAAAAGGAGATGGAAAGTATGTCAAATGTGAAACTCGCCGTTATTTATTACAGTTCTTCAGGTACGAACTATCAATTAGCTCAGTGGGCAGAGGCAGGAGCAAAAGAAGCTGGTGCTGAAGTAAAAGTGTTAAAAGTACCGGAAACAGCGCCACAATCAGCCATTGAGTCTAATCCAGCTTGGAAAAAGCATCATGAAGAAACAAAGAATGTTCCTGAAGTAACATTGGATGACCTTGAGTGGGCAGATGCTATTATCTTTAGTGTTCCAACACGTTTTGGTAACATGCCAGCTCAAATGAAAGCTTTCCTTGATACAACCGGTGGTCTATGGTTTAACGGAAAGCTTGTCAATAAAGTAGTAAGTGCTATGGCTTCGGCACAAAATCCGCATGGTGGACAAGAAGCAACTATTCTATCTTTATACACAACGATGTATCATTGGGGAGCAATCGTAGCAGCTCCTGGCTATACAGACCCTGTAACATTTGCGGCTGGTGGAAATCCTTACGGTACAAGTGTAACCGTTGATCAGGATGGCAACATGGTTGAAGATGTTCAAGCTGCTGTTAAGCATCAGGCAAAACGCACAGTTTCAGTGGCGGAAATGGTGAAAAAAAGTCATAATTAAGTAAAAAGTAAATGAAAGTAATAGGGACTATCCCACATACAGGATAAATCAATAATCATTCCTGACGTATGGGGTAGTCCTTTTTTGAAAGGAAGGAAACATTATGTCGTTTCATAAATATCCAACTACTTTTGTATCTAAGCTTAGCTTAAAAGTGTTAGATCTGGATCGATCTTTGGCTTTTTACCAGGAAATAATAGGATTACATATTCTTGAGCGATCAGAGAAAAGGGTCATTTTAACAGCAGACGGAAAAACAGCGCTTTTAAAGATTGAACAACCCGATGACGTGATTCCAAAACAACCGCGAACAACAGGTTTATACCACTTCGCATTATTACTTCCATCGCGCTCTGATTTAGGAAGTGTATTAAAACATCTGCTGAAGGTTAAGTATCCATTACAAGGAGGATCTGACCATCTTGTTAGTGAAGCACTTTATTTAGCAGATCCTGATGGAAATGGTATTGAAATATATGTTGACCGCTCTCCATCACATTGGAACTGGAAAAATGGAGAAGTAGAAATGTCAACAGACCCGATTGATGTAGAAGGATTATTGGCGAGTGGCAGCGATGAATGGAGTAAGCTTCCTGAAGGTACAGTAATGGGACATATTCATCTACATGTATCAGAGCTTGAAAAAACTAAGGATTTCTACTGCAAAGGACTCGGGTTTGAAGTGGTGTGTAACTATGGTAATCAAGCATTATTTATATCAACAGGAAGATATCATCATCATATCGGATTAAATGTTTGGAATGGTGTCGGTGCACCACAGCCTTCTGAGAAAAGTGTTGGTCTAGTGGATTATACAATCGTGTATCCGAGTGAGATTGAAAGGGACCATGTCACTCAAAAATTACAGCAATTAGACTTTGATGTAACGAGAGATGATAAGGTGATAATCACGGCAGATCCTTCTGGGAATAAAATTCGTCTCACCGTTAATGGATCGTATTAAAATGTCTCCTCTTAACACAAAATAGGTTCATAAAGGAGGAAGACGCATTTGACACAAACGAAATTAAAATCAGATGTAATAGCTTTGCTTCAGGATAAGATTCAACTTATTAGAACGCAAAAGGGTGCCATTTATTTAGTAGGGCCAATTCGACTTCCTGTTAATTTGTTTGAAGAGACCATCGTATTTTACTGGTATTGCTGGTTGAATTGTGATGAAGTGACAGAAAACTATGAGAAGATCATTGAAAAGCTAGCTAGCATCAATTTAGCAGAACTTCAGCAATCAAGCGTTTTAGTGTACGGAAATTTTGAAGATGAAGAAGAAGTACTTATTAGAATGCATTCTATTTGTCATACAGGTGATATTTTTGGCAGTAAGCGATGTGATTGCGGATTTCAATTGAAGAAATCGATGAAAATGATTGTTGATCATGGAACAGGTGCTTTATTTTATCTGGCAAATCATGAAGGTAGAGGAATTGGTTTGTTCAGTAAAGCAATGGCTTATATCCTTCAGGAGAATGGCTATGATACTGTAGAGGCAAACGAAAACCTTGGGTTTGTTGATGATTCTAGAAATTATGAGGATGCCATACATGTACTAAAAGCATTGCGTTCAAAACCAGTTACTCTTATAACAAATAACCCCAAAAAGCTTGAAGCATTGAAAGAATCAGGACTATATGTTTCAGAGCGAAAACCATTGTGGGGAGACCGATCTGAGTATAACGAAAAGTACTTGCAAACGAAGATCACAAGATCAGGCCATTTTAGTCAAGATGATCCATGTACAAATGATTAAAGAGGTAAAGGGCAGTTTTTTAAATCTGTCCTTTTTTTCGTTAGGAAACTATAAAATTCTTTGAACTGTGGATAAATGCCCTACATCCAGCTCCGAAGCACAGGATGTGCAAGTGCAGTTTTTGCGACAGGACGTCGCGCTTTTAAACTGCCAGTGCCTAGCCCCCTCTAGGGTCTAGCCACAAAGGAATTGAAGACAAAGTACGTCTTTCTATTCCTTTTCGTCTTATTTGCCCGAGGCTGATCAAGGCGCTTGAGCTTTTGTTCCTGTGATAAAATAAACTAGGTACCATATATTGAGGGGGATAAAACATGCGCAAAAGAAACATTCTGGTGTTAGCCTTGCTGGGTGGTATGTTATCAGGATGCTCCAGTACAGGTGGACATGATGCTTCACATGATCAACACGAGGGACATGAAGTGGTGAATGATATACGAGAGGAAACAGCTGGTATAGAGGTATTGCCTACTTTCTTAAATGAGAAAACAGAAGATATGCAAACAATCTATCAGGCTGCTGCAGGACATAAAGAGTTGTTAGAAAATATGCCTTGTTATTGTGGATGTGGTGAAACAGCAAACCATACAAGCAATTATGATTGTTTTGTTAATGAAAATAAAGAAAACGGAGCTATTGTTTGGGACGACCATGGAACAAAGTGTGGTGTGTGTTTAGAAATCGCGGCACAATCGATTGTGGATTACCAAGAAGGCAAAACGATAAAAGAAATACGAACTAAAATCGATAACATGTATAAAGAGGGATACGCTGAACCGACCCCAACACCGGAAATCTAATAAGGTAGGTACAACAAAAAGAATCATACGCTATTACATTAGAAGTAGCGTGTGATTCTTATTTCTATATCAACGTTTAATGTGTTATCAAATGAGTATTCTTTAATTTAATTTGACTTGTGAATTAAACTACCACACTAGATATATCCAACAAATTCTTAAATGGATTTGGATATTTGAGAGTGAGGGGATTAGAGTGAGGAATGATAAAATAAGCACCTTACGATTAAGGAGAACGTCCCAATACATAAATCGATTTAGAAAATTTAAGGTGTATATAGATGACACACAGGTTCATGAAATTGGTAATGGAGAAGAAATAGTGTTGCCGATAGATAAAGGACATCATGAATTATCTATATCAATTGACTGGGTTAAAAGTGAAAAATATGAATTTGATATAAAAGGTGGAGAAGAAGTCTATCTGTTTTGTGGTTCTCCTATAAAAGGAGCAAAGTTACTTATCCCTTTCATTCCTTTAATAGGGTCTTTCGTTCCTAGTTGGTATTTATTTATTAATGAAGTGTAAGCGTACTTATTTGAAGAAATGGTTAAAAATGCTTAGAGTGTATTTTTTCTTTAAGCATTTTTTTCGTTCATTGAACTGTGAATCTCATGACCAATAATTGTGATTTTCTTGTGAAATAATCTGCATTTTATAATTTTCCATCTCACAAGAATTCCCATTATATAAAGAGTTAAGTGTTTTTTTGTCCGAAAAATTAATTAGTTTGACCTTCGCAGATAAATTGCCTGAATTCAACTTAGTTGTACACTGCTTATTAAGTAAAATCCATACAAAAAGATTGCTCTAGACCCACCCGTTTTCAGTTTGATATTATAGTCAAGGCAAATGAAAGTAGGAGGACATGTGGAGTGGAAGAGCAAAAATATAGTGATCTTAAATTAGGTGAACGTGGGGCAATCATCAGTATAGTCGCCTATATTTGTCTTTCTGTCTTAAAATTGATTATTGGATATATGAGTAATTCAGCGGCGTTAAGAGCAGACGGATTAAATAATACAACAGATATTATTGCATCTATTGCAGTGCTAATAGGGCTCAAGCTTTCACAAAGACCTCCTGATGAAAATCATCGATATGGCCACTGGAAAAGTGAAACAATCGCGTCCATGGTCGCTTCCTTTATTATGGCAACTGTCGGACTGCAAGTGTTAATTGATGCATGTATTGGTTTGGTTCAAGGAAGAGATGAATCTCCTGATGTAATGGCAGCATATGTAGGTGTTTTTTCGGCAATCGTCATGTATTTTGTCTATCTATATAATAAAAAATTAGCGGAGAAAATTAATAGTAAGGCTGTTATGGCAGCAGCAAAGGATAATATTTCTGATGCATGGGTAAGTATAGGGACTGCCGTAGGAATCTTTGGATCCCAGCTTAACATGCCGTGGATTGATACGGTAACAGCTATTATTGTAGGATTATTAATCTGTAAAACAGCATTTGATATCTTTATGCAGGCTTCACACGAATTATCAGATGGATTTGATGAAAAGAAATTACTGATTTATGACGAACAAATAAGAAAAGTTGATGGTGTCAAAGGTATAAAGCAGATCAAAGGAAGAAGTTACGGCAATAATGAAGTGGTTGATGTTGTGATCTTAGTAAATTCCAGACTAGATATCACGGAAGCCCATGATATAGCTACTCAAGTGGAAAAAGTAATGAGAAATGATTACGGAGTTTATGATGTACATGTTCATGTTGAACCGAATTAGATGAAATAGAAAGGAGCTAACAATTAATTTGTCAGCTCCTTTTCATTATTTCTCTGCTAAAACATATTTCTCAATCGCATGGGCAACACCGTGTTCATTGTTTGTAAGTGTTACAACATCTGCCATTTTTTTAATCGTAGGGTCACCATTGCCCATTGCAACTGATAAACCTGCTGCTTCCAGCATTGGGACATCATTAAAGTTATCTCCGATCGCCACTGTTTCTTCAATAGGAATATTAAAGTATTCTGCCATCACACGGATACCGTTTCCTTTGTGACCGTTCGTGTCCATGATTTCGATATTATATGGACCGGAAGTTGTGATGGAAATGCCCTCAAGATCTTGTAGAGATGCAATTAAATCATCTTTACCAGAGATCGTAGGAATAAAGAATTTTTGAACCGTAATGTCTTCGATGCTAAGTAATTCCTTAACATCTTCAAATATTTTAATACTGTCGGTTTCTTTTGGCTGCTCTGTCATTAGCTTGTACTCTTTTTCAGTGAGATGATTCAGCACATCTTTATTCTTCTCTAAGAAAGAAAGCATCCGTTCAGACCATGTAGAGGCAACAAAAATTCCTTTATTTGAATATATTTTAAATGGGTATTGTTTTTCATTAAGAGTGGCTGTAACACTCTCAACTAAATCCTTTTCGATTGAAATTTGACTTAAAAGCTTACCATCGGCAATAACCATTGTTCCGTTACTGCCTGCAACCGGACATTGAAGAGGTGTCTTGCTGATAACAGTTTTAATATCCTCCGGAGCACGACCGGAACAAATCATTACGATGTGACCAGCATCTTGAGCTGCTTGAATTGCTTTGATATTTTCAGGAGAAATATCAATATTGGAAGATAACAAAGTTCCGTCGAGGTCTATTGCAATAAGTTTTTTCATTATCATTACTCCTTTATAAAAACGTATGTATGTAATTCCAACCTTTACTCAATTATCTATTATGACATATTTTTCACAAATCCATTAGAAAAACGTTTGAAAAACGACTAAAAATGACAAAAGCTTTTTCTTTTTGGAAAAAAAAGATATACTTGCACGTAGAAGATCTTACATTTGGGGGTAATGAATATGGTTCGATTCGGTATTATTGGAACAAATTGGATAACAGAAAGCTTTATTCAAGCAGCTAGTAAGGTAGAAGAGTTTTCACTTGCAGCTGTTTATTCAAGAACAAATGACAAAGCTTTAGAGTTTGCTGATAAATATGGCGCTGAACATACATATACTGATTTAAACGAATTTGTAAAAAGTCCCGAATTTGATGCTGTCTATATTGCAAGCCCGAATTCATTGCATGCATCACAAGCTGTACTTTGTATGGAAAATGGAAAGCACGTTATCTGCGAAAAACCAATTGCTTCAAATGCAGATGAAGTAAGCAAAATGATTGCAGCTGCAAAGGAAAATAATGTTGTTTTAATGGAAGCACTAAAAACAACACAATTACCTAATTTCCTTGCTATAAAAGAAAACTTACATAAGATTGGGAAGGTTAGACGATATTTTGCTAGCTACTGTCAATATTCTTCCCGCTATGATAAATACAAGGAGGGTACTGTGTTAAATGCTTTTAAACCAGAGTTCTCGAACGGATCATTAATGGATATTGGTATCTATTGTGTGTATCCTGCAGTAGCATTATTCGGAGAGCCAAATGAAGTAAAAGCATCCAGCTATATGCTGGAATCCGGTGTAGATGGAGAAGGAAGTTTGCTTCTTACGTATGAGGAAATGGATGCTGTGATCATGTATTCGAAAATAACGAATTCTTATGTTCCTTCCGAGATACAAGGAGAGAACGGAAGCATCATCATTGATAAAATTCATACCCCGGAAAGTGTGAAAATCCAGTACAAAGACGGTACAGTTGAAGATATAACAAAAGAACAAGTGTCAGAGAGTATGTATTATGAAGCTAAGGAATTTATTTCATTAGTCTCAGAAAATATTCAACAATCTGAGTTAAACTCTCACCAAAATTCACTCATTACTGCTAGAATTTTAGAAACAGCCCGTAAGCAAGTTGGGCTAATTTATCCGGCAGATCAAAAATAAAGAAAAGAGGACAGTTCCATATACGGAACTGTCCTTTAGTTTTAATAAGGATCTGCTTCGTGCCCCTTTTTTACCGCATCTTCAGTTGCTTCATTTGCTGCTAATGTACCTTGGCCATATCGTGATTGACCTGATTCACGGCCGGGTACTTTATCAAGCTCCACATCTTTCATTTCTTTCATTTTACTCATTTTCATTTCGATGCCTTCCTTCACACGACGACCATATTCTTCATCCGCTTGTGTAAAGTGTTCGATCATTGCATCTTGAATTTTTTTATCACAAATGGCTAGGGCATCCGATAAGTTTTTAATTAATTCATCACGTTCCCAATCTTCAAGGCTGCGGTAGGTATGGCCAGCTTGACCATAGTTGTTGGGGCGGTCAATTGGGGCAGTCATCGCCGCTGCATTATATGTTGGTCGGTGTGGTGCCCGGCCTTCGGTACTTGCTTCCTTAAAGCCGCCGAGCATTGATGGCTCATAATTAATATGTGGATTAGGGCCTGATTCTTCAGGGTCACGTACATCCATTTGTCCTCGCTGTTGATTGGTGTGTACCGGAGATTTTGGTGCATTCACCGGTAATTTTAGATAATTTGCTCCAACACGATAGCGTTGCGTATCAGAATAAGAGAAGGTACGACCTTGTAACATCTTATCATCTGAAAAGTCCATTCCATCGACAAGGACACCTGTACCGAAAGAAGCTTGCTCAATCTCCGCATGGAAATCCTTTGGATTACGATCAAGGACCATGCGTCCTACAGGCAACCATGGGAATTTATCCTCAGGCCATAGCTTTGTATCATCAAGAGGATCAAAGTCGAGCTCAGGATGGTAATCATCCTCCATCATTTGAACAAAAAGCTCCCACTCCGGATAATCACCACGCTCAATGGCTTCATATAAATCCTGTGTTGCATGGCCAACGTTTTTAGCTTGAATGGAATCAGCTTCTTCTTGAGTTAAATTTCGGATTCCCTGCTTGGGCTCCCAGTGATATTTGACCAGTACGGCTTTACCCTCTGCATTAACCCATTTATATGTATTGACACCAGAGCCTTGCATATGACGGTATGTAGCAGGAATACCCCATGGAGAAAACAAGAATGTAATCATATGAGTTGCTTCAGGAGTGCGGGATACAAAATCAAACATACGCTCAGGATTTGGAACGTTTGAAGCCGGATCAGCTTTGAACGCGTGAATCATATCAGGGAATTTCATCGCATCACGAATAAAGAAGATTTTTAAATTGTTCCCAACAAGATCCCAGTTTCCATCCTCCGTATACATTTTCACAGCAAAGCCGCGTGGATCGCGTGCTGTTTCAGGTGAATCCTTTGCTCCTGCCACTGTAGAGAAGCGGACCATTAATGGAGTTTTTTTACCTGCTCCGGAAAAAACTTTTGCACGTGTATACTTTTCAACTGGTTCATCTCCTACTTTTCCATAGGTTTCAAAATACCCGAATGCTCCGGATCCGCGTGCATGTACGACACGCTCTGGTATTTCTTCCCGGTCAAAGTGGGAGATTTTTTCAATAAAATGATAATTTTCAAGTGTTGCTGGACCACGATCACCAATTGTTCGGATGTTTTGATTATCAAAGACAGGATGGCCTTGTCGAGTTGTTAACGTTTCACCAGATTCATTATTTTTTACTTTACCTTCATCTAATTCTCCAAAATCTTCATTATGGTCTTTTTTCAATGGTTTGCCTCCTAATAGAAAATAAATGAACATTTACATTTATTTGCTAATGAGTCTAAAATTATACAAAATCTTACGGAAGTCTTTCATGATCATTGTATGAATTTCTTTTCACTGCAGACAATAGAAGGTGAGAAAATAGTAAAGAGAAAAGAGGGTTTGTCTAATGGCAGAAAGAGATAGTCATAAAAATCAGCAGAAAAAAATGAAAAAAGCCAGTGATGCGATTAATACGGATAAAGATTTTGGAAATGACTTGGCTGAAAGAAAGCACAATGAAAAAAGATCAAAATAATCATCTTTTAAGAAAAAGACCCCAAGATTAAATCTGAGGTCTTTTTTGTTTATATAAATTGACAATAAAGCTTTTAATAGCAGTGTGTAAATCTTTCAGATAATATGTATCACGATGAATAGGAAGGCTGTTTAACACCTTCGCATGATGAGGGCCAACGCCAATAATATACGATTCTGCCCCCATCACTTTAAGTTCTAAAACTAAGTTGCGGAGAGCTGAATTCCTTCATTTGTAATGTCACCAATTCCATGAAGATCAATAAGAATCTGCTCGATTTGCTTGTTGCAAATTGTTTCTAGAATACGTTTGTGATTTCTATTAACCAACTCAATGTTTAACTCACCGATAAGTGGGACAAGAACCATCCCTTTAGCAAGATCAATCATTGGAACAGATAATCCAGGATTCTTTCGATAGACTGTTCAAGCTGTTCCTTTTTTTGTAATAATTCAAAATTGGTGTCTGACAATCGTTTCCTATGTTGTTCAACAGCATCAATTAGTTCTTGAATCCGTTCATCCTGCTCGATACACACAATATGCCCAAACTTGTTTTGCCAATTGATTTGTATTTGGTAAAGACCATAGGGAGAATTCTTCGTGTTCATAACAAGCTCTGTTGTAACAAAAGTAGCTGTTGTGAGCATTCGTCTGGCCTTTTTTTGACTTTCACGATCAACAATATCTAAAAAACTGTCAGATTTATTGAATGTTTCAAGTGCAATATCAGAGGCATCAATAATGTGAAAGTCCTGAAATCGTAAAAAAGTACATCTTTTCGACTTATATCATGACCGACTTCGTTCATCACGATGTTCCAGGCAGCATCTTGGTTCCCTTTCAGGAGTGAATCGGCAAATTCATGAACCGTGCATGTCATGTTCTCACCTCACTACAAAGGAATTTTTGTGCAAGCAAAGCTTTGCAAAAATAATCACAAATCCTTATTTAAACATAACTATCTTTATCCTGTTTACTATCTAACACATTGATAGGAAAGTACTGAAGGATGGAGGGAGGAGTTGTCATATAGCTGATATCAAGCTAAATATGGATAAAAAACCCGGCAAATCTGAATACAATACTTATAAACGTACAACAATCGAATTATTACAATTTTCAAAACTCATGAGTTATAATAAAGAAATAGAGACAAGCATATTATGTTATATAGATAAAAGACAAGTTATTTAGTTAAATTGGGGGAATCGTATGACAGAAATACGAATGGAAGTACAAAAACAAATAAAGAAACACCAAGGTTTATCAAAGACCAAAATATTAAAACGTGCACTTTTTATCTTTATTGGTGCTGTATTAATGGGAGTTGGACTTGAGATCTTTCTAGTACCTAATCAAGTTATTGATGGTGGTATTGTTGGTATCTCAATTATTCTCTCTCACTTACTTGGATGGAAACTGGGATTATTTATCTTTATATTAAATATCCCGTTTTTCTTTATAGGATATAAACAAATTGGAAAAACCTTTGCTCTTTCGACTTTATTCGGAATTGCAATATTGTCCATAACAACAGCACTCTTGCATCCTGTACCTGCATTTACAGAGGATGTTCTTCTTGCTACAGTATTTGGCGGGATTATATTAGGTGTTGGTGTTGGGATTGTCATTCGATATGGCGGGTCACTTGATGGTACAGAGATTTTAGCTATTCTGGCAAATAAAAAACTTCCATTTTCTGTTGGGGAAATTATTATGTTTTTTAATATTTTTATTCTTGGAAGTGCAGGTTTTGTGTTTGGCTGGAATAGAGCTATGTACTCATTAATCGCCTATTTCGTAGCATTCAAGACAATTGATGTTGTAATTGAGGGACTTGATGAATCGAAGTCGGCTTGGATTATAAGTGAGCAATATCAGGAAATTGGCGATGCCATTATTGCCAGGTTAGGTCGAGGGGTCACATATCTAAATGGTGAGGGTGCCTATACGGGTGATGATAAAAAAGTCATATTCTGTGTGATTACTCGTCTTGAGGAAGCAAAGTTAAAATCAATTGTTGAAGACTTAGATGAAACAGCCTTTTTAGCAGTATCAAACATAGCTGAAGTAAGAGGCGGTAGGTTTAAGAAAAAAGATATACACTAAAACTTGTGGCAGCTCCACAGGTTTTTTTAGTGGCTTCACATATATTTCGTTATGTCTTTTCATACCTATTACTAATGGACAGGAAGTACAAGTTCTAAAATAGGGGTGTGAAGGGATGGAAAACGTCATCTTAGATGTATTAGATTGGTTAACAAATCTCGGGTATGCAGGAATTGCGATTGGATTAATGCTTGAGGTGATTCCGAGTGAAATTGTATTAGGATATGGCGGTTATATGATTGTGCTTGGGAAAATTGGGTTTTTGGGCGCCTTGCTTGCAGGTGTTATTGGAGGAACCATTGCACAACTGATTTTGTACTGGATCGGAAGTTTAGGAGGAAGACCATTTCTTGAAAAGTACGGAAAATACTTGTTTATTAAAAAGCACCATATCGAATTATCCGAATTATGGTTTGAAAAATACGGATCCGGTGTTATTTTTGGTGCAAGATTTATACCGGTAGTAAGGCATGCAATTAGCATACCGGCAGGAATTTCAAAGATGTCACTATGGAAATTCACTCTGTATACGATCGCGGCGATGATACCATGGACAATCTTTTTCTTGTATTTAGGTATTGAGCTCGGGAGCAATTGGATGTATATCAAGGAAGCTGCTAAACCTTATTTTATTCCAATCGTCTGTACGGCGCTCATGCTTGCTACGGTTTATTACTTAGTTAAGAAATTCAAACAACCAAGATCAAATTAAATACTACATATAATGAGACTTACATCAATAGGGTTTTCTTCATCTCATTGACAGTTAGCGAGACTTATCACGCTCAAAACGCCACATCACGTTGCTTCGCCTGACATGGACGTCAATCGTTCATCGGGTCTTTACGGGCAGCTATCTTCCCCCTTATCCTTCTGTGTTTCTCTCAAATCTTTCGTTAAGAGTTTTTTACTGCTCGTTAAGATGGGATAAAGATACCTCTTAGTGGAAGAATGATAATGAAACAATTGATAATAGGGTGGTGAAGGAAATGAAAGAAAAGGATCAAGAATTTTATGATCATGAAGTATTTGCTCAGGCTGAAGTGGTGCAACACCCAAAGGAAGAGAATCATTCAGCATTAGTACTGAACCAATCTTTTAATGTGTTTTCAAATAAGGATTTAACCCAAGATGAAGATTGAACATGTGGACAGTCATGTTGACTGTCCATTTTAGGTAATTAAAAGGTGAAAAAAGACTGTTAACACCCTACATATTTTAATTAATTCTTTTTAGTTTTTGTTCTATCTTTTGTGATTTATGAAGACCTCTTTCCTTAATCTCTGCCTCTAGCATTTTAATAAAGTCAGGGTTAACCTCTATTTTTTTTGCTTCGTGAAAGCTATATAATAAGGTCTTGTCTGAAAGTGGTGAAAACCTCATTTTTATCATCCTCTACCATTTCGAACTTGTTTACTTTATACATTTACCACTAGTCATTTAATATTAAACAGATTTTGTGTAAAAAAATGTAGCAGGAATGTTTTAAAGATATTGAACAGGTAAGGAAAGAAAAGAGAATAGGATTTGAGGAAGGAAGGTAAGTAAATGAGTCGCTTTCCCTCTTAATTAAACGTTTGTTTAAGTTGGGATGACCTGTTTAGAGGTCATCAAATCCATTATCAGCATGGTTAACCTTTGTATATTGTCTTGACTTTTGCTCAAAGAAGTCGGATTTCCCAAGATCAACTTCTTCATATGCTTTTATCCATTTAAGCGGATTTGTGCGATATCCTTCAAACGGACGTTCAAATCCTAATTGGTTAGATCGAACATTCGCATAAAACTTAATATAATCTTCAATATCTTTTATATTAATTCCATCCATTTTGTTTCCAATGATAAATTGACCCCATTCAATTTCAAGTTCAGCTGCTTGAATAAATGTTTCTTTAACAAATGTAGCAAGTTCATCTGTATCGTATTCCGGATATTGTTTCAGTACTTCCTTAAAAATTTGGACGAATAAGTCAACATGAATTTGTTCATCACGGTTTATATAATTAATCATTGTACTTGTTGCCACCATTTTTTGATTGCGGGCCAAATTGTAAAAGAATGCAAATCCGGAGTAAAAGAAAAGGCCCTCTAATATCACATCATATACGATCGACTTTAGTAGGTTCTCAACATTGGGTTGTTCAGCAAATGCTTCATATCCATTTGTAACAAACTCATTTCGCTTTCTTAAAATTGGTTCACTTCTCCAGTATTCAAACACCTCATCCTGTACATGCTTAGGTACCAGGCTTGATAGAACATAGGAATAGGAATGGTTATGAATGACTTCCTGCTGTGCAAGCATGATCATTAACGCATTGATACTTGAATCTGTTATATAATCAGAAACCTTACCGGCATAATCGGTTTGGATGCTATCTAATAGTGCCAGCAAACCGATAATCTTCAAAAAGGCTTCTTTTTCATCTGCTGTTAAATCGGGATATTGTTTAATATCTTGAGCCATATTGATTTCAAAGGGTGTCCAAAAATTTGCCAGCATTTTTTTATAGCGGGGATATGCCCAAGGAAATGAAACATCATCCCAGTTTAATACGTTTGAACTTTCACCATTTATAATACCTGTTGAGCGGTTTGGTGCAGCCGCATCCATGATTTTTCGTTTCGTTAGTTCCATATGAAGACTCCTTTTTAACAATTAGGGAATAGTGAGAGTGACTTAAGGTCTTATTCGCAAACCTTGTTGGCTTTGTAATAAGTATTGAGATAGTTGATTGGAGCTCCAGGATACTCGCTTTCCGTGGGGTGGGCGGTGAGCCTCCTCAGCGCAAAGCGCCTCCGGGGTCTCACCTGACCCACAGCTCCCACAGGAGTCTCGAACCTTCCGCTCCAATCAACCTTCTTAGTTTCTTATAAATAACTTATATAAAACATTACTGAAAAGAGCTTTCCTAAAAAATATTTACCTAAAGAAGTTAACTAGCGCAAGAATCACATTCTTCAATCGTACTGGAAGTAGATCGTAAATAATAAGTCGTTTTCAATCCTTCTCTCCATGCTGATAGATGAAGGTCAAGCAGATCCTTGGCTTTAATTGTATTTTGTACGTAAAGATTGAACGAGATTGATTGATCGATATGGCGTTGTCGTGCTGCATTTTGCTTAATGCTCCAATGCTGATCAATAAAATAAGCAGATTTATAATACCAAGTTGTTGTTGAATTAAGATCCGGAACAGTTACCGGAATTTTATAGTCTTTCTTTTCTTCTGAATAAACCTTTTGGAAGATTGGATCAATACTTGCTGTGCTTCCTGCAATAATAGAGGTCGAAGCATTAGGTGCAACGGCCATTAAATATCCATTTCTTACTCCGTAATTTGCCACTTTCCTTTTTAGTGCGTCCCAATCAAAGCTACTATCTTTTGTTTGATACCCACGTTTGTCAAAATAAGCACCTGTTTCCCAATCGGAGTCTTTAAACACAGAGTAGGTACCTTTTTCCTTCGCAAGTTCCATGCTTGCTGAAATCGTTAAGAAAGAGATCTTTTCGTATAATTCATCAGCAAATTGAATCGCTTCTTCATGTTCCCATTTAAGCTGCTTTAGAGCTAATAGGTGGTGCCAACCAAAGGTTCCTAATCCAATAGCTCGGTATTTTTCATTTGTTAATCTTGCTTGTAGGACAGGAATTGTATTTAAATCGATCACATTGTCCAACATTCTTACTTGGATAGGAATCAGTTTTTCCAACACATCATCAGTTACAGCTTTCGCAAGATTTATAGATGATAGATTACATACGACAAAATCACCCGGTGTTTTGATTGTGATGATTTTTCCATCTTCCGTATATTGCTCTTCCACAGTTGTTGGACTTTGATTTTGCGTAATTTCCGTGCAAAGATTACTGCAATAGATCATTCCTTGATGAGAGTTTGCATTTTTACGGTTTACCTCATCCCGATAGAACATATATGGTGTTCCTGCTTCTAATTGACTGATCATAATTCGTTTCATAATCTCAATAGCAGGGACCTTTTCCTTTGAAAGCTGATCATTTTGAACACATGCCCAATAACGCTCTCTGAAGCTTCCATTTCCTTTTTGCTCATCGTAAAAATCTTCAATGCTAAAGCCCATAACAGTACGGACTTCATGTGGATCAAATAAGTACCAGTCAGCTCGTGCTTCAACCTGTTCCATGAAAAGATCTGGGATACAGACGCCTGTAAAGATATCATGTGTCCGCATTCTTTCATCACCGTTATTGAGCTTGGCATCAAGGAAGGAGAAGATATCTTTATGCCATACATCTAGATAGACAGCGATCGCTCCTTTGCGTTGTCCCAGCTGATCAACACTGACAGCAGTATTGTTCAATTGCTTCATCCATGGAATAATACCGGAAGAAACACCTTTGAATCCGCGGATATCACTTCCACGACTACGAATTTTACCAAGATAAGCCCCAACACCGCCACCGGATTTTGATAGATTGGCAATGTCTGTGTTGCTGTCAAAAATTCCTTGAAGACTGTCATCAATCGTATCAATAAAACAGCTTGAAAGCTGTCCAACAGGCTTTCCTGCATTTGAAAGAGTTGGTGTTGCAACTGTCATATAAAGATTACTCATAGCCCAGTAGGCTTGCTTAATAAGCTCAAGACGATTTTCTTTATTTTCGCGGGCCATTAACGTCATTGCGATCACTAAAAATCGTTCTTGTGGCAGCTCGTATACCTGTTTTGAGAAATCCTTTGTTAAATAGCGGTCAGCTAATGTGCGAAGTCCAATATATGTAAAAAGGTTGTCATTGTCAGGGTTTAAAAAGGAACCAATTTGATCAATCTCATTCTTCGTATAATTTTCTACTAGACTTGTGCTGTAAAGCCCTTTTGACACAAGTGTTGTAAGTAGTTCGTAAAAATCACCGTATTTTTGTTCTTTACTATATCCGCGGTTTTGCGCGGCTTCTTTATATAGCTTGGCTAAATAAATATGTGCACAAAAATAGGTCCACTCAGGTTCTAGTTCATGGATATTTGATAGTCCTTCTAAAATAAGCAGATTTGTTAATTGTTCAGATGTATAGGAATCTCTTTGAAGAATCGTATTTTCAATTCTGTTCAGATATTCGTCAATATTTAATGTTGGAAAATGTTGATGGATATTTTTAATAAATGCAGTTAGTTTTGTAAAATCAAAGGCTTCTTGTCCATTGATCATTGGGGATAAGGTTGTCTTGCTCATGAATATTCCTCCGTCTTGTCGTTTATTGGCGGGGGTTAGGAGATAAAACGACAGAAAGAGAGCAAGTTCTTAGGAAGTTGAATAGCTCAAGAGGTTACTATCGTTTCATCTTCTCAGTCCCCGAAGAAATTGAAACTTTCACAAGGTATAGGTAGGTCTCCTGACTTATGGTCTTCCTACTATGAGTCCTTCCCATACATGAGGTACAGTGGTTTTCTCAATTCGTCACATTTACAGTTGCGGGGACAGTTCTGGATTTTCACCAGATTCCCAATTAAGCTAAATAGCGCCTATTTCTTGTATGTATACAATATATAGTTTTTTGACAGAAATAAAAATCAATATATAGTTGATCTTTAGTATAGTTCCATCATAAAGCAGTTGGGTAAAATAAGCAATATAATTTTTCACAGTTAACAAAGATTCGTAGATTTGGACAATGATAGTAATAATACAAGAACAAAGATAACAGGAACATGTAGCAAATTCAAAATAAAAGCTTCTCTTAAAAATTATTAAGCTGAATCTAGTTCTAAAAAAAGTCAAAATTGTTGTTTCATCATTTATATATATGGGTAAAAGCTCCATAAAGAAAACTACTACTAATTTTTAAGAAAGGGAGAATGAAAAATGAAATCTAGTAAAGTAAGCTTAGATAATCTATTAGGAAAAAACACAAGAGCCAAACGTAAAAATATAGTCGGTCGTGAAAGTCAAGATATGGAAGAGTGTATTATCCATAGAGAGATTCATGGAGATAAAGTCTATGTTCCATTAAATCTTGAGCGAGTATGGAACAGTATTTAGTATAAACTTAAACCCCCAAAGCCCATTAAGGGCTTTTTTCGTGCTTTACCGAATGCTCTTCTATTGGAGTATGATTCTGCTTTTTACGTTTCTCTTCCATGATTTTTACATCCTCTTGGAATTTATCATTAATGATTTCCTTTTTCCCAAATAGTAGAATTTGATCGCCTTCATGAATTTTTGTATCATAAATCTTCTTTCTAATCTTTATTTCACCTCTTTTGATAAACAAAACAACAAATTCCAACTGCTCATGCTCTTTTATCACTTGGCTTATTGTTTTAGAAAAGAGTGATGATTCCTTATAAATGTGGAGGTTGAGGAGATCATCTTCTTCCTCGGTTAAAAATACATCCCTTATCGGTAAATCAGCTATTTCAATATTTCTTTTCAGTCTATTAGCAAAAAGCTTAGATAATAAATTCTGAACGTATGGCAGTTTTACCAAACCAAGGATGAGGATTGCTCCACCTGCGATATAAAGAACTTCTTTTGTTTTAATACTATTAGAGAGGAAATTGCTAATAGACGATATAATCACAGCAAGTGAGACAGCACCAAACGAAATAAGAAAGATAGCCAACTTTCTTCGGATAGGATGGCCTAAAATAAGTTCTGATTCACCTGTTGTAAAGCCTGTACCTGTCATAAGTGATATGACTTGGAATCTTGAAACTTCGAGCTTAAGATCTGTTAACCGAAATAAAATGACATGAATTTCAATCACAGTTGCAATGACGATGAAGTAAATTACTAGAAAAAATAAAGCCATTTTTTTCCACCTCGCCAAGATGATTATCATTTTTTACACACTACTTCTTAAAACAAAGAAATGAGCGGGGTACTTAGTTACCGCCGCTTCATTAAACTATCGCAAACTATTTATTTTTTATTTTGATAGAAAAGAAAGGCTTGGTAATAAGGAATCATGTTTTCTACTGTAATTTTTCATTATAGAAATTTACTGAATACATAGCACCTTCGCTGACCATTTTATTGTCTTCCAGATCATAAGGATGTGGATTTCCTCCCTTTTCAATTGGGAGACTTTTATTTTTTACATAAGAAGAAGGTCTTATCATCCGTTTCCAGTCTCTTAGTAAGTTTTCCAGCTTCACTCTATTCGATTTAGAAGATAACCATATAGAAGCAGATGCTCCTATACCAACAATCATTAATGCTCGTTTCATAACCATACCTCCTTGAGATGTAGAATCCTTCATTCTACTTTTGTATTTTTTACCCACTATATAACAGATAAAACATAATGATTTGATTAAAAATATTACAAAACGATTAAACAAGAAAAAGTAGGTTTTAGAGGGAAAATAAGGTGGTACAAGATTAGCGTAAGCAAATAAGAAGAAAAACTTAAAGGAGGATGTACAAAATGAGTAAAGATAATAATAAGAAAATGACATTAGAGGAAGCAGGACGTAAAGGTGGAGAAGCTACCTCAAAAAATCATGATAAGGAGTTCTATCAAGAGATTGGACGTAAGGGCGGAGAAGCCACTTCTGAAAACCACGATAAGGAATTCTATCAAGAAATAGGACAAAAAGGCGGAGAAGCCACTTCTGAAAACCATGATAAGGAATTCTATCAAGAAATAGGAAAAAAAGGCGGAGAAGCCACTTCTGAAAATCATGATAAGGAATTCTATCAAGAAATAGGAGAAAAAGGCGGAGAATCACGCAGAAAACAAAATGATAATGACTAATACGAAATAAAGTGACTTTACAAGCACTAAGAGCATTTTATATTAGTAGAAAAGTAAACTAAAAGCTGCATGCATCCAAGTTCGGTGTTTGCAGCTTTTAGTATGTTTTGAAGTAAATTACGGTTTTGATTTTTTAAAATTTCCCTTTTCTAAATTGTGCTGGTGTTACTCCTTCAAATTTCTTGAATACCTTTATAAAGTGACTTTGATCATGGAAGTTTAATAGGCTTGAGATTTCCTTCATTGTATAGTTAGTATAATTTAATAAGTTTTTTGCTTCATCTACTTTAGTTTGGTGAATGTATTGCCGAATTGAGATTCCAACTTCTTTTGTGAAAAGAACGGACAGATAATTTGGATTCAATGAAGTTAATTCTGCTAAATCTGATAAAGTTATTTCTTCGTAGAGATTGGTAAAAATATAATTTAGACAAATGTTAATTGGTTTGGAAAATTTATGCCTTTTGCTATTTGCAACTCGTTTAGCAAAATCTACTAGAACATGCTCGGTTAATAATACGACAGCTTTAATTTCGTCTAATTCCTCTAACCTTTGTATATATAAGTCGCTTAGATTATATGCCACCTCTTGATATAATCCACCTTCAACTGCAGCTCTAGTTGCTAGGGAAATAGCAACAATTCCTAAGTTTTTTTGACTACGCAAATAACTGGTCTTTGATAATATTCCTATTTTCCCTTGTTTAAAAATAGTATGGAATGTTTCTCTTATTGCCTCACTCTGCCCAAACTTTACATAATCATTGAGTTTCTTTTCAATTGAAATGTCGGTATGCACCAGATTTTTTTGGCGTTGTTCCGTTATGTGACTGGCTACATTTTCTAGCTCAATTCTTCTCTTATCTAGTTGTTCATTTTTTTCCAAGATTTCCACCATGTTCAGTTTTTGGTGATAAACCATGAAATGCAGAACCATGCTCATATTAATATAATCAAAATTACTTAAAATCGTAAGTTGGTTATAATATTGCAGCATATTATCCTTACTTGCTTTTATATCAAGGTCTTTAAAAATTCCATTAATCGTTTCTGTTGTCATTCTAAAGTTTAAAATAGGACCAACAATAATATTTCCCTCATATTGGTTGTCGGTAAATAAATTTATAGAGAAGAATTTTTCAAGGTAGACGGTTTCCTTAAGAATTGGGAAATGATAATGTTTCGATTCCGAAAATAGTTGAATCAATAAAGCGGTATGTGATGTATACGCAGGATTAGAAATAGTACCTGAAGATTCTTCATATATCAATTTTTCATTGGAATCAAAAAGGTAAATGGGGGTTTTGTACAAATTAAATACTAATTTACAAATGTATTCTATGTCCTTTCTAGAGTATTGCATGTTTATCACCTTACTTTCTAAACGGTTAAATAATGTGTAATTCTTACACTTTTTCTGAATAACATACCATATTTATTGAGGAGTAGTAACTATAATTCAATTAAGTAATCGTTTTCAAATTCTTGTGGAAGGGAGAATATGAGAATATGTGCCTAAGAAAAAGCCTATTTTATAAACGACTATTTATCAGGTAAACACTGTCATGATCAAATTTATTATTTAGAAAGAGGCGATTTCATGAATGCAACATCGGATACTTTAGCAAACCATTCATTAGCATCTGAGAATAATTTTGTTAATCGTTCGAAACTATGGCAAATAGGCTTATTTGCTCTAAACAATACCGCAACAAATCTCTATGCATTTGCTATGGGGTTTGTCTCATATTATGCAACTGGGATAGCTGGGTTGTTAGTTGTTGTCATTAGTACTCTATTAACTGCTACGCGGATATTCGATGGAATTACAGATCCGATTATTGGCTATGTGATCGATAAAACAGAATCAAAAATAGGTAAATTCAGACCTTTTATGATTTTGGGTAATATTATTTTAGCGATAACCGTGCTATTAATGTTTAATGTTACACATCTGCTATCACCAGAATGGCGGCTTTCATTTTTTATAGCAATAAATGCTATTTATATTATTGGTTATACATTTCAAACAGCGTGTACGAAAGCGGCACAAACTGTACTAACAAATGATCCAAAGCAAAGACCTCTATTTGTTGCCTTTGATGCTTCGTATAATACTATTTTATTCGTTGGAGGACAATATTTTATTGCATCTATTCTTGTTCCAAAGCACGGTGGCTTTAATAGTGCATTTTTCACAGAATTAAATACAATTGTTATTGTTTCTTCTGCCATTTTTACTTTATTAGCCGTTATTGGGATTTGGCAAAAGGACCGTTTGGAATTCTTTGGATTTGCAGAAAAGAATGTAAAGGTATCTATTAAGGATTACTGGCCGGTGATTAAAAGAAATCGTCCGTTACAAATGCTTATTGTAGCTGCATCGACAGATAAATTGGCGGCGGCAGTTATACGACAACCGGTTGTACCTGTTATGTTTTTTGGGCTCATTATAGGTGATTATGCGTTAAGTGGGACGATTTCCCTCGTTACTGTTCTTCCGACCCTTCTGTTAACATTTATAGGGATAGGACTTGCTCGAAAAAGTGGCCTGAAAATGTCATTTGTAGCAGCTACATGGGGTGCAGTTATTACTTATGCCCTGCTTTTAATAATCATCATTACTGGAGCACCACAAGAGATCTCTCTTTCAAACCTAGGGTATATGACGGTTGCATTTCTTGTCCTTTATACATTAGGAAACGCATTTATGGGTGTAACCGGTAACATGGTCATCCCAATGATTGCAGATGCTACTGACTATGAACTTCATATTACCGGTAGATACATTCCAGGTATGCTTGGAACCATCTTCTCTTTTGTTGATAAGGTCATTTCTTCCTTTGGAGTTACCATCGTGGGAATACTTCTGGCCATGATCGGTTTTAAAAATGCTTTTCCTGAAGTCGATACACCATTGACGACCAGTCTGTACTGGATGGGATTATTCTTTATGTTCGGTATACCAATGCTTGGATGGATTGCATCTATCATTGCAATGAAATTTTATGAACTTGATGATAAGCGAATGGCAGAAATTCAAGATGAGATTGCTAGTGTAAAACAAATTCTCGTTGATAAAAATGAAATTTCTTTGCCGAATAATAAATAGAGAATTAACTATTTTTTACTTTTTGTTGACCAAATCAATGTATTTTTAAAAAATAAAGAGGTGCTTTTTATGTTATATCCAATTATTACAGATTCACGAACAATTATTGATTTAAACGGTATATGGTCATTTAAGCTTGATGAAGGTTTGGGCTTGGAAGAAGAATGGTATGCAAACGAACTTCAAGACACGATAAGTATGTCTGTTCCTTCCTCCTACAATGATGTAGGTGTTTTCTCCAAAATAAGAAATCACATTGGCTGGGTGTGGTATGAAAGAGAATTTACTATTCCAGGGATGTTATCAGCAGAGAGGATCATGTTGCGTTTTGGTTCTGCAACACATCAAGCAAAGGTTTATGTAAATGGGAGTCTTGTCACAGAGCACACTGGAGGATTCACTCCGTTTGAAGCAGAACTCAATAAATCTTTGAAACCTGGAAAAAACCGGCTCACAGTAGCTGTTAATAATATTGTGAATGAAACCACTTTACCAGTCGGCAATTATAGTTCAGAAAACATTGAAGGTATTGGGAAAGTTGAAAAAAACACACCAAATTTTGACTTTTTTAATTATGCAGGTATTCATCGCCCTGTTAAGATCTATACAACGCCAAAACTATTTATTAAAGATGTCACAATCGTCCCGGATATCACTGGAAATGTGTCTTATAATGTTGAAACGTCAAAACCAGCTGAGATAAATATCAAGGTGATCGATGAAGAAGGAAAAGTTGTTGCTGAAGAATCAGGGAGTGAAGGGACAGTCTATATTCCTTCAGTTACATTGTGGGAACCATTAAACGCTTATTTATATACCTTAAAAATAGAACTAAATGAAAATAATAGAGTACTAGATGTATATGAACAACCTTTTGGAGTTCGTAAAGTTGAAGTGAAAGATAGTCAATTTTTGATCAATAATAAACCATTTTATTTTAAAGGGTTTGGCAAGCATGAAGATACCTATATTAATGGACGTGGCTTTAATGAAGCAGCAAATGTTCTTGATTTTAATCTATTAAAATGGATTGGAGCTAATTCATTCCGGACTGCTCATTATCCATATTCTGAAGAAATCATGCGACTAGCGGATCGGGAAGGAATTGTTGTTATTGATGAAACACCCGCTGTTGGGATTCATTTGAATTTTGCTGCTACAATGTTCGGTGCACCATACCGTGACACTTGGAAAGAAACGAATACATTTGAAGCACATAAGCAGGTTATTGAAGAACTAGTTACTCGTGATAAAAATCATGCATGCGTCGTTATGTGGTCAGTGGCAAATGAACCGGCATCGGAAGAAGAAGGGGCACTGGAATATTTTGAGCCGCTAGTCAAACTAACAAGAGAAATTGATCCGCAGAAACGTCCAGTCACAATCGTAACACATGGAGGAGCCAATCCAGATACAGATAAAATTGCTGAAATAATAGACGTCCTTGCACTTAATCGTTACTATGGTTGGTATTCAGAGGGAGGAGAATGGGATAAAATACGATTGAAATTACGTGGAGAGTTCGAGAAATGGAAAAAACGATGCCCAGGAAAACCTATTATGTTTACTGAGTATGGTGCCGATACTGTGGCGGGTTTTCATGATGTTGATCCTGTGATGTTTACAGAAGAATATCAAGTGGAATATTATCGTGTAAATCATGAGATTTTTGATGAGTATGAGGAATTTATTGGTGAACAAGTTTGGAATTTTGCTGATTTTGCAACAAGTCAGGGCATAGTCCGTGTTCAGGGGAATAAGAAAGGGATCTTTACACGGGAACGTAAGCCAAAAGCTGCTGCTCACGAATTGCGGAAACGCTGGAATGATATACCGAACTTTGGATATAAACAGAAGTAAAGTCTATATAAGGGCTGTCTATTCAAGTTAATAGTACTCAATCAACTTGACTGTAGAGACTTCATTTTTATATGTACCAAATAGAACAGTTAATTTCAAAAAAGTGGATGATTAAGGGCCTAATGATGTGATTCTTTCTCTTATACACGAATAATGTAAGTTCCTCCCGAATTCTGTAATGTAAAAAGAATTTAGGGAGGATTTTTTATGTTAAAAAGGTATAGAGACATGTTTATAGTCTTTGCAGTTGGGGTCCTTGTGATGGTAGGACCTACTTTTACAGCATCAGCGCTAGGGGATCGGATACTCACGAAGGGGTCAACAGGTAAGGATGTTGCGGAACTACAGGATTATTTGATGACAAAAGGAGTATTCCCGTATCACACATCAACTGGATACTATGGTGATATTATGTAGAGGCTGTCAAGGACTTTCAGCGTAAACGCAGCCTGAAGGTTGATGGAATTGCCGGGCCGCAAACAAACCATGCGTTAAAAGTATTACGAAATGGAAACATTGGGAAGCAAGTTATACATATTCAGTATCAGTTAAAGCAAACAGGTCACTATAAATCAATTGTCGATGGTATATATGGAGACGGCACAGTAAGTGCGGTCAAGAGCTTTCAAAAGCAACAAGGACTTGCGGTTGACGGAATTGCAGGACCGAATACAAGGTCAGCGTTAGATAGGAAGGCTGAGCGTGGTTCAGCTGCAGGTAAAACATTAACGGTGGAAAGCACAGCATATACGGCAAGTTGTAACGGTTGTTCAGGTGTGACGAGAATGGGTCTTGATTTGAAAAAATATCCCGATGCGAAAGTAATCGCGGTAGACCCTAACGTCATTCCACTTGGTTCCATTGTAAAAGTAGATGGTCATGGTATTGCCATAGCAGCTGACACAGGTGGCGGTGTGAACGGGAATTCAATCGATGTATTCATTCCTAACCATGATGATGCCCTGCAATGGGGACGGAAAACCGTACGTGTGGAAATAATTGAATAAGGATAAGAAGCTGATGTACGCAATTTAGTAGATCAGCTTTTTTGGCGTGTTGGTTTAATAAGCTCTTCGCTCAAAGTTTAGTTGTACCCTGGGTAGTACTCATTTACCTGAACAATATCGGGGATATGAAGGAACTTGATGCCACCAAGTAGGGACGAAGTGGTAATTATAATAAGGCGTATAATTGTTGTTATGATTGTAATGGTTGTTAGGATTGTGGTGGTTATAAAGAGTATGGTGATTGTACTCTGCTGTACAAGCCCCCGGCTGTCCCGGATGTGCTCCGGTAATAATGGTATGATAATGTGGATACATATTTAACTCTCCTTTACCTATAAATAGTTAGAAGCTGATATAATCTATGCACAACATTGCTTATTTGTATGGACTTTTGTGTAAGTGGGATTTTGATGAAAAGTGAAGTGATTGGTGGAAGAAAAAGGAAGGTGCTTCAATTTCCTTTTTCCATGGAATCTAAGTTCTTATTTATCAAATATCTTTCCTTGATAATCGTTTGATGATGCAGTTCATGACCGGCAATAATGTATGCCAGTGCACGTGCAGTAATGGGATGGTTTAATACTGTTCCAGTACGGATCCATGAATCCTCAGGAAGGCTGGAGATCAATGAAGAGGTACACTGTCTTACAATCGTAAAATCTGAAAGTATGTCCTTGAAATCAAGCTGTCTGAAATTTGCATTAGTCATAAATAAATCTTTATCAAAGGGAGTAAATGAGACCTTATCGCCACGAGCAATGACAAGAAGGTGATAACTCAGTACACGTTCTACATCTGCCATATGTCCGATCACTTCTTTCAATCTCCATTTTTTCTCCTCATATTGGTATTCTGCTTGTTCACTGGTTATATTACTTAGAAGATTAATAGTTGTTTCTTGCTGCTTCTTTAGAATATCTTGTAATCCTTTGTCAGGAACAAGCTCCAAGTATCTCTCAAAATACGGATGATATTCATTCAAATTAGGACGTACCAGCATAATTACCGCCTCCATACTAGGTTATATCTTCATGTTAACTCATCTTAATAAAAATGTTAATTTTTAACTGTAATTCTTTTTGGAATTACAAAAAAACCGCCTCATTAAGAGACGGTTCTACGATCCTTTAAAAATCCATAAATAATAGTAAAAACAGGGGAAAGGTATAAGAAAAACGCGAAAGGTAAGAATGCCAAAACAGGTACACCTAGAGTTTGAGCAAAGAACGCACCACTAACTCCCCACGGAATAAGCGGGTTAATTAACGTTCCTGCATCTTCCAGCGTCCTAGATAAATATTTTCGATCCAGCTTCATGTCTTCATATAGGGACTTAAATGATTGCCCTGGTATTAAAATAGACAAGTATTGCTCACCAGTAAGTAAATTGACACCTAATGAAGAAGAGGCTGTTGAAAGAATCAACTGTCCTTTTGAATGAATCCGATCTATTAACCCGCTTAATAATGTTGGAATGATTTTAAGAGAATCCAACAATCCTCCAAAAGCAAATGCGATTAGAATAAGTGAAATCGACCACATCATGGATTGTAAGCCGCCACGATTTAACATATTGCTTATTTGTTCATTTTCAATTGAAAAGGATGTCCCGTTTTGTAAGACATGTAGAAACTGACTAAATGAAATTCCTTGTATGCTGACTGCCGTTATTGCTGCCGTCACTATACCGATAATTAATGAAGGGATAACGGGTATTCGTTTAATGGCCAAAACGATTACAATAATAGGAGATAACAAGGTTAAGCTGCTCACCTGAACTTGTGATTCAATTGCCAAGACCATGATTTTCATTTCACTAAGTGATGTAACATCGATAGGAGCCATTCTTCCCAATATAAAGAAAATAACAGTTGTAATAAGTATACTCGGAATCGTTGTTAAAGACATATGTCTTATATGAGTAAATAAATCAACCTTTGCAACACCGGAAGCAAAATTTGTTGTGTCTGACATAGGAGACATTTTATCCCCAAAACAGGCTCCTGAGATAATAGCTCCGGCAACCCATTCGATTGGTAAGCCGATTGCAATTCCTGCCCCCATAAGAGCAACTCCGATTGTGCTCACTGTTGTAAAAGAGCTTCCAACTAAACTTGAGATGACCATACAAGAAAATAGTGATGTGATAAGCAAGTAATCGGGGTTGATGATCGTTAAGGCATACGTCATGATCGTTGGAATGGTTCCACTGCTCATCCAGGCACCAATTAACATACCGATTAATCCTAAAATAACAACTGGCTGGATACCACTTTGAATTCCTTTTATCATGCCTTCCTCCAACTTTTTCCATCCGACGCCTCGTAACAATCCAATTAATAATATGACCAGCAAGCAATTGAGCAGCGCTATATGTGGTTCAGTTTTTAACAAAAATAAACTTAGAAAAATAACAGCTAATATAAGAAGGAGAAGCCCGACAGCTTCTTTAAAATGAAACGTTCCTTTTTCTTTATTCATGAAATACTCCTTTATAACTTAAACGCTTTTACGCTTTTTCGTACAAAAGTATTATAACAGTCTAGTTTTTTGTGTCAATTTAAAACAGTATTTTGAATGTTCTAAATTCGATAAACGTTTTGTTGATATAATAATTTACAAAAAGAAAAATCAGTGAAAAAGTTCACTGATTTTTAGGGTCTTATTTAAATTGTTTTTGCCATATCTTTTAATTGGTCCGAAGTGTCGGCGATTGAATGGATCGCATTTGAGACGTCATTTATAACATCTGTAAAGTTTGTCAGGTCTGTTTTTGCTTGCTCACTTTGTTGTTTATTTTTGTTCATAATTTCAAGTATCGTATCAAAGAATGAACTCATATCGTCCATTTGATCTGATCCTTTTGTTGTTAAATCTGCCACTTTATTAATCGAGTCGGAAATACTGTCAATTTGAGTGTGAATATTTGTGATTAAGCTAGATACACCCTGTACAGAACTTTTTGTTTCTTCTGCAAGTTTGCGAACCTCACTTGCTACAACAGCAAAACCTTTTCCATATTCCCCGGCACGGGCAGATTCAATCGCTGCGTTTAATGCTAATAAGTTTGTTTGTTCCGCAATGGATGTCACAATTGAAACAACTTGATTAATTTTCTCGGATGTTTGTTCAAGAGACTTCATTTTTTCAAGGATTTCAACATTGCTTTGTTCAATGAATGTCATTAGTTTACTTTGCTTTTCTAAATCACTTTTTCCGTGGTGAGCTTGTTCTTCCGCGGTTGCGGCAGCTTCCGAACGGTCAACCGAATAAGAAGCGATTTCTTGTGATTGAGCGAGAATTTCCTGAATAAAAGCTTTTGTATGATCAGTCGTCTCTGCTAATTGTGCAGCCAGCTGGTTTACTTCAGCACGAATTTGCTGTTTTTCATGCTCACTTTCTGATCGGACAGAAGCATATTCACTATCATATGCTTCTAAAACAATTTGTTGTTCCAAGCTAAATAATTTACTGATGCTCTGAATGACTTGTATGATTTCACTTTTTGAGTGGAAATGTGGCTCAATTGTATGAATAACAGATGCAAGAAGCCGCTGAAATCCAGCCATATACCATTTTGCCTCAAGGCCGATTTTTACATGAATATGTGCAATTCTTCTCATTCGTTTCACATCTTCAGCATCCATGTGTCCATCAAACATTTTCAAAATATGTGCTTTAAGCGTTTCTTTTAAGCGGTCAACAGAGCTGTGTTTGTTAATAATATCAATAAGACCTTGTCCGGCTTCAAATGATGCGTAAAAAGTTTGAACAATTTCTTGAATGTTTTCTTCAATATAAGGTTTAACTTTCAATGCAATTGCGAGGTCGTGTTTTGTGATGTCGAGCATGTTGATTTGTGAAAGTAATTCCGGTTCGTCTATTTGTAAAACAACTTTTGATAAAAGTGCTTCGTAATCTTCATTTTGTACTGAATTAACGGCTTTCTTCTCTTTTCTAAACGATAAGATACCCATGAAAATAATTCCCCATTTCGTAAATATATACTTATTAGGTATATCGGCATGGATGATCAGAGTATTTAGTTTTTAACAAAAATAAAAAAGGTAGAAAATAAATTCTACCTTCAGACTGTTGACAAACGCTCGCTTTCTTCGTTACTCACCTTGCTGCGGTGCTCATTACCAACACCGGTAACTCCGCTCCTCACAAGGCTTCGAGCTTTGATACGCAAGCGTTAGCAATCAGTCTGAAAGGCTAGCGAATTTTACTTTGTCTACAAACTGAAAGGTAGAATATATATTCTACCTTTCAGAAAAAGTACATTATTTTGCTATCAACACTGGAATGGTTGATAATTGTGAGACTTTTTCACTGACACTGCCAAAAATTAATTTTTTTAATCCGCTAATATTACGGTTACCGACGATGATCAAATCACCTTCATTTTCTTGGGCGTAGGAGACGATTGCATCAGAAGGTTCACCGTAGGATACAGAGACATTTGCTTTCGCATGGTGATGTTGAAGTATACGATTTGCCTCGGTTTCCAGAGCGATTTCTTCTTGACTTTTGTCTGGAAAAACTTCAGAAGATTCAGGGTTTAGTTCCTGGTCCTGTGGTACAGGTATTGCAGGGTAGTTTCTCATTTCTCCAACCGGATAAGAGTGAACGGGTGAAATTAAAGGTGTTTGATCCTGGTCTGTTAAGGGATTTAGTGATTTTTCTTTAGCTATATATACGACTGATAATTGAGAGTTCATTTTTTTACTCATATTAATTCCTAATTCAAGTGCATCTTTACTATCGTCTGTCCCGTCAAATGCAACAATTAAATGGTTAAGTTCTTTCATGAAAGATCATCCTTTCAAATTGGATTTTGATAAGACAAATTAAAAAATGAAACTAAGTAAGATGCTAATAACGACAATTGCTCCAACGACCATTAAAATAGTTCGTACCATGAATGATTCCTCCTAGTTTGTTTATTCCATATTTGCTTTCATAGCTGGTTGTAACATTGGTTTTTTCGCTAGTTTTGCTTCTGAAGAAATGATCTTCTTTAAATCGTTTAATTTTAAATGTGAATATTCTCCATTAATAATGAACGTTATTTCTTGTCCGTTTTTAACAGTTAATAAATAGGTAATAAAGGTAGTGAAATTTTCAGCGTTGATAACGCTTTTATTTCTGGTGACTAAGTAAATACTTCCGTTATAGGATTTTGCTAATTGACTAATTTTTATCACTTGATCAATTCGTAAATGATTTTTAAATGAGAATTGTAATGTAATGGGTTTATTCATATGAATTCCTCCATGAAAAATGTTGTTTGTTTGTTTGTTTTCTCTTTACTTACCTCCTCTTGTTTGGTGAGAAACCTATTTGAAGGAAAATACGACAATAGTCCTGCGATAGTGCTTAGTGCCTATACGACGTATAATGTCGGATGAAAACCATTCATCTTTAAAGGGAAACAAGGTATAGTAGAAGGTGAAGAGAGGAAGGAAGATGGGGATGGAAAAACTAAAGTACATAAGCATGTTTTCTGCCGTTATGACACAGGTTGTTGGAATTATTTTTTTATTTATTAACATAAAAATCGCCATTGGATTCTTTTTCATTTATTTTCTTTCATTGCTTGTTTTAGTTATAACCTTTATTAAGATTCGAATAGATGAAAAAAAGGAGGACGACAAAAATGATTATCGTGACTACTGAGACAGTTCCAGGTAAAGAAACAAAGGAATATAAGGGTTTTGTTAGAGGTAGTACTGTTCAATCTAAACATATTGGAAAAGATTTAATGGCCGGGTTAAAAACAATTGTTGGCGGCGAACTAAAAGAATACACAGAAATGATGGAAGAAGCCCGGCAAAAAGCGATCTTTCGTATGGTTGAGGACGCGAAAGAAAAGGGTGCTAATGCCATTGTATGTATGAGACTTGAATCATCCGCGGTCATGCAAAATGCATCAGAAATTATTGCATATGGAACTGCAGTTACAGTAGAAGAGTAATGGAAAAGAAAAAAGGGCTGCCAGCCCTTTTTTTAGTAGCAAATCCCAACTCGTTTATAAATAAATTTATTGTTTAAAAGTTCATGATAAGCAAAATGTGCTGTGTCTTGGACAGAGATTTCCTTTCCGTTTGGAGGAAGAAAGTCAGGAGTAAAACGGTAATTTTTCGTTAAGGTTCCATCTGGAAGATAAGTTGGGCATACAATCGTCCACATTAAGGAACTGGATTGAAGGTATTGATAGGCTGTTACATGTTCTTCAGCGGCTCTTGTTGTTTTTCTTCTAGATTCGTTTGATTGATATCGATATAGATCCGGTTGAGATCGGGATTGGAGGATACCTGCCGTTCCAATTGTTACAATCCTCTTGATTTGATTGGACTCCATCGCCTTGATGATATGAGGAGTTGCTGTTGAGAGAAGCTGTTGACCATCTGTGCTTAATGCGCTAATGACAGCTTCCTGGTTTTTGATTGTTTTTAAAACATCTTCATACTGTGCTGCATCACCTGCTATGACGTTTAAGTTGGGTGATGCTACATCCACTTTCTCAGGAGAGCGAACAAGTGCTGTGATGAAATGACCATCACGTAAAAGAGAAGATAAAAGTTCTTTTCCCACACGTCCTGTTGCCCCAAATAATGCGATATTCATTACTAAAACTCACCTCTTAATTATGCTGTGTTTTCACTAATGTAACGTATATCCGTAAATAATGGAAATAAACATGCTTAATAGAGGATTGACGGTTAATCTGACTTTTTCTTTACTTGATCCCAATAGTATATTTGTGGAAAACGAACATATATCATATATTCATGAAATAATGTATAACCAACAAACCCAACTTGCTTCCAATCAATCGCATCAAACATATCATTCAGCTCCTTTTCAAAAAAGGTGTGTGAATAGGGAAGTCATTTTCTCTACGAGGAATGATGGTGAAAACATATAAAGATCATTTGAGGGTTTACTTATACTATATGGTCGAAAGAACTTGTTTGATACATTTTCATTCAACTGAAAGAGACCAACACATTGTGTTGGTCTCTAGCCAATGATATGGAATTGTTATTGTTGAGAAAATCCGCTCATAGATTGTTGAGCCATTGATACTAAACGCTTAGTGATTTCTCCACCTACAGAACCGTTAGCGCGTGAAGTAGTTTCTCCACCAAGGTTAACACCAAACTCAGAAGCGATTTCATACTTCATTTGATCAATTGCTTGAGCTGCTCCTGGTACTACTAATTGATTTGACGAATTGCTGTTTGAACTATTTTGTGCCATCTTATATTCATCTCCTCATAATAGGTTTTTAATGGTTGGGTTAGCTGGGATTGCACCAACATATGGAGGATGTTGTCCTTCATAGCCTAACTCGGCGTAACCCATTGATAAAAGGTAGCTGGTTGTGTGTTGCGTTGTTGTTACTAAGTATTATGGATTTTTTCTTTTATTATATTCATTTTTTTTCTGGTAATTTTTTTCATCTCTTATTGCTTGTTGTATAGAAGAATAGAAAAAATCTCTGGTGATTGTTTGTATTATGAAGCAAGGCTTTCAACATTATACGCTTATATTTAAAGATTCTAATATCCTAGAGAACTTACATAAATGATGATTTATTTTGGGATTCTATAGCTATGAGAGTAATAAAGGGGATGACATGATGCATTTATGTCCTTTGTGTAACGGGCTTGAGCAGAAAACGTTTCAATGTCCAAATTGTCATACGATTATGGAAGATCAGGGTAAGATAACGGATTATTTTGATGATTACAGTGCATACATGGATATTGACATTATGAAACTCTATGATGGCCAACCAGCTTCACTAGAAGATCATCTATGCTTACATTATTTTTATTGTCCAAGTTGTCAGCATCAAGAAACAACTTCTATTCAGGAATAAGAAAGAGAGGGCCGGAATGGACCCTCTCTCAATGTTTATCTTATTTCTCGCCAGCTGGACGAATTCTTAATTCTGTTTCGTTATCGAAGAAGTGAGCTTTGTTCATATCTAATGCTAAGTCAAGTGATTGACCTGGTTTTACGTCAGTACGAGAGTCAACACGAGCTACGAAAGATTGACCATCGATTTCAGAGTAAAGCATTGTTTCAGCACCCATTAACTCGGCAACTTCGATTTTAGCTGTAATTTTTGAAGCTGGAGAAGATTCAATGAATACAGGCTCATCATGGATTTCTTCAGGACGAACACCCATTAAGATTTCTTTATTCACATAGCCTTGCTCACGAAGGTATTTCATTTTTCCTTCAGGTACAGCTACAGATGTTTTTCCGAATGAGAATTTGCCATCTGTTAAAGTACCTTTGAAGAAGTTCATTGCTGGTGAGCCGATGAATCCGCCAACGAACGCATTTTCAGGCTTGTCATACACTTCTTTAGGAGAACCAACTTGTTGAATAAGACCATCTTTTAATACAACTAGGCGTGTAGCCATTGTCATCGCTTCAGTTTGGTCATGTGTTACGTAAATAGTTGTTGTTTGTAAGCGTTGGTGAAGTTTAGTAATTTCAGCACGCATTTGTACACGAAGCTTAGCATCAAGGTTTGATAAAGGCTCATCCATTAAGAATACCTTTGCATCACGTACGATCGCACGACCTAATGCAACACGCTGACGTTGACCACCTGATAATGCTTTTGGTTTACGTTGTAAGTATTGTTCAAGTCCTAAAATCTTAGCCGCTTCGTTTACACGACGTTCGATTTCGTCTTTTGGTAATTTACGAAGTTTTAGACCGAATGCCATGTTATCATATACATTCATATGTGGATATAGAGCGTAGTTTTGGAATACCATCGCGATGTCACGGTCTTTTGGTGCAACATCATTCATACGTTTTCCATCGATGAAGAAATCACCTTTTGAAATTTCCTCTAAACCTGCAACCATACGAAGTGTAGTAGATTTCCCACAACCAGATGGACCTACGAATACGATAAATTCTTTATCTTGGATATGAAGATTGAAATCTTCTACCGCCGTTACTTTATTGTCATAAATTTTATAAATATTATCTAATTTTAACTCAGCCATTTTTAATTCCTCCCCGTATTTGAAAGCGTTTTAACTTGGTTTTATTGTAAGGGATTTCACTTAAATAAGTAAACGTACAAGTTGCACGAAAAATACTAGGCTCTTTTGTGCAACTTGTAAACGCTATCCTAGTTTTCATAATGAACCAAAATACTTGCTAGAAAGATAAAGGCTGCATTTGAAAATGTACGAATATCCAATCCTGTCTTTTCTAGTAATTTCTCCAGTCGATATTGAAGACTATTTCTGTGAATAAATAATCTTTTCGCTGTAGATGATGCATTCAAATTTGAGTGGAAAAATGCTTCAATCGTATGGTGAAGTTCCTTGTCCTCTATTGCCTCTAGTAAATGATTTGAGAGTATATCTTTTTTACTTGCAGTAGGGGCTCTCATGATGAGAATCGGAAGTGCCTCATAAAAGCTCATCACTTTCTCGCGATTACTAGTTCGATGTAAAGTATGAAAACAGCTTTGTTCTAATAAAAACTTTTTCTTTAGATCTTCGTCATTTTTTTGTAGCTGTCCTATATAAATAAAAGGTTCAACATAAAAGTCGGTTGTCAGTGTATCACTAAAGTCTTTTAACATATCTATTTCAAGTGTAACTTGAGGTTTGTCCTCTACAATGATTCCGTGTGACAAGCTTAACCAAATAACAAGCTCGGAGTTTATGATTCCTTTTACAGCTTCTTCAAAGTTTTGTTTATCATCAATCGGTTGTTTTAAGAAAAAATAATAAAAACGAACAGATGTGTTTTCAGTAGGCAATGGAGATTGTCCCATCTCTTCTGAAAATAAAAATGTATACCATTTTTGTTGACTGATTGTAAATGAATCTTCACTAATATTTTCTAATGGTTGAAAGAGAGAGGAGAGTAATTCTTTTTCATTCTCGTGTATAGCTGTTTTCAAAATACCAAAAACTTGACCTGTATCTGTCTGAAACCAGTCATAAATCGTATCATGTGGAATATATGTAGTTGTCATTGCGTTTTTATAATGGTTCATCAAGTTATCTAACATGAAAGTACTCCTTTTTATCCATTGTCCATACCTCTATTATAAGTAAGAAACAACATGTATAAAAGGAAAAAGACAGTTCGATATGAACTGTCTACTTATCAGCATTATATGGAGGATCTTCTTCTATTAGATCGCGGGCTTCTTCAATATTTGTAGAATCCTCTCTCATGTGGACAGAGCCACCTGATAACCCTTCATTTATGATGCGATCTATATCTAAATAAGCTTTGTCTTTACCTTCATAATTAAGATCCTGCTTTACACCTAATTCTTTATCAGTCATCTTTTAAAACCTCCTTTTACACATAGTTTGTGCGAGAGGAGATATGCTCATTCATAAACATGAAAAAGCATTAATTCGTGAATTTGTGATTGGAGGTCTGTTTCCGCTTCTTTAGGAGGCTTTTGGGATCCCCACTCAATTTGTCCATTTTTATGATACACCCCATCATAGTGTGCTCCACGAAAGTAAAAGGAAATTCGCCAACCAGGTAAATGTGCTTGTATGAACATTGGTTTGTATTGAAAATGTGTAATCATCTAAAACTGCTCCTTTCCTGTTATATTGAAATGATACGGCAAAAAGAGGGGAATTCCTGCTACCTAATACTGGAATTTTTGGTTAGGGAAAGAAAGAGTTCACTTAACAGAATAATCCGTTTATGTTGAATATCCTTTTCATCAAATATCATCGGTTTTGAATTCACCTCAAAAAGAAGAGGGAAACCGGTTGATGTTAAACCTATATCCATTGAAAATTCTCCAATGAACCCAATATTCTTTGTTAACGTGTTTCCGACCTCATTAGCTAACCAGTCAATTTGCTTAATGGAACAGCGGTCTTGAACTTTATGAAAGGGAAGAATCTCGCCTCCATTAGGGACATGTGTAACAATGGATTCTTTCCTCGCCTTACGGACCCCAATGCCAACAGATGTATATCTTCCTTTTGTATACATACAAAGAACCCGTAAATCATATTTACATGTTTCAAACTTATCCGTTTGAACTTCCTCCTGCATTATATACAAATTAGGTTTAAGAGAGTTCTCCAGCCAATTTGAAAATTCTACATTTGAAAGTGTCCTTTTTTCCAATGCTGTTTGAACTGTAAAGTGATGTTCGTTTTTCATAACTTTAATGATTCCGCTGCCTTTATAACCATTTACTGGTTTTACGTAGAGTGAAGGATATGTATGAAGGAGTGTAACCAGATCTGATTGCTTCGTGTACATCCAGGTAGCAGGTAAGTAAATTTGCAGGTTTTTCTCTTGAGAAAGGATCAAGTGGCAATCCCATTTGTTGAAAAAACAGGGATTAAAGAATGGTTTTTCTTTCTGTCTATACAGTTCATGTAGATGTTGAAATTCTAAGGAGGATTCTTCAGATCTTGTCGAAATTCTATTATAAATTAGGTCTGGAAAAGGGAAAGAGATCTTTCCCCATCTTTTGTAACCTTCAAAATAAACATATCCTGTTATACCTTTTTCGTGAATGCCCGCGGTTGTAAAAACAAATGATAGAACACCTTTTTCTTTCAATTCCTTCTGAATGGCTTTAAAAACAGTGATATCACCACGGAACGCATCCTTTTTTTGTCCCTTACTTGCGAATATGCCAACAAGTGGGTGTTTATAGGTCTCCATTTACAAGTTCCTCAGGTTGAAGAATCGCCTTTTTTGATAAATAAAGGCCATACTGCAAGGATGCTTTGCGGGTTAATAGATCTGCATCTTTTAGCTCAGGGTGCGAAAAGATGGATCTTCCAGGCTTAGAGTTCGCCTCGAACATCCATATCCTTCCATCTACATCAATTCCTAAATCAAATCCAATTTCTCCAATAAAGCCTGTAATCTGTTGATCAATTCTTTCGCTTAATTTGATTGCAGCTTCTGTTAAATGATGGAGGGCTTTCACTCTCTCTTGTGGATCATCATAAATTTCCTCCAGACTTTTCACAACACCACCATTGTTTAAGTGGGTTGTTACACTTCCTCTGCCTGCAACCTTTGCCGCAAGAGCGGTAACCTTCCATTCGTCATGTTCATCTTTATTTGTATGAATGCGAAAATCAATCGGTTTACCATCTATTCGGGCTAGTTTTATTCCTTGTTGGGCTAAATAGCTTGAGAGCCGTCTGTCTTTAAAGCATGCTTTTAGAAAGCTTTCAAGTGAAGGATATTTCCTGAGCCGATTGATTTCATGTTCGTCACGATATCTGGAGTAATACATATTATCGTCACGAGAATACATGAGATGATATACACCTAATCCTAAGCTGCCATTTGCAGGTTTTAAGTAAATGCTTTGGTATTTTGCAAGCATTTCTTCCATTTGGCTTATTGTTGGTGTATGAATGGTTTCAGGTAAGTATAAGGAAGCATCATGGTCATGAACGAGAAGCTGATGAATGGACCATTTATTGAAAAAGCCGGGATTATACCAAGGTATAGAGTATTCTTCTGTGAGCCGTTTTTTGACTAATTTAAGTGCGTTGTGGTTTTCGATCCGTCGATTAGGAAGACGGTCGTACACAACATTAGGGAAAGGAAAGAGTTCTTTTTTCCAGCCCGATTTTCCATATGTGTATCCCTCGATTGTTCCTTCCTCCCAATTAATATGATGGGCTCCGAACACATAAGAGTGTATTCCCAGTGAATCATCAATTGATAAGAACTTCGCGAAAAAGAGAGAACGCTCACCAATTGGTCGTAATAGTGACTCAGTAAATCCTGCTGTGAAAATACCGATAATAGGTCCTAAATATAAAATGTTTTCATGTGTAATAAGAGTGGTACACCCACCAACCGGGAGAAGAAGCTGTTTGGCTACTTCCTGTGAAACGAAAATCGTATCTTGTAAGTGATCTTCAAAAACAATTTCACAAGGCATGATGAACGTACCAAATGATACGGAGTGAATCTCTTCATCAAGCTGTGAATGTTTAGGTAAATGAATCATAAAATCCTGTGAATCCGTTTGTTGGATTGAGTATATCTTAGTCAATGATCGTAGCTCCTTTTTGGTTATTTTTTGAGCTCAAATAGTTGCAATAAGCTAATGGTGAATCGTGAAGTGTGTGTTTTAACTCAGGCTTTGTTTCAATGAATGTTTTTCTCCCGGGCTTTGAATTTACATCCAATACCCAGATTGAGCCGTCTTTGGCATAGCCGATATCAATTCCAAGCTCGAATAGTCGACCAAAGTTTTCTTCAAGTAGGGTTGGAAGATGTGAAATAATCGTGGATAGCTCATCTTCAAGAAGAAATCTTTGTCTGGGTGTGAGCTGCTCAGACCACTGCTTATAGGTAACGGGCTCTCCACCAGTTGTTAGATTTGATAAAAATGATCCTTGGTACCCTTTTCTTACCCCTTTTTCAACTAGTGACCAGTTACCGTCAGCATCTTTTTGGAGAAGAATGCGTATATCAAATGGATATCCTTCACGATCGACAAGTGGAAGGAGAGGTTGAAGAAGATAGCTTTGTTGCTTTAGTAGACGGTCACACCAGTCTATAAATCGTTCTACATGTTCAAACGATTTCGTTTTTTTATCAGGACCACTATGATATGTGATCGTTATATCTTTTTGAATTTGGTGAATGGCAACAATGCCGATACCTCTTGAACCAACAACTGGCTTCAATAAACAGCTTGAATCATTTCTTAAGCGATTTAAAATTTGCATTGGTGTTGAAATCAGCTCAGTGTCAGGTAAGTATGAATTTAGATGGTTATTTTTTTGAATGATAGAATAAACCTTCCATTTATCAGGTAACCCAAATCCTAAAAACGTGGTAACAGGATTTTTTTTCAACCACTCGACAATTGGTTTACATCTCTTAGAAGCTTTACTTTGATTGTAAAAGCAGCGGTCATAAATAAATGGAGGAATTGAAAATGTATCACTTATCCAGGATTGCGTTTGCGGATCAAACGTTTCACCTGTAATCGTTAAGTCAATAGGGTCAATAGAAGCAGGGACAAATCGAACACAATTTATCCCATATGAAGAACTTCGTTTGGCAATCTCTGTTACGTATCCATGTTCATGTGATAGGTGGACTGCCATTATTCCTAATGATATCCGTTCCAAGCACAACACTCCTTTTGTCTAAAATGCCGGCTATCTTTGTTCTCGTCTAGGAAATGATAAAATTCTTGAACTGTGGCTAAGCGTTTCGACATCCAGCTCCGAAGCACAGGATGTGCAAGTGCAGTTTTCGCGACAGGACGTCGCGTTCTTAAACTGCCAACGTCTAGTCCCTCTTGGGTCTAGCCAATTTAGAATTGAAGGCAAAGAAAGCCTTCTATTCTAAATCGTTTTATTTGCCCTAGGCTAATCAAGGCGCCTGCGCTTTTGTTCATATAAAAAAAGGCAATATTGGATAATGGATTTGGCTGACGGCCGGACTTTTCCGGATTTAAGATCATCCTCTGATTTTGAAGGTTTTGTATTTACTTCAATGATCCAAGGGTGACCATTTTCATCTAGTGAGAGGTCAATACCAAATTCCCCGAATTCTCCACCAGCTTGAATGCAGATCACTTCTACTATTTCTATGGAAAGTTCAGCTAATAATTTCCGCAAATGACCTGCTTCTTTCTCTCCGAAAAGCTCTTGCAGCAATTCTTTCGTTTTATAAATCTCGCCTCCCCTTGCTAAATTTGCGACAAACTGATGATCTGCTGATACTCTTGCAACAGCAGAAGTAACTTTCCATTGGTGACGGTCTTTTTTATGACATAAAAACCGGAAATCAAGGGTGCGATTTTTATAGGATTTAAGAGGAATTGTTTCTTGCAAAAGAAAGCCTTCCTTTTTTAATCTGGGATATAATGTTTTGAATAGCTCTTCAAAACTTTGATATTCTTTGTTGATATCTCCGGAAAATGTTGTGTAATCGAGAAAGTATTGATTTTCGTCAGTTTGTTTTACCCGAAAGATTCTTTTGCCCTGACTACCGTTGATCGGCTTAATAAATAGATCCTTTTTCTCAGTGAGCATATTTTTTAATATGTTCTTCGAGTCTAGCAATTGACTTTCAGGTAGATAGGGTAGGAGATGTTCATTTGCTGAAAGAATTTGATGCACTTCCCATTTGTTTAAAAAGCGATCATTAAAATACGGAATTTTATTTTCAATTAAATCAGACGTAAGATCCAAAAACTTCTTTGACTTTTCCAGGGTTCGAGAATGAATTCGGTTGTGTACAACGTCAGGATAGGGCACAATTGTTTTTATCCACATATCTTGGTGAAAACAATAACCCTGCATCATTTCTTTGTTATAAGATGAAAAGGAAAAAATATAGAATAAACAACCATTGGTATAACAATATGCAGCAAGCTCTTTACAAAACTCATGGATGGATCCAAAGTGTACATGGTGACCTTTTTCTTTGATTTCAGTTAAAAGGCCAATGATGGGACCAAGCTTTAGATGTCTTTGGTTAACTAATTGCCCTTGAAGTGACAGGGTTTGATGTGGTAGATGAAGTTCATCAAAGAGACCGGCAGGTAAGGACAAACTAAGATCCTCTTCATCTATAAATACGATTGGACAGGACACAGTATGCATCCCACAACTAATTTTCAAGGTAAGAATATTTTTGGAGAGACCCAGATGTTCTCTTAGGCCAACACTAATTTCACATATATCAAGTTTAGAAGTTACATTTTCTGTAATTTCAATTGTTTTTTGTATCATGTAATTCCCTCATTTGCTCGAGATGAAGCCAACCTCTATAATGTTCTTAGGCAGATGTTGATATAACATCGTATGTGACGAAAAAAAATCGGTGATGTAGTGGAAGGTAGATGGTAATGGATCAAATGATAACAGCATTAATCATGATAATTGTTGGGGCAGCAATTGGAGGAGTGACAAACTCCCTGGCTATTAAAATGTTATTTCGCCCTTATAAAGCAATCTATTTTTTAGGGAAAAGAGTACCTTTTACACCTGGATTGATTCCAAAGAGAAGAGATGAGCTTGCAACTCAGTTAGGAAAAATGGTTGTGGAGCATTTGTTAACAGCTGAAGGAATTAAACGGAAATTTCTGCAAGCTCAGTTTCAAGACCAGCTCATTTCATGGGGAGAAACACAAGTAAAAAGGGTGACGAACTCAGAAAAAACAGTTGAGCAAATTCTGGAGTCTTTTAATGTGAACGAACCATCGCAAAAGGCTGATGTGCTGCTCAAAACGTTTCTACAGGGAAAATATGAAGAGCTGGTTCACGAGAATAAAAGCAAACGACTTCAAGAACTGCTTCCAAAAAACCTGTTAGATGAGGCGTACGTCGCCATCCCAAAAATTGGACAATTTATTATAGATAAAGGTATTACCTATTTTGAAAGTAATGAAGGCAAGCAAAAGCTCAAAAAAATGATTGAAGACTTTTTGGCGACTAGAGGAATGCTCGGAAATATGATCGGGATGTTTTTAGGGAATGAAAGCCTTGTAGACAAGGTTCAACCCGAAGTCTTGAAATTTTTGAAAAACAAAGAAACACATGTACTCATCACAACATTAATTGGTCGGGAATGGAATCAGATTCAAGACATGACTCTTGATGAATTGGATCAAAAATGGGGCGTCTTTGAGAAGGGCTCGACAATAGTAAATACAGTCGTTGAGACATTAAATGTTCAGGATTTGCTATCAAAGCCAATTTCAGCTTACTTAAAGCCAAATGAAGATAAAATCATTCAGGAATGGCTTCCGAAGATGGTGACTCTCTCCATTCAATATCTGACCTCACATCTTGAAGAAATGCTTAAGAAATTAAAGCTGGAAGAAGTTGTGCGTGAACAGGTGGAAACCTTTGCAGTGGACCGGCTGGAGGACATTATTCTCTCTATTTCCCGTAGAGAGTTTAAGATGATTACATATCTTGGAGCACTGCTTGGAGGAATCATTGGAGGATTACAAGCAATCATTGTCATGTTTATTTAGTAAATTCCTCACATCAAATGCAATTTTGAAAAGAGTTTGTTATAGTGAAAGAAGAGCCTACATAGGTTAAAACTAGAAAGGAGGCTCATCATATGTCAGAGAATTTATATGATGTTGCATACAACTTAGAAAAAGCACTACGTGAAAGTGATGATTTCAAAAACCTAAAAAGACTTTATGAAGAAGTGAATGCGGATGAATCTGCAAGCAGAATGTTTGAAAACTTCCGTAATATTCAATTAAACCTTCAGCAAAAACAAATGCAAGGTGAAGAAATTACGCAGGATGAAATTGATCAGGCACAAAAATCTGTGCAGCTTGTTCAACAGCATGAATTAATCTCTCAATTAATGGCTGCAGAACAACGTTTAAGTATGGTTGTAACAGAATTAAACAAAATCATTATGAAGCCGCTTGAGGAAATGTACGGAAGTCAGTAAGACGACCCTATATACATATACATTTGTAAATTTGATGCAGAATGGACTAGGTTCCGTTCTGTTTTTTTTGTTGCGGAAAATTTATCATGTCCCATCTATTGTTCTATTTTTCCTAAAAGGGACATAACTTCATAATAGGTTTTGACATCTGTAGAAGGGGGACCTGTTGTGACTGCTTATCGATTACTTGCTTTGAATATTGATGGAACATTGCTTCGATCAAATGGTCGTCTTCAGCCATCCACGAAAGAGGCAATTGAATTTGTGAAGGGTAAAGAAGTGTATGTGACGCTTGTAACAAATAGACATTTTCAATCTGCGAGAAAGCTGGCAAAAGCATTAAAGCTGGACTCTTTACTTGTTACACATGGTGGAGCATTCATCTCAGAAAATTTAGATAAGCCATTATTTGAAAAGCGGATTTCAGAGGAAACAACATTCAATCTTGTGCAAGTATTAGAAAACTTCAATTGTAATATTCGACTTACACATGAAAGATTTTCAATAGGAAATCGAAAAAAAGTATCACCGAATTTATTAAACAAATCGATCCTCAATACATCAGATTCGATGTTTTATCCTGTTCAGTTTGTGGATTCCCTGGGAGATACTCTTCGTGATGAACCGGTTTCGGCAACGAGAATAGATGTTCATTTTAAACATGAAGATGAAAAACAGGAAGCAGAGACCGTCGTAAAGGAAGCTTTTGACATGGTCGATATTCAAAGTCATTTGTCATCAACTAGCTTTGACATCGTCAGAAAGGGAGTATCAAAGGAGAATGGGCTGCGTGCTTTAGCGAGCCATTTGAACATTCCTTTAGATCAAACGGTGGCAATTGGTGATGCTGAGGACGATATCGGGATGATTTCTTCAGCTGGATTAGGTGTTGCGATGTGGAATGCACCGTTTGAAGTAAAGCGTGCTGCTGATTGGGTGACACGATCTAATAATCAGCAAGGAGTGGATTATATGGTCAAAGAGCATTTTCGCAAGCAACAAAGACAGGATTTTTTACGCAAAATTAAAATTGATCATTAAGAAGAAGGGGGAGTTTATTCTTTCCCTTCTTCTATTTTTTTATTAGTGGATAATCCGTTAGCTTTCCTTCATATACGAGTTGGAAATGTGGATTTCTGCGAAAGTCATCAGGGGTTACCAAGGCAGGGAGTTTATCCCATAACTTAATACCGGACCGATAAAGCATTTCAGCAACGAATTGTGAGCAAAAATACGAATTGCTGAATTCAACAGGTTCATTTAAGGAAACACCTAAAACACCAATTAAATTATAAAGAAATCTTTTCTGATTCTTAATAAAAACATTCAATACCCTTCTCATTTTTTCCACATCCCGGCTAGTTACTTCCAGTTTATAGATAACACAGGTTGTTTCAGGATACTTACTGTATGTTCCTGTATGGATATCTTCTTTCACAAATCCTCCGTTAATAGGGTTATTGGGATTTTTTCTTCCAAAGCTGTACATTTCAGTTAAATGTGCATCAAATGCAATGGAAGCATGATTATAAGGAGCTTTTGTATATTTTTTAATAGACTTAGTAAATAATGTCCCTGTATCAGTTAGTAAAATATAAATAAACGTTTTTGAAGTCATTTCGTTTCCCTCTTTTAAATTCTTCCATAATATTCTATCCTTAATTATACAATAGAAATACAAAGTTGGAGGAATAAAGGTGATATCAACCCTTTGGACATTAGGTATTATTTTTCTTAGTTTAAGTTGTGTACATCTCATTTTTATCTTTACGAGCAAAAAGCAACCAAAAAAAGATTTTTCGGGTGTTTTCATGCGTGTCAAAACATGGTGGGGTATGTTTGCGGTCTTTTGTATCGCTACGTTATTTAATCCCATTGTTTCATTGTTTTCATTGATGTTGTTATGCTTTTTTGCATTAAAGGAATATTTTTCAATGATGAAAACAAGGAAAGCAGATCGACGGTTATTTCTTTGGTCATATTTGGCGATTCCTGTGCAGTTTTATTGGATTTTTATCGGATGGTACGGTATGTTTATTGTCTTTATACCAGTTTATGTGTTTTTGTTTCTACCGTTTCCACGATTACTGGGCAAGGGAACCAGTGGTTTTCTTCGTTCCGTTAGTTCAACTCAATGGGGCTTAATGCTGATGGTTTTCGGACTTAGTCACTTAGCTCACTTTCAATTTGCTACACCTGAATACGGAGCGAATCTTGTCTTATTTTTAGTTGTTTTAACACAGCTCAATGATATTGCTCATTATTTAATCTCTACTTATCTTGGAAAAAGAAAGGTTGTTCCTTCAGCAAATCCGACCATTACGTGGGAGGGATATATAGGAGCAACATTAATCACAATCGCTGCAGCATATTGCATCTACCCGTACTTAACACCATTTGACAGTACATTTGCTCTATTTTCAGGTCTTTTAATCAGTTTAAGTGGTTTCTTCGGAAGCTTGACGATTTCTGTTTTACGAAGAGATTTATTAATTGGAGATCAAGAGAAGTTAAAAATGCTGCACAAAAGCTATTTAACTCGTGTTGATAGTTTAGCTTATACATCACCTGTATTTTTTCATGTGACTCGTTATTTTTTTGATTTTATGTAAAAAGCTGGTTGCTCCGCATACGAGGCGTCTATCCTAATCAAGGGTAACGCCTTCTTTTTATGGGGAAATTGAAAGAAGTTTAAGGGAGGAATTATTGGCGATAAAGAGAATAACTTTAATTTATTATTGGTTTTAAGGAGGGGGCCTTATGAAATTTGTTTTAATTTTTGGTCCACAGGCAGTTGGAAAAATGACAGTTGGTCAAGAACTAGCTAAATTGACTAAACTAAAGCTGTTTCATAATCATATGACGATTGATTTGGTCAATCCGTTTTTTAACTACGGAACACAGGAAGGAAAAAGATTAGTCAACTTATTTCGACAAGAACTATTTGAAGAAGTATCAAAAAGCAGCTTGTATGGAATGATTTTTACATATGTATGGGCATTTGATCATCAATCAGATTGGGATTATGTTGATAAAGTCTGCCGGATTTTCGAGTCAAAAGGCGGAACTGTTTACTTTGTAGAACTTGAGGCTGACCTGGATGAAAGACTTGAGCGAAATAAAAGTCCTAATAGACTTGAACATAAGCCAACCAAAAGAAATGTAGAATGGTCGGAAAGAGAATTAAAGGAGTCGATGCACACATACAGATTGAATTCCCATGAGGGAGAAATTGTTAGGGAAGAATATTTAAAAATAAATAATACGAATTTGAGCGCAGTAGAAGTAGCTCAGATTATTAAAGATCGATTTCAAATATAGGTAACCGTGGAGCGGAAATATGGAGGATAACAGTGATTAATGAATTTTTTTGCTAACTGTATAGTTTATTAATAAAACCATATGCTACTTAACCATATTTTGATAGAATAATCTGAAATAAACAAGAGGTGGAGTGGAATCGCATTGAAAAAAAAGTTAGGATGCTTACACGCACATTATTCAAATATTGAATATATCGAAAACGCACTTTCTTCATATGAAATTGAATTAGTTCATTTTGTTGACCCGGCCTTAATGTATCGGGTTACATCTGATGAAACATTTAAAGCAGCAGATGCCCAGATGAAAGTGAAAGAACAAATAGAATGGATTGCTAAATGTCATGTTGATGCCATTCTTATTACCTGTACAAACTATATTGCTATTTTACAAGAAGAACAACTGTCCATATCAATTCCAATTATTAAAATTGATGAACCCTACTTTGAATACATCTGTCATATACAACAACCTCAGACAATTCTATTCACAAATCCTGCTACTGTTAACGGGACAATGGAACGTCTTAAACAATATGCTGATTATCGAAAAAAATCCTTAGACATAGAAGTAACAGTTATTAACAATACGTTTGAATTAATCATGCAAGGCCAAAAACAAGAATACAATCAAGAGATATCCAAGTACTTGCACAAACTTATGAAAGAAGATAAAGCTATCTCTGTTGCTCAATTATCAATGGTCGATGCATCCAAGGAAGTTGAGCTCAAGACCTCAACGTCTATAATAAACCCACTTGATACATTAATTTCTTACATAGTTCGTGAATTGAAAATAGAGAAGAAGTCTGCGGTAATGTGATGAGTTATCGATACAAGAAATGAAATTTTAGCTTGATTCATTCATGATGACGATACTTCAATAGGGAATGCAAAGTTGAATAATGATTATCAGGGAGGGATAAAAATTTTTGAAAAAGAAGAACTTAACTTTCTTTATTATTGTATTCATTTTAATTGTAGGATTTTCACTCTACCATTTTAACAATACTTTATATGGTAATGATAAAGAGTCTATTGTTAAAGTTATAAAATCAATAGAAGGATATGATGATAAATCAATAGAGATTTTAGAAATTAAGGATTTTAATAATGTAAGAGTAGTTGGTTTTCTTTTTGACGGTAAACCGGCTTATATTGAATTTAATAAAAATAGTATGGGTAATTACAAATGGAGAAGCATAGAAGTTAGAAACGATGAAACGTTAAGTTCATTTTTTCCTATTCTACCTAACAACATAAGACCAAAGCTTATGTTTGTATCTAGCTATGGAAATAAAGTTGCAAAAATACAAGTAGATGTAAATGGACATATAGTAGAACAAAAATTCCCTCCAAACAATCCGTCAGTAACGTGGGTGGATTTGCCACAATCAAATAAAAGTGATTATACATTTCGAAATTATAAATTTTTTAATGAAGTAGGTAAACTAATACAGGATTTGAGAGATTAGGTTATTGCAAAGAATAGGGTTTTAAAGAAGAAGAAATGGCAATGACCAAAATGGAAGACTTTCTAAGAAATAAAGTAGGAGGTCTTGTCTGTTAGGAATCCTTTTAAGGAGAGGAATAGATGGTGATCCGAAGAGCGAGTTCAAAAGATATAAACGATTTAACATCGCTAATGGAACAACTAGGTTATCCAACATCTGTTGAGCAAATGAGAGTCAGATTTAAACATATTGAAGAAACTCCAAATCATTATACTCTGGTCGCTGAATATGACGGTAAAGTTGTAGGAATGATTGGTTTTCATACGGGTGTACTTTACAACAGTGATGGTATATATGCTCGTGTAATAGCTTTCGTGGTGGATTCAAATTATCGTAATAAAGGGATCGGACGACGACTATTAAGTGAAGCTGAAAAATATGCAAAGAACCTAGGTGCAGATGGAATTGGCTTAAATAGTGGAAAACGTGCTGAGCGGGAATATGCACATCAATTTTATAAAAAAATGGGATATTGCGTAAAAAGCACAGGATTTGTAAAGCGGTTGTTTTAATAAAAATACACTTACTTATTTATTTGAAAGAAAAAAATGATTGTATGTATGTGCTTTGGAGGTTGAGCAATGGAATGGGAAAACGGAGATTTTCTAATTAGTACTAACGATGAGCTACTCCTGCGGGATGTAGAGGAAAGTGAGTGTCTTGAGCGCAATGGAACGAACTATTTTCTAATCCCTCATCTGTTCAAAAGCAAAACAAGCATAAGAGAAATCTCGTATGCTTGTTATTGCTTATACCTCAAATAATTATAATTTTCTGTTGCAACCCTCTCAATAACATTCCCTTGCTCGTCCTTATATACCTCATACTCCTGATACACTTCAACCGAATATCCATCTTCCAAATACATATCAACGAGTCGGCTCTCTAGCTCAGGAATTCCCTTTATTTCTTCCTCCTCTGCAGCAGTAGCTGAGGTTGTTTCTTCCTCAGGTACAGGAAAAGTTGAAATGGCTTGTTCTTTTTCGGCAAATTTAGGAGAATCAAAGTAACCTATTACCACTATGGCGATTGCAATCAATAATAAAGGAGCAAATTTTTTCAACGAATACTGCCTCCTATTCTAATCCTTGTCTTACTTGTACTATTATTCTATGAAGTTACTTATGGAAATTATTATGATTATTTTATGTCTTTTGTATCCTAAACAATATATTATCAGGTTATTCTCTTAGAAATTATTGCTAACCAATTCTCCAAATTCATTTCAATGATAAAATTAACAATATGTTAACATTGACCAATCAAGATGTTATTTTGTACACTTAAGTAAGTTTTCACAAAAAAAGTTAAGGTGATTATAATGAAAATTTATATAAAAGGCATTGAAGATGAACGTTTCCATCGACCGCTAACGTTAATTGGTAATTTGTTTTTTGAAGAAACTGAGCTCTGCTTTACAGATGACGATCATTCTCTAGAAGCAGAGTTTTTTATTGAAGAAGAAAGTGAAAAGGTTTCTATTAAAGGGGCACTGCTCTCTGAAGATGGAAAGCAATTTACAGCAAGCAAGGAAAGGGAAATTCCCTCCCATTTCGTTGGAAAGGATCGATTAAGATATGTGAAAAACACCCTTTCCTATGTTTATTTAACCTTACTTCAAGACTACACAGGCATGATTCAAAAATGGGGTATCCTAACAGGAATTCGTCCAACAAAGCTTTACCATAAAAAGAGACAAGAAGGTATGAAAACATCTGATATTCATAAAATGTTTAAAGAAGAGTACCTATTGTCAGATGAAAAAATCAATCTTATGCAACAAATTGTTGAGCGCCAGCTTGAGGTAATACCTGACCTTGATTCCCTGGCAAATGAAGTCAGTATATATGTTGGGATTCCGTTTTGTCCGACAAAGTGTGCTTACTGTACATTCCCGGCATATGCAATCAACGGAAGACAAGGGTCTGTCACATCCTTTTTAGGTGGACTTCATCATGAGATGAGAGCAATTGGTCAATGGCTAAAAGAAAATGATATCAAGATTACAACGGTTTATTACGGCGGAGGTACTCCAACCAGTATTACGGCAGAAGAAATGGACATGCTTTACGAGGAAATGGTTGAATCATTTCCAGATGTGAAAAATATTCGTGAAATAACAGTTGAAGCCGGTAGACCTGATACGATTACAGAAGAAAAACTTAATGTATTAAATAAATGGAAAATCGACCGCATTAGTATTAACCCGCAGTCATATACTCAAGCAACACTAAAAGCAATCGGACGTCACCACACAGTGGAAGAAACGATTGAGAAATTCCATTTAGCAAGGAAAATGGGCATGAACAATATTAATATGGATCTAATCATTGGCTTACCTGGTGAAGGAGTGGAGGAATTTGATTACTCCCTGTCTGAATCAGCGAAACTTATGCCTGAATCACTAACTGTTCATACTCTTTCATTTAAACGTGCATCAGAAATGACACAAAACAAGCATAAGTACAAGGTAGCAAGTCGTGAAGAAATCACAACCATGATGGATCACGCTGTCACTTGGACGAAAGACCATGGCTACGCGCCTTATTATTTATATCGTCAAAAAAATATCCTGGGTAACTTGGAAAATGTCGGCTATGCGCTCAAAGGTCAAGATAGTATTTATAACATTATGATCATGGAAGAGCAGCAAACCATCATTGGAATCGGATGTGGAGCAGCAAGTAAATTTGTAGATCCAACAACAAGAAAAATCACCCACTTCGCCAACCCGAAAGATCCAAAATCCTACAACGACGGATTTGAACACTACACCAATGAAAAAATTAGGATATTAGAGGAATTGTTTTCTAAATAATAGCTGGAGCAGTAGAAATTTTACATAGTAGAGTTTCTACTGCTTTTGTTTTTAATCTCATTTGGCAGAGATTGTTGCACTTCAATAAAATTGTAACTCTATAGTGAAATGGAGCGGAAGAAACTTGACTCCTCGGCGCATGGAGTTTCTGGAGCGTAATGGAACGAACTATTTTTATCATAAACTACATTAACTAACAAAAAATATGCAAAAACGGACTTCTTTTAAGACAGGAAACGAAATAAGCAGGATATCTCCCACATACTTTAGAATTAATATATTGAAATAAAAATAAGGGGTGGAAGAAATGTCTTATCAAACACTTGAACTGGTCAAAGAGGGGAACATTGCAACACTATACTTAAACAGAGTAGATACATTAAACGCAATGGACGTTCAAATGCTAAGAGATCTATCAGAATGTCTTAGCGAAATATCCACATCAAACATCACTTTATTATTTATTACTGGGCGAGGTCGTGCATTTTCAGCTGGGGGAGACTTAAAATCGATGCTATCAAGTCCAAGTGAAGATGGATTTAAAGAAGTGATGGACAATATTAAAAACATTATTGTCACCCTCTATACAATGCCTGCTATTACAGTAAGCCTAATCAATGGACCTGCTGCCGGGTTAGGCTTAAGCTTTGCGTTAGCTTGTGATTCTGTGTTAGCCGAAAGGAAGTCAAAAGTGGCCATGAATTTTATCAACATAGGTCTTGTACCAGATGGAGGGGGACATTTCTTCTTAAAGAAACGCTTAGGTGAGCACTTGGCGAAACAGGTTATCTGGAAAGGTGAATCCATGGATAGTGATAAGGCATTGGAAATGGGATTGATCGATGAAATCTATAGAGGTGACACGGAAGAACAAATAGAATTGATGAAAAGAAGATTAGGAGCAAGGCCAATCAAAGCCATGATTGCATCCAAGATACTCTTTAGTTCACAAGAAAAACAAGAGTTGATTCAAACCTTGGAGTTTGAATCAATCAGTCAGCTTGAAATGAGAAGAACAGAAGATCATCATGAAGGTGTAGCAGCATTTTTAGAAAAACGAGCACCACAGTTTACAGGAAAATAAAGGCCAATAGATAAGGGGGAGTCTCAAGTAAGACTACCCCTACTTTTGTGATTAACGTGCAAATAATACGAGTTTACCCGATGATGATGTGCAACGATGGGTTTTATCTGTAAACTTTTTCTCTTCTAATCTTTGTTGGCCGATTTCTTTTGCTTCTTTTTCACTTTGTGCTTCAAAGGTTTCATCTAATAATTTTTCTCCGTTTTTTTCAAAAACTGTTAAGTAATAGAGAGCCATTTCCCATTCCTCCCATGTTGTAGATCCATACTTTCATAGTATTCTTAAATTATCGTGAGTTTTCCTGCTTAAATGTGAAACCTTCTATTACCATTACCGTAGTACATATAGAGGAGGGGAAATATGAGTTTAACGATTAATACTGTCACAAAACGATTCGGTTCATATCTTGCGGTAGATCAACTTTCGATCACAATACCGGAAAATGAAATTTTTGGTTTCCTTGGTGCGAACGGAGCGGGGAAAACGACAACTTTTCGAATGATTTTAGGGTTGTTAAACCCTTCAGACGGCACCATTACATGGAATGGAAATAGAATATCATATGAAGAAAGCGACAAAATTGGCTATTTACCAGAGGAGAGAGGTCTTTATCCGAAATTAAAGGTCAAAGATCAGCTCATGTATTTAGGTAGATTAAAAGGGATGTCCAAGCAACAGGTGGTAAGCGAGATGGACCACTGGCTCCAGCGATTTAATGTGACAGAGTATGCAAATAAAAAAGTTGAAGAGCTATCAAAGGGAAATCAACAGAAAATACAATTTATCGCAGCAGTTTTACATAAACCAAAGCTTTTAATTTTAGATGAACCATTTAGTGGGCTGGACCCTATTAATGTTGAACTGTTAAAAAAGGCTGTTGTTGATTTGAAGGAAGCCGGTACATCAATCGTTTTTGCAAGTCACAGGATGGAGCACGTAGAGGAACTATGTCAGCATCTCTGCATCATGCATAAAGGAAAACCGGTGGTACATGGATCTTTACGTGAAATTAAGAGGTCATTTGGAAAGAAAAATCTCTTTATTCACGGAGACTTTGATATGGGCTTTTTAGAGCAAATCCCCGGTGTTATCAAGAGTAAGCCGCTTACCGAGGGTGTTGAATTGCAAATTGAAAATGAAGAGGTTTCACAAAGAATCTTTCATGAACTTCAACACAAAGGCTTTGTCCGGAAATTTGCACTTGAGGAACCATCACTAAATGATATTTTTATAGAAAAAGTAGGTGCTTCATATGAATAAATTTTGGATTATGGTGGCTCATACTTATTTAAATAAGCTTAAGACTAAGTCATTTATTATTACAACATTATTAACAGCACTTATTCTGGTCGGATTATCTAATATTACATCCATTATTGATATGTTTGACAATGGAGAACAAACAAAAGAATTTACTGTCATTGATGAGTCAGAAGGATATTATGATTTATTTGAAGCACATCTGTCTGCCTCGGGATTCCCACTTTCAATTGAAAAGGCAAATAATGATGAGGATGAATTAGAGAAAAGTGTTCTAGCTGGTGAGTTAGATGGAATTATTGTTTTATCCAATGATGCTAATCAACTTCCACAAGCTACTGTAAAGACAAGCTCAATCACCGATAGTCAGGTTTTTACCCAGGTAGGGCAAGTATTACAGCAAACAAAACTTGAAATAGGAAGAGAAAAGCTTGGGTTGCAAACAAATGAATTAGACCAATTATTTACACCGGTGGAAGTTCAAAAAGTTGCCTTGGAGGATAATGCGAAAACAGAAGAAGAGTTAAATCAAGCAAGAGGCTTAGTGTATGTTCTTTTATTTGTTATTTATTTTTCTGTTATTTTTTATGCGAGCATGATTGCGACAGAGGTCGCAACAGAAAAATCTTCAAGAGTGATGGAAATCTTAATCTCCAGTGTCTCACCGGTCAAGCAGATGTTTGCAAAGCTGATCGGAATCGGGTTATTAAGCATAACGCAAATGCTTGTTATTCTAATTGTAGGGTATGCTTCTATACAGGCAAAGATGGATGATCTATCGGCAATGACGGGAGGAATGTTTGGCTTTTCTGATATTCCAACCTCAACCTTCATTTATGCAGGAATTTACTTTTTATTAGGATATTTCCTTTTTGCAACACTTGCAGCATTCTTAGGGTCACTCGTCAGCCGAATTGAAGATGTCCAACAATTAATATCACCTATGATCTTTATCATTGTTGGCGCATTTATGATTGCTATGTTTGGATTAACAAACCCTGAAACACCATTCATCACGGTCACATCGTACATTCCGTTCTTTACACCAATGATCATGTTCCTCCGTGTAGGAATGTTAAATATCCCATTTTGGGAAATTGCACTATCAATCGCCATCCTGCTCGGATCAATTATCGTGTTAGCAGTGTTTGGAGCAAGAGTGTACAAAGGTGGAGTTCTCATTTATGGGAAATCCTCATCCTTTAAAGATCTAAAAAAAGCGCTTATGCTGTCGAAAGATAAGTAAGTTAGAAGGAGAATGGCTATAAGAGCTATTCTCTTTTTTATGCTTCTTTTCCTACAGGTAATTTTATTAAGGAACAAATTAAAACAGATGTTGATTGGAGTGGAAGGTACGAGACTCCTGTTCAGAAATTCTGAAGCGCCTGTTGATGGAGACCCCGCAAGTGCGAAGCACAGCCCTGAGGAGGCTCAAGAGGCCGCCCGCGGAAAACGAGTAGCTGAAACGGAAATCAACCCGGGTACCAATGCAAACTATTTGAAAAGCAACAAAGAATAAGAAAACTGCAATTTTAGGAGTTAAAAGTTAATAAATAATGTTTTTGACAGAACGTGCATTCGTATTTCATAGATGGTAAAATAAAAGGTAAACAAAGGAAGACAAAGAAAGAGGTATATATGAGTGCCATAAAATTTATCCATGCTGCAGACCTGCATTTAGACAGCCCTTTTCTAGGACTAAAACATATGCCCGCAAAGCTCTTTGAAAAAGTGAGAGAAAGCACGTTTACATCCTTTTCAAACATCATCACATATGCGATTAAAGAAAAGGTAGATTTTATCCTTTTATCAGGTGACTTATACGATGAAGATGAAAGAAGCTTAAAAGCCCAATTAAAATTAAAAAAAGAATTCGAACGTCTGGCTGAAAAGGATATTCAAGTCTATATTATTCATGGAAATCACGATCATATGGGCGGGAAGTGGCTTGATCTGGTATGGCCGGAAAATGTGCATGTGTTTTCAAGCCGCAAAGTTGAAGTAAAAGAATTTATAAAAAATCAAATTCCGACAGCCTATATATACGGTTATAGCTATCCTGAGCGTGCAGTACATGAGAATATTACGTCACAATACAATAAAATAGAAAATCCAAATGTATTCCACATCGGTATGTTGCATGGCTCTGCAGAAGGAAACAAAGAGCATGACGTTTATTGCCCTTTTAAAATAAATGATTTAATAAGTAAAGACTTTGACTATTGGGCTTTAGGGCATATTCATAAGCGTCAGGTATTGCATGAAGCACACCCTGTTATTGCATATCCAGGTAATATACAAGGCCGTCATCGGAAGGAAACAGGCAGAAAAGGCTGTTACTTAGTTGAAATGGAAGAAGGAAAAGTAACAAATACATTTGTCCCAACAGAAGTCATAAGATGGGAGGAGATTGATGTTTCAATCAATAAATGCCGAAATCTGTCTGAGTTAATTCAAGCCTGTGAAAGATCGGTTGAGAACCTGAAAAGACAAAACAAAGCGATATGTTTAACGATCTCATTTGTGGACTCAGGTGAATTAGCAACCGAACTAAATTCCCAGGATCTTGTTGAGGATCTTCTTGATGTTTTGAATGAGCAACAAAATGATCAGGAGAATTTTGTTTGGGTGGTTAAAATCATTGATCGTACAATTAAACCTCGAACATCCTCACAAAAACTATCGACTTTTTATCAAGATCTTGAAAACACAATCGATAGCTATGATGAATTTGATGAAGTAATTGAACCACTGAAAAAAAATCCTTTATTCCGTAAGTATATTAGCGGTTATACACTTGAGGAACAAAAGCAGCTTCTAAAAAAAGCTGAGCAACTACTACATCGTGAATTACTGCAACATCACGAGCATAAGTGAGGTGAAAAGATTGAAAATAGAAGAACTGCAAATCTATGGATATGGAAAATTTGAAAATGAACATATTATGCTCGGACAGGCCAACTTTTCCGTTATTTATGGAGAAAATGAGGCAGGTAAATCAACAATTATGTCATTCATACATAGCATCCTGTTTGGGTTCCCAACAAAGCAGCAATCGGAAAACCGTTATGAACCAAAAAGAGCTACAAGCTATGGCGGCTGTATACTCGTTCGTTTAGAAAGTGGACAACGTATGAAAATTGAACGATTGCCAGGTAAGTTTGGCGGTGAAGTTAGGATTGAATATGAAGATGGAACAATAGAGAATGAAGAGTTTTTACAAACACTTTTAGGTGGGGTGGATAAGGAAACATATCGCTCCATATTTTCCTTTGATGTCCATGGTCTACAGCAAATTCAAAAACTTGATGCCAATCAAATCGGAAAATATCTGTTTCTTTCAAGTATCTACGGGGCTGATGCACTTTTTGCTATTGATGATCAATTAACAAAGCAAATGGACCTTCTATATAAACCAAATGGAAAAAGACCGACTGTAAATGAAGGACTTGTGAAGCTAAAAGAACAGGCTGCAGATTTACAGGAAGCAAAGCGGAATAATCATCTTTATGAGCAATTTCAACATGAAAAAGCATCACTTCAATCACAACTATCCTCCATTATTGAAACAAAACGGAATAGACTGCTACAGCATAGGTATTTGGAAAAAGCAAAAACAGTTCTTCCTTTAGTAAAAGAAAAAAATTGGTGCATTGACCAGTTAAAACAATTGCCTGAAACAGAACATTTCCCTGAAGCTGGGCTTAAGAAGCTGGACCATCTTCATGTAACACTTCAGCCGCTGAATATGCAGCTACATGCTTTGCAAGCACGGAAATCCCAACTTGAGGAAGAAGTAGCAGAGATTCATATAAACGATGCATTTATTGTTCATAAAAACGAGATTGAATATGTTCGTGAGCAGATGTCATTATATGAAGAAAAAGGAAAGAACAAGCAAGTTGTGGAGAAAAAAATTGATCAGTTTCAACATGAATATGAGGTGTTAAAGCAAAGATTGTATCCTTATTTAACGGAGGATGACATCTTAACTATTCAAGCGACAATGATGATGAAGGACAAACTTAAGAGATTGGTTGAGGATGAAGTAAAGTTAAAACACAGAAAACAAATGCTTGATGATCAGTTTGAACAGGTGCAAAGCTCTCTAGAAGAAGCGGAATGGAAAATAGGGAAATTAACGAACGAAGTTTTGACTAATGAAGAAAGGTCTTCTTTAGAGCAAGAGCTAGCTTCAAGAAAGGATGCTAACCTTCCGGTACTTAAGGAGGAACATAAGCAGGTATCAGCAGAGCTGAAAAAGCGTAAGCAGGAACATAAAGAAGAAAAGAAACAACAATCCCTTCTTTTTATCTTATTTTCCCTCCTTTTATTAGCCGGATCTGTTTGGGGATTTCTTCAACAAAATTGGCTATTCTTTGGAATTTTTTTCGTTGCATGTATGGGAACCCTTTTCCAGACCAAGAATTTGCAGGCGAAAAAAGACACATTTGTGGAGCATTTGGAGACGAAGGTAAAGAATTTAGAACAACGTATTTATCATGCACATCAAAGCGAATCATCATCAGGCAGAGAATTATCTGATATTATGACTTCATTAGAAAAAGATCAAATGATGAAAGAATCCCTACATCATGAAAAGCATACTCTTGAACAACAGGAAAGGGTCTATGAGAGGCTGCTAAAACAGTATGAGGAATGGGAAAAGGATCAATTTTTTAAACAAGAACAGCTTGCTGAAATTGCTAGCCAAATTCAAGTTGATTCGAATGCATCGTCTGAAGTTCTTTTAGAAGCTTTTGAAGCATTACAACACCTTCAAAGTGTCATCATAGAAAAGAATAAATATAGTTCAGAAGCAAGATTACTTCACCAAGAGAAATTGAAGTTTGAGGAAGAAGTAAGGAAATTAGCTGAATTATGCCAAATTGAGCGGTCCTCAATGAAAGAATCTATCTATATATTAGGTAAACAAAGTAGTGTGGAAATAGCTAAAGCTGCAAAACGGGAGAAAATATTTGAGAAAATAGAAGAGGTTGCAGAAGAACTAGCTTCTTTATCAGAAGAGATTGTATTCATCAAGAAACAGCAGAATGATTTAATCTGTAGTAGCAAGTGTGAAAATGAAGATGAATTTCGAAAACTGGCAAAAGTACAAGAAGAGCGTCAAGAAATACAAAAACAATTGCAATGGGTTGAAAAGCAACTGGCTACGGAAAGTGATATTGACCTAGAGACACTGGCTAATGAGAAAATGGATACAATTGATGTGAGAATACAAGAAATAGTAAATGACATGGAACAACTGGAAAAAGAGGAAACTCACTTGCAACAGGAGTATTCAAGTATTTGTTTTAAGATCGAAGAAATGGAGCAAAGTGGAACATATTCTAAGTTGAGACATGCCTTTGAAAATGAAAAAGCGATGGTAAAAGATGAAGCAGAAAAATGGATTGTCAGGGCGCTTGCAAAGGATCTCCTTCAGAAAACAATTCATAGACATAGAGAAGAAAAGCTGCCAGAATTGCTGACTTCCATCACGTATTATTTTCAATTGCTTACTTCAAACTCCTATCTGAAGGTATATTTACCGATGGAAAAGCAATCGTTTATTGTGGAACGTCAGGATGGAGTGAAGTTTTTTGCAGAAGAGCTTAGTCAAGCTACTGCCGAGCAACTGTACCTGTCGATTCGATTAGCGGTTATCAAAAACATTAATTCGCAACTACAACTGCCTGTCATGATTGATGATAGTTTTGTTCATTTCGACCATCGCAGAACAACGAATACGTTAAAGTTATTACATGAGCTAAAAAAAGACCAACAAGTCATTTTCTTTACATGTCATTACCACTTGGCCGAATCATCACAGCCCGAGCTTATGGTCAATCTCTCTAAAACGATTAATAGCTAAATAACAAAGGTACTAAACTTCCTCAAACAGGATAGAACCGAATTATGCTATACTAGCCATACAAATGATCTTTTTTAGTAACTTTTTTCACAAAGAGTGAGCTCTTGAATACTATTTTTTCATTTATAGTAACATAGTGGAATGGAGCAGAAGACACTTGACTCCTGTGGGAAGTCGAGAAAAGGTTGAGACCCCGCAAGCGAAGCTGAGAGGCTCAAGCTTCCTCCCCGGCGAGTCTTGTGTCTGAAGCGCAATGGAACGAACTAATTATCATATTTAACCGCGTTAATAAACAACAAAGTATGCGAAAACATCAGTATTATAAATAATACTGACAGATAAAGAAGCATTGAGAGGAGCTTTTAGGATGGGAAAAGGAATATTGCATCATGACATTGGGGAACAAGTAGAAGTTCATTTATTAATTAAGTCTTCAACAAAAGGAATTGCAAGTAATGGAAAAGCATTCTTAACATTAATCTTACAAGATATGTCAGGAGAAATCGAAGCAAAGCTTTGGGACGCTTCACAAGAAGATGAAGCCATGTACAGCCCTCAAAGTATTGTCAAAGTATTAGGCGATATTCATCACTATCGGGGACGTAATCAACTGAAAATCCGAAAAATCCGTCCTAAACATGATGAAGAAAAAATTGAAATATCAGATCTATTAGAGACAGCACCAATTGCTAAAGATGTGATGAATGAAAAAATTACTCAGTATATATTTGACATGAAAAATTCAAATATCCAACGAGTAACAAGATATTTATTAAAGAAACATGGTTCAGCTTTTATGGAATATCCTGCTGCAACGAAGAACCATCATGAGTTTGTATCAGGACTGGCGTACCATGTTGTCTCTATGCTTGATTTAGCCAAGTCAATTTCTACTTTATATCCAAGTTTGGATACTGATCTGCTTTATGCTGGTGTAATTCTTCATGATTTAGGGAAAGTCATTGAACTGTCTGGGCCAATTAGTACAACCTACACGGTTGAAGGGAATTTATTAGGTCATATTTCGATCATGGTCAATGAAATTGCCAAAGCGGCAGAGCATTTACAAATTGAAGGGGAAGAAATTGTTGTTCTTCAGCATTTAGTACTAAGTCATCATGGAAAGGCAGAATGGGGAAGTCCAAAGCCTCCAATGATCAAAGAAGCCGAAATTCTCCATTATATTGACAATCTTGATGCAAAAATGAACATGTTGGATCGTGCACTTGAGCGAGTGAAGCCAGGTGAATATACTGAAAGAGTGTTTGCTTTGGATAATCGTTCATTTTATAAACCTTCATTTCATAAATAATAGGATATGCTAGTAAATAATAATAGGCATAATATAAGAAATGTGATCATATGCTCCTAGAAAAAGGCTTGTCTTTTGTACAAGTTAAAGGGGGAAATAGTATATGGTCATGTTGCCTTGGTGGATTTATTTATGTGTGATAGGAATACTCGTCAGTGGATATATGGCATTTAAAACATCGCGTCAGGATAAAATGATTGACGAAGATTACATTGAAAAAGAAGGTCAAGTCTATCTTGATCGAATCGAGCAGGAGCGCCAAAAGAAAAAGACCATGCTCGAACAACAACCACTCCAAGATGATCAGTCTGCAAGCTAATAGAAAGGTTTGGCTTGTCGCCAAGTCCTTATGGGGAAACCCATAGTTTTTCTTACTTATACTCTCTGACAGTAAAAATAAGGCTCTCGAATAACGAGAGCCTTATTTTTTATTCTTATTCCTTAGTTTCCTTAGCTTCTTCAGCTTTAAATAGATCTTTTAAATCTTCATCCTTCACATCAACATTTGAGTCTTTAAGGGCTTTGTCTAAAGCACTTTGGATTGTATCAGGTTGTTGAACCTTTTGTTTGCGAACCTCTTCAGTTAGTGATTCTTTCATTTCTTCCAACGGTTTTACAGTTTCAGTCACCTTAATGATATGGTAGCCGAATTCAGATTTTACAGGAGCACTTACTTCCCCTTCTTTTAACTTAAAGGCAGCATCCTGGAATTCCTTAACCATCGCACCTTCACCAAACCATCCGAGATCTCCGCCGTTTTGGGCAGAACCTGGGTCTATTGAATGTTCTTTTGCAAGGTCTTCAAACTTTTCTCCGGCATCAAGTTTCTCTTTTACTTCTTTAGCAGTTGCTTCATCTTCAACAAGGATATGGCTTGCTCTAATTTGTCCTTCTAATGATTCATGGTAAGCCTTGATATCCTCATCTGTAACTTCAACTTCAGCTTCTGCAGCTTTCTTTCTTAATAAATCAACTTTGACCATTTGTTTCACAACATCTTCACCTTGTGCTTGGATGACACTTTCAAATTGCGCACCATATTGTGTTTTAAGATTATCAAATTCTTTTTGTACTTCATCATCTGTTACTTTATATTTATCGCTAAGTACCTTTTCGTGAACAAGCTCAGTTAGAACATCTCCACCGAAACGGTCTTTCATTGCTTCATAAAATTCGTCTTTTGTGATATTTCCCGCTTTTGTTTCAACAACAACTTCTGAATCAGCGTTGTTACATGCGCTTAATGCAAGTAAGCTTGTTGCTGTGGCTAGTACAATGGCAAACTTTTTCATCTTCTTCTACAACTCCTAGTTAAATTAGATTTTTACTGGATCCAGCTTTTCTATGTATTGCCAGATTATATTAGAAAAACTTGGCTTATCGCCAAGCACTAATGGCGAAAGCCTTAGTATTTCTTATACTATCAACCCATAAAATTTTATCTTTCTGATAGTACAAGAAATACTATACCATATTGAGTGACGATCAAAAAGTTTTTTCGGGGAAAACGCTATCAAATGGTTGGGTGAGAAAAATAAAAGAATGAAATTCCCTTGTAAACAGGGGGATTGAAGAGGGATATTCCATTTATATAAACACAAATACCTGGAACTGGGCTATCGTCCAGTCATGATTGGTTCATTTGCATAGGATATATTGAAAGAAATAAAGGAGGTAATTGATATGGGTCACGCTTTTACAGGTAACTTTGCTTTGATTGTGGTGCTTTTCATTTTGTTAATTATTATTGGTGCTTCTTATCTATACTAATTAAATCAATTAGTACGGGATAAATGCCTATACCATTAAAGAGGTTAAATCATAGGATATTGTAACAAGAAGAAAGGGAGGTGTCATTATGGGCGGAGGAGCTTATGCAGGTGGTTTTGCGTTAATCGTTGTATTGTTCATCTTATTAATCATCGTTGGTGCAGCGTGGTTATAAGATAACAAAAAAAGCTAACAGGTTTTCCTGTTAGCTTTTCTATGTATTTAAGCAATAAGGCCCCGAAGAACAACCAGTACAATGAATAAATGACTTACTCGAGGCAACATAAAGCTTCTTAGGTGTAAAGAACTTCAATATATGAAGAAATCAGCAGAATTGTAATAAGTACATTGATTGTTCTAAAAACCTTTGTTTGACGGTCTTCAGGAATCTCGCGAACTAAACACAATGTATTTGTAAGCTTATTTATGTAAAACAAGATAAAGACTGCAAACAAGATAAAGAAAATGATCACCAGAGATCCCCCTCCCCACATTATACATATTAGATTACCAAACTATTTATGAAAAAGATAGCATTGACATCTGATTTGTACAAAAATGTAAAAAAGTGACAAGCGTAATTGCCACTTTCTTATCTATTGTTTTGGACTAGTACCTCATAACCATCCTCATACTCCTCAATTGTACAAACCTTTGGAGCGAATAATAGTTGCCTTAGTAATAAGAAATCCGGTACACACATGCCAATATGGAAGGCAAAAGCTATACTTAAATAATGGATATAGGCCGGAAAATAAAGGCCTCCAATCACAAATAAAATGGTGAAGCTAAGAAACGGAGTTATTAAGGAAATGATCATTCGTTTCTTTTTTATTCCTTCACAAGCTTTGAGTTGGAAAGTAGGGAACACTCGGTAAAATTTAATATTAAGCGAAACACGACATCCTGTTAGTATTAACGGAAAAACATGTAGTAATTTGTGAACTGGCATCATGCAGACCAAAATAAACATAAATAATAAGAAATGCCCATCATCAAAATGAATCTTTGGGAATAGCAGGTTAATAGGCAAGTAGGTTAAAATAAATACAAGAATCATTGTGATCATCGATATAAATAAAATTCTGTGTAGACCAATATCCCTTGAAAGGTTTATGGTTTTCCAACAGTACATTGTCTCACCATCCAAACATAATACAAAACTAATTACTAACATACTGTACGATGGTGAAAGGAAAAAATCAATAAGGAATTTTAGATGTAAACGATTTAAAAATAAAAATGTGAAATTTATCATATCAACCTATGTAATTTGAGAAAAACTTCCTTTCGTGTAAGGAATACTATACAATAAAGAACAACAATGTGAGTTAAGAGAGAGGGTAAGGGATGAATTCGATTGAAAAAAGATTGGAAACATTGGAATACTACCAATCATTATTATTAAAAATAGTGGAGCCTGCAAAATTCCCTTTTTATCATTTAGTGATGTCGAAAGGATTAAGTAAAGATGAAATTGAAGAAGTACTGATGATTTGTGAAGAACTTTCCAGACTACATGAAGAACAAAAAGCGCAAGGATTAGTGATCTTTACAGACCTCCTTACGCGATTTGCCGGCCAATTAAACCCGAAGCTGGATTTATATGAAACAATCCATGCTTTACATAGACAAAACTTATACAGCTCCTTAATGGATGATTTTGTAGACCTAATGTAGTCTTCTTTTTTCATTAAGGAGAAGAAATGAGCTGTTCAGACTTAGACTCTTTTTCTTGTTCACTATTAAATGAATCTTCAATGTTATGGAATGATTGTTCAAAAATTTCCATAAAGTCTTCGCCATAAATATTACGAATGATGCACATCATTTCCATCATTTCAGGAAATTTACCATATAAATTTTGAAGTGGTAAAGCCCCTTTTAAAACAGAGTTCCTGTCTGGACTAAAGTCTTCTAACAGTTTTGAAAGAACTTCTTCGCCTTGTTTTGTTAACTTAATATACGTGTTTCGCTTGTCATTAGCTTTTTTCGAGAACTCAAGATATCCTCTTTCCTCAAGCTTCTTTGAAAAGTTGAAAGCAGTAGAAACATGCATCACTCCGAATTTAGCAATCTCTGAAATGGATGCACCATTCAAATGATCAGCAATCCACAGAATATGGTGCTCATTAATATTTAAATCATAAGGCTTAATCCACTGCTGCCAATCCTTTTCAATTGTTTTCCATAATGCTTTACTCAGCTGCGCAACACGTTGACTAAATAACAAGGCTTCTTTTACTGTATATTCCCTTTCGTTATGTTTCATCAGCCGTCACCCCTGATCTTCCAAATGTATTATTCTCTATTATGCCAATAAAATAAAGATTAATAAAGATATAAATTTACGAAATTTTTAAAAATTTTTAGAAACCCTGTTATATCAATGGTTCAGCCAATAAAAAAAGTGTGAAGACATGGCTTGTCTATCACACTTTTTTATTACTCCAAAAATATTTCTAGCTGCAAAGGAAACGATAAATTTCCTTAAACCTGAGTATAAGCGCTTTGACCTCCAGCTCCGAAGCACAGGATGTGCAAGTGCAGTTTTCGCGACAGGACGTCACGCTTTTGAAAACTAGTTTAATGTTTTTTCAAGTTGTTTAATTCTGGAATCGATTTCTTCAATTTCTTTCATAATATTTTCTTTATGTGGTTCAGTTTCCTGTTGATACTGTTGAATAGACTTCATTAAATCGGCGGAAACTTCTTTTACAACCTCAGAACCTTCTTTTGCCGTTTGAACTAATTGAACCTTTAGTGCTTTACTTTCTTTTTTTAATTGGTTTACAAGATCTTCGATTTGCTTACGGTTTAGATTGATTTGACTGCGTAACTCTTTTCCTGATGAAGGGGTTGAGAGTAATGTGGCAACACCGCCGATTACACCTCCAACAAGTAATCCAACTAACAATGATTTATTATTTGACAAACTGCATCCCTCCATTACTATGTAAAAATGAATTAGACATACTTACTTTCAACATACCCAAAGATGTCTTCAATAAACATTATACATACATATCGAAAGTATAGCATACCTATTTATTAAGTCGTTTATAAGTCCCGTGTTCTATGCTCTTCATGGACATGTTTAGAAAATTCATGATGAAAAGGTACCGAGCAGGGGAATAGGTTTTTATAAGGTGTGAAGGACTGGGTAGATGAGAGAGCGCTATGAAATGTCTTTCATGAGAGGGATGAAGGACAGAAGTAAAAGATCATCCCACCGAAATGTTCTTCATAAGTAAAATACGAAGTAATCTCTCCAGAAATAGCTCTTCTCAAATAGAATAAAAATCTAAACTAAATATAAGGGGGGATGAGAATGTCAGGTGTCATCTTTTTATTTTTTGTCATTAGTTTATTACTCTTTATAGGTGCTTTTCATTACTTTAAACTTCTGCAGCAATCAGCATCTTATCCACCTAAAAAAATAGTAAAACAAAAGGTATCGGTACTTGCTACCGGGGGAGCAGCAATGCTGCTTATAGGGATTATTTTAATGATCTTTAATTGATAAAATGAGATAAAAAAAGCAAGAAAGAGGATGTATTTATAAACATCCTCTTTCTTGCTTTGTATTTGTCTTAAGCGACTGTTATAATTCTTGAGCGTTTGAAAATAGCTTGAACAATTGGCAGGATAATAATCATCGCAGCGCCGTTTAATAATGTAGCAGGTAATACAACCGTTACAAATAACATTGAAAAAGCTGCTCCGCCTGGTAGGCCGACAATTAATGATGCGGCAGTTAGGAAGACTGTTCCTGAAACAATTGTGCCAATCACTGTGAGTACTGTTGCTGTTGCAACTTTTTGTGCAATTTTCTTAACTGCTAAGACTAGACCGTAAAATACGAATGCTGTTACCACTTTGTCAATGATATTTGGAACGAAGCCGCCCGGGAATGCTGATGTTAATGCAGATAAAAATCCTGTCACAATACCTAGCAATGCAACATTTTTAATTGCAGGAAACATAATAATTCCGATAAACATCATGGTTAACATCATGTCAGGCTTCATACCACCGAAAAATGGAGGCATTACCATACTTAATACAGCTCCAATTGCAGCAAATAAAGATAAAATAACTAATACTCTTGTGTTCATTTTCTCATCTCTCCTCTTCTAATCTCCTAAACTCTTCTCCCCAATAGTGAACTCATTTCCTATTGCGAGAGAACTTATTTATTATTATAGCAACATTTATGCATATCGTACAGAGGATTTATGCTGTCAAAAAATAGTGAGAGCTTGTCAGAGTTTAATATGGAATATTTTGAAGAATTTCACATACTTAAGACATTAGTTTTATGAAGGTAAAGGTGAAAATTACTTCGTTTCATTGCTCTCCAGACACTCCATTCGCCGGGGAGGAAGCCTGAGCCTCCTCAGCTTCGCTTGCGGGGCCTCAGCCTTTCCTCTACATCCCCGCAGGAGTCGAGTGTCTTCCGCTCCATTCCCCTATAGAATTAACATAATATTCAAAAGCAACAATCCTTGCGAAAACAATCTTATACAAAAAAAGAAAAGGACGTGAAATCCTTTTCTCTAAACTAACTTAGCTATTTTGATGTTTAAATTCAGCCATGAATTCAGCAAGTGCCACACAAGCTTCTTTTGGTACTGCGTTGTAAGTTGATGCTCTGCAGCCACCTACAGATCTATGACCTGCAAGGCCGATGAATTGACGTTCTTTTGCTTCTTGAAGGAATTTCTTTGTAAGTTCTTCACTAGGCAGTGTGAACGTGATATTCATTAATGAGCGACTATCATCTGTTGCGTGAGCTTTATAGAACCCGTCGCTATTATCAATCGCAGAATAAATATAGCCCGCTTTTTCCTCATTGATTTTTTGAATGTTTTTTACTCCGCCTTGTTCTTTAACCCATTCTAATACAAGAGATAGCATATAGATCGCAAACGTAGGTGGTGTGTTGAATAAAGAATTATTTTTAGCATGAGTTCGATAGTTTAAGATTGTTGGAGCATCTTCTTTTGCAGATTCTAAAAATTCTTTTTTAACAATTACAACGGTTACACCAGATGGACCCAGGTTTTTTTGAGCTCCTGCATAAATCAGTGAAAACTTTTCAACATCAATTTCTTTACATAAGATATCACTGGACATGTCAGCGATTAGTGGAATAGGGCTGTCCGGGTAATCCTGCCACTGAGTTCCAAATATCGTATTGTTTGATGTGATGTGAAGGTAAGCTCCGTCTTTTACTTCATCTAATGAATAGTCTGTTGGGATATGAGTATAATTATCTTCTTTACTTGACGCTAAGATTCTTGTTTCACCGAAAAATTTTGCTTCTTTTAGTGCTTTATCAGACCAAGCACCTGACATAATAAAGTGAGCAGTTTGCCCTTCTTTTAAGAAGTTCATTGGAATCATTGTGAATTGAAGGCTTGCCCCGCCTTGTAAAAAGAGGACTTCATAGTTATCCGGAATACCTAATAGTTCCCTAAGTAATGAGTTAGCGCGATTGTGAACTTCTTCATAATCTTTACTGCGGTGGCTAAGCTCCATAACAGACATGCCTGTATTTTGGAAATTAACTAGTTCCTTTTGTGCACGTTCAAGCACAGGTAATGGAATTGCTGCTGGTCCTGCATTAAAATTATAAGCTCTCATGAATTGCCCTCCTTGATTAGAACGTAAAATAATACTCATATCCTATCATGAATAGAAGAGGAAATGTAGACTGAAAATTTTCATCTTTGTGAAAGTTAATGAATAAAACGGTTACATATATAGGTGTATAAGAAAAGGCCGCTTCAAGCGGCCGAAAAGTTAAGATATACCATTATGAATTGTTGAAGCAATTTCCTGTAAATCCTGTGGAGTATACTCTTCTGTATGTGGTTTCCATACTGCACCGAAGCCATCGCCTTTTCCATATCTTGGGATAATATGCATATGGTAATGAAAAACAGATTGTCCGGCTTTTTCACCGTTATTATTCAGGAGGTTTAAACCGATTGGTTGAAATTGTTCTTTAATGGAATTTGCAATTTTAGGGACAACCTCAAATAGTTTTCCGGCAATTTCAGGTGTAAGTTCATAGATATTTTCTTTATGTGCTTTCGGCACAACTAATGTATGACCTTTTGTTACTTGACTAATATCAAGAAACGCTACTACATGTTCATTTTCAAATACTTTTGCACTTGGAATTTCTCCATTGACAATTTTGCAAAAAATGCAGTCACTCATCAACTCACACATCCTTCAATTATTTTTCATGTTCAACATGTTTCAACATCATTTGTAAGGTAAGTATGTTATTGTTTCAATCAGAAATTATTTATGTATGTACAGTTATATTTTACCACAAGCATCTTTATATGAAAAAGAACAGAGTGAAACGAATGTTCACTCTGTTCCTGAAGAAGGGAAGAATAACTCATATAATGGGAAAAGTATCTTTGATAAACACCTCATTTAACATTTAGATTTAAATGTCATCTGATGTGAAATCGCCATTGTTCAATACAACCATCCCCTTGTTAAGTGATAAACGACCTAACATATGGAAAAGATTACTGTATTTTGACAAACACCTCATTTACAAAATGATGTTACATTCGAGCGTTTATTTCAAGAAAATAGCGGCCCGTAAACACCTCATTTCGTAAGTGTTCTATCATCAATGGTTAAAAACAATAAATTGTCTTTGACAAACACCTCATTTAACATTTTATTTAAATGTTATCGGAAAGTGTCCAGACCATTGTTCAATACAACCATCCCCTTGTTAGTTGTTTACTTAACATTAACAAAAAGAGAAATTGTCTTTGATAAACACCTCATCTACAAAATGATGTAATACCGAGCGTCTAATTCAAATGAATAGCGGCCCGTAAACACCTCATTCCGTAAGTTGTTTATAAAGCAATGGTTCATACATTTTATCCCTTGAGTTAAAAGATATTGTCTGGAACAAACACCTCATTTATAAGGTTTTTTGTTTTGACAAGGATCCCTTCCTCACTAATTATGATGTCCGAAAGATCACAGGATATGCAAAAAAATTACGGTCAATATGAGCATGTATTTTTGTTTTTTGATACTATAAAAAGAAAAAGGAGATCCATAAACAATGGCATTGCTAAAAATAGAAAATCTGACAGGTGGTTATACACGAAATCCTGTTTTGAAAGATATATCATTTGAAGTTGAAAAAGGACAAATTGTTGGATTAATTGGATTGAATGGAGCAGGGAAAAGTACAACGATTAAACATATAATCGGTACGATGGAAGCACATAAAGGACAAGTTTCCATAAATGGCCATACATTTGTGCAAGACTCAGCAGCATATCGTTCACAATTCAGCTTTATTCCTGAAACACCGATTCTTTATGATGAACTAACATTGCATGAACATCTAGAGTTAACGGCAATGGCCTACGGACTTGATAAAGAAACATTTCAAAACCGTCTCCAGCCTTTGTTGAAAGAATTCAGGATGGAAAAGCGATTAAAATGGTTTCCTGCTCATTTTTCAAAAGGAATGAAGCAGAAGGTCATGATTATGTGCGCCTTTCTAATCGAACCTGAACTGTATATCATTGATGAACCATTTGTAGGATTAGATCCATTAGCGATAAACTCCCTGCTTGAAATGATGGATAAAGCGAAAAGTCATGGATCGGGCATTTTAATGTCTACACATATCTTAGCGACTGCTGAACGGTATTGTGATGCGTTTGTTATTTTACATAATGGAAAAGTACGTGCAAAAGGAACATTGCATCAGTTAAGGGAACAGTTTGGTATGAGGGATGCTACATTAGACGATCTTTATATTCAATTAACAAAGGAAGATCAAGATGAAGACAGTTAATGACATTTGGCAAACAAGACTTCATCAGCATATAAATGAAACAAGGTCGTATTTGAAATATATGTTAAATGACCATTTGCTTTTTGTATTTATATTTCTTGCTGCAGGAGGGGCTTTAACATATCAGAAATGGCTTGAAACATTATCACCGGATTTTCCGGCCGTCTTGATTATGACAGTGACCTTTGCATTCATTATGATCGCTTCGAGTGTGAGAACATTATTGAAAGAAGCGGATATTGTGTTTCTACTTCCAATGGAATATAAGCTAAAAGAATACTTCCAAAAAGCTTTTACGTATAGCTTTATTTCTCAAAGTTTTTTTGTTATCGTCCCGTTAATTCTTCTTACACCTCTGTTTTTTAAAGCAACAAATGCAAATGGACGCATATTGCTCATTAGTCTTGTTTTATTACTTTTGGTGAAATTTTGGAATTTAAGGGTAAGCTGGAGAATCAGTTACTTTACAGAAGCATCAGCAAAATGGGGAGATATCCTTGTTCGCATAGCAATCAATATGTGTGTCATCTTTTTTATCTTTTCTCAAACATATATATTTGTGGCCATTTTATTGGTCGTGATGGCTGGATACGATGCCTATTTTTCACATGCAGCAAAGAAAAAGGCATTAAAGTGGGAGCCATTAATTGCGAAAGAAGAAGGAAAAAAACAATCATTTTACAAGCTGGCTAATTTGTTTACAGATGTACCAAAGCTAAAGAAGCAAGCTAAGCGCCGCGCCTACTTAGATTGGGTTGTCAGTCGAGTAAAGTACGATAAGGAAAATGTATATGAATATTTATTTATGCGAGCATTCATTCGTTCCGGTGATTATTTCGGAATTGTTGTAAGACTGACCATTATCGGCTGTGTTATTTTATCATTTATGGATCTAGAGCTTATTGGGAGTATTGTGGTTTCGGTCATCTTAACCTTTTTAACAGGCATACAAATTATGAGCTTATATAAGCATTATGAATTGCTTGAGCTGCCAAATCTTTATCCATATGCCGAGAAGAAAAAAATGAGCAGCTTTTTAAAAATTATATGTAACATACTCCTTATTCAAGTTGTGATATATTCAATTGTTACGTTAGTTAAATCAGATCTGATTGTGTTTATAGAGGTACTCATTGCAACTGTTTTATTTGTATATCTTTTTGTTTTTGCCTATATGCAAAGTAGAATTAAGAAAAAGGATGTCATTTCATGAGTTATGAACAGCAAGCAGCAGAGGAAGCGAAATTATGGAAGCAAAAGCTGTTAAGAAAGCCGTCGTTTTTAGAACGTTCCTCAAAGAAAGCACAAAGTAAAATCAATGGATTTATCCCTGAAAAAGTACATGCAACAGTGACTGAAGGGATTAAAAAAATGGTGGAAGCAACCTTAATAGGATCGAATATGACGACATTTCCGAAAAAAGTTGAGAATCTCACCTTTGAAGAAAGGGAACAACTAGTCAGGAAGTCAATCGATGTATATAAGAAGACAGCTGCTGTTGAAGGGGCCTCAACAGGTGCGGGGGGAATTTTGTTAGGCTTAGCTGATTTTCCTTTATTTTTAAGTATTAAAATGAAATTTCTTTTTGAAGTGGCAAGTGAATATGGGTACAGCACGAAGGAATATGAAGAACGATTGTTTTTATTGTATGTTTTTCAACTGGCATTTTCGAGTGAAAAGCATAAAGAAGAGGTTCTCGATACAATTGAAAATTGGGAACTAAGAAAAGAAGAAGTGAAAGAATTAGATTGGCGAATATTTCAACAAGAATATCGCGACTATATTGATTTGGTGAAATTGATGCAATTTCTCCCGGGTGTCGGAGCTGTTGTTGGCGGAGTTGCAAACTACCATCTTGTTCAGCATTTAGGGGAATGTGCAATAAACAGTTACCGATTAAGAATATTTTCAGATTAGAAAACACGACTTACCGCCAAGAACCCAAGAATGGCGGAAGTCGATGTCTTTTCTTATACTGATAGTATGAAAAATAGGGGCAGTCACACCGACTGTCCCTATTTTCTAGTTTGTTTTTATTAATGTTTCCTGCTTATTCGATTGATACTGAATCACAGCTGCACAAAGTGTTTTAGCAGCGATTAGTAATGCTTTTTCATCAATATCGAATTTAGGATGATGATGTGGATACGCATGTTCGCTTTGGAGTGGTCGGGCACCGGTAAAGAAAAAAGTTCCCTTTACATGTTGTAAATAATAAGAAAAGTCCTCTCCACCCATTTGCAATGGACTCTCTTCCACTTCATGAACACCCGGAACCTTGCCTGCCACTTCCTTTAGGAAATCTGTCTCTTCTTCATGATTCACAACAGCAGGATAACCTCTGAAAAAATCATAACGATAGTTAGCCTCATTCATTAAACAAGTTCCTTTTACAACTTTTTCAATTTCATATTCGATTTGCTGCCGGACTTCTTCATCAAAGGACCTTGCTGTTCCGATAAGAGTTGCTGAATTGGCAATGATATTAAATGCATTTTCTGCCATGAACGAACCGACTGTTACAACAGCTGAATGGACTGGGTCAATCTTACGGCTAACAATTTGTTGAAGACTTGTGACAACCTGAGATCCAATTAAGATGGCGTCCTTTGTTTTATGAGGCTGTGCTCCGTGGCCGCCTTTACCTAGGATATTAATTTCAAACCGGTCGGCAGCAGCCATAATCGGACCAACTCTATACTGTATTTTCCCTACAGGTTCAGTTGCCCAAAGATGTGTTCCGAAAATAACGTCCACTCCATCTAAACACCCATCTTGAATCATCGGAAGAGCTCCACCAGGGGCATATTCCTCTGCATGTTGATGAATGAGCACGATATTACCTTTAAGCTGCTCCCGATTTTGAAAAAGAATCTTAGCCAACACTAGTAATGTAGCTGTATGACCGTCATGACCACAAGCATGCATCACACCGGGTACAGTTGATTTGTATTCAACTTCTTTTTCATCTTGAATGGGAAGTGCATCAAAATCAGCGCGCAATGCAACCGTCGGACCGGGGGACGCACCCTTTATTGTGGCCATAACACCATTTCCACCTACATTTTCCCTCACATCAATTCCAAGGTTTTTATAGTAATCAACAATATACTTAGCGGTCATTACTTCTTGGAAAGAAAGTTCAGGGTGCATATGTAAATACCGTCGGATGTTAACCATTTCAGAAAAATGAAGATCAAGTTCGTTGTAAAGATGGTCAAGCATGTGAAATACCTCCTTTGAAAAATGTTGTAAAAGTGATATAGAATCATATGTTCTAAACATAAAATGTATTAAAATAGGATTGGAAAATTTATAATTAGCTAGATTGTATTGAAAAATATATCAAAAGACAAGAAAATTGTTTGAGAAGAGGGAATATTTTGAAAATAAGGGTCGTACTAAGTTTGCTCGTTTTAGCATTTCTATTCGTCATTCTCCTTATAAAATGGAATCTAGTGAATGATATTGATTCAACAATTGGTGAACATATCTATCAACTTCACGATCATCCTGTTTCGTTGATTATAGCAGGTATTGGGGGGATTGGTTCGACTGTTGGAATTATTTCTACCTTATTTCTATTTATGTTTATTTTAGCCTGGCTAGAAAAAAGCTTTGTTTCAGCGGCTGTGTTATTTTTCACCGTTCTTTTCGGAAATATTGGTAATAAAGTATTGAAAGAAATTGTAGCAAGAGAACGGCCAGCTTTTCCTCAGCATGTAGAAGACGGCTACGGTTTTCCAAGTGGCCACGTCATGGTTGGGGGACTTCTTCTTGGTATGATCGCCTACAATCTGATAAAAAGAACAAGCCAAAAGAACATCAAACAGTCAATTTTAACGATAACTTGCCTTTTAATTCTACTCATCGGTTTTAGCAGACTTCTTGAAGGAGAGCATTTTGTCACAGATGTGATTGGTGGAATCCTTGCAGGAAGTATTATGTTGGTTGGAATGATTAAGCTTGATCGGTTGGTACATCAATTGGTTAAGGATAGGAAGCTTAGGAAGGATGTCGCCCTGTAAAAGTTTAGGCAGTGAAAACTAAATACTTTTGATTAACAGCCCTTGCTGGATTGGGGGCTGTTTTTTGTTGTTCTGAAAAAGGGGAAGCTTTTTTTAGTTATTTGTAAAGGTAGGGAGGAGAGGAATTGTTTTCATAAGTGGGATGAAAGACAAAGTAAACAAGCTAAGCATATAGAAATGTCTCTCATGAAGTCAATGGGCCATTGCAAATAACTGGTAATTATGATATAGTACATTACATCAGTAATGCACTAGGGAAGGGGGCTTTGTTTGATAATGGATTGGGATCATACTAAGCCGATATATATCCAAATCGCGGAGTGGCTTGAGACGGAGATTTTAAAAGGGCACCATAAGCAGGATGAAAAAATCTATTCTCAATACCAGCTTGCAGACATGTTCAACATTAATCCTGCAACAGCCGCCAAGGGGTTAAACATATTAGCTGATGAAGCCATTTTGTATAAAAAGAGAGGGTTAGGGATGTTTGTTTCGGAAAAAGCGAATGAGATTATTCTAACGAAAAGAAAAAATCAAACATTAAAACGGTTAGTTCATGATCTGGTTATAGAGGCAGAACAACTTCATGTAGAAGAAGCGGAATTAATTGCTATGGTGATAGAAGAAAATAAACATCGTAAAGGGGGTACATCATGAGTGTTATTGAATGTAATGGACTTTCGAAAAACTATGGAAAGAAGAAGGCCTTAGATGAAGTTTCATTTGTGATAAAAGAAAATACGATTACAGGTCTTATTGGAAGGAACGGGGCCGGAAAAACAACACTTCTAAAACTGATCGCCGGCTTTATCCATCAAACAGAAGGTGATATTAAGGTGTTCTCAAAGAATCCGTTTAATTCACTAACTGTGTCAGCAAATAGAATATATATAGATGATCAAATGAATTTTCCCAACAGGTTAACCCTCCAGGATATTCTTCAATCAGCAGCTTCGTTTTACGTCAATTGGGATCAACTATTAGCAGGGAAACTATTTGATTATTTTTCCTTTCATCCTTCTTTGCATTATCAGCAGCTCTCTAAAGGAATGAAAAGTACGTTTAACATGATTATAGGCTTATCTGCCCGATGCCCATTAACCATATTTGATGAGCCGACAACAGGTATGGATGCATCGGTGAGAAAGGATTTTTATCGTGCATTATTAAAAGATTATCTGGCTTACCCAAGAACGATTATTCTTTCCAGTCACTTGTTAAATGAAATAGAAGATTTACTTGAGGATGTCCTGTTACTAAAAGATGGAGAAAAATGTCTCCATTTATCAATTGAAGAACTTAAAGAATATGGAGTTTATTTGCAAGGGTCTGACAAAGGTGTAAGAGAACTCGCCGGAAACAAAGAAATCCTGTATGAAAAAGGTCTAGGCCAAGACCATTTGCAACTAGGTATTAAAAATGACCTTACAAACCGGGAAATACAGCAAGCTTCTTCAATGGGCGTTCATATTTCACCAATCTCAGCCGATGATGTGTGTACGTATTTAACAAATAAAACGATTGGGGGAATTGATGATGTCTTTAACAGAAGCTAAGCTTTCAGAGATTGTGAGGAAACAATTTAAGTATAAAGTGAAAGCATATATGAGTGTTTTCAGTTCTTTACTCGTTGTTCAGGTCATTAGTCTATTGTTATCAACAAACGGAAGTAGAATGATGGGATCTAGCTATAACGGATTTTCAATAGATATTAACTATTATACAGGTGATATCAGCATTGTTTTTACGTTAATCTGGAGTTTTATTACAGCGATTATTATGACAACTAAAGCCTATCGTAATGATGATTTTACATTCGTCTCAAACAGGTTAAGTAGTCATTTATCAAATGTCGCCTTTTTACTTTTTGTGTCTGTTATTGGAGGAATAACTGCTGTTTTATCTGGGCAATTGTTTAAGGTAATCATGAATGTATTTTTAAGAGATGGATATGTAATGGGAAGTGCAGTACCCCTTCAAGAGCTGCCTTTGAGTGTGATCGTAACCATTTTCTACGTATTTTTACTCGCATCATTAGGTTATTTTGTTGGGATGCTTGTCAAGCTAAATCGTTGGTTTGGTGTTATACTTCCGACATTCATAATTGGCTATATGATCATTGGAACCAACACAGGCCAAGAACCGAAAATGGTTGTTGAGGTATTTACCTTTTATGTAAAGGAAACAGCTCTATTTCTCTTTGTGGTCAAGATACTAGTCACAACGGGTTTATTATTTTTCCTTTCTAGTATTCTTACAAACAAGCTGGAGGTGAGACAATGATTGTGGCTACAATTTTACCGTTTGTACTGCTTTTAATCATCATAGCCCTAATATATTTATTTTCAAAGAATATTGGACGAATTGCTTTTCTGCAAAAGCTAAAATTGAAATGGATATTAGTCGTTTACGGAGCTGTCTTGTTGCTGGCACTGATCTCCAGTTATTTCATGCCTGTGGGTGAATCATTAGTATATAAAAATGTTTCGGAAACAGAAAGAGATGAGGCAGAGATCGCAGGAGCAGCGTTAGTAAAGGCTGCATATGATCGGGAAAACATTAGGGAGAAAACAATTGAAGGTGTTGAGATCCATCATCAGTCAACCATTCCATATGAAGGGAATCAACTTGAACTATCTGTAGAAGAAACATATGGGCCCCTCACTATCCTTGTTGAACGGAAAGAAGAAAGTGACAATGAAATAGAGTTCATTGAATATCACACAAAAACAATTATCGAAAATCTTGACCTAACCGAAGAATTTGATCCACTCTCTGTTTCGATTGAAAAAGAAATATTAAGAGTGATGAACGGAGGGGGAAAAGATATAAAGATCGGAATGTTTGATAAAGAATTTACAATCTCCCAGTTTACAAGTGAACAAGGGGTGGAGTTGTTTAGTGATTCGCATCATGTATGGGGTGAGCATGTGCTGTTTCTTCGTATTCCTAAGAATATGAAAATCATTGATGAATTTGATTATGTTCAATATGTTAAGGAATAAGCCAGCTCATTTGAGTTGGTTTTTTTCATAGGTAGGAAAGTAAAAAAGGTGTCTAGCTCCAGCGGCTTTCCTTAATATCTTCATTACCTTAATTATTTAAAGGAATAAATCGTTAAACCACGAATATAAAAAATAGAGCAAATGAAAAGGTTAGGAGAGGAAAAAAATGCAATACAAAACATTAGGGAAAAGTGGTTTGCTAGTTTCTGAGCTATGCTTAGGGGCGATGACCTTTGGAAAAGAAGTAAATGAAGAAGACTCTATTAACATGATTCATCGTTTTCTTGATCAAGGCGGGAATTTTATTGATACGGCAGACGTGTATGTTGGGGGAGAGTCCGAAAAAATTGTTGGGAAAGCCATTAAAGAGCGTCGTTCAGAAGTTGTCCTAGCAACAAAGGTAAGAATGAGAGTGGGACCGCATCCGAATGATTTTGGATATTCACGTCGTCGCATCATGGAAGGGATTGACCAGAGCTTAAAACGTCTAAATACAGATTATCTTGATCTTTATCAACTCCATGTATGGGACCATTTAACCCCGATTGAGGAAACAATACGAACTTTAGACGATCTTGTAAGTTCCGGAAAAGTAAGATACATAGGATGTTCAAACTTTTTAGCATGGCAAATGATGAAAGCATTATCTTATAGCGATTTTCAAAATATGGTGAGATTTATTTCGATTCAGCCACAGTACAGTTTAATTAATCGTGAAATGGATCGTGAAATCCTTCCATTATGTAAAGAAGAAAATGTAGGAATCATTCCATGGGCACCAATTGGTGGTGGTTTCCTCACAGGTAAATATAGAAAAGGAGAATCTCCGAATAGCGGCAGGCTTTCGAACGGAGTTGGGGAATCAAGTTGGGAAAACCGCGCAAACGAGAAGAACTTTGCCATTCTAGAAGCGGTACAGGGAATTGCTCATTCATTAGATAAAACCCCTGCACAGGTTGCGTTAAGATGGCTACTTCAAAAAGAAGAAATTACTTCTCCGATTTTTGGAGCGAGCAGCTTAGAGCAATTTGAGGAGAATATGGGAAGTATCGGTTGGGAGTTAACAGAAGAGCAATGGAATCAATTAGATGAAATAAGTAAGCTTCCAAGTGAATATCCTACTCGATTCCTTGAAAAATTTAAAAGATAAAGTGTGTTTTAAAAAAGTAAGAAAGAAAAGGTGGATACCTTTTCTTTCTATTGATGTTAGCGCTAACAAATATCCTCAATGAAAACCTTCTTACCTGTCCGCGCGCTTTCGATTGCAGCAAATACCATTGCCATACTTTTAATATTGTCTTCACAATCTGTTTCAGCTTTCCGGTTTTGTTCTAACGCTGAAAACATTTCGTCTAAGCAGCCCCAATGTCCTTCATGACCGGAATAAGTATCCTTCGCCTCTTTTCGAATAACTGAACGTAAAAATTCAGTTGGCTTCGTTTCGTCAACAACTTCATAAAAAGGAAGGTGAAACCCATCCCATTTTGCTGTTCCTTTACTGCCGATGACACGCCAGTCCGATTCCCAGGATGTATTTAATCCTTCAGCACTCCATGATCCCTGGTATGTAAATACCACTCCATTGCTCATTTCAAAGATACAGGAAGCCGACGCATTACCTTCGTACCAGGAGCTTGATGGATTGTATTCATGACAATAAACAGACACAGGATCTGTATTTGTTACATATCTCGCTTGATCAAATGTATGTATCGCCATATCAAGAATCAGTGGACTATCCATCGCTTCACGAAATCCTCCAAAATGAGGTCCAAGGAAAAAATCAGCGTGAATAGAGTTAATGTGACCAATTTCATTATTAGCAAGGATTGAGCGTAACGCACGGATTTGTTTGTTATATCGTCTGTTTTGCATAACTGTGTAAGTAAATCCTGTATCACGGGATATGTCCAATAATTCACGTGCATCCTTCATTGATTCTGCCATTGGCTTTTCTCCGAAAACATGGCAGTTTGCTTGTAAGGCAGTTGATACAATTTGCTTATGAGCCGCTGGAATGGTGACGTCAAAGACAAGGTTAACATGTTGATGAGCAGCTAGAGCTTCTCCTAAATCTGAATAAACAGGTACCTGTAAGTGTTTACTCGCTGCCATTGCTGATGCTGTTTCAAGATGAACATCAACAAATGCAACGATTTCTGCAGAATCCCTTTGTAAGACATAGTCAATCCATGTATTAGCCATGCTGCCACAACCTACAACAATAATCTGATGTTTCAAAAAAATTCCTCCCCTCACTAGTATTTTAGTTGAAATGACAGACAAATCACAGGAAAGATTGTTAACATCAGGAAAAAAATTATAAAAAGGGATGGCACGGAATTCCCGGGACATCCTTTTTGAAAATTACTATAGAAGAAACATAGCAACAATGGTTGTGATAATCAGTCCAATGGCTACTGGAAGCAAGTTCCTCCTGGCCAGCTCAAAAGGATCGACCCCACAGATCGCGGCAGCAGGTATGAGTGCCCAAGGGATAATCGTACCTCCGCCAACCCATATAGCTGTTACCTGACCTAATGCAGTTAAAGTAGCAGTACTTACGCCAATTGCTGCTGAAAACAACTGGGCGATGGATCCTGCTAAAGAGATACCTGAAAAGCCTGAACCATCCAACCCGGTTAAAATACCAACACCTGTTAATGTAATGGCTCCAACTTCAGGGGTTAGAGGGACTATGGTTGCCAACGCAACACCGAGGTCATTAACAATTCCTTCCGAGCTTTTTGGAAGAAATTCTCCTATGATTGTGTAAAAACCTGCATCACCTAGATAGAAGAAGGCTGCAATAGGGATAACAGGACCGAACACTTTAAATCCGAATTGAAAACCTTGAACTAAATAATTAGTAGATTCTTCTAAACCCTTTTTCTTATGGGTTAAGCAAGTGGTTAAAATTAAGATAAGAAGTGCTGTTCCACCTATTAAAGCTGTTGCATCACCGCCTTGTAAGTTCAATGTAATCATTAACAAAACATCTATTAAAAAGATCAATGGGATGAGAATAGCCAATAACCTTTTTGTTGAAGAGGATAAAAGACTATGATCTGCTTCTTCGTTTGCTGTTTCTGTAGAAACGGTCGGGAAAGACTTACCTAATTTCATATCTCTTTTCAATAAGAAAAATGCTGTAACTGTAGTAACGAGCCCCATCGTAATGACGAGTGGAACACTCGCCCCAACTACGTCTCCTACAGGAATTCCTGCCGCATCTGCTGTTAGTTTTGGAGCTGCTTGAATAATAAAGTCCCCGGACAATGCGATTCCATGACCAAATAAATTAATCGCAACGGCAACTCCAAGAGCTGGCAGGCCGGCTCTAATTGCGACTGGTAATAAAACTGCCCCTATTAATGCAACAGCTGGTGATGGCCAAAAGAAAAAGGAAATAATCATCATAAGGATTCCGATCGTCCAATATGCAGTAGTGGGATTTTTTATAATCTTGGAAAAAGGAGCAATCATCACTTCATTAATTCCTGATTTCATTAGTATTTTACTCATTGCAACAATAATCGAAATAACGAGAATTGTAGGCAATAATTCAGTAATGGCAAAAATAAAACTATTAAATAGACTTGATATTGAATCACTAACAGATAAGGTTGAGAAAGCTGCTACAGAGAGAATGCCAACTATACAAACAATCGTTGTATCACGGCGAAATAACATAAAGCCAATGATACCGATGATAAATAATAAATAAACCCAATGAATGAGTGTTATTTCTACCCCCATTTTTCATCACTCCTTAAGCAAATGCCTAAAAGGTATTTATTACACTTTATGAACAATGTTAGGCAGGTGTGAGAAAGGAGAGAAGATATTTTTTTCATATAAACTCGTTGTTTGTCAAAATTGTAGATAATTTGTGTAACCAAGGAAAAAGTAGGGTAAAGTTATGTAGAAAGAAATTGTCATTTCCAAGGAAATATTGTCAAAAGTACAGCGAGTTAAACTAAAAAGAGACAGTCCTTTATGACTGTCCCTGGTTTATTCATCTGAAGTTAATTTTCAATAGCAACTTTCGTATATGTTGTAACATATGAAGGTCGTGGAAAAATAGATTTTCGATCAATACCCTCTTCACTGCCTCTTTTTTTATGAGCGTGTTCATATGCTTTTGAATCCTGCCAAGCCTTGAAGTGTTGTTCACTTTCCCATAGTGTTAGAATAATATACGTGTCACCACGAGTTGGACGCAAAACACGAATGGCGGAAAATCCGGGTTCTTTTTCGATTAATCGAGCTCTTTCGCTAAATCTTTTTTCAAAAAGTGGTCTGCCTTCATCTGTAACAGGGATATTATTTAAAACAGCAAAATTACCGTTCGTGATTATACCTGTTGAATCTAATACATCGTATTTTTTTGGTTCATTAAAGATGGTTGCGCCTTCAGTTTCATGAAAAAGAACGGCTGTATCTTGGTTTGCCATCAATAATAATGTCTCATTACTATGCTTTTTTACCAACTTTTCTAAATAATCGACTGTTCCATATGTAATGTAAAGCATCTTATGAATCACCTCATTTTTTTTGTCTTGACACTTAAGAGTTATTCAATGACATTATAACAATGACCTTTATTATTTTTCCAATTGTAATGTTTTTAACACATATACATACCTAATTTTAACAATACTAAGCTTAAAAGGGGTGATGATATGAAAAGAAAGTTCATCTTATCAGCGATTGCAGTAGTCTCTATTGTCATCTTCGCTCTACTCGGCTATCTTTTTATCATTTTCATGGGTAATTATGTTATAGATGAAGAAAAACTCGTTATGAATACAGCATCTAAGCTTGTTGATGAAGAAGGAAATGAAATAACAAAACTTTATGTGGAAAATCGTGAACTTGTTGATATATCAGATATTCCTGAATATGTTCAACAGGCATTTATCTCTGTAGAGGATCAACGCTTTTATGACCATCATGGCATTGATATTAAAGCAATTAGCCGTGCTCTTTACAAGGATATTCTTGCCGGTGGGAAGGTAGAAGGCGGCAGTACGATCACTCAACAATTAGCCAAAAACATCTTCCTGACAAATGACAAAACATGGTTGAGAAAAACTAAGGAAGCAATTATTGCTGTGAACCTGGAAAAACGGTACAGCAAATCAAAGCTGCTTGAAATGTATTTGAATCAGGTTTATTTTGGGCATGGTGCATACGGCATCAAAGCTGCTGCGAATCTTTATTTTAATAAAGATGTTTCAGAGCTAACGTTAGAGGAGGGTGCATTACTAGCAGGTATACCAAAGGCTCCTTCCACTTATTCTCCTATAGTCAATAGTGAAAAGAGTAAGGAAAGAAGAGATACGATTTTAAGTTTAATGGGAGATCAACGCTATATTTCTTATGATGAGGCTGTAAGAACTCAAGGAAAAACAGTGAAGCTTCAAGTGAATAAGAAGCAGGAGAATCCATGGCTAACAACATATGTTGACATGGTTTTTGATGAAGCAAAAGAAAAATATGCCATATCAAATGAAGAGCTACTAAGGGGCGGGTATACAATAAAAGTGCCACTTAAGGTAAATCTCCAGCGATCAGCATATGAGTTATTCCAAAAAGCTGAATATTTTCCAGGAACTGATGAAACCGCTCAAGGTGCCTTTGTGTTAATGGATAATAAATCAGGTGGTATCATTGCTGCTATTGGTGGTCGTGATTATGTGCCAAAGGGATTAAATCGATTGAATATAACAAGACAACCCGGGTCTACCTTTAAACCAATTGCTGTTTATGCACCAACGCTGGAATCAAAACTCTTTCAGCCATATTCTCTATTAAAAGATGAAAAATTATCGTATGGCGATTATTCTCCACAAAATGTTGATCAGCAATATGCGGGGGAAGTTTCAATGTTCGATGCCATTGTTTCTTCAAAAAATGCTGCAGCTGTATGGACTTTATCAGAACTAGGAATTAAAGAGAGCAAGAAATACTTGCATAAAGTAGGAATTGATATTAAAGATGATGGTTTGGCAATTGCATTAGGCGGATTATCTGAAGGTGTTACACCACTCCAAATGGCAAATGCCTATCGAACTTTCACCACGAATGGAAACTATAGTGATGCGTTCCTTATTAATGAAATAGTAGATCGAGATGGTAAGGTCATCGCTACGTATCAACCTCAGCCTGAACCAGTATATTCCCCACAAACTGCTTGGGATATGACACGTATGCTTCAGCATGTTGTAAGTGAAGGTACTGCTCAAAATGGTACGTTTAATGGGGAATTGGCTGGTAAAACAGGTACAACTTCTTATTCAGGTGTTAAAGGGGCTGCGAAAGACGCATGGTTTGTCGGCTACACTGAGAATGTTGTTGGAGCTTTGTGGATGGGCTATGATAAAACAGACAAAGACCATTATTTGAAACACGGAAGTTCTTTTCCAACCAAATTATTTAAGGATATCTTAACTGAAGCTGATTGGGACCAAAACGTAGCTTTTTCTGTTCCAAAAGGTGTAGAAGATTTGGAAAGTCCGATAAGAATGAAAGAGATTGAAAAAGTGAATGCAAAATATACGTTTAAGCCATTAGGGTTGATTACATTAACATTGGAATGGGAACCTTTATCAGATGAACGTGTTGAATATCGAATATACGAATCCGTACAAAATGATGAAAAGAAACTTGTTGGAACTGTAACAGGAAAAGGATATTATGAAATTCCATTTGCGAACGTTTTTTCGAATGCAACATATTCTGTAGCTCCCTATAATGTTCAAACAAATGAAGAAGGAAAACAAACATCAACCGAAAAACCAACATTATTTAGTGCGAAAAACTGATATAAAGGTATTAAGATAAGAAAGTATTTGATTTTGTACTTAGTTTTGGTGTCTAGCTCCGAAGCACAGGACGAGCAAGTGCAGTCGTGGAGATTGACGTCGCGATTTTAGACTGCCTCGAGGTCATAAGCCGAAAATGAATTGAAGGCAAAGAACGCCTTCTATTCTTAATCGTCTTATACTTGTCGGGGCAGATCAAGGCGCTTGTGCTTTTGTATTCTTTTCGTCTTTTTTTTGACATTTGCCGATCTATGCTATACAACCGGAAATGAAACCGTTATAGTTGAAAGTGCAGAGAGAATAATATAGAATAAGTATTACTTTATAATTAATATAATTTAATAATTAGGGATTGACCCTTGTGCATAGAAAGGTGGATTTTTAGAATGGCTGAAAAGAAAATCAATGATACGTTTCTTAAGGCGTGTCGTGGAGAAAAGACAGATTATGTTCCAGTTTGGTATATGAGACAAGCAGGCAGGTCACAGCCTGAATATCGGGCGATAAAAGAAAAATACAGCTTATTTGAGATCACACATCAACCAGAGCTTTGTGCGTATGTGACAAGGCTGCCTGTTGAACAGTATGATGTGGATGCTGCCATTCTATATAAAGATATTATGACACCACTTCCGGCAATTGGTGTAAATGTTGAAATTAAATCGGGAATTGGTCCGGTTATTGATGATACAATTCGCTCTATTCAAGATGTTGAGAAACTGGGAGAGATCGATCCGGAAAGTGATGTTCCTTATGTATTAGATACAATAAAGTTACTAACCAAAGAGCAGCTCGAAGTTCCTCTTATCGGTTTTACCGGAGCTCCTTTTACTCTTGCCAGTTATATGATTGAAGGAGGTCCTTCAAAAAACTATAACAAGACAAAAGCGTTTATGTATTCAGAGCCGCATGCTTGGTTTGCTTTAATGGATAAACTTGCTGAAATGTGTATTACATATGTAAAAGCTCAAATTCGTGCAGGTGTAAAGGCTATCCAGGTCTTTGATTCGTGGGTAGGTGCATTAAATGTAGCAGATTACCGTGTGTATATTAAGCCGACGATGGAGCGAATCTTTGCTGAACTAAAAGAGGAAAATGTACCACTTATTATGTTCGGTGTAGGTGCTAGTCATCTAGCACACGAATGGCATGACCTTCCGCTTGATGTTGTTGGATTGGATTGGAGACTTCCAATACAAGAGGCTCGTTCAATGGGACTTACTAAATCATTGCAAGGAAATCTTGACCCGGCAATCTTACTATCTCCTTGGGAAGTAATTGAAGAAAGAGCAAAGGAAATATTAGACCAAGGGATGAAGCAGGATGGATATATATTTAATCTTGGACATGGTGTTTTCCCACAAGTAAACCCGGAATCATTAAAACAATTAACATCATTTGTTCATGATTATACAAAGAAAGCAAAAGTAGGTCAATAACCCTTAAAAATAGAATCATGAGGTGAATACAAGTGAGTAAGAAAAAAATGGGATTACTAGTAATGGCATACGGTACGCCTTATAAAGAGGAGGATATCGAGCGTTATTACACTCATATTAGACATGGACGGAAACCGGCACCCGAAATGCTTCAGGACTTAAAAGATCGCTATGAAGCTATTGGTGGTATTTCACCACTAGCTAAAATTACGTTAGAACAAGCAGAGAAGCTTGAACAGCGTTTAAATGATAGTCAAGATGAAATTGAATTTAAGATGTATCTTGGTTTAAAGCATATTGAGCCATTTGTCGAAGATGCTGTCAAACAAATGCATGAGGATGGGATTAATGAAGCAGTAAGTATCGTATTAGCTCCCCATTTCTCTACGTTTAGTGTCAAGTCTTATAATGGACGGGCAAAGGAAGAAGCAGAAAAGCTTGGGGGCTTAACGATTACATCTGTTGAAAGCTGGTACACAGAGCCAAAATTTATTTCATATTGGGCAGATCAACTGAAAAAAACATATGGCAGTATGAAACAAGAAGAAAAAGACTCATCAGTGTTAGTCGTCTCTGCACACAGCTTACCTGAAAAGATTATTGCAAATGGTGACCCTTATCCACAGCAGTTACAGGAAACTGCTGATTTAATTGCGGAAGCAGCAGGAGTTAAAAAGTATGTGACAGGATGGCAAAGTGCCGGTAACACACCTGAACCATGGTTAGGACCGGATGTTCAAGATTTAACAAGAGATTTATATAATGAAGGCTATAAAACATTTGTTTATGTGCCGGTCGGATTTGTAGCAGATCATTTGGAAGTTCTATACGATAATGATTATGAATGTAAGGTTATCACGGATGAATTAGGAGCGAGCTACTATCGTCCTGAAATGCCAAATGCAAAACCTGAGTTCATTGACTGCCTGGCAACAGTTGTATTAAAACATGTAAATAAATAAGGAAAAGAAGCAGTGAAACAAAGTGTTTTGCTGCTTCTTTTTGTAAGTTGGAGATGTAACAAGTAAAATGGGAGTATGAGTGACAAGGGAAGGGGAACATGCATGATAAATGAGCAGCTTAACAAGTTGAAAAATGAATGGCTGGAAGAGGTAACGGTTGATGAAATCCAAGAAAAACTTGAACGTTATGAGATCACATCCAGAGAATTAGTCCTCATGTATTTATCAAGAATAGCTGACATAGATCAATCCGGACCGAAATTAAATTCCATTATAGAAGTTAATCCGGATGTCTTACATATGGCTGCTGCACTTGATTATGAACGCAAAACAAAGGGGTCTCGCGGGCCGTTACACGGTATACCAATACTAATTAAAGATAATATTGATACCGCAGATAAAATGCATACAAGTGCAGGATCTCTAGTGCTAGCCAATTCATATGCTAAGGAAGATGCGACTTTAGTAAAGCAGCTGAGAGAGGCTGGAGCTATTATTTTAGGGAAGACGAATCTAACAGAATGGGCGAACTTCATGGCAGAAGACATGCCGTCAGGCTACAGTTCAAGAGGTGGTCAAGTCTTGAATCCGTATGGTGCTTCATTTATCGTTGGAGGCTCTAGCTCGGGTTCCGGAGCAGCCATTGCAGCAAATTTAGCAGTCTTAGCAGTTGGAACCGAAACTTCCGGCTCTATATTAAGTCCTGCCAGTCAAAACTCGCTTGTTGGGATTAAGCCAACAGTGGGACTAATAAGTCGAAAAGGAATTATCCCAATTTCTCATACGCAAGATACGGCAGGACCGATGGCGAGAACAGTAAAAGATGCCACCATCTTACTTAATAGTTTAAGGGGAATAGATCCTTTAGATCCTGCTACACTAAGCAATGAGTTAGTTCATCACGATTTTACACATCATCTGAAAATAGATGGACTATCTGGAAAAAGAATTGGAATTGCACGCAACACCTATTTTGATGAACTAAGTGAGTCACAACGTACCGTAATGAATCAAAGTATTAAGAAATTAGAAGAGCTAGGTGCTACTGTTATTGATTCAATTGATATTCCTTCAACAAATGAAAACTGGGATATAAATGTGATGCTATATGAATTTAAAACCGACCTTCAAGCATATTTAAAAACTATTGACTTAAGTGTTGGAGTCCGTACGTTAACTGATCTGATACAAGCGAATGAACAATTAGGTGAAAAAGCGTTAAAGTATGGACAAAAGGTTTTTCTTGATGCCGATTTGACCAGTGGCCATTTAACCTCCCCCGAATACCTGGAGAGTTTGGAAAAAGATGATTATTTATCTAAAACTAAAGGGATAGATTCTGCAATGAAAGAGCATGAATTAGATGCGCTTGTCTTCCCAAACGCTAATGGTGAGATGATTCCGTCAAAAGCGGGTTACCCATCGATTGCTGTGCCTGCTGGGTATACGAATGAAGGGGAACCTGTAGGAATTACTTTTACAGCGAAGGCCTATATGGAACCGACCTTAATAGAAATAGCTTATTCGTTTGAACAAGGAACAAAACATCGGGTAGCTCCATTTAAAAGATAAAAACTGATCGCAAAAGCTGATCAGTTTTTTATATGTAAGTGGTTGTAAAAGATTACATATTCTATGAAACCTATTACAAACTTGTTCCGTATAATATATAAAGAAGAATTCATCTATTGAATTTAATATAGAGGGGGAAGAGAATCAAATGATTGATATACTTTATATCGTGATCTTTCTTATAGGTATTGGATATTTAATTCAATATCGATTAAATATTAAAAAGGCTGCAGAAATGTCTCATGATGCTCTTTTTCCAAAAAGGCAAACAGATTTTCAACATATTCTGATCCCAAATGAATGGAAAGAGATGGAGCCCTTATCGAAGAATACAAAAACGTATCAATATGTGAAGTGGGGAACATTCTTTGCGTTACTACTACTATTCATTCTTCTAATTATGGTCCTTACAACAGACTGGTTAAAGTCATCCTTCATTAGCTCTGCCTATCTATTTTTTATTATCATCAGCGCGGTAAAACATAAAAGTTGTTTTTATGTTTTAGCAAATGGAATCATTTTAGATGGCAGGTATTATTCTACTCAACAAATTCAATCCTATAAAACAGAAAAAATCATTCGCTGGCACGAGCTATATGGATATAGCACAAGAGTTGATAACGGTTACAAACTTTCGGTAAAAGTAAAAGGTACACTCTTTTTCACAACAAAATATGTTGTGATAGAAAATCAGGAACAAGTAAACAAAATCCAAAGTCTTTTTGATGAACAAGGTGTTGCAAAAGTTGCCTGATTTTTCTCCTTGTAAAAAAGAGAATGGCATGTTATATTACATAAATAACAACTGACTGATTTGTTCATTTGGTCAATATTCTTCAGGAGTGAAACCTATGAGCGTCGATCGTAAGAAGCAAATATTAGAAGCTGCTACAAAATCTTTTGCGCAATTTGGTTATAAAGGTACGACAATGGATCTTGTATCAAAACTCGCTAATGTTGGAAAAGGCACCATTTATACTTTCTATAAAAATAAAGAGGATTTATTTTCAGAAATCATTGATCATCTATTGCTTGATATGAAAATAGTCGCAGATGAAGCCTTTGATTCACAACGTCCGTTTGTAGATAGTGTGCATCAAGCATTATATAGCATTCTGGAATTTCGGAAAACCCACCATCTAACAATTAAGATATTTCAGGAAAGCCAAGAAATGGGGACACCGACAGTGAATGAAGGTGTGCAAAAAGTCGAAGAAATGGTATTACAATATATAAAACAAAAAATTATTGATGCAATCAATCGTAACGAACTAAAACAATGTGACCCGGAACTGACTGCTTTTATCATTCTTAAATTATATATTTCACTCATTTTTGATTGGGAAAAGCACCATGAACCATTAGAAAAAGGAAAAATTGCTGAGATCTTTGAAGGTTACTTATTAAAGGGATTGTCTATAAGATAATCCTCTTATTTAGGTGAAAAGTGACCAGATGGATAAAATGGTCATTAAGTATTGGAAATTATATCGACATGTCAATCTTTTGAGAGTTTGTCACATAGGAGGGAATAGAGCATGTCATTATTGAAAGAAGAATGGAAGTCATTATTTAAAAATAAAAAAGTGCTTATTGCTGTTATTGGGGTTTTATTTATTCCTTTAATGTATAGTGGTGGTTACCTAAGTGCTTTTTGGGATCCGTACGGAAACCTCGACCAGCTTCCGGTTGCTGTTGTTAATCAGGACACTGGTACAACATTTGAAGATGAAAAGCTTGATGTTGGCGGGGAACTTATAGACAACTTAAAAGAAAACAATAAGTTTGATTGGCAGTTTGTTGGTAGTGAGGAAGCAGAAAAAGGACTTCAGAGCCACGATTACTATATGGTCATCGAGATACCTGAAGATTTTTCGAAAAATGCAACTACTCTACTAGATGATAAACCAAAGCAACTCGGACTAACGTTTACCACAAATAAAGGCTATAACTTTATCTCAGGCCAAATTGGGGATAGTGCAATTGAGAAAATAAAAGAAGAAGTAGCAAATTCTTTAACGAAAACATATGCAGAAAACTTATTTGACAGTATGGAATTAATGGCCGAGGGAATAAGTGATGCGAGTGATGGAGCCACAAAAATAGATGACGGTGTACTAGATCTTCAAGAAGGATCTCAGTCCTTAGATGAAAATCTACATGAACTTGTGTCAAAATCAATTATCTTTAAAGAAGGTCTTAATGAAGCTTCAAATGGTTCAACTCAAATGTCAAATGGACTATCTACCTTAAACAGTGGGCTCTCGGCTATGCAACAAGGACAGAGAGAGCTTTATGACGGTGCTGTTCAAACCGAAGATGGAACAGGAAACTTGGTGCAAGGCCTAGATAAGTCACTCAATGGAATGGAGGAACTTCAGGCAGCTTTACCACAACTAACTGAAGGGACAAATCAATTAAATGAAAATGCCCCTCAATTTGTTGCAGGAACGAAACAGCTTGCTGAAGGAAATGTTGCAGCGAGTGAAGGTGCTGACTCTTTATCGCAAAATATTTCAACACTAACTGAAACAGTAAATCAGTTGGCTGCAACGTTAGAAACGGTCCCATTAGAAGACGAACAACAAAAACAACTACTTGATCTTGTGGAAGCACTAAATCGTATAGATGATGGCGGGAAGCAACTAGCGACAAATCTACATCAGCTTTCAGATGGAGCAAATAGCTTATATGCAAATGTTGAGCAACTACCTGAAAATACGAGTAAGCTTCATGAAGGAACTGCATCTGTGGAAAATGCTTTGCAACAGTTAACATCAGGGCAGGTAGAACTTTATAATGGAGCAGTTCAAATAAATGACGCTCAATCACAAGTAAGCCAAGGATTAAAAACATTCGGTGAAAAAATCGGAGAAGTGAAAACCGGTGTAGAGCAATTAGAGAATGGCGGGAAAGTATTAGATAACGGAATTCATGAATTAGCAAGCGGTTCTGTTGCGTTGGAGGATGGAACTAGTAAACTTGCAGATGGGGCGACTACATTAAATAATGGGGTATCGGAACTTTCTGAAGGGACAAATGAACTTTCAAGCAAATTAAGTGATGCAACGGCAGACACAAAAGATGCAAAAGGTTCTGATGATCAATATGAAATGGTGGCAGATCCCGTTCATCTTGAAACAAAAGAGCTTCATAAAGTTTCTAATTACGGAACAGGTCTTGCACCTTACTTTTTATCATTAGCATTATTTGTCGGTTCCTTACTTGTTACAGTTGTTTTTCCATTGCGGGAAACAACAGGAATACCAAAATCAGGAATCTCGTTATTTGCTAGTAAATTTAGTGTGTTGTGTATTGTGGCCATTGTCCAATCAATTCTTGCAGATATTGTCTTATTATATGGATTAGGACTTGAAGTTAAAAGTGTTGGTTACTTTATGCTGTTTAGTATCATAACAAGCTTAACGTTTATGGCAATCGTGCAGTTTTTAGTGACAACAATGGATAATCCGGGAAGATTTATTGCCATTATTGTGTTGATACTTCAATTAACAACAAGTGCAGGTACTTTCCCAATTGAGTTGCTTCCCGAGATTTTCCAAAAAATCAACCACTGGTTACCAATGACATATTCTGTAGAAGGATTTAGATCCATTATTTCGATCGGAGACTTTGGAACCATGTGGAATCAAGTGTATAAACTTGCCGGGATGATGTTGGTCATGATGCTTGGTACGATTGTTTACTTTTCGAGAAAAGTGAAAAAAGATCTATAAATGCTTAAAGTAAGAACTGATCCAAGTAGGTCAGTTCTTTTTTTGAGGTATTGTTAGTTCTTATGACATATAAAATTGGAAAATCATCTATTTTTTTTCTGAAAATTCCCCCTTTTTACCTAAAATGTTATAAAATATACCATTATACGACATGGTTTATAACTGAGGAGGTAAAGAGTGGATACAATACAACTTAATGTAAATGTATTATGGATGGTTATCGCAACTTTTTTAGTCTTTTTTATGCAAGCTGGCTTCACTTTATTAGAAGCAGGATTGGTCCGGGCAAAAAACTCAATTAATGTGGCAATGAAGAATGTGATTGATTTATTAATTACAACAGTAATGTTTTCCTTAATTGGTTTTGCTTTTATGTTTGGTTCATCATCTACTGGATGGATCGGCTTGGATGGTTTCTTATTTAAAGGGCTTGAGGAAGATCCATCTAATTGGGCGTTTTTATTATTCCAAATTGTCTTTGCAGGAACTGCTGCAACCATTGTATCCGGGGCTATTGCTGAACGAGTTAAGTTTAGTGCATATATTATCGGTACAATTATGATTAGTGCCATTATTTATCCGATTTTTGGACATTGGGCTTGGGGCAGCTTATGGAATGGTGAGAGCCAAGGGTGGTTGGAAGCTTTAGGTTTTATGGATTTTGCCGGATCAACGGTCGTTCATTCGATCGGAGGCTGGGTTGCTCTGGCTGCTGCCATTATTGTCGGTCCCCGTATTGGAAAGTATTCATCAGATGGAAAAAGCCGTAAATTTGCAATGTCTAATGCTGTCTTAGCTGTAACAGGGGTGTTTATTTTATGGCTTGGATGGTTTGGTTTTAATGCAGGATCAACAGGAGTGGCAGATATTCACATTGCATTAATTTCATTGAATACACATTTTGGAGCAGTAAGTGGCGGATTAACAGCAATGATAGTAAGCTGGTTCCTTGATAAGAGACCACAGGTAGAGGATATCTTAAATGGAATATTAGGAGGACTTGTTGCGGTAACAGCTGGAGCGGATGTGTTAACACCTGAAACAGCTTTGCTTATCGGAGCAATTGGTGGAACGATTGTTGTTTTTTCTTTAAGAATCATTGAATCAGTATTTAAAGTGGATGATGCAGTTGGAGCAATTGCAGTTCATGGAGTCTGTGGTGCATGGGGGACAATTGGACTTGCCCTTTTTGCGCCGGTAGAGAATCTTGTGCTTCAATCGAGATTTGAGCAGCTAGGTGTCCAAGCTTTAGGAGCGGGAACAGCATTTGTCTGGGCATTCGGAATGGGGCTATTAATCTATGGGATAATGAAATTCACAATAAATATAAGAGTAGAGAAGCATGAGGAGGAAGCAGGGCTAAATGTAAGTGAACACGGTGCATCCATTTCGGTTTTAGATACAATTGTTGCGATGAATGAAATTGCAGCGGCAAAAGGAGATTTGACAAAAAAGATTAAGTATGAGCCTGGAGAAGACATGGCTGAGCTCAATAAAGCGTTTAACACAGTGCTTTCCACATTAAACGATCTTGTACACCAAGTAAAAACACAAACATCACATGTTCTTGATACAACAGTGAATGTATTGTCATTAAGTGAAGATTCGAAGAAAAGTGCATCACAGCAAATGATAGAAATTGAAGAAACATATACGTATGTATCAAAATCAGAAAAGTGGCTTGAACAGGAGATTGAAGTGGAAAATCAAGTGATTGCAGAAATACAACAGGCTTTTTCTTCAATAGAGCAAATAGGTCATCAATTGGGCTGGATTCAAAAAGAAATGACAGACATATCAAGCTTTGTTCGAGATGTGGGTGAATTAAATCATGATGTTAATCATAAACTGACCGTTTTTCATGATAATGTGTCCAAAATTACCAATTATGCAAAAGAAAGTGAACAAATGGTTAACTTGATTACAGAGGTTTCCGAACAAATAAATTTACTGTCGCTTAATGCCAGTATTGAAGCTGCGAGAGCCGGGGAATCTGGTAGAGGCTTTACAGTTGTTGCAAATGAGATTAAAAAGCTTGCAAATAAATCCAAAGACTCAACAGCAGATATTAGGGACATGATTCATCGTACAGCACAAGAAACGACAGCTGGGTTTTCTGAGGTGATCGAATTATCCCGAAAAATTGAGTTATTAAGTGATCAATTAGTAAAAATGCCGAAAAGATTTCATACGATTGATGAAAAGGTCAATCAGGTTAATCACTTTATGAATGATTTTCTCATTACGTTGGAACGCGTAAATCGTGATACGGTCACGATTCAAGGTAGACGATATGAGCAGCAAGATAGTTTTAAAGAAATGACAGGCCGGATGGAGAAAGTCTTTCAAAATATGAAAACTAATCTTGACCTAAATCTTGATATGGTAGAGAACATTAACATGATGAAACAACAAAATGAACAATTGCATAGGTCTGTTAAACAATTTGTTACTGCAGATATAGGATAAAAGATAGTAGGAGCAGTTTTCTATAAATTGCTCCTATTAAAACTTAACTCTGTAGGTAAAATAAACACTTTTTGTAAAAAAAGATTGAATTATAGATAATATTTTCATATAATCATAATTGAAAACGTTTCCAAGGTCAAGCAAGGTGGGCAACATAGAGCCTGTGGGGAGGGAGTAATTTGTCTACCATTGAAGATGTCGCGAAGCTGGCAGGATTATCAAGAACAACTGTGTCCAGAGTATTAAATGATCACCCATATGTTTCAGATGAAAAAAAGGAGCTTGTGCTGAAGGCAATGGAACAATTGGGGTATGTTCCTAATTCGGCTGCAAGAAGCTTAAGAAATCAAAAGACAGGAATTATTGCTGTATTAATACCGAAAATATCCACACCTTTTTTCAGTCAATTAATAGAGTTGCTGGAAATGAAAGCCTCATCAAAAGGATATCAATTGATTATTTGTCAAACTCAATTCTCAAAACAAAAAGAATGCCGGTACTTGAATCTATTAAAAACCAAACAAGTCGATGGTGTCATTATGACAGCTGTTGAAAATGATTGGTCTGTGATTGATTCATATTTAAATTACGGTCCCATTGTTCTTTGTAATGAGAAAATAGAGAATGCAAATATTCCAATGGTGTATGTCAATCAAGCGCAAAGCGGCTATCTGGTAGCAAAGCACTTGATTGAAAGGGGACATACACATATTGCTTATTGTTCAAACGGGGTAAAAAGCGAAGGAATGAGAGCTAGAATTAAGGGGTTTCAATCTGCTTTACAAGAGGTAAATATACATTCTTATGAAAAGTTTCATTTTGATAAAGTTTCAACAGTTGAAGATGGTAAGCAGATCTTTCGAAAATTAGCTTGTATGAAGGTATCACCGACAGCAGTTTTTGCTGGAGGAGATGCCGTTGCAGCTGGCATTATTTCAGAGGCACAAAAGGCTGGTTGGAGAATACCTGAGGATTTAGTTGTAGTCGGCTATGATAATATGGAGATTACCAAACTCGTAGATCCAATGATTACGACAGTCATACAGCCTGTTGATGCTATGGCCGAAAAATCAATAGATGTTATGTGTGAAAAAATACATAGAAAGCAATTCCGTACTTTTGAGAATCATGAATTCATTTCTAAGCTGGCATATCGGGGTTCATCTACAAGTAGAGATCATTTAGTCGCGACATCATAAAAATAAGAAGGTTGGCCTAATGGCCAACCTTCTTATTTTTATGATATTTTTGCGCTCTTGTAATATATCAATATTGAAATTTATTATCTGTTATCTAACAGTATAGGTGTGAAAAAGGTTAAAGATTTGTTACGTGTAAGCACTCATTACAAGTATTTCCATAACACTCATGCTGTTCTTCAATTTCGCCTCCACACTCTTTACACTGTTTTTTTGGTAAATTTCTGAAAAATTCTGTTATTTTCATCATCATTTGGATCCCCTCCGTTTGATTTGTTACACATATTGTATTATAACAGTTTGGGATGTGTCAACAACTGTTTTGTAACAATTATCGGGAAATATATGTAAAAGATAATTTCTATAAAATCAGGTGTTAGCCATTTATTCAAGAATGTTAAAACGATTCAGAAGAGGTTATAATGTTCATGGTGAGAAATTGAGAAAGGGTTGAGTGGCTAGTGAAAGTAACGGTGATAGGGTTTTGGGGCGGCTTTCCAAACGCAGGAGGTGCAACCTCAGGCTATTTATTCGAATCAAACGGTTTTCGGTTATTGATTGATTGCGGCAGTGCGGTCTTGTCAAAATTGCAACAAATTATTTCAATAGATCAACTGAATGCAGTTGTGTTATCACATTATCATCATGATCATGTAGCAGACATAGGTCCCTTACAATATGGCTGTTATGTTACAGGATTGATTCATAATCGAAAAAAAACATTACCTATTTATGGGCATGATTTAGATCAAGCAGCTTTTCAAAAACTGACATATAAAAATGCAACGATTGGTGTCGTATACAGGGAAACAGAGGTGTTGGAAATCGGACCATTTTCTATTACGTTTTTAAGTACCACTCATCCGGCACCATGTTTTGCTATGAAAATTACTGATCACGTATCAACTGTCATATATACTGCCGATACAAGTTACCAGGACAATTTCATCCCATTTTCGTCAAATGCCGATCTCCTCATCTCAGAGTGTAGTTTATACTCTCATCAAGATGGAAAAAGTGCAGGTCATATGAACAGCGCTGAAGTGGGACAGCTTGCACATAAAGCAAAGGTAAAGCAGTTATTGTTAACACATCTTCCTCATTTCGGCAATCATGCAGATTTAGCAGCACAGGCAAATGAGCAATATAAAGGAAAAATAAGTCTGGCAAGTACAGGTTTTGTTTGGAGTTCAGAGGATTAAAGTGGTAGGTTCATCTCCTGTTCATGGAATGAACCTTTTCTTATTAGATTATTCCATACAGGTGTTGTTCACCAGTTTACAAAGGAACAAATCGAATAGTGGCAGATTGTTAGGTGTTTACAATTTTTAACTTCATCATGAATGGTCTTTACTTTTGGAAGCGTTTTCAATTATAATTAAATTAGGTGGGATGGCACGAGTGGGACCGATATATACTGATCTTATGATGAAGAAATTAAGCCTTTCGGTCTTTGATTTATATGCCCTATATCCTGACAATTTAACATGCTATTACGAAGTGTATAGATAAAATTCAAGGAGTTGAGTTTGATGAAAAAGTTTTCGACCGATACATCCCGACACCTTGTAAGAAATGATGCCGACTATGCTGCAATGGTGTTAGATAAAGCAATTCAAGATTTCCGTTTGGATCGAATTCTTAAGGAAATTGATCAATCCTTGGAGAGTAGAAATAAAGAGGAATTCTTGCGATTAACTGAGGAATTAAAGATGATACGCAAGCGAAGTTTTATTCAATAAAGTAGCACAATGGCTTTTATAAGAGTTCGAAAGAAATTGATTGTTTCCTTTTTAGTGTATAAGAGAATAATAGTTTGGGAATAATATAGTTAGTGATGACAAAAGGAGGAAAGTATAATGGAAAAAAAACATGTCTTATCTGATTTCGTTAATGGAGATCAATTCGAATTAAATTCTTACTTAAATTATTTATTCGATAAATTTAATGGGGATAGGAATCATTCGGAAGATAAACGTATAAAACAATCGATTAACTAAGTGAAGGGATAATGAAGTGATGAGCAATAAAATAATATAAGCGAGCTTGTCTATTCTAATCAGAATAGCGAGGTCGCTTTTTGTTAGTTTTAATTTTTAAAACGGGGCAAAGGAGCTGCAATTAAGTGGATGAAGGGGAAATTAAAATTAATTTATCCAAGGCAGACCACGTACATGTGCTTTGTTGATATGAAATCAATCTCAGTCATTGTGAAATCTTCCTCCATTCAATATAATGGAAGTAGAATGTTTTTCTGGAGGTAACTCATCATGATCAAAGGGGTACTTTATACCAATAGAAAAAAAGTTTCAATCAGATAAGTGAATGACTATTCATTCATTTTTAAAAAGGGGTGGGAGAATGAATTTATCTATACGGTTGTCTGAAACTGTCAAAGAACATGGATCAAAGCCGGCTTTTATTTTTGATGGAACAGAAACAACATATTTGCAACTTGAAGGAGCAATCAATCAATTTGCAAGCAGCTTAAAGGAGATGGGAGTTAACAAAGGGGATCATGTCGCGATTGTATTAGGAAATTCTCCATACTTTGTCATTTCATTGTATGGTGCATTACGTGCAGGTGCAACTGTTATTCCGGTTAATCCAATTTATACACCTGATGAAATTGCCTATATCTTGAACAATGGTGATGTAAAAGCAGCTGTTATAGTGGATTTACTTTTGCCGTTGTTTGAGAAGATGGAAAGTATGCTACCGAAGCTTGAACATATCATTACTTGTGATACACCGCCAACTTCAGACAAAAAGGAAATAGATATCACAAAGCTTTCGATTTACATAAAATTGAAAGGGTTTACAAAGATGATTTCGACAGGCAGCACTCAATTGGAAGGTCCCGAACTTGATGAAGAAGATGTTGCTGTTATTTTATATACGTCCGGAACAACCGGTAAACCAAAAGGTGCGATGTTAACGCATAAAAACCTATATTGTAATGCCGTGGATACAGCTAATTATTTAAAAATGAACAAAGAAGATGTGATTGTAACGGTTCTTCCGATGTTTCATGTTTTTTGTCTGACTGTTGCGTTAAATGCACCACTTATGAACGGGGCAACTTTGCTTATCGTACCTAGGTTTAGTCCTGACACTGTTTTTAATCTTGTTAAGACGTATCAAGCAACTGTTTTCGCCGGAGTTCCTACCATGTATAACTTTTTACTTCAATATGATAAAGCTCAACCAGAAGACTTAAAATCATTACGTATGTGTGTTTCGGGCGGTGCTTCAATGCCTGTTGCTTTATTAAAAGGATTTGAACAAAAGTTTAAGGTAATTCTATCAGAAGGATATGGTCTTTCAGAAGCTTCACCGGTTACATGCTTCAACCCTCTTGATCGTCCACGAAAACCAGGCTCAATTGGGACAAATATTATGAATGTAGAAAATAAAGTTGTGAATGAATTAGGCGAAGAATTACCACCTAATCAAGTAGGAGAATTAATTGTTAAAGGCCCTAATGTTATGAAAGGATATTATAAAATGCCTGAAGAAACAGCCTTTACTCTAAAGAATGGCTGGCTATATACAGGTGATCTTGCCAGAAGAGATGAAGAAGGTTATTTTTATATTGTTGATCGAAAAAAAGATATGATCATTGTTGGCGGTTATAACGTATACCCGCGCGAGGTAGAAGAGGTATTATATAATCACGAAGATGTTGTTGAGGTTGCAGTATTAGGAGTACCTGATCCAAACTTTGGTGAAGCAGTAAAATGCTTTGTTGTTGTGAAAAATAAAACAATAACAGCTGAAGAGCTTATGGAATACTGCCAACAGCATTTAGCTAAGTATAAAATACCTAGTTCGATCGAGTTTTTAGAAGAACTTCCTAAAAATACAACCGGGAAAATTTTAAGAAGAGCACTGAAAGATCAAATTTTACAAAAATAGTATTTTAAAAGAATGTAATCATACCTTACAATGTTTGCAGAAAAACACAGTTATCTTTGGGATAGCTGTGTTTTTTTGTTGATATGATAGGATTTTTGCTAGATTGTATAGAAAAAAATAAGCAAAGTTTTCAAAATATATTGAACTATTTGATTTCTCCTGTATAATTTAATCAATGAAAGCATAAAAGCATAAAAGAGATTTAAAGGGACTAAAGGGGGATTATATAGTATGAAAAAAGGTTGGAAAGTCGGTACAGGAATGATGCTAGCTAGCTTTTTAGCACTAGCTGGCTGTGGAAGCAGTGAAAATTCATCTGGCAGCACAGGTGAAGGAAGCTCTGATTCTGGAAGCTCAGAAAAAACATATACAATAGGTGTAAACCAAATTGTCGAGCATCCATCATTAGATTCAGCATTGGAAGGCTTTCAAGCTGCTTTAAAAGAAAAAGGGCTGGAAGTTGAGTATGACGTACAAATTGCTCAAGGAGACCAAAATAACAGCCAAACAATCGCGACAAATTTTGCGGGAGACAATGTTGATTTAATTTTTGCCAACTCTACACCAAGTGCACAAAGTGCATTGAATGCAACACAAGATATACCGATTGTGTTTACATCTGTTACAGATCCGATCGGCGGAGGACTTGTGAAAAGCTTTGAAGAGCCTGGTGCAAATATAACCGGAACAACAGATACTCACCCTGATGCGATTCCAAATACAGTGAAGTTTATTGCAGATAATGTTGAAGGAACAAAGGTAGGAATGATTTATAACTCAGGGGAGCAAAACTCTGTGGCACAAATTGATTTAGTTAAGAAAGCAATGGAAGGGACAGACTTAGAAGTCGTTGAAGCATCTGTTTCTACCTCTGCAGAAGTAAAGCAGGCAGCAGAATCATTAGTAGGGAAAGTCGATTCTTTATACGTGATTACTGACAATACGGTTGTTTCAGCGTTAGAAAGTGTTATTGGTGTTGCTAGCGACAATGATATCCCGCTATTTGTCGGTGAATTGGATTCTGTAAAACGCGGCGGCTTTGCAGCTTACGGATTCGATTACTATGATATCGGCTTTGAAGCAGGAGAAATGGCAGCAAGCATTTTAACTGGTGAGAAGGAAGTAAGTGAAGTTCCAGTCCAATATCCGCAAAATCTAAAACTTCAAATCAATGCAAAAGCAGCTGAAGATATGGGAATTGAAATAAAAGAAGAATGGAAAGAAGAAGCAGAAATTCTTGAATAAAGGTGAGGAATTATGTTTACAGCCCTATTTGGATCAGTAGAGTCAGGCTTAATTTATGCGATTATGGCTCTAGGAGTATACCTATCATTTCGAATACTAGATTTTCCGGATTTAACAGTAGACGGCAGCTTTGTTACAGGTGCAGCTGTGAGTGCAGTGTTAATTGTGAATGGTGTGAATCCTTTCGTAGCCACGTTAGTCGCATTACTAGTAGGCTTTTTGGCTGGCTGTATCACAGGGGTTTTGCATACGAAAGGAAACATTAACCCGCTTCTATCCGGTATCTTAATGATGATTGCCTTGTATTCTATTAACCTTCGAATTATGGGCAAATCGAATGTCCCGCTATTACAAGAGGAAACAGTTTTTACTCAATTACTTGATTGGTGGAGCAAGCTTGGAATAGACACTGGTCTAGAGAAGCTCTTCATTTCAATTGGTTTGGAAGGCTATGTACCGAAAACCTGGTCAGTTGTGATCACAATGCTGATTATTATTCTAGTTATTAAATTTGCATTGGACTATTTCTTGAAAACAGAGCTTGGACTTGCGATTAGAGCTGTTGGTGATAACCAAAATATGATCACAAGCTTTTCAGCAAATACAGATATGTTAAAGATTGTTGGATTAGGTCTTTCAAATGCACTTGTGGCATTTTCCGGTGCCTTTATTGCCCAATACAATGGATTTAGTGATGTAGGTATGGGAATTGGAATGATCATCATCGGGTTAGCCTCAGTTATTATCGGGGAGGCATTAGTCGGAACAAAAACGATCATTCGTGCTACGGTTGCGGTCATTATCGGAGCGATTATCTATCGCCTAATTGTTGCGATGGCCCTTCGAGTTAATTTCTTTGAAACAGGTGATATGAAGCTTATTACAGCATGTATTGTTATTGGAGCCCTTGTTATCCCGCAAATGGTTGATAAGCAAAAGGATAAACGGAAAAAAAGCTTACGCAGAAAGCGGGGGAATGATATTGCTTCAGCTAGAGCAAATATTTAAAGTGTTTAATGAAGGTTCATTAGATGAAAAAATAGCCCTTGACCATCTTTCTTTATCATTAAATGAAGGGGACTTCGTTACAGTTATCGGCAGTAACGGAGCCGGAAAATCAACACTTCTAAATGTGATTGCCGGACGAATAACTCCCGATGATGGAGATGTACGCATAAAGAATCAATCAATGCTTGATGTCAGGGAGTTTAAAAGGTCACGGTATATCGGCCGGGTGTTCCAGGACCCTATGGCTGGAACATCTCCAACACTGACAATTGAAGAAAACTTAGCGATCGCTTATTCGCGTGTTCACAAGAGAACATTAAGACCAGGTGTAACAGCAAAAAGACGAGTGTTCTTCAAAGAACAGTTAGAGATGCTGGGATTAGGCCTTGAAAACCGTTTATCCGCTAAAGTTGGTTTGTTATCCGGAGGAGAGCGCCAGGCTTTATCGCTATTAATGGCTACTTTTACAAAGCCTGATATCCTTTTACTCGACGAACACACAGCTGCCCTTGATCCATCACGTGCAGAGCTGATTACCAACTTAACAAAAAAGCTTGTTGAAAAAGGGAATTTAACAACGTTAATGATTACACATAATATGCAACAAGCTGTTGATCTTGGAAATCGTTTAATCATGATGGATAAAGGAAACATTGTGTTCCAGGCAGAAGGAGAACAAAAGCAAGGCTTAACGGTGAACTCTTTACTCGAGGAATTTTCAAAAATAAAATCAGATAGCTCTTTATCAGATAAGGCGCTATTAATTTAAAAGGTACATGCTCCAATAGTGGGGCATGTACCTTTTTTACATAGCATTAGTCGTTTTTTTAACGCCTCTTAATGCTTCTTCATCAGCAATCACAATAGTGTTCGGATGGTTATTTAGGATGGATGCAGGGAACAATTCTGTCACTTCTCCATTTAAAAGCTCAACCATTGCCTGTTGTTTTGCTTTACCTGAAGCTAAAAGAATAATTTCCTTGCTTTGAAAGATCGTATGAATTCCCATTGTAATGGCTTGTTTTGGGACATCTTCTAGTCGATCAAAAAATCGGGCATTTGCTTCTCGGGTAGAATCAGCTAAATCAACAACATGTGTTTTTGAGCGGAAAGAGGTTCCAGGCTCATTGAAGCCTATATGTCCGTTTGCACCTATTCCTAATAACTGAAGGTCTATTCCCCCGGCATTCTTAATCATATTTTCATATGCTTCACATTCTGCTACCGTGTTTTCATTTGTCCCTGACGGAATATGCGTTTGCTCAACTGAAATACCAATATGTTTAAAAAGATTTTCATTCATATAGTGGAAATAGCTGTTCGGATCATCTTTTTTTAGGCCGATGTATTCGTCTAAGTTAAACGTTTTTATGTGAGTGTAGGAAGTTTTATTTTGCGAATAGTCTTTAATTAATTCCTGATAGACTCCCTTTGGTGTTCCGCCTGTAGCAAGGCCTATATTTAGCTGAGAGCTGCTTTTAATCTTTTTTAACATATATTCCGCAGCTTTTTTACTCATTTCCTCATAATCTTTCACTTCAATGATTTTCAAGGTTGTCATCTCCTCTTGCAAAAGCGATTTTTCCTTTACAAATTGTCATATATACATCCTTATTTTCATCAAGGATGACGAGATCAGCATCTTTTCCGTTCGCTATACTACCTTTACGATCAAAAACATTTAGTTGCTTAGCTGGATTTTCACAAGCCATTTTAATCGCGCTCTCCATACTGCAACCAGTAAATGTTTGGATATTTTTAAATGCATCAATCATCTTAAGTACACTGCCAGCCAAAGTGTTTTCATCGAGCAGTGCCTTTCCGTTTGTAACGGTAACCATCTGACCGCCCAAGTCATAACTACCCTCTTCAAGCCATTTTGCTCTCATTGCATCAGTAATTAATATCATTCTTTCATCTGTAATCTGTTTATAAGCAACTTTTACGATTTCAGGAGAAACATGTATCCCATCTGCAATAATTTCTACCATTAGCTCATCCCTCAGAAAAGCTGTCCCTACAATTCCCGGGTCACGATGGTGAAGGCCTGTCATTTGATTAAATAAATGTGTTACATGTGTAAGACCGTGATCAATTGCTTCTAACACTTGAGAATAGGATGCTTCAGAATGGGCAATTGAAGAGACGATGTTTTTATCCTTTAGATAGTCTAAAAGTTCACTTCCTCCTGGGAGTTCTGGAGCCAGAGTAACTAGCTTAATATGATGATTGGATAATGATTCAAGTTGTTTAAATGATTGAGTGTTTGGGTCAGTTATATGCTGAACAGGCTGGGCGCCAGCTTTACCTTTATGAATAAACGGACCTTCCAAGTGAATCCCTAACACTTCGGCATTACCTTCAGATTGAAAGGAGTTGATATATTCGCCGGCATTTACTAACGATGTTTTTATCTCGTTTATATCCTCTGTGATCGTGGTTGCCAAGAAACTAGTTGTTCCTTCTTTTGGAAGGGTGGAAGCCATTATATCAAGAGCTTCTCTTGTCGCATCCATCGTATCAGCACCATTCACACCATGAATATGAAGGTCGATCATACCAGGGATAATACTATAGCCTTCCGGTAAGGTAATAAGTTGATAATCTTTTGAAGATAGATGTTCAGTAGATTTGCTTACCTTTGTTATTTTCCCATCATCAATTTGAACAAAACCCGATTGTAACGTTTGCTCCTCGGTATAAATGGTTCCTTGCTTAATGATTAATTTGTCTGAAATGATTTCCATATAAAAACCCCCTTTGAATAGTATTAGAGGAAAAGGTATAAATTATGAATATAGAATACCACCTCTTTATCTAGTTGTCTATACCAGTTAAAAACCATGTATGTTAATCTTACAAAGAATATGACAAATATAATTGTTTGTTATATAAAATTGGTATAGACATCTATACTCAACGATGTTACTATATGCTTATGAAACGCTTTCACGTTTGTGGGAGTGCTATAAAGCAAAATGGTCTAATTTTATTCCGTTATATAAATGGATAGGGGGAAGTCAACATGATGAAATACTTACAAAACATTGGACGGTCATTGATGTTACCAGTAGCCGTTCTGCCAGCTGCAGCGATATTAATGGGGATTGGTTATTGGATTGATCCGGCTGGATGGGGCGCAGGAAACCCTGTAGCTGCATTCTTAATTAAAGCTGGTTCCTCAATTATCGACAATATGTCTATTCTTTTTGCAGTAGGTGTGGCATTGGGAATGTCCAAAAACAGAGATGGATCTGCTGCACTAAGTGGTTTAGTAGCTTTCCTTGTTATTACAACATTACTTTCGACTGATACGGTTGCGATGTTACAGGGAATTGATGCAGAATCAGTGAATCCGGCTTTTGGAAAAATCGAGAATCAGTTCGTTGGAATTCTATCAGGGATTGTTGCTTCTATAATGTACAACCGGTTTAGCGAAGTTCAGCTGCCAGCAGCGTTAGCTTTCTTTAGTGGAAAACGATTAGTCCCAATAATGTCAGCTGTATCTATGCTGGTTGTGTCATTGGTTCTCTTTTTCGCATGGCCTGTTATTTTTACAGGATTAGTTTCTTTTGGAACAGCTATCAGTAAATTGGAGTTTATTGGAGCAGGATTATATGGATTCTTTAATCGTTTGTTAATACCAACAGGTTTACATCACGCATTAAACTCGGTATTTTGGTTTGATGTAGCGGGAATTAATGATATTGGAAATTTCTGGGCTGGAACTGGTACAAAAGGAGTTACAGGTATGTATCAGGCTGGATTCTTCCCGATTATGATGTTTGGTTTACCAGCAGCAGCCCTAGCTATGTATCATACAGCGAAAACAAAGCGTAAAAAACAAGCTGCATCACTAATGTTAGCGGCAGGTTTTGCTTCATTCTTTACTGGTGTAACAGAGCCTCTTGAATTTTCATTTATGTTTTTAGCACCTGCACTTTATGTTGTTCACGCAGCCTTAACAGGGATATCCTTAGCAATTGCTTCATTTTTCCATTGGACGGCTGGATTTGGTTTTAGTGCAGGATTAGTCGATTTTGTCCTAAGCTCAAGATTACCGTTAGCAAATCAACCATATATGCTTTTATTACAAGGGTTAGCATTTGCTGTTATCTACTATGTATTGTTTAGATTTTTAATCACCAAGTTTAATTTGGCTACACCAGGTAGAGAAGCTGAAACAGAAGAATTGAATCATGAGACTGAAGAAGGAACGGTTACTTCAGAAAATAAATTTGCAAGAATGGCAAACGTCATTTATGAAGGACTTGGCGGAGATGAGAATGTTACATCTGTAGATAACTGTGTAACGCGACTAAGAATTGAAGTGAAAGACATGGATGCTGTTGATCAAAACAAAATTAAATCAGCTGGTATTCCGGGTATCAACATAGTTGGACCACAAAGCATCCAAGTTATTGTAGGAACACAAGTACAATTCGTGGCAGATGAAATCGCAAAGATTAGAAAATAAATAAAAAGGAAAACTACCTGTTATGTTCAGGTAGTTTTCTATTTTATTTGTAAATATACTATAATGAAGAAGAGTGAAATTGAAAGGGGATCTTTATGTGGTAGACAAAAATTCTCCTCTTCCATTGTATTATCAGTTAGAAGAGCAAATAAAAAAAACAATAGAAACCGAAGAGCTGCAACCAGGTGATGCTTTGCCATCAGAAAGAGAGCTTTCAGAAAGTTATCAGATAAGTCGTATGACTGTGCGTCAAGCCATAACAAACCTTGTAAACAAGGGATATCTTTTTCGGGAAAAAGGAAAAGGGACCTTTGTTTCCAGTCAAAAATTTGAACAAAATCTACAAGGTCTCACAAGTTTTACCGAAGATATGAAAGCCCGCAATTTAGTTCCGGGAAGTAAGTTACTGCATTTTGAAATATACCCGGCAGACAAAGAGATAAGTGCAACACTTTCTCTCAAAGATGAAGAGCTTATTTATAAAATAAAGCGTCTTCGCCTAGCTAATAATGAACCGATCGCAGTAGAGACCAGTTATCTTCCTGTAAGTCTGGTTCCAGGTTTAACACCAGAAATATTGGCGAGCTCTCTATATACTTATATTGAAAATGAGTTGGAATTAACGATCGGACATGCATCCCAAACGGTTGAGGCTGCCATCGTTGATGCTGAAGATCAACAGCATTTACACATAAATAAAGGTGTTCCGGTACTGCTCATTCAACGGGAAACATTTTTGGAAAATGGCACTCCACTTGAGCTTGTAAGATCCTCCTATCGTGCAGATAGGTATAAATTTAAAATTGATATCGAGAGAAAATAAAAATGAGCCCAACCTTTTATACTGAGGTAGGGCTCATTTTCTATCTTAAATTGGAATTCACGATAAGTCGATTTTAACTAATCAAACGTAAGCAATGGAATTCGATCGCTATACTGCTCAATCAATCGTTGATTATGCTCATCTGCCCCATCGATATTACCACTTAAAAAAACAGGTGCCTGGAATCCATTGTTTGCCATCATTTTTATTGCTTCAGCAAAGATCGCATTTAACATTGTTGCACCAATAATTGTTGAAGTTGGTCCAAATGGAGTTGAGGAATGTTCATATGTAAGAGCAGCATCTCCTTTTGTCGCATGGTTATTAAGGGCTAAATCAACAACTTGAGATAGGAATTTACCACTTGTATGTCTTGATGCTTTTTCGTCTACATAATAAAAGGAGCTTATTCCTACTACAAATGCCCCCTGATTTTTAGCGTGTATGGCCACATCAATTGGGACTGGATTCAATCCGGAGGTTGAAATGACGATAATCAAATCTTGAGGCTGGATATCTTGGTTGTAGATAAACTTTTCGGCATAATCGTTTTGCCTTTCAAGATAAGAAGATTTTACTGCTCCTTTATGAAGCATTAATTCCTCAATAAAGACCGGTTTAACAGGAGCTAAGCCGCCTGCGCGATAAAACATTTCCTCTGTTAACATGTGTGAGTGACCACATCCAAAAAGATGGATAATCCCATTTGCTTGAATGGTAGTTGCGATATTCTCTGCTGCAACTAGCATCGATTTTTTTTCCTGTTCTAACACATGTTGAAGCTTTTCCTGGATTTTTTCGAAATAATGTATGAGCATTTTCTTCACCCTCAATAGATTAGCATAGTTCCAATTTACTTCATTAAGAAGGAAAAGAAAAGTGTTGTATGTAATAAAATACGAATGTATACTATATTATACGATGGCAATATATGGGGGGATATGATGAATTCAATTCAAACTCAAATCGCAGAGAATTTAAAACAAATACGCAAGCTTAGGGGATATAGCTATGATCAGTTGGCAAGTTTGACTGGCGTTAGCAAAGGAATGCTTTCGCAAATTGAAAAAGGGGAATCAAGTCCAACCGTTAATACGCTATGGAAGATAGCGAATGGACTTCAGGTTTCATTTTCATCACTTGTTGAGGAGAATAAACCCTCTGTCTCTGTTATAAGGTTACATGAAAAAAGTGCGGTCATGGAGAACGGGGAACAGTTTCAAGTATACCCTTATTTTCCATTTGATTCTTCTAAAAAATTTGAAATCTACTTTATTGAAATGAAACCGGGATGTATTCACACTTCAGACCGTCATCATGGAAGTGTTGAAGAATATGTACTTGTATGTGAAGGGGAAGCCAAAGTCTCAATAACGGAAGAGTCTTATCTATTAAAAAAAGGTGATTCGATGAAATTTCAAGCAGCCCACTCACATACGTATGCCAATGAAACAAATCAAATAACAAGCTTTTATTTATTAATTTATTATTCTTAATTTGCAGCAATAGGAGGTATTTGTGTGTCATCGACAACCACTTTAGTAAAAAAACAGTCCAGTTTTCTTCAAGGATTACAAGGTGGAATCAGTATTGCAATCGGGTATTTACCTGTTGCCTTAACCTTTGGGCTGCTTTCAAAATCAACCGGCTTGTCTTTACCTGAGACGGTCCTTATGAGTTTAATCGTTTTTGCCGGTGCTTCCCAATATATGGCTTTAAGCTTACTCACAGTAGGTACCGGGATTATTGAAATTATTTTCACTACCTTTATTGTGAATATTCGTCATTTTTTAATGTCTGCCTCTCTTAGCGAAAAGGTAGAAAACGATTCTCTATGGAAAAAAGCACTCTACTCTTTTGGGCTAACAGATGAGACATTTACTGTTGCATCAACTAAAGAAGGTACAGTAAATGCAGGCTACCTGTTTGGGTTAATGTTGATTTCGTATGCTAGCTGGGTGATAAATTCAGGAATTGGCTACGTAATCGGTGCAAGCCTTCCAGCAACAGTTCAGGAGAGTATGGGGATAGCTCTATATGCGATGTTTATAGGATTACTAATTCCATCTCTTAAAAAACATCGTAAGGTTCTGTTTTTAGCGGTTACGGCTGCTATCTTAAATTCTATTTTTTATGCGTCGCAAATGATTTCAACAGGCTGGTCTATTGTATTATCAACTCTACTTTCAGCGATCCTTGTTGAACTATTTTATTTGAAGTATACAAGCGAGGTGGAGACAGATGGATAGTATGATCATCGTAATGATTATTGGAATGGGACTTGTCACATATATACCCCGAATGATTCCACTTGTCGCTTTAAGTCAGTTGAAAATGCCTGTTTTTGTGCAAAATGTGTTAAAAAATGTGCCATACGCAACTTTAGGTGCATTAGTCGTTCCAGGTATCTTTTTAATTAGCGATGACCTGATATTTGGAATTGTTGGCGCTGTTGCTGCTACTCTCATTGCTTTTACTGGAGCAAATGTTATTGTTGTTGTGATGGGATCCATCGGTACGTTGGTTTTATATAGTATGTTTTTTTCTTAAGTCATGATGAACGTTTGTTAATATCGGGTCCATCCCTTTTCATGTTCTAACTCAATGTTCATAGTACTACACTAATAGTAACAGCTTGTTCAAGGGGGAAAGGCCAGATGAGGAAATGGGTAACAACATCAATTTTTCTCTACTTTTTATATGGTTTAGTTGTTTACTGGTATTTGTTTATCTTTTCCGGTACAGGTGTACCAGCTCCGTATGAGGGAACATCGGCAGATCCTGCAACATTTATGTCCGGTAGAGAATTACTATTAACTCAGGAATACTCCACAATTCGAAATTTCCTATATTTCGTTACTATTCCTTTTGAGTGGTTTCTTCTGTTCATTTTTATGATTACCGGGCTCTCAAGGAAAATGCAGGATTGGTCGAGTGCATCATCCAACATATTTACTATACAATCTGCAATTTATTTCTTTTGGTTATCGTTATTTGTCAGTGTTATTTCGTTACCTGTTAATTGGATTGGATTTCGGATATCTAAAATGTACCACATCACCACTCAATCCTTTTCTACGTGGATGAAGGATCAGTTAATTGATTTTTGGGTTAATTATCTGTTAATGACAGTCATTATTATTGTTCTTTATTCGTTAATAAAACGTTTTGAGAAAAGATGGTGGTTGTATGCTTGGTTATTGTCCATTCCTTTTTCCATGTTTTTAATGTTTATTCAACCGGTTGTTATTGACCCGCTTTACAACGATTTTTATCCGTTGAAGGACAAAGTGCTTGAAGAAAAAATTCTGGAAATTGCTGAAAAAGCAGATATTCCTGCAGAGCATGTGTATGAGGTGAACATGTCTGAAAAGACAAATGCACTCAATGCCTACGTAACAGGGATAGGTTCCAATTCTCGAATTGTCCTATGGGATACAACGTTAAATCGCTTGAATGAGGATGAAATTCTGTTTATTATGGCTCATGAAATGGGTCATTACGTGATGAAGCATATCTATGTCGGAATAGCGGGCTACCTATTACTTAGCCTAGCCGGTTTATACATCATTCATGTCCTTATGAGGATTATTATTGCCAGATATGGAGGGATGCTGAAAATCCGCTCGATGAGAGAGCTTGCTGCGTTTCCATTATTTCTTCTCCTTTTAGGGACACTAACCTTTGCATCAAGTCCTTTGTCAAATGCTGTTGCAAGGTATCAGGAGAAGTCAGCTGATATGTATGCAATTGAAATGACAAACAATCATGAAGCTGCAATCAGTTCATTCCAGGAATTGTCCAGAGCAGGATTAAGTGAGGTCAATCCACCGGCACTGGTGAAGATCTTTCGCTATACACATCCAACGATGATGGAGAGAATTCTTTATCTTGAAGAACATGGTAATCGTAATTAAATAAATAATCTGTTTTATAACAATAAAAGGGTCTGTGCATGTTTACTGCATAGGCCTTTTTTCTTTAGTCAACTGAACATTCTAGTGAAGTGGTTTTAAATAATTTAACTTTTTTAAAGAAAAATGTTCCAATTTTTTCTCAACTGTTATATATTAGTTTTAGTAATAACAAACTGTATTATAACAATTATATGAGAGGTGTTGTTACACAAATGGCTACACAGATGACAGGTTGTAAAATTGTTGGAAACATGGAGGCTGAATTTCATCAAGTTTTAACACCTGAGGCGCTGCAATTCATTGAGAAGCTTGAGAGGACGTTTGGAAGTCGTAGACGTGAACTGTTACAGCAACGGGTGAAAAGACAACGGGAAATTGACAATGGCAAACTACCGGGATTTTTACCGGAAACGGAGCATATTAGAAAAGGAAGTTGGACTGTTTCTCCCATACCTGATGATCTTCAGGATAGGCGAGTGGAAATTACAGGTCCAGTTGATCGCAAAATGGTGATCAATGCATTTAATTCCGGAGCGAAAGTGTATATGGCTGATTTTGAGGATGCAACATCTCCAAGTTGGGAAAACATCATACGCGGCCAGATTAATTTAAGAGATGCAGTTCTTCGATCCATTTCTTATACAAGTGAAGGCGGTAAAACTTATCAATTGAACAATAGTATTGCAACACTAAAGGTTCGACCTAGAGGGTGGCATCTTGATGAAAAACATATCGAGATTGATGGGAATCGGGTATCAGCAAGTTTAGTAGACTTTGGTTTGTTCTTTTTTCATAATGCGGGAGAGCTTGTAGAAAGAGAGAGCGGCCCCTATTTCTATTTACCGAAATTAGAAAGTCATCAAGAAGCAAGACTTTGGAATGATGTGTTTTGTTTTGCGCAAGATGAATTAAATATTCCAAGAGGAACGATAAAAGCCACGGTTCTCATTGAGACGATCATGGCAGCTTTTGAAATGGATGAAATTCTGTTTGAGTTAAAAGAACACTCAGCAGGCTTAAATTGTGGTCGTTGGGACTATATCTTTAGTTATTTAAAAAAACTGCGAAACTGTGAATCTGTTATTCTGCCTGATCGTGTCCAAGTGACAATGACCGTTCATTTTATGAGGTCTTATTCGTTATTAGCAATTCAAACATGTCATAAGCGAAATGTTCATGCGATTGGCGGTATGGCAGCACAAATTCCAGTGAAAAACAATCCAGAAGCAAATGGCCGTGCATTTGAAAAAGTCAGATTAGACAAAGAAAGAGAAGCTACAGATGGTCATGACGGAACCTGGGTCGCTCACCCGGCACTAGTTCAAGTTGCTATGGATGTTTTTAATGAGCATATGAAAACACCTAATCAAATTCATAGCAAAAGAGATGATGTTCAGGTAACTGCATATGATCTCCTGGAAGTACCAGACGGAATTATTACAGAGGAAGGAGTCAGAATCAATATCAATGTAGGCATTCAATATATCGCATCATGGTTGAGTGGTAGAGGTGCAGCTCCCATTCATCATTTAATGGAGGATGCAGCAACAGCAGAGATATCACGGGCACAAGTGTGGCAATGGATTCGCCATCCAAAAGGGATTTTAGAAGATGGTCGAAAACTTACAATAGAGTTATATGAGAAATTAAGAGATGAAGAGGTTCAACATATAAGAGAAAGAATCGGTGATATTTCCTATCAAAAAGGCAAGTTTGAAGAAGCAATCACTATTTTCGATCTGCTCGTAAAAGAAGATCATTTTATAGATTTCTTAACGATACCAAGTTATGAAATGATTTAAGTGGGATAAAGGGGACTGAAAAAATTGAATGGGGGATTTGAAATGAACGGTCAAACAAGGGTTGAAGCATTACAAGAAAGCTGGGCGTGTGATAAAAGATGGGAAGGAATTACTCGGACATATGGTGCAAAAGAAGTCATTCGTTTAAGAGGTTCTATTGAAGTTGAACATACACTGGCAAGACGTGGAGCCCAAAAGCTATGGAAGTATCTTCATGAAGAAGACTATATTCATGCGCTAGGAGCATTAACTGGAAATCAAGCTGTACAACAAGTAAAAGCAGGGTTAAAGGCTATTTATTTAAGCGGCTGGCAGGTTGCAGCTGACGCAAATCTTTCAGGAAATATGTATCCCGATCAAAGTTTATACCCGGCAAACAGTGTACCGCATGTTGTTAAACGAATTAATCAAGCACTTCAACGCGCAGATCAAATTCAGCATCTTGAAGGTGAAGGTAATATTGATTGGTTTGCTCCCATAGTGGCAGATGCTGAAGCAGGTTTTGGAGGTCAGTTAAACGTATTTGAATTAATGAAAGCCATGATTGAAGCAGGTGCGGCAGGTGTTCACTTTGAGGATCAATTATCATCAGAAAAGAAATGCGGCCATTTAGGGGGCAAGGTATTACTTCCAACTCAAACGGCTGTGAAAAATTTAATCTCAGCCCGGTTAGCAGCAGATGTAATGGGGGTTCCGACGATTATTATTGCTCGAACCGATGCAGATGCAGCAGACTTAATTACGAGTGATGTGGATTCAGCTGATCACGAATTTATTACAGGAGAACGTACTGTTGAAGGATTTTATCGTACCCGGCCAGGCATTGATCAAGCGATAAACAGAGGGGTATCTTATGCACCTTATGCTGACTTAATTTGGTGTGAAACATCTGAACCGAATCTTGAACAGGCAAAGCGATTTGCTGATGCGATTCATAAAAAATATCCTGGTAAATTACTAGCCTATAATTGCTCGCCATCGTTTAATTGGAAGAAAAAGCTTGATGACCAAACCATCGCAAATTTTCAAAAAGAAATTTCTAAGATGGGATACAAGTTCCAATTCGTAACACTCGCCGGCTTCCACGCTCTGAATCACAGTATGTTCGAGCTTGCTCGTGGATATAAAACCCGCGGAATGGCTGCTTATTCAGAGCTTCAGCAAAATGAATTTGCCAGTGAGGTTTATGGATATACAGCAACAAGACATCAACGTGAAGTTGGAACAGGTTACTTTGATGAGGTAGCACAAACCATTACCGGTGGTACATCTTCAACGACTGCTTTAAAGGGATCGACTGAGGCAGAACAGTTTATGGATGCATAAAACAGTCTTAGGCCCAGCAATATGATGCTGGGCCTAAGAGGAATGTTTAGGAACCAAAAATAAAGATCACCTTTCGGCGATCTTTATCCTAACTTACGCATTCCTCTGTATTCTTTTGATAGTTTCATAAATTCTGTTTTGTTCTTTGTGTCAAGTGCATCATTGATACGTTCTTCTAGCAATGATTTCTTCCTGTTAAACAGCGCTTCATCCAAAATCATTTGAATATACATGTCTAATACAGGTTGCTCGGATGGAACGTTTTTCGTGTTACGGGACTTCATGATTTCAGTGTACGATGACTTTTTATTTTTCATGAAATATCACCCCTGATGCCTTTTTTATATTGTATGGAATTTAAACTGGAAAATCAACTAAATTGTTAAAATTTTTAAAAAATTTAACAGGAATATTTTGATCTATGTATGAAAACCTTACAAAGGGAGAAGCTATTTTAAAAGGATGTGATGTCATGAAAAAAGAAAGAGAGAAGGAATTGTCCCCAACTCCTTTAAATCCGGTTTTTGGCATAGAAATGAATCTTGATGGGTTTCAAAATGAACCAAATGATGGATCGGCTGATATAAATGAAAAAGAATGACTTCTTTACAGGAATGTAAAAGAAGTCATTTTTTTGTGGAGTTTTTGTAAATGTGTAGATATCTAAAAAAAGACATGATAGATTGAATTTATGGGATAAATTACCTAAAAAATATTAAAAGAGGTGTAAAAAATGGCGAAGGATTTAACAAAAGAAAGAGTAGATGATTATTTTATTAATCGTTTTACAATGGCAATTTTACCTGGGGAAAATAAGTTTTGCTCAGAAATATTGGAATATGAGCAAGAGATCTTTGTTGAAAAACGTCCGATGGAAGTCATTGATCAAAGTTGTCGTTATTTTGGCAGCAGTTATAGTGGGAGAAAAACCGGGTCCAAAGATATAGCTAATATTACACATAAGCCGCCTGTTGTTATTGATCCAGCAAATTCGATCTATTTTTTTCCTACAGCCGCCTCAACTAAAGTCAATTGTGCATGGATCGCGCATAGTTTTGTGAAAGAGTACAAAGCGACGAAAGAACATGATACAGAAATTACTTTTACAAATGGGAAGCAAATTACAGTTCCTATGTCTGTCGGTTCATTTGAAAATCAGCTGTTCCGAACTGCTCAATTAAGAGCGGTTATTTCTTCTCGAATTGAACAGGAGCAACGAAAAATAAATATGTTGCTTTTACCGAAAGACGAAAAGGAGATAAATGCTTTCTATGAACAAATCATTAGAAAAATGAATCGTTTCTGATAAAATAATCAAACTTGGAATATAAATATGAAAAGTGGAAGGGATAACCTACATTCTAAATCAACTTAACTTTTACCATTATGATGATAGCTCACCTAATAAGATTGGGTATACACCCGGTTTGAGGGACATGAGCTATCTTCATTTGCAAGTTACGTTATTTCTCTGGTTTAAATAAGTATTCCTCCATTATTTCAGAGACTTTGTTTCTGATTCTCGGATTAAAATAATTGTGTTTCTCTTCATAGCCGTTATAAATAAAAGAATAGAGAGTAAATGCTTCATCGCGTTCAACTTGGTGAACTTTAATGTTACGTTTATAAAGCTCACGTTTTATTTCTGACAAATCTTTTTGTGCAAGTTTTAGTGATTCTTCAACAATGGCTAAGTATGGTCGATGTAATTTAAAAGGACTTTGTTCAATGACAGCTAAATCTCTGTTGAAGATGGAAACAGCCATCGGTAAGTAAATAGACTGTTCAATCATGTCTCTGATGTCATTTGGAATTCTTGTCATAAAAAAGACCTCCTACAAAGAATAGAACAAGTGTTCTGTTTTTATTATAAATGATGATGTATATGTTCGCAAGTATGTCACTTAAGATTATGTTCTTTCTTTTAAGTTTTTATATAAGTGTGTACAATAGAGACAAAGGATATTTGAGGAGTTTTGGATGATATTGGAGACACTGCAGGATATTTTTACTTTAGAACAATTAATGGAAGTTTTTGAGACATATCGTTCATTTGGTCCATTTTTTGCGATATTATTGCCTTTGTTAGAAGCATTTTTCCCATTTTTGCCACTTGTCGTTTTTATTGTTGCAAATGTTAATTCATTTGGACTTTGGATGGGATTCTTATTGTCTTGGATAGGTGCTTGTTCAGGCGCTATTATTGTATTTATTATCATGAGAAAGCTAGGCAAGTGGAGATGGATCCAAAAGATTAAAGAAAAAAAAGGAATGAGGAGACTTTTAACTTGGATTGAACGCAGAGGCTTTAGTCCACTTTTTCTTATCTTGTGTTTTCCTTTTACTCCTTCTGCTGCAATTAATGTAGTGGCAGGACTTTCACGAATAAGCTATTGGCAATTTATTTTGGCTGTTTTATCAGGCAAACTTGTTATGATTTTTATGGTGAGTTTTATTGGTCAGGACCTGCGGGCTCTGATTACTCAACCAACAAGAGCAGCCATTGCAGGAGTGGTCATTTTCTTATTATGGCTTGTAGGCAAGCAGGTGGAAAAGCGTTTAAATACAACAATGACAACAAGAAAAAGAGGGAGCTAATCTCTAGGAGGTTGTATGAGAAAACGAGGAATTGCTTTTACTGCAGTAGGGATTTGTTTAACGGCTATTTTTATAAAAAACCTGGTCTTCGTAGAGTACAAAGTTGAAGGTGTATCCATGCAACCAACGTATGAAGAAGGCCGATTGCTATCGATTAATAAATTAGGTTTTATTTTTTCATCATTAAAAAGATTTGATGTCATATTATTTCATCCACCAAACAGTGAGGAAATATATATTAAGAGGATTATCGGATTACCTGGTGATGAAATACACTATAAGGATGATCAGTTGTATGTGAACGGTAACGCCGTCAAAGAACCATTTTTAACTTCTTCAGATGATCAAATAGACCTTATGAAAAAGACAGGAAGCTTTACACTGGAGGAAATTACGAATAAAACCCGGATTCCGGAGGGCTATATATTTGTCATTGGGGATAACAGGATCCAAAGTCGGGACAGCCGTCATTTCGGTCTTGTTAATATTGATGATATTATTGGAACTGTACATGATAAAAAATAATGCTGACTCATTGAAGAATTATTGTGAGTTAGCATTTTTTTGTACTATACAGAAAGTAAAAGATTGATAATAGCATAAGGAAATAAGTTAGACTTTTCCATATTTCTAGCAACTTATCATATAATAAAACTATGAGCAGGTGCTCACATTAGATTTGTGAAAAAAGGGGATGGAAACATGTGCGAGGTAGTGATTACGGCTGCAGTTAGAACGCCTATCGGAACTTTTGGTGGCGTTTTCAAAGAGCTGTTGCCCACCCAGTTAGCTGTTCCGGTGTTAGATGAGGTGGTGAAAAGAAGTAAACTTGAGAAACATGAGGTAGATGAGGTGATATTAGGGCACTGTATTCAACGGACTGATGAGCCCAATACAGCACGAACATCTGCCCTATTAGCCGAATTTCCAGATACAACAACAGGATTTACCATTCAAAGGCAATGTGCATCAGGTCTTCAGGCTATTCTGTCTGCTGCTATGCAAATCCAAACTGGTCAATCCAACATTGTCATCGCCGGCGGGGTAGAAGTGATGAGTTCAAGCCCTTATTTATTAAAACAGCATCGCTGGGGCTCGCGACTTCAGCACAGTCAAGTGACAGATAGTGTGTGGGAAATATTAGAAGATCCAATTCACCATATTATGATGGGAAAGACAGCTGAAAATGTGGCTGAAGCCTATAATATCACACGCCAGGAGCAGGATGAGCTTGCATTATCAAGTCAAAACCGAGCATTGTCAGCCATCGAGAGTGGGAAGTTTAAGGATGAGCTAGTCCCAATAAAGGTGAAATCCAGGAAGGGAGAAGTAACAATATCTCAGGATGAAGGGCCGAGACAGGTGACATTAGAAAAACTTGCTTCATTACCTGCTATTTTCAAAGAAAACGGTTCGGTTACAGCTGGAAATGCTTCAACATTAAATGATGGCGCAGCAGCACTTGTATTAATGACCCGAGAAGAAGCGGAAAAAAGAAACTTGACCATCCTGGGGACGATCTCTCACTACACGGTAGTAGGAGTTGATCCAAAAATGATGGGGATAGGTCCTGTTCCTGCGATCCAAAAAGGATTAAAAGCACTGGATTGGTCTGTAGATGATCTCGATGTGATCGAGATAAATGAGGCATTTGCCGCTCAATATCTTGCTGTTGAAAAGCAATTAAGTCTAAACAGAGAGAAAGTAAATGTAAATGGAAGCGGCATTAGTTTGGGGCATCCTATTGGTTGTACGGGTTCAAGAATTGTTGTAAGTCTTTTACATGAAATGCAGCGCCGTGATTCCAACAAAGGTCTTGCCTCCTTATGTGTAGGCGGAGGAATTGGTGTAGCACTTTTTATAGAAAGATAGATTGTAAAGGGCTAAGGATGGTTAGCCCTTTATTTGGTGTGCCAGGCATGGCAACTATCTAGGTGGTGAAAGTCCACTGTGGGGGTACACATCGACCAACCACTAAGGAAGCGCAAGGTACTTATCGTGAGATAAGGGCTGGAGGAAGCGTGGAATAAAATCTTGGCTCGACGAACAGAAATCTGATACTAAGGCTTTACAAAGGGATAAGACTCCCAAACAAGTTAAAGTCCAAAAGATGTGCGTAACTTTGTAAAGTAGATCAGGCGAGTAAAAGAGGAAAGATGGTTGTCTTACCCTGGGAGATCTTGCGGATGTACAAAGGGTACAGTCGAAAAAGGTTAG